>CAVVJB010000001.1:0-8111 GCA_963748465.1 uncultured Gammaproteobacteria bacterium
GCTCGTCGAGCGCCCCGCGCTCCAGGTCGACGTGCCGATGGCGTATTCGGCCGAGCTCGACGGCGGCCTGATCGAGCGAAAGGCGCTCGATGCGAGCCTCGCGAAGCTCGCCGGCAGCCAGAGGAAGCTGATCGGCGGCAGGCCCGACGAGGCGGAAGGAAGGCGATACTGGCGGACCCGGCCCAGCGCTTCGAAATCCTGGCCAGGCACTACCGCACGGAGGCGGGGGCCGAGGCGCCGCTCCCGGGAGATGGGGCCGCGACCGAAGCGCTCAAGAAGAAGGAGCGCACGCCCGAGGTGCTCACGGCTGCCAACAAGGCGATCGAGGACAACTGGCTCGCGAAGCACCCGGTCACGACGGATCAGATGGAAGCGCTCGGCAAGGCGCGCGGCCAGTCCATCCAGGAAGCGCTGCTGGGCGGCGGAGAGGTCGACCCCGCGCGCGTGTTCCTGATCCACGCCGATTCCCAGGCGCCCGGAGGCGAGAAGGTCAGGCTCGAACTCAGCCTGAAGTAGGGTCAGGCCCCTTTTTCGTCTTTCTTCTCTTCCTCGCCACCCTCGCCGATCTTGCCGATATTCTCGCGGACATCCCGAATCGACACGCTGCCCTCGAGCGAGCGCGCGAAGGCGCTGACGAACGCGTTGCGCAGCACGCTGACGATCGTCTCGAGGATGCCGGCCTTCGGGTTCTTGATGGTCCCGCTGAAGGGGATGCGCGCGGCCACCTGCTCCGTGTCCTGGTCCTCGAGCACCTCGGCGGCGAAATCGACGAGGCCTTCCCAGAGTCGCTTGAGCGGGTTCTTCTCGGGCTCCTCGCTGCTGTAGATGTCGACGTTCTTCATGATGGGCTTGGCATAGCCGCGGAACTTGCCGTCCGCGGCCACGAGCTCGGTGTACAGCTCGAAGTCGCCGGCCTCGGCGTCCGCCTTGATGTATTCGCGCAGCCACGGGTTGACCTTCGGCAGCTGCACGCCCTTCACCGTCAGGTTCAGGTCGAACGTCGGCGTGCGGCCAGCGGGTTGGCGCTGCCGCCGACCGCCGCCGTGCCGTTGCTCCAGCACGGCGGCGCGTCGCCTGGAACCCTGCGAAGGTCTCCTTGCCCGGTTTCCATGACGTTCGTCATGTTGGTGATCTGCCCGTCGATGTTCGAGGCCACCAGCGCATCCTTGCTGCCGATGCCCGGCGCGAGGAACGTGGCCGTTGCCGTCGATGCACCACGATCGAGTTGAAGCGGAACGGGAAGGTCTCCTCGCAGCGCGTCCGCCCAGTCCACTTCCGTGCCGAGCTGTGACTGAGCCTCGACTTGCGCGCGAACCAGGTTCACGGTGGGCGACCACATCACGCACCGCGGCGACCAGCCGGCCATGCAGCAGGCTGCGCCACTCGACCGAGCAGGTCGATGCGCGGGCCGTAGAAGAACGGCGCGGCTGCCGGCTGCCGGTTTTCACGATGCGGAGCCCTCGAGGCGGTAGGCCCCGCGCCAGAGCGCGACGTCTACGTCCTCGACCCGCCCGTCATAGGACTCGAGCGCCATGAGCCGCGCGGTTCGCCCTGTCCTTGATGTAATCGGGGCAGCGCCGACGCGCGCACCGACGAGCAACACGACGACGATGCCGAGTGCCGATCAGGATCCTGTCGCGTCGCTTCATGGTGGATTTCTCAGGGACGCGCGCTTTCGCACGGCGTGACCCCCGGGAGCCGCCCAGACAGGCGGTGAACTCCGCGCCGAAGAGGAAGATCTGCGCGGAGTAATAGAGCCACAGCAGCAGCGCCGCGAACGACGCGGCGGCGCCGAATGCCGAGGGCTGCGTGGAGCGGGCGAGGTAAAAACTGATGGCCCAGCGGCCGAGCTGGAATAGCAGGGCGGTCACCAGCGCGCCCCAGAGTATCGGCCGCCAGGCCAGGCGTTTCGCCGGCAGGTAGCGGTAGATCACTGCGATCAGGCCGACGATCAACGCCAGCGAGATGACGAAGTCCATCACGGCGGTCAGCGTGACGAGCTCGCTGTAGCGCTCGACGAGGTAGCCTTTCAGCGCCGAGAGCGCAGTCGAGACCGAGAGGGACACGAGCAGCAGGAAGCCGACCGCGAGAATGAGTCCGAACGAAAGTACGCGGGAACGGACCCAGCCGCGGACCCCTGCCGGGGCCAGCTCGCGCGCGCCCCAGATTTCCTGGAGGGCGGCTTCCAGCGCGGAGAATACCGTCGTCGCGCCGACCAGCAGCGTCACGACGCTGACGACCGCCGCGACCATGCCCTCGACCCGTTTGCGAGCTGTGCATCGCGGTCATCAACACGCCCGCCGTCGCGCCGCCGAACAGGGACTCGAGCTGGTCCTCGAGCTGGTGCTGGGCCAGCTCCACGCCGACGATCCAGCCCGTGACGGTCACGACGATGATGAGGAGCGGCGCCAGCGAGAAGGCGCAATAGAACGCCAGGGCGGCGCCGATGGTGGGCGCGCGATCCTTGGCCCAGTGGGCGGCCGCACACTTCGTCAGCGACCATGTGGCGCGCAGGGGCATGTTCTCGTTGTAGGCGACCGCCCCGGAATCGGCGCAGCGGACTGGGGGCCGCTTCGATGTAGTCCTCCGCCGCCGGAAGAATCCCGCGTGGTCTTACCGGCCAGCCCGGGTCTTCAGTAGGGCATGGGCACGGCGGTGGAGACGGTGTAGCGGACGCCCCGTCGGGTGCGGGAGACGCGCGTGACGAAGCGGGCCGGCTTGACCACCAATACGTCGCAGGAAAGGTCGCCGAGGATGCGCTCGGCGGTGTTGCCGATCAGCAGGCGGCGCAGCGCGGAGCGCGAGACCGCGCCCATGACGACGATGCCGGCGCGCAAGGATCGCGCCGCGCGCGGTATCGCCTCGGCGGCGTGTCCCAGCCGCAGGTGACGGCGGGTGCGCGGGATCCGCGTCTTGCGCAGCGCGCGGTCGAAGGCCCGCTGGGCCTGCGTTTCCGTGGCGGTGGCGATCTCCGCGAGGACGCTCGGGCTCGCGCCGATGATCTGCGTGGGAAAGCGGGTGTAAGTGTGCAGCGCGTGCAACGCCCCCCGCAGCGCGTCGGCCACCTGCGCGCCGGCTTCGAGGACCTCCGCATCGAGGCCCGCGGGCTTGGCAAAGGCATGCAGCGGATCGATGGCGGCCAGCACGCGCAGGCGCTTCCACATGCGAGGCGACTTGACGATGAGGACGGGCACCGGGCAGGTCCGCAACAGCTCCCAGTCCGTCAGGTGCAGAAGCCAGGGTGCGAGTCGCCGCCCCGCATGGGCCTCGGCCACCACCAGGTCGGCCTTGATCCGCCGTGCGTGGCGGATGATGGCCTCGTGCACCGGGTAGTCCCAGTCGGCGTCCGCGCGGACCTCCAGCGTTTTGCTACGCAGGCCCTCCGCCATCCGCTCCAGCTTCTCGACGGCGCGCTCGCGCGTCCGGCGCTCGAACTGCTCCAGCCCGCCGTCGACGTACAGGTACGGGTCGGCCGCGACCGGCATGGCGAGCGCGTGAAACAGCGTGAGCTCGGCGCCGAAGGCCTCGGCGAGGCGCGCGGCCTTGGCGACCGCGGGCGACGAGCGCCCCGCGGGATTCTTGACGCCGACCAGGACTCGACGGATGGGTTTCATGGGGCACCTCCCGGCACGGGTGAAATGCTACGCCGATCGCAGGCCGTTGAAATGACGCGGATCAACTGCCGGCCGGCCGCCCTGATAGGATTCGCCGCATGAAAATCGCCCTCAAGGTCCTTTTCCTGGCCGCCGCGCTCGCCGCGGCGCCGGTCCATGCCGACCCCGCCCTCGATCACGCGAAGGAAGTCCTGGCGAAATCGATCCTGTTCGACGGCCACAACGACCTGCCCTGGGCCATACGCCAGTACAAGGCCGCGCCGGGCGACGTCGACGCTTACGACATCCGCGGGAAGTCGCCGGAAGGGGGACAGACCGACATCCCGCGCCTGCGGGCGGGCGGCGTCGGCGCCGTGTTCTGGTCGGTGTATACGCCCGGCGAGGCGGCCGGCGGCTTCGCGAAGACGCAGCTCGAGCAGATCGACATCGCGCGCCGGCTGATCGCGCGCTATCCCGACACGTTCACGCTGGCCTCCACCGCCGCCGACATCCGCGCCGCCAAGGCAGCGGGCAAGATCGGCGGCATGCTGGGCGCGGAGGGCGGCCACGCGATCGAGGATTCGCTGGCGCTGCTGCGCATGTACTACGACCTCGGCGTGCGCTACATGACGCTCACGCACAACAACCACACCAGCTGGGCCGACTCGGCGATGGCGGCCGAGCCCGGCCGCGGCGGGCTCACCGAGTTCGGCGAGCAGGTCGTCGCCGAGATGAACCGCGTCGGCATGCTCATCGACCTCTCGCACACCGCGCCCGACACCATGCGCGACGCGATCCGCGTGTCGAAGGCGCCGGTGATCTTCTCGCATTCCTCCGCCCGGGCGCTGTGCGAGATCCCGCGCAACGTCCCGGACGACGTGATCCAGTCCCTGCCCGCCAACGGCGGCGTCCTGATGGTCACCTTCGTGTCGCCCTTCACCTCGCAGGCGGCAGCCGACGTCGCTTTCCCCGCGATGAAGGAGTACCTGGCGCGGGCCCAGGGCAAGCCCGAAGCCGAACGCACGCAGATCTACGAGGAGATCATGGGCGAGGCGAAGAAAAAGATGCCGAAGGTGAGCGTCTCGGACGTTGCCGACCACATCGAATACGTCAGGAAGCTCGCCGGCGTCGACCACGTCGGCATCGGCAGCGACTACGACGGCAACACGAACTGGCCGGAGGGCATGGAAGACGTCTCGACCTTCCCGCTCCTGTTCGCCGAGCTCATCCGCCGCGGCTGGTCCGACGAGGACCTGCAGAAAATCGCGGGCGGCAACGTGCTGCGGGCGCTCGAGAGGGCGGAAGCCGTGAGCGCTGCCTCCAAGGGTGGTCGCTAGCGATCCTAGGGCGACCGGCAGGCCTCAGGCGGCCTGTTCGTTGTGCTCTCCGTCGGCGACGGGGTGGGGGATATTCCAGCCGAAGTACACCTCGACCGCGGAGATGCGGCCGTTCCGAACCGTCAGCACCTCCGCGTTCCGGAACCGGTCACCGTCGTCGAGCACCGCCTCGTAGGTGACGAAGACGCGCTCCCCGTCGGCGATCGCATCGGTCAGCTTGAAGTCCCGGAAGCGCGCCGTTTGCGGCCAGCAGATCTCGAAGTACTTGTTCCGGTCGAGACCATTGTCCCAAGGGCTGAAGAAACGGAAGTCGTCCGCGATCAGCCGTTCCGCCACACGGCGGTCCTTCGCCTCCACGGCGTCATAGAGCGCGCGCGCGGTGGCGACGTTCTCGGCCGCGCTGAGGAACGGCGGCTTGGTGCCCTCTGATGCTTCCATTGCGTTCATCATCAGTATGTTAACGTCCGCGCCGTCCGCGTCGGTCCGACGTGCCCGCTCGCGGACGTAGGAGGCCGCCCGACGCCGTAGGAATGTTCAGGCGTCCGCCGGGCGCTTGGCCTGCGGCGAATCGCTGAAAGACGCCTGCGCCGCGACGAACTTCAGCGCACCGGCGAGACAACGCACGGTCATCGTCGATTTTTCGGCGACCGGCTCCGCGGAGGGCCAGTTGTGGTCGTCGAGATGCCAGCGGACACCCGCGGGGGCGCCGATCTCGATCTCGCTCGCGCGCACGGTTTTCAGCTTCGGCATCCGGCCGCTGGCGAGGTGCAGGCGGCTTTCCAGATAGCCGTGCAGCGGCTCCCGATCCGCCGCGCGCAACAGGACGACATCGAGCAGTCCGTCGCCCGGAAAGGCCTTTTCCGCGAGCGGCAGGTTCGGCCCGACGAAGCGCGTGTTCAGGACCTCGACCGAGAAGTAGTCTCCGGTCAGGTCGCGCCCGTCGGCGCGTATTTTCCAGCGGCGCACCGGCTCCTCGCGCACCAGCACCGACAGCAGGTGCAGCGCGCGGTCGGTCGCCCGGCCGAGCAGCTTCGCATCGGCGGCAATCTCGTCCTCGCGCTCGATGAGGTCGGCAACGAGGCCTGCGCCGACTCCCTCCACGAACCGCTTCGTGCCCCAGGGCGCTTCCACTTCTCCGAGGTCGAAGGGATGCTCGGCGCTCGGCGACGGCGACCAGGTCTCGATCAGGTCGGCCGCCTCGCCGAGCAGTCCCACGGTCTTCGCGATGTTGTTCGCCGTGCCGAGCGGTATGGCGGAGAAGGGCAGGCAACGCGCGGCAGCCTCCAGCGCCACCCGGCGCACCGTGCCGTCGCCGCCGGCAGCGACCACGAGGTCAGCCGGTTTCCCCAGGAGTTCCTTCCAGTCCTGCTTGGTGGAGCGGTAGCGTAGGTCGTGTCCGGCATCCGTTATCAAGCGGACGAGCGCCATCACGTCCTGCCCATCACCGGCGCCCGGATTGTGTATCAACGTAATCTTCATGACATGCGTATCCTGGTGGCGAACGACGACGGGATCCACAGCCCCGGCATCGCGGCGCTGGCGCGCGTAGCATCACGATTCGGCAGGGTGCGCGTCGTCGCGCCGGACGTCGAACAGTCGTCAGCCAGTCACGCAATCACCGCTTCGCGCCCTCTGACATACCGCCGGGCCTCCCACATCCCGGGCGTGGAGGCGTGGCGCGTCAACGGCACGCCCGCCGACTGCATTGCGCTCGGCGTGCACCACTGGAAGGACGTCGACGTGGTCCTGTCCGGCATCAACCAGGGGGTGAATCTCGGCAACGCGCTCTGGCACTCCGGGACGCTGGCCGCCGCCAAGCAGGCGACGCTGTTCGGCATCCGCGGCATCGCCATCAGCGCGCCCTCCGCCGGACCGGGCGGGGAGGACCCCGACTACGAGGCGCTCGAGCCGCACGTCGAGAACGTGCTGCGGATCGTGCTCGCCGACACCGGCGCGCGGCTCCTCAACATCAACCTGCCGCTGGCGCCGCGCGGCCTGACCTGGACGCGCCAGGCGGTCCGGCACTACGACGGCCGCGTGATGCCCGGCAAGGACCCGATGGGCCGCAGCCACTTCTGGTTCACCGTCGCGCCCATCGAGCAGATCGAGCCCGGCACCGACCTCTGGGCCATGGAGCGCGGATACACATCGATCACGCCGCTCAGCCTCGACCTCACCGACCTGCCGGGGCTTTCGCGGCTCGCCGCCGAGCATCCGCTCGATGCGCCGCCGACCGAGGAACCGACCGAGGCCGTCGAGGAAGACGAAACACCCTGAGGCGCGGCGCACTCAGGGCTTGCGGCGCATCCGGACCTTCGACGTCGCCGCCCGGGCCCGCGAGCTCGAAACCCGCGTCGGCAAAGAGCGAGCGCGTGCCGGTCCAGGCAAAGGCATTCGGCAGCCGCTGGCCCGGCTTCAGGTTCACCGGATAGCCTTCCGCGACCTTCGCGCCGCGCTTGCGCAGGCGACTTGAGCGCATGCGCGAGCAGCGCCTTTGCCACGCCCCGGTCCCGCCAGCCCGCCTTGATGAAGAAGCAGGGCAGAGCCCAGACCTCGCCCGCATCCGGGCAGGCGAGCGTCCGCGCCCGGTCCAGCCGCGGAAAATCCTGCCGCGGCCCGTAAGGCAATCCAGCCGACCGGCTCCTTGCCCGCGAACGCGATCGCGCCCCGCGCCTTGCGCGCCAGGACCAGCGCCTTGAAGCGCCGCTTCGCCGGCGCGCCCTTCAGGTCATCCCAGCGCTCGCCCTTCTCGAGCCGCCAGTACATGCACCAGCAACCCCCGCAGGCCCCACGCGGGCCGAACAGCTCCTCCAGCGCCGGCCACAGCGCAGGCGACAGATCGCGCACCGCCAGCTTCGGCTGTTTCATGCGCAACCCGAGGAAACGCTTGGGATTTCCACCCCGGCCCGACCCTCATCAAACAGGGCGCCATGTGGTAGGATGCGCGCCCTCACGCGCCCGTAGCTCAGCTGGATAGAGTACCTGGCTACGAACCAGGGGGTCGGGAGTTCGAATCTCTCCGGGCGCGCCAACATTTTCCAATTTAGATCAAACAGTTAGTTCTGTTTCGCGTGCCACTGTGCCGTGGAATCATTGTTAGAGTGGAATCTCTGCGTGGCACACGTGCCTTCCACGATCAAAAGGTTGCGGTTTAGGTAGTCGCTTTTGCACCGGTCCGTTC
>CAVVJB010000002.1:0-165000 GCA_963748465.1 uncultured Gammaproteobacteria bacterium
CATGCTGCATCATGAGCAGCCGCGCGCGGTCGCGCGGCTCATCGAGGCGTTCTTCAGGCAGCTCCCGACATGAGATGGAAACTGCGCGGTTACCTCAGGCGCACGATCACCTATCCGTGGGCGCGGCGCATCGTCGTCGCCGTCATCGGCGGGACGATCGTGGTCGTCGGAGTCGCGATGGTCGTGCTGCCGGGACCCGCCATCGTCGTCATCCCGCTCGGCCTCGGCGTGCTCGGCCTCGAGTTCGCCTGGGCGCGGCACTGGCTGCGCAAGCTGCGCACGACCGCGACCGACGTCGTGAACCGCGTCCGCGGCCGTCCCAGGGATCCTCCAACGCCTCCCGTTTGACCACGACCCGACCGTAGCACGGCACGCGTACTTCGCCGGCGGGACCACCTCCGCTCGCTCGGAAGAACAGACACTCGCTCGCCTCGAGGTCCCGCCGGCTCGCACGCGTGCCTTGACGCTGTTTTTTTTTTAAAAAAAAAAAAAAAAAAAAAAAAAAAAAAAAAAAAAAAAAAAAAAAAAAAAAAAAAAAAAAAAAAACGCAGGCTTGCTCGAGTGTCAGGACTTGAGAGTTTTTTCGACGGCTGCGAGTGTTCGCGCCAGCGGCTCGGAGGATTTCGCCTGAAGATCCGAGATTTCGGCGACGGTCGCCGTCTTGAACGCGCCCTCGCGCACGGACGGAAGGTTGATCCGCACGTTGAGGACCGCCGCCTCGAGCCCCGCCTTGGCGACCAGTGCCCCGACGCCGGCGTCCGAAGCGGAATTCCGGTTGCCGGTCACGGCCGCCTCCTCCGGCGAGTTCGATCGCCTGCAGGCACTGGCGCGCGGTCGCGAGCGGCACGGACGTCGCCTTCTCGTAGGCGATGGCGATCGCATCCGATCGCGCGCTTTTCTCGCCGTCGGTGGCCTTCGGCAGGCGCCGCGCCGCCAGCACGGCGTCGAACGCTGCGGTGTCGGCGTCGATCGCCGAGACCAGCGCCGCTTTGACCGCCTGCGCGCGTTCGGCGATGCCGCCAAGCTCCGCCGGATTCGTAGCCCTTCTTCCCGACGGTGAGGTTCGCGACCATCGCCGCAAGCGCGGCTGCCAGGCGCCCACGCAGCGCGGCGACCGAGCCGCCGCCCGGCGACGGCGAATCCGACGAGACTCGTCGAGAAGCCGGCGACCGTCAAGCGCGGCCAGCGGCGCAGGCGTCCGGACGCGATACTCGATGATTTCTTCGCCGCGTCGAAGGGGCCCAGCTGGTCGAGTCCCAGCGACCGGACCGCGATCTCGACGAGCTCGCGCTCCGGCAGCGCCGGTCGAGCTTGCCCTGCGGTGCAGAAAGATAGCGGCCGGCGTCGGCCAGCGGATCGAGCGGGATCAGGCCGACCAGCTCCGAACCGGTGACGCGCAGGCCCCGCGCTCGCCGCTTCCTCCGCGCCGTCTCGAACACGACGTGCAGCGGCGTCGTGCGAAGGTCAGCAGGTTGATCGAGACCTGCGCCTGGCGGTACTGGTCGATGTACCAGCCGATGGCCTTCACCGCCTTGAGGCGGCCCGGCACGCGATGCCTGGCCCGGCGCGTCGGTCACGACCTCGCCTGCGCGTCGCGCTTGAGGCGTCCCGCCTCGCGAATGCTGAAGGCGATCTCGTTGGCGAGCGGCGCTCGCGCGTATTGAGGTTGACGTTGTAGGCGATGAGGAACTCGCGCGCGCCGACGACCGTGGCGCCGAGCCGGCACGAACGTGGCGGGCCCGCATCCGGCTGCCACTCGGGCCTGGCGCAGCTTCTCCGCGAGCCCCTCGTATTCGCCGGCGCGGATGTCGGCGAGGTTGCGGCGCGCCGGCCTCGTCGCCGCGGATTCGTAGAAATAGACCGGCAGCGCCGAGCGCCTCGGCCATGCGCGTCCCAGCGGCGTGCGCCACGCCGACGCATCGGTCCATGGTCACGCCCGCGACCGGCACGAACGGCAGACGTCGAGCGCGCCGATGCGCGGGTGCGCGCCGCGGTGGCGCGCCATGTCGATGAGTCGCGCGCCGGCGCCCGCGGCGCGGACCGCCGCTTCGCCGACGGCGTCGAGGTGCGCCGACGAACGTGAAGACCGTGCGGTTCGTGTCGGCGCCCGGGTCGACGTCGAGCAGGCGCACGCCGTTCACGCCGGAAATCGCCCGGGCGATCGCGTCGATCACCGTCTGTCGCGCCCCTCGCTGAAATTGGGGACGCACTCGACGAGCTCGGTCACGGTCCGCCCCCGCCTAGTTCGAACCGGCCGCCAGGTAATCGACCACGAGCGAGGTCATCGGGCGCATCGCGATCGGCACCGATTCGTCGGCCGCGTAGAAACCCGGCGTGCGGTGTCCGCCCGAGAACTTTCCCCTCGGGCACGACGCCGAGCCGGAAATAGAAGCCCGGGACCACCTGCGAGAAGACGAAAAATCTTCGGCGCCGGTAATCGGCGCGGAGTGCCGCACCCGGTCCTTCCCGATAAGTCGCTCGAGCGTCGGCACGAGCTGGGCCGTCAGCTCGGCATTGTTGACGGTCATCGGGTGGCCGGTGTCGAAGGAGAGCTCGTAGGTCGCATGCGCGGCCTTCGTGTGGCCGTCGAAGATCCCGCGCATGCGCGTCTCGATCGTCTCGAGCGTCGCGTCGTCGAAGGTGCGGATCGTGCCGCCGAGCGTCGCGGTTTCCGGGATGATGTTGTGGCGCTCGCCGCTCCTGAAGATGCCGACGGTGATGACGTTCTCGGAGAGCGGGGAGAGCATGCGCGAGCGGATCGTCTGCAGCGCCATGACGATCCCGGAGGCCGTGACGATCGGGTCGACGCCGAGGTGCGGCGTGGAGCCGTGCGCCTGGCGGCCCTTCACGGTCGCTTCCCAGCGCGTCGCCGCTGCGAAGGCGGGCCCGACGAGTAGGCGACCGTGCCGAGCAGCTCGTCGTCGCCGTCGGCGTCCGGCGGGGAGCCGTTCGTGTGGAAAGCGATCACGGCGTCGGGCTTGGTCTTCGCGAAGATGCCGTCCTCCACCATCATCCGTGCGCCGCCGCGCTCGCCGGCCGGCACGCCTTCCTCGGCGGGCTGGAAGATGAACATGACCGTGCCCGGAAGCTGGTCGCGCAGGTCCGCGAGCATCGAGGCCGTGCCCAGCAGCGCCGCCGTGTGGACGTCGTGGCCGCAGGCGTGCATCACGCCGACGTCCTTGTCGAGGTAGGTGCTGCGCAGCGTGGACTTGAAGGCATAGTCCGTCTGCTCGGTGACGGGCAGCCCGTCCATGTCCGCGCGCACGGCGATTCGGGGCCGGGCCTGCCGCCGCGCAGGATGCCGACCACGCCGGTGTGCGCGATGCCGGTCTGCACCTCGATGCCGAGCGGCTTCAGGTGCGCGGCGACCAGCGCGCCCGTACGCGTCTCGCGGTTCGAGAGTTCGGGTTTCGGTGCATGTCCTGGCGCTGCGCGATGCTCGCGCCGGCGTGCTTGTGACCAGCGCCGCGATCTCGGCGTCGGTCGGCGTGCCGGCGGCCTGGGCCGTCCCGGCGGCGAGCAGGCAGGCGGCGGCCGTGATCGATCGATCGACGCGCATGAAATCCCCCCGGGTTACTTGGCGAACAACTGGCCCTCGATGTCGCGGAACGCCTTGAATTCGAGCGCATTGCCGCTCGGGTCGGTCAGGAACATCGTCGCCTGCTCGCCCGCCTGGCCCCTGAAGCGGACGTGGGCTGGATCACGAAGGCGACGCCGGCGGCCTCAGCTGCGCGGCGAGCGACTCCCAGTCCTTCATCTCGAGCACCAAGCCGAAGTGCGGCACGGGCACGTCGTGGCCGTCCACGGGGTTGTGGCCGGCGTGTCCGGCGGCGCGCCGCGACCACGTGGCAGACGAGCTGGTGGCCGAAAAAGTCGAAGTCCACCCAATCGGCGGCGCTGCGGCCCTCCGGGCAGCCGAGCAGCTCGCCGTAAAAGGCGCGCGCCGCGGCGAGGTCGTGTACCGGGATCGCGAGGTGGAAGGGCGTGAGTTCCGGCATCAGGCCTCGAGCCTCGCGTCCATCGAGATTTCCGCCTTCAGCACCTTGCTGAGCGGGCAGCCGGCCTTGGCGTTCTGCGCCGCCTGCTCGAACTTGGCGCGGTCGGCGCCGGGCGCGCGCACCGTCACGTCGAGGTGCGAGCGCGTGATCGTGAATCCCGTGTCGAGCTTCTCGAAAGTGATCGTCGCCCGTCTCGATGCGCTCGGGCCGGATGCCGGCTTCGCCGAGCTGCACCGAGAGTGCCATCGAGAAGCAGCCCGCGTGCGCGGCGCCGAGCAGTTCCTCGGGATTGGTGCCCGGCGACCCTCGAAGCGCGTGCCGAACGAGTACGGGGTAGTCGGAGAGGCCCCGCTCTCGGTCGAGATCGTTCCCTTGCCGTCCTTGAGCCCGCCTTCCCAGACGGCCGTTGCCTTGCGCTGCATGGGGGTCTCCTTCGGTTCACGCGCGTCCTGCGCGTGGTCAGATAGTCATGCCACAGCAGCCGCGCCGCAACCGAACGCCACGGCGCCCAGGCGGCGCTCATCTCGAGCTGGCGCCCGGCGTCCGGCCGCCGCCGCAGGCGCTTGACCTCCTGCAGCGCCACGGCGAGCGCGAGGTCGCCGACCGGCCACACGTCCGGGCGGCGCAGCGCCATCAGGTAATAGATGTCGGCGCTCCACGGCCCGATGCCGCGCAGCGCGAGGAGCGCTGCGCGCCCGGCCGTGTCCTCGCTGCGCGCAACGCCCGTGAGCGAGAGGCTGCCGTCCGCGACGGCGGGCGCGAGCGCGTGGCAGTACGAGGCCTTCTGCCGGGTGATCCCGAGGCCGTGCAGGCCGGGGACGCCGCGCTCCGGGACGAGCTCCGGCGTCATGCCGCCGAGCGTCGCGCACACGCGCCGGAAGAGGGTGCGCGCTGCGGCGATCGAGACCTGTGTCGAGCACGATGTGCACCAGCGTCGGGAAGCCGGGACGGCGCGCCCACATCGGCGGCAAGCCGTTCCTGCGGCCAGCGCGGCGAAATCCGGGTCCTGGCGGATCAGTGCGCGCACGCCTGCGGCGAGCGATGCGCGCGTGAGCGCGCGCGCAGGAGGAGCGCGGGCCGCGTCCATCCTCAAGCGCGCGGCTTCAGCCGTTCGCTGAAGTGGTAGGAGCTGAGATCGAGCCCTTCGCGCAGGTAGAACTGGTGCGCGCGCTTGCGCTGCACGCCGGAGTCGAGGTGGAAGACGTCGCAGTCCTCGACGGCGGCCTTGCCGCAGCCAGGCGAGCAGCGCCTTGCCGTGGCCCTTGGAACGCTCGGACTCGGCGGTGACGAGGTCGTCGACGTACAGGTGCTTGCCGCAGAACAGGTTGGTGGAGATTCGGTAGCCCGCGACCGCGACCACGCGGCCGCCTTCGCGGACGCAGGCGAGCCGCAGGCCTTCGGCTTCCAGCGCACGCACGGTCTTCAGGAAATCGCCGCGGCGACCTGCGGTCGCAGTTCCGCCATCACCTCGGGGCAGGCGAGGATCGCCTCGTCCGTCTCGGCGCGCTCGACATGGCCGCGCGCTCAGTCCGCGAGGTGGTACTCGACGGTCGCCACCACGCGTACCTTCTTGATGTGCGGCGTCGTGCTGTCGCGGTCCTCGATCGAGAACTGGCCCTGCTGAGCGGAGCGATGCTTGCCCAGACGGCTGTCGGAGTCCTCGGCGAACTTCTCCGCCACCGAGCGCGCGTTCTTGGTTGCTTCCTCGATCATCTGGGGCTTGAGTGCGGAAAGGCCGGTGAACTGGAACTGCGTTTGGCCCTGGTAGCCTTCGCCGGAGAGCGCGACGCCTTTCTGGCCGAGCGAGATGACGTCGCGCATCGCCTTGCGCACCGCCTCGACGTCGGTCGAGTAGACGGTGACCGTGGAGTTCGCGGTGTAGCGGTAGGGGATGTTCGCCGTGTCGCCGTAGGCCTGCGCGTAACGATCCGTCACGCCCGGCGCGCCGACCGTGATCGCGTCCGCCGCGATGCCGTGGGCCGCGAGGAATTCTGTGATCTGGCCGTTCTTCTTCTGCACCGAGCCGAACAGGGCGTTCAGGTCGTTGCTGGCTTCCTGGAAGGTGAGCGGCCAGATCGCGACGTCCGCCTTCACTTCGCGCTCCGACAGGCCTTTGACCACGACCGTACGGTCGAACTTCTTCACCCGCACCGCATAGTTTCCGAGCAGCCATCCGAGTGCGATGAAGCCGAGCAGGATGCTGGCGCCGAGTACGACGAGGCTGCGCGAAATCGGTTCGTTCATGAGGAGTCCTTGCATTCGGGGAGGCGCGGAGGCCGCGTCCCGCCATTTTCTCACGCCGGCCGACCGGCGAGTAGCGCTTCGCGCCGAGCCAGGCTTTCCGCCGGCCAGTGCTGTTTTCGATCGTAGTATTCCGGCACGGCGGGAGTGTCCGCCGGCAGCACGACCCAGGGCTGCTTCGAGGCCGTGAAGATATGGATGTCCGGCGGCAGGACGTCGGGATCGTCCAGCGTGCCGACGCGGACGAAGGAGACCGCCCGGCCGGCGCCGGCGTAATGGCTCCAGAGCGCGATGCGGCAGCGCGGGCAGCGGGCGATCGCCTGCCCCTTGCCGCTCGCGGATGGCGTTTCGACGAGCTGAGGCTCACCGGCGAGGAGTGTCACCCGGTCCGCTTCGATCATGGCGTTCAGCGCGAACGAAGCGCCGGATTCACGCTGGCACCAGCGGCAGTGGCAGCAGTGCACGAAGAGCGGAGCCGTCTCCATGCGGTAGCGGACATCGCGGCAGTCGCAACCGCCTTCCATCGGGAAACGTGCGTTCACGTCGCGACGCCGCCTGCGGGCGCGTACTCGCCGAGCGGGGCCTCGCGCATGGTCAGGCCCTCGAACTCGCGGTCCAGGCGCTCGTATTCCGCCCGTGATCGCGGCGAAACGCCTGCCAGGCCTCGCGGCTCTCCCAGCGGTCGATGGTCAGGTAGCGCAGCGGGTCCGAGCGGTCCTGCAGAAGCTCGCTGCCGAGATAGCCGTTTGCACGGCGGAAGAGCCGCGCCCAGGCGCCCTCCGGTCCGTAGTGCGCCTCGAATTCCGCGCGCCGGGCCGGCGCGATCGCGAATTCCCAGAGCGTGGCGTAACCGGCGGTGGCCATCAGCGGGGCTGGCATGACATGCGGGTACCGGGTCGCCGGGGGCGGGAATTATCGCTCAGCTGGAGTGGTCGTGCACCACCCGCCATCCCGCCGGCGTCCGGATCCATGCGAGCGTGAACCAGCCGGACTGCTCGGGCTGCTCGCCGCCCGACAGCACCCAGCGGGCAGTCGCGAGCGCGGCGTCGCGGCCGAGCGGGCGCACGGCGAGATCCTCGAAGCGCAACGCCTGGATCGCCCTGCCGTCGCGGAAGTACTTTTCGCGGAACGCCTTCTCGATGGGCGCGACGCCCGGGCGCGGCCCGTCCTTCGTCATGAACGTCACGCTCTCGTCGTAGACCGAGAGATGACCCGGCAGGTCGCCGCGATTGAACGCGGCCGCGGAATCCGCGAGGCCCTGGCGTAGCTCGGCCTCGTCCGCGGCCCAATCGGCCGCAGCGCCCGGCGCACTGCCGACGCAATGACCAGCACCAGCGCGCGCCAGGCAATGCATGTGTTCAAGCTCCTCCGTGAATAACGATGACCTCGTGCGGACCGGCTCGCTTATCGCGCACGCGGCGGTTGATGCGATTGATGCCGTCGATCAGGAAATGCCGGCCCCGCCATTCCAGCAGCAGGATCGGCCGACGTCGCTCTTCGGGCGCGCCCGGTCGTGCGAGTCCACGTGCACGAGCGGCGCGAGGCGCTCGAGCGGCCAGCGCTCGCCCGATACGGTGAGCATCTCGCGCGTCAGCACGGGCGGCGGTTCGGCGAGCTTCAGCACGCCATCCATCGACATCACGAAGCGGTTCTTGCGCCACAGGCGGTTCAGCGTGTCGAGCCAGTCGTGCCCGGGCCTGGCGTGGAAGGCGAGCTGGCTCGTCGCCTCGTCCCAGAGCGCCTGGTCCTCAGGCGACATGCGCGCCCCGGGCGACCAGCAGGGCCCGCAGCAGGGAGCGGTGGCAGCGGGCCTCGTCCTCGCAGTAGCAGCCGACCGAGAAGTCCGCGCTGCGCGACAGCGCAGCGAGCAGGTCGAGCGTCGGTGCGGCCTCGGGACGCTTCATCTCCGCGCGATAGCGGCGCGCGAAGCGCCGCCAGTCCGCGCCCGTCTCCGCGCTGCGCCCGATCTTCAGCGTCGCCTCGCTCGGCGCCAGCGTCGGCAGCCACACGTCGTACCAGTTGCCGGAGGCGAACTTCGACCTCGGCACGCCGCGTGGCGGGCGGCGCACGGTGCCGATGCGCAGGCCTTCGCCGGCAGCACGCGGGGAACCCAGCCTGACGACGCGAATGGCCATGACTCAGCCTGGCAGCTCCTTGTAGAACACGACCGTGTCGTGCGGCGTCGTGCCGTCCGTGTCGAGCGCATAGCGCGGAATCGTGCCGGCCACGGTCCACCCGAGGCGGCGATAGAGCCGGTCGCCGGCATCCCCGCGCTTCGAGTCGAGGACCAGCAGGCGGTAGCCTGCGACCGCGGCCTCATGTTCCACGGCCGCCATCAGCCGCTCGCCGAGGCCGCGCTGCCGGCCGCGGCGGTGCACGATGAGCTTGGCGATGTCGGCGCGATGGGGCTGGTTCGGCGCCCAGGACGGGTGCAGCTGCACCGAGCCGACGATGCCCTCGGCATCGCGGGCGACGAGCACGATCGTGCCGGAGCCCGGCGCGCCGAACAGCTTGCGCCACCAGTCGAGCGCCTGGGTTTCCGTGAGCGACAGGAAGCTCACGGCCGCACCCGACTCGACCGCATCGACGAGGAGCTGTGCGAGCGAACGCAGGTCCTCTTCGCTGACGGGCGGCAGCAGGCGCTCGATCATTTCAGCCTGATTCCGGCCGGCGCGCATAACTCTGGGTGAGCATTTCCCAGTAGTGCCCGTCTGGCTCGTTCCAGTACACGATGCGGCCTCCGTGCTGCGTGTTGACCTGGCGATCGACGGGTCCCTGGACGCTGCTCCGGTAGGGAATGCCGGCAGCCTGCAAGCGGCGCAGGATCGCGTCGAACTCGGCCTCGCCGACCCGGAAGCAATAGTGGATGCGTGGAAACGGCTCGGCCCACTGGTCAAAGTCGATCGTGAATCCGTCGTTCACGTAGACCGGCGCAAAAGGACCCACGCCCGTCGCCGACCAGGGCACGCCGAGCAGCTCGCCCAGCATCTTCGCGGCCGCGACCTTGTCGCGGGCAGGCACCATCAGGTGGTCGAGCTGAATGGCCATGATTGCGGATCCATCATAAGGCCGGCAGTTCGTCGTGCTGCGGCAGGTCATCGGTGATCTCGTGCCAGGGCGCCTTCGAGCCCACGTAAATATGGGCGGTCGGCCGGAGCGAGGGCGGGTCGTGCAGCGCGCCGAGGTTCACGTGTACCCATTCCCCATCCCGGACCACGGAGTACAGGAAGCTGCCGCAAGTTCCGCAACGGGCGTCGTGGGTATCCGGATCGCCGTAGATCTGCAGCCGGTCGGAGCCGGCTTCGACGCGGAACTTCGACCGTTCGATGCCGGCGAACGACTTGAATGCGGATCCGGTGGAGCGACGGCACTGCGAGCAGTGGCAGTTGAGGGCGTAGCGGAAGGCGTCCTCGACGGAGAAACGGACGTTCCCGCAGAGGCAGCCGCCTGCGAGCCGGGTCAAGGACCGGTCCGGGGTCGAATGGCCCGCGCTGCCGCGAGCGCGATCGGCAGGCCGAAGAAGAACACGTGCGACAGCAGGTCGAGCCCCGCCGAGAGCGGCTTGAAGCCGACCGGGTGCGGGAATGCGGAGACCGGCAGTACGACCAGGCGCATGGCGAGGAACACGAGCACGCCGAAGAGCGCGCCGCTGAGCGCCGGTTTCGCGAGCAGGCGCGGCACACGCGAGGCGACGACGACAAAGAGCGCCGCCCACAGGAGCGACAGGACGAAGTGCGCGGCGAGGCCCAGCACGGCGGTGCCCCAGCCGCCGGCGTAGGCATCCTGCCCGAGCAGGCCGCTCGCGACCACCTGCAGGAGCTGCTGCGGGCCCATGCCGTTCACGCCCGCGTGCGTCAGCGCAAAGAGGATGTCGAGCGCGCCGGCGATCGAGCCGCCGACCAGCACCGCGCCCAGGCGCGACAACCGCTTCATCGCGTTCGTGCCCCCATTTGCCAGCATTGGACTTCAGCGGCAGAGTGCTTGTCCAGAAGGAGGTTCCCATGCACACCGGTTCCTGTCTCTGCGGCGCGGTGAAGTTCACGGTCGAGGGCGAGCTGAAGCCGCCCGATGCCTGCCACTGCACGCAATGCCGCAAGACGTCCGGCCACTACTGGGCATCCACCGACGTGCCGCGCAGCGCGCTCAAGATCGACGGGGAGTTCAACGTCGCCTGGTTCCTCTCGTCGGAAAAGATCCAGCGCGGGTTCTGCTCGACCTGTGGCGCCTCCCTGTTCTGGGACCCCATCGACAAGGACTGGATCGCGGTCGCCATGGGCGCGTTCGAGGCGCCGACCGGCACGAATATCGCCAAGCACATCTTCGTCGCCGACAAGGGCGACTATTACGAGATCAAGGACGGGCTGCCGCAGAACGCTCAGTAGTCACTTCCGGACGGCGATGCACTCGACCTCGACGCGTGCGCCCAGCGCGAGGCCGTTCGCGCCAAGCGCGCTGCGCGCGGGGAAGGGCGGCGCAAAAAAGCCCTTGTAGACCTCGTTGAACGCCGCCCACTCGGCGATGTCGGCCAGCATGACCGTGCATTTGACGACGTCGCGCAGCCCGTAGCCGTGCGTCTCGAGCGTGGTCTTGATGTTCTCGAGCGTCTGGCGCGACTGTTCGCGGATGCCGCCGGGGGCGAGTTCGAGCGTGCCTGGCCTGATGCCGATCTGCCCGGAGAGGTACAGCGTGTCGCCGACGCGCACCGCTTCGGAGAAGGGCAGGGTGGTCGGCGTGACCTTGCCGGAGTTGAGGAACTCGATGGCGGGGGCGTTTCCGCGATCGCCGCCGCTGCAAGAGCCGCGAGGGACGTGGCCGCGAACGCACGGATCAGTCGGTTCATGTCAGTCTCCTCGGTCAGTACGCGATGTCGCGGCGGACCCAGCGCCAGGCGAAGAACGCGACGATGCAGAACACTGCGACGAGTACGGCCGTGACGATCCGACGCCGCGACCGGTTCGCGGCAAGCGTATCGCGGGAACCGGGACTCTGGGCGGTTGGGTCGATGGGAACATCCTTCCAGGTCCCGTCCCGCTGCCGCACGGACTTGAATGCCGTCCCGTGGACGTGCACTTCCGTGCCGGGCGCGTGGTTGACGAACTCCAGCATCTCCGGCGCGAACCAGTAACTTTTCTTGAGCGACTCGAAGTAGACCTGGTGCGCATAGTCCGAGACGAGTTCGCCGATCACCTCGACCCCCGTCTCGGAGGGCGTCGTCTCGCCGTAGACGTTGCCGATGGCTTCGGCGATGCCGAGCCGCTCCGTCTCTGGCGTGCGACGGATCCGGACGTTGTCGCCGTAGCAGATGTCGCTCGTCACCTAGATATCGGGCCTGGCCGCGATGAGCTGCTCGAGGTAGCGCACGAAACCGGGATCCTCGCCGTGGAGAAGCTGTGGAAGGCGCGAGCGGAAGTGCGGCTTGCGGCACCACTCCAGGATGAAATCCTCCCAGGAGTTCCAGCGCCGCGCCTGCTTGGGAGACATCGAATCCTCGAACAGCAGCAGGTAGGCCCTTTCGAACAGCGCCACCAGCATGATGTACATGATGAGCTGTCGCTCCTTCTGCTCGTCGCTGAGCGGCGGCGAGGTGTCGCCGGACAACAGCCGCAGGTCCGCATTCTCCAGTGCCACCTTGAGGAAGTCCTGGTAGCTGTCCGACAACTGCTGGTAGACCTCCTCCTCTTCGTTCTCGCGTTCCTTGCGTTGCTCGAACAGGAAGACCGCGATGGCCAGTGGCAGGCCGATGACGGTCACCACATTGCTGAGGACGCCCCAGATCTCAGTTGGCATTGCCATCGATGATCTCTTCCAAGTCCGGCGGGATGGGCAGGCGCTTGAACATGCTGATGTCGGTGCCGCCCGTGTTCCCGATGGGGACGACGCCGACGGCCGATCCGATGATACCCAGCACGAGGCGCACCGCCTGACCGGAAACGGCGGCGAAGCGCCTTCGGCGGAGCTCGAGCTTGAACATCAGCCAGTGCGCCTTGGCGTGGGCACCGACGAAATTCTGTCCGATGACGTGGGCGCGTTCCAGGTGCCGACATGCGCCCTCCGGGTCGCCGCGGGCCAGGAGCTCCCTGCCCAACGCGATCTCCCGGTCGAACTCGAGGCGTTGCCGGGGTTTCATGGCCAGGCCTCCGGGCCCAGGGCCTCCAGGAGTTCCGCGACGACATCGTCTGCCATCTCTTCGGCGGCGACGCTGCGATAGTCATAGTTCTCGAGCCACAGCAACCGGTTGGACTGTGAGTCGAAGAGCTGGAGAGTCAGGAGATTCCGCTTGTCGTCGGCCAGGATCTGGCCCCTGAGGTAATAGCGGGTAGGCCCGCCGGACACAATCCGAAAGTCGGAGCGCCTTTCGATGGCCTGCATCAGCTGGCGAGACAGGATCTTTGCGAAGTCGGGCTCGGCCTGCCCGACGGCCTCGAAGGGCTTCATGGCCAGGTTGAGGCGGCTGAGCTCCTGCGAAATGCAGGCTGACGGAAACAGCAGTGCGGCGGCCGCAAGCAGGGCGCACGCGCGAGCGCCGGTGTGCATCACTCGCCCACCTTGCCAAGCTGAATGTCTCCGGCCGGGACATAGGTGCACATGACGACGCCGGATGCTGAGACTTTCGAAGCCAAGAGCCGCAGCGCACCGGGCTTCACGGCGTTCTCGAACAGCCGCTTTCCACGGCCAAGGAGCACCGGGAACGTCCATACGTTGTATTCGTCGATAAGCGCTGCGGCCTGCAGTGTCTGGATCAAATTGCCGCTGCCGATCAGCTGGAGATCGTGTCCGGGCTGACACTTGAGCGCGGTCATGGCGGAAATGACGTCGCCGCCCAACAGCGACGAATTGTTCCATTGCAACGATTTCAATGTGCGGGACGCCACGTGCTTTTTTGCCGCGTTTAATTTTCTTGCAATCGGATGGTCCTCCGGCTGGTTGGGCCAATAGGACGCGAAGATCTCGTAGGTCTTACGACCGAGGACGAGCTCCCGGTTCTTGCCGTCGAAACCCGCCGCGGACAGATCCATCCCGTCGTCCCAGAACGCGTAGGTCCAGCCACCCAGCGCAAAATCCGCGGTCGGATCCTCTTCCGGTCCCCCGGGTGCCTGCATGACGCCGTCCAGCGACACGAAAGCGGACGCAATGAGCTTTTTCAAGGGACTCTCCGGCTTGCCTGAATGTCCTCCTTGGTCATCTGAGGCAGGTCATCCGCGATGTGGTCCCAGGGAGCCTTGAACTCCACGTAGATGTGCTTGTCCGGCACGATCCGGGGATCATCGTCGAGGGCGCCGGCCGGTATCTCGAACGAGGTTTCCGCCGCCTTGGACGGGTTCGGCACCTGCGAACCGCAGCGGCTGCAAAAACTGGTGTCATAGGGAGGAGGCGATTCCCGGACCGGAGGTTCGTACGTCCTGACGAGGTCCACGCCCTCGAGAAAACGGAAATCCTCGCCACGCACGCCAAGCCAGGTGAGATACGCGGAACCGCTCACTTTCCGGCAACGCGTGCAATGACAGAGTTCGAAGGGTCCGGCCGCGCGTTCGATCTCGAACCTGACGCCTCCACAGAGGCAGCTACCGCGGAGCATTGCTCACCTCCTCTCCCGGCGACCCGGACTCCAGGACCTTGCGTCAGTTCGCCGGAACAGCTTTGGCATCGAGATCCGTGCGCACCAGGTGCAAGGTGTATCGCGTGTCCTCGATCGTAAGTGCAAGCAGTTGCTTCGGCGGATAGCTGGTCAGGAACCGCAGTGCGGGCAACACCGCCAAGGCGAAAGCGACCCGAAGCATGCTGTCGTACTACTGGTTTGGGGCAAAACTGGACACGTTCCCGATCCCGACCCACTCGCTTCTCACGGCGCTCATAGAGCTCGATCCACGCCACTTCAAACTCGACGCCGGCCTTTCCGGCATCAGGAGCGGACCTGGTACCGCGAGCTTCTACCCTGGCAATGACCCATGCAAGACTGCCGTCACGCGAGATCTTGACGATGGGCGCCACCGTATCCCGGTAGAAGTCGAATTTCGTAGCGGCCAGATAGGGTCCCAGGACGGCCCGGCGTTGCTCCTTGGTCGGTGACGAGATGTCACCCCGATTCACCAGAACAAAATCATCGGCTTGCGCAGACAGTAATGCGTCAACGTCGCCGTTCAGGTGCGCCGTCAACCCGGCCTGATGGAGTCCGAGAAGCTGCTGCTCGTCGGAAGGGAGCGAACTTGAAACCGCGCACGTCCATGCCATGAACAGCGGCGCCAGCAGCATTGGCACTTTTCGCATGATCCCACCTCGTTACGTTTGGCTGTCGTTGAGACGCCTGGCGCTGGCCGGAGTTCTCAACGCGTACGCTCCATGGGATTCTCGCGGGAGGCCTGCTGCCTGAGCTGCTGGGCGAGCCCGATCAGAATTCCTTCGGGGCCCCGGATGTAGCAGAGACGGTA
The DNA here is from genome assembly GCA_963748465.1 of uncultured Gammaproteobacteria bacterium. Lineage (GTDB taxonomy): Bacteria > Pseudomonadota > Gammaproteobacteria > Steroidobacterales > Steroidobacteraceae > SCUD01. The sequence continues at coordinate 14,666 of CAVVJB010000002.1, forward strand.
GATATGTTCGTAATCGACGACCCAACCCATCAGCCACCGCTCCGGAACACGGAAAAAGTCAGCACCGGCCCGGCCGCCTCGCCGGCGGAGGCCGTGGCCAGTAACGCCAAAGTCAGCGCTGTGCTTTTGAACGCCATGTACCGACGTCAGCGGGGCATGGCCGCCAGGGGCTCGGTCGGGCTTCAACCTAGTTGGTCCGGGTTAAGCCGCCAAATCGAAAGTGTAAGCGCTGACGCGAACGACACCCATAAGAGGTAGGGAAAGAGCAACACCGCTGCAAGCCTGTTGACCCGCCAGAACAAGACAATGGTTGCGAGAATGAGAGCCAAAAGTACAAGTATCTCTGCGAAGGCCAGCCCGCCTTGACGCCACCCAAAGAACAACCACGTCCATAGGGCATTGGCAGCCAACTGGACGACGAAAATGAGCAGCGCGCCTCGCGCACCGCCGAACCCGCGTGCTCGCCAGACCAGCCATGCAGCGATGCCCATGAGCGCGTACAGGATCGACCAGACTGGTCCAAACAGCCAGCCCGGCGGCGCCCAGGATGGGCGGGCAAGATCGGCGTAGAACTCGCTTGCACCTGCCGACGCGAACCCGCCGACGGCAGCGGCGGCAAACACGAGCAACAGCCAGACTAGAAGGCCGATTGCCTGGCTTGACGTTGACAAGGTCGCATGCCGGTTCATGTGCGGTCTAATCCCCCTTGAGCTCGATCTCCACCGCTTCAAAGGTGGTTGAACCAACATTTCTAATGGAATGCCCCATCCCGCGCTCGTGCCACCGGTAGTCTCCGGGGTTGAAAGCCGCCGTCTCTGTCTCCGTGGCGGGACGTTCGACAGCAATCTTTCCCTCTGTGACGACAACGCCAAGGAACCGGCGGTCGTGCGAGTGCTGTCCAGTGGATTGTCCCGGAGCAAGTGCGAGCCGCAAAATCCGCACGCGCTCATTCTCCAGCTCGAGTGTGTGGCCGGCTACATCTGCCAGAACGGCGCAGCGAATGGCACAGCTTTGGACGGCAGAATTTCAACGACCATGTTGTGAAAGGGCGTGCTGCCCACATTGCTGACGCTGTGAGTAAGCGGGCTGGGATAGTGGCCGAAGCCTACCGCTCCCTTGTTCACCGAGACCTTCTTCGGAGTACCCCCTGGAACGACATCACTGAGTTCGGCATTCGTAAGCCTCACTCCAACGTTGTCATTCTCGTGGACATGAAAGAGTGTCGTATCACCCGGGGCAATGCGCACGTAGAACAAGCGCACGTATCCATTCTGGAACTCCAGGTGATGTCGCGGCTCCTTTTCGATCGATACGGGCGTCTGTGCGGTTGCAGGCGCGAGGAGAGTCAGCGAAAGAAGCAGGATGATGGTGAAATTCATGCTGTGGATCAGGCGCCATCCGTCTAAAGGGCGCGACCGTCGAAGTGTGTTACTGGAATCGTCTCGAGCTCGATGCCTTCGAGGCAACGGATGTTGATCGCAGCCATGCTATTGCCTTTGGGATCGACGCCCTCGCCGTAGGGATGCATGCCACACTTTGGACAGAAGCGGTGTTTGATGGCGTGCTTGTTGAACGTGTAAGTGCTGGCGTTCTCGTCTGGCGTCAGAAGCTGCAGCTGGTCGCGAGGTATGAACCACATGAGAGTGCCCTTGCGCTGGCAGATGGAGCAATTGCAGGACGTGGCACCGGCGAGTGTTCCTTCAATCTGGAATGCAATGCGCCCGCAGTGGCAGCTTCCCTTGTAGAGCATGTGTTTTCCCCTAGGTAGGCAAGGTCGATTCAGGTTGTCCGTTCCGCCTGCGCTGAGCGGGCCGCGCGAAGCTGGTCAAGCCTCGGCGATTGCCGCGATGGAGACCTTGAGGCCCGGGATTCGCACTGGCAACTTGGCCCCTTGGCGGGCCGGCGGATTGGCAGGGAACCACCTGAGCCACTCTTCATTCATGCCCGCAAAATCGTCTTCGTCTGCAAGCACAACGGTAACGCTGACGACTTTGTCGAGCGAACTCCCTGCCGCCTCCAGGATGGCTTGTATATTGGAAAGGCACTGCCGGGTTTGCTCTTGAATGCTCGTACCCTTGATAGCGCCCGTGGCGGGATCGGCTGGAGACGTACCGGACACAAACACCAGGCCGGCTGACTTGACGGCTTGGCTGTACGCGGGCGGTGGCTTGGCTGCCTTTGACGTATACACGATCTGCCGAGCCATCGAGTTCCTCCTTTAATGAAGCCGCGATTGCGGGGCAGTGCTACACCCGGGAGAAATGCTGCTGACACCCGTCAGGATGCGATTGAGCGTGGAGGGGGAGACCTGCAGCTTGGCCGCCAATTCACGACCACTGATGTCGTTTGGCTCGAGATAAACGGCGTTAATAAACTCGCCGGGGTGCGGGGGATTGTGCATGGCCATCAGTGATACGCCAGTTGCCGTTGACCCAAACCGACCGGCGACCTCGCTCGGAGCGCTAAGCTTTCCCAGGCGCCCGCGACGCCCACCCACCAGCCTTTCACGGACCGCTCCAACGCATGGTTAGGTCTCTGCTGCTTGAAGCGAGACTTGCTTGGTACCACCCGCGACCCATTGGGTTCCAAGTTCTCTAAAGCCAAACTTGTCATGGAATGCGCGAGAGGCCGGATTCGGAGGGGTTATGTTGTACTCACACGTGATAGTTCTGATTCCAAGCGCACGCGAGAACTCGAAGAGGTCGCCATAAAGCTTGCTTCCAATTCTGCGGCCCGAAAACCGTGACTCAACGACTATCCGATCCACGTAGATAAAGTGCGGGATGCGTGAAGAGAACCACACAAAATTGTCGTTCTCGTATGGAGCCCCATCCCTGAGCGCAATCAGAAAAGCCGCAACTCGTCGGTCTACTACTGCGACCTTGCAATAAGCGGACATGCGAACAAGCGACCGCAGCCTGTCGAGATCGAGATGGCTCGTTTGCAGGGCTTCTACCTCATTGAGATCGAGGATGGCCGGGAAGTCGGACTCAACGGCGTCGCGAAGTTGTTCCATGCAGAGGCCTAATGTCCGCGATCAGCGGCGACGCGCGACGACCGCTGCATCGCATAGTTAGGTGTCTTGTCAGGCAGCTACGCGAGAGACCCGCAGTTCCTTGCGGCGCTTTTCCGCATGCCACAGGTCGTACTGCGTCTGCTGGTTCATCCAGCTCTCGGAACTGGTGCCAAAAGCGATCGATAGCCGCACTGCCATCTCCGGACTGATGCCGGCACGGCCGTTGAGCAGAGCCGACAACGTCTTGCGGCTGATGCCCAAAGCGGCAGCTGCATCCGTGACCGAGAGATCCAGCGGCTCGAGACAGAGCTTGCGGATGATCTCGCCGGGGTGGGGAGGGTTGTGCATCCTCATAAACTACCTCAGTGATAATCCTCGTAGTCGACGTCCGTAGCGTCCTTGCCTTCGAATCTGAACGTAATGCGCCAGTTCCCGCTGACGCTCACCGACCAAGTACCGCTCCGACCGCCTTTCAATGGATGCAGCCGGAGGCCTGGACGCCCCATGTCGCTTGCGGCCGTTGCCGCATTCAGGGCCGCCAGAATCAACACCAGGCGCTCGGACTGAGCGGCCTGGATACCAGCCTTGGAACCAGTCGCAAAGAACTTCCCCACGCTCCAATGCATAGTTACGCCGCTGACTGCTCTTCTGATTCCCAGCCAGGGAAAACGAGCACAGCCGGGTGGCACTTCAAGGCTCGAGCGAGGACCTTGGCCCTCTCGACGCCCAAGCGAACCCGACCATTCTCAATCGCCGAGATCGTGGTCTGGGGAATGCCGGTGAGCTTGGCGAGCTGATTCTGGCTGAGCTCCTGCAACTCGCGAACGATGCGCACGGAGTCGCCAACTGAAACCTTTACGCGACGCTTGGCGGGACGGAACTCACTCATTCTCAGCGCCTCCGATAGTCATGTGGGGTTACTTCAACCACTTGGAACAGTAGCTGTGATGCAACCACGCGATAAATGATGCGGTACTGCAAATTGAGTCGGGAGGAGCGGTGACCTTGCCATTTTCCCGAAAGAGCCTCGTCTCGAAACCCGCGAATCGCCCTCAAGCCCAATGGACCGGAAATCCTCGCAATGTCCTTCCACTTTTCATAGCGCTTCTGGATCTCAAGTGGAACTGAGTCCAGCTGCTTGCCGGTACGTGGGTGCTCCACAATCTGCCACATACCGTATTGTGCCTAGACCATATATGGTCTGTCAACGCGCTCCGATCAGCGGCCTAACGTCCGCGTTGAGCGGGCCGCGCGAGGCCGCTTACCAAGCGCCGCGGGCGCGACAATCTTCCCCGCGCCCGCGGCGCACCCCTGCCAAGCTTTCACGGACCGCTCCAACGCATAGTTAGGCCGCAGCGAGCGCACTGACTATGACGTAATACCCATCAGGATCACGAACTGCGAATTCGCTGGTGCCGGTACTGGGGTTCAAACTGGGTTCCTCTTCCAGTTCAGCGACAAGGGCGCGTGCTCGAAGTAGCGTTTCATGGAAGTCGTCCACGCGAAAGAACAAGAGTAGACCATTGCCAGGTTGAGCATGATCGGGACTGGTCAATGGTGGATGTTCGTGTGCCCCCCACTGATGGAGGCAGAGCAAGACAGTTCCGTCGGAGTCGAGAACTTGCCCGAAATAGTCATGAGCGGGCTTCGTCTCCGGTTGACCAAATAGCGACTGATACCACTTGAAACTGCGAGCAACATCGGCAACACCAATGATGGTCCACGTACGCTTCACCGCTCGCTCCTGCGGCCTAACGTCCGCGTTGAGTGGGCCGCGCGAGGTCGGCCCAGCGCGCCGCAGGCGTAAAATCTCTCCGCGCGCCTGCGGCGCGCCCGAATAAGCCTGTCACGGACCGCTCCAACGCATAGTTAGAGGTCGCGCGAGCACAAACATGTGGGTGATTTGAGCAGTAATCAGCCCACACAGAATGATTAGTTTCGCGATATCGACGCTAAATGGGGCCATTAATAGACCCGGAACCGCTCCCACAAAAAGCACAAGCGGCCAGGTGGCCTTCGACCGATGCAGGAGATACGCGTATGCAGGAGCACCCCACAATGCAGTGGGTAGGAACCCCAACATGAATGTTCCCATGAACATCAGCGGGACAACGGACGTCAATGCCTGTGCCACAGAAGCGGCCCCGAATAGCGTGCTTGAAACGCCCATGTAGAGGGCAACCATACCGCCGCAGATTGCCAATGCCAGAAGCGCCCGAACTTGTATCCGCCATAGCAGATTGGCAAAAGACATTGCGACCTCTAACGTCCGCGTTGAGCGGGCCGCGCGCAGGCCGAACCAGCGCGCCGCAGGCGCGATAATCGTCTGCGCGCCTGCGGCGCGCTCGCGGAAATTTGTCACGGACCGCTCCAACGCATAGTTAGGTGGCGCGCTCGACGAAAACTGTTTCAGCAGCAACAGCTTCGAAACACAGATTCACGGTGCGGCCCACCCCACGAGTTCTGTGAACCGTTCCCGCAGGTACCACCACGCTTTGCCAAGGCCCGAGCTTCAGAGTGCGGCCGTCGTCCAGGTCGATCTCGAAGTGACCGTCCATCACGAGAAAGAGCTCATCAGAGCGAGGATGCTGGTGCCATGGATACTCTCCAGTGAGTACCGCCAAACGCAGACAGTTGGTATTGACCTGGCTGACGACTTGGTTTCGATACGACTCGTTCACCGCAGCAGCTTCATTGCTAAGGTCGACAACCACGAGCGGCGGAAAGCGTACTGGCTCACTAGCGTAGGCTTCTGCAGACGGAATTGAATATGCCATTGGCGTCTCGCTTGAATACTCCGCGGAACGGTCAACCCCTGCGCGCCATCTAACGTCCGCGTTGAGCGGGCCGCGCGAGGCGCGAGCCAGCGCGCCGCAGGCGCAAAATCGTCTGCGCGCCTGCGGCGCGCCACCCGCAAGCCTTTCACGGTCCGCTCCAACGCATAGTTAGCTGGCGTCGTGCGCGACGGCAGAGTGTCGAAGTGCGATCACCCCCAATGAGTAGCGAGACGAACGAGCGATGAAGCCAGATATCGGACAAATGATATCCCGACCCATATAGCGCCGACGTCGAAATACTCAGGCATTTCGTCATAAAGCTGGAACGGTTACTTGTGAGTCTGCCGGAATGATCATCGCCGGATCATGTCCTATCATGATGAAACACCGTGACAGAACGAAGAAAAGGGGATTGTCACCAACGGCTTCGCTGCGCCGTATTCACAACGAGCCGGAGACAGACTGGTCCAGCCCCTCCAGCCCAGCGCAAGCCAGCTACCGAGTAACCCAATCGGGGCTTCGATTCGATCTCCAGGCTCGGAATCTCGGAGAGCAGTGGAACAACCACCGATGGGCGGCGAACGCAACCCACTTTGCCACGACTGCTAATCAGCTCTAACGTCTGCGTTGAGCGGGCCGCGCGAGGCGCTGCCGGCGCGCCGCAGGCGCGATAATGGTCTGCGCGCCTGCGGCGCGCTCGCTCAAGCCTTTCACGGACCGCTCCAACGCATAGTTAGGTTCAGCGTCCAGTTGACTCTTGTTCGCCCAAGCTGAGGCCAACCGAGCAGTGCCAGAAAAGAATCCATGACATCGAGTTGATCGATGACACAGCTCGCGCAACAGTACTGCAAGCGGCCGCGTTCAAAGAGTCGGGCTATGACAACGCGAACTCTGAGGTCACACTGCGTCACGCAAGAAAGTCCTGTGCGACACGCTCAGTACTGCGAGTGGCTTCAATCCGTTTCGACGGTGATCGTTGATATGCGCTACTGATCGTGACGTACCCAGAAGCCTGCCGAATTGAGTCGCGATGCAGCGAATCTCGCAAGTCGCTGTCGGTCACAGGCCGTGCAACTGAGTTGCAGCTTAGGTATTGCAACGTCGCCGCATCAGCTTCTGATCTGCGCTTATAGCGATACCTAACGTCCGCGTTGAGCGGGCCGCGCGAGGCGCGGCCGGCGCGCCGCAGGCGCGATAATGGTCTGCGCGCCTGCGGCGCGCTCGCTGAAACCTTTCACGGACCGCTCCAACGCATAGTTAGACGGCATCTCAGCGTTGCTCATCGGATCAGCTTTCGCGACGATGGCCACCTGGCTGCGACGATGACGATACCCAGAAGCACCTAGTAAATCCAGATGCGTGCTATCGACGCGCTCAGTGAGCAGCGCAGAGCTATCACGCATCGACGGAGGGTCCACCTGACAATGTGCGACCAGTCGAATCGTCAGTCAGCAATGAGGCAAACGACAAGACAACGACTGTGCGGTCCGCTATAGAAGGCTGCCGAGCATTGACCTGACTGCCGGCGTGGCTCGATTCGCGGCAGACTCTGATGAGTGCCGTCTAACGTCCGCGTTGAGCGGGCCGCGCGAAACCGTTGACAGCGCGCCGCAGGCGCGATAATGTCTCCGCGCGCCTGCGGCGCGCCGCCTGAACCTCTCACGGACCGCTCCAACGCATAGTTAGACATCGGCAACGCTGATATCGTCGATTTCCTCAGCATGGCCGAATTCACTCAATGCTGTGGCTTGGCGAAACATCTGCTCAGTGTCCAACTTGCGGTGTCAGCGTCAATGATCAGGCCACTCGTACTATCGTATCGTACTATGAAGGTCGAAGTCTGCGACTGCGAATTGTGAAGTCCTTGCGAGTCGGCATAGCCACGAACTTTGATCGCAGCCGGCGTGACTCGTCGCCAGCGCTTTCGAGCGATGCGACAACGTCTAGGCGAGCGACTTTAGCAGCTCGTCAGATTCGATGCCGAGATTGCCGTCCACCAAGCACGATAGCTGCTCATGGATGCATATCCGATCTTCGGCTGAGTGAACGCCGCTTCGGACAGCGTCGAACAGCCAGAAGCAACGATTGCAATGGAGCGTCAACGCTCATCGGTGTCTAACGTCCGCGTTGAGCGGGCCGCGCGAGGCGCGGCCGGCGCGCCGCAGGCGCGATAATGGTCCGCGCGCCTGCGGCGCGCTCGCTCAAGCCTTTCACGGACCGCTCCAACGCATAGTTAGGTGTCACTGTCCAAGCAGTCGTATGAGGTAGCTCAGTAGCAGTCCGAGCTAATCGCGCGAGTGCTCGACGACACTGCTGAGCGAACCATTGCAAGCATGATCTTGCGCAATGCAGACGGCGCCGAATGCTCTGCAGAAGCCAACCAACTAGATGCAGCGTTCGGAACGTCTTTCGGCTCGGGCTACTTACAGACGTGTTACGTCGACGGGAACAACGGGCTGAGTGATCGCAGCCTCGTGAAGCGAGTCGTAGCTGGGTGCGATCGAGGAACTCGACAAGAAATCGCTACTCAGCCAGAATCGTCGCTTCGAACCGGTAGGTAATTGAGTAGAGCGTGGCATCTCATCGTGACACCTAACGTCCGCGTTGAGCGGGCCGCGCGAGGCGCGGCCAGCGCGCCGCAGGCGCGATAATCTTCTGCGCGCCTGCGGCGCGCCACCCGCAAGCTTGTCACGGACCGCTCCAACGCATAGTTAGGTGGCGCTCTCGCAAGCTATTCAGCTTAGCTGGAACGCAGATCCACTGTGTGAGTCTACCTCACCGAGACTCGAATGGCCGCGCAGTAGCGGAATGCATGGCGCAAGACCGAAACTTCAAGAAATGGCCGTCGCCAGGCGATCTGATGGCCACAATCACGAGCAAGACGACACCAGATGCCAGGATGCTGATCCAGGCACTTCAGTGAGTACCGGCACCCGCAGACCTTGAGCAAGCGCCGACAGACAACTAGCGCTGCAATAGTGCACCGAACAAGCGGAATGCCAAAGAACGGCATCAGTAGCGTGCGGCTAAGCTACCGGCTCACCAATTGCGGTTTCGTTGACAGAAGTGCATCCAGAGGCACCGCGGTCATCAGCTGAACGGTCACCGCAGTGCGCCATCTAACGTCCGCGTTGAGCGGGCCGCGCGAGGCGCGGCCAGCGCGCCGCAGGCGCGATAATCGTCTGCGCGCCTGCGGCGCGCTCGCTCGAACCTCTCACGGACCGCTCCAACGCATAGTTAGATGCCATGGCTTGCGGCTTGGTCAAAGAGCAGCAGAGAATGTCCACCACCAGACAATCGTTAGAACATCGATGGGTGGGCGCATTTACTTGCAACTGAGAAGCTGTTCTGATCGCTAGCGCGCACCCATTGCAATTATGAGATCGAAGAGTATGGCAGCGTTAGGCGACCAAAGCACATCGTATGATCGAGCATGTAAGTGAAGCGCCATCGCAGATCCTAAGCGAGAATCGGATAGATGGGAAAGGTGCTATGACACCAAGGCTCTGAGCTGACTGCGCCGAGGTATAAGCCCGCGTAGACAGTGCCTAAACTGAGCATTGCTCCGGCGACAATGGATGCGCAGAACGTCAAACGCGGAAACTGGTCGTCGCAAGGCACCGACTACGAGCCAGAGAGTGAAGACCCCGTAGAGGACGAAGTTTCCACGCTGTTCAGCAGCGACGGCGATTGCCGTAGCGCAATCAGCAGCGTGCTGGCGATGGTTAGAAGTATGAAGTGACGTTGGAACTTAATACGTGCCATGGCATCTAACGTCCGCGTTGAGCGGGCCGCGCGAGGCGCGAGCCGGCGCGCCGCAGGCGCGATAATGGTCCGCGCGCCTGCGGCGCGCTCGCCAAGCCTCTCACGGACCGCTCCAACGCATAGTTAGGCGGCGACCAGCGATCAGTCTTATGGCCTCGACGGCATTCGCTTAACTCCAAGCTTGGCCGACAGCGTCTCCACCACTTAAGTCGCAGGATGGCAACCGGCATCGATCGAGATATCGCGCCACAAACAGCATAGTTAGACGGCGATCACGAACTGATCGGTCGACGCGAGCGTGATGTACAGAGTTGTCCTGACGGCTCATCGACTGTACGCTGACAGGCCGTTACGAAGAAGTTCGCGCTGCTGTCCAGATGAGCTGCTTATGAGTCCCAGCAAGGCGCCCGAGAATCATGCAGCATGCTCTGCACATGAGGATTCGAGCGCAGCCTGTTACGGCCAGTGCCATCAGCACTTCGTCGAGCTGAAATGATGTCGCCAGTCCAGTCGCTCGCGAGTTGCACGACTGTAGGTAGCCGACGTTCAATCCCAGATAGTTTCGTAGAAAGACGTGCGCGCCTCGACTCATCATGGTCCCGGCCGCAATGGTTCGGCTCCGGAACTGGTTTCGAGTACCCAAACGTCCACAGCAGCAGCGCCGACCGAATTGCCCGGGGAATCAGAGTCGAATAGAGCGCCTGTAAGTTGCTACGCAGCGCCAGAATGGTACAGCTTCATGGTGCCGTCTAACGTCCGCGTTGAGCGGGCCGCGCGAGGCGCTGCCAGCGCGCCGCAGGCGCGAAAATGGTCTGCGCGCCTGCGGCGCGCTCGCTCGAACCTCTCACGGACCGCTCCAACGCATAGTTAGGCTGGCGTCAACATCCTGAGTGCTCAGCCTGATCAGTCCACGCAACTTAGTGCGTACGACCACTACGCTCGAAGCCGCTTGAACGTAGCCGTCCATCTGCCGACAGGCATGCCGATTCTGGAACGACACGAATGCTCACAGTGAGCCGTGCCTGATCCAGCAGAGCATTGAGACATGCGTGGATAACGTTGGCTGAAGCGTCAGTCTTCCAGTAGAGCACGGTCACGCTCGATCGCGCTGGACCAACATCTGGCAACCGTGCTGACTGTCGGAGATTCGCAACAAGCCACGACAGTGTCCGACTAGGAAGTGCGGTCCACAGCCAGAACAATCACGAATGATTATGGCTATCGCATGTCGCATCATGCGCGCCACCTAACGTCCGCGTTGAGCGGGCCGCGCGAGGCCGTTGCCAGCGCGCCGCAGGCGCGAAAATCTTCTGCGCGCCTGCGGCGCGCTCGCGCAAACCTCTCACGGACCGCTCCAACGCATAGTTAGGTGGCGCGCTCGACGATAACTGTCTCTGACACAGCTTGACCGCAGACTCAGGTGCGGCACCTCGACTTGCGAACGACGCTGGTGCCAACGCTTAGCCGACCCGAGCTTCGGAGTGCAGCCTTCGTACAGGCGATCGACAGTCCGTCCATCACGAGAAGCGCTCATCAGAGTGAAAGATGCTGGTACCATGGCATACGCTCGGTAGTACCAGCCAGTCGAGACAGTTGGCATTGATCTAGCTGATAACTGGGATTCGTACGATGTTCACCGCGAGGAGCTCATGCTGACAGGTCGCGACATGAGCGGCAAATCGCACTGAACTCACTATCGACGGCTTCTGGCAGACGGAATTGAATATGCCATTGGCGCAAGACTCGGCTTGACACCATGAGGTCCGCGTGATCACTCAGCACTGCAGCGCATGCCTAACTACAATTGGGTCTGAACATGACGCGATGTTTTACGTCATTTCCAGCCGATTATCACGCTGCGCCGCGGTAAGTGCCTGAATAGGCTATCGAGAATCAGATCTAACATACTGCGGCAGGTAGCCAAGGATGGTGGAGCCTAGACAGCTGTTGAGTGAAGTGCAGTTCCGGATCCGCGCTCGCCACATGAGCCTGCGAACCGAGAAGACTTACCTGCACTGGATCCGTCGCTTCATTCGTTTTCATGATCGCCGACATCCACGATCGATGGGCGTGATGGAGGTTGAGGAGTTCCTGACTTCACTGGCTGTCAAGAATCAGGTGTCTGCATCGACGCAGAATCAGGCGCTTGCCGCGATCCTCTTTCTCTATCGGGATGTGCTTGACGTCGAGCTTCCCTGGCTTTCGGAAGTCGTGCGCGCGAAGCGTCCGCAACGTCTGCCTGTCGTTCTGACACGTTCTGAAGTTAAGCGCGTTCTCGAGAAGATCAGCGGCATTGAGTGGCTGGTGGTCTCACTGCTGTACGGTACGGGCATGCGCCTTGGCGAGTGCGTTGCACTGAGAATCAAGGATGTCGACCTCGCGCGTCGGGAGATTCTCATTCGAGACGCGAAAGGCCAAAAGGATCGCGTCACGGTGTTGCCGGATGCGCTTGCCTCCCATCTGAGAGCCCAGTCGGAGCACTCGCGGTCCTTGTACGAGAAGGATCGGCAGGAAGATCGTGCGGGCGTGACGTTGCCCCTTGCATTGAGCCGCAAGTACCCGGATGCGGCGACAGCGTGGGCGTGGTTCTGGTTGTTTCCGTCACCGTCGTTTTCAATCGATCCCTATTCACAGGTGCTGGTGCGTCACCACCTCTATCCGCAGAACGTCCAGCGCGCAGTCAAGTACGCCGTTCGGGCAACCGGCATCGCCAAGATGGCCAGCTGCCACACCTTCCGCCACTGCTTCGCGACGCACCTGCTCGAGGACGGCTACGACATCCGCACGGTGCAGGAGCTGCTGGGCCACGCCGACGTGAAGACCACCATGATCTACACGCACGTCCTCAACAAGGGCGGGCGCGGGGTGCGCAGCCCGCTGGACGCGGGCGGCGGTTCACGGGAGCCGTGAGGCGATGGCGTCGGCGAATCGGTCCGGCGCGCCTGCGTCGATGCGCAGGTACATGGACGGCTCGATCACCTCGAGTTCCATCACCCTGAAGGTGTCGCCGCCCCGGACCAGGTCCGCGCGTGCATACAGGAGCTTCTGCCCGATGGCCGCGATGGCGGCGTCGCCCGCCGCGCGCAGGGCGGCCTCGGGCGTGATGGAGACGATCTCGCTGCCGTGCTCTTCCTGCACGCGGAAATCGCCGCGCTTCGGCGTCTTCAGGATGCTGTGGCTGTGCTTGCCGTTGAGGTAGATCATCGAGAACTCGCCTTCCTCGACGATGCCGCGTTCGAACGGCTGCATCATGAGCGGCCGGCCGGCGAAGTAGGCCTCGATCTCCGGCGCTAGCTCGCGGGCGCGCGTCGCGTCGAGGCGCCAGGCGCCCTGGGCGTTGGAGCTCATCACGGGCTTGATCACGCCCTCGTCGCAGCGCAGCTCCTCGAACAGCGGCACCAGCTCGCCGCGGCGCAGGCCCTCGCGCCAGAACGTCGGCACGGTCTCGATGCCGCGTCCGGCCAGGTCGCGCAGGTACGTCTTCTGCATGTTCCAGCGCACGATGTCGCTGCCGTTCTCGAGGCGCACGCCGAGCCGTTCGATCGTCTCGAGCACCTCGAGGAACTCGCGGGCTTTGTGCTGGTAGTCCCAGGTGGAGCGGATGACGACCAGTGCGTACTGGCGCCAGTCGACATCCGGGCGGTCCCAGGGAATCGTCTCGACGTGGATGCCACGCCTGGCGAGCGGGAGCACGGCCAGTTCGTCGTCGATGACGAACCCGCCGGGGTCGTGCAGGGTGAGGAAGGCGACCCGGCGCACGTCAGGGCTTGGGGTAGAGGACGAGCTGCGTGCAGCGAAACAGCGCCAGCGTCTTGCCGCTCTCGCGATGCGTCACGACCGCGTCCCAGAGCTGGGTCGTGCGGCCGAGGTGCGCGGCGGTGGCGACGCACTCGATCGTGCCCTCGCGCGCCGTGTTCAGGAAATTGGACTTCAGCTCGATGGTCGTGAATCCGTTGGCGCCTTCGGGCAGGTTCGCGACGCAGCCGTATCCGGAGGCGGTGTCGGCGAGCGTCACCACGGTGCCGGCGTGGAGGTATCCGTTCGGCGCGATGTGGTGGCGCTGGATGGCGAGCTCGGCGCGCAGCTCCTTTCCGGCGAGCCCGGTGATGACGACGCCCATGTAGCCGGGCAGGAAGCCGGTGCCCCGGCGCTTGAGCTGGTCGAGCGTGGTCACGCCGCGGCGCCCGCGCGCAGCACCCCGGCCGGCCGCAGCAGGCCGAATTGCGCGGCGAGCTCGGCGGGATGTTCGGCATTCCAGATCACGATGTCGGCGATCTTGCCGGGCTCGATGCTGCCGAGCGCCTTGCGCAGGCCGAGCGCGCGCGCCGCGTTGCGGGTCACGCCGAGCAGCGCCTCCTCGGTCGTGAGGCCGAACTGCGTGCAAGCGAGGGTCATGTTGAGCTGCAGCGACGCCATCGGCGAGCTGCCGGGATTCAGGTCGCTCGCGATCGCGATGGGCACGCGGTTCACGCGCAGCAGTTCGATGGGCGGGAGCTTCGTCTCGCGCAGATAGGTGTACGCGCCGGGCAGCAGCACGGCAACCGTGCGCGAGGCGGCCATCGCTTCGACGCCCGCCTTGTCGAGGTGCTCGAGGTGGTCGGCGGAGAGCGCCTTGTACTTCGCGGCGAGTGCGGCGCCCTGCTGGTTGGAGAACTGCTCCGCGTGCAGCTTGACCCCGAGGCCGAGTTCCTTGGCCTTGACGAACACGCGCTCGACCTGCGCCGCCGTGAAGCCGACGGTGTCGCAGTAGGCGTCGACGGCGTCGGCGAGTCCCTCGGCGACCGCGGCCGGCAGGATCTCGTCACATATATGAGTGATGTAGTCGTCCGGCCGGCCCTGGAACTCCGCCGGCACGGCATGGGCGGCCAGCAGCGTCGTGCGTATGTTGATGGAAAGCCGCTTGCCGAGCGTGCGCGCGACGCGGAGGATCTTGAGCTCGTTGTCCTTGTCGAGCCCGTAGCCCGACTTGATCTCCATCGTGGTGACGCCCTCGGCGACGTACTTGCTGGCGCGCGCGAGCGCGGCCGTCAGGAGGTCGGCTTCGCTCGCAGCCCGGGTCGCGGTGACGGTGCTGGCGATGCCGCCGCCGGCCCTGGCGATGTCTTCGTAGCTCGCGCCCTGGAGTCGCTGCTCGAATTCCTTGTAGCGGCTGCCGGCCCACACCAGGTGGGTGTGGCAGTCGATGAGCCCGGGTGTCACCAGCGCGTAGTTGACCTCGGTGACGACGCAGTTCTTCGGCAGCGTCGCCGGCACGTCGCGCTTGGATCCGACCCACGCGATGCGATTGCCCGCGAGCGCGACCGCGCCTTTCGGGATCAGGCCATAGGGACGACCCTCGGCGCAGGTCGCGAGGGTGGCGTTGCGCAGGACCCGGGTCCAGGTCGAGGTGTCGAGGATTGCCACGGTGGGAGAGCTTACCGGAAGCCGCCGTGGCCGCGTTATGCTGCGTGATGTGCCAGATGCCTCGATCACGCGCGAATTCGTCGCGGCCCTGCCGAAGACGGATCTGCACGTCCACCTCGACGGATCGCTGCGCATCCCGACGCTCATCGATCTCGCGCGCGAGCACCGCGTGGAGCTGCCGAGCTACACCGAGGCCGGCCTGCGCGAGACCGTATATAAGGAGCGGTACACCAGCCTCGGCGATTACCTGAAGGGTTTCCGCTACACGGTCGGCGTGATGCAGTCGGCGGAGGCGCTCGAGCGCATCGCCGCGGAGCTCGCCGAGGACAATCAGGCGGAGGGCGTCCGCTATCTCGAGGTGCGTTTCGCCCCGCAGCTGCACGTGCGCCCGGGACTCGACGCGATCCAGGTGCTGGCGGCCGTGGACCGCGGCTTGCGGCGCGCGCGTGACGCCTTCAACCGCCGGCCGGAGATCGCCCAGGGCCGCGAGCCGCCGTTCGAGTACGGCATCATCTGCTGTGCGCTGCGGATGTTCGGCGCCGGCTTCAGCCAGCATTACGACACGCTGCTCGCGGCGCACCCGTTCACGCGCCCGAAGGACATCTTCGCCATCGCCTCGCTCGACGCGGTGCGCGCGGCGGTGATCGCGCGCGACACGCTGGGCCTCCAGGTCGTCGGCTTCGACCTCGCGGGGGAGGAGCAGGGTTACCCGGCGAGCGCCCACAAGGAGGCCTTCGAGTACGCGCACAAGCACTTTCTCAAGCGCACCGTGCACGCGGGCGAGGCTTACGGCCCGGAGTCCATCTTCCAGGCGATCACGGACCTGCACGCGGACCGCATCGGCCACGGCACCTACCTGCTGGAGGCGCAGGAGATCCGCGATCCCGAGATCGAGGACCGCGACCGCTACGTGGAGAAGCTCGGCAACTACATCGCCGACCGGCGCATCACGCTCGAGATCTGCCTCACCAGCAACCTGCAGACGAATCCCGCGATGAAGGCACTGAACGACCACACCTTCAAGAAGCTGCGCGCCGCGCGCATCTCGACCACGATCTGCACCGATAACCGGCTCATGAGCAACACGACGGTCACCAACGAGCTGATGCTCGCGGTGCAGCACCTCGGCCTCGACCGCCACGACCTGAAGTCCATCGTCATATATGGATTCAAGCGCAGCTTCTGGCCGGGCGATTACCTCAGCAAGCGCCAGTACGTCCGCCAGGTGATCGATCATTACGACGCGGTCGAGAAGAAGTTCGCCGCATGAGCGAGGGCTGGTCGTCGGCGCTCAAGCGCTGGATCGAGGCGGGACTGGTCGATGCCGCGACCGCGGACCGCATCCGGGCGTTCGAGGCATCGCAGGGCGGTGTGCAGCGCCAGGGTCGGTTGACACTGATCGCGTTCTCGCTCGGTGCGCTGCTCCTCGCCGCCGGCATCCTGCTGTTCGTTGCGGCCCACTGGGACCGGATGTCGCCGGGCGGTCGTTTCTCGCTCGTGCTCGCTTTGATCGTCGCGCTGCACGCGGGCGGCGCCATTGCTTCCCGCACCAGCCCGGGTCTCTCGGCGACGCTGCATGTGGTCGGCACGGCCGCGTTCGGCGCCGGCATCTACCTCGCGGGGCAGATCTTCCACATGGCCGAGCACTGGCCGGCCGCGCTGATGCTGTGGTCGATCGGCGCCGCCGTCGGGGTGATCCTGTTGCGCCAGTGGCCGCAGGTGCTGTGGCTCGCGGTGCTCGCGCCGGCCTGGCTCTGGGGCGAATGGATGGCCGCCCAGCCGCCGCAGGCCGTGTGGCGCGGCCTCACGCCGGCCGCCGTCGGCATGTTCCTGCTGGCCTGTGCCTACCTTACGGCGAAGCCCGCGGAGTCGACCGAGCGCTGGCGCCGCGCGCTCGCCTGGCTCGGCGCGATCGCGCTGATCCCCTCCGGCATCGCGCTCGCGATGTCCAACGATGTCGACTGGACGATGTTCGGTGAACAGTACCCGCAGGTGACGGGCCTGCCGCGGATCGTCGCCTGGTCGGTGGCCGTTGTGTTGCCGCTGGCGCTCGGGTGGTTCCTGCGCGGGCGCGCTGCGCTGTGGCTGGTCGCGGCGCTCGCCTGGGCGCTGGTGCTCATGCAGGTGTCGCCGCGCGCGGATGTCGGCGAGCTCGCGATGTATGCGCTGCTCGCACTCGGGGCGGCGGGCATCGTGTTCTGGGGGCTCAAGGACCAGCAACGCCTCGCCATCAACGTCGGCGTGCTCGGTTTTGCGCTCGCCGTGCTCGGGTTCTACTTCTCGAGCCTGTACGACAAGCTCGGTCGTGCTCTCGGGCTGATCGGGATCGGCGTGCTGTTCATCGGCGGCGGCTGGCTGCTCGAGCGCGCGCGCCGGCGCCTGATCGCGCGCATGCAGGCGGGGCGGCCATGACGCTGCTCATGCGGGGACTGCTGGTCGGCGCGGTGCAGGCGCTCCTGGTCGCCGGCATCGGCGGCAAGTTTCTCTTCGAGCGTGCGAGCTACCCGCGGCTCTGGGTCGAGACCGCGCCGTACGACCCGGACATGCCGATCCGCGGCCGCTACGTGAACATCGCGCTGCTCGTCGAAGCCGACCGCGCAGCGCCCGCCGACGACGCAAGCCGCACGCCCGACATGTTCATGGCCCGGCTCGAGGCCCGTGGGGACAGGCTGGTCGCCGTGCAGGACGATGACGGGAAGCACTGGGTGCGAAGCGCCCCCTGCGGCGACGAGACATGCTGGCAACTGGCGGCACCGCTCGCGTATTTCATCCCGGAGCACGCGATCGATCCCTCGCGCACGCGCGACGGCGCGGCGCTCTGGGCGGAAGTCACGCTGCCGCCGACCGGCGCGCCGCGGCCGATCCGGCTCGAGGTGCGCGAGGGCGCGGCGCCATGAGCCGCCGCATCCTGGTTGTAGACGGCCACCCCGACCCGCGCGGCGAGCACTTCGTTCACGGTCTCGCGACCGCTTACCGCGAGTCGGCCATGGCCGCGGGGCACGAGGTACGGACCCTCGTCATCGCATCGCTCGATTTCCCGCTGTTGCGATCCCCGGAGGAATTCCAGAAAGGGCGGCCGCCCGCGGTGATTGCGGCTGCGCAGTCCGACATCGAATGGGCGAATCACCTCGCCGTCTTCTATCCGTTGTGGCTCGGCTCCATGCCGGCGCTCACGAAGGCGTTCTTCGAGCAGGCGCTCCGTCCCGGCTTCGCATTCGGTCCGGCCAAAGGCCGCGGCCTGCCGCAGCAGAAGCTGAAGGGCCGCTCGGCGCGGGTGGTGGTGACCATGGGCATGCCGACCTTCTTCTATAAGTGGTTCTACCGCGCGCACTCGCTCAAGAGTTTCGAGCGCAACATCCTGCACTTCTGCGGCATCCGGCCGGTCCGGGCCACGGTGGTCGGCATGGTGGAGAGCAGGGCGACGCGCGAGAAGGCGCTCGCCGCGATGCGCCGTCTCGGCGCGAAAGCCGCCTGAGCTAGATCTCGACTTCCGTCGCGAGCACCACGACGCGCCGGGTCGGCATGCGGAAGAACTCCGCGGCCTGGGCGCTGCGGCGCTGCATCCACGCGAACAGCCGCATCTCCATGCCGGCGATGCCCTGGCGCGCGCGGGCGCGTACCAGGTGCCAGCCGAGGAAGTAGGTGCAGTCCTCGTCGATGCGCAGGCCGCGGCGGGCGGCGCCCGCGAGCGCGACGCTGACGTCCAGGGTTTCCATGAACCCGAAGCGCGCGTGGACGACGTGCACGCCCGGGTACACCTCTTCGGGATAGCTGCGCGACACCACGTCCTGGCGCGGCGTGCGCTGGATCTCGAGGTTCAGGATCACGATGTTCTCGTGGCACACGCGGTTGTGCTCGAGGTTCCGCAGCATCGCCGTCGGCACGAAGCCCTGGTGGCTGACCAGGAACACCGCCGTGCCGGGCACGCGCGTCGACTCGCGCAGCAGCCTCGGCAGCTCGGTGAGCGGCACGGCGCGCCGCTGCAGCTCGGCACGCAGCAGTGCGCGCCCGTCGCGCCAGGTGACGAACACCGCGAACATCGCCGCCGACAGCGCGAGCGGGATCCAGCCGCCGCTCGGGATCTTGGTCGCGTTGCCGAGCACGAACGCCAGGTCGACGACCCCGAACAGGCCGAACACGGCGAGGACGCGCCATATCGGCCATTTCCACGCCGCACGCGCGGCGATCGCGCCGAGGATGGTCGTGATCACCATGGTGCCGTTCACCGCAGCGCCGTACGCGCCCGACAGCGCGCTCGACCCCTGGAAGATCACGACGAAGGCGCAGGTTGCGAAGAACATGAAGGCGTTGGTCGCCGGCACGTAGATCTGGCCGTGCGCGTCGGCGGAGGTCTGCAGGATCTTGACGCGCGGCAGCAGGTCGAGCTGCACGGCCTGGCGCGTGACGGAGAAGGCGCCCGAGATCGTCGCCTGGGAGGCGATGATCGCGGCCGCGGTCGCGATCGCGACCAGGTACGGAAGCGCGGCGGGCGAGGCCATCTCGAAGAACGGGTTGATGGTGGCGGAGGGGGACCTCAGCAGCAGCGCGCCCTGCCCGAAGTAGTTGAGCAGCAGACCCGGCCACACGACGAAGAACCAGGCGAGGCGCACGGGCTGCCTGCCGAAGTGGCCCATGTCGATGTAGAGCGCCTCGCCGCCGGTCAGCACCAGGAACACGGCGCCGAGTATCACCAGCGCGAGTCCGGGGTGGCCGAGCAGCACGCCGAGCGCGTACTGGGGATTCAGTGCCGTCAGGATCTGGGGTGTCTCGATGATCTCGCGCAGGCCCAGGAGTCCGATGGATACGAACCAGACCACCATGATCGGCCCAAACAGCCTGCCGATGCGCTCGGTGCCGCGACGCTGCATCGCAAACAGGACGGCGAGGATCACGAGCGTCGCCGGCACCACGAATCGCTGCATCTGCGGGTCGATGATCGCAAGACCCTCGACCGCGCCCATCACCGAGATCGCGGGCGTGATGAGTGCATCGCAGTAGAAGAATGCCGTGCCGAGCACCGCGAGCAGCACCAGGCGCTTCGCGGCCTTGCCGTCGCCGGCGAGCTTGTCCTCGACCAGCGCGACCAGCGACAGCACCCCGCCCTCGCCGTCGTTGTCCATGCGCAGGATGACGACGATGTACTTGAGCGTGATGATGATCAGCATGCTCCAGAAGATCAGCGAGAGCACGCCGAGCATGGCGGTGGGATCGGCCGCGCCGCCGGCGACGGCGGTCGCTTCGCGAAGCGCATAGAGGGGGCTGGTGCCGATGTCGCCGTACACGACACCGAGCGCGCCCAGCGTGGCCGCGGAAAGTGAGCGGGGTTTCGTCATGGGAAGGCCGTCCGGCGGCGCATATCATGCCCGATACGCGTTATTCTCGCGAATCATGAGCGCCGAACCCGCCCTGGAGACCCAAGGCCCCCGCGTCGTGCGCGCGCCACGCGGCAAGTCCCTGAATTGCGGAAGCTGGCTCACCGAAGCTCCGTACCGGATGCTTCAAAACAACCTCGACCCCGAGGTCGCCGAGCATCCCGACAAGCTGGTCGTGTATGGCGGCATCGGCAAGGCCGCGCGCAACTGGGAGGCGTTCGACACGATCCTGTCGGTGCTGCGGCGGCTGAAGGACGACGAGTCACTGCTCGTGCAGTCGGGCAAGCCGGTCGGCGTCTTCCGCACGCACGTGGATGCGCCTCGCGTGCTCATCGCCAACTCGAACCTCGTCCCGCACTGGGCGACGTGGGAGCACTTCCACGAGCTCGACCGCAAGGGCCTCATGATGTACGGCCAGATGACGGCCGGCTCGTGGATCTACATCGGCTCGCAGGGCATCGTGCAGGGCACGTACGAGACGTTCGGCGCCTGCGCGCGCACGCATTTCGACGGCGATGCGCGCGGCCGCTGGATCTTGACCGCGGGCCTCGGCGGCATGGGCGGCGCGCAGCCACTCGCGGCGACGATGGCGGGCTTCTCGATGCTCGCGGTCGAATGCGACGAGTCACGCATCGATTTCCGCCTGCGCACGGGTTACGTCGATCGCAAGGCGACAACGCTGGAGAACGCGCTTGCGATGATCGACGAGGCGAATCGCGCTTCGAAGCCGCTCTCGGTCGGCCTGCTCGGCAACGCCGCGGACGTCTTTCCAGAACTCGCGCGGCGCAAGGTCGCACCGGATGTGGTCACGGACCAGACCTCCGCGCACGATCCGCGCAACGGCTACCTGCCGCGCGGCTGGTCCCTCGCGCAGGCGGCCGAGGCGCGCCAGAAGGATCCCGCGCGCGTCGAGCGCGAGGCGCGCGCGTCGATGAAGGTCCACGTGCAGGCGATGCTGGACCTCAAGGCGCTGGGCGCCGTCACCTTCGACTACGGCAACAACATCCGACAGGTGGCGCTCGAGGAAGGCCTGGAGAACGCCTTCGACTTCCCTGGCTTCGTGCCGGCCTACATCCGTCCGCTGTTCTGTCAGGGAATAGGGCCGTTCCGCTGGGTCGCGCTCTCGGGCGATCCGGAGGACATCTACAAGACCGACGCGAAGGTGCGGGAACTGATGCCGCAGGATTGGCACCTGCACCGCTGGCTCGACATGGCGCGCGAGCGCATCCGGTTCCAGGGCCTGCCGGCGCGCATCTGCTGGGTCGGACTCAAAGACCGCGCAAGGCTCGGCCTCGCCTTCAACGAGATGGTCGCGACGGGCGAACTGTCTGCGCCAGTAGTCATCGGTCGCGACCACCTGGATTCCGGCTCGGTCGCAAGCCCCAACCGCGAGACCGAGGCGATGCGGGACGGCTCGGACGCCGTTTCCGACTGGGCGTTCCTGAATGCGCTCCTCAACACCGCGGGCGGCGCCACCTGGGTGTCCATCCACCACGGCGGGGGTGTCGGCATGGGATTCTCGCAGCACGCGGGCGTGGTGATCGTCTGCGACGGCACCGATGCCGCGGCCGCGCGTATCGCGCGCGTTCTCCGCAACGACCCCGGCACGGGCGTGATGCGCCACGCCGACGCCGGATACGAGCTTGCGATCGCCTGCGCGCGCGAACAGGGCCTCGACCTGCCGTCGGTGCGCTGATGTCGACGCTCACGCTGAAGCCGGGTTCGATTGCCCTCGCGGACCTGCGCAGGATCTCGCTCGGCAGCGACTCGATAACGCTCGCCGACGGCTGGCGCGGCCCGGTCGAGGCCTCGCTCGCCGCCGTTCGCGCGCGGCTTGCCGCCGGCGAATCGCTCTACGGCATCAACACCGGCTTCGGCAAGCTTGCGAAGACGCGCATCTCGGACGGCGAGCTCGCGACGCTGCAGCTCTACCTCATGCGCTCGCACGCCGCCGGCGTCGGCGAGCCGCTCGCGGACTCGACGGTGCGATTGATCCTGGTCCTGAAGGCCGCGAGCTTGGCGCGCGGGTTTTCCGGCGTGCGCGCCGTCGTCATCGAGCGCCTGCTCGCGCTGGTGAACGCGGGCATCCATCCGCTCGTCCCCTCGCAAGGCTCGGTCGGCGCCTCCGGCGACCTCGCGCCGCTTGCGCACCTGTCGCTGGCGCTGATCGGCGAAGGCCGCGTGCGCGTGAAGGGCCAGCAACAGGATTGTGCCGCCGCATTGAAGGCCGCCGGCATCGAGCCGCTCGAGCTCGGGCCGAAGGAAGGGCTCGCGCTCCTGAACGGCACGCAGGTCTCGACCGCGCTCGCGCTCCAGGCGCTGTTCGCCGCGGAAGACTTGCTTGCCGGCTCGATCCTGACCGGGGCGATGTCGGTGGATGCCGCGCTCGGGAGCCGCACGCCCTTCGACGCGCGCATCCACAGCGCGCGCGGCCAGCCCGCGCAGATCGCGGTCGCCGCGGCGTTCCGCGCCGTGCTCGGCGAGAGCGACATCGGCCGCTCGCACGAGAACTGCGATCGCGTGCAGGACCCGTATTCGCTGCGCTGCCAGCCGCAGGTCGCCGGCGCCTGCCTGCAGCAGATCCACGACGTCGCGCGCACGCTACTGCTCGAGGCGAACGGCGTCTCCGACAACCCGCTCGTGTTCGGCAAGGAGGGCGACGTCCTCTCCGGCGGCAACTTCCACGCCGAGCCCGTAGCCTTCGCGGCGGACAACCTCGCGCTCGCGATCGCCGAGATCGGCGCTCTCTCCGAGCGTCGCATCGCGATGCTGATCGACGACAGCCTGAGCCAGCTGCCCGCGTTCCTGGTGAGGCAGGGCGGCCTCAACTCCGGCTTCATGATCGCGCAGGTGACCGCGGCTGCGCTCGCCTCGGAGAACAAGTCGCTCGCGCATCCGGCCTCGGTCGACAGCCTGCCGACCTCGGCCAACCAGGAGGATCACGTCAGCATGGCGACGTTCGCCGCGCGCCGCCTCGGCCCGATGGCCGAGAACACGCGCGGCGTGCTCGCGATCGAACTGCTCGCCGCGGCGCAGGGCATCGATTTCCGCCGCCCGCTGGCGTCGAGCTCGGCTCTCGAAGCGGCGCACGCACTCCTGCGCAGGCGCGTCGCCTTCTACGACCACGACCGCCACTTCGCACCGGACATCGCCGCCGCGAAATCCGTCATCGCCAGCGACGAACTCCTCGCGCTCGTTCCCTCCGGTCTCACACCCAGTCGATAGCAGTTCGCCCGGCCCGCTAACTTCGCCGGCGGGACCACCTCCGCTCGCTCGGCAGAACAGACACTCGCTCGCCTCGGGGTCCCGCCGGCTCGTTCGCGGGCCGACCACGCTGCCGCCGCGCTGTCGCGCGCCCACATGAGACGTGCGCTGAACTCGCCGCAGCAACGCGCCCGGCGCGGGAGGTGGCGTGGGTGTCCCCGAGCGGAGCATAAAGTTCCGGCGAAGCGAGGGGACACCCCGCCGGATCCCCCGCGCCGGGCGCGACGCAGCCAATCAGTTCCCGCCCGCCGCGAAGTGCGCGTGCTACCGCGCCGGCGGATGTTCCGCGAGCCACCGCATGGAACGCTCCACACGCGCGCGTCCGCTCGGGTGATCGAAGAAGATGACTTCCTCGAGAGCACCCGGTTCGAGCTTGCGGTAGGTACTAAGCCGCATGGCTACCGACGCGAACCCGTGCGGTTCCTTCGCGACGTCCAGCCCGAACGCATCGGCCTGGTGCTCCGCCGTGCGGATCATCGTGTTGGTCACCGGCGAGATCAGGTACATCACGACCGTGAAGATCGCGAACGCGAGCGGGAGCCCGGCGGGATCGGCCAGGTCGCGGATGCCGAAGCGATCGCCGTAGCGCCGCTGCAGCCGCCCGAACTGACGGTTGATCACGAAGTAGCCGATCGCGAGCACGATCGTGAACCCGGCGCCCAGCCAGAGACCGTGGTGCAGCCGGTAGTGGCCCATCTCGTGTCCCATGACGGCGCGGATCTCGGGCAGCGAGGTGCCGTGCAGCAGGTTGTCGTTGAGCGCGATGCGCGCGGTGTCGCCGAGGCCGGATACGTTCGCGCTGATGCGCTTGGTCTGCTTCGAGGCGTCGAACCAGAACACGTCGTCCACCGGCACCTCGGCTTCCTTCGCGAGCGCGAGGATGGAGTCGCGCACCTCGCCCGCAGGCAGCGGCTGGTAGTCGTTGAAGAGCGGCTCGAGGACCACGGGCTGCACCGTGAACACGAACAGGATCATCACGGCGGTGACGGCCGCCGCCCACCAGACCCAGCGCTCGCGCACGCGCCGCACCAGCTGGTAGAGCCCCGCGATCACGACGCCGAGAAAGGCCGTGCTGATCGCGACGTTGAGCGCCCACTCGCCGAGGAACCCGCCGGCGGTGTAGTTCGACATCGCGTACTGGTGTTCGCGGAAGTACTGAGTGTACAGCGTCCACGGCAGCGTCAGCAGCGACAGCACGGCGATGAATGCCGCCGCCACGGCGAGCGACTGCAGGAAAGGCCCGGCGCCGCGCGTCGCCACGAGGTCGCGCACGCGCGCCGCGAACCGGACCCGCAGCAGCAGCGCGCAGACCGCGACGGTGATGAGCGTCGACCAGAACTCGATCCAGTAGCCGCCCTCGAAATAGGCGTCCGACTTCGCGCGATCGTCAGCGGGCACCGTCGCGATGTAGGCGTCGGTCGCGCGGCCCGCGTCGAAAGTCGCTCCCCACACGGATTCCGGCGGAATGCTCGGCGCAGCCGCATCGATGCTCATGGTTATTCCCCCCTTCCGGCACGTTATAGTGCCCGCTTTGCGGTGCAACAGGCGAATCGATGGCGGCATTGACCAGTACGGGTTTGATCGGCTGGCGCGGCATGGTGGGGTCCGTGCTGGTCGAGCGCATGCGTGCGGAGGGTGACTTCGCGCTGATCGAGCCCGCGTTCTTCTCGACCTCGCAGGCGGGAACCCATGCGCCCGAAGTCGGGCGAGGCGCCTCGACGGTCGGCGACGCGAACGATCTCGACGCGCTCGCGCGCTGCGACATCCTCGTGTCCTGCCAGGGCGGGGATTACACCGAAGCGGTTCATCCGCGGCTGCGCGCGCGGGGCTGGCGCGGCCACTGGATCGATGCGGCTTCGCAGCTGCGCCTGACGGACGGCACGGTCATCATCCTCGACCCGGTCAATCGACCCGTGATCGATGCCGCGCTGCAGGCGGGCGCCCGCGACTGGATCGGCGGCAACTGCACCGTGAGCCTGATGTTGATGGCTTTCGGCGGACTGTTCCGCGCGGGCGTGGTCGAATGGATGACCACCATGACTTACCAGGCGGCGTCGGGCGCGGGCGCGCGCGAGATGCGCGAGCTGCTCGCGCAGATGGGCCACCTGCACCGGTCGGCGGGCGGGCTGCTCGATGATCCCGCGAGCGCGATCCTCGACATCGACCGCCGCGCGAGCGTCGCGTTGGCGAACGGCATGCCGGCCGAGAGACTGGGATTTCCGCTGGCGGGCAGCCTCCTGCCATGGATCGACCGCGACCTTGGCAACGGCTACAGCCGCGAGGAGTTCAAGGCGGGCGCGGAGGGCAACAAGATCCTGGGCCTTGCGTCCGCGCCGGTGCCGATCGACGGCCTCTGCGTGCGCATCGGTGCGATGCGCTGCCACAGCCAGGCGGTGACGATCAAGTTGAAGCGCCCGATGACGGTCGCGGATGTCGAGCGCACGCTCGCCTCCGCGCACGAATGGGTGCGCATCGTGCCGAACGAGCGCGAGGCGTCGCTCGCGCGACTCACGCCCGCGGCCGTCAGCGGCAGCCTCGACATCGCCGTCGGCCGCATCCGTCACCTCGCCATGGGCGAGGACTACGTCACCGCGTTCACCGTCGGCGACCAGCTGCTCTGGGGCGCCGCCGAGCCGCTGCGGCGCATGTTGCGCCTGCTCGTCGGCCGCTGACTGCCGCCGCATGTCCTTCCTTGACACCACGGGCGCACGGCTCAGGCGACTGCTGGAGTACCCGAACTTCGTGCGCTTCCTCTCGGCGCGCCTGCTCGCGTCGATCGCCGTCCAGATGCAGACGGTCGCCGTCGGCTGGCAGATCTACGCGATCACGGGCGACCCGCTCGACCTCGGCCTGATCGGGCTGTCGCAGTTCCTGCCGTTCGTGCTGCTGGTGCTGCCCGCGGGCCACATCGCCGACCGGCACAACCGCGCGCTGATCCTGTCGCTGTGCATCGCGCTCGAGTTCTTCTGCGCGCTCGCACTCCTCGCGTTCACCCTCTCGGGCCTCGCGGTTGCCTGGCCGGTGTTCGCGGTGATGGTGGTGTTCGGCGTCGCGCGCGCGTTCTCGATGCCGGCGGGACAGGCGATCATGCCGAACCTGGTGCCGAACGCGCTGTTCTCGCGCGCGGTTGCCGTGAACTCGAGTACCTGGCAGGTCTCGACGATCGCGGGCCCGGCGATCGGCGGACTGGTCTACCTTGCTGGGCCTGACGTCGTGTATGCGACGGTCGCGGGACTGCTCGCCGCCGCGTTCCTGCTCGTCGTCGGCGTGAAGACGGAGAAGCCGGCGCGCCCGGCGAAGCCCGACACCTGGCACGTGCTGCTCGAGGGCCTGCAGTTCGTCCGGCGCAAGAAGGTGATCCTGGGCGCCGTCTCGCTCGACCTCTTCGCCGTGCTGTTCGGTGGTGCGGTCGCCCTGTTGCCGGCGTACGCGAGCGACATCCTGCACGTCGGTCCGGACGGGTTCGGCTGGCTGCGAGCCGCGCCGGGCATCGGCGCCGCGGTCGTCGCGATGGCGCTCGCCTGGCGCCCGTTGACGCGCAACGTCGGCACGAAGATGTTCGGCGGCGTCGCCGTCTTCGGCGCCGCGACCGTCGTCTTCGGCCTCTCGCACGACTATTTCGTCTCGCTCGCGGCGCTGATCGTCATCGGCGCCTCCGACATGGTCAGCGTGTACATCCGCCACATGCTGGTGCAGCTGGAGACGCCGGACGAGATCCGCGGCCGCGTGAGCGCGGTCAACGCGGTCTTCATTGGCGCCTCGAACGAGCTCGGCGAGTTCGAGTCCGGCGTGACTGCGGCCTGGTGGGGCCTCAAGCCGGCCGTCGTGGTGGGCGGTGTCGCGAGCATCGCGATCGCAGGCCTGTGGATGCGATGGTTCCCGGCGCTGCGGCGCATCGACCGGTTCCCGGAGCCTGAAACCCGAACCTCTTGACCACGAAAGGGTGTGGCTGTATATCCATACAGTATGCATCCCGGCGTGCAAAAAGGACGCGGCGCTGCCTCGAACCGGACGGGTCGGTTCGAGGCGCTTTCCGTCGAACGGGTCGATGACGGCTGGGGCATCGCGGACGAAGAGCTGCCGCCGGTCCAGACCACCGTGCAGCCGGAACCTGCGCACAGCGTCATCACGCGCAACAACTCGCCCGACATTCCGTTCGACTTGTCCGTCAATCCCTACCGCGGATGCGAGCATGGCTGCGTGTACTGCCTGGATGGAGACACGCGAATCCTGATGGGGGACGGCAGCCAGAAACCGCTGGCCAGCCTCGTTGTCGGGGACGAGATCTACGGTACCGTGAAGCGCAGTCACAACCGCCAGTACGTTCGCACCCGCGTTCTCGCCCACTGGCAGACCCGCAAAACCGCCTGGCGGATCCGGTTGGCGGACGGAACCGAGTTGATTGCGAGCGCCGACCACCGCTTCCTGACGGAGCGGGGCTGGAAATTCGTGGCGCCCGCAGGGAGACAACGCCCTTACCTGACCCTCAACAACACGCTCATGGGCTTTGGCGCAATCAAGACTGGGTCGGGTCACGAGCATTCCGCAGATTTCCAGCGTGGCTACCTGTGCGGCCTCATCCGCGGAGACGGTCACTTGGGCGTCTACCACTACACGCGGCCGGGGCGTGCAAAGGGTGACCAGCATCGATTCAGGCTCGCGATGGCCGATGGGGCAGCGCTCGATCGCGCCACAGGTTTTCTTTCGGCTTTCGGAATAGGAACTGACCGATTTCTCTATCTGGCGGCAACGTCGGTACGTAGGCGCATGGAGGCGATCCGCACGCATGCCAAGGCTTCGGTGGCAGCGATCAGCCGGCTGATCGAATGGCCGGAACGCCCGCAAGGCGAATGGGCGCGCGGATTCGTAAGCGGCATCTTCGACGCGGAGGGCTCCTTTGACGGAAGTACGATCCGGATTGCCAACACGGATGGGCGAATGATCGGGGTGTTGAAGGACTGCTTGGGGCAGCAGCGCTTCGACACGGTCGTTGAGACTCGACGGCCCCACGCCCCAAAACCCGTTCACTATGTCCGGGTTCGCGGCGGAATCCGCGAACACCTGCGCTTCCTGGGGACGTTTGATCCATCGATTGCGCGCAAGCGGGCCATCGATGACGTCTCCGTCAGGTGCGCCGCCGATCTCGAGATCGTCGAGATCGAGCCGCTCGGACGGAGCTGCGAGTTGTTCGACATCACGACGGGCACGGGCGATTTCGTCGCCAACGGCGTGATCAGCCACAATTGCTACGCCCGCCCAAGCCACCAGTACCTCAACCTCTCCGCCGGCCTCGATTTCGAAACGCGCCTCTTCTATAAAAAGGACGCCGCTGCGCACCTGCGCGAAGAGCTGAACCGCCGGTCCTACAAATGCAGCGCGATCAACCTCGGCGCCAACACCGATCCCTACCAGCCGCTCGAGCGCAAGCTCGGAGTCACCCGCTCGATCCTCGAAGTGCTGGCGGAGGCCCACCACCCGGTCACGATCGTGACCAAGGGTGCCCTCGTCGTACGCGATATCGACATCCTCGAACGCCTGGCCGCGGAACGACTGGTCAAGGTGTTTGTCTCTGTGACGACGCTCGACGATGAGCTGAAGCGCCGGATGGAGCCCAGGGCCGCCTCGCCGAGGGCGCGGCTGGCGGCCATCGGCAAGCTGGTCGAGGCGGGCATCCCGACCGGCGTGATGTACGCGCCCGTGGTGCCGGCGATCAACGACCACGAGCTCGAGGCGGTACTGGAGGCTGCGGCGGCGGTGGGCGCGACGACCGCCGGTTACGTCCTTTTGCGGCTGCCGGGGGAAGTGAAGGAATTGTTCTATGAGTGGCTCGACCTGCATTACCCGGACCGGGCGCAGAAAGTCCGCAACCGGATCCGCGAGTTGCGCGGCGGGCGCGACAACGACGCGCGCTTCGGCCATCGCATGCGGGGCCAGGGCACCTGGGCCGCGCTCCTCAAGAGCCGTTTCGAGGCGAGTTGCCGCAAGCACGGCTTCGGCAGCGGCCGCGCGGCGCCGCTCACCACGTCGCTGTTTCGCCCGCCAAATCGCTGGCCCGGCCAGATGGACCTGTGGTGACCGCGGCGTATACTCGATCGAGGCGGGGAACGCGGTCGGAGGAAGCGTCGAGTGATGCGGAAGGCATGCCGGTCGATGGTTCGGGCGGGCACGGGCACGGCGACGCTCGTGCTGCTCTCCGGCTGCATGACCGCGCAATTGGAGGAAGACCGCCAGTTCGGCACCGCCATCGCCTCGCATGAGGCAGTCGTGCTGCTCGCGAAGCCGCACGTCGAGGGCATCACCGCCGAAGACGACTTCATGGACTGCGTCGGCGACAAGATGGCGCGCAACACCGGCATCCAGGTTCGCGCCAACGACGACTTCGTCGACTCGATGTTTCCGTGGCTCGAGCCGTCCACCGCGCCGCAGCGCCCGGAGGGCGTGACCAAGCTGCTCGCCAAGGACGTCGTGGCCGAGCGGGTGGCGCAGAGCGGCGTGCGCTACATCGTCTGGATCGATGGCGGCACGCGCCAGACCGACAGCGGCGGCAGCATCACATGCACCCTCGGCCCGGCCGGCGGCGGCTGCATCGGCTTCGGCTGGTGGGAGAAGGAATCCGACTACCAGGCGATCGTCTGGGACCTCAACACGGCGAAGACGGCCGGGTCGGTCTCGACGAACGTCGTCGGCACCTCGGCCCTCGTCGGCGTGGTGGTGCCCCTTCCGTTCATCGCGCGCGTCCAGGGCACGGCCTGCGACCGGCTGGCCGGCCAGCTGGGCGCCTTCCTGAAGGGCGAGGACACGCCCGCGGCCCCCGCGGGAACCTGAGCCCGGAGCCGCCGCCGGCGGGTGAACCATTGCCCGGGGCGCGTCTCCAAGTTTGATCGAGGCCCGAAGCCGGGAGGCTTGAGATGAAATCCATCCGCATCCTGCGTGCCGCCGCCGTTACCGCGGCGCTCGGCGTCCTCATCGGTTGCATGACGCAGCAGTCTTCGCAGCGCCCGAGTTCCGGCGGGTCCGGCTCGTCGGGCGGCGATAGCCAGCAAGGCGGCGGCGGATCCTCGGGCGGTGGTGGTTCCAGCGGCGGCGGCGGTTCCGCGGGCGGCGGTGGCTCGACGGGCGGTGGCTCATCCGGCGGCGGCTCCGCGGGTGGTGGCTCCGACGGCAGCGGGGGATCCGATTCCTCTTTCCCGTCGCAGGGCGACCAGGCAGGCGCCGACGCCCCGATCCCCATGCCGGGCGACGATGCCGGCGGTGGCGGCGGCGGTTCGACCGATGGCGGCAGCGCAGGCGGCGGCCAGCCGGGCCAGGGCCCGGAATCCGGCGAGCCCGGTGGCGCTGCCGGCGGCACCGGGCAGGACGGGCAGCCCTGCATCAGCACCGACGACCCCGCGACGGACGCGGACGACGATGACCTGAATGTCGAAGGCTGCGTGACGGCTGGCAGTTTGCCGGGCGGATTACCGGGCGCGCCCCCGGGCGGATTGCCGGGTGGTACGCCGGGCGGCGTGCCGGGCAGCGGCACGCCCGGCGCACCCGGAGCTCCGGGGGTTCCAGGCGTTCCGGGCATCCCCGGTTTGCCCGGCACCGGCGCACCGGCGGGTGGCGCCGGCACGACAGGCGGCAGCGGCCCGGCCGGCACCGCGGGAGGTCCCGCCGGCGGCGGCGCGACGAGCCAGGCCGGCGTGCCGGGCGGCGAGGGTGGCCCCGCGGGCCAAGGTCCGGCGGGAACGCAGGGCACGGGCGGCGGCGGCAATCGCAGCGAACAGATCGGCCGGCGTCTGGACGAGACCTTCGGCACGTTCGACGCGACCGTGCGCACGGCCCAGGCGGACATCGCCAAGGAGCGCGCGGAGACCGCGGGTTCCGGCGTCGGCGGCGGATCCGGTGACGAGGAAGCCGGCGAAGATGGCGAGTCTGGCGAAGGCGGCGAAGGCGGGAGCGGGGCTGAACGCGAAGGCGGCCTCGAGTCCACCGGCGCGGGTGGCGAAGCCGGGGGCAGCACCGGCGAGGGCGGCGAAGCCGGATCCGGGAACACCGAAGGCGGCGAGACGTCGAGTCAGCAAGGCGGTGTCGGTGGCGGTGGCGCGCGCGGCGGCAAGGGCCCGATGACAGTGCCGGCCGACATCCCGGATGGAAAGGATGATGACATCGTCGCGCGGCAGATCCGCGAGGCGGCGATGAAGGAGACGGACCCGGAATTGCGCGAGGCGCTCTGGGAGGAATACCGTCGCTACAAGAAGGGTAGCTGAGGTCGGTCGGGCATGCGCGTGAAGCGGCTGGCATGGTTGGGCGGGTTGTTCGCGGGCTTCGTGCTCGCCGCCGGCTGCGTCAAGGAGACGCGCCCGGTGCCGGTGCTGCAGGCGACGCAGGCAACGGTCGAAGTGCCCACCGAGCAGCTGCTCGACGTCGGCGTCCACATCTTCGACCCGGGCATCCCGCCGGAAGTCGAGGACGACCCGGAGCTGATGGACAAGAAGCGCATCTACCCGGACATCCGCCGGGCCGAGGCGCGCTACATGGCCATGCAGCTGCGCGACACGCTCGAGGACACCGGCCACTGGGGCACGGCGCGGGTCGTGCCGGCGACCGTCAATTCGTTCGACCTCACGGTCGACGCCAGGATCCTCGAGTCGAACGGCGCCTACCTCAAGCTGGAGGTCACGGCGCGTGACGCGACCGGCAAGGTCTGGATCGAGGAGAAGGAGTTCGAGGGTCGCGCCGACACGCGAGTCTACCGCGACAATTACACCGCGGGCCGCGACCCGTTCGAGAACGTCTACGTCGCGATCGCGAACGACCTGCTCGCGGTGCGCAACCTGAACAAGCCCGCCGACCTCGCCAACATCCGCCGCGTGAGCGAGCTGCGCTTCGCCGCCGACTTCGCGCCGGTCGCCTTCAGCGAGTATCTCGCCAAGGACAAGAAGACCGGCGAGTACAAGGTGCTGCGCCTGCCCGCGGAGGACGACGTGCTGGTCAAGCGCATCGACCAGATCCGCGAGCGCGACTACGGCATGATCGACACGGTCAGCGAGCACTACACCGTCTTCAGCGAGCGCCTCGAGGAGCCCTACTCGAGCTGGCGCCGCTACACCTACGACGAGATCGTCGCCGAGGAAAAACTGAAGGCGCAGGCGCGCAATCGCATGATCATGGGCGCAGCCGCGATCGCGGCGGCCGTGTTCGTGCCGGACCACTGCCAGAGCGGAAGCAATTGCGACCGCGTCGCGGACGCCGCGCGCTACGGCGGCATAGCGGGCGGCGTGGCTGGCGTGATCAGCGGCTACAAGAAGCGCGAGGAGGCGAAGATCCACGCCGAGTCGCTGAAGGAAATTTCGGGCAGCTTCTCGACCGAGGCCGCGCCGCTCGTGGTGGACGTCGAGGGGCGTGCGCTGCGCCTGACCGGGACGGCGGAAGAACAATACGCGGAGTGGCGACGCCTGTTGCACGAGCTCTACAAGGAAGAGACCGGGCTCGTGCCGGCGGCGCCGCCGCCCGCACCCGCCGCGGACTCCAAGACGCCTGACGCGCAATCGAGCGGCGCGGGTTGATTCCCCATGCAGGAGCTGACACCCGGGCTCGAACTCGGCGCCCGGTTCGTGCTGGTGCGGCGGCTCGGGCGCGGCGAAAGCGCCGAGGTCTGGCTCGCTTCCGACCGTGAACGCGGCGGCGAGGTCGCGCTCAAGTTCTTCGATGACTCGGTGACCGGCGACGCCGCGCGGCTCGCGCGGCTCGAGTCCGAGGTGGCGCTCTCGGCGGCGCTGCCGCCCGGGCTCGCGGTCGCGGTCCATGGCCTCGAGCGGATGGACGGGCGGATTTTCCTGGTCATGGACTACCTGGAGGGCGGCGACCTCGGGCAGCTGCGCGGCCGTTCCTTCGAGAGCTGGTCGCGCCCGGTGGACGACGTCGCCGCCGCGCTCGAGGCGCTGCACGCGCGCGGGCTCGTGCACCGCGACCTCAAGTGCGCCAACGTCTTCCTCGATGCCGAAGGCCGGGCACGCCTCGGCGACTTCGGCCTCACCGCGCTCGCGGGCAGTGCGGAGGCGGGGCATTCCCCGTACAACGCCAGCCCGCAGCAGCTGCGCGGGGAGCCGGCGCAGCCCGCGGACGACCTCTATGCCTTCGGCGCGCTGCTCTACGAGCTGATCGCCGGTCATCCGCCTTACTACCCGGACATCACGCGCGACCGCGTCCTGCACGAGCCGGTGCCGCCGCTCGTGCCGCGCGGCGCCGTGCCCGCGGGCGTGCGTGAGCTGGCGCTGCGGCTGCTGTCGAAATCGGCCAGCCAGCGCCCGGCGAGCGCGACCATCGCGCGCGCCAGGCTCGCCGTCGCCGCCGCCGACGAGTCCGGCGCGCTGAAGCCGCTGGTGGTCGAGGTGCGTCCGCCCGCGCGGGCGCGCGGCGGCCGCCTGCTGCCGACGCTGCTCGGGGTGGCGGCCCTGGTCGCGGTGGCGGTGGTGTTCCTGATGCCGCGCGCGGACGTGGAGGAGTCGGCCTTCGCGCGCAAGGCTCGCGAGGAGGCCGAGCGGGCCGGGCTCGCGCAGCAGAGCGCCGAGGCGGCGCGCGCGGCCGAGGCCGAGGCCCGCACCCTGGCCGAGGCGGCGCGCGCGCGCTTCGAAGGCGCATTCAAGTCGGTCGAAGCCCGCGCCGCGGCGCGCTGGGCGACGGCGGATTTCGCCCGCGCGCGCGATGGCGGCGCCGAGGCCGCGCAGCGCTTCGCGGTCGGCGACTTCGCCGCTGCAGCTTCGCGCTGGGACACGGCTACGAAGCTTCTCGCCACGCTGGAGGCGGCGTGGCCCCGGGCGCTGGCTGACGCCGTCAAGCGCGGCGAGCAGGCGCTTGCCGGCGCGGACACCGGCGCGGCGCGCGAGGCATTCGGGCTCGCGCTCGCGATCGAGCCCAACCAGCCCTCGGCCAGCGCAGGGATCGCGCGCGCCGGACGGATCGACGAGGCGCTCACGCTCGTCGACGCCGCGAAGCGCGACGAGCAGGCGGGCCGCGTCGCCGCGGCCGAGTCGAACTACCGCAAGGCGCTGTCGCTCGATGGCGGCGTGCCAGGGGCGCGGGAAGGCCTCGACCGCCTGACGGCGAGCCGCAGCGCGGACATCTACTCCGTCGCCATGTCGCGTGGATTCGCCGAGTCCGCCGCGGGCCGCAACGATGCGGCGCGCGCCGCGTTCAACCAGGCGCTCGCGGTGCGGCCGGGGCTCGCGCGAGGCGCTGGATGCCATTGCGGCCCTGGACCGCGGCCAGAAGGCATCGGCCGTCAGCCTGCTCGAGGCGCGCGCGCTCACCGCGGAGAGCGACGAGCGCTGGGACGAGGCGGTCGCGGCCTGGCGCGAGGCCGCGGGCCTCGAGCCGTCGCTCGAGTCCGCGCGCGAGGGACTCGCCCGCGCGACGCCGCGTGCGGAACTGCAGCGGCGCATCGACGCTCTGAATGCAAGCCCCGATCGCCTGTGGAATGCGGAGGGCCGGGCGGAAGCGCGAGGCCTGGTGGCCGCGGCGGCAGCGGCCGGCAATCCGCGCGAGCGTCTCGCGGCGTCCGCCAGCCGGCTCGAGCAGCTCGCCCAGGCGTCGCAGTCGCCGATCCGGCTGCGGCTCGAGTCCGACGGGCAGACGCAGGTGGTCATCTACCGTGTCGGGCAGTACGGCGCTTTCGCCACGCGTGAAGTGGAATTGCTGCCCGGGCGGTATATCGTCGTCGGCACGCGCACCGGCTTCCGCGACGTGCGGCGCGAGGTGGTGTTGCCGCCGGGCACCCCGTCCGCGTCGGTGGTCGTCAGGTGCGAGGAGCCCATTTGAAGGATATCTGGCTCGAAGATCCGCTCGGCAGGCGCAGGTTGCAGCCCACCGAGCTGCCGCTCACCGTGGGCGGCCCGGGCGCGGCGGTCGTGATTCCCGGCTGCCGGCCGGGGGAGATCCGCGCCCGCGTCGCGCTCGACGGCGCGCGGCTCACGGTCACGCCGGAGCCGGGCGCGGGCGCCGCGCCACTCGACGGCGTCGGCATCGACCTCGAGGAGCGCGACGGAGGCGCGACCATCGTCGTGCGCCACGGCGGCGTCGCGAACGTGACCCGCCCGCCGCAGGCGGCCGCCCATGCGGGAGACGGCAACGCGGGTGACCGCCTGCCCATCGTGGTCGTCCCGTACGAGGTGCGCGTCGTGAAGGCCACCATGCAGCCGGCGCTGCGTCGCGCCGGCCTGCGCGGGCTCGTCATCGCGGGGCTCGCCGTGGTCGGGGTCGTGCTCCTCTATCTGTTCACGTCGACCTCGGTGCAGGTCTCCTCCAATCCCGAGGCGGAATTCGACGCCGTGAATTTCGAGGGCACGGCGCTCGACGTCGGCTTCGCCGGCCGCTACCTCGTGCCGCCCGGAAAATATGTCGTCCAGGTCGAGGCGGACGGCTTCGCCCCGGCGAGCCAGCCCGTCATCGTCGGCAGCCTGTCGGGCCAGCGCATCGTCGTCGCGCTCGAGCGGCTGCCGGGCCGCGTCGCGTTCGACACCGGCGGCGTCGCGGCGACGCTCGCGGTGGACGGGCGCACCGTGGGCAAGCTGCCGGGCGAGTACGAACTGCCGGCGGGCCCGCGTGAGCTCGCCGTGACGGCTCCGCACTTCGCCGAGGAGCGCCAGCGTTTCGTGGTGAAGGGCGGCGGTGAGCGGCAATCGCTCAAGCTCACGCTCAAGCCCGTCTTTGCGCGCGTCACCGTGACTTCGGTGCCGGCGGGGGCGACGGTTTGGGCCGACGACCGCGAGCTCGGCACGACGCCACTCGAGACCGAGCTCGACGCCGGCCGGTACACGCTCGCAATCGTGCACCCGGAATTCCGTCGCTTCGAGAGCCCGATCACCGTGGTCGCAGGCCAGCCGCTCGCCGTGGGGCCCGTCGAGCTCGGGATGCCGGATGGGCGATTGGTCGTGCAGAGCCGTCCCGCGGGCGCCGACGTCAGCATCGGCGGTCGCTATCGCGGCCGCACGCCGCTCACGGTCAGCGTGCCGCCCGGGATGCCGCAGGACGTGCTGCTGACGCTCGCCGGGCACGCGCCCGCGACGCAATCGGTCTCCGTCGAGAGCCGTGCCGAGCGGCGCCTGTCCGTGGAGTTGCGCGCGCTGCTCGGCGAGGTGCGCGTCAAGGGCGAGCCGGCCGACGCGATCCTGTACGTCGACGGCGCCTCGCGCGGCCCGGCCAACCAGACGCTGTCGCTGCCCGCGGCGCCGCACGTCTTCGAAGTGCGCAAGAGCGGCCTCGAGCCGTTCCGCGCGACCGTCACGCCGCAGGAAGGCCGGACGCAGGTGGTCGAGTTCGCATTGAAGACCGCGAGCGAGGCCCGCATTGCCGGCATGCCGGGCCAGCAGGCGACGTCGCTCGGCCAGGCGCTCGTGCTGGTGACCGGCGGCCGCTTTACCATGGGCAGCCCGCGGCGTGAGCCGGGCCGCCGTTCGAACGAGACCGAGCGGCAGGTCGAGCTGCGCCGGCCGTTCTACATCGCGCGCTTCCAGGTCACGAACCGCGAGTTCCGCGAATTTCGCGCCCAGCACCTGTCGGGAATCTTCAAGGACGAGTCGCTCGACCTGGAGCGCCAGCCCGTGGTGCGCGTGAGCTGGGAGGACGCGGCCGCCTTCTGCAACTGGCTGTCGGAACGCGACAAGCTGCCGCCGGCCTACGTCCGCCGCGGCGACCGCTTCGAGCTGACCGAGCCCGCGACGACCGGCTACCGGCTGCCGTCCGAGGCGGAGTGGGAATTCGCCGCACGTTCCGACGGCAGCCGCGCGGTGCGCAAGTACGCCTGGGGCAACGACCTGCCGGTGCCCGCGAAGGCGGGCAACTGGGGCGACGCCAGCGCGATCTACCTCACGCCGGTCACGATCTCGGGTTATGACGACGGCTATCGCGTGTCGGCGCCCGTCGGCAGCTTCGCGTCCAATCCGCTCGGCCTGCACGACATGGGTGGCAACGTGCGCGAGTGGACGACCGACCGCTACTCGATCTATGTCGTCGGGCCCGACTACCAGTCGATCGACCCGCTCGGACCGCGGAACGGCGACAACTACGTCATTCGCGGCGCGGGCTGGCTGACGGGAAAGGTGCCGGAGCTGCGGCTCGCCGTGCGCGATTCGGGCTCGGCGGCGCAGCCCGACGTCGGTTTCCGCATCGCGAGGTACGCCCAGTGAATCACCTGCGCAGGCTCGCGTTGCTGGCGGCATCGGTCTACGCCTTCGCGGCACTCGCGATCGAGCCGCCCCAGCCCGCGGCTGGCGCGCCGAAGCCGGCGCCCGAAGCCGCGACGGAATCCGCGCCCGCCGAGGAGTCCGCGGCCGCGGAGGAGACGGCGCCTGCCGGAGAGACCGCGCCCACTGAGGAGGAGCTGCCGCCGCTTCCGCCCGACGCGGCGCCCGCGGGGCCGTCGCCCGAGCGTTTCAATCCGACGGAGAAGGTGCGCGCCGACTTTCCCGTCTCGTTCCCGATCGACATCTGAGGGGATACATGAAGACCCGTTACCCGAAAGAATTCCTGTGGAGCCTCGGCTCGCTGCTCGCCGCGGTCGTCGTCGTCCACGGCATCTGGTCGATGTGGGTGCGGCCGAACGCGCAGGCCGTGCTGGCGGTGCAGACCGAGGCGATGCGCAAGGACCCGAACTTCGTTCCCGAGCGCTCGATGTTCGTGATCATGAAGGACTGGGAGCAGGAGAGCTGCGTGATACTCATGATCTGGGCGATCGCGATCATCGTCCTCAAGAACGGCTCGACGCGGCGCGAGCAGGAGATGCTGGACGGAGACCCGGTGCGCATCCCGGAGGGCATGCGCATCCTGCCCGAGGACACGCGCGAGTACGTGCGCCAGCTCGAGTCGCTGCCAGGCGAGCAGCAGCAGTCGCTGACCGTGCGCGCGGCCAAGGCCGCGCTCGCGCGCTTCGGCGCGACCCGCAACGTGCAGGATGTGAGCGACGCCGGCCACGCAGTCTGCGCGGCGGAGGCCGAGCGGCTCGACTCGGAGCTCTCGATGCTGCGTTACATCGCCTGGGCGATCCCGGCGATCGGCTTCATCGGCACCGTGCGCGGCATCGGCGATGCGCTTGCGGAGGCGCACAAGGCCGTCACCGGCGACATCTCCGGTGTCACCGAGGGCCTCGGCACCGCATTCAACTCGACGCTGGTCGCGCTGCTGCTGTCGCTGGTGCTCATGTTCCTGCTGCACCAGTTGCAGCTCGCGCAGGAGCGCCTCGTGCTCGACGCCGAGACCTACCTCGACAACCGCGTGCTGCGCAGCCTGCAGGTGCGCTGACGATGGCGGCCATCGGCATCGAGGCGGTGGATGCGGCGGTGATCGCCGTCCGCGACGGCCAGCGCCTCGCGGCGAGCCCGGGCGTCGCGCTGCTCGCGCCGTCGGGACCGGTCGTCGGCGAGGCGGCGGCCGCCGCGGCGCGGTTGCAGCCGGTGATCGCGGCCGACCGGTTCTGGACCGACCTCTCGCAGGACGCCATCGCCGGCGCCGCCGGGCGCCCGCTCTCGCACGCCGACCTGGTGCACGCCCATCTCGGCGCGCTGTGGCGGTCGGTCGCCGCGCCCGGCGACGAGGCGGTATTCGCGGTGCCCGGCACGCTGCGGCCGCACCAGCTCGGGCTACTGCTCGGCATCGCGCGTGCGCTCGCGATCCCCGTCGCCGGGGTCGTCGATGCGGCGCTCGCGGCCTGCGCCGGGCTCGCCGCGCGCCCGGTCGTGCTGCACCTTGACGTGCAGATGCACCAGGCGCTGCTGACCGAGCTCGCCGGGCACCGCGTCCTGCGGCGCCGGCGCGTGGAGATCGCGCCGCGTGCCGGGCTCAAGTCGATGTATGCGGCCTGGGCCCAGCTCGTCAGCGAGGCGCTGGTGCGGCGCACGCGCTTCGATCCGCTGCACCACGCAGCGAGCGAACAGCAGCTCTACGATCGCCTCCCGGCCTGGCTCGACGCGCTCGGGACGGGCGAGTCAGTGGACGCCGCCGTGGACTCCGGCACTGGCAGCTACAGCGCGACGGTCGGGCGCGAGCAGTTCACGCTGGCCGCCGAGGCCTGGTACGCGCAGCTCGATGACCTCGTGCGCGGCCTGTACCGCGCCGACGAGCCGGCAACGCTCGCGCTCAGCGCGCGTGCGTCGCGGCTGCCGGCGCTGGCGGATCGCCTGGCGGCGGCGGGACGGCTGGAGATCGTGCGCCTGCCCGACGTGGCGGCCGCGGCCGGCGCCGCGGCGCGCACGGCCGACGTCGGCCCGGGGGATCCGCCCGCGCTCGTGACCGCGCTTTCGCGCGTGCACGTGGTGCCGGGCGGCGGGCGCCGCCGCGTCGCCTCGCCCGCGACGCACGTGATCCAGGACGGCCGCGCGCACGCGATCGACGAGCGCGGCCTGGTGATTGGCCAGGGGCCGGGCGAAGGACGGCGCATCGCTCTCTCCGGCGCGGGCGAGGGCATCTCGCGCCTGCACTGCACGCTCGAGCGAGCGGGCGGCCGCACGCGGGTCCGCGACCACAGCCGCCACGGCACCTTCGTCAACGGCGAGCGCGTGCAGGGCGAGGCGGAGCTCGGCGCCGGCGATCGCCTGCGCGTCGGCAGCCCCGGCGTCGTGTTCGAGCTGATCGCGGTCGACTGAACGAGGCACGGGTGGCCCGCCGACAGACAACGACCTTCAGCATGTCCTTCCTGGACGTGATTTCCTGCGGCTTCGGCGCAGTGGTGCTGTTCTACACGATCATCAGCGCGCAGGCCGGGCTGTACCGGATGAAGGAGAACGAGGAACTGAACTCGGAATCGAAGCGGCTCGAGCAGGAAGTGCTGGAGGGTTACAAGCATCTGGCGGAGCTGCGCACGGCGCTCGAATCGACCGAGGACCGCAAGATCCGCGCGGCCGGCCTGTCGCGCGAGATGCAGGACAAGCTGCGCGCGACCGAAGAGGAACTCGCGCGCTTCGAGCACGACACGCTGGCGCGCCGCGAGGCGCTCGAGCGGCTCAAGGCCGACCTGAAGTCGCTGGAGGAGAGCACGCGCCGGCTCAAGGAGTCGGCGCCCGTCGACTCGGCCGCGCCGACGCCGGTTCTCGACCGCCAGCAGCTCGTGACGCTCTCCGTCTCCGGGCGGCACGTGCTGGTTCTCGTCGATGCCTCCGCGAGCATGCTCGACGAGACCCTCGTGAACGTCATCCGCCTGCGCAACATGCCGCCCGAGCGGCGCATTGCGTCCTCCAAGTGGCAGCAGGCGGTCAACACGGTCGAATGGGTCGCGTCACGCCTTCCGGAGAACGCCAACTTCCAGCTATACGCCTTCGACACCGCTCCCCGGCCGCTGGTCGAGGGCAGCGCGGGCCGCTGGCTCGACGCCGGGGATGCCAGCAAGGTGGAAGAGGCGCTGGCGGCCTTGCGTGCCACCGCTCCGACCGGTGGCTCGAGCCTGCAGAATGCTTTCGCCGTCATCAAGTCGCTCGACCCGCAGCCTGACAGCGTGATCCTGGTGACCGACGGCCTGCCGACCCAGGGCGAGAAGCCGCCGCTGATGCGCACGCTCGTGACCGCCGAGCAGCGGGAGGACCTCATGCAGGACGCCGTCAAGTCGCTGCCGCCGTCCCCGCCTCCCTTCAACATCGTGCTGCTGCCGATGGAGGGCGACCCTTCGGCGCCGATCTACTTCTGGCGCCTGGCAGTGGCGACGCGCGGCTCGCTCCTGAGCCCGGCGAAGGACTGGCCATGAAACGCCGCACGCGCCGCGACACCGAGACCTTCAGCATGTCGTTCCTCGACTGCATCTGCTGCGGCTTCGGCGCGATCATCCTGCTGCTGGTGCTGAACGAGTTCGGCCAGCCGATCCAGCTCGAGCAGTCGCAGGAGGACCTCGAGGGCCAGATCGTGAAGATGAAGGCCGAGGTGTTCGACATACGCGGCCTCGCAGTCGTGCTCGAGCGCCAGCTGCGGCAGCGCATCGAGGAGTTGACCGCGGAGCAGCAGCGCCTCGCGCGGCTGCGCGGCGACCTGTCCTCCGTCGAGGGCAAGCACAAGGCGAGCACCGAGGAAGAGGAGGCGCTCGAGAAGCTGAAGTCGACGCTGACCGAGACGCGCAAGTCGATGATCGACGAGTCCCGCGAGCTGCGGCAGGTCAGCCGGCAGCAGGTCTACCAGCAGCCCGTCGCGGGCGTTCCGATCGACAGCGAGTACGTCATCTTCGTCGTCGACACGTCGGGCTCGATGCAATCGCAGAACTGGCGCTACGCCGAGCAGAAGCTCGGGGAGGTGCTCAACATCTATCCGAAGCTCAAGGGCATCCAGGTCATGGACGACGAGGGTGGTTACATGTTTACCGAGTACCGAGGCAAATGGATTCCGGACTCGCCGGCGCGACGCAAGGCGATCCTCGACCGCTTCCGCGGCTGGCAGGCGTTCTCCAACTCCAGCCCGTCCGAGGGCATCATCGCGGCGATCCGCACGTTCTGGACCCGCAACCACTCGATCAGCCTGTACATGATCGGCGACGAGTTCACCGGCCCGTCGATCCAGGAAGTCGTCGACACGGTGGACCGCATCAACCGGTCGGGCAAGACGGGCGAGCGCCTGGT
The DNA here is from genome assembly GCA_963748465.1 of uncultured Gammaproteobacteria bacterium. Taxonomy (GTDB): domain Bacteria; phylum Pseudomonadota; class Gammaproteobacteria; order Steroidobacterales; family Steroidobacteraceae; genus SCUD01. Next base: position 56,829 of record CAVVJB010000002.1, read on the forward strand.
GAGGATCCATGCCCTCGGGTTCCCGATTCCCGGCCAGTACCCGCAACACACCAGCATGCGCTATGCGACGCTCATGCGCATACTCTGTGCGCGCAACGGCGGCGTGTTCGTGGGCCTGCCCGACGGGCAGGCGGCTGCCATGAAACGGAGCAGATCATGACCACGACCTCACTGCGCGCGGTGCTCGCCGCGCTTTGCCTCGGCCTGCTCGCGGGCTGCACCACGACCAGCCTCGAGACCAAGGCGCAGCTGCCGCCGCCGCTGCTCGAGCAGCTGCCGGTGCGCGTCGGCGTCCACTACCCGGACGAGTTCAGCAAGTACGTCCACAAGGAGACGCGCGGCTCGATCGACTACGAGGTCAGCCTCGGGCCGGCGCACGTCACCAACCTCGACTGGCTGCTGAAGGCGATGTTCCGCGAGATCGTGCACGTCGACGACCCGACGCGCGTGTCCGGCATCTCGCCGCCGCTGGCGTTCGTGCTCGAGCCGAAGTTCGAGGAATACTCGTTCCTGACGCCGAAGGACGTGGCCGGTGAAGCGTTCATCGTCACCATCCGCTACCTGCTGACGGTCTACGACGGCGGCGGCGCGCGTGTCGACTCCTTCACCTTCACAGGCTACGGCCGCGAGAAGGCGCGCACCCTCGCGAGCAAGGAGCCGCTGGCGCTCGCGACGCAGCGCGCGATGCGCGACGCCGGCGCCAAGGTCGCCGTGGAACTGACCGACCAGGATGTCGTGCGGCTGCTGCTGCGCGGGGCGGGGAGCCCGTTGCCGGCCTCGCCGCCGGCGCCGCCCGAAGTGCTGCAGGCACCGTCGGAGCGGCCGGCCGCGCCCGGTTCGAGCGCGCCGGTCGAGGAGAAGCCGCAGGAGGAACCGCCAGCCGCGACGCCGCCGCCAGCGCCCGCGGAGCCGCCGCCGTCAGGAACCTGAAGGCAGCGTTGTCCCGGGCTGCGTGGGAGGGGGCGTGGCCGGCTCCGGAGCGGGTTGCGGCGGGGTTTCCGAGGGCGTCGTCGAGCTCGGCGTCGTATCCGGCGGGGCCGATTCCGGGTCGTACTCCTGGTACCACTCGCCGGTGAAGGTGACGCCGGCCGTCGACACCGCGCGGCCCTCGGAGAAGCGCGGGCTGTAGATCGCGCGGCTGACCGCGCGCTTCGACTGCGAAAGCTGGCCTTCGTCCATGTTGGTCGAGACCACGTCGATGTCGAGCGGCAGGCCGGTCTCCGAGACGAGGAAGCTGAAGACGGTCTTGCGGATGATGTATTGGCCGGAGAGCGTGTTGAGCCCGCGGCTCGCCGACAGCGGCGGGCGGTAGAACACCATGCGCGGCGCCTTCAGCGGATGGCCCGCGAGCGGGTCAGCGGCCACCTGCGCGTCGAGGATCGCGGCCGCCTCCACGTAATAGGGAATCGCGATCGTCGGGCGCGAGGTCGCCTGGAACCAGTCGCCGAGCTCGATCAGCGTCTCCGTCATGAGGCTGGGCGGCGGGTTCGTGGTCGAGCGCAGCAGTTCGAGCGCGGTCTGCGCGGCCTTGAGGCCGGTGCGGTCCGCGGCGGGCGGCGGAACGCGCGACTCCTTGTAGACCTTGCCGATCATCTCGCCGGTCACTTCGTCCCGCGCGGGCTGCTGGCTGTCGAGCGTGTCCGGGTCCATCGTGTACTGGAGCCGGTGGGTGCGCGCGATGCCGACCAGCGCCTTGACCGCCTGCGGGTCGTAGACGCCCGGCTTCAGCGCGACGTCGCGCGCGCGCATGTACATGTTCCGGGCGGCGATGAACTCCCGCAGGCTTTCGTAGAAGGCACCGAGGTCGAGCAGGGCCGGCAGCGTGCGCGCATCGCCGTAGCCGTAGTTCTGCTCGGCGATCTTGAGCGTATAGAGGTGCTCGCGCTCCGCGCCGCCGAAGTCGCTGATCGCGTAGCGGCTGTCCGCCGCCTGTTCGAGGAGCGGGAGCTGCTGCAGGTTGAAGAGGCCGTCGGCGCGGCGGCTCACCGCGAGCGCGCGGTCGAACAGCTCGGCTGCGACCTCGTGCTTGTCCTGCGCCGCGTACACGGCGCCGAGTCCCGCGAGCGGCACCACGAGGCGGCGCGACGATATGCCCTGCGTGCTCTCGAGCAGCTCGAGGGAAGTCCGGTAGCTGCCTTCGGCCGCCGCGTAGTCGGCAAGCTGGTACTGCGTCGCGCCGAGGTTGTTGAAGGCAATCGGCAGCTCGTGGTCGCGTTCCCCGCTGGCCTCCGACAGCTCGACGACGCGCTTCGCCAGGGGCAGGGCCTCGTCGAAGCGGGCCTGGTCATAGAGGGTGCGGAACTGCTGGTAGGCTTCCAGCCGCGAATCCTGGGCCAGGATGCGCAGCTGCTGCCGCGGAGCGGCCGGCTTCGCCTGCTGCGGCGCGGTTGCCTCCGGCAGCGTCGTGGCAGCCTCGGGCTGCGGCTGCGGCTGGGTCGTCGCGGGTATGGGCGCGGGCGCCTCGGCGATCTGGCCATCGGCCTGGGCGGCAGCGAGCAAAAGGACGGCGAGCACCGGGTTCATGCTGCGTCGGTAGACCACGCGCCGCAGGTCATGTTCCCCGGCCGGGCATGCTTCGTTCACGGGTCGCCCTCCCGCTCGAAAAGGGCGATCAGCCCCCCGGCGCACACGGCGAGGAGCGGATCGGTGATCTCGGCGGTCTGGCCCGGCAGCCAGGTTTGCATCAGCTCGATCGCGAACACCGCGCCGGCACCGACGGCCGTCGCCGCGAGGGCCGACAGCCCCGCCTGGAACAGCAGCCAGACCAGGGCGCCGTTCGTGAAGACCCGCAGGAAGGTGTCGGCGAGGTTGGCCGCCCGGTACTGGGTCAGCGACTCGCCGAACGGCAGCAGCGCGAAGCGATCCTGCGCGAGCTGGAAATCGAACGGTGCGAGCCCCTGCCAGGCGATGACGGCGAGGAGCGCGGCGGCCAGGATCCGCGCCGCCCGGGGCCGCGGGAGCGCCGCGAGCGGGCGCGCGAACAGCAGTGCCGCGGTCATGCCGGCGACCTCGGAGGCCTCGAGCCCGAGGCCGGAGAACAGGACGCGCCCGGCGAGCACCGCGCCCATCCCGGCGGCCGCGAGGGCAAGCGCGCGGCCCGGCATGAGGCGCTCGCCGAAGAACAGGATCGTGAGCCAGGCGACGAGGTGCCCCAGCACCTCGCCCGGCGCCGGCCAGCCGCCGGCGAACCGTGCCAGCGATGTCGCCCATTCCGCGGTGTCGAACACCAACGCGAACGGCGCGAGGCGATAGCCGATCCACGAGAAGAAAAGGGCGGCCGCCACGGGGTGGCGCAGGAAGCCGGCGAACGGCGAGACGTTCAGCCGCCGCCGCGTGCGCGCGATCGCGAGCGCGAGGCCGGCGCCGATGAACGCGCCGGCCGTGTTGCAGGTGAGATCGGCGAGGCTCGCGACCCGGCGCGTCTCGTAGAGCTGGGCGAATTCGATCGAGAACGACAGGCCGGCCGCGAAAAGCGTCGCCCCGAGCACGGCGATCGCCGCGCCCTGGCGCTCGGCGAGGAGCCAGGCCAGGCAGGTCCCGAGCGGCAGGTACAGGAGGATGTTGGCGGCGACGTCGCTGCGGGTGGTGCCGGCTCGCGGCAATTCGCCGAGGCGTTCGAGCGCGCCCGCGCCCGCGAGGGAAAAGCTGAACGGATAGAGCGAGCCGAAGACGATCAGGAACAGGATGACCGCGAGCAGCCAGGCGGCGGTCCTGCGCTCGTGGGCGATCACGCGCCTATGCCAGCCGGACCGAGCGCCGCAGGGCGAGGATTTCCTCTCCGCGCAGGGCACGGAAATGCCCGCGCGGCAGCCGCCCGAGCTCGAGCGACCCGAGCGCAACCCGTTCGAGGCTCTTGACCTTGATGCCGACACGGGCGAAGAGGCGGCGGATCTCGCGGTTCTGACCTTCGGTGAGCGTGATCGACACCAGCGACAGGTCGCCGCGGCGCCGGTCGCGCGCGCGCTTCAGGATGCGGATGTTGTGCAGTGCCGCTCGCTTCGCGCCGCCGGCGCGCGAGCCGACGTCGGCGAGGTAGACGCCCTTCCGGAGCTGGGCGAGCGCTTCGTGGGTCAGAGCGCCCTGGATCGCGACGCGGTATTCCTTGGCGATGCCCGAGCTCGGGTGGGCGAGCCGGTGGGCGAGCTCGCCGTCGTTGGTGAGCAGCACGAGGCCGGTCGAGTCGGCGTCGAGTCGGCCGACCGGGTACACGCGATCGCCCGCCGGCACGGCCGCGCGCACCATGTCCACGACGTTCGGGCGCCCGCCCGGGTCGCGCGCGGTCGAGATCACGCCTTTCGGCTTGTTCAGCATGAGGTAGAGCCGCTCGCGCGAGGCCGCCCCGGCATGGCCGCGCAGGTTCACCACCTCGCCGTCGAGCTCGATGAGATCGCGGGCGGGATCGACCAGGCAGGGAAGCGCGGTGACACGGCGGCCATTGACCCGCAGGCGCCCGGCCAGGATTGCGAACTCCGCGTCCCGGCGCGAGAAGACCCCGGCATCCGCGAGCGCCTTCTGCAGGCGCTCGCCATCCGGCGGCGGCGGCGCCGTGCGGGTGCGGCCACGGGGACGGTCGCCGGGGCGGTCGCGGAATCGGGGGTCGTTCATGGTCCTCGCGTGCGGAGCGAAGGCCCCGGCCCGCGATCATAGGAAATCGCGCGCGCCTCGGCATCGGTAGCGCGCGCACTTCGCCGGCGGGACCACCTCCGCTCGCTCGGGAGAACGGAAACTCGCTCGCCTCGGGGTCCCGCCGGCTCGCACGCGCGCGCCGATGCCGCGGGCCTTTGACGCGCGCGCTGGCCGGGCGGGTCCCCGAGCGAGCGCATCAAGTTCCGGCGCGAGCGAGGGTCCCCGACCGGCCAGCGCGCCTGGCACGACCCGCTACCGGTGCGTCCTGGTGATTGGCGGACTCAGACGGGCGAAGCGCCCGGCTTCAGCACCCAGACTTTGCACCACCCCGCGGCGGCGACGTCCTTGCCGGGGAAGATGTTGCAGGGCCCGGCGGCGGAGCCGGCCTTGCCCGTGTACTGCATGCAGTTTGAGCAGCGCTGTCCCGGCTTGTAGTTCGGGTTCGCGGCGGCGTTGACCTTCTTGGCGTCGGCGACGTAGCCGAGCGACTTCGCCGTCGGGTCGGTCTCGGAGAGCATCTCCGCGCCAGCCGGGGCGACGAAGAGGCCTGCGGCCGGCACGGCCGCGAGGCCCGCGATCGCGCTCCGGAGCAGTTGCCTGCGTGAAAGCTTTTCGTCCGTCATCGGGAGCTCCTGGGTTCTTTGCGGTGTTCAGTCACTTCGACAGCAATTCTGGCAATTCCTCCGCAGTCGTGCATCGAATGAGAACCATTCCTAACGGGCCCGCGCGCGTGTAACTTTGCGATGCGGCGCGGCCCGCGCCCCGGGGAGATGCAGAGTGCCATCCAAGTTCCTGTTCGTTTCCTACGACGGCCTCATCGGCGACATCGCCTGGCAGGTGACGAAGGAAGGCCACGAGGCGAAGTACTACATCGAGCACGCGGAGGAGCGCGAGATCACCGCGGGCTTCGTGCCGCAGACGGCCGACTGGCGCGCACAGGTCGAATGGGCGGACGTCATCGTCTTCGACGACGTGCTCGGCCACGGCACGCTCGCCCACGAGCTGCGCCAGGCCGGCAAGAAGGTCGTCGGCGGCACGCCGTACACCGATCGCCTCGAGGACGAGCGGGGTTTCGGGCAGTCGGAGCTCAAGGCCGCCGGCGTCAACATCATCCCGCAGCAGGACTTCACGTCGTTCGACGACGCCACGGCGTTCGTGAAGGCGAACCCGAACCGCTACGTCATCAAGCCGAGCGGCGAGGCGCAGAACCTCAAGGGCCTGCTCTTCGTCGGCGAGGAGGAGGACGGGCGCGACGTCATCGAGGTGCTCGACGACTACAAGCGCGCCTGGGCGAACCAGATCCCGAGCTTCCAGCTGCAGAAGCGGATCCTCGGCGTCGAGGTCGCGACCGGCGCGTTCTTCAACGGGCGCGAGTTCGTCTACCCCATCTGCGTCAACTTCGAGCACAAGAAGCTCTTTCCCGGCGACATCGGGCCCTCGACCGGCGAGATGGGCACGGCGATGTTCTGGAGCGAGCCCAACAAGATCTTCAACCAGACGCTGCGCAAGATGGAGCCGGCACTCGCGCGCGAGGGCTATGTCGGCTACATCGACGTCAACTGCATCGTGAACGCGAACGGCGTCTACCCGCTCGAGTTCACGGCGCGGTTCGGGTATCCGACGATCAGCATCCAGCAGGAGGGCCTGCTGACGCCGATGGGCGAGCTGCTCGAGGGGCTGGCGTCCGGCACCCTCTCGCGCGTGCGCGCGCGCACTGGATTCCAGATCGGCGTGCGCGTCGTCGTGCCGCCGTTCCCCTACACCGACCCGAAGCGCTTCGAGACGAGTTCGAAGGACGCGGTGATCCTGTTCAAGACCAAGTCGCGCGAGGGCTTCCACCTCGAGGACGTGAAGCTGGTGAACGGCGAGTGGCTCGTGACCGGGACCTCCGGCGTCGTGCTGATCGTCTGCGGCACGGGACCGAGCATGCGTCACGCGCAGAAGCAGGCCTACAACCGCGTGAAGAACGTGATGATCCCGAACATGTACTACCGCGAGGACATCGGCGACCGCTGGAGCGAGGAAGACAGCGATCGACTCCATGCCTGGGGCTACCTGCGCGAGTGATCGCCCGCGCCCGGCGGCGCGGGTCCTTGCTAGACTCCGGCCGGGCCTGTAGCTCAGTGGTTAGAGCAGGGGACTCATCTTTTTCGGGAAAGGTGCCCCGGCGTTGAAAGATGCCGGGTGGACGGGACGAATTCAGGGAAACCTTCCAGCGCGTGGGCGGCTGATGGCAATCCTGAGCCGAGCCGGCGGTGCACCGCCGGAAGGTGCAGAGACTACCTGAGGGCTCGAAGTGCCCTTGATGACAGGCGAGAGCGTCCCGCACCCTCACCCCCGGACCGGGGGCGGGTGAAGAGATAGTCCGCTCCCGCCGGAAACGGCGGGGCCACGCGAATCCCTTGGTCCTGGGTTCGAATCCCAGCGGGCCCACCATTTCCACCCTTGTCCGCGACGCGTCACTTGGTGTTGCCGCAGCGCAACAACTGTGTCGGACTTGCGGTGATTTACTTAATCTAGACACACTCTTGCGCACAACACCGCCCGAAAACATGGGCACGAACAGGGGCAGGATCAATGAACAGGAATCTCCGGCTGCGACCCGCATCGCTCGTTGCGACCGCGGTCGCGCTCGTCCTCGCGCAGAACGCCGTCGCACAGGAAGAAGAGCCGGCGGCGCTGGGTGAAATCACGGTGACCGCGCGCAAGCGCGCCGAGTCGCTGCAGGACGTCCCTTTCGCCATCAGCGCGCGCACCGGCGAGCAACTCGACGCAGCTGGCGCGACCGAACATCGAGGACGTGTCGCGCAACGTCGCCGGCCTCTCGGTGCAGAACCTCGGCCCCGGCCAGAGCCAGGTGGGCCTGCGCGGCATTTCCGCCGGCAAGACCGACCGCGACCTGCCGGGCGTCAAGGAACAGGTCGGCGTCTACATGGACGAGTCCGTGATCTCGCTGTCGCTGTTCACGCCGGACCTCGACCTCTATGACCTCAACCGGGTCGAAGTGCTGCGCGGCCCGCAGGGCACGCTGTTCGGCTCGGGCTCGCTGGCCGGCACGGTGCGCTACATCAGCAACCAGCCGGACCTTTCCGACGGCTACGGCGACTTCGAGGTCGGCCTGAGCACGATCTCCGACGGCGGCGACGGCGGGTACGTCCGCGGCATGCTCAACGTGCCGCTGGGCGATCGCGCGGCGCTGCGCGTCGTCGGCTACTTCAACGAGGTGCCGGGCTACATCGACGCCCACGGCCCGGGCGGCGTCGCTCGACGAGAACGTCAACGACGGCGAGCGACAGGGCGGCCGCCTGGCGCTGCGCTGGGAGCTGACCGACAACATCGTGGTCACGCCGCGCGTCATCTACCAGGACATCGACTTCAACGGCTACAACCGCGAGGACGCCTTCAACATCCTCGGCGAACGCGTTCACGACGACCCAGCCGCGGGTGGACATCGGGCGAGCGCGAGCAGTATCGGCAGCTCGACGAGCACTTCGACGACGATTTCTTCCTCGGCGACCTCACGATGGAGTTCGACTTCGGTCCGCGCGGTGCTGACGTCGATCAGCTCGTACACGGACCGCGACATTCTCGTGACCCGCGACGCCTCGCAGCTCACGGGCAGCGTGACGTACTTCGACATCCGGCGGCGACGGCGGACAGGTGCGCCTCGACTCGCCGCTGCTCGACTACACGACCGTCGAGGTGTTCACGCAGGAACTGCGGCTCGCCTCCGACAACGACGAGCCGCTTCCAGTGGGTGATCGGCGGCTTCTACAGCGACATCGAGCGCAACTACGGCCAGACGCTGCCGACGCCCGGCTACGACGCGCTTGATCGGCGTGCCCCGAGCAGCGCGGTCGGCTCGCGCCGCCAGACACGCCGTTCTACTCGCAGCATCCCGTACGACTTCGAGCAGAAGGCGTTCTTCGCGGAAGTGATCCCTCGACATCACGGAGCGTTTCGCACGCGACGGTCGGCGGCGCGCTACTACGACTTCTACCGAGGACCGCGACCTCTATTTCGGCGGCCTGTTCGCCGACAGCGACGGCCTGCCGACCGAGCCGACCAACGGCCCGGGCTCGTCGGACGACGACGGCGTGCTGCCGCGCGTGCTGTTCGCCTACGACATCACGCGACAACGTGCAGCTGAACGCGCAGGCCTCCGAAGGCTTCCGTCTCGGCGGCATCAACGACCCGCTGAACCGGGCGCTGTGCTCGCCCGAGGACCTCGATCACCTTCGGCGGCCGCGACAGCTTCGACAGCGAGACGCTGTGGAACTACGAGCTTGGCGCCAAGATCGGCTTCGCCGGCGGCCGCGGCCAGTTCAACATCGCCGCGTTCCACGCCGAGATCGACGACCTGCAGATGCCGGTCGTGGCGGGCACCTGCTCGTCCCGCATCGTGTTCAACGTGCCGGACGCGCATTCGACCGGCGTCGAGCTCGAGCTCACGGCCGCTCCGACCGATCGCTTCGACTTCGGCATTTCGGCGAGCTACACCGAGTCCGAGATCGACACCAGCGTCACCTCGACCGAGCGGCGGCGTCACGACGCATCGTCGCCGGCATCGAGGAGGGCAACCGCCTGCCGTCCGTGCCGGAGTTCCAGCTGTCGGCCAACGCGACCTACAGCCTGGCCGATGGGCGAGCGCGTGGACGGCTTCATCACCGGCGTCTACCAGCACGTGGGCAGCCGCTACACGCAGATCGCCGACCAGGCCGACGGATTCGGCACGTTCACGGTCCGCGGCTTACGGCGACCCGACCATCACGAGCTTCACGTTCGACCCGCTGCTGCCGGCCTACGACATCGGCAACATCCGGCTCGGCGTGCGCGGCGACGAGCTGGGAGGCCGCGCTGTTCGTGAACAACGTCGCCGACGAGAACGCGCTGCTCGGCCTCGACCAGGAGCGCGGGCGCGTCGCCCGCGTCGGCTACCTGGTGAACCAGCCGCGCACCTACGGCATCTCGTTCCGCAAGGACTTCGGCCACGACGAGCCGGCGGCCGCACCGCCGCCGCCCCCGCCGCCGCCGCCGCCGGCACCTCCGCCGCCGCCGCCCCCGCCGCCGCCCCCGGGCGACCAGGACAAGGATGGCGTCACGGATGACAAGGATCGTTGCCCGAGCGACACCGGCTGGCGTGGTCGTCGACGAAATCGGTTGCTTTAAGGAAATCACGTTGCGCGGGCCGTTGTTCGAGTTCGATTCGTCCACATTGACGGCCGACACTCGTGCCAAACTCGATGCGCTCATTGCTGACTGAAGACGAGGCCGGCCGATATCGTCGCGGGCACCCGCATCGTCGTCGAAGGGCACACGGACAGCTCGGTTCAGACGCATACAACCACGACCTGTCCAAGCGCCGCGCGGAATGCCGCGAGGCAGTACCTCGTTGACAACAGGGCTCAGCGCTTCGCACGATCGTCGCGACTGGCGCAGGCGAGTCCGAGTCCCACCGACAGCAACGAAACGCCGGAGGGCCGCCAGAACAACCGCCGGGTCATCATCAAGGCGACCCGCTAGGCCTGTCGGATGATCTAAAGGCCGGCCCCTCACTGTGGGCCGGCCTTTTTTTGCCGTGAATGCGGGCATTTCCGGCTGAAAACCGGCCGTTTGTCATATTTTTGCGTCCCGCGTCACGTTCGCATTCCGCGCGGTTTGTCACTGTCCCCGCACCAGTCTCCGTCCGCGGAATGCATAGCCTTGTCCAGATGCCGGAAAACCGCCGTTGTCGACCTCGAAGCCGGGACTCACCTGTCCGGCCGGGGGAGGGCTGCCGCCATTGACGCCATGAACACGGCGCTGCAGGCATCGCCCCAGGTCAGTGGCTATGCCGACTGCCTGGAGGCCGTGCGCGCGCGGCTCGCCGCCCGCGAGGCGAAGCTCTACGGCATCGCCGTGCTGGTCGTCTACGTGCACCAGCTCGAGCGCCTGTTCGCGAGCGCGGGCCAGGTGAACGCGGCGCGCATGCTGGACGAGCTCAGGAACCGCCTGTCGCAGGTCATGAAGCCTGGCGACTATTTCGCGCGCCTGGGCGACCGCAAGTTCGTGTTCGTGCTCTCGAACCTGCGCAACGAAGGCCACGCGCTGCTCGCCGCCAACAAGATCCTGCGCACCTCGGCGGAGCCGGTCACGGCCGGCGGCCAGCACGCCACCGTGCGGCTCTCGATCGGCGTCGCCCTGCATCCCGCGCACGGGCGGACGCCCGAGCAGCTCATGCAGTGCGCGGAGACCGCCCTTCTCGAGGCCTGGAAGACGCAGGCTGCGACCCTCGTGTACACCGAGCGCAAGGCCGAGGAGCTGGCTGCCGGCTGGGACCTCGAGACCCAGCTCGCGAATGCGCTCGAGCATGGTGACCTCGTCATGAACTACCAGCCGAAGCTGTCGCTGCCGAAACTCGAGGTGGTCGGCTGCGAGGCGTTGATGCGCTGGAACCGGCCGGATGCCGGCAACGTGCCGCCGGAAATCTTCATCGACGTCGCCGAGATGACCGGGCAGATCGATCCGCTGACGCGCTTCTCTTTCCAGCGTGCGCTGCGCCAGCTCGGCGAGTGGCCGAAGAACCTGGGCGACGTCGGCGTCGCGGTCAACGTCACGCCCTCGATCATCTGCAACCCAGGGCTCGTCGACGTCATCCGCAGCGCCGCCGGCTCCGTGCCGCTGGAGCGCCTGACGGTGGAGGTGACCGAGAACGCGCTGATGGTGGATCGCGAGCGCAGCCACCGCGTGCTCGAGGAACTGCGCGAGATGGGCGTGCGCATCTCGATCGACGACTTCGGCACCGGCTACTCGTCGCTCTCTTACCTCAAACAGCTGCCGGCGGACGAGATCAAGATCGACAAGTCGTTCGTGATGAACATGCTCGCGGACGAGGCCGACGCGCGCATCGTCGCGCAGGTCGTGTCGCTCGGGCATTCGTTCGGCCTGGAGGTGGTCGCGGAAGGCGTCGAGAGCGCGGAGGTCGCCGCGAAACTCGCGGACATGGGTTGCGACTACGCGCAGGGCTTCCACTACGCGAAGCCGCTGCCGCCCAAGGAATTTCCGGCCTGGGTGCAGGAGTGGCGCCGCAGCCGCGGCTAGTTGTTGTCGTAGGGGTGGAGACCCCGTTCCCGCCCCGGGGCGCCGGCCGGGCGCGGCGAAGCGATATACTGCCGCCCGGTGAACGTCTTCATCCTCAGCACGGGCCGCTCCGGTTCGCAGACGTTCGCGCGGGCCTGCGCCCACCTCACCAACTACACCAGCGCCCATGAGTCGCGCAGCGGGTCTGCTCGGCGAGGCGCACTTCGACTACCCCGAGAACCACATCGAGTCGGACAACCGGCTGTCGTGGATGCTCGGCCGGCTGGACCGCAAGTACGGCGACCGCGCGTTCTACGTCCACCTCACGCGCGACGTCGGCCCCGTGGCCGCGAGCTGGGCCAAGCGCGCGCACACCGGGATGATGAACGCGTACCGCTACGCGATCCTCTGGCACTGCCCGAAGGACGCGACGCCCTACGAGGTCGCGCTCGACTACTGCGGGACGGTCGAGGCAAACATCCGCCTGTTCCTGCGCGACAAGCAGAACTGCATGGATTTCCGGCTGGAGGAGGGGCGCGAGCGCTTCCCCGAGTTCTGGCGCCGCATCGGCGCCGAGGGCGACCTGGACGCCGCGCTCGCCGAGTTCGACGTGCGCCACAACGCCGCCTGGGATCGGCGCACCGACGTCGCGCCGGGCGTTCTCGAGCGCGTCGGCGGCAAGATCTACCGCGTCGTGCGCAAGCTGCCGGTCTTCCTCCGGAATGCCTGAGGCGCGCACCGGGCACGGCGCACGTCATCGGCGCGTCGGCGCTCGGCACGCTCTTCGAGTGGTACGACTTCTTCCTGTACGGCGCGCTCGCCGGCTACATCGCGTCCCATTTCTTCTCGGGCATCGACCCGACCGCCGCCTTCATCCTGGCGCTCGCGACCTTCGCGGTCGGCTTCATCGTGCGCCCGCTCGGGGCACTCGTGTTCGGCCGCATCGGCGACCGGGTGGGTCGCAAGAACACGTTCCTGGTCACGCTCGCGATCATGGGCCTCGCGACCGTCCTGGTCGGCGTGCTGCCGGGCCGCGACGGAAATCGGCGTCGCGGCGCCGCTCCTGCTCGTCGTGCTGCGGATACTCCAGGGGCTCGCGATCGGCGGCGAGTTCGGCGGCGCCATCGTCTACGTCGCCGAACATGCCGAGGCCGGGCGCCGCGGGCTGCACACGAGCTGGATCCCGTGCATGGCGCTGGCGGGCTGCTGCTGTCGCTCGCGGTCATCGCGGCGGTGCGCTCGGCGATGCCGTCCGCGGAGTTCGCGGAGTGGGGCTGGCGCGTGCCGTTCCTGCTTTCGGCCGTGCTGCTCGTCATCTCGCTGTGGATCCGGATTCGGCTGCAGGAGAGCCCGGTCTTCCGCCGCATGAAGGAGGAGCAGGCCCTGTCGCGTGCGCCGCTGTCGGAGGCGTTCCTGCACGGGCCGAACGCGAGGCTGATGCTGGCCGCGTTGTTCGGCGCCGTCGTCGGCCAGGCCGTCACCTTCTACACGGCGACGTTCTACGCGTACTACTTCCTCGAGCGCATCGCGCGCGTCGACGCCGCCACCGCCACGGTCCTCACGGGCATCGCCATCGCGATCGGCGCTCCGCTCGTGCTCGTCTGCCGGCTGGCTGAGCGACCGCATCGGGCGCAAGCCGCCGCTGCTGGCCGGCCTCGCGCTCGCGGTGCTCCTGTACTTCCCGCTGTTCGGCGCGCTGCTCGATGCCGCGAACCCCGCGCTGGCGAAGGCGCGGGCGGACGCGCCGGTGGTGTTGCGCGCCGATTCGGCCGAGTGCACGCTGCAGTTCGACCCGATGGGCCGGCGCGCTTTCGACGACAGTTCCTGCGACGTCGCCCGTTCGTTCCTCGCCCGCGCCGGCATCGGCCACGCGACCGTTCGCGCTCGCCTCGCCGTCGCCGGCGCGGCTCGAGATCGGCAACGTCGTCATGGCGGCGCCTGACCCGGCGCGGCTCGCGCGCCGATGCGCGCACGGCGGCGATCGCGGACTTCGAGCGGCGCGCGCGAGCCGCGCTGGAAGCGGCGGGCCACGGGCTGGCCGCTGACTCCGCGGCCATCGACCGGCCGCGCGTCGTCGCGCTCCTCGTCGCGCTCCTTCTGCATCACCGCGCTCGTCACGGGCCCGTACTCGGCGCTGCTGGCGGAGATGTTCCCGGCGCGGATCCGCTACACCGCGCTGTCATTCCCGCAGAACTTCGGCAATGGCTGGTTCGGCGGGCTGCTGCCCGCGGTCGCCTTCACGATCGTCGCGGCGACCGGCAACGTGTTCGCAGGCCTCTGGTATCCGGTGTGCCTCGCGGCGCTCGTGCTTCGTGGTCGGCGCGCTGGCGCTGCCCGAGACGCGCGGCCGCCCGATGCACGAGTGACGGGCTAGGCGACTTCGTCGAGCTCCAGCAGCGCGAGCTTGACGTCGCGCAGTCCCGGACGGTCCTTCCCGCCCATGTTTTCCTCCTCGGCCACGGCGAGCAGCTGCGCGTCCAGCGCCCAGGAATCGAGGATCCGGCGCTTTTCTTCCGATCGTGAAGCGGCCGTCCGCAACCACGTCGCGAGGTGCGTCGAAAAACTTGTCGGGGCACTTCAGGATCGCCTCGATGTCGGGCTTTCTCTTCCTGAGCTCGCCATGTCCGCAGCCTCCTGCGTCCGAGCCAGCATCTGCCCGGAGCGCTCGGCTCGCGCCATGCGTGCCGCCCCGAACGGTGTCGTGGGCCGCTTCCTACGCGCTGTAGGTGAGCTCAACCGACGGTCGCCCGCCGTCGGACCCGGCACGCTTCGTGCAACGGAATCGAGGTGTCGCCATGCTTTATTACGCAGTCGTGTTTTTCGTGGTCGCACTGATCGCCGCGGTCTTCGGCTTCTCCGGCATCGCGGCTGGCGCCGCCGGGGTCGCCAAGATCCTGTTCGTGCTGTTCCTCGATCGGTGCGGTGGTCACGTTCTTCATCAGCCTCGGGCGGCGCGCCTGAGCGTGTTAGGATGAAGCAACGAGGAGAACATTCATGGAAATGGAAAACGTAACGGAAGCCGGAAACAGATCCGGCGCGTGGCAAAAAACGGCGGTGAAGCGGGCCGCAGCGAGTGGCACCGGCTGGTCGCGGACGTCGAGGATCTCGTGAAGAAAGTCGCGAACGTCGACGACGAGGAGATCGCCGAGATCCGCTCCAAGGTCGAGAACACGCTCGCAGAGGCCAAGACCTCCGCAAGCGCCGGCATCGCCGCCGTTCGCGGGCGCGCCGAGGAAGCCTCGGAAGCGACGGACGAGTACGTGCACGAGAATCCCTGGGCGGCGATCGGCATCGCCGCGGCGGTCGGCATCATCATTGGCTTCGTTGCCGGGCGCCGCTGACGCGGAAGCTCCCGAAGGGAGTTTTAACCGGTGCAGCGCATTGATCGGGCGGCTGTTGCCGGCCGTCCTGCAGCCACCTCGACGCTTACGCCGAGGTTGCAGGCGAAGACGTGCGCGAAGTGACCGCGTGGGTCGCGCGGCGCCTGCTGGCCCTGCTGCGTCGCCGGCGCCTGTGCCTTCATCGCGCTGATCATGTTCTGCGCGTGGATCCTGGTGCTGGCCTGGGATACGCCCTGGCGCGCCTGGGCCGCGGCGAGGGCTCGTGCTCGCTTTCGCGGCCGGGGCGTTTGCGCTGGCCTGGCCGGCGCTGCAGCGCCGCGCTGGTCCGGATGCGCTATTCTTTCCGCGCGTCCGCGGCGAGTTCAGCCGCGACCGCGAACTGATGGAGCGCGCATTCAATGGCGACGGGAAGGGGGGAACGGCGATGAAACCCGGGCGAACTGAGGCGATCGCGGCGACGATCCCCATGAGTTGACGCCGGCGGAACGGCGACTCGCTGCAAGCCGTGCCGAGCTGCAGCGAATGCTGGTGCCGGACCCCGACGACTTCCCGCGCAGCCAGACGATGCGCTTCCTGATGGCCGGGAAGGGGCGCATGGTGGCACTGGGGGCATTCGCCGGGCTGATGGCGGTCAAGCCGAAGTTCGCCCTCACGCTGGTGCGTTTCCTGCCCCTCGGCAAGCTGCTGCCCGTCGCACGGTTCATCCAGACGCTGCGCTGAATTCCCGCAGCGTGCGCATTCCCGCACCGCAAGTACCTGCTCATCCTCTCGCTGGTGTTCGCGGTCTGGTGGGCGCTGCTCGCCATCAAGCCCTGGGATCGCCACACCTGGCTGCTGGAGAATGCGCTCGCGTTCGCCGGCGCCGCGCTGATCGTCGGCTACCACCGCAAGCTCCTGCTCTCGCGCGTGTCGTACACGCTGATCTTCGTCTTCATGTGCCTGCACCAGGTGGGTGCGCATTACTCGTACGCGGAGGTGCCGTACGACGCTGTGGTTCAAGGCGCTGACAGGCGTGACCTTCAACGAGCTCGTCGGGTGGGAGCGCAACAACTTCGACCGCGTCATCCATTTCCTGTACGGGCTCCTGCTCGCATACCCGATACGCGAGATGTTCCTGCGCGTCGCCGACGTGCGCGGGTTCTGGGGCTACTTCCTGCCGCTCGACCTCACCATGTCGACCTCGATGCTCTTCGAGCTGATCGAATGGGGCGCGGCGGTCGTCTTCGGCGGCGACCTCGGGCAGGCGTACCTCGGCACGCAGGGCGACGAATGGGATGCGCACAAGGACATGGCGCTCGCGAGCCTCGGGCGCGCTGATCGCCATGCTGGTGACCTACGCGATCAATCGCCGTTACCAGCGCGACTTCAACCGCGAATGGGCCGACAGCCTGCGGGTCAAGCACAGGAAGCCGCTCGGCGAGGATGCGCTCGCGCGGCTGGTGCGCGACGGCAGGCGCTAGCGCGGGTCCGGCATCAGCCGAGCGTGCAGGTCCGCGCCCGCGCGGCGCAGGCCCGGGAATCCGAGGATCACGGTCGGCACGACCATCAGCACGTTGTAGATCACCGAGGCCGCGAAGGCCTCTTCGTGCGGGACGCCGAACGGCGTGAGTCCCGCGATGAACGCGAGCTGGACCGTGCCGACGTGGCCTGGCGCCGCCGGCAACGTCAGGCCGATGACGTTCAGCAGGAGCACGGACACGGCCCCCGCGACCGTCACCGGCGCATCCACGGCGCGCAGGCTGAACACGACGCAGCCGAGGATCGCGACCCACTGCAGCACCGACCAGCCGAAGATCCGCGCGAGCAGACGCGGCGCGCCGATCGCGCCGAGGCCCACGCGCGCCTGGCCCAGGTGGTAGACCGCCATGTCCGCCAGCTTGCCCGAGAACGGCATCGCCATCCGCCGTGCGATCCCGATGCAGGCCTCGGTGCGGAACAGGAACAATACGACGCCCGCCAGCAGGAGCGCGCAAAGCCCCGCCACGGCGAAGCTCGCCGCGCGGATGTCGTCGTCGATGCCGCCGAGCGGCAGCAGCACCGCCAGCACGATCACCAGCAGCGCGAGGAAGTCGAAGAAGCGCTCGATGGCGATCGATCCGAGCAAGGCGCTCGGCGGCACGCCGAGCTGCCGGCTCGCGAGCACCGCGCGCGCGATCTCCCCGAAGTGCGGGAACACGTAGTTGCCGGCGAGGCCCGCGAGCACGGCGGGCTGCAGCTCGCGCCCGCTGGCTCGCGCGAACGGCGCGATCAGGTGCTTCCAGCGCTCGGCCTTCACCCCGTAGTAGGTGAAGAGGCACACCACGCCCAGCGCGACCTGGCCGAGCCGGGCGCGGCCCATTTCCGCGGAGAAGGCTGCCCAGTCCAGCCTGCGGACCGCAAGGTACAGGAACAGCGCGCCGAGCGCGGCGCCGAGGAAGAGGAGCAATGCGCGGCGGCCGGGCATGGCGTGCCGCGCGGCTACGTGGGGAAGACGGGGGTGAGCGTCGGCAGGCCGTCGCGGGTGGCGTCCGCGCGCCGCGCGTGCTCGCCCATCGTCACCAGCTCGCGGTTCGGCGACGAGGATGTCGAACAGCTCGGAGACGATCTCGAGCTTGCGCCCGCGCTCGACGTCCATGCCGGGGAAGAAGGCGAGCGGGGGACAGTCCTCGCCGCCCATGAAGTCGAGCGGGTGCAGGAGGATCGACGGCTGCGTGCCGGTCATGCGGCAGGCGGCGAGCGCGAAGCGCAGGTACGCGCGCGCGGTCACGCGCGAGAACTTCGCGAGGTAGATGAGGTAGGACAGGTGCATCGGCACCTTGAACATCGGCAGCGTCGTCACCGGGATCTCGAGCAGCTTCCCGCCCGACAGCCGCCACTGGAACGGCCGCACCGGCCGGAATGCGTCCTTCCAGGTGCCGAACAGCGCGCTGCGCTGGCGCTTCTCCTCGTCGGTCAGCTTGCTGGTCGAGAACAGGTAGGCGCGCGCGAGCGGATTCAGCAGGTTCGGGAACATCGTCGCGTCATAGTCGTAGCCGCGGCGGCAGAGGGTCTCGAGCGTGCCCTCCGACAGGCTGAATCCCGGCCCGCGGAAGCCGCGCGGCCGGACGCCGGTAGCCGCTTCGATCGCGTCCTCGGCCTGGCGCAGCTCCTGGTCCAGTTCCTCCGCCGTGTAGAGGTGCAGCCAGGGCTCGTGCCGGAAGCTGTGGTTGCCGATCTCGTGCCCCGCGGCGGCGATCGAGGCGAGCGCGGCGCGGTTCTTCGGCAGCGCCGCGTCCTGTCCGACGATGAAGAACGTGATCGTGAGCTTGCGCGCGGCGAGGAAGTCGAGGATGCGCGGCACCACGGTGTCGAGGTACGACGGGTGCGACTGCCAGCCTGGGTCGCCGTGCGTCTTCATGTAGGACCACTGGTTGTCGAGGTCCAGCGAAAGGCTGGCGTAGCGCTTCATGCGAGCTTCACCGGCTCGCCGTTCATCTTCAGCGAACGCTGCGCCGCGTCCAGCACCCTGACGACGCGCAGGCCGTCCTGGCCGTCGCTGACGGGCTGCTGGCGCGAACGCACGCAGTCGATGAAGTGGCGGCACTCGATCTGCAGCGGCTCGCCGACCTTGATGTACGGCATCGTGATGTCGCCGAAACGCAGCCCCACGTACTCGGCGTAGGTGTTGTAGTCCTGGTTGACCTGGGCGCCCTTGTCGTAGATCCGCAGCTTCTCGTTCGCCTCGAGGTCGTCGAACACCGCCATCTTGCGGTCGCCGACCAGCGTGAGCTTGCGGATCTTGTGCGGGTCGAGCCAGCTCACGTGCACGTGGGCCATGGCGCGGCCGCCGAAGTTCATGGTCAGGAACACGACGTCCTCGACGCCCTTCTGCAGGTAGCTCTGGCCGCGCGCGGCGACGTCCGTCGGCGCGGCGCCGAGCAGGAACATGATCACCGAGATGTCATGCGGCGCGAAGTTCCACAGGGCGTTCTCGTCGGCGCGCACGGTGCCGAGGTTCACGCCGCTGGCTGTAGATGTAGTAGAGCCGGCCGAGCTCCTCGCGGCTGATCATTTCCTTCAGGCGCGTCACGACCGGGTGGTACTCGAGCAGGTGGCCGACCATCAGCACGCGCTTGCCGCGTCGCGGCGAGCGCGATCAGCTGTTCGGCATGCGCCGATCTCGAGCGTGAAGGGCTTCTCGACGTAGACGTCCTTGCCGGCCTCGAGCGCCATCTTGGCGACCGGAAAATGCGCGGCGCGGGCGTCGCGATGACCACGGCCTGGACCTCGGGGTCGCGCAGCACGGCGTCGAAGTCGCGCGTCAGCGTCGACCCGGGGAACTGGCGCGCCAGCGCGTCGAGCTTCTTCTGGTCGAGGTCGCAGACGTACTTGAGGTTTGCGTCCGGGCAGCTGGTGGAAGTTGCGGGCGAGGTTCTTGCCCCAGCCGCCCACGCCGACGACCGCGATCTGTACTGGATCCATGCGGTGAATGATCCCCTGTATGTCCGCATGATATCGCAGGCGGGGTGCCCGAAATGGGCGCGCGGAAGCGTGACGGGTGCACATTCCGCAGGAGCGGCCGCAGTGCCGTCAGGCGCGATTTCCGGGCTCCCAGGAATTCGAGGATTTGCGTGACGATCTTCGCGGACGCGTCGCCGTCGCCGAAGGCAGCGCGCACACCCGCGGCGAAGTCCGGCTCGGCGCGCGCGAGCGCCGCGTCCCAGCCCGCGACGGCGGCGCGGATCCTCGCCGGGTCGGTTCCGGCGATCACGTTGCCGCCGCCGGTGACCGTCTCGACCCATTCCGTCTCGTCGCGCAGCGTCACGCAGGGCCTGCCGAGGAAGAATGCCTCCTTCTGCAGGCCGCCGGAATCCGTCAGCACGATGCGCGCGCGGGCGACGAGCGCGATCATGTCGAGGTAGCCGAGCGGCTCGATCGCGCGCAGTCCCGGTGCCCTCCGGCAGGGCAGATGCCGGCATCGCGCATCACGTTCGCCGTGCGCGGGTGCAGCGGCAGGACGACGGGCCGTGCCGCGGCGCCGATGGCCGGCGAGGGCGCCGAGCAGCGGACCGAGGCGCTCCGGCGGGCGTGTTCTCGGCACGGTGCAGGGTAGCGACCAGGTAGGCGCCGGGCGCGAGCCCGAGGCGCTCGAGCACGCGCGAGCGCTCGAGCGCGACCGGCGCGAAGGCGCGGATCGCGTCGAGCATGACGTCGCCGACCTGGCGCGCGCGCGCGCCGAGGCCCTCGTTCGCGAGGTTCTTCATCGCCTCGGGCGTCGGCGCGAACAGCAGGTCGGAGAGCTGGTCGGCGACCAGGCGATTCGCCTCCTCGGGCATGCGCCGGTTGAAGCTGCGCAGTCCCGCCTCGACGTGGGCGAGCGGCAGGTGCAGCTTCGCCGCGGCGAGGGTCGCGGCGAGCGTCGAGTTGGTGTCGCCGTAGGTCAGCACGAGGTCCGGCTCGCGCTCGAGCATCGCGGCCTCGATCCCCTCCAGCATGCGCGCGGTCTGGCGGCCGTGGCTGCCGGAGCCGACACCGAGGTCGAGGTCCGCCTGCGGGATGCCGAGCTCGGTGAAGAAGACGTCGGACATCGCCGGGTCGTAATGCTGGCCCGTGTGCACGACGAAGTTCTCGATGCTGGCGCCGCCGGCGTTGGCGGCGGCGATGGCGCGGCAGACCGGCGCGAGCTTCACGAACTGCGGGCGCGCGCCGACCACCTGCATCAGGCGCAGCGGAACCCGGGCCGTGCCGTCAGCGCTCGACGACATGGCGCCCCTCGCGCCGGTACTGGCGCTGGCAGGCCTTGCAGCCGGCCTCGCGCGTCGCGCTGTCGTCGCCGCCGAGGTCGAGGCCGACGCCGCACCAGCAGACCCAGCTGCGGACCCGCGCCGGGTTGCCGTAGACGACCGCGTAGTCGGGAACGTCCCGCGTGACGACGGCGCCGGCGCCGACCACGCAGTAACGGCCGAGCGTGACGCCGCAGACGATCGTGGCGTTGGCGCCGATCGAGGCGCCTTTCCTCACCAGCGTCCGCCGGTACTCGTCCTTGCGCTCGATGTGGCTGCGCGGGTTGATGACGTTCGTGAACACCATCGAGGGGCCGCAGAAGACGTCGTCCTCGAGCTCCACGCCGGTGTACACCGAGACGTTGTTCTGGATCTTCACGTTGTTGCCGACGATGCACTGCGGCGAGATGACGACGTTCTGGCCGATGTTGCAGCGCGCGCCGATCCGGCAGTCGCGCATCACGTGGCTGAAGTGCCAGATCTTGGTGCCCGCGCCGATCTCGGACGGCGTGTCGACCACGGCCGTTCGTGCGCGAAATAGCCCGTCGGGTCCTGGGTCGTCGTCATGCGGCACTCCGGAATTCGGGTTCGAACTGCTCGAGGAAGGCATTCACGCTGCGGATGACCTCGTTGTTGTTGAGCGTGTTGCTCGCGAACTGGGCGGTGTTGACCACGTAGAAATCGGGATTGCGGGTCCGCGGCGGCTGCACCAGGCCCGAGTAGCCGATCACCTGCAGCGGCTGCACCTTGACCGCGCGGTTGAGGTGCACCCCCGCGATCTCGGACTCGGGGAAGTCCGGGAACATGCGGCGGAATCCCGCCATGAACTCGGCCACCAGCTCCGCGTCGGGCCGCCGCAGCGCGGCATCGTCGGACAGCACGTACTTCGGCAGGTAGGTCAGGTGCAGCCCGGCGGTCTCGGCGGTGTCGACGAGGGAGCTCATGCCGATGATGCCGGTGAACGGGACGCGCTCGTCGGCGATGTTGAGCACGTAGTAGGGGCAGAAGGGTTTGCGGGTCACGAGTGCGAGGCACAGCACGCCGAGGTACTCGACGTCGCCCTGCGCCGGCACCTGCACGAGCGCGGGGTCGGCGACCGTGCGCAGCACGTTGACCGGGCCGGTGAAGATGACCTTGTCGAAGGTCTCCGCCGCGCCGCCGGCCGTGACCTCGATGCCGCCGCCGGCGCGCGGGCGGACGGCCTCGACCGCGACCGCGAGCCGCAGGTCGCCGCCGCCCGCGCGGATCCGCTCGACCAGGCGCGCGAACACGGTCCGGTAGCCGCCCGACACGTAGCCGAGCGACTCCTTCTGCGCCGCGGCGTCGCGCGCCGAGAACAGGCGCTTGACGTAGGTCCAGATGAATACGGCCGACACGCGCCGGTAATTCTCGCCGAGCTTGGCGAGCGAGCAGGGGCTTCCAGAACTTCTCGAACGTCGCGCGGCCCGAGTAGCGGACCAGGAATTCCTCGACCGTCATGCCTTCGAGGCGCCGCCAGTCGCGGATACGCGAGCAGTACAGGATCGTCGCCGCGAGCCGGAACTTGCTCCACAGGCCGAGCAGCGGGAACTTCAGGAAATCGAGCCCGCTGGAGAGCGGATGGGTGGCGCGCTCGACGTAGTAGCCGGTCTGGGTCGCGCGCCAGCGCAGCTCGCCGCCGAGGCCGATGCGCCGGATGAATTCCACGAGCGCGGTGTCGGACGGCAGGATCACGTGATAGAAGCGGTCCCAGGTGAAGGGGCCGAAGTCGTGCCAGGTGGCGAGGCCGCCCGGCTGCTCCGCTCGCTCATAGACGGTCACTCGGTGGCCGGTGGACCCGAGCCGCTCGGCGAGCGCGAGACCCATGAGACCCCCGCCGATGATGCCGATGCGCACCGGCCGCAACCCGTCGCGCCCCGGGCCTCAGCCCGCGGCGCGCCTCGCAACGGCGCCGCGCTGCCAGGCGATCGTTCGCTCGAGGCCCTCGTCGATGCCGATCCGGGCGCGCACGCCGAGCAGGCGCTCGCAGAGCGCGACGTCCGGCACGCGCCGCATCACGTCCTCGTACTTGCGGCCGGTGAACGAGGCGTAGGGCACGAACTCGACCTTCAGTTCGCCGGGCGTTCCCGAGGCCTTCTTGACGCGGCGCGCGAGCTCGAGGATCGTGATTTCCTGCGTGTTGCCGATGTTGATGATCTCGCCGTTGGCCTCGGGCCGCACGGTGGCCTGGTAGATGCCCTCCACCGTGTCGGTCACGTAGGTGAAGCTGCGTGTCTGGCTGCCGTCGCCGTGGATCGGGACCGGCTTGTCGTTCAGCACGCAGTCGATGAACACCGGCGGCGGGCCGCCCCACCAGCTGAGCGGCTGCTTGGGCCCGTAGGAGCCGAAGAAGCGCAGGATCGTCACCGGGAAGCCGTAGGCGTCCTGGTAGGCGAGCGCGAGGTGCTCGTCGAACAGCTTGGAGACCGCGTAGGCCCAGCGCGGCGACTTGGAATTGCCGATCACGTGGTCGGTGTGCTCCTCGCTGAACGGCAGCGCGGGGTTGCGGCCATAGACGTCCGAGGTCGAGGCGAGCACCAGCTTGCAGCCGAGACGGCGCGCGAGCTCGAGCGCGCACTCGGTGCCGCGGTAGTTGATCTTGAGCGTGTCGATCGCCTTGCCGTAGCGCGGGATCTTGAACGCCGCGAGGTGCACGACGGCCTCGAACGGGCCGCCGAGCGAGCCCAGAACGGCCGCATCCGTGACGTCGGCCTGCATGAAGCGGAAGCGCGGGTTGCCGTGGAACTCCGCGAGGTTGTCGGCGAGGCCCATGGACAGGTTGTCGACCCCGACGACGTCGTGGCCGGCTTCCAGCATGCGGGCGGTCAGGTTGGAGCCGAGGAATCCGGCGCAGCCGGTGACGAGACAGGGTGCGCTCACTGCGCCTGGCCTTCCCGCTCGCTGCGCTTGAGCTCGTCCTCGCGCCGCTCCCGCAGCAGCGTCGAGCAGAGGTGGAACACCTCGTCGAAGTAGCGCTTGTTCTGCAGCGACAGCATCGCCATGCCGATGAGCTGCATCGCCAGCATCAGCGAGAGCAGGCCGACGATGAAGGTGTGCGGGTACTCCGCATAGGCGAGCGCGACCGCCGCCGACATGCCGCGGCGGCCCGGCCACGACGCCGAGTTCGGCGTGTGCCTCGGCAAAGTGGATCACCATCCAGGTGTTCACGTAAGCCGCGAACGCGAGCAGCAGCAGGCCCGGCACCAGCAGGAAGGTGAATGGCCGGAGGATGAACCCGGCCACGGTCGTGCCGGCGATCTGCTGCACGAGCTTCAGGCTCGAGCGGCGCTTGCCGCCGACGCGGTTCTGGCGCTGCCAGTTGAGCTCGGCCGGCACCTCCTCGATGCTCGCGCGCATCAGCTTCGCCTTGTGGATCATCTCCGGCATGACGTCCATGCCGGTGCTGCGCAGGTGCAGACGAGCGGAGGAAGCGGCCGTCGATCGCCCGCACCATGCAGGTCATGGTGCTGATCCGCTGGCCCGAGGCGCGCGCCAGGAACCAGTTGGCGACGCGGCTGAAGACGACGCGCAGCCACGGCACCTCGATCACGCGCCCGCCGCGCATGTAGGGCGAGGCGAGCACCAGCCGCGCGCCGGTCTTCGAGATGCGCTCGAGCAGGAGCCCGACGTGCTCGGGCCCGTAGGAGAGGTCGATGTCGAGGACCACGACGTAGGTTCCGCGGCACTGCGCGAAGCCGGTCTTGAGCGCCTGGCCGAGGCCGAAATTCCGCGGGTGATGGATGACGCGGATCCCCTCGACCTCGGTGGCGAGCTGTTCGGCGATGGCGCCGGTCTCGTCGCCGCTGCCGTCGTTGACGACGATCAGCTCGAACCGGTACTGGCCCCGAAGCGTCCGCAGGTAGCCCAGCAGCACCGTGACGTGATCGTGCAGGATCGCGGCTTCGTTGTAGGCGGGCAGCACGATCGATACCAGCGGGCGCCCGGCCCGCGACATGGCCAGGACCTCGTCCAATGCGAAGCTGCCGGTCGTCGTCATGTCGACCCCGGGGTGCGTCGGGTCGGAGTGGGGCGGGTTGCTGGACGACATTGGGCGACAGTTTACCGGGGTGGCCGCGACGGGGCAGGCGACTTCGCCGGAACGCGATGCGCGCCCGGACCGTGCATGACGGATGTCACATTTCGGGCGAAAACCCCGGTTACTCGGCCTTCAGGCTGCCAGGTACCGGCGGGCCGGCATCGGGGTTGAATGCGCGCACGTCGAGGCCGAGGTACTGCAGCAGGGTCGCGGCGACGTCGCTTTGAGTCACGTCCGGGAAGTCGCGCGCCTCGCCGAGCGAGGGCGTCTTCGGCCCGAGGATGGCGATCCAGATGTCCTGGCTTCCCTGGATGCCGGCGTCGTGCTCCGCCCAGTCCGCGGGCGTGCGCCCGCGTCCATGGTCCGTCGTGATGATGAGCGTCGTGCGACCGCGGTAGTCTTCCATGGACTGCAAGGTCTGCCACAGCTCGTGCGATCATGCGGTCCGCGATGTGCAGGTAATCGAGCACGAGGTCGTAGCGGCGCGCATGCGCCCAGTCATCCGACTGTCCGAGCCCGAGCCAGAGCACGCGCGGCCGGTTCTTCTTCAGGTACTCGACCGCGATCCGGTAGGTCAGCACGTCGTTCTGGTTTCTTCCCAGAGTTGCTGGATTTCGGAGCGCAGGCCGTTGTAGAGGTCGATCTCGGGCGTCTGAAAATGCGGGCGGCACGGGATCGCGCGCGCCGGTCATGAAGAACCCCCCGTCGGTGCTCGAGGCCGCGAACTTCAGGCCGTCCCAGGAACCGATCTGCGCCACCTCGGCGGGCCGGAGCGACAACGACTCCTGCACGTACTGGAGCACGGTGCGGTGCGGATAGCGCACGAAGTCGTTGCTCTTCACGTCCGGCTGCGCCTGGCCGGTCAGGATCTCCGAGTAGCCGGGGTAGGAGTACCACTGGTCGTTGCGGACGGTGACTTTGCTGCCCTTCGCCGGGTTGCCAAGCACGATGCCGGCCGGCGCGAGGGACTTCCAGATGAAGGGCATCAGCGCCTCGCGGCGCGCCTCCGCGCTTTCACGCCACCAGCGCTTGCGCGTGACTTCGGCATCGTAGATGCCGGATTGCGCCTCGGGCGCCTTCGCGAGTACCGGGTCCATGCCGCCGAAGAATTCCTGTACGCGCACGCCGTCGAGCGTGACGAGGACGATGTGGTGGCCGTTGTCGCGGCGGCGGCCGCCATCGCCGCGCGTGCGCCGAGGAGCGGCGACGAGGAGCGCGAGGTGGCAGCCGCGCGGCCGCCGATTGGCCCGTGGGCCGCTCACTGGACGCCGGAGATGACGAGGTCGTAGAGCATGTCGGGCCGGGCGGCGCTGCCCCAGTCCACGACGTGGATGTAGAACGTCGTCGCGCCCGTCACGCGCAGATCCACGCAGGGAATCGAGCGTGTCGCCCCCGCCTCGTCGTCGTTGAAGCACGGCTGAGTCATAGGCGGTGCGTCACAGGTGTTCAGCTGCATGCCGGCGGCGTTGACGACCTCGACGACCGCGTCGAGCGGGCTGCCGTTGATCTCGGCGTTGATGTTGAGGGTGATGTTGGACGTCGCAGTCGTGGTGACCCGGTAGTAATCCTCGTCCGGGTCGTAAACGGTGTTCGGGTCGCCCGCTCGGGCTGATCGAGGCGGCGTAGGTGCCGTTGCCTGGCAGGTCCGTGGCATCCGCGATGGCGTCGTTGCGGCCGAGCGACGCGGTTGTCGACCGTGATGCTGAGGGACTGCGACGACGATTCCGCGCAGCTGTCGGTGACCGTCACCTCGAATGCCCGGGTCTCGAGCGGTGTCCGGCGTCCCGGTGATCCGCCCGTTGCTGGCGTTCAGGGACAGCTGGCTCGGAAGGTCTCCGACCGTGAGTGCAAACTCGAGCGGCGGGACGCCGCCAGTCGCCACGACGCGCTGGTCGTAGGCCGTGCTGATGCGGGCATTTGCGAGTGCGGCCGTCGGTGATGTCGAGGCGTCGCAGGTTCGACCGTGAGTTCGATGCCCGCCTGGGTCGCGTCCTGTGCCGGTGCATCGTCGTCGACGACCTGTACGGTCAGGTTCGCGGTCGACGGCGCGCAGGCCGTCACCGGCGTGCCGCTGATCGACCCGTCGTCCGGGTCCGGTCCTGCGAATCCATCGGCAGGGTGCCCGCCACCAGCGACCACTGGTAAGGCGGCAAGCCGCCGCGAACGTCGACCGTGTCGCTGTACTCGACGCCCCCGAATGCGGTGGCGAGCGCGGTGGTCGTGATTTCGAGCCCGACACGCACCGTGTACGTCCGGGATTCGGCGAGCTGCGGCGAGGAACTGTCCGTCACCTCGATGGTGAACGTCTCGGTGGTGGCGGCCGGGCTCACGGTGCCAGTCAACGAACCGTCATCGTCCAGCGCGAGGCCGGCCGGCAGTTCGCCCTCGCTCACGGTGAAGCCGAGCGGCGCCGTGCCGCCGCTCGCGACGATGCTCGCCGCGTAGTCCTCGCCGATGGTCGTGTCGGCGAGTGCCGGGGTGGCGATGGCGAGCGGATCGACGATGTCGATCGAGAGCGCCTGCGTGTCGGTCGCGGGCGTCGTTGGCCGAATCGCTCACCTGGACCGTGAAACTGGCGGTGCCGGCGGGGCCGGCCGGCGTGCCGGAGATGATGCCCGCCGCGTTCATGGACAGGCCGCCGGCAAGGCGCCGCCGCTGATGCTGAAGGTCTTCGTGCCCCGGCCGCCCGTCGCGCGTGACGGTGTTGTTGTAGGGCGCGCCGACCACGCCGTCGTTCGCCGTGGTCGAAGTGATGTTGAGCGGCCCGCCGCCGCCGTCGCCGTCTGCCACCGCCTCCGCCGCAGGCGACGAGAACGCCGCACGCGCGAAGAGCGCGATGCAGATCCGCAGCGCCGCTGAACGCGGGCATCGTCACGAGCCCTCGAACTGGTCGAAGCGCGGCGGCGTGCCGATGAGCGTCACGTGGTTGCCGGAGTCCGTCTCGCCCGGCGCCGACCGTGATCGGGTCGGACGGCGGCGGCGCGGCGCCCGGGAGCGCGATCGGGAAGTCGCCGGGGCCGACGCTCGAGCCGCTGGTGAACGACGGGTCGATGCTCTCGACCTCGATCGTGTAGCTGCCGGCCGGGACCGGGATCTCGTACAGGCCGATGTGGCCCGGGTTGAGCGAGCCGGACGGCGGGCAGAAAGCAGGCGACGGATCCGTGATCTCGTTGGGCACGCAGCCGCGGAACCGGTAGCCCGCGACGTTTGAGACGGCGATGCGCCGGTCCTCGTTGCCCCCGGTGTCGACGCGGCGCGCGATGACGTTCGCGAACTGCACGTGCGACTCGCCGTCGGAGAAATAGACGATGCCGCGGATCGTGCCGTGCGTCGCGGCGAATCCGCCCGGGCCGTCCGGCCGGGTAGAGCCGTGAGATCCAGGCGATGTCGTCGGTCGACAGCGAGCCCTGCGAGACGTGCATGCAGGAACGGGAACATGGTCGGCAATCCCGCGAGGCTGTCGGTCCGCAGCCGGACATGCACTCGAGGTTGATCTGCGAGTGGTCCAGTCCCGGAGAAGTGGCCGAACTCGTGCACGAAAGCCGCGTCGAACTCGTCCGGCTTCAGCTCGAAGTTGTCGCCGCTGTCGATGCCGTCCTGGTAGATGCCGTTCATGACGGCGATGCCCGAAACGATCTGGCCGTTGCCGTCGGCGGCGCAGGGGCCGGCGAAGCCGATGACGGAAGGGTCTTCGCCAAGGTCCTCGAACAGCGAGCCGTCCTGGTCGTAGATGATCGGGCTCTGGCTGCCGTTGCCGCAGGCGCCCTCGACGGCGTTGAATTCCGCGGCCGTGCTCACGTTGCCGTCGGTGAAGCGCCGGATCTGGATGGCGCCGGCCCGGTTGTAGCGGATGCTGGCCGAGGGCACGTCCTCCCAGACGTCGAACATGTTCGCCGACGCGCGACTGTGCCTGCGCGTTGCTGACTTGGATGCTGAGCGGGCCGCCGTCTGTGCGGTAGGCGATCGGCGTGGCCGTGCCCCACGACCAGGAGCGTGCCGCTCTCGTCGACGATCAGCGGCCCGCCCGCCGCCGGCGAGGCCGGCTACGAGCGCGCCGGAGAAGCGCCGCCAGCGCACGGACTCGCGCGGCACGGCGCATCAGTTGTTCCCCGCGTAGGCGCGGATCATCGCCGGTCGAGTTCGTCGAGCGCGAGCGGGTCCGCTGCGATGCTTGGCGACGAGGCTCGACTGCTGTTCCGTGAGCGCGGCGGGCTTGCCCGGCCGCGTCCCTCAGGCGCTCGAACAGGCGCAGGTTGCCGGCGCCGTTCGTCGCGACCTCGCGGCCCGAACGGTCGCGCTGGATGCGGAACCGGCCCTGCTCGAGGCCGACCGGGCTCGTCAGCCCGTAACGGCTCGAGCCGTTCATGAGCAGCAGCAGTTCCTGGCCCTTGCGGTAGCCCGCCACGTCGTCGGCGGTCACGCAGGTCCCAGATGTACTGGCGGAACGTGTAGGTCTCGTGAACGGCGCCCTTGAGCGTCTCGCTCACGCGCAGCGTGATGACGATCGTGTCGAGGTTGCTGAAAGCTCCGGGTGCTTCTCGACGCGCGCGTCCGTGACCGTGCCGCGAACGATGTCCTGGGCGCGGTCGGTGAGCTCGTCGAGGTTGCGCGGCAGGGTGATCGCACCGCGCTGCGCGAAGGCGGGCAGTGTCGCGAGGCAGGCGACGGCGGCGACGACGCAGTGCTGGTGGATCCGGCGCACCGCATTCATCATGCGGTCCGCCCGCGGGCATGGCAAGCCGCGCCTCAGGGAGCGCTGAATTCCGCGGCCACCGGCAGGTGATCCGAGCCGATGCCGGACAGCACGCGGAAGTTCCGCAGGCGCACGCCGGGCGAGGCCAGGATGTGGTCGATCGGCACGCCGAGCGGGCCGATCGCCGGCCAGGTCGCGCCGATGCCGTAGCCAGCGCGCGCGTTGTGCAGGCCCGCCACGTTGACCAGCGGCCGGTACGCGTCATTCCACACGGTCAGGTTGAGGTCTCCCGCGAGCACCAGCGGAACCTGCGCGGCGTCCGCATGACGCGCGAGCGCGGCGAGCTGCGCATTCCTGTGCTTGATGTATTCCGCGCCGATCGGCGACATCGGGTGGACGAGGACGAACTCGACGTCGCCGCCCGCTGTCTTGAGCGTCGCCGCGATCGCGGGTGACGATGTCTCGCCGGGAAGGCGCAGCACGCGCGCGGCCTCGAGCGGCAGCCGGCTGTACAGCGCAAGCCCGACGTAGTGCTCGTCCGGCACTTCGTAGTGGTACGGGTAGCGCTCGCGCAGGCCCTTCAGCTTGCGCAGCCACCGCGGGCTCACTTCGACGAGGCCGACGACGTCGGGGTTCTCCGCCTGCACGAGGGCGAGCAGCCGCTCGTGGTCACGGTTCGCGAAATAGACGTTCGAGACGAGCAGGCGCACGTAGGGATGCGCCGGATCCTCCGGCGCAGAGGGCGCATCGATATACCACGGCACGACGCGCCACAGCGCCAGGACGGTGAGGGCGAGGCAGGCGAGGGCGGGGACGAGCTGCCGTCGCAAGCCGAAGACCGCGGCAAGGGCGAGGAAGGCGGCGCCGAAATGCGCGGGAAAGTTCGAGAGGTTGTCCAGCACCGCGATCGGGCCGTGGAACTGCGCCCCCGCGAAAGCGAGCGCGAGCAGGATGGCGAGCCACCTCAGGGCCCGGCCGGGTCGCCGGCGGGGGTCGCGACCCGCGGACCGGTCCGGCGGGCTCAATCCTCGATCAGGAAGCTACGGAGCTGCTCGCTGCGGCTCGGGTGGCGCAGCTTGCGCAGCGCCTTGGCCTCGATCTGCCGGATGCGCTCGCGGGTGACGTCGAACTGCTTGCCGACCTCCTCGAGCGTGTGGTCGGTCGACAGGTCGATGCCGAAGCGCATGCGCAGCACCTTGGCCTCGCGCGGCGTCAGCTGCGAGAGCACGCCGTGCACGGTCTCGCGCAGCGACTCGACCGTCGCCGAGTCGAGCGGGCTCTCCGCGGCGGCGTCTTCGATGAAGTCGCCGAGGTGCGAATCCTCGTCGTCGCCGATCGGCGTCTCCATCGAGATCGGTTCCTTGGCGATCTTGAGGACCTTGCGCACCTTGTCCTCCGGCATCTCCATGCGGCCCGCCAGCTCGTCCGGCGTCGGCTCGCGCCCCATCTCCTGCAGCATCTGCCGCGAGATGCGGTTCAGCTTGTTGATCGTCTCGATCATGTGCACCGGGATGCGGATGGTGCGCGCCTGGTCGGCGATCGAGCGCGTGATGGCCTGGCGGATCCACCAGGTCGCGTAGGTCGAGAACTTGTAGCCGCGGCGGTATTCGAACTTGTCGACCGCCTTCATCAGGCCGATGTTGCCCTCCTGGATCAGGTCCAGGAACTGCAGGCCGCGGTTGGTGTACTTCTTCGCGATCGAGATCACGAGGCGCAGGTTGGCCTCGACCATTTCCTTCTTCGCGCGGCGCGCCATCGCCTCGCCGGTCGCGATGTCGCGGTTGACCTGCTTGAGTTCCTGGATCGAGCGCGTCAGGCGCTTCTCGAGCGCGCGCAGTTCCTGCTGGCGGCGCACGACGTCCTCGCGCAGCCGGCCGAGCGCGGCCGAGTGCTTGCGCTTGGCGCGGATGTGCTTGTCGATCCAGCGCACGTTGGTCTCGTTGCGCGGGAAGGTGCTGATGAAGTCCTTGCGCGGCATGCCGGCCTGGCGTACGCAGACCGCCATGATCTCGCGCTCTAGGCGGCGCACTTCGTCGACGTGGCTGCGCAGGTGGTTGACCAGCGCGTCGAACATCTTCGGCGCCAGCTTCAGCTCCATGAACTGCTCGGCGAGGCGCTTGCGCGCGCGCACGACCTTGGGGTCGCGCGCGCTCTTCGCGGTGACGAGCCCCTTGGCGACGGTGTTGTGCAGCCGCGCGATCGTGGCGAAGCGCTTGGCGGTCTCCTCCGGGTCCGGCCCGGTGTCGATCGCCTCTTCCTCGTCGTCGGATGCTTCCTCGCCGTCCGCATCCTCGGACTCGCTCTCTTCCTTGCGCACCACCGTCTTCGGGTTGTTCGGCTGCGCGATCTCGTCCGGCGCGTTCGGGTCGAGGAAGCCGACGATCAGGTCGGTGATGCGGCCCTGGCCGCCCTTGACCGGCTCCCACGCGGCGAGCAGGTAGTCGTAGGTCGGCGGGTAGTAGGCGAGCGCGGTGCGCACCTGGTCGAGGCCTTCCTCGATGCGCTTGGCGATGCGGATCTCGCCCTCGCGCGTCAGCAGCTCGACCGTCCCCATCTCGCGCATGTACATGCGCACCGGGTCGGTGGTGCGGCCGAACTCGGAGTCGGCGATCGCGAGCGCGGCGGCCGCTTCCTCGACGGCCTCTTCGTCGGGCGCGGAAGCGTCCGTCAGCAGCAACGACTCGGCGTCCGGTGCCTTCTCGTACACCGTGATGCCCATGTCGTTGATCGTGTTGACGATGTCTTCGATCTGCTCGGGATCGACGATCTCGGGCGGCAGGTGATCGTTGACTTCGGCATAGGTCAGGTAGCCCTGTTCCTTGCCGCGCGCAATCAGCAGCTTGAGCTGCGACTGGCGGTCTTCAGGTATGGCCGGGAGCTTCTTTTCGCTCAATGCGGGATTCCTCGAGGGGGTCGGGCGGCCGCAAAACAGCCGAGCATTATACAGCCTGTCGCAGGCCTAGATGAAGGCCAAATGGGCTTGTTTCAACGCCGGGGGGCCAGGCCTCGGGCTTCCAGAAGTCCTTGAAATTCCTTCTGTTCCGCCTCCGTGAGACGGCGATCCTTGGAAAACTCAATCAATTCATCGAGTCGCTTCTCGGGCCCGAGTTCCGCGCCGATGCGCTCCAGGAGCGATGCGAGCTCCCGCCCCGCCGCCTTGGGGTCGGCCACGAGGCTCTCCGCCCCGGCGAGTTCGGCCAGGCGCGCACCCTCGGGCCGCTCACGCCAGCGCTCCACCAGTTGCGCGGTCGTGAGCCGGGGCTCGGCCTGCGCCGTCTCCAGCAGTTCGCGCAGCACCGGAAAGCCTTTCTGTTCGGTCCCGAGCCAGGCCGGGATCGTCGCCACCGCACGGGCGGCCGCGGGGTGGTGCATGACGAGCATGATCGCCTGCGTGAGCAGCGGCTGGCGGCCGGCCGAGCGCGCGGTGCGCTCTCCGCGCGCGGGGCGCGCCTCGCCGCGCCCCGCGCGCGATCCGCCCTGCGGCGACTTCAGCAGTTCCGCGAGGCGCCCCGCGGGCATGCGCACTTCCGTGGAGAGGCGCTCGAGCAGCAGCTCGCGATAGACGCCGGGCGGTACGCGCGCGAGCAGCGGCCGGGCCAGTTCCGCGAGCCGCGCGCGTCCGTCGACGCTCGAGAGATCCGTGCGCGCGACGAGCTGGCCGACCAGGAACTCGGAGATCGGGACGGCGGCGGCGATGCGCGCCTCGAAGGCGGGGGCGCCCTCGGCGCCGACCAGCGTGTCGGGGTCGTGGCCCTCCGGCAGGAACAGGAAGCGCAGCTGGCGGCCGTCGCGCGCATGTTCGAGCGCATTCTCGAGCGCGCGCCAGGCGGCGGTGCGGCCGGCGCGGTCGCCGTCGAAGCAGAACACGACCTCGCTCGTCACGCGGAACAGGCGGTTGAGGTGCTCCGGCGTAGTTGCCGTGCCGAGGGTCGCGACGGCGTACTGGATGCCCGATTGCGCTAGGCGCACGACGTCGACGTAACCCTCGACGACCAGCAGCCGCTCGACCTTGCGCAGCGCCTGGCGCGCCTCGTAGAGGCCGTACAGCTCGCGCCCCTTGTGGAACAGCGGCGTCTCCGGCGAGTTGAGGTACTTCGGCTCTGCGGCCTCGATGACGCGGCCGCCGAAGGCGATCGGCCGCCCGCGGGCGTCGCGGATCGGGAACATGATGCGGTCGCGGAAGCGGTCGTAATGTCCCGATTCCCCCTTGCCGCTGCGCTCGACCACGAGTCCCGCCTCGAGCAGCGCGCGGTCGTGCGCCGCGGAGCCGCCGAAGCGCCTCAGCACGGAATCCCACGAGTCCGGGGCGTAGCCGACCGCGAACTTGACGCAACTCTCGGCCGTGATGCCGCGGCCCTCGAGGTACTGCTTCGCGCGCGGCGACTCGCGCAGGCAATCGCGGTAGTACTGGGTGACCTGCGCGATCAGGCCATAGAGGTCCTCGCCCGGGCGCGTGCGCGGCGCCCCGCCGTCGTCGCGCGGCACCTCGAGCCCGAGCCGCGAGGCGAGTTCCTCGACCGCGTCCGGGAACGGCAGCTTGTCGTGCTCGATCAGGAAGCCGAGCGCCGTGCCGTGCGCGCCGCAGCCGAAGCAGTGGTAGAACTGCTTGTCGGGGCTCACCCAGAACGACGGCGTCTTCTCGTTGTGGAACGGGCAGCAGGCCTTCCACTCGCGGCCGGCCTTCTTGAGCTGCACGCGCCCGCCGATCAGCTCGACGATATCGGTACGCGCGATCAGCTCGTCAATGAACGCCTGTGGGATTCGGCCCGCCATGCCTCACGATACCTCAAGCTCGAATGTTCGGGCCGCGCCCAGTCCGGGGAAACAGCAATCTCGGCGCGCGAGGTGGCGGGGTACTCGCGAGCAAACCCCTAAAGTTCCGACGGGGTTTGCGAGCGAGTAACCCCGCCGGATCCCGCGCGCCGAGACCGCGGCATTTCGCGGACTGGGTTCTTCCAGATCAATTCGCGTTGCGGAATCAGGCAGGGGGCAGCGGCTGGCCGGCTTTCCAGCCCTCGCGCCGCAGCCGCTCGAACAGCGCGAGTGCGCGGCTTCGGCCCTCGCGCGAGTGCAGGGGCAGCACCAGCACGTCGCCGGCCCTGGCCCAGCCGAGCGCGAGGCGCACGGCGCGATCCTCGTCCGGCGCGTCGCCGACGGCTTCCGGCGCAAAGCCCGCGTCGGCGAGCGCGCGCCGCAGGAGCGCCGGCACCTCGCCGCTGCCGCGGCCGCGCAGGTAGCTCTCCAGTTCCTTCACCACCACGAAGTCGGGCCGCGCGGCCGCGGCCACGGCCGCGAGCCGGTCGATGTCCGCATCCTCGCGGTTGCCCGCCTGGCCGAGGAGCAGCGCGAGCCGCCCGCCGCCGCGCAGGTGCTGGGCGAAGTCGACGAGTCCGGCGAGCGCCGTCGGGTTGTGCGCGAAATCGACGATCAGGTTGAGGCCGCCGAGCTCGTAGCGCATGAGCCGGCCGGCGTTGTCCTCGGGATTGGCGCCGAAGCCGGAGAACACGGCGGCGATGGTCGCGGGCGCGACGCCGAGCCCCGCCGCACCGAGCGCGGCGGTGGCGAGGTTCGCGACGTTGAAGTGCGAATGGCCGCCGGCCGCGAGCGGCATCGCCGCGATGGCGCCGAGGTCGCGCTCGACGCCGGCGTGGAACAGCAGGAGCCGGCCGCCGCGAACGCCGGCGGTGGCGCCGCCGCCCCGGCGGTGCGCCGCAAGCAGCGGCGAATCCGCGTCCAGCGCGAACCAGCCGATCGGCTTGCCGCTTTCCGGCGCGCGGCGCGCGAGCAGGGCGTTGTCCGCGTTGACGACCAGCAGGCCCTTCGAGTCGAGCGCGCGTGCGACCGCGAGCTTCACGTCGGCCAGTGCGTCGAGGTCGTGCACGCCGTACTCGCCGAAGTGGTCGGCGGCGATGCTGGTGATCACCGCGACGTCGGCGCGCGCGACCGCGAGCCCGCGCCGCAGGATGCCGCCGCGCGCCGTCTCGAGGATCGCCGCCTCGGCGTGCGCATCGCGCAGCACGCGCCGTGCGCCGGCGGGTCCCGAGTAATCGCCGGTGCCGAGCGCGGTGCCTGCGACGAACACGCCGTCCGTGCAGCAGTAGCCGGTCGTGAGTCCCGCAGCCCTGGTACAGGCCGCCAGCAGGCGCACGACGGTGGTCTTGCCATTGGTGCCGGTGACGAGCGCCGTCGGGATCGCGCGCAGCGCGGTCCAGTCGACGGTCGCGGGCGCCGGCAATTCGGCGAGCGGCCAGCTGTGCCCCCCCGCGCCCGCACCGAGCGTCAGCGTCTCGTCGTCGAGCAGGAAGGGCAGCCCGCGCGACTGCGCGGCCTCGACGAGCGCGCGCAGGCGCGGGTTCGCCTCGCGCGCCGCCCGGCGCCGCAGGCGCAGCAGCGCACCCGCGGTCTCCAGCACCGGCGGCTCCGGCTCCTCGGGTTGCTCGGCGGCCAGGGCTTCGATGAGCGCCGGCGCACGCGCGGGCTCGCGTTCGGCGACCGAGGCGGCCAGCGCCCATTCGTTGACTTCGGTGGCGGTGAAAAGCTGGTCCGCCGGCGCCGCGAGCGCGAGCGAGGCGCCCGTCCGGTGCGGCGACGGCACGGGCGGTGGCCGCGGGCCAGCGCAGTTCCGCGCAGGCGGCGAGCACGCGTCCGCGCCAGGCCTCCAGCACCGCAGGATCGTGCACGCCGGTCTCGAGCACGGCGCCGCTGCCGTCGAAGAACCGGTTGTGGCCGGTCAGGCGGCGGGACTCGTCCCAGGGCGCTGCACCGGCGTCGGTCAGTCGGACGCCTCCGGCGCGAAGCGGATGCCGCGTTCGTCGCGGATCAGGCCTTCGAGCGAGAGCGGGGCCTCTGCTTCAACCGGAGCCTCGACGACCTGCGCGGGGGCGGCCGGGTGGGTGGACGCCTGCGCCGGCGCGCCTTCGGGCCGGAAGTAGATGATCTGCTTCCACGAGCGCACCAGCGCATCCGAGAACACGAGCAGCAGGTCGCCCTGCCGGCCCATGCGCAGCGCGGCGTCGATCGCGGCCTGCTCGTCCGGGATCACGGAGAGCGCCGGCTGCGGGACGCCCGCCGCGAGCAGCGCCGCGGCCATGATCCGCGGCACCTCGTCGGGTCCGCGGTCGCGCAGGTTGTCGTCGCGGCGGCAGATGTAATGGTCGAAGCGGCCCGCGACCGCCTGCGCGATCGCGCGCAGGTCCTCGTCGCGCCGGTCGCCGGGACCCGCGAGCACGACGATGCGCCGGCCGGAGACGTCGAGCCGGCTCGCGAGGTCGGCGAGCATCCCGACCGCGTGCGCGTTGTGGCCGTAGTCGAACAGCACCTTGAACGGGTGCTCGTTGAACACGTTCATGCGGCCGGGCGCCTGGAAGAAGGTCGTGTCGAAGGTGCGCAGGCCCTGCCGGATCGCGTCGAGCTTGAGCCCGAGCGAGAAGGCGATCGACGCGGCGAACATCGCATTCTGCACGTTGTGGGTCGCGCGGCCTTCGAGCGTCGCCGGGATCAGGTGCGTCCACAGCAGCGGGATGTGGCCGCCGCGGTCGTACAGCGTGATCATCTGGCCGTTGACGCCGGCCTCGAGCGCGCAGGCGCGCCCGCCGGCGCGGATGTGCTCGCGCACCAGCGTGTGCTGCGGGTTCAGCGTCACGTAGCAGATGTTCTCCGCGTCCGTATGCGCCGACATCTTCAGCACCAGCGGATCGTCGGCGTTCAGCACGGCGCACTGCTTCGCGACTTCGACCACGACCCGCTTGACCTCGGCGAGCTGCTCGAGCGTCTCGATGCCCTTCAGGCCGAGGTGGTCGGCCTGGACGTTCAGCACGGCGCCGACGTCGACCTCGGCGACGCCCATGCCGGCGCGCAGCAACCCGCCGCGTGCGGTCTCGAGGACGGCGGCGTCGATGTGCGGGTCGGAGAGCACCATGCGCGCCGAGACGGGGCCGGTCATGTCGCCGGAAACCGTCCTCTGCCCGTCGATGTACACGCCGTCGGTGGTCGTGAGGCCGGGCGTGAAGCCGGCCATCTTCAGGATGTGCGCGAGCATGCGCGCGGTCGTCGTCTTGCCGTTGGTGCCGGTGATCGCGGCGATCGGCACGCGCGACGGCGTGCCCGGCGGGAACAGCATGTCGATCACGGGTCCCGCCGCGTCGCGCGGCGTGCCCTCGGACGGCGCGACGTGCATGCGAAAGCCCGGCGCGGCGTTCAGCTCGCAGATGCCGCCGCCGATCTCCTTGTACGAGAGGGTGATGTCCTTCGACAGGAAGTCGACGCCGCCGACGTCGAGGCCGATCGCCTTGACGGCGCGCACCGCCATGTCGCGGTTGTCGGGGTGGATGACGTCGGTGACGTCGGTCGCAGTGCCGCCGGTCGAGAGGTTCGCGGTCGAGCGCAGGTAGACCTTGCGGCCCGGTTCCGGGACCGAGTCGGCCTTGAGCTCCTGGCGCGCGAGCATCATCGCCGCCTGCGCGTCGATTTCGAGGCGCGTCAGCACTTTCTCGTGGCCGACGCCGCGGCGCGGGTCCTGGTTCACGATCTCGACCAGTTGCGCGACCGTGTGCGTGCCGTCGCCGACCACGTGACCGGGCGTGCGGCGGGTTGCGGCGATCAATTCGCCGTTCACGACCAGGAGGCGATGGTCGTCGCCCTCGAGGTAGGTCTCGACGATCACCGAGCGCGAGTGCTCGCGCGCGCGCTGGAAGCCGGTCACGACTTCTGCGTCGCTCGTCAGGCGGATCGAGATGCCGCGGCCGTGGTTGCCGTTGTAGGGCTTGGTGACCACCGGGAAGCCGAGGCGGTTGGCGGCGCGCACGGCCTCGCGCTCGCCCTGTACCAGTTCCTGGCGCGGCACCGGCAGGCCGAGTGCGGCGAGGATGCGGTTGGTCTCTTCCTTGTCGCTCGCGAGCTCGACCGAGATGTGCGGCGTGCGGCCGGTGACCGTCGCCTGGATACGCTGCTGGTACTTGCCGTGCCCCAGCTGCACCAGCGACTGGTCGTTGAGCCGCAGCCAGGGGATGCCACGCTTGTCGGCGGCATGCACCAGCGACGCCGTCGACGGCCCGAGCGCGCGGCGCTGCGCGAAGCGGATGTACTCGTCGCGGGCGGTCGGCCAGTCCCAGCCCTCCGGCACCGAGCCCGCGGGGCATAGCTTCTTCGGGAGCAGCGAGCACAGGAGCCGCATCGCGAGCTCGCCGGCGGCGACGCCTTCCTCGCGCTCGGCGTATTCATAGACGACCGAATACAGGCCCGGCCGGTCGAGGCTGCGCGTCTTGCCGAAGGTGACATCCTCGCCGGCGACGTTCTGCAACTCGAGCGCGACGTGTTCGAGCACGTGGCCGAGCCAGGTGCCCTCGTCCTCGTTCATGCGGCGGATGAAGCCGCCGGGCTCGCGGTAGGAACAGCCGTGCTCGGCGAGTCCGGGCAGGGCCGCGATCAGGCCGTCGACGAAGTCCTTGCCGAGCTTGCCCGTCGGCCAGGCCTCGAGTTCGCCGAGGTCGAGCTCCAGCCGGATGACCGGAAAGCGCGCGTAATGGGAAGGCCCGACGTAGATGGAGCGGTCGAGGATGCGCATGTCGGCCGGCCGTGACCTGGGCAGCGATAGGGCCGGTCATGATCGCATACGCCGCCGCGCGCGCGCAGCCCGCGAGGGCCGCGCGGGGGCGGCAGGGCCTGCCGCCCCCGGTCGAGCCTCGCACCGAGGGCGGGTTCAGGCCGCCTTGCCCCGGGCCAGGGCATGGACGTCGGCCGCCCTCAATGCCTGGCCGCCGATCGCCCAGTCGCCCTGCTCGTATTCCCGCACGCGAACCCAGGTGACGGGCCGCATGGCTTCGCCTTCGACCTCGATCATCGCAGCCGTGACTTTGGCGATGAGTTCCTGTTTCTGTTTCGGGGTGAAGACGTCCTTGATGACATCGATGGTGACGAGAGGCATGTCGAATCTCCTGAAGTGAGGGGGTGAGAACGGATCACGGGCTTGCGGCCGCGGAAGGCACGGCGTCGACCGCGGTCTCGAAAGCGATGAAGAGGATGCAAGGCGAGTCGCTGACGCAGCGGCCGCCGTGCGGCCGGCCGGCGGGCCATAGGCATACGCACCGGGCGTGAGCCTGACGGGCGCCTGGCCCTGGTAGGTCACCTCGAGTCTCTCCCTGCGACCAGGACCATGCGCTCCGCGGAGGTGTGCGAGTGAGCGGATCACCGACCGCCCGGGCACTTGAAGTACACGTCGGCGTTGGCGCGACGGATCTCCGTGAAGCACGGCGATGGCGCAGCCGGCGGGCAGGACGGCGGGGCAGGCGCCCCATTCAACGCGGTGTCTCCGGCGGTCGCGATTGCCGGCTCCGCGTCCGGCGCCATGGCGTCCGTCGTCGAGGCGATGGCAACCAACGCAAGAGCCCGCGTATCACGTCTTTCGCATCCATGGCGATGACTCCATCTGGGTGGTCGCGCCGCGAATCGTCGCAGGGCGCTGCCGCGGAAGCTTGGAGATTCCGTGGAGATTGCGTGGAGGCCTTCTGGGAGCGGCCCGGAGGGTGATCTATGCTGGCGACCGTGATCTATCGCTTCGCCGAGTTCGAGCTCGACCTGACGCGGGTCGAATTGCGGGCGCAGGGCGCGGTGCGCGCGCTGGAACCCCAGGTGTTCGCCTTGCTGGCCCTGCTCATCGAGAACCGCGACCGCCTGGTATCCCGGGACGAGATCTTCGAGAAGATCTGGGACCGGCGGGTCGTCTCCGACTCCGCCCTCGCCAGCCGCATCAAGTCGGCGCGCCAGGCGCTGGGGGACGACGGCAAGGCGCAGCGATTCATCCGCACGCTGCATGGCCAGGGCCTGCGTCTTCGTCGCCGACGTGCGGGCGCGAGGTGCCGCCCCCAGACCGCCCATGCAATGTCGGAGCTCGCCAAGCCGTCGATCGCGGTCCTGCCATTCCGCCTGGTCGGTGACGCGGGTCCCTACGCGGCGATCGCCGAGGCGCTGCCCGACGAACTGATCATCGACCTCGCGCGCCTGCGCTGGCTGTTCGTGACGGCGCGCGGTTCGTCGTTCCGCCTGCGTGCCGCCGAGGCCGACATGGGCGACATCGGCCGGCTGCTCGGCGTGCGCTATGCCATGTCGGGTTCGGTCGAGGTCCGCGGCCGGAACTTTTCGGTGTCGGTGGAGCTCGCCGACACGCGCGACTCCGGCATCGTCTGGGCGGAACGCTTCGGCGGCGCGCTCGCCGACGTCCATCGAGTCCGCGACGAGATCCGGCAGAGCGTGCTGGCCGCGCTCGAGGTGCGCATCCCGCAGCACGAGGCGGCGCTCGCCCGGCTCAGCGTGAGCGAGGACCTCGACGCCTGGTCCGCCTACCACCTCGGCCTGCAGCACGTATACCGCTTCAACCGGCAGGACAACGCCGCCGCGGCCGCGCTGTTCCAGCGTGCGATCGACCGCGATCCCGCGTTCGCGCGCGCCCACGCGGGCCTGTCGTTCGTCCATTTCCAGTCCGCGTTCCTGCGCCACACGGACGACCTCGCCGGCGAGATCGAGCTGGCGCGGCGCTTCGCGTCGCGGGCGGTCGAGCTCGACACGATGGACCCGTTCGTGAACTTCGCGATGGGTCGCACGCACTGGCTGGTGGGCGACCTCGACGGTGCGCTGCCCTGGCTCGAACGCGCGACGGCCCTCAGCCCCAACTACGCGCAGGGCATCTACGCTCGCGCCTGGACCGAGACGCTCGCCGGCCAGGCGCTCGAGGGGCGGGGCCACGTCGATCTCGCGATGCGCCTGTCGCCGCTCGATCCCCTCCATTACGGGATGCTCGGCACCCGCGCCCTCTCGCACCTGATGCTCGGCGAGGACGCACAGGCCGCGCACTGGGCGGAGCGCGCGGCGCGTGCGCCGGGCGCGCACGCGCTGATCGCGATGATCGCGAGCGCGGTGCACGAGCTGGCGGGGGACGAGCAGGCGTCGACGGGCTGGGCCGGGCGGGTGCGCGAGCGCAATGCCGCGCTGGGCCGCGAGGATTTCTTCCGGTCGTTCCCGATCAAGATGGCCGGCGTGAGGCAGCGCGTCTCGGGCGCGCTGGAGCGGCGCGGATTCTAGGCGCCGGCCGCCTATTCGCGCGAACGGATCAGCCCGCTCGCCGATGCCTGCCGCGTGTGCAGGTTGAAGCTCGCGCCCGCGGTGAGCACGTGCACGACGAGCCCGAGGATGCAGATGGGCTGCCCCTCGGTCACGCTGTCGACCGACGAGAAGCTGACTTTCGAGGCGTCGACGACGGTGACGCCGCCCGAGCCCTCGACCTCGAGCGTCTCGTCCGGGCCTATGAATGCCGCCGTGTCCTCGTCGAGCCCGAGCCCCACCGCGAACGGGTTGTAGGCGAGCGCCGTGATCAGGCGGCCGAGCCGGTCGCGCTCGCGGAAGTGCTGGTCGATGATGAAGCGGTTCGTGAGGCCGAGGCCGGGCGCGAGGCGCACGCTGCCGGAAATCGCGGTCGCGCCGTCGTCGCCGTAGGCGATCATGTGCTCGGAGAGGATCGAAGCGCCGGCGCTGGTGCCGCCGACCGTGACGCCGCGCGCGTTCTGCGTGCGGATCAGCTTGGCGACCGGCGTCCCGCCGAGCAGCGTCG
Organism: uncultured Gammaproteobacteria bacterium; assembly: GCA_963748465.1. Classification (GTDB taxonomy): domain Bacteria; phylum Pseudomonadota; class Gammaproteobacteria; order Steroidobacterales; family Steroidobacteraceae; genus SCUD01. Next base: position 98,941 of record CAVVJB010000002.1, read on the forward strand.
TGAGCCGCAGCTGGTTGCCGCCGGTGAAGAAGATGCCGCTCGCCTGCTGCAGGCGTTCGAGTCGGCCGGCCTCCTGGCAGTCGCGGCGCGTGTCGAAGTCCATCACGTCGACCCGGCGCGCACCGAGGTCGCGGAAAATCCTTTCGTAACGCCCGCCCGTCTCGTGGGCGCGGCTCGCGGTCGGGATCACGACGATGTCGGCGTCGTCGCCGCCCGAGGCCTGCACGAAGCGGGCGAGGATCTTCGGGTCGTTTTCCTTGTTCTCGGCGCCGCCGATCGGGACGATGTGCCCGCGGGTCTCGCCGTCCGGCACGCGGCTCGGGCTCATGTGGTGTCAGCCTCCGAGCGCGGACTTGATGCGCGCCGACAGCGCGCCCATGTCCGTGCGGCCCTGGACTTTCGGCTTCAGCACGGCCATGACCTTGCCCATGTCCTTCATGGAGGCGGCCGAAGTGGAGGCGATGGCGTCCTTGATCATGGCGTCGAGTTCGGCGGCGTCCATCTGGGCGGGCAGGTAGCCGCTGAGGAGCGCGATTTCCGCGGACTCCTTCGCCACCAGGTCGGCGCGGTTGCCGGCCTCGAACTGCGCGACCGACTCCTTGCGCTGCTTGATCATCTTGTCGATGACCGCGAGCACCTGGGCGTCGTCGAGCGTCACGCGCTCGTCGACCTCGCGTTGCTTGATTCCGGCCTGGAGCATGCGGATGCAGGAGAGGCGGTCTTTCTCGCCCGCCCGCATCGCCGCTTTCATGTCTTCCGTGATGCGCGCCTTCAGGCTCATCCCGGGCTCAGCGCGTGGCGCTGCGGCCGCCGTCGCGCGAGGCGCGCTTGAGGTGCCGCTTGATGGCGGCCGCCTTCTTGCGTTTACGTTCCTGGGTGGGCTTCTCGTAGAATTCCCGACGGCGCAGTTCGGTCAGCACGCCGGCCTTTTCGCAGGCGCGCTTGAAACGACGCAGGGCGGCGTCGAAGTACTCGTTTTCGCGGATGCGGACGCTCGGCATTCAAACCTCGTCGTTGAGCTGAACCAGCCCGGTCGACCCGGGAAAGGGCCCGGAATTGTAGTGACCTTCCCCCACAAAATCAAAAACCTAGGTTTATGTTGGTTCTAGGCATCGAAACCTCCTGCGACGAGACGGCGGTCGCGCTCTACGACGGCGAAAAAGGCCTCGTGGCGAATAGCGTCTTCAGCCAGGTCGAGTTGCATCGCCGCCACGGGGGGGTGGTGCCGGAGCTTGCTTCCCGCGAGCACATCGAGCGCCTGCTGCCCATGATCGAAGCGGCAGTGGCCGAGGCCGGCATCGCGCCGCAAGCCATTGAAGGCATTGCCTATACGGCGGGGCCGGGCCTGATCGGGGCCCTGCTGGTCGGCGCTTGCCTCGCGCGCGGGCTCGGATATGCCTGGCGTGTGCCCGTCGTCGGCGTCCATCACCTCGAGGGGCACCTGCTGGCGCCTGCCCTCGAACCGGGCGCGCCGGACTTCCCGTTCGTCGCGCTGCAGGTGTCGGGCGGGCATACCCTGCTGGTCGAAGTGCAAGGCGTCGGGCGCTACCGGATCCTGGGGGAGACCCAGGACGACGCGGCAGGCGAGGCATTCGACAAGACCGCGAAGCTCCTCGGGCTCGGCTACCCGGGCGGTCCCGCCCTGGCGGCCCTGGCCGAGCATGGCCGCCCCGGCGTGTTCGAGTTCCCGCGCCCCATGCTCGACCGGCCGGGCCTCGATTTCAGCTTCAGCGGGCTCAAGACGGCGGTCGTCGTCGCCGTGCGCGGCCGCACGCTCGACGATGCGGCGCGCGCGGACGTCGCGCGCGGCTTCGAGGATGCGGTCGTCGACACGCTGGTGGCGAAGTCGCTGCGCGCGCTGCGGGCCACCGGCCTTGAAACGCTGGTCGTGGCCGGCGGCGTCGGTGCGAACCGCCGGCTGCGCCAGGTGCTGACGCGCGAGCTCGCTGCGGCCGGCGCGCGCGCCTTCTTTCCGCGTCCCGAGTTCTGCACCGACAATGCGGCGATGATCGCGCTCGCCGGCCATCACCGCCTCGCGGCGGGCGAGCACGAAGGCCTCGCCGCCAGCGCCCGTGCCCGCTGGCCCCTCGATGAATTGAAGGCGCCGGGAGGATAAGTGGACCGAATCTTCATTACCGCACTCACCGCCGAGACCGTCATCGGCATCTACGACTGGGAGCGCGAGGTCAAGCAGCGCCTGGAGATCGACCTCGAGATCTGGATGGACCTGCGCGCGGCGTCGGCCAGCGATGCCATCGAGGACACCCTCAACTACAAGTCGGTGGCCAAGCGCGTGCTCGCCTTCGTCGAGGCCAGCCGGTACCGGCTGGTCGAGGCGCTCGCCGGCGAGATTGCGCGCATCGTGCTCGAGGAATTCAAGGTCGCACGCGTGCGCGTCACCGTGCACAAGCCGGGCGCGATCCGGCATTCGCGCGATGTCGGCGTCATCGTCGAGCGCGGCGCCGGTGACTGAGCGAGCCCGTGGCTGAGGCCTACGTCGCGGCCGGCAGCAATGTCCGGCCGCGCGCGAGCCTCGCGCGCGCACTCGCACTGCTCGAAAGCCGGTTTCCGGGCGTGCGTGCCTCGCGCGCGTACGCGAACCCCGCGGTCGGCTTCACGGGCGACGACTTCATCAACCTGGTCGTCGCCTTCCCGGCCGAGTTGCCGACGGAAGACCTGCTCGATCGCCTCAAGGCCATCGAGCGTGAATGCGGGCGCGAGCCCGGCGCGGCGAAGTGGGGGCCGCGCACGCTCGACCTCGACCTCCTGCTGCACGGCGATCGCGTCGGCCGCGTCGCCGGGAAAACACTGCCGCACGCCGACCTGCTGACGCGCGCCTGGGTGCTGGGCCCGCTCGCGGAACTCGCGCCCGCGCTCGTTCATCCGGTCGCGGGTGAACGCATGGACAGCCTGTGGCGCCGCTTCGACCGGGGCGCGCATCCGTTGACGCCGGTCGAGCTCGAAGGCGGGGAGGCGTGAGGCGGCTAGCGGCCTTCGCCGCCGACCAGCCGCCCGCCGTCCACGGCGAGCACCTGGCCGGTGACGAAAGGCGCGCCGGTCGCGAAATAGAGCGCGGCCTTGGCGACGTCGTCGGCAGATCCGGCGCGCTTGAGTGCGGTGCGCGCGACGATGCGCTCGCGCAGGGCTTCGTCCACGCCGCGTTCCGGCCACATCACCGGTCCCGGCGCGATGGCGTTCACGCGGACCGCCGGGCCGAGCTCGCGCGCGAGCGAGCGGGTCAGCATCAGCAGCCCCGCCTTGGCGGCGCAGTACACCGCGTGCCCGCCGAGCGGCCGCAGGCCGTGGATGTCGCCGATGTTGAGGATCAGTCCCTCGTGCTTCGCGAGCGCCGGCGCCGCCGCCTGGGACAGGAACAGCGGCGCGCGCAGGTTCGAGCCGATGAGGTCGTCGAACTGGTCGGGCGTGATCGTGCCGACGGGCGTCGCATAGAACGTGGACGCATTGTTGACGAGGACGTCGAGCCGGCCGAAGGCGCGCACGACCTCGGTGACGAGCGTGTCACAGGCCGCGGCATCGGCGAGGTCCGCGCGGAATGCCCGGGCGGAATCCGCGCGTTCCCCGTTCAGGCGTGCGACGTGGGCGTCCGCATCGGCCTTGGAACTGCGGTAGTGGATCGCGACCCGCGCGCCGGCCGCATGGAAGGCGGCGGCGATGACGGCTCCGACGCGTCGCGCGGCGCCGGTGACGAGCACGGCGTGGCCGGCAAGCGGAGCCGGGCCCGCGGTCATGGTGCGAGGTTCCGCGGCATGATCGCGGGACGATATCACGGCCTGCGCGGGCGGCCATGCTGACGGGCGGGCATCCGCCGCCGCTCACGGCGGAGGAAGTGGCGCAGCGCGAGCGCACGACAGCGGCGCTGCGGTCGCGCATCGACGCGGCCGGCGGCTGGATCCCGTTCCGGGAATTCATGGAAACGGCGCTTTATGCGCCCGACCTCGGCTACTACGCGACGCCACGCGCCGTGTTCGGCGCCGCCGGCGATTTCGTCACGGCGCCGGAGCTCTCGCCGCTCTTCGCGGCCTGCCTCGCGAACGGCGTCGCCGATGTCCTGGCGAAATCGGGCGGCGGCGACGTCGTCGAGTTCGGGGCGGGCAGCGGCGCCCTGGCCGCCGGGCTCTGGCCCGGCTTGCAGCGGCTCGGCGCGTCCGTCGGGCGCTATCGCATCGTCGAGCCGAGCGCCGCGCTCGCCGCGCGCCAGCGCGCCCGCATCGCCGAGGATCCTGGGCTCGCGCCTTGGCGCGAGCGGTTCGAGTGGCTCGTGGCAGCGCCGCCGGAAGCGTGGCGGGGCGTCGCGATCGCGAACGAAGTCGTCGATGCGCTGCCTGTCGACCGCTTCCGGGTCGTCGCGGGCGGCTGCGAAGCGCTCGGCGTCGTGGTCGCCGGCGAGGGCTTCGCTTTCGCGCCACGTGCCGCCGACGCGACGCTCGCGGCCGCCGTCGAATCGCTCCAGCGTGCGCTGCCGGCGCCGATGCCCGCGGGATACGTGTCCGAGTTGCGGCCGAGCCAGCGCGACTGGGTCGACGACGGCGCGCGCACGCTGGCCTGTGGCGCGATGCTCGTCGCCGACTACGGGTTGCCGCGCGCGCAGTACTACCACGCGTCGCGCGACGGCGGGACGCTCTGCGGATTCCGGCGGCACCTGCGGATCTCCGACCCGCTCGCCGACCCGGGACTGCAGGACCTCACCGCCTGGGTGGACTTCTCGGCTCTCGCGGACGACGGCGGCGCCTGCGGGCTCCGGCTCGGCGGCTTCGCGACCCAGGCGCATTACCTGCTCGCCGCGGGCATCGAGCACGAACTCGCGCGACTGTCGAAACCGGCGAGTGCAGCGGCGCGGCGCGCGCTCGGCCAGGACGCCGCGACGCTGCTATTGCCGGGCGAGATGGGCGAACGCTTCAAGGTGATGGCGCTCACGCGCGAAATCCGCGATCCGCTACTCGGATTCGGTTTCAGGGACCTCGCAGCCAGCCTGTAACATGCACGCCAGCATGGATCCCGTACAAGCCATCGTCCTCGCACTGGTGCAGGGACTTTCCGAGTTCCTGCCGATCTCGAGCTCGGGCCACCTCGTGCTCGTGCCGTACCTGTTCGGCTGGGCCGACCAGGGACTTGCCTTCGACGTGGCCGTGCACGTGGGCACGCTGTTCGCGGTCGTCACCTATTTCCGCCGCGAGCTTGCGGCGATGGCCGGCGCCTGGTTCGTCTCCCTCGCGGGCGGCGGCCTCACGCGCGATGCGCGGCTCGCCTGGTGCGTGATACTCGGCACGCTGCCGGTCGGCATCGTCGGCCTCGCCTTCGGCGGCCTCATCGAGGAGAAGCTGCGCAATCCTGTGTCGGTCGCGACACTGCTTGCCGTGTTCGGCCTTTTCATGTGGATCGCCGACCGTTACGGGCGGCGCGAGCGCGACGAGTACAGCGTCGGCTGGCGCGACGCACTCCTGATCGGCTGCGCCCAGGCGCTCGCGCTGATGCCGGGCACCTCGCGCTCCGGCGTCACGATGACGATGGCGCGCGTGCTCGGGCTCACGCGCGAGGCGGCCGCGCGCTTCTCCTTCCTGCTCGCTGTTCCCGGCATCGCGATGGCGGGTGGCTACGAGTTCCTGAAGCTCGCGACGGGGGACGGGCCCGCCGTCTCCTGGGGACCGATCGTGCTCGGCATGGCGGTCGCGGCGGTCACGGGCTACGCCTGCATCGCCTGGCTGCTCGCCGTGATCAACCGCATCGGGCTTGCGCCCTTCGCGATCTACCGCTTCGCGGTCGCCGGCCTGCTGTTCGTCCTGTTCGCCTGATCAGGCGGGGGGCTTGAGTGCCGCGAGCCGGCGCCGACGCAGCAGTTCGCCGATCTTCTCGCCGGAGAGGCCCTCGCGGTCGGCGCCGCCGAGCGCGACCGCTGCGGCGCGCGCCTGCGCCGCGCGCAGGTGTTCCGCCTGCGGATAGGGTTCGCCCGCGCGGCCGCCGCGCCCGCGGTGGTCCGCCTCGCAGGCGACCAGCAGCTCGCGGAACCGGTCCGGCCGACGGAACGCGTCGCAGGACTCCAGCAGCTCCAGCACCGTGCGCGGCCGCAACTCGAGGGCGCGATGCACGAGGCCGTGCCAGCGTGCGGCGAGCACGGCGAGGTCGCGGTAGTCCGTGGGGACGCGCAGACGCTCCGCGACTTCGATCACGAGGCGTGCGCCCGAATCCTCGTGACCGATGTGACGCGGCCATTGCGAGCGCGGCGTGCGGCCCTTGCCGAGGTCGTGCATCAGCGCCGCGAAGCGGATGCGGGGCTCCGGCGTCAGCGCGGCCGCGGCCTGCAGGACGAGTTCCATGTGCAGGCCGGTGTCGATTTCCGGGTGCCACTTCTCCGGCTGCGGCACGCCATAGAGCGCATCCAGCTCCGGGAAGATACGCGCGAGGGCGCCCGCGGCGCGCAGCGCCCGCAGCCACGCGGCCGGCGCCGGCTCCGCGAGGGCGCGCGCGGTTTCCTGCCAGCTGCGTTCCGGCACCAGCGCATCCGCCTCGCCGGCGGCGACCATCGCGCGCATGCGCGCCATCGTTTCCGGGGCGATCGTGAAGCCGAGCGGCTCGAAGCGCGCGAGGAAGCGCGCGACCCGCAGGATCCGCACCGGGTCCTCGTTGAAGGAGTCGGACACGTGCCTGAGCTTGCGCGCCTCGAGGTCCGCTCGCCCGCCGTGCGGGTCGACCAGCGTGCCGTCGGCGTCGCGCGCCATCGCGTTGATCGTGAGGTCGCGCCGGACCAGGTCGTCCTCGAGCGTGACGTCGGGCGAGAACTGCATCTCGAAGCCGCGGTAGCCGGGTCCGGTCTTGCGCTCGGTGCGGGCGAGCGCGTGCTCCTCGCCGGTCTCGGGGTGCAGGAACACGGGGAAATCCCGGCCGACCTGGCGATAGCCGAGGTCCAGCATCTCCTGCGGCGTCGCGCCGACCACCACCCAGTCGCGCTCGCCGACCGGCCGGCCGAGCAGCTCGTCGCGAACCGCGCCGCCGACCAGATAGACTTTCATCGCATCATGTTACGCGATTCCCGGTGGCGCTCGATCCGGCCGCTCTCGGCGGCGCTTGCCGGCATCGTGCTCGGCGGCTGTTACTACGCGCACCTCGCGGCCGGCCAGCTCGAGATGAACTCGCGGCGCGTACCGATCGACGAGGTGATCGCGAATCCCGCGACCGAGGCGACGCTGCGCCGCCGGCTCGAGTTCGCCGTCCGCGCGCGCGACTTCGCGATGGCCGAGCTCAAACTGCCGGACAACGGCAGCTACCGCACGTTCGCCGACCTCGGCCGCCGCTACGCGACCTGGAATCTGTTCGCCGCGCCGGAGTTGTCGATCGAGCCGAAGCGCTGGTGCTTTCCCGTCGCGGGGTGCGTGACCTACCGGGGATACTTCGACGAGTCGCAGGCGGCGCGCGCCGCGGCAAAGCTCCGCGAGCGCGGCTACGACACCTGGGTCGGCCCGTCCATCGCCTACTCGACGCTGGGCCACCTGCGTGACCCGGTGCTGAACACCATGCTCGGATACGGCGACGCCGAGCTGGCCGCCTTCATCTTCCATGAGCTCGCGCACCAGGCGGCCTACGCCCCCGGCGACAGCGACTTCAACGAAGCATTCGCGATGGTCGTCGAGTCCGAGGGCATCCGGCGCTGGTACGCGCGCGAGGGCCCGCCCGGCGCGCTCGAGAAGTTCAACGCCGCCCGCAAGCGCCAGCACGACGTCGCCGCACTCATGGTCGAGGCGCGGCACCGGCTCGCGGGCATCTACGCCGTCGCACCCGACGCCGCCGCTGCGCGTGCGCAGAAGGCCGCGGAGTTCGCCCGGCTCGCCGGGGCGCTCGCCGCCGACGGACCGCCGGTTCCCGGCGAGCTCAACAATGCGCGACTCATCGCCGTCGCGACGTACGAACGCTGCGTCCCGGCGCTGCGCGCCGAGCTCGATCGCCTCGGCAACGACCTGCCTGCGTTCTATGCCGAGATGAAGCGCCTCGAGAACAATCGGGTCGCGCGTGCCAGGCTTTGCCCGGCCGCGTGACCGGATCCCGCTCGCGGCGCCAGCGTCTTCGCCCGATCAGATCAGGTATCCGGGCAGGACCGCATCGAGCGGCTGCGGCCTGATGCCGAGCCGCGCGAGCCCGTTGACCTTGCACACGCTGTCGACGAGCAGCGAGCGGTAGTTGTCGGTCGAGAACGGCTTGCCCGGCACGAAGTCGCAGACCGCCGCCTGCAGGCGCGCGGCGAAATCCGGGATGCCGATCACCGCGCGCGCCAGCCCGAGGCGGTCGCGCACGCGGCACACGATCTCGCGCAGGGTGAGCCGCTCGGGGCCGCAGAGTTCGTAGGTCTCGAGGGCGACGCGGTCGTCGTTGAGCGCGCGCTGGATGGCGGCGACCACGTCCCCGACCCACACCGGCGCGAAGCGAGCGCCGGGCCGCGCCAGCGGCAGCGCGAAGGGAATCGCGCGCAGGAGGCGCGCGAACCGGTTCACGAACTCGTCGCGCGGACCGAAGATCACCGACGGCCGCAGGATCGTCCAGGCCAGGTCGGCGCCGCACTCGTCGCGCACGATGCGCTCGCCGCGGCCCTTGCTGCGCAGGTAGTGGCTCGGGCCCTGTTCCGCGTCGGCGTTCAGCGAGCTGACGTGCACGAGGCGCTCGACGCGCCCGCGACGGCATGCCTCGACCATCATGCGCACGAAGTCCACGTGCACCCGCGTGAAGCCACTGCCGCCGCGGCCGCGCTCGTTGAGGATCCCGACCAGGTTCACCACCGCGGTCTGGCCGGCGACGAGCGCGCCGAGGCTCCGCGGATCGTGAATGTCGGCGGCGACGAGCTTGAGCGAGGGGATGGGTGCGAGGTGCTGGGCGCGTACCGGATTGCGGGTGGGTACGATGATCCGCCAACCGTCCCGCGCGAGGTCGCCGCACAGGTGCGTGCCGACGAAACCGGAGCCTCCCAGCACGCAGACGGACCGGACTGCCATCGCCCGATTATAGGACCCGCGTTGGCGCCCGCACGGTCTGCGCGGCGGGCGGGGACCCTCGCTCGCGCCGGAACTTGATGCGCTCGCTCGGGGACCCGCCCGCCGCTGCCCGCGCGGGCGAGCCGCCGGGACCCGCGAGTGAGCGCATCAAGTTCCGGCGCGAACGAGCGGAGTCCCGGCGGCGAAGTCCACGCGGGCGACCACCGTGAGATCCCCGCGTGCGCGAAACTACCGCAGCGGGAGCAGGAGGACCTGGCCGCCGCGCCGCAGCTGTACCAGCATCGACGACTGGCCCTTCGCCGCCTCGCGCAATTCGGCCAGCGTCGCCACCCGCGACGCGGTTGACCGCGATGATGCGGTCGTCCGCCAGCAGGCCGGCCTGGGCGGCCGGGCTGCCCGGCGCGACCGAGCGGACGCGGATGCCGCCGGCGGAATCCTCGGAAACTTCGACGAGCTCGGCGCCCGCGAGCGCCGGGTGGATCGACTCGGCGTTCGAGACCTGGGCCGGCTCCTTGAGCACGGCCGTCACCGTCCTCGGCTTGCCTTCGCGCAGGAGGCCGATTTCGACGGCTTCGCCGACCTTCAGCATGCCGATGGTGTTGCGAAGCTCCGTGTTGCTGCGGATCGGCTGGCCGCGCACGGAGGTGATCACGTCGCCGGCCTCGATGCCGGCCTTGGCCGCCGCCGAGCCCTCGGTCACCTGCGAGACGAGCGCGCCCTGGGCGTTCTCGGCGAGCCCGAGGCTCTTGCGGAACTCCGGCGTCAGCGACAGCGTGTTGACGCCCAGCTGGCCGCGGTTCACGCGCCCGGACGCGATCAGCTGCTCCATGATCGAGCGCACCATGTTGGACGGGATCGCAAAGCCGATGCCGATGTTGCCGCCGGATTGCGACAGGATCACGGAATTGATGCCGACCAGGTCGCCGTCGAGGCCGACCAGCGCGCCGCCGGAATTGCCCGGGTTGATCGCGGCGTCGGTCTGGATGAAGTCCTCGAGGCCGTCGCGGCTGATGCCGGAACGTCCGAGCGCGCTGACGATGCCCGAGGTCACCGTGTGCTGCAGCCCGAACGGGTTGCCGATCGCGATCACGAAGTCGCCGACCTGCAGCTTCGAAGAGTCCGCCAGGCGGATCTCCGCGGGAAGTTTCGCATCCTTGACCTTGAGCACGGCGACGTCGGAGCGGTCGTCGACGCCGACCACCTCGGCCTTGTGTTCGACGTCGTCGACCAGCGTGATGGTGATCTCCGATGCGTTCTGCACCACATGGGCGTTGGTGACGATGTAGCCGTTCGCGGCGTCGACGATCACGCCCGAGCCCGCGCTCCTGAACTCGCGCTCGCGCGCCTGCGCATCGGGCGGCAGGCCGAAGAAGCGGCGAAAGCCCGGATCGTCGAAGAAGGGGTTGCGCGGCGCGGCGACCGTTCCGCGGACCGCGATGTTCACCACCGCCGGGGTCGCGCGCTTGATGACCGGCGCGAAGGAAGGCAGCGCGGCTTGCGCGAATACCGGGGCGGAAAGTGCGAGCGCGGCGCCAGCCAGCAGGGCCGCGAGGATTTTTTTCATGGAGTCAACCTCAGTGGGGCGCGAGTTCAGACCGGGCCCTGGTCCCACAAGTTCCAGTGCGCGCGGGCCTTGATTTTCCCGCGTGCGGACGCGCCGGTGGACAAACTGTGCGTATTTTGTGCGATTTTTCTGCATACCAGATGTTGTACTGCGCGGAAAAACGCACTGGACCGGGTCCAGCCACCCGCCCGGTCGGAATCTGCTTGAATTGAAATAAATAACATATTGAAAATAAAGATAATTTATTCGGAAGTTTTTTCCATAAGGAAATCCTTGACAGCACCGCCCTTCAGAAATAATTTCGCAACCCTGACACAAGATCTTGTGGTCGCCGGCCGAGGGGCGGGACAGGCCGGCGGATGAAGTCAGGGAGCCACGTGGAATCGCAGTCAGGCAGCGCCGTCGCGCGCATGCCCGGGTGATATTTCTCCGCGATTGGGTAGGGCAGCCGGGACGAGGGGAGCATTGCCGAAAAAATGAGCACCGCGGTCAGGATCGAGCACAAAGACGTCGAGGAAATCCCGTTCCAGGAGGCGTCGCTCGACATATGGGACCGGAAGTACCGGTTGACCGCCAAGGACGGCACCCCGATCGACGTGACCATGGACGATACGCTCGCGCGTGTCGCGAGGACGCTGGCTGACGTCGAGGAGCCCGCGCAGCGCGAGGCGCTGTACGAGCGTTTCCTGTGGGCGCTGCGCAAGGGCGCGATCCCGGCGGGACGCATCATGTCGAATGCCGGCGCGCTCGCGCACAAGCCGGCGACCTCCACCATCAATTGCACCGTGTCGGGGACCATCCACGACTCGATGGACGACATCCTGAACAAGGTGCACGAGGCCGGGCTCACGCTGAAGGCCGGCTGCGGCATCGGCTACGAGTTCTCCACGCTGCGCCCGCGCGGCGCCTACGTCGCGGGCGCGGGCGCGCACACGTCCGGGCCGATGTCGTTCATGGACATCTACGACAAGATGTGTTTCACGGTGTCGTCCGCCGGAGGCCGCCGTGGCGCGCAGATGGGCACGTTCGACGTCGGCCACCCGGACGCGATGGATTTCATCCGCTCCAAGCGCGAGAACGGGCGCCTGCGGCAGTTCAACCTCTCGCTGCTGGTGACCGACGAGTTCATCGAGGCGGTGCGCGGCGACCGCGAGTGGAAGCTCGCATTCCCGTTGCCGCAGCGCGAGTACGACGCGGCGCAGCACGACCTGCGCGACCCGCAGGCCTTCGTGTGGCGCGAATGGCCGGACGGCGAGGGCTACGTGTCGAATGACGAGGGCCTGGTCGCGTGCAAGGTCTACAAGACGCTGCCGGCGCGGCGGCTCTGGGACCTCATCATGACCTCGACCTACGACTTCGCCGAGCCGGGCTTCGTCCTGATCGACCGCGTCAACGAGATGAACAACAACTGGTGGTGCGAGAACATCCGCGCCACCAACCCCTGCGGCGAGCAGCCGCTGCCGCCGTACGGTTCCTGCCTGCTCGGCTCCGTGAACCTGACGCGCTTCGTGCGCCACCCGTTCACCGAAGAGGCGAGCTTCGACTGGGACGAATACCGCGACGTGGTGCGCACGTTCACGCGCATGCTCGACAACGTGGTGGAGATCAACGGGCTGCCGCTCGGCCGCCAGCGCGAGGAGATCACCCGCAAGCGCCGCCACGGCATGGGATTCCTGGGCCTCGGCTCGACCATCACCATGCTGGGCATGAAGTACGGCTCGCCCGAGTCGGTCGCGTTCACCGACAACGTGTCGCGCGAGATGGCGATCGCCGGCTGGGAGGCGGGCGTCGACCTCGCGCGCGAGAAGGGCCCGGCCCCGATCATGAACGAGGAGTTCCCCGTCACCCGCGCGATGCTGAGGAAGCGGCCCGAGATGGCGCGCGACGGCTGGAAGGTCGGCGACCGCGTGCCCGGCCGCATCCTGCACGCGCGCTACAGCCGCTACATGCGCCGGCTCGCGGAGGTGGCGCCCGAGGTCGTGAAGCAGGTCGAGTCCGTCGGCGCCCGCTTCACGCACCACAGCTCGATCGCGCCGACCGGGACGATCTCGCTTTCGCTGGCGAACAACGCGTCGAACGGCATCGAGCCCTCGTTCGCCCACCACTATTTCCGCAACGTGATCCGCGAGGGCAAGAAGTCGAAGGAGCGGATCGACGTCTTTTCGTTCGAGCTGCTGGCCTACCGGGAGCTCGTCAACCCGCGCGCGATCGCCGGGGCCACGAACGCGGCCGAGGCGCTGCCGGACTACTTCGTGACCGCGGACAGCATCGGCCCGCGCGAGCACGTCGACATCCAGGCCGCCGCCCAGAAATGGGTCGACTCCTCGATCTCGAAGACCGCCAACGTGCCGACCGATTTCCGCTACGACGAGTTCAAGGACATCTACCTTTACGCGCACGAGAAGGGCCTCAAGGGCTGCACCACCTTCCGCTTCAACCCCGAGGCGTTCCAGGGCGTGCTGGTCAAGGAGGACGACCTCAAGAACACGACCTACGTGTTCATACTCGAGGACGGCACCGAGATCGAGGCCCGCGGCGACGAGGAAGTCGAGTACGACGGCGAGGTGCATACCGCCGCCAACCTGTACGACGCCATCAAGGAAGGCTACTACGGGCGCTTCTGAGCGCCGCGAGGGACCCATGAGCCGCATCAAGATCGAAAAGAAGATCGTCAAGTACCGCGTGCAGAAGCCCGAAGCGGACAAGCCGGAGGCGGAGAAGCCGGCGGCCGCGGCGGCGCGCGAGGCCAAGCGGCGCAAGGAACCGGCAGCAACGTGGTGTGGATGCACGAGAAGGTCGAGCGACCGGAGATGCTCGTCGGCTCGACCTACAAGATCAAGACGCCGGTCTCCGAGCACGCGATGTACCTGACGATCAACGACATCGTGCTGAACGAGGGCACGGAGCACGAGCACCGGCGGCCGTTCGAGATCTTCATCAACTCGAAGAACCTCGACCATTTCCAGTGGATCGTCGCGTTGACGCGCATCATCTCGGCCGTGTTCCGCAAGGGCGGCGACGTCGCCTTCCTGACCGAGGAGCTGAAGGCCGTGTTCGACCCGCGCGGCGGCTACTGGCAGCCGGGCGGGAAGTTCATGCCCTCGATCGTCGCCGAGATCGGCTACGTCGTGGAGCGCCACCTGCAGACGATCGGCCTGATGCAGAAGCCGGGCCTGGACGACACGCAGCGCCTGCTCATCGAGTCGAAGCGCAAGGAATGGGAACTGCGCCACAAGCAGCAGGACGCGTTCGCGGAGTCGAGCTATCCCGAGGGCGCGCAGCTCTGCAGCAAGTGCAACACGGCGGCGGTCGTCATGATGGACGGCTGCATGACCTGCCTCTCCTGCGCCGATTCGAAGTGCGGCTGACCACCGGACAATTTTCTCACGCGCCAGCCGGGTCCCCGCCCGGCGGCTCCTGAAAAGGGGCTGCGCGTGACCTCCCAGGCGGCCTTCGGGCCGCCTTTTTTCCCAATGGTGCCGGGTCGCACTTATCGCACTTATGTGTCCGGACCCGAGTCTCTTTGAGCATGGGCATTCGAGGCAAAAGTGCGATAAGTGCGACCCGGCACCTTCTGGCGCTGGCGGTCCTCATGGCCGGTTGCGCGACCGAACGTGCTTACGACGGCCCGTCGTTGCCGGCCGGCGAACGCGCGATCGTCCGCGCGGACCCGGTCGTGAGCGCGGGGCTGCCGGTTCAGATCCGCATCCGCCGCGTGGACGGACGGGAAATCGGGCTCTCCGCCAGCAAGGTCGAGCTGCCCGCGGGCTCCCACGTGCTGCTCGTCGACTGCCGCGTCGCCGAGAGCGGTTCGCTGCGCCGCTTCACCGTGGACGCCGAGCTCGCGTCCGGCCGCGACTACCGCCTGGTCGCCGACGCCACGGCCCGAAACTGTGAAGCGGTCCGGCTGATCGACGACTGAACGGCCGCGGCCGCCGCGGGGCGTTATAATGTCTCGCGAGATGTATCGCAAGTTCTTGATTTCGATGATCCTCGCGGCGCTGCTCGCGCCGATGGCCGGCGCCGACTCGATGGGTGCGCTCGCCGGTCCCGCCGGAATGTTGCGCCCGGTCGACCGTATCGTGGTGCAGAAGTCGAGCCGCCGCATGGAGCTCTATCGCGAGGGCGCGCTGGTCGCCACCTACAAGATCTCGCTCGGCCTGCAGCCCGTCGGGCAGAAGCAGCGCGAGGGTGATTTCCGCACGCCGGAGGGGCGCTACCGCCTGACGCGGCGCAACGCGCAGAGCGATTTCTTCCTCGCCGTGCAGGTCTCCTACCCGGAGGCCGCGGACATCGCGATCGCGCGCCGCAATGGCTGGGCGCCGGGCGGCGCCATCATGGTCCACGGACTGCCGAACCTGCCGAAGTACTCGCGCGACCGCTACCTCGCCACCGACTGGACCGACGGGTGCATCGCGCTGTCGAACGAGGACATGCTCGATTTCTGGCTGCTGACGGGACAGGACACGCAGATCGAGATCCGCCCGTGACGGGCAACCCGGGACTCGACCTCACGGCAGTCGTGCATGCACGGGTGTCGCCGAAGGGGGTGCTCGACAACCTCTCGCAGCAGGAGGTCGACAAGCTCCTCGACCGCGGCCAGGGCGGCCTGTATCCGCTGTTCCGCCGCTGCGCGCTGGCCGTGCTGAACTCGGGCACGCTGATCGACGACGCGCGGCTGATCTTCGATGCCTACAAGGACTTCGAACTGCGCATCGTGCGCGAGCCCTGGGGCATCAAGCTCGAGATGCAGCACGCGCCCGGCAGCGCCTTCGTCGACGGCGAGATGATCCGGGGCGTCAAGGAACACCTGTTCGCCGTGCTGCGCGACATCGTGTACACGCACAACGAGATCGTCGCGCGCTTCGACCTCGACGACACCGCGAGCGTCACCAACGCGATCTTCTGCATCCTCCGCAACGCCCGCGCGCTCGAGTACAAGGGACGGCCCGACCTCGTCGTCTGCTGGGGCGGTCACTCGATCCCGCGCGAGGAGTACGACTACACCAAGCAGGTGGGTTACGAGCTCGGCCTGCGCGAGCTCTCGGTGTGCACCGGCTGCGGCCCGGGTGCGATGAAGGGGCCGATGAAGGGCGCCACGATCGGCCATTCCAAGCAGCGCATCAAGGACGGCCGCTACATCGGCATCACCGAGCCGGGGATCATCGCCGCCGAGCCGCCGAACCCGATCGTGAACCAGCTCGTGATCATGCCGGACATCGAGAAGCGCCTGGAGGCGTTCGTCCGCCTCTGCCACGGCATCGTGGTGTTCCCCGGGGGCGCCGGCACGGCGGAGGAAATCCTCTACCTGCTCGGGATCCTGCTCGATCCCGCCAACGCGAGCCAGCCGCTGCCGCTGGTGTTCACCGGTCCGCGCGAGAGCGCAGGCTACTTCCGCCAGCTCGACAGCTTCCTGGGCCACACGCTGGGCGAGGAGGCGCGGCAGCGCTACCGGATCATCATCGACGACCCGCCGGAAGTCGCGCGCGAGATGCAGCGCGGGTTCGACGCCGTGCGCCGCTCGCGCCGCCGGGCCGGCGACGCCTACAACTACAACTGGCTGCTGCGGATCCCGCCCGCGTTCCAGAAGCCGTTCGAGGTGAGCCACGCCGCGATGGCGGGCCTCGAGCTGACGATGGACCAGCCCGTCCACCAGCGCGCGGCGAACCTGCGGCGCGCGTTCTCCGGCATCGTCGCCGGCAACGTGAAGGAAAGCGGCATCCGCCTGATCGAGGAAAAAGGCCCGTTCGAGATCCATGCCGCACCGGAAATCGCGCGGCCGCTCGACGAGCTCCTGCGCGCCTTCGTCGCCGAGAGGCGCATGAAGCTGGTCGGGGAGTACCGGCCGAGCTACCGCATCGCCTGATTGCCGGGGCCCCCGGGGTTTCGGCCCGGGACCTGTGATGCAGTTCCTGTTTGGCGCGCCTGCTGCCGCGTAACTTGCAGCGCATGAAGCCCTCTCAGGTCTCCATCCCGTGAGCGACATCAAGGTCACGCCTCCCGAGGCCCCGCGCCCGGCCGCCGACCCGGCGCCGCGCCTGCCGCGCCTGACTTCCGTGAGCCGCCACGGCGCGATCTCGCGCGAGCTGACGAAGTACTCGAGCTACAAGACCTGGGCCGAGAAGGCGCGCGGCGCGTTCGCCGCCGACCCCGAGCTGCCCGGCCCGAACGGCGCCAACCACTCGCGCCGTTCCGCCGACCGCTGAGGTCGGTCGTGGAACGCATCGCCCAGCTGCTCGACGAGCTCGAGGACTTCGTGAGCCTGGTCCGCCACCAGCTCGGCCTCTGGCCTGGCCGCAACCGCTGATCGACGCCGCGGGGGCACTGTCCCCCTCCGATAGCCATCGCTGCTATCGTAACGGCATGAAACCTTCATTCCCCCGCACGCGCCGCACCGGTGCGCGCGCATGCATTGCCGCTTGCGCGGCCCTGGCCCTGGCTTTCCACGCCCTGGCACAGCAGCCCGCGAATACGCCGGCCGCAGAGCCGGCGCCGCCGGAGCCCACGGTGCTCGTCACCGACCTCGTCACCGGCATCGGCGACGAGGCGCTGCCGGGCATGGTCGTCATCGTCCACTACACCGGCTGGCTGTTCGATCCGGCCGCCAGCGACCAGCGCGGCCGCAAGTTCGACAGTTCGCGTGACCGCGGCCAGCCGTTCTCGTTCCCGCTCGGCGGACAGCGCGTGATCCGCGGCTGGGAGCAGGGCATCCCGGGCATGAAGGTCGGCGGTACCCGCCGGCTCGTCATCCCGCCCGGGCTCGCTTACGGCACGCGCGGAGCGGGAAACGGCGTGATCCCGCCCGGCGCGACGCTCGTCTTCGAGGTCGAGCTGCTCGCCGTCGAGACCGTCACGCTGACCGAAGACAAGTAACTCCACCACCGAGGTGCTCATGCGACACGCACTCCGTCTCGCGGTCGTGGCCGCGATCCTGCCGGCGGGCGCCGCCTCGGCGGCGACCCTGATCCACGCCGGACGGCTCATCGACGGCGTCGCCGACGCGCCGCGGCAGCGCGTCACCGTCGTGGTGGACGGTGGCCGCATCCGCGCCGTCGAGGAAGGCTTCACGACTCCGGGCGCCGGGGATGAGCTCGTCGACCTCTCCGCGGCCACCGTGCTGCCCGGTTTCATGGACATGCACGTCCACCTGACCTCGGAGCACAGCCGCACCAGCGAGCTGGACAGCCTCAAGAAGGGCGAATCCGACCGCGCCTTCGACTCGGTCGTCTACGCCGAGCGCACGCTGCTGGCCGGTTTCACCACCGTCCGCAACCTCGGCGACCAGTGGAACACCTCGATCGCCCTCAAGCGCGCGATCGACGCCGGGAAGGTCAAGGGCCCGCGCATCTTCACCGCGGGACGCTCGATCGGAACGCGCGGCGGCCATGCGGATGCCACCAACTCCTTCGGTCCCTTCCTCAGCAGCGACGATCCGCGCCTCGACACCGTGTGCAACGGTCCGGACAGCTGCCGCGAGGCGGTGCGCCAGCGCTACAAGGACGGCGCCGACTCGATCAAGATCACCGCGACCGGCGGCGTCCTCTCGATCGCGAAGTCCGGCAGCGCCCCGCAGTTCACGGACGCCGAACTCGAGGCCGTGATCGCGACCGCCCACGACTACGGCATGACGGTCGCGGCGCACGCGCACGGCGCCGAGGGGATCAAGCGCGCGGTCCGTAACGGGATCGACTCGATCGAGCACGGCACGTTCCTCGACGACGAGGGGATCCGGCTCATGAAGGAGAAGGGCACGCACTACGTGCCGACGATCTCCGCCGGCCGCTGGGTCTACGACCAGGCCCAGGATCCGTCGTATTTCCCGGCGATCGTGCGGCCCAAGGCGCTGGCGGTCGGGCCGCAGATCCAGCAGACCTTCGGCAAGGCCTGGAAGGCGGGCGTCAGGATCATGTTCGGCACCGACTGCGGCGTCTGCGCGCACGGCGACAACGGCAAGGAATTCGGCTACATGGTCGAGGCGGGCATGCCGGTGATGGACGCGGTCAAGTCGGCGACGATCGTCCCGGCACGGTATCTCGGGATCGACGACCGTCTCGGCAGCGTCGAGGCGGGCAAGGTGGCCGACATCGTCGCCGTGCCGGGCAACCCGCTCGACGACGTCCACGTCTTCGAGCGCGTCAGCTTCGTCATGAAGGACGGCGTCATCTACAAGCGGTGAGCACGGCAGCGCCCAGCGTCGAGAAAGTCGTCATCGAGGGGCCGGCAGGCGCCATCGAGGTCCTGATCGAGCGGCCGCCGGGAGCGCGCGGCGACATCGTCGCCGTGTGCTGCCATCCGCACCCGCTCTACGGCGGGACCATGCAGAACAAGGTGGTGCACACGCTCGCGCGCGCCTGCCAGGACCAGCGCGTCACCACCGCGCGCTTCAACTTCCGCGGCGTCGGCGCGAGCGCCGGCGCGCACGACGACGGCGAGGGCGAAAGCACCGACGCGGCGGTGGTCGCCGACCATGCGCGTGCCGCGACCGGTGCCTCGCGTCTGTGGTCGCTCGGCTTCTCGTTCGGCGGATTCGTCGCCTATCGCCTCGCGACGCTGCGCGACACGGCAGCGCTGGTGACCGTCGCGCCGCCGGTGCAGCGTTTCGATTTCACGCGCCTGCCGGTGCCGCGCTGTCCGTGGTTCGTCGCGCAGGGGGATGCCGATGAACTGGTCGACCACGAGCGCGTCATCGCCTGGACGCGCACGCTCGCGCCTGCGCCGGAGGTGCGGATCCTCCCGGGCGCGGAGCATTTCCTGCATGGTCGGCTGACGGAGCTCAGGACCGTGCTCGGCACCTGGCTGGGCGCGCGCGCGGCCGAGAACGGCTGAAATCCCGCGGAAAAACGAACGGGGCGGCAAGGCCGCCCCGTCTGCTTTCGAACGCGGAAACGGATGGACCGGGTGTTAGCCGACCATCTCGTTGAGGTTCTTGAGGGCGCGGATACGCACCTTCTTCGAGGCGGGCTTCGCCTTGATGGTCATCTTCTCGCCCGTGAACGGGTTGACGCCCTCGCGCGCCTTCGTGGCGGCCTTCTTCACGACGCGCATCTTGCACAGGCCCGGCAGCGTGAACACGCCGTTGGACTTGAGCGACTTCTTGATCTGGTCTCCGAGCGACTCGAGCACCGACCCGACCTGCTTCTTGCTGAGGTCAGTCTTGGCAGCGACCGCCGCAACGATCTGCGACTTCGTCGGAGCCGCATTCTTTTTCGCCATTGAGTATTCTCCTCTGGTTCTGTCAGCGACGGGGCGATCCCGCCAAATCGTTTTACGGCGCGCACCATACCACGGAAGATCCCGCTGCATAAGTGGGTCGACAGCGATTTTTAGCGGTTTTTATAGGGTCGGCGCGCCGCGCGAGAATTCATTCGAGACGGAACTCCCTTGTCAAGCGGGCGCGAATCGGCGGGCCGTCCGACGTCGCGTGCGCCACGATCTCGATCGTGATCGGGACGCGATGCCGCACGTCGACCGTCCCGAGCCAGGTCGCGCCGCCCGGCTCGCCGCGTCGCGTCAGCGCGAGCGGCGTGCGCGCACCGGTGAGGCTGATCGCGGTGGCCTCGGCCCGCGCACCGGCGAGGGCAGGCCCGGCGCCGGCGTCAAGCGGGGCGATCGCGACCGTCAGCACGGCTAGATTGGTTCTCGGCAGAATGCCGTAACCGCCTGCAATCGCAGCGGGCAGGTCGCCCGAGAGCGTGAGTGCGTAGTGCAGGCGAAAGCCGCCCGCCTCGACGTAGCCGGGATCGAGGTATGGCGCGGCTTCCGCCACGGGTTCCGGATTGCCGCCGCAGCCGGTGGACAGGAGCAAGGCCGCCGCGGTCGCGGCCAGCGCGCGGGTGAGGCCCCGGGACATCGCTAGCCGATCAGGATGCGCAGGGCCGTCAGCCCGAGGATCGCGACCAGCGGCGAGAAGTCGATGCCCCCGATGTCCGGCAGCACCCTCCGCAACGGGCGCAGCAGCGGCTCGCAGAGCGAGGCGAGGAGCGCCGTGGCGGGACTGCGCGCGCCCGGGGCGATGAAGGAGAGGGCGGCGTAGATGAAGATCAGGATGGTGTAGAGCAGGAGCGTCGACAGCGCCAGCGAACGCAGCGCCGACACGAGGAGCGGGACCAGGGGGAACAGGGCGCCGGTGCGGAAACGGAACAGGATCAGGCTCGCCGCGAGCTGGACCGCGATGAGCGCCGCGAAGGAGGCCGTGTCGAAGCGGCCGGCGGGCGGCAGGATGCGCCGCAGCGGCATCACCAGCCAGTTCGTCAGCGCGAGGACCGCCTGCGCGAGCGGGTTCCTGAAATCGGCGCGCGAGAGCTGCAGCAGGACCCGCAGCAGGAATGCGTACACCGCGATGGTCAGCAGCGAGTCGACGAGGAAGTAGAGGGCGTCCACCGGGGGATTCTAGTGCGACCGGCCGGCCGCGGTCACGGCCGCGCGCCGAAGATCGAGGTGCCGATTCGCACGTGCGTCGCGCCCTCGGCGATCGCGGCCTCGAAATCGCCGCTCATGCCCATGGACAGCGTGTCGAGCCGGTGGCCTGCGGCGTTCAGGCCCTCGAACAGCCGTCGCAGCTCCGCGAACCAGTGACGCTGGCGCACCGGATCGGCCTCCGTGGGCGGGAGCGCCATGAGCCCCCGCAGCGCGAGCCGCGGCAACGAGGCGACCTCGCCCGCGAGCGCGGCGAGTGCCTGCGGCGCGACGCCTGACTTGGTCGATTCGCCGCCGAGCTGCACCTGGATGCACACCGCGAGCGGCGGCAGCGATTCGGGGCGCTGGGCCGAGAGCCGTTCGGCGACGCGGATGCGGTCGACGGTGTGAACCCAGTCGAAGAGCGTCGCGGCGTCGCGCGTCTTGTTGGTCTGCAGCGCGCCGATGAGGTGGCGGCGAAAACCGATCTCCGCGAGCGCCTCGAAATGCGTGCGCGCCTCCTGCACGTAGTTCTCGCCGAGGTCGGCAAGCCCCGCGGCGAGGGCCGATTTCACGCGTTCGACCGGCTGCGACTTGCAGACGCCGACCAGGGTGATGGAGCCGGGGTCGCGGCCCGCGGCACGTGCCGCGATCGTGATGCGCTCCCGCACCGCGGACAGCCCGTCAGCCGGATTCTGCGGAGCAGTTAACATATTGGTGTGAGGTTACCGGGGCTATACTGCCCCCGGTCCCGCAGCACCGCCAGGCGGCGCGGCGGGATCTCGCGTCGTGCACCGAGCCAGGGAGTCCTGATGGCCGTCGACATCGCCCAACTCTTGGCTTTCGCAGTCAAGAACAACGCGTCTGACCTCCACCTGTCCGCGGGCGTGCCGCCCATGATCCGCGTGGACGGCGACGTCAAGCGCGTGAACATGCCACCGCTGACGCACAAGGAAGTGCACAGCATGGTGTACGACATCATGAACGACAAGCAGCGCAAGGTGTTCGAGGAGTTCTTCGAGACCGACTTTTCGTTCGAGATCCCGAACCTGGCCCGTTTCCGCGTCAATGCGTTCAACCAGAACCGGGGCGCCGGCGCCGTATTCCGCAACATCCCGTCGCTGATCAAGTCGCTGGACGACCTGAGCGCGCCGAAGGTGTTCAAGGACCTGTGCATGCTGCCGCGCGGCCTCGTGCTGGTGACCGGCCCCACCGGTTCCGGCAAGTCGACGACGCTCGCGGGCATGATCGACTACGTCAACGTCAACCGCCCCGAGCACATCATCACGATCGAGGACCCGATCGAGTTCGTGCACGAGTCGAAGCGCTGCCTGATCAACCAGCGCGAGGTGCACCGCGACACGCTCGGGTTCAGCGAGGCGCTGCGCTCGGCGCTGCGCGAGGACCCGGACGTGGTGCTGGTCGGCGAAATGCGCGACCTCGAGACGATCCGGCTCGCGCTCACCGCGGCCGAGACCGGCCACCTCGTGTTCGGCACGCTGCACACGAGCTCGGCGGCCAAGACGGTCGACCGCATCGTCGACGTGTTCCCGGCGGCCGAGAAGGAGATGGTCCGCTCGATGCTCTCCGAGTCGCTGCGCGCGGTCATCTCGCAGACCCTGCTGAAGCGGCTCGGCGGCGGCCGCATCGCGGCGCACGAGATCATGATCGCGACCCCCGCGATCCGGAACCTGATCCGCGAGAACAAGATCGCGCAGATGTACTCGTCGATCCAGACCGGACAGGGCCAGGGCATGCAGACGCTCGACCAGTGCCTCACGGACATGCTCGCCAAGGGCCTGGTCTCCAAGGAAGAGGCCCGCTACAAGGCCGCCAACAAGGACACCATGTAACGGCGCCGGGCGCCGCTGGAGACAAGAATGGATCGCGAACAGGCAATCAAGCTGATGCAGGACCTGCTGCGGCGCATGGTGGACCGTAAGGGTTCCGACCTGTTCATCACCGCCGGCTTCCCGCCGGCGATCAAGATCGACGGCGAGGTGCGGCCGCAGACCGACAAGGCGCTCGCGCCGGAGCAGAGCGCCGTGCTGGTCCGTTCGATCATGAACGACCGCCAGACGCGCGAGTTCGACGCCAGCAAGGAGGCGAACTTCGCGATAGCCCCGCCAGGCATCGGCCGCTTCCGCGTCAGCGCGTTCGTGCAGCAGGGCATGACCGGCTGCGTGATCCGCCAGATCAACTCGACGATCCCCACCATCGAGGAGCTCGAGCTGCCGCCGATCCTGAAGGACATCGTCATGTCCAAGCGCGGCCTCGTGATCGTGGTCGGCGCGACCGGCTCCGGCAAGTCCACCACGCTCGCGTCGATGGTCGGGTACCGCAACGAGAAGACGCGCGGCCACATCGTCACGATCGAGGACCCGGTGGAGTACGTGCACACCCACCGCGGCTGCGTCGTGACGCACCGCGAGGTGGGCGTCGACACCGACAGCTGGCACACGGCGCTGAAGAACACGCTGCGCCAGGCTCCCGACGTCATCATGATCGGCGAGATCCGCGACCGGGAAACGATGGAGTACGGCATCCAGTTCGCCGAGACCGGCCACCTCGTGCTCGCGACCCTGCACGCCAACAGCTCCAACCAGGCGCTGGACCGCATCATCAACTTCTTCCCGGAGGAGAAGCGCGAGCAGCTCCTGATGGACCTGTCGCTCAACATCCGCTCGATGATCTCGCAGCGCCTCGTGCCGCGCGAGAAGGCCGAGGGCCGCATCGCCGCGATGGAGATCCTGATCGGCACGCCGCTGGTCGCGGACCTGATCTTCCGCGGCGAGGTCTCGAAGATCAAGGAAGTGATGGCGCGCTCGAACCGCCTCGGGATGAAGACCTTCGACCAGGCCCTGTTCGACCTGTACGAGGCCGGCACGATCTCCTACGAGGAAGGCCTCCGGAACGCCGACTCGAAGAACGAGCTGCGCCTGCGCATCAAGCTCGAGAGCAAGCGCGAGGACCGGTTGCAGGCCGAGGCCGGCAGCACATTGAGGATCGTCGATGACTCCAACGACGGCAAAATCTACTAAGCCGGACGGCGGCGAAGCCGCCGTTCACGAGGCCGGCGAGGGCCGCTTCAGCATCAAGCCGCTGCTCAGGCTGATGGCGGAGCGCAAGGCCTCGGACCTGTTCTTCACGTCCAACTCGCCGGTCAAGATCAAGATCGAGGGGCTCATCCACCCGATCAACAAACAGGTGCTGAGCGCAGAGACGGTGCGCGACATCGCCTACGGCCTCATGAGCGCGGAGCAGCTCGAGCACTTCCAGAATGAACTCGAGATCGACTTCGCGATCTCCGAGCCGGGTGTCGGCCGTTTCCGCGCCGCAGTCTTCTACCAGCGCGGCTTCCCCGCGATGGTGCTGCGCTACATCAGCGTGGACACGCCGAAGCTGGACCAGCTCGGCCTGCCCGGTACGCTGGTCGATCTCGCGATGCTGAAGCGCGGGCTGGTGCTGATGGTCGGCGCCACGGGCTCGGGCAAGTCGACGACGCTCGCAGCGATGATCAACCACCGCAACGAGAACTGCTCCGACCACATCCTGACGATCGAGGACCCGGTCGAATTCCTGCACCAGAACCGCAGGGCGATCGTCAACCAGCGCGAGGTCGGCCTCGACACCCGCTCGTTCGGCAGGGCGCTGCGCGCCGCCATGCGCGCGGCGCCGGACGTGATCCTGATCGGCGAGATCCGCGACCGCGAGACCATGGAGTCCGCGATCGCGCTCGCCGGCACCGGCCACCTCGCCATCGCCACGCTCCACGCCAACAACTGCGCGGAGACGCTCGACCGCATCATCAACCTGTTCCCGCGCGACCAGCACGCGCAGATCTTCCTCGACCTGTCGCAGTACCTGCGCGCGATCGTCTCGCAGCGGCTGGTGCGCGGCCGCGACAACAAGCGCGTCGCCGCGGTCGAGGTCATGCTGAACACGCCGCACATCCAGGACCTGATCAAGAAGGGCGACGTGATCGGCGTCAAGGAAGCGATGCTGACGTCGAACGAGCGCGGCATCCAGAACTACGACTCGGCGCTCCTGCACCTCTACAAGGAGGGGCGGATCGACATCGAGGAAGCGCTCAACAACGCCGACTCGCGTACCAACCTGCAGGCGCGCATCAACTTCGGGTGACCCTTTCGCCGCCGCGCGCGGGCTTCGCGCCGGTCGGGGACCCTCGCTCGCTCCGCCGGAACTTCAGTCGCTCGCTCGGGGACCCGCCCGGCGCTCGCCCGCGTGCCGCCGCGTTTCGGCGCGCGCGCGAGCCGGGGGAACCCCGAGGCGAGCGAGTGTCCGTTCTTCCGAGCGAGCGGAGGAGGTTCCCCCCGGCGAAGTGCGCGCGCCTGCTACGCGGCGAAAACGGTTGCAGCGTCGAAGACGGGCCCGTCGACGCAAACGCGCTTCATGGCCGGACCCTCCGGCGTCTGCACGAGCACCGTGCACCCGGCGCAGCCGCCGACGCCGCAGGCCATGTTCTCCTCCAGCGACACCTGGCAAGGCACACCGTGCCGGCGTGCGAGCGCGGCGACGGCGACCAGCATGGGGTGCGGGCCGCAGGAAAAGAGTTCCGCCTCGTTCCGCTCGGCCGCCGTCAGTGACGACAGCCAGTCGTCCGCGAGCTCCGTGACGTAGCCGCGGTGGCATCCCGCGATCCCGGACAGGCTCGCGAGCCTCGACGGCACGCCAAGTTCCTCGAGCAGCGGCATCGCCGCGGTCGCGGCCGAAGGCAGGCCCGGGGCGGGCAGGCGCGAGTCGACCGGCTCGAACGGGAACGGGAGTTCCGAGCCCATCAGGACGAGCGGGCGGAACCTGCCGCGGCCGGCGGCCAGAGCCTCGGCGAAGAACACCATCGGCGGGATGCCGACGCCGCCGCCGATCAGCAGGAGCCGGGGCCGCGACGGGTTCGCAGTGAAGCCGCGGCCGATCGGGCCGAGGCAGGAGAGCGTCTCTCCCGGCTTGCGCAGGGAGAGCTCCGCCAGCCCGTGGCCGACGACCTTGTACAGCACCTCGACCCAGCCGTCGGCGGCATTCGCGCGCATGATCGAAAGCGGCCGGCGCATCGGCAGGTCCGGACCGCAGGTGAGGTGGACGAAACTGCCCGGCGTCGCCGCCGCGGCGCAGCGCGGCGCGGCGAGGCGCAACACGAACTGTGCGCCCGCGAAGGCGCGGTGCTCGAGCACGCCGGCGTCCTCGAGGAAGATCGTGCCGCGGTGCGGGGCAGGGGTGGTCACGGCGCCCCCGCCCGCAATGTCCCGGCAAGCTGCTCGAGCACCGCCATGCGCACGGCGAGTCCGTTCGCCACCTGGCGGCGGATGACCGACTGCGGCCCGTCGGCGACCTCCGGGTCGATCTCGACGCCGCGGTTCATCGGGCCCGGGTGCATGACGATCGCGCCCGGGTTCGCGCCCGCGAGGCGCGCGGCCGTGAGCCCGAATTCGCGGTGGTAGGCGGGAAGGTCCACCGGGCCGCCGCCGGCGCGCTCGTGCTGGATGCGCAGCATCATGACCACGTCCGCGCCCGCGATCCCTTCCGCCAGCGACCCGTAGCGGCGGGCGCCGGCGAATTCGGCGGCTTCGGGCATCATTTCCTGCGGCGCCACGATGCGGATGTCCGGCACGCCGAGGGTCGAGAGCGCCCGGTGCGCGGAGCGGGCGACGCGCGAGCGCGCGACGTCGCCGACGATCGCGACCGAGACCCGGTCGAGGGCGCCCTTCGACTGACGGATGGTCAGCGCATCGAGCAGGCCCTGCGTCGGGTGCGACAGGTGTGCCTCGCCCGCCGAGACCACCGCGGCCTCGCGGTCGACGACGCGCGCGACCTGTTCCTGCACGCCGGGCTCGCCGTCGCGCATGACGAACACGTCGACCCGCAACGCGCGCAGCGTGTGCACGGTATCGAGCAGCGTCTCGCCCTTGGCGCGCGAGGACAGCGCATTGTCGAGGTTCACGACGTCCGCGCCCTGCCGCAATGCCGCGAGCTCGAACGACGCACGCGTCCGGGTCGAGGGCTCGCCGAACAGGTTTGCGACCGTGACGCCGCGCAGCGCATCCGTGCGTGCCGGGCCCGAGGCATGGGCCTGCGCACGTTCCAGCAGTTCCTCGATCAGGCTGCGGGGCAGGCCGTCGAGCGTGACCAGGTGGCGCAGCCGGCCGGCCGCGTCGACCTGTGAAAGGGGAGGGGTCATGTCGTGCGCGGCCCGGGCAGGCCGCGCAGCCACTGCAGCAGGAGAAGCCGGGCTGCCTCGCGGTCGACGTCGCCGCGGCGCACCCGCTTCGTCTTGGCGCCGCTCCTGCGGCGCTCGCGCAGGTCGTCCTCCGCCTCGCGCGACGTCAGCCTTTCGTCCACCCGGTGAACCTCGATGCCGTACCGACCGCCGAGCTCGTCGGCGAACCGCAGGGCCCCCGTCGTGATCCGTGCGGCGTCGCGGCCGGCCATATTATAGGGAACGCCGGCGACGATCGCCGCGGGGCGCCAGTCCGCGACGAGACGGTCCACCGCGCGCCAGTCGGGCAGCCCGTCGTCGGCCGCGACGGTCGAGAGCGCTTCCGCGGTCCCGGTCAGGGTGTTGCCGACCGCGACGCCGATGCGCCGGAGGCCGAAATCGAAGGAGAGCACCGTCCTCGCGGGCGGCGCAGTCATGCCGTCGCCTCAGGCACGCCCCGCCTGGGTGCTGATGCGCGACAGCTCGACGCCCAGCAGGCGCGCCCCGGCATGCCAGCGCTGCTCGAAGGGCAGGTCGAAGATCAGCGAGTCGTCGCAGGGCACGGTGAGCCAGGCGTTGTGCAGCAGCTCCTCATCGAGCTGTCCCGCTTCCCAGCCGGCATAGCCGAGCGCGATGACCGCCTGGCGCGGGCCGTCGCCCTGGGCCATCGCGGCGAGGACGTCGCGCGAGGTCGTCACGTGCAGCGTGTCGGAGACCCGCATGGTCGATTCCCAGCTGCGCGGGCCCGGCCGGTGCAGGACGAAGCCGCGGTCTCGCTGCACCGGGCCGCCGGCGAGCACCGGCATCTCGCGCAGGCGCGTGTCGTCGGTCACCAGGGAGAGCTGGTCGAGCACCTCGGCCATGCGCATCTCGAGCGGGCGGTTGATCACGAGGCCGAGCGCGCCGCGCTCATTGTGCTCGCACACCAGCGTGACGCTGTGGGAGAAGTTCGGGTCCGCGAGCGTCGGCATCGCGACCAGCAGCTGGTTCTGGAGGTAATCGCCCGCGCTCATGGCGCTAGTATCGGCCCCGCAGCAGCAGCGGTAAAGCGCGAAACCCGCGGGAACCTGACGTAATGACGCCGTAGTCCCCCTCTTACGGCACCGGCACTTCCACGGCGGACCCTGCCAGCCGGCCGCCGACGAACTGCCATTCATAGGCGAAGCGCAGGACGTCGTGCCGGGCGGCGAGCGCCTCGGGGAACGGTTCGAACGGCGTCGCGAGCTTCAATATGTCCAGTGCGGCACGATCCAGTTCGCCGTGACCGCTCGAACGGCGGACGTCGGCGCGGACGAGGCCGCCGCTCGAGGCGAGCACAACCTCGATCAAGGGGCTGCCGGACAGCCTGCTGCGGCGCGCCGCGTTCGGGAAGTTGACGGTGCCGACCTGCTCGATGCGACGCTTCCATGAGTCCAGGTAGACCGCGACATCGGAGACCCGCGTGTTCGGCGTGACCACGAGCTCGCGCCGGGGCGCGCCCTTCAGCTGCAGGTCGTCATCCTCGTCGCGGCCGGCGAACGGGAAGGCGTTCCCGGCAATTGCCTCGCGCGGCAGCATCGAGGGTGCCAGGTCCGCTTCGGCCGCCGCGACGAAGCGCTGCGCGCCGGCCTTGCCGGTGAGCAGCTCGCCGGCTCCCCCGGCCTCGCCCTTGGGCGCCGGCGGCGCCGTGCCCCCGTCGGGAGTGCCCTGCCGCGTGTCAGGACCGTCGCCGGCGGTAGGCCGGCGCGTCCGTCCGTCCGGCGAGTTGCCGCTGCCCTGCTGGGTACGCTCGGCGAGATAGTTCGCGCTGTCGTTGCGCGTGGCATCCGGCAGCGGGTTGTTGACGAGCAGCACTTCGAGCGTCGGGACGTTTCCGGAGTCCGCCGCAGGCGGCGCGAAGCTGATGCCGAGGATCAGGATCAGGTGGAAGAGGCCGGCGAGGAACAGTGTGACCGTCAGGCGGTCGCGGGAGCCAACGGTGGATTGCTTTGCCTTCATGCGGACTCAGCGGCGGTCGAGCCGCGCGAGGATCGCGTCCATCAGCAAGCCGCCGATGTCGTGCCCGTGCATCTTCTCGATCTCGCGAATGCCGGTCGGGCTCGTCACGTTGATCTCGGTCACGAACCCGCCGATGACGTCGAGCCCGACGAACAGCATCCCGCGCTCGCGCATCACCGGGCCGATGCGCGAGGCGAGCCAGCGATCGCGGTCGGTCAGCGCCCGGCTCTCGGCCCGCGCGCCCGCCGCGAGGTTGCCGCGGTGGTCGCCGGCCGCCGGCATCCGCACCAGCGCATGCGCCACCGGCTCGCCGTCCACCAGCAGGATGCGGGCGTCGCCGGCGGTCGCGATCTCGGGGAGGTAGCGCTGGGCGATCGCGTAACGGCGGCCGTAGTCGGTGAGCGTCTCCAGCACGACCCGCAGGTTTCGGTCGCCCCGTTCGACGACGAAGATCGAGCGTCCGCCCATGCCGTCCAGCGGCTTGAACACGGCCTGGCCATGCTCGCCGAGGAATTCCTCCATCGCCGCCATGTCGCGCGAGATCAGGGTCGGCGCGCAGCAGTCCGGAAACCAGGCCGTATAGGCCTTCTCGTTCATGTCACGCAGGCCCTGCGGCCGGTTCACCACCAGCGTGCCCGCCTGTTCGGCCCGCTCCAGCAGGTAGGTGGAGCAGATGTACTCCATGTCGAACGGCGGATCTTTCCGCATCAGGATGGCGTCGATGCCGGCAAGGTCGTGCACGGCGGGCGCGCCAGTGCGGTACCAGGCAGCGCCCCCGCCGATGACCTCGATCGGCGTCAGGCGCGCGCAAGCGCGGCCGTCGCGCACCCAGATATCGCCCTGCTCGAAGACGAGCGTCTCGAGGCCGCGGCGTGCGGCGGCCGTCAGCATGGCGATGGTCGAATCCTTGGCCGGCTTGATGGTCTCGAGCGGGTCCATCAGCACGGCGAGGCTCGGTCGGGCAGGCATCAGGGAATCTCCGGCCGATTGGCGGGAATGTGACGCGGATACTGCACGTCAGGGGGCCTTGTCATAGTACACCTGTCACCGGTCCCCATCGCCGCGCGGCCGGTGCTGCTGCCGTGGCGGGGGGTGGACCGATATGTTAAAAGGTGTGCGCTCCGGCGTCGAAACCGTGGGCGCCACCTGGCGAGTTGTCACGCGCCCGGCCGGAGCTCAGCCGGGGCCGGAGGAACCCGATGGAAAGTGCAGCGGCCGTTAATGACGGGCTCCGCCTGAGCGGGCTCAAGGTGCTCGTCATCGACGACAGCAAGACGATCCGCCGCACGGCGGAGTCGTTGCTGGCCAAGGAGGGCTGCGAGGTGTTCACGGCCGTCGACGGCTTCGACGCGCTGTCCAAGATCGCCGACCACCAGCCGGACATCGTGTTCGTGGACATCATGATGCCGCGGCTCGACGGCTACCAGACCTGCTCGCTGATCAAGCACAACAAGGTGTTCCGCGCCATCCCGGTGATCATGCTGTCCTCCAAGGACGGGCTGTTCGACCGGGCACGCGGGCGGATCGTGGGTTCCGAACACTACCTGACAAAGCCCTTCACGCGCGACGAGCTGCTGTCCGCGATCGAACGGCACGTCAACCGCGAATGACGGGAGTACGGCCATGGCGCTCATCCTGATCGTCGACGACTCGCCGACCGAGGTGTTCCAGATGCGGCGCATGCTGGAGAACCACGGCTTCGAGACCGAGGGCGCGGCCGACGGCGCCGAAGGCATCCGCAAGGCGCGCGAGATCCGGCCCGACCTCATCCTGATGGACATCGTGATGCCGGGGGTCGACGGCTTCCGCGCGACGCGCACGCTCGCCAACGACCCGGCGACGCGCAAGATTCCCGTGATCATGGTGTCGAGCAAGAGCCAGGAAACCGACCGCATCTGGGGCATGCGCCAGGGCGCGGTCGATTACCTCGTCAAGCCGGTCACGCCGGCGCAACTCGTGGAGAAAGCGCAGGCCGCGCTGCTCGCAGGTTGACCGGATGCAGGCTGAGCCGATCCTGAGGGCCCTGCGCGACCGGCCGTTCGAGCTGCTGCTGGCACTGGAAGCGCGCGCGCGCGACGTGGCCGCGGGCCAGCGCGAGGGCGCGGCGACCCAGGAATGGATCGGCGTCGCCTTCCGCATGGGGGGCGAGACTTTCCTGGTCGAGCGCGACGAGGCGCGCGAGGTCATGGGGCTGCCGGCGCCGGTGACACGCGTGCCGGGCGCGCGGCCCTGGATCCTCGGCCTCGCCAACGTCCGCGGCCAGCTCCTGCCGGTGATCGACCTGAAGCAGTATTTGGGCAGCGGAGAGCTGACGGTCGGGCGGAACACGCGCGTGATCGTGGTCAACCACCGCGAGATTCCCGCAGGGCTCGTGGTGGACGAGGTGCTGGGCTTCCGGCGTTTCGCCGAGCGTGAGTTCACGGCGGAAGCGCCGCCGACGATGATCCGGTGCGAGCATTACCTCGCCGGGTCATTCCGCCGCGGCAGCGAGGCCTGGCCGGTGCTGAGCCTGCGGACGCTGGTGGAAAGTCCGGCGTTCCTGCACGGGTCGAACTGAGGCGAGAGGGAGAAGGTTCCGGAGCATGGTCAACCCGCCTGAAAGATTCGCGATCGCCCGATGGATGCCGGTGCTGCTTGTCAGCGGACTCGTCGCCGCAATCGCCGCCGCGGCGCTGATCGTCCTTGCAGAACGCGCCGAGAACGCCGATCGCGGTTACCGCGGGCACCTCGCGGAGCTCACCGTCCTCGCCGGCAGCATGCCGGCCCAGGGCGCCGCGGCCTCCCGGGGCGACGCCGCGGCCTTCGACCGTCTGGCCGCGTCGCGCGCGACGCTCGAGCGCGTGCTCGGCGAGATCGACGAGGGCCGCTCGCCGTTCGCGGCGCTCTCGTCCGAAAGCGCGCAGCGCCTCGGCGACGAGCCGGCCTGGAACACGGTGCTCGAGTCCTCGAAGCAGGTTCTGGCCGCGCGCGCCGTCGCCGGCGAGCTCGGCCAGGCGGCGGCGGCGTCGCGCACGATCCTCGGGCGGGTGCTCGCGGCCACCGGCAACGCCGTGTCGGCGCCCGGCGGCCTGACCGCGATGCGCGTGTTGCCGCGCTTCGAGACCGTGGCGCAGCGCACCAGCGACGACCTCCAGCAGCTCGAAGCTGCCGTAAACCCCGCCGAGGTGTCGCGCCGGATCTCCGAGAACTCGGCGCTGCTCGCGCAGTTCCTCGCGGGACTTGCCGGCACCGACACCACCGCCGGCGTGCCCGCGGTCGAGGGCGAGGCGGCCAAGCGGCTCGGCGAGGTGCAGGCCGCGTTCTCCGACTACGAGAAGCAGCTCCAGATCACGCTCGAGCGGGCAGGCGCGCTCGCGACCGCCCAGCGCGCCGCGGCCGACCTCGGCACGGCGGCCGACAAGCTGTCGAAGTCGCTCGACCCGCAGGCGGCCGCGGCACCCGACGTGCCCGGTAATACGACTCCCGCCCTCGTCGCGCTCGCGCTCGCCGCCCTGTGCTTCGCCGGTGCGCTCTGGGGCTGGACCTCCCAGGCCGGCATGCGCCGCGTCGCGAGCCTCGAGTCCGAGCGCAACCGGCGCAACCAGGACGCGATCCTCCGCCTGCTCGACGAGATGTCGAGCCTCGCCGACGGCGACCTCACGGTACAGGCAACGGTCACCGACGACATCACGGGCGCGATCGCGGATTCCATCAATTACGCGATCGAGGCGCTGCGCGAACTGGTCGCGACGATCAACGACACCGCCCTGCAGCTCGACCAGGCGACGCGCCAGACCCAGGCGGCCGCCGGACACCTCGCCAAGGCGAGCGTCGCGCAGTCGCGCCAGGTCGCGGCCGCGACCGACGCGGTCAGCGCGATGGCGGCCTCGATCGAGGAGGTTTCCGGCAATGCCGAGCGCTCCGCCGACGTCGCCCGCCACGCGGTGGACGTCGCGCACAAGGGCGGCGACGCCGTGCGCCGGACCATCGACGGCATGAACACCATCCGCGAGAACATCCAGGACACGTCGAAGCGCATCAAGCGGCTCGGCGAGAGCTCGCAGGAGATCGGCAACATCGTCGAGCTGATCAACGACATCGCCGAGCAGACCAACATCCTCGCGCTGAACGCCTCGATCCAGGCCTCGATGGCGGGCGAGTCCGGCCGCGGCTTCGCGGTCGTCGCCGACGAGGTGCAGCGGCTCGCCGAGCGCGCGGGCCACGCGACGCGCCAGATCGAGGTCCTGGTCCGCACCATCCAGTCGGACACCAACGAGGCGGTCGTGTCCATGGAACGCACGACGACCGACGTCGTGGGCGGCGCGCTGCTGGCCGAGAACGCCGGCGCCGCGCTCGGTGAGATCGAGGACGTCTCGAACCAGATCGCGCAGCTCGTGCAGAACATCTCCGCGAGCGCCCGCCAGCAGGCGGCGACGTCTTCCCACATCTCGCGCACCATGCAGGTGCTGCGCGAGATCAGCCAGCAGACCGCGGACAACACCAGCGCGACCTCGGTCGCGATCGGCCGGCTGGCCGACATGTCCGCGCAGCTTCGCAAGTCCGTGTCCGGGTTCAGCCTGCCGCAGCAGCTGCCGACCCCGGGCCGCAAGATCAAGCCCGCGCCGGCGCCAGCCGCCGCGCAGGGCGCGGAGACCCTGCGCGCGGCGAGCGGCACGGGCTGATCCTCCATGGCGGGCTTCCCCTCGGTCAACGAGCAGGCACTGCATCTCGTCGCGCGCGAACTGGCCGCGACGCTGAACGAGGTGCGCATCGCGCTCGAGGCCGCGGCCGAGACGCCGGCTGACAAGACCCACATCGGCAAGGCCGCCGAACTCATGCGCTCGGCCCGCGGCGTGCTGCGCGTGGTCGAGGTCTATGGTGCCGCGCTCCTCGCCGAGGAGATGGAACAGACCTCGCGCTGGATGGCCAACAGCGAGACCGACGCGCGCCAGTACGTGGACGGGCTCGATGCGCTGATGCGCTCCAGCGTGCAGCTGCCCACCTACCTCGAGCGGGTGCTGGGCGGCGGACGCGACCTGGCGCTGGTCCTCCTGCCGCTGCTCAACGACCTGCGCGCGGTGCGTGGCGCGCCGCTCCTGTCCGAGGGGACGCTGCTCTCGCTCAACCTCAGCTCCGAAATGGCGCCGGCCGCGCGCGAGGCGGGTGCGCCGGACCGGCAGCTCACCGTGCCGCAGTGGGCGCGGCGCCTGCGGCCGAAGTTCCAGGCGGGGCTGCTCGGCCTGATCCGCGGGGAGGGCGACGATCGCGGACTCGGTGCGCTCGCCGAAGTCGCGAACCGCATGGAGAGCATTGCGACCTCGGCACCCCTGTACCAGCTCTGGTGGGTGACCGGCGCGCTCATCGACGGGTTGCGCGGCGGCGGGCTGGAGGCGAGCGTCACGGTCAAGCGCCTGCTCGGGCACGTGGACCGCGAACTCAAGCGCCTGTACGCGGTCGGCGAGGAAGGTTACGCCAGCGCGCCGCCGATCGAGCTGCTGAACAACCTGCTGTTCTACGTCGCGCGGGCGACCAACCGCGGCGAACGGATCGACGCGGTCCGCAGTTCCTTCCGGCTCGGCGAGCTGCTGCCGCTCGACGATTCGGTCGAACAGGAGCGTGAGTCGCTTTCGGCGCCCTCGGTGCGGCTCATGCGCACGGTGGCCGCCGCGATCAAGGAGGACCTCGGCCGCGTCAAGGATGCGCTCGACCTCTACACCCGCAAGGGCGGTCCGCCCGAGGAGCTCGCGCCGCAGGTCGACCTCCTCAAGAAGATCGGCGACACGCTCGCGGTGCTCGGCCTCGGCTCCGTGCGCGAGCAGGTGCAGGGCGAACTGACGCGCCTGAACGACATCATCACGCGCCGCACGCCGGCCGAGCAGGACACGCTGATCGGAATCGCGGCGACGCTGATCGGCGTCGAAGACGGCCTCGACGACGCCCTGGTGCGTCTCATCATGCCGCCCGGCGCGCCCGCGCCCGGCGCCGAGACCGACCCGGAATTCCGCCAGGTGACGGAGACGGTGCTGCGCGAGTGCATCGTGAATCTCGCGCGCATCAAGGAGCTGCTCGGTCACGCGCTCGACCCGACCAGCGAGCAGGGCGGCCTCGAAGCCGCGCCCGCGCTCGCCCGCGGCATCACCGCGGGCCTGCTGCTGCTGGGCCGCAACCGCGCGATGGAAGTGATGCGGCGCATCGGCGAGCACGTCGGCGCCCTGCTGAGTCCGGGCGTCCTGTCGCGCAACGATGAGTACGTCGACCGGCTGGCGGACGCCATCGTCGGCATCGAGTACTACATGGAGACGCTGCAGGCCGGGCGCGGCGATCCCTGGTACATGCTGGACAACGCCGAGCGTTGCCTGGTCGCGCTCGATGCCATGCGCGCCGCGGTCCCCGCCGCGGCCGCACGAACGGCCGCGCCGGCGCCGCCCGTCCTGACGCCCGCCGTGACGCCCGCCGCTGCGGCACCGCGGCGCGATGCGACCGAGCGTCGCCCGGCCGTCGACCCTGAGCTGCTCGCGCTGTTCATCGAGGAAGCCGGCGAGGAGATTGCGACGATCGGCCGCCTGTATCCGCTGTGGGCGGAGAATCCGGCGGACCGCGAATCGCTGGCCCGGGTGCGCCGCGCCTTCCATACGCTGAAAGGCTCGGGCCGAGTCGTCGGCGCGCGGCTCATCGGCGACTTCGCCTGGTCGGTGGAGAACCTGCTGAATCGCGTCATCGACGGCACGCTGGAGCGCTCGAGCGGCATGCTCGCGACGATTTCGGAGGCGATCGCCTTGCTGCCGAGGCTGGTGCGCGAGTTGAACGGCGAGGAGGGCGAGGTCGCCGGCCTGCCCGAGCTGGTCGCACGACTCGAGGCGCACGCCACGGGCCAGGCGGCGCCTCGCGCGCAGGCGGGGGCGGCTCCGGCGTCTTCCGAGCCGACACTGGTGCTGCCGAAAGTCGACTTCGCGAGCGAGGCACAGCACGCCGCGACCCTGGTCGAACTGCCGCCCGTTGCGCCGCCCGCGCCGGTGCCCGAGCTGGCGGCGCCGGCCGAAGCGCCCGCCGACGACGCCTGGCTCGGCCGCCCGGCTGCCTATGCCGAAGGCGGCGATTCGTCGCTGCAGGAGATCTACCAGAAGGAAGTGCAGAGCCACCTCGAGGTGATCCGCGCCTACCTGCGCCATGCCTGGCTCGCGGTCGGCACGCACACCGTGACCGAGGAGCTCTACCGCGCCTGTCACACGCTGCGCGGCGCATCGCGCACGGCCGATATTCGCCACAGCATCCGGCTCGCGGAACCGCTGCACAAATGGCTGCGGCGCATGTTCGACCATGACTCGCCATTCGACGAGGCGGGCCTTGCCGTCCTCGCCGACTGCGTGGTCGGCTTCGAGGACGTGCTGCTGGCCGTGCACGAGGACACCGGCCACTTCACCAACCTCGACCGGCTGGTGAAGCGCGTCGAGCAGCAGGACGCCGCACTCGAGCGGCGCCTCGCCGAGGAGCCGCCGCAGGCGGCGGTGAACCTCGACGTCGCGGCAGCTCCGCCCGCGCCGCCGCCGCCCGCGGAGCCTGCGCCGCCGCCCGGGCCGCCGCCGCTTTCGCTCGACCTGCTGCTGCCGGGCCGCGGCGCCGGCGTGCTGTCCGAGCGCGACGTGCACGGCGTGCTGCCGAAGATTCCCGTCACCACCGGCATCGAAGGCCGGCCGCCCTATCTCACGCCCGCGGAGCCGAAGGCCGAGGCGCCGCCGGCCGCGCAGGCCCCCGGCCCGGATGGCGCCGAACCGGTTGCCGGGACCGAAGACTACGACCCGGAAGTCGCCGCGATCTTCAGCGAGGAGGCCACCGAGCTGCTCGAGGCCGCCGATGGAGCGCTCACCGCACTCAGGGCCGAACGGGGCGGCCGCGAGCCCGTGACCGAGCTGAAGCGCGTGCTGCACACGCTCAAGGGCGGGGCGCGCATGGCCGGCATCACGGCGATGGGTGACCTGAGCCACGAACTCGAGTCGCTCGTGATCCAGCTCGGGGAGGACGCCGACCGGCTCGACGACCGCAGCCTCGATGTTGTGCAGGCGAGCCTCGACGAGCTCGCGCGCATGCGCGACTACGTGGGCGCGGGCCGCCCCGTCGCGGCTGCGCGCGACCTGGTGACCCGGCTGCGGCTCATTGCCCGCGGCGCGCCCGCGCCGGAGCCGCCCGCGACCGCGCCGGTTGCGCCGCCCGCGCCTCCGGCCGCGCGGGCGCCCGCTCAGATCATCGTGCCGCCCGCTCCGCCCCGGGAAACGCAGCCCGTCGCGTCTCCGGCGGCCGTTGCGCCGCCCGCGGCGGCCCAGCAGCCCGAACGGGCGGCGGAGGGCGAGGAACGCGCCGCCGCCCCGGCACCGGCGGGCCCGCCGGCGCGCGAGGCCGGGGCCGAGCGCGGCGAAGTGGCGCGCGTCGACGCCGACCTGCTCGACAACATGCTGAACGTCGCCGGCGAAGTCAGCATCTATCGGGCGCGCCTCGAGCAGCAGGTGTCGTCGATCGACTTCAACCTGGCGGAGCTCGGCCGCGTCGTGCAGCGCCTGAAGGACCAGTTGCGCAAGCTCGAGATCGAGACCGAGGCGCAGATCCTGCATCGGCACGTCGATTCCGGGACGCGGCGCGACGACTTCGACCCGCTCGAGCTCGACCGCTATTCGTCGATCCAGCAGTACTCGCGCGCCCTGGCCGAGACCTCCTCGGACGTCGCAAGCGTGCAAGGCCTGCTCGCGACGCAGACGCGCGAGGTGCAGAACCTGCTGACGCAGCAGGGGCGCATCGTGTCCGAGCTGCAGGGCGGGCTCATGCGCACGCGCATGGTCCCCTTTCAGCGCCAGGTCCAGCGCCTGACGCGCATCGCGCGCCAGGCGGCGGCCGAAACCGGCAAGAAGGTCGAGGTCCGCATCAACGGCGCCGCGGGCGAGCTCGACCGCCAGGTGCTCGAGCGCATGCTCGCGCCGTTCGAGCACATGCTGCGCAACGCCATCGTGCACGGGATCGAATCTCCCGCTGCGCGCGTCGCCGCGGGCAAGGACGAGACCGGCGTCATCGACGTGACCCTGAAGCGCGAGGGCTCGGAAGTCGTCATCGCGGTTGCCGACGATGGCGCTGGCGTGAACCTCAAGCTGGTGCGCGACCGAGCGGTCGCGCTCGGGCTCACGACGCTGAAACAGGAGCTCTCCGACGAGCAGGCGCTGCAGCTGATCCTGGAACCGGGCTTCTCGACCGCCGGCAAGGTGACGCAGTCCGCCGGCCGCGGCGTCGGCATGGACGTGGTCGCGACCGAGATCAAGAAGCTGGGCGGTTCCCTCTACACCGAGACCCGGGCGGGCAAGGGCACGACTTTCACCGTGCGCCTGCCGTTCACGCTCGCGATCAGCCAGGCGCTGGTCACCCGCGCGGGCGAGGAGCTCTACGCGCTGCCGCTGCCGACGGTCGAGGGTGTCGTGCGCGTTCCGCGCTCCGAGGTGCAGCGCCATCTTGCGGAAGAGACGGCAAGCTTCGAATACGGCGGGCAGAAGTACCGCTTCCAGCACCTCGCGACCTTCGTCGGCGCCGCGCCGTCCCTGATGCCGGACCACGACCTGGCGGTGCCGGTGATCCTGGTCCGGGCCGGCGAGCATTCGACCGCCATCGTGACCGACGAGCTGATCGGCAGCCGCGAGATCGTGGTGAAGACGGTGGGCCCGCAGATCTCCGGCATCCGCGGCATTTCCGGCGCGACCATCCTGGGCGACGGGCGCATCTGCATCATCCTCGACATCGGCGCGCTGGTGCGCTCGGAGTGGCGCCACCGGCCGTCCGGCGGGCCGCGTGCCGCGCCAGTGCCGCAGGTCGACCGGCGCATCTTCGCGCTCGTGGTCGACGATTCGATCACCGTGCGGCGCGTGACGCAGCGGCTGCTGGAACGCAACGGCATGCGCGTCGTCACGGCCAAAGACGGCCTCGAAGCGGTCTCAGTGCTGCAGGACGAGGTGCCTGACGTGATCCTGCTGGACATCGAGATGCCGCGCATGGACGGCTACGAGGTCGCCTCGCACGTGCGCAATGACGTGCGGCTCAAGGACGTCCCGATCGTGATGATCACCTCTCGCGTCGGCGAGAAGCACCGCGCGCGCGCCATCGAACTCGGCGTCAACGAGTACCTCGGCAAGCCCTACCAGGAGGGCCAGCTGCTGCAGGCGATCGAGCCGCTGGTGCGCAAGGCCGCGACGTGAGCACGGAACAGGAGCTTTACGGGCTGCTGGTGCCGCTGCTCGACGAGCGGCTGCTCGTCCCGCGCGCCTGCGTCGCGGAGGTGACGAGCTTCCAGCCGTTGCAGGAGATGCCGGGCGCGCCCCCCTGGTACCTCGGCATCCAGGCCTGGAACGGCCGTGGCGTGCCGGTCGTCTCCTTCGAGGGTGCCTGCGGAAAGCGCATACCCGTCATCGGCGGCCGCACGCGCATCGTGATCTTCACCTGCCTCGGGCAGAAGCTGCCGGCGGGGCACTTCGGCATCGCCACCCAGGGCTTCCCGCAGCTGGTGCGCGTGAACCCGCACGTCATCGCGGCCGACAACTCGCGCGCATTCCCCGACCGTTCGCCGGTGATGTGCCAGGTGCGCATGGTCAACGAATTGCCGCTGATTCCCGACCTCGAGCGCCTCGAGGAAATGATCGCCGACGAGACAACCGTCACCGCCGCCTGAGATCCAAGGGGACGTTCACCTTTGCTGCGTTGCGGCAAAGGTGAGCGTCCCCTCCTAGAGGTCGCCTGCAACCGCCTGCAGCACGGCGAGCGCCGCGATCGCCGCGGTCTCGCTGCGCAGCACGCGCGGGCCGAGCCGGCAGGCGCGATAGCCGGAAGCGAGCGCCGCGTCCCGTTCGCCGTCCTCGAGGCCACCCTCCGGCCCGACCAGTACCTCGGCCGACCGCTGCCCTCGAGCCGCATCCGCGAGCGAGACCGGCGCGTCCGGCGCGAGCAGGAACCGCGCCCCGGCGGCGGGCGCCCCGAGGCACTCCGCGAGCGGGAGCGGCGCGGCGATCGGCGGGACGCGCGCCCGCCCGCATTGCTCACAGGCAGCGACGGCGATGCCGCGCCAGTGCGCGAGCTTGCGCTCGCGGCTGTCGCCGTCGAGCCGCACGACGCTGCGTGCCGTCGAGACCGGCTGGATGGCGGCGACGCCAAGCTCGGTCGCCTTCTGCACCATCAGGTCCATGCGTTCGCCGCGCGCGATGCCCTGCACCAGGGTGACGGCGAGCGGCGATTCCGGGCGGGCGCGGGCGCGACCTTCGACCGCGACCTCGACTCTGCCGCGGCCGATGCCGGTGATGCGCGACGGGTAGTCGTGGCCGTCGCCGTTGAAGAGCGTGATCGCATCGCCTGCCCCGAGCCTCAGCACGCGCTGCGCGTGCGCGGCGGCGGAGCCGGCCAGCACGATGCGCGCGCCCTCGGCGAGCGTCTGCGCGACGTGCAGGCGGATCAGGCGCACGCAGCATCCACCGCGCCGGCGGCGATGCCGGCGAGCCAGTCAATCTGCTCCGGCGCGATGACGTAGGGCGGCATCAGGTACACGACGT
The DNA here is from genome assembly GCA_963748465.1 of uncultured Gammaproteobacteria bacterium. GTDB lineage: Bacteria > Pseudomonadota > Gammaproteobacteria > Steroidobacterales > Steroidobacteraceae > SCUD01. Next base: position 139,624 of record CAVVJB010000002.1, read on the forward strand.
TGCCGATCGGGCGCAGCAGCGCGCCGCGGTCGAGCGCGTGCTGGTACGCCAGCAGGCCGCGCCGCTCGCGCCAGTCATGGCGCTCTCCCGTGGCGCGGTCCTTCACGAACTCGACCGCCGCGATCATGCCGGTCTGCCGGACTTCCGCGACGTGCGGGTGGTCGGCGAGCGGCGCAAGCGCGTCCGCCATGCGGCGCGCGAGCACGCGGTTCCTGGCGATCACGTCCTCGTCGCGAAAGATGGCGAGCGTCGCCAGCGCCACCGCGCAGGCGAGCGCATTGCCGGTGTAGCTGTGCGAATGCAGGAAAGCGGTCAGCTTGAGGTAATCGTCGTAGAAGGCGCGGTACACGGTCTCGGTGGTGAGGACCACCGAGAGCGGGAGGTAACCGGCCGTCAGTCCCTTCGACAGGCAGAGGAAATCCGGGCGGATGCCCGCCTGCTCGCAGGCGAAGAGGGTGCCGGTGCGGCCGAAGCCGACAGCGATCTCGTCCGCGATCAGCAGCACGCGGTGGCGGTCGCAGGCTTCGCGCAGCAGCGTGAGATAGGCGGGGTGGTACATGCGCATCGAGCCGGCGCACTGCACCAGCGGCTCCACGATGACTGCCGCGATCTCGTCCGCGCGCTCCGCGAGCGTGGCCTCCATGTGCGCGAACATGCGCCGGCTGTGCGCCTCCCAGCTCTCGCCGGGCTCCCGCCCGTGGCAGTCGGGGGAGGGCACCGTGATCACGTCCATCAGGAGCGGCTGGTACACCTTCTTGTAGAGCTCGACGTCGCCGACGGCGAGCGCGCCGAGCGTCTCGCCGTGGTAGCTGTTCGAGAGCGTCACGAACCGGCGCTTCGCGGGCCTGCCGACGTTCTGCCAGTAATGGAAGCTCATCTTGACGGCGACCTCGACCGCGGCCGAGCCGTTGTCGGCGAAGAAGCAGCGGGTCAGCCCTTCCGGCGCGAGGCGCGTGAGCGCCTCGGCGAGCTCGAGCGCGGGCGCGTGCGTGAAGCCGGCGAGCAGCACGTGCTCGAGCCGGCCGGCCTGCGCCGTGAGCGCCGCGTTGATGCGCGGGTTCGCGTGGCCGAACAGGTTCACCCACCACGAGCTGATGCCGTCCAGGTAGCGTCGGCCCTCGAAGTCATAAAGCCACACGCCTTCGCCGCGTGCGATCGGCACGAGCGGCAGGCGCTCGTGGTCGTGCATCTGCGTGCAGGGGTGCCACACCACCGCGAGGTCGCGCGCGACGATCGCGGCGTTGGTCGGGTGCGCGCTCATGCCGGCGAGTGTATGCGATTGGAAGCGCCGGTTGGCGCGGGCTAAGCTGTCGCAATGTCCGCCTTGTCCGTGTCGATGGGACTTCTCGCCGGCGCGCGCATCGTCGACTCGCCGAACTGCGACGCCAGGCCCGGCGCGCCGGAGCCCGAGCTCGTGGTCGTGCACGGCATCAGCCTGCCGCCGGGCCGCTTCGGCGGGCCGTGGATCGAATCCCTGTTCCTGAATGCGCTGCCCGCGGACGCGGATCCCTATTTCCAGGAGATACAGCACCTGCGCGTCTCCTCGCACGTGCTGATCGCCCGCGACGGCAGCGTCACGCAGTACGTGCCCTTCGGGCTGCGCGCCTGGCACGCTGGCACGTCGCACTGGCGCGGACGCGATGCCTGCAACGATTTCTCGATCGGCGTCGAGCTCGAGGGCACCGACGAGACACCGTACGACGGCCGCCAGTACGAGGCGCTCGCCGCGCTGCTGGCGGCGTTGCAGCGCGCGTACCCGTCGCTGTCGGAGGGCTGGATCGCCGGGCACAGCGACATCGCGCCCGGCCGCAAGACCGACCCGGGGCCGGCCTTCGACTGGCGGCGCCTCGAGCACGCCGTGCGTGCGCACGGCGCCGCGTTCCGGCGCGAGGTGCTCGCCTGAAGCGGATCGCGCTCCTCGCCGCGCTCACGCTCACCGCCTGCACGGCGCGCGAGGCGCCGCCCACGGAGGAGCGGATCGTCAGCGTCGCGCCGAACCTCACCGAAATGCTGTTCGCGGCAGGCGCCGCGGACCAGGTCGTGGCGGTGAGCGCGTTCAGCGACTACCCCGAGGCCGCGACGCGGCTGCCGCAGATCGGCGATGCCTTCCGGCTCGACTATGAGCGCATCGTCGCGCTTGCGCCGACCGTGGCCGTGGTCTGGGAGACCGGCACGCCGGCCGGCGTCGCCGAGCGGCTGCAGGGACTCGGCATCCGCGTCGTCAGCATCCCGACGCGCCGCCTCGACGACATCGCGACCGGGTTGCTGACGCTCGGCGACCTCGCGGGCACGCGCCCCGTCGCGGAGGCTGCGGCGCGCGACTTTCGCGCGCGCATCGCGGCGCTCGCGGAGCGCTATCGCGGACGGTCGACGGTGCGCGTGTTCGTCCAGATCGACGACGTGCCGCTCTACACGGTCGGCGGGCCGCACCTCATCACCGAGATCCTGGGGCTCTGCGGCGGGGTGAACCTGTTCGCGGATTCCGGTGCGCAGGCGCTGCCGGTGGACCTCGAGTCGGTCCTCGCGCGCTCGCCGGAAGTGATCCTGTCTGCCGACGCTGGCGACCCGGGTCCGTATTGGGCGCGTTTCGGAAACCTCACCGCCGTCGCGCGTGGCAACGTGTACCGCTCGCGCGCGGACCTGCTGGCGCGTCCGAGCTCGCGCATTGCCGACGGGGCCGCGGATGTCTGCGCCCGCCTCGACGAGGCGCGCGGCAAGCTCGAAGCTTCCTAGGCCACCGGCGCGCCGCCGCCGCGGCGCTCATGCTTCCACAGCACTTCGCTGCCGCTCTCGTGCCGCGCCAGGACGCGCGCGAGCACGAACAGGAGGTCCGAGAGCCGGTTGAGGTACTGCAGCGGCTCCTCGGCGACCGCTTCCGCGCGTGCCAGCGTCCAGGCGCGCCGTTCCGCGCGCCGGCTGATCGCCCGCGCAAGGTGACACGCCGCTGCGGCGGGGCCGCCGCCCGGCAGGATGAATTCCTTGAGCGGCGGGAGGCGGTCGTTGAAGGCGTCCAGGGCCTGTTCGAGCGCATTCACGTGCCCGGCCTCGATCGCGCGATGACCGGGGATGCATAGCTCGCCGCCGAGGTCGAAGAGCTCGTGCTGCACCCGCGTGAGGAGTCCGGCGACGTCCGCGGGCACGCCGGGCACGGCGAGGACCAGGCCGATCGCGCTGTTCGCCTCGTCCACGCATCCGTAGGCCTCGACCCGCGCGCTGTCCTTGGGCACGCGGCTGCCGTCGCCGAGGCCGGTCGTGCCGTCGTCCCCGGTACGCGTGTAGATTTTCGACAGGCGGTTTCCCATGCGACTCCCTCAGCGGAATTCGTAGCGCAGGGCGCCGAAGAAGCTCTGCCCCATGGTGTTGTACCCGCTCGCCAGCTCGTAATCCTCGTCGAACAGGTTCTCCACTCGCGCGACCAAAGTAAAGCGCTCGCTGAGGGCGACCCTGGCCGACAGGTTGGCGAGCCAGTAGGCCGGCAGCACGGCCTGGGTGGGGAAGCCGAAGTCGCGCCGCTCGCCCGCGTACAGGAGGTCGACCGCCACCTCGTGGCCGTCGCCGAAGCGCCGCGCGATCGCCGCCGTGTAATTCTCGCGCGCGCGGCGCAGGAGCCGGGCGTCGGTCGTCCGGTCGCGCGGGTCCTGCAGGGTCGCCGCGGCGCGCGCCCCCCAGCGCTCGCCGTCGTACTGCCAGGCCGCCTCGATGCCCTCGATGCGCGCCTTCGCGACGTTGCGGTTCTCGCCCTCGAAGGTGTCGGGATCGATCACGACGAACTCGATCAGCTCCTCGATGTCGTTGCGGAAGGCGGTCAGGGAGAAGGATTGCCGTTCGCCGACCGCCTGCCGCCAGCTCGCCTCGACGCTCTGCGACTCCTCCGGCTCGAGGTCCGGGTTACCGCCGAAGCCGTACAGGTCCGTGGCGTCCGGCGCGCGAAAGGCCGTGCCCGCCGCGAACGTGACGAGCGAGCTCGCGCCGAAGGCGTAGCCATACTCCGCGTTCCAGGTCGCGTGGCCGCCGAAGGTTTCGTGGTCGGTGTAAGCCGCGCCCAGCAGCAAGCGGTGCGGGCCGAACTCAGCCTGGTCCTGCAGGTACAACTGGCTCGTCGTCGTGTCCGCCGCATAGGGCGCGCCGAAGGACTCGGCGTCCGCCTGTTCGTCCTGCCAGAGCACGCCTGCCGTGACCGAGTGCGCGTCCGCGACCGCGAAGTCGTTCTGCCAGTCGACGGTGTTGCGCTTCGTGTCGAGGAAGTCCGCGGACTGGTTCTGCTCGAGGTCGTCGATCGCGTGCGCGACGGTGAACTTCGACGACCAGGCCTCCATGGGCGCGAAATCCGCGGTGAGCGCGAGCGCGGTGTTCTCGAAGTCCTGGTCGACGGGCGTGACGAAGAAATCCGAATACTCCGAGGTGCCGGCGGCGTACCAGGCGGAGAGCGAGAGGTCGACCGGGCCGGCGCCGGCGCGGGCGTACGCGTTGAACGAGGTGTTCTCGTAACCGCGGTCGGTGTCATCGCCGCTGCGGATCGGGAAGCCCGCGCTGTCGAGCCAGGAGGCGGCGATGGAGGCCTCCGCGCGCTTATCGCCGATACCCGCGGAGAAGCTGGCGCTTCTCGTGTCGTAATCGCCGTAGCCTGCCTGCACGCTGTCGGCCTGCGCGGCGCCGCGGCGCGTGATGATGTTGATCACGCCGCCGATCGCGTCGGAGCCGTACAGCGTCGAGCGCGGGCCCTTGACCACCTCGACGCGCTCGACGAACTCGGGTGCGACGTTCTGGATCGCCGCGGTGCCGATGGTGCCCGGGTTCATGCGCAGGCCGTCGATCAGCACCAGCACGTGGTTCGATTCCGTCCCGCGCAGGAACAGCGACGTCTGCTGGCCGGGACCGCCGAGGCGCGCCACCTCGACGCCGGGGACGAAGCGCAGCGCATCGCCGAGGTCGGCGGCGGGCATGCGCACGAGGTCGTCGCGCCAGACGAGGTCGACGCTTGCGAGCACCTCCCCGGCGGGACTCTCGGTTCGGGTGGCGGTGACGACGACGGGTTCGAGGGCCGGACTGCCGGCGGCAGCGGCGAGAAGTAGCAGTGCGTTCATCCGTGCTCCTCCCGAGCGGCGACTGTGGTTCGCCGGCCGCGGAGGCAGGAGGGAGGAGAAGGGCGCGATGCCCGCACTCCCGGTCGCCCGCCGCGACTGGCGCTGGTTGACGGGCCGGTTTCCGGACTCACGGCGGGTCCCGAGGACCACCGCATCGCCTTCCCACCGGAATTCCGGCAGTGGCTGCAGGACTTGCCTGCGTGATGCGGCTTGCGCCGTTTACCGTTGCGGGGGCAGTGCCGGGATGGCGAGCAACTCGCGCACCGGCTTCCCGATTAGCCCGGGCTCGCGCCCGGGACACCCGTCATCGCGGGACATTCTGGGGAGGGGTGACTGGACGGTCAAGCCGGATTTGACGACGCGCAGGCGGCGCCGCAGTGTGGCCGCATGGCGAATTCGGCACGGCTCGACGCGGCGCTCGCCGCCGCGTCCGAAGCATCCGCGATCATCCGCGGGCACTGGGCCGGCGCGATTTCGGCGCGGTCGAAAGCGGACGGTTCACCCGTCACCGATGCCGACATCGAGGCCGAACAGGCGATCCGGGCGCTGGTGGCGTCGCGCTTTCCCGCCGACGGTTTCTACGGCGAGGAAACCGCCGCCGAGCGCATGGATGCCGAGCATCTGTGGCTGGTCGACCCGATCGACGGCACCAAGTCGTTCGTGCGCGGCTACCCGATGTTCTCGACGCAGATTGCGGTGATGCGTCGCGGCCGGCTGGAGCTCGGGGTTTCCTCGGCGCCCGTTTACGGCGAGACGGCCTCGGCCGAGCGCGGCGCGGGCGCGTTCCTCGGCGGCGCGCGGGTCTCGGTGAGCCGCATCGCGCGGCTGGAAGAGGCGACGCTCTCGACCGGCAATCTCCGCTCGCTCGCGGCCGGCCCGCGCTGGGCCGCATTCGGGCGCCTCGTCGCGCGTCTCGACCGCATACGCGGTTTCGGCGACTTCCTGCACTACCACCTGCTCGCGGCCGGCCGGATCGATGCGGTCCTCGAGAGCGACATCAACATCCTCGACGTCGCGGCGCTTACCGTGATCGTCGAGGAGGCGGGCGGGCGCGTCACGGATCTCGAGGGCGCACCGATCGGCCTCGCGACACGCAGCATCCTCGCCACGAACGGCGCGCTGCATGAAGCCGTCCTCGAGGCGCTGACCTAGCGGTCAGGCGCTGACGAACACGCGCTGGCCGCGCCAGGAAATTTCGCCGACGGGAACTTCGTACAGCTCCGACAGGTTCGTGTCCGAGAGGATCGATGCCGCCGGCCCGAAGCGCCAGCGTCCGTCACCGAACAGGAGCAGCGCCTTGTCGGCCGCGCGCGCCGCCAGCGTCGGGTCGTGCAGGGCCGCGATCACCAGCCCGCCCGCGTCGGCACGGGCGCGGAAGATCCCGAGCATCTCGTTGCGATGGCGCGGGTCGAGATGATTCGACGGTTCATCGAGCAGGCACACCGCGGCGTCCTGCGTCAGCAGCGTCGCGATGTCGAGCCGGCGGCGTTCGCCGCCGGAGAGGGAATCGACGGCACGTCCGCAGACGGCATCCAGGCCGACGGCCGCGAGCGCCGCGCGCGCCGCGGCAAAATCCGCAGCCTCTTCCCATTGCCAGAAGGGCAGGTGCGGATGCCGGCCGATCAGCGCCGTCTCGAGCACGGTCGAGGGAAACGGATCCTCGGTGAGCTGTGGCAGCAGGGCGAGTCGCGTGGCCCGCTCGCGCCCGCCCCACCTGGCGAGGTCGCGCCCGTCAAGCAGCACGCGGCCTGCGGCCGGGGCGCGCAATCCCGCGAGCGTGTGCAGGGTCAGCGTCTTGCCGACCCCGTTACGGCCCAGCACCGCGATGAACTCCCCACCCTCGACGGCGAAGTCCAGTCCGCGCACCAGCGCGCGGCCGGCGACCTCGACGTCGACGGCGCTGCAGCCGAGCCGCGGCGTGGAGCGGGCGATCAGGGTTGCAGGCGCTCGTTGCGCCAGGGTTCGGCCTGGAAGCGGCCTTCGCCGTAGGTCGCGATCGCACGGGTCCAGCGCCCGCGGTCGTGCAGGCGATGTTCGCCCTCGCACCACAGCTCCACGACGGATGCCCACAACCGGTAGCCGCCCCAGTGCGGGGGGCGTGGCAGGCGCAGGCCGGGCTCCGCGTCGTCATCGGGCGCCGTCATGGGGTCGGGCGCCCCGAATCGCTCGGCCGTCTCGCGGAATCGCTCGACGAGTTGCTTGCGCGAGGCGACGGTCGCGCTCTGCTCGCTGGTGATGGCTGCGAGCCGGCTGCGCCAGGAGCGGCTTGCGAAGTAGTCGTCGCTCTCGCTGGCGAGCGCGTGCACCACGGGACCTTCCACCCGCAATTGGCGGCCGAGCGTGTCCCACAGGAACACGACCGCGGCCCAGGGGTTCTGCTCCAGGTCGCGGCCCTTGCGCGAACGATAGTTGGTGTAGAAGACGAGGTAGCCCGGGTCCGCGACGATCTCCTTGCACAGGACGATGCGCACCGCCGGCCGGCCGCCGTCGCCCGTGGTCGCGAGGCTCATGGCGTTGGGGTTGCGCTGGACCTGCTCATCCCACGCCTGCCGGAACCAGGTGGCCGCGAGCGGCATCGGGTCGGCAGGCAAGGGGTCGGGCAGGGTCTGGAAACGCGCGTGCATTCCGGAATATTAGCGCCGCGCCCGGTTAAGCGGCGATTCAGCTTGGAAGGCAAAGACTGGCCCCACGCTTCATGCGGAGGTGCCGTTATGTACAAGCAGATCCTCACCGCGGCTTCGCTGGCGCTATTGCTCTCAGGGCCCGCGCTGGCAGCCAATGACCGTCAGCGCGGCAAGTTCAAGCCGGAACCGCCGGCGATCCAGGCCAAGGCGCACGCTCGGCAGGTCCATGACGACCGGGATCGAGATCGCGGCGATGACCGCGATGACTGGCGCGGCCATGGCCGTGACGACATCTACCGGGACGTGCGCGATCACGACCGGCGTCGCGACGACGACTGGCGTCGGCGGGGCTGGCACTACGACGGCGGGCGCAATGACGGCTGGCGCTATTACCGCGGCCACGACAACCGTCACTGGCGCTACGTGCCGCCGTCCCGCTACGGCGTCGACTTCGGCTATCGCTCGGGCTACGAACTCGCCTGGCGCGACTGGCTGAACTTCGGCCGCCACGACCGCTATTGGCGCCGGAACGCGTACTACGGCTACGGCGTCGGCCATACCTATCGTTCTGGCTATGAAGCCGGCTGGCGCGACGCCGCGCTTTACTATGGCCGTGGCTATCGCCCGAACTACTGGTCGTACGACCCGTACGGCGGCTGGTACTTCAGCTTCTCGATCTCAGGCTGAGGCCAATGACACCGGCCCGCTTGCGTGATGACAGGCGGGCCGGTACACAAGGCGGGGTCTTTCGAAAGGAACCCGCATGGACCTCGGCGAACTGCGTGAACGGTTGACCCGGCTCGACGGCGAGCTGCTCGGGCTGATCGCCGAGCGCCAGCGGCTGTCGGAGGAAGTGGCGCGCGTGAAGCGGGCGACCGGGCATCCGACGCGTGACTTCCAGCGCGAACGCGACGTGCTCGTCAACGCGCGCCTCGCGGCCGGCAAGCTCGGCCTGCCGCCCTCGCTCGCCGACAACCTGCTGCGGCTCCTGATCCGCAGCTCGCTCGCGACCCAGGAGCAGGCGCAGCTGGCGGCCCAGGGGCAGGGCGCGGGCCGCCGCGCGCTGGTGATAGGCGGGGGCGGCAAGATGGGCCGCTGGTTCGTCGAGTTCCTCGATTCCCAGGGCTACGAGGTCGAGGTGGCGGACCCGTCCGCGCCGCTTGGCGCGCGCGCGCACCGCACGGACTGGCAGTCCGACGAGCTGTCTCACGAGGTGATCGTCGTCGCGACGCCGCTCGGCATCACGGCTTCCATCCTCGAGCAGCTCGCGCGCCATCGGCCGCCCGGGCTCGTGTTCGACATCGGCTCGCTGAAGACCCCGCTGCGCAAGGGGCTCGAAGCCTTGCGCGAGGCCGGCGTGCGGGTCGCCTCCCTGCACCCGATGTTCGGCCCCAACACCGACCTGCTGTCGGGCCGCCACATCATCCACGTGGACATCGGCCGGCCGGAAGCGCTCGCCGACGCCCAGGCGCTGTTCGCCTCGACGATGGTCGAACAGGTCGTCACGACGCTCGATGACCACGACCGCCTGATCGCCTATGTGCTCGGGCTTTCGCATGCGATCAACATCGCCTTTTTCACGGCACTCGCCGAGAGCGGGGAGGCGGCGCCACGGCTGGCGAAGCTTTCGAGCACGACGTTCGATGCGCAGCTCGAGGTTGCGTCCCTGGTGGCCGGGGACAGCCCGGCGCTCTATTTCGAGATCCAGGCGCTCAACCAGTACGGCGGGGAATCGCTGGCGGCGCTGGTGGAGGCCGTCACGCGGCTACAGGGGCTGGTTGCGAGCCAGGATGCGGCAGGCTTCGCGCGCCTGATGCGGCGCGGGCAGGCTTACCTGCAGGATCGTGCCGCCGCGCGTCAGACCTGATATGCTTAATGAGAGTCATTCTCATTACCATATTGAGGCATCCATGAGCATTCGCATCGCCTTGCAGGGCCGCCTGGCGGCGCTCGCCGTAGTGGCCGGCATCGTGTTCGCCGGTGCGGCCCAGGCCGCCGGCGAGCCCCTGGTGGTCTACAGCGCGCGCAAGTACCAGCTGGTCGATCAGCTGTTCCAGGAGTACGGCCGCGAGCGCGGGATTGAAGTGAAGTCCGTCACGGATGACGGGGCACCCCTCATCCAGCGCCTGACCGCGGAGGGCGCGAACAGCCCCGCGGATGTCTTCATCTCCGTCGACGCCGGCGACCTCTGGCGCGCAACGCAGGCAGGCCTGATGCAGCCGGTGAAGTCCGCGCCGCTCGAGTCGGCGATCCCCGCGCACCTGCGCGACCCGGACGGCCACTGGTTCGGGCTCGCCGTGCGCGCGCGCACGATCGCGTATTCCACCGCGCGCGTGAAGCCCTCGGATCTGTCGACCTACGCCGCACTCGGCGACGCGCGCTGGAAGGGCAAGCTGTGCCTGCGCAGCGGCAAGGCGGTCTACAACCAGTCGCTGGTCGCGATGTTCATCAATGACATGGGCGAGGAGGCGGCCGAGCGCATGGTGCGCGCCTGGATCGGCAATCTCGCCGCCGAGCCGTTCTCGAACGACACCCTGATGCTCAAGGCGATAGCCGCGGGCCAGTGCGACGTCGGCATCACCAACAGCTATTACCTCGGCCGCCTGCAGAACGAGCAAAAGGATTTCCCGGTGCAGATCTTCTGGGCCGACCAGGAGGGCAAGGGCACGCACGTCAACATCTCGGGCGGTGGCGTCACGAAGCACGCGAAAAACCGCGCCGAGGCGGTGCGTTTCCTCGAATGGCTCGCGTCGCCCCCGATCCAGCAGCGCTTCGCGGCGGTCAATTTCGAGTTCCCGGCGAATGCCGGCGTCGATCCGCTGCCGGAGGTGAAGGCCTGGGGCGCGTTCAAGCCGAATACAGTCAATGTCGGCCTCATCGGCAAGACACAGCCGGCCGCCGTGATGCTGATCGATCGCGCCGGCTGGCGCTGACGCCGGCGCCCGCGGCAAGGCCGTGAAGGCACTGTCGGCGCCGCGCGCGGGTCCCGCCCTCGCCGCGATCCTGGTCGCGCTGCCGATGGTGGCGGTGCTCGTGGCCATCGTGCAGGGCGCGACCGGCGCCGATCCGGCGCTCTGGGCCCATCTCACGGAGCACGTCCTCGCGCGCGTCGTGGTCAACACGGCGGTGCTGGTCGTCGGCGTGGTCGCCATCGCCGTGGCGCTCGGGACGTCGCTCGCCTGGTTGACCGCCGCCTGCGAGTTCCCCGGCCGCGGCTTCTTCGCCTGGGCGCTGTACCTGCCGATGGCGATGCCGGCGTACGTGCTCGCGTTCGTGGCCGTCGCGACGCTCGACTACGCGGGCGTGGTGCCGACGGCGCTCCGCGGCTGGTTCGGCCCGGACCTGGCCGTGCCGCCGATCCGCTCGACCGGCGGCGTGATCGCGGTCCTCGGCTTCGCGAGCTACCCCTACGTCTACCTGATGGCGCGCGGCGCCTTCCTCACGCACGGCGCACGCGTGCTGGAGGCCGCGCAGTCGCTCGGCTACGGGCCATGGGCGGGGCTCGTGCGGGTCGCGATCCCGCTCGCGCGTCCCTGGCTCGCCGGCGGGGCGGCACTCGTCGCCATGGAGACCCTGGCCGACTTCGGCGCCGTTTCGGTCTTCAACTACGACACGTTCACGACCGCCATCTACAAGGCCTGGTACGGGCTCTTCTCGATCGAGACGGCGCTGGCGCTCGCGCTGCTGCTGCTCGGATTCGTCGCCATCGCGCTGGCGGCCGAGCAGTTCGTGCGCGGTCGCGGGCGCCACACGGCCCCCGATTCGGGCACCCGCGCGCCGGTGCGCCTCGCGCTCACGGGCCCGCGCGGCTGGTTTGCCTTCGCCTTTGCGGGCGCCGTCTTCGCCGCCGGCTTCCTGCTGCCGGGCATCGCGCTGGCGCGCTGGGCGCTCGAGGTGGCGCCCGCCGACCTCGACGTCCGCTACGTGACCTACATCCTGCGCACGCTCGCCCTCGCGGGCATGGCGGCGCTCGCCTGCCTCGCGCTCGCCCTCGCGCTCGGCTACGCGAATCGCCTGTCGCCGGGCCTTGCGCCGCGCACGGCCGCGCGCATCGCGACGCTCGGCTATGCCGTCCCCGGCACGGTGCTCGCCGTCGGCGTGGTGACCGCGCTCGGCGGCCTCGACGGGGCCTACCGCTCGCTGTCGGGGGGCGAGGGCCTGTGGCTGCAGGGGACCGTGCTCGCGTTGCTGCTCGGTTACGTGGCGCGCTTTCTCGCAGTGGCCTACGGCCCCGTGCAGGGAGGATTCGCGCGCATTCGCCCCGCGCTGGAAGAGGCGGCGCGCTCGCTCGGGCTCGCGTCGCGCGAGATTTTCGCGCGCCTGCACCTGCCGCTGCTCGGCGCCGGCGTCGGCACCGCGCTCCTGCTCGTGTTCGTCGACGTCATGAAGGAGATGCCGATCACGCTGATGACCCGGCCGTTCGGCTGGGACACACTGGCGGTGCGCGTGTTCGAGATGACGGCCGAGGGCGAATGGCAGCGCGCCGCGCTGCCGGCGCTCGCCATCGTGGTCGCCGGCCTGCTGCCCGTCGCCCTGCTGACCTGGAGGATGGAACGTGCGGCTCGAGCTGCGTGAGGTCTCGCGGTCGTTCCCCGGTGTCGCGGCCGTCGATCGGCTGTCGCTGACCGTGGAAGCGGGCCGCATCGGTTGCCTGCTCGGGCCCTCGGGCTCGGGCAAGAGCACGGCCCTGCGCTGCATCGCCGGCTTCGAGCGGCCGGAGGCGGGCGAAGTGCTGGCCGGCGGCGAACGGCTGTCCGGTCCCGGCACCTGGGTGCCGCCGGAGCGCCGGCGGATCGGCATGGTGTTCCAGGACTTCGCCCTGTTTCCGCACCTCGACGCGCTGGCTGAACGTCGCCTTCGGCCTGCGCGACTCCGATCGCGGCGCGCGCCGCCGCCGCGCGCAGGAACTCCTCGAACTGGTCGGCCTCGGCGTCGAGGCCGGACGCTATCCGCACGAGCTGTCGGGCGGGCAGCAACAGCGCGTTGCGCTCGCGCGGGCGCTCGCGCCACGGCCGCGCCTCGTGCTGCTCGATGAGCCCTTCTCCAACCTCGACGCCGACGTGCGCACCGAGCTCGCCCAGGCGGTGCGCGCGGCGCTGCTGGCCGAGGGCGCGACCGCGCTGCTCGTGACGCACGACCAGCGCGAGGCCTTCGCGATCGCCGACGAGATCGGCGTGCTGCGCGCCGGGCGGCTCGAGCAATGGGATGCGCCCTGGAAGCTCTACCATTCGCCGAGGACGCGTTTCGTCGCCGACTTCGTGGGCGAGGGCACCTTCATTCCGGGCACCGTGATCGGCCCAGGCCGCGTCTCGACCGAGCTCGGCGTCATCGAGGGCCAGCTCACCCGGGACCAGCCCCCGGGCACGCTGGTCGACCTGCTGCTGCGGCCGGACGACGTGATCCACGACGACGTCAGCGAGCTGCGCGCCGAGGTCGTCGAGCGCGCGTTCCGCGGCGCGGAGTTCCGCTACAAGCTGAAGCTGCCCTCAGGGGCGACGGCGCTGTCCTTTGTCCCGAGCCACCACGACCACGCGATCGGCGAGCGCATCGGAATCAGACTGGACGCACAGCACCTCGTCGGCTTCCCGCGCGCCTAGTCGCGTATTTCCCTTCGCACACGCCCGGAGTTCTTGATCGCGTCCTGGAACGTGGCCATCAACGCGGCCGTGGAGATGCCCACCATGAGCACGCCGTTGATCGCTTCGAGCGGCCCGAGAAACCGGTTCTGCTCCGACATGACGACGTCACCGTACCCGAGGGTGGCGAAGTTCACGGCCGAGTGATACGCCGCTGCGGCGAACGTCTCGAACTCTCCCAGCAGCCGGAAGAGGACGGCCCAGATCGCGATCTGCGCAAGATTGCCGACCACGAGCAGCGTCATGACGCTGTTGATGACGAGCACCGTCGACCACGTCGACGCGTTGCTCCCAGGCCTCTCGTGGCGCACGTAGTAGCGCAGCGCCGTGATCAGCAAGATCGACTGCATGAGCAGGCACAGGGACATCGTGGCCACGCCGATCAGCAGGTCCAGCAGCATCAGCGCCCCCCTCGGGCCGGAACCGGTTCGGCCGCCCCTCCGGCACGGTATGCCCGGAGCGACTCCAGCGCAATCATCGCGCCCCAGGCATACAGCGTCACGACGACGAAGAGAGTGAAGCGGACGGCGAACGCTTCGTAGGGATCCTTGCCTGAGGCGCTGTCCTCGACGGCCGGACCGAGCAGGATCAGCAGGTTGATGAGCACTTCCTGCCAGAAAGAAGGCGGGAAACGGCTCTCGATGATCGAGTAGAGCTTGGCCGCGAAGTACAGGGCGAACAGCAGCATCAGCAGGAAGAACATCCACAGGCTCGGCAGGATCTTCAGCGCGAACCATAAGAGGATCGCATACAGCCCGGCGAGGAAGATTGCGCCGATCAACTGGCGCCCGGCCGTCCGCGCGCTGACGACCGAAACCTGTTGCCCAAGCAGCACGGACTTCATGATGAGCGGCATGTACAGGGTCGGATTGGTGAAGGCCAACAGCACCGGCGGCAGCACGATGATCATGGAGCGCAGCGCCACCCAGCGCGCCACCTCCCGATCGATCGCGGCCGGTTTGGTCGGCACCTTCCGGGTCGCGTCTTCGGGAAAGAAGGGATAGACGATCCACTGGCAGACGACCGCCAGCGCGATCCCGAGCAGCAGCCCCTGGATCAGGCCGGACGCGAGTGCATAACTCACCTGCCCGGCGGCCGGGATCAGTGTGAAGCCGACGGTGAGCAGGGTGGCGACTTGAGTCTTGCCGAGCGCGAGACCGACGTGCGCGCAGAAGTACAGGCCGGCCGCGATGATCAGCACGGCGGACACCGGGTACTTGCTGAGCAGCGGAGTCAGCATCAGTCCCACGCCCAGCGTGACCGTGACCACCAGCAGGAGACCGAGCAGGCCCTTCAATCCCGGCGGCGGCTTGGCGGCGCTGGTGAGCAGGAATCCGAACAGGGGCGCGAAGAACGGAAACTGCAGGCCGAGGCCATAAGCGAAGGCGAGCGAAAGCGCCGTCACCAGGCCGAGCCGGTACGTTCGCCTGGCGCCGAGGGGCATTGCCACTCCGGTTCCCTCAGTAAAGGTACGACAGCCAGCTGGCGATGCGGATGTAAATCTTGCCCAGCACCTTCAGCACGCTCGTGCCTTCGCTATAGGCGATGACGGAGGCCTGGCCGCCGATGCGCAGCTGGCCCTTGAGCGCGTCGTCCTGGCCGACGTCGAAGCCGATGATGATCGGGAAGCGCTGGGCCTGGCGCAGCCAGTCGCGGTCGTTCTGGATCGACGGCAGGTTGCCGACGGGCTGGCTCTTCCCGCCACTGACGCCGAGGCCGATGCTGCGCACCTCGCCGTGGAACACCCGGCCTGGCATCACGTCGAAAAGGATGTCCACCGGCGTGCCGACGGTCACGTGGCCGAGATTGTTCTCGGTGAATTCGGCGTTGATCCAGACGTCGTGGATGCCGATCAGGGTCAGCACCGGGCTGCCGGTACCGGCATAACGGCCGACGTCCGTGGTGAGGTCCGTGACGACCCCGCGTGCCGTTGCGCGCACCACCGTATTGGCAAGGTCCAGTTCCGCCTTTGCCACGGCCGTCAGGGCTGTCTTCAGGAGCGTATTGTCCTCGGTGTCGTCGCCGCCCATCTGCTCGATGGCACGCTGGATGTCGGCTTGCGCGGCCGTTACCTGCGCTTTCGACTGGTCCCAGCTCGCCTGCGCCACTTCGAGTCGGCGAATCGAAATGGTGCCGGGGTCCTGCTTGTACAGGCGATCGAGCCGCGTGGCCTCTTTCCGGTTCTTGTCTTCGTTGGCCCGTGCCGCGATCAGGTTGGCCCGCGCCGCCGCGACGGCGGCACTGCCGGCGCCGACCTGGCGGCCCGCGTTTTCGAGGTCTGACCGCGCCTTGTCCAGTGCAATGCGGTATTGCGACGGATCGACCTCGAACAGCGGCTGGTCTTTCTCGACCTCCTGGTTGTTCGTGACCATCATCCGCGTCACCGTGCCGGCGACCTGCGGGGCGACACCCACGACGAATCCCTCGATGCGCGCCTGCGAAGTGAAAGGCGTGAAGCGATCGGCGAGCAGGTACCAGGCCAGGCTCAGGACGATGGCGAGTGCAACGCCGATCAATCCCTTCTTGACGGGACGGCCGCTGTCGTCGTCGCTCGTAGCGGCGCGCGATTCAACGGCGGCGTCTTTCTCAGGCTTCTCGTCGGCCACGTTTCCCCCTCGTATGCCGGTCGGTCATGCTGACGCTCCCGTGCGCCTCAAGGCCTGTCCTCGACCGGAACGGGCTCTTCCAGGAGATCGCCCCAGTTGGTTCGATCCCGCATCGTGTCACGCATGGACTCCGGAATCATTTGTTCCATGGACATGTCGGTCCAGCCGCCGCCGATGGACTTGTAGAGGGCGACGACGGCACTGACGTGGGCCCCCCGGCTCAGCAGTTCCCGCTCGGCCTGCACGAACAAAGCAAGCTGCGCGTCCAGCACGCGTTGGAAATCCGCATGGCCCTCCAGGTAGAGGGTATTCGCCAGGTCGAGCGAGCGCTCCGCTGCCTGGAGCGCATCCTTGAGTATCAGGTTCTGCTCGGCGGTCTTCACCACGCCGATGGCGGCATCGTCGATTTCCCGTGCCGCCTGCAGCACGTCGTCCTGGAACAGCACGATCGCCTGTTGCAGGCGTGCGTCCTGGAGCCTGACGTTGTTGCGGATCCGCCCGTAGTCGAACAGGTTCCAGGTCAGCGCCGGTCCGGCGACGAGGCGAGTGGTGTCGGAGGCGCCGCTGAGCGAGCTGCCGCTCCAGCCGATCGTGCCGAGCAGGCTGATGGCCGGGAAATAGTCGGCCTTGGCGACGCCGATCTGCGCGGACTGCGCGGCGATCCGCCAGGCCGATGAACGGACGTCCGGGCGCCGCAGCAACAGTTCGGAAGGAATTCCCTGGATGCCCAGCGGCTCGATGGCCGGGAGCGGCCCGGGGGCCGACTCCAGTTCAGGCAGCTTGTCCGGGGTACGACCGAGGAGCGCCGCCAACGCGTTGCGCAGCCTGATCAACGACGCTTCCAGGTCCGGGATGACCGCAAGCGTGGACAGGTACTGCGTCTTTGCCTGCTGCACGTCGAGTTCCGAATCCTCGCCCGCCTCGAATACCTGCTGGGTGATGTCGAGGCTCCGCTTCTGCAAGCCCACGTTGTAGCGGGTCATTTCGATCCGCAGCTGGGTCGTGCGATAGGCGAAGTAGAGATCCGCCACCTGCGCGCTCAGCAGGACCTGTACGTCCTGCTGGCTGGTCACGGATGCCAGGTAGGCGGCATTGGCGGATTCGATGCTGCGGCGGAAACGCCCCCAGAAATCCAGTTCCCAGCCGAGCTCGAAGCCTGCCGAGTAGCTGGTGAAGCTCTGGTCGGTGGGTGCCGCGCCGCCTTCCTGCTGCTCGTCCACGTACGCGACGTTGCCGGTGGCGCGCTGGAGCTGCGGATAACGGCCGCTGCCGGCGATGCCGAGCAGCGCCCGGCTCTCGAGGATGCGCAGTCCGGCGACCTGCAGAGTCGGATTCTCCCGCCGCGCGGTCTCTATCAGGCCGTTCAGCACGGGATCGTTGAACAGCTGCGTCCAGAAACGCAGGTCGGCCCGTGCTTGTTGCTCCGGCTGGCCGACCTGGCCATACAGGTCTGACTGCCACTCGTGGAGCCAGGCGACGTCGGGTTCCACGAAATCCGGTCCGACCGTGGCGCACGCACTCAAGGCAAGCAGGCTCACGATTGCGGACGATGCGCCGACGCACTTGATGATGGCCGTGTGCACGGGGACGGAACTACGGTCGTTGACGGTGGTTCAACCTTCGGAGTTGTCGACCCACTCCATGAAGAGTTGGTAAGTGACCGCCAGCACGACGCCGCCGATGAAGAGGCCGATGAATCCTCCCGCGATCATCCCGCCGAGCGCGCCGATCAGGATCACCACCATCGGCGCATCGACGCCGCGGCCCAGCATGAGCGGCTTGAGGACGTTGTCGGACATGCCGGCCACCAGCAGGTAGATCGTCCAGAGGACGTTGAACGTCGTCGAACCGTCCCCCGACAACCATAGCCAGGCGACAGCCGGGATGCTGACGAGCAGAGCCGGTATCTGCAGGATGCCGATGAACAGGACGACGAACGCCAGCACGCCGGCCGCCGGGATGCCTGCCAGGAAGAAACCCATCCCGAGCAGGATGGCCTGGATGAAAGCGACGCCAATGACACCCGCGGCGACCGAACGCACGGTAGCGGTCGCGAGCTTCTGCATGCGGGGACCCTTCGCGGGGCCGCTCAGTCGGATGAAGATTCGCCGCATGGCGAGGTTGCCGGATTTGGCATAGGCCATCATGATCGCCGCGACGATCATCGCGGCCAGGAACAGCAATATCGCGACGGCGGTGCCGGCTGCGGCCGCAAGGCCGCGCCGCGACAGGTCCTTGAGCTGGTTCTGATGGTCGCCGAGGAAGGCCGGCAGGTTGGTCGCCGCGGAATTCCAGGTCTCGTATACCTTCTTGCCGACGATCGGCCATTCCGCCACGCGCGGACCGGGCGGCGGAATCGTTAGCGTGCCCTTGTCGACGGCGAGGTAGGCATCCTGCGCATGGCTCGCGAACGAGCTTCCGAGGATCACGGTCGGCACGCCGATCAGCAGAAGGCCTCCCAGCACCAGGACGGTCGCGGCGAGGCCCTGCCGGCCGCCCATGCGGGCGGCGAGCCACCCGTGCACTGGCTCGAGCGCGACCGCGAGGATCAGGCCCCAGAGCATCAGGCTCGCGAACGGCGCAAACACTTTCAGGGACAAGACCACGAGGAATGCGATCAGTCCCACCCGGATCAGGGTCTCGAGGAGGTCCTCGGACATGAACTTGCGGAGCGTTTCTTCGTTGGTCGGCATTTTGCGAGCCCCCCGGCCGCGCTTCGCCGTCAGGCTAGGCGGCGATAGATGCGTACGATGATTTCCTCGACCAGCAGCATCACGATGACCACCGCGATGAGGACCACCAGGCCGTGGAAGGGTCCGCCGAACTGGACCTTATCGCCGAAGAAGACGGCGAGCGCTTCCAGGATCACGAACTTGGACCCGAAAATCAGCAGCCAGGCGCAGAAATAGCGCATGAACTTCCAGAACTTGCCGGGCTTTTTCTTGAACTGGGCGGCGACCCGGTGCTCGATGGCGATCGTCAGCTTCAGCAGCACCTGCAGCAGCAGGGCGGCGAGCAGGGACGTCGTGAAAGAGTCGACCTCGACGTAGGCGGAATACTCGACAAACAGGTTCAGCACCACGAGGTCGATCAGGATCCCCGTGAAGTAGCGCAGGAACAGCCGCTGCCGGTTGGTAGGCGCCTGGATCGAGGCTGGCTGCAGGATGTCTTCGTGGTCTGCCATGGTGCAGGCAGGCATCCTATCCCGATGGCTGAAGGCGGTCCACGTATGGATAGGGCCGTCGACTGCCGGCCGCGGCGGGGTGATCAGAATTCTTTCTCGGTCCCGTGATGGTCCCTGAGCGTGTCGACCTGGCGGAACTTGGCCCAGGAATTGGACAGCGAGAAGAGGATCGGCTTGCCGATGACCCTGCCGAGCCCGATCGGCAGCGTGAAATGGCGGTCGTTCGAGAAGTAGTTGAAGAATTTCCGGTAGTCGTCGTCCGCTTCTCCCAGGACCATCCGCGCGGCGAAGCTGCCGCAGAACGTCGCCCACGGAATGCCGACGCAGCCGAGGATGAACCGCACGTGCGGCAGCTCGCGCGGCTTGGCGATGACCGGCAGCAGGTCCCGCGACATGTCGATCTGGCCTGGCCAGAACTGCATGAAGGAGAGGTCGCGCAGTTCGGGGAAATGGCTCTTGAAGTCATCGATGATCTTCCGGATGACGCGCGGGTTGTTGTAGGCATCGCGGAGATAGGTGGTGACCGGCGTGCCGCCGCCCAGCAGCAGGCGATTGTCCCCGGTCAGCCTGAAATATGAATAGACGAGCTTGGAGTCCCAGCACTGCAGCTGTTCGCCCGCCGGAAACAGGATGCGCAGTTCGCGATCCGTCAGCGGCTCGGTCACGCTCAGGAACGTCTGCGCGTGGAAGGCCTCGTCGGCGAGCGGGCTGATGTCCGCATTCATCTTGTCGATGGCGACGATGATGCTGTCCGCCGTCACGCTGCCCGCATGGGTGTAGACGGTATGGCCCTCCAGCCGCTCCATCTCGGTGCTTTCATAGACCTGCATGCCGTTCTCGACGAGCAGGTTCTTCAGTCCCTGGAGCGCCGCCAGCGGATTGATGCCGTAGGTCCCGCCGTAACGAATGCCGGCGGTGTAGCCCTGCGCCCCCAGGATGCCCTTGAGCTGGCCCTCGTCGTAGACCCGCTGGTCCGTGAATCCGACGCTCTCGCGGCACTCGCGCTCCTCTTCCACGGCTAGCCGGCCGCCCTTCCCGAGACCGAGGAACAAAGAGTCCTGGTGCAGCAACCCGGCCTTGATGTCGTAGCGCTTGATCGTCTCGACGATGCGCTCGATGCCGCGGCAGGGCGCTTCCCAGATTTCCCCGGCGGCCTTCGTGCCGTAGCGGCGCACGAGCTGGTGCAGCTCGAGTTCGCTGTCCGGCGTCAGCATGCCTGCGCTGCGGCCGGACGAGCTGCCTCCGACGATGTTCTTCTCGATCAGGACGACGCTCATGCCCTTCCGGAGGAACTCGGCTGCCGCGCTGACGCCGCTGAAGCCGCCGCCGACGATGAGCACGTCGCACTTGATGTCATTGGTGAGCGGCGGGCAGTAGGTGTGCGCATTCACCATCAGCGTGGTGAACCACCAGTTCTGGTTGACCAGTCTCGTTCTGGAGGACACTCGTTACCTGCCGGGCGGGTTCGGATTGCGACGCATGAGGAACAGGAACAGCGGAACGCCGATGAGCGCCGTCAAGGCGCCGACCGGGAGTATACGTGGGGCGACGATCGTGCGCGCAGCGAGGTCCGCAACGACGAGGAGCGTGCCGCCCGCGAGCGCTGCGGCCGGAATCACCGCGCGGTGCGAGGAGCCGACGACCAGCCGCACCATGTGCGGCGTCACCAGGCCGACGAAGCCGATGCTGCCGGCGGTCGTCACCGCGGCCGCGGTCAGGAGCGACGCGGCGACGTAGATCGCGATGCGCAGGCCGCGAACCGGGACGCCGAGGAGGCGCGCCTGCAGTTCGCCGCGCGCGAGCGCGTCGAGCGGGCGGGCCGCGAGGAGGCAGGCCGGGATCGCGGCGATCGCGAGGGCGAGGAGCCACCACGGCGTCTGCACGTAGCCGAAGTCACCGAGCAGCCAGAACAGCATGCCGCGCAGGCGCAGGTCGTCCGACAGGGACAGCAGGAGGCTCACGATCGCCCCGCAGCCCGCGGCGACGACGACGCCGGTGAGCAGCAGCCGGGTCGTGGTCCAGCCGCCCGTGCCGTGCGCGACCGCGAACACCAGCAGCATCGCGCCGAAGGCCCCCAGCGCGGCGCCGACGTCCACCACGAGGCCCGTGGCGCCGACGAGCATGAGCCCCAGCGCGCCGACCGCGGCGCCGCCCGAGACTCCAAGCACGTAAGGGTCGGCGAGGGGGTTGCGGAGCAGCGCCTGCATCAGGACGCCCGCCAGCGCCAGCACGATGCCGGTGCCGAAGGCGGCGAGCGCGCGCGGCAGCCGGAGTTCCCAGACGATGGTCTGCATCAGCGGGTCGCCCGCCGCCAGCCGCTCCCAGGGCGAGTCGATGCCGGAGCTGCCCAGCGCGAGCGAGCCGGCAATCGCTGCGAGTGACGCGGCGACCAGCAGCAGGATCAAGGTCACCGCGCGCATCCTCCCCATGCGCGCACTGTAGCCGATTAAAATCCGGTTCATGGACCGCGAAACCGACTACATCGACGCCGGCGGATATCGGGCGAACGTCGGCATCGTGCTGATGAACGACGACCGCCAGGTCTTCATCGGCGGGCGCGTCGGCGCGCGCGGCTGGCAGTTCCCTCAGGGCGGGATTCGCCGCGGCGAGCGGCCCGAGGACGCGCTCTACCGCGAACTGACCGAGGAGGTCGGGCTGCGTCCCGAGCAGGTCGAGGTGATCGCGCGCACCCGGGGCTGGCTGCGCTACCGCCTGCCCCCGCAGTTCGTGCGCCGGGAGTCGACGCCGCTCTGCATCGGGCAGAAGCAGCGCTGGTACCTCCTGAAGCTCGGCGTGGGCGACTCGGCCCTGCGCTTCGACGCCACCGAGCAGCCGCCGGAGTTCGACCGCTGGCGATGGGTGGACTGGTGGGACGCGATCCATGACGTGATCTATTTCAAGCGCTGGGTCTACTCGCGCGCGCTGCACGAGCTCGGCGCGCATGCGTTTCCCGAGGGACTGCCGCCCTATCCGTCGTGGTGGCGCGAGCGCGTCGGTGCGAACGCCCGGAACGGCGAAGCGTGATTCAGAAGGGACGCGCGACGGCGAGCAGCACGATGCCGATGAGGAGCAGCGACGGCACTTCATTGAACCACCGGTACCAGCGCGGGCTGCGCGAGTTTCGCCCGGCGGCGAAGTCGCGCATGAGGCGCCAGGTGAAGACGTGGTATGCGACGAGCAGCGCCACCAGCGCGAGCTTGGCACGCAGCCAGCCGGACTCCAGCAGGCTCGGGTTCAGGGCCAGCAGCCAGGCGCCGAAGACGGCGGTCAGGACCGCACCGATCGTCATGATGATGAAGAGGCGCGATTCCATGACGCGGAACCGTTCGATCCCGGCAGCCTCCGTGGTCGAAGCGTGATATACGAACAGGCGCGGCAGGTAGAAGAGTCCCGCGAACCAGGTCACCATGAAGATCACGTGCCAGGCCTTGATCCAGGGCATCGGTTCGCACTCCCGTCCTGCCGGCGATTCTAGCGACGGCCCGCGCCCTTGAGCGAGAAATCCGGCAGGCGCGGCTGGCTCTCGGTGGTCGCGGCGCTCGCGGTCCTCGCGTTCGCGTGGGGAACCTTCGAGCTTGGCCGCGCGAGCGCGGGATATTTCGTCGTGAACTCGATGCTCGAGCGCTTCGACCTGCGCAAGCGCAACCAGGAGCTGTCGGACGAGAACGACGCGCTGCGCCATCGCGTCGCAGTCGCCGAGGTCGACCAGAAAGTCGACCGGCAGGCGCAGTCGGACGCGCAACAGATGATGGCCGAGCTGCAGGCGGAGACGGCGCGGCAGAAACAGGAATTGCAGTTCTACCGCGGCCTGGTGGTGCGCCAGTACGGTTCCGGGACCCTGCGCGTGCAGGAGCTGAGCGTCCGTGCCGAGGAGGAGGAACGCCGCTACCGGGTGCTCATCACGCTGGTGCAGGCGGCAACACGTGATACCGTGGCGAACGGAACGGTCACCTTCGCGGTCGAAGGCAGGCAGGGCACGGAAACCGCGACCCTGCCGCTGGCGGACATCGAGATCGACAATCGGAAGCAGTTCCCGTTCTCGCTGCGTTTCTTCCAGCAGATCGAGGTGCCGGTCGAACTGCCGCTGGATTTCGAGCCCCAGCGCCTCCATGTGGAGTACCAGCTCGGGCGCGGTCGCGAGCCGTCCAAGCAGACGTTCGACTGGCGCGTGGAGGGTGGCGACGCGGCGGCGCTTTGACCCGCCGCGGCCCGGGTCCTACAATTTGTCGACCGCCGGATCGATCCGGCCTGGGATGCAGACGTGAGTGAATCGGCGCAGAAAATCGAGGGCCTCGTATTCACGGACGCCGCCGCGCGCAAGGTCGGCGAGCTGATCCGCGAGGAGGGCAACCCGAAGCTGAAGCTGCGCGTGTTCGTCTCCGGCGGCGGCTGCTCGGGCTTCCAGTACGGGTTCACGTTCGACGAGAAAGTCGACGAGGGCGACGCGGAATTCCCGAATCAGGGCGTCTCGCTGCTGGTCGACCCGCTCTCGTTCCAGTACCTCGCCGGCGCGGAGATCGACTACCGCGAGGACCTCGAGGGCGCGCAGTTCGTCATCCGCAATCCGAACGCGACCACGACCTGCGGCTGCGGATCGTCCTTCTCCACCTGACGGAAGACTAGCGGCCGCCGGCGTTGCCGGTGCCGCCAGCCGCGCGTGCGACCTGCACAGGCGGCGTGGTCGGCGGATCGAGCCGCGCCAGCAGCGGCGCGGTCTGCGCCTTGAAGTCGGCCATCAGGCTGGCCGGGATCGGGTCCGCCTTGGGTGCGGTGACTCTCGCCGGGTTCTTGTGCACGCCATTCACGCGGTATTCGTAGTGCACGTGCGGCCCGGAGGCGAGCCCGGTCATGCCGACGTAGCCGATGACCTGGCCCTGCTGGACCGGGTCGCCGACCTTTTGCCCCTTGGCGAAGCGCGACATGTGCCCGTAGAGCGTCGTGATGCCGCCCTTGTGCGAGAGGACCACCACGTTGCCGTAGCCGCCGTTGCGGCCGCGGCTGACGATGCGGCCGTTGCTGGCCGCCTTGATCGGCGTGCCGCTCGCGGCGGCGAAGTCGATGCCCTTGTGCGCCCGCACGCGGTTCAGCACCGGATGGCGGCGCGCGAGGCTGAAACCGGAGCTGATGCGCGCGTAGTCGACCGGGTAGCGAAGGAAGGCCTTGCGCACCGGCCGTCCGTCGGGCGTGAAGTATTCCGCGCGGCCGTTCGGGCCGACGTAGCGCACGGCGCGCCAGGTCTTGCCGGAGTTGGTGAACTCGGCCGCGAGGATGTCGCCGTCGCGCACGAACTCGCCGTCCTGGAACTGCTGTTCGTGGGCAACGACGAAGCTGTCGCCCGGCTGCACCTGGTTGACGAAATCGATGTCGTACTTGAAGACGTCGGCGAGTTCGACCGCCAGGCGGTCGGTGCCGCCGGCGGCGTTGACCGCGACGTAGAGCGAGCTGTCTACGGCGCCGCGCAGCAGCTTGTCCTCGGTCTCCAGCGGGTTCTCGACGATGTTCGCGGCGAAGCCGTCCTCGGCGCGGATCACGGAGAGCGTCGCCGTCTCGTCGATGCGCCGCGTGAGTGACTTGATCTCGCCGTCCAGGTGCGTCAGCTGGATCACGTCGCCCGGACGGATCATGTCGAGGCTCTTGCGGACGTCCGGCAGGCTCCGCAGTTCCGCGAGGTCCGAGAGCTTCAGCTGCAGGCCGCGGAAGATCTGGTCGAGCGTGTCATTGCGGCCGATCGTGACCGCGACGAATTCGAACGGCGCGGCCCGCGGGGTTGCGGCTTCGACCTGCTCCACGGCCGGCAGGAGCGTCTCGATTCCCGGGTCCAGCAGCGGATTCTCGAACTGCGAACCCACGGCCGCGAGGATCGCGCCGGTGACGACGCAGGACGCGAGAATGCCGAAGCGCCGCGGCTGGGCGGCGGCATCGGGGACGGCATTCGCCAGGAGAGGTGGGGTCACCGGTGGAGTTTCCGGGAAAACAGAGGACGGACGGTAATTCATGGGAGGAAAGGAGGTCAACCCCTTGATTGGGCGGCCTTTGTACTCCGTCACAGATATCGGTACCGTAGGCCGGCAAGGGGGGATCGATGCTGGCGCCTGCACAACAACTCGATGAATTGCGCCGCGGCGCCTCCGAACTCCTGACCGAGGCGGACCTCCTGAAGAAGCTGGCCCGCGGCCAGCCGCTCCGGGTCAAGGCCGGCTTCGACCCGACGGCGCCGGACCTGCACCTCGGCCACACCGTGCT
>CAVVJB010000002.1:172500-212366 GCA_963748465.1 uncultured Gammaproteobacteria bacterium
TGCGGAACTCGGGATGCGGGCCGTGATCCGCCGGAAACGAGAACGCGCGCGGCGCCATCGCCCGCGCGAAGCCCGGTGCCGGCCGGCTGCCGAGGAGGTCGGTGACGTCCACCTGCGCCGCGACCGCCGCTGCGGCCGAGTGCAAGCATCAGTCGCGAACATGCGGCGCATCTATTCCTCGCGCAGCGCCGCCGCGAGCGGCATCCGCGCCAGCCGCACCGCGGGCAGGATGCCCGCGGCGAGCGCGGCGCCGACCGCCATCAGGAGGCCGCCCGCCAGCACGCCGGGCGGGATCGCGAAGCCCATGCTCCAGCCGAAGGCGCGCTCGTTGATGACGAACACCAGCAAGCCGGCCAGCGCGACGCCAAGCGGAGCCGCGACCAGTCCCGCGACCAGGCCGAGCAGCCCCGTCTGGGCGAGCACCAGCCGCCGGACGTCGCGCGGCGCAAAGCCGATCGCCCGCAGCACGCCGGTCTCGCGGGTCCGCTCGAGCTCGAGCGCGAGCAGCGCGCTCAGGATGCCGAGGAACGCCACGAGCCCCGCGAGCCAGCGCAGCACCTCCGTGATCGTGAACGTGCGCTCGAAGATCCGCATCGACACCGCGCGCAGTTCGGCGCGGGCGGCGAGCTGGAGCTGCCCGCTCGCCGCCGCAAATCGCTCGAGCTCGCGCCGCACGGCCCGCGTCGGCGCCTCGCGCGAGATAAGCCGACACCGGTGAGGCGATCGTCCTGCCAGTGACGGCGGAATGCCCCAGCCGCATCACGACCGCGCCCCGGTCGCTGCTGT
Organism: uncultured Gammaproteobacteria bacterium; assembly: GCA_963748465.1. Lineage (GTDB taxonomy): Bacteria > Pseudomonadota > Gammaproteobacteria > Steroidobacterales > Steroidobacteraceae > SCUD01. The sequence goes on from CAVVJB010000002.1 coordinate 173,287, forward strand.
AGTCGCGGAAAACGCCGGCGACTTCGAAGCCGATCGGACCGGGACGCGGCGGGCAGCACGAACCGATGCCAGTGACGACGGAAGGCCTCGAGCCGCATCACGACCGCGCCGCGGTCGCTGCTGTAGTCACGGAACACGCCGGCGACGACGAATGCGAGCGGGCCATCGGCGGCGGGCAACACCAGCTCATCGCCGACCGCGATGCCGCGGCGCCGCGCGAGCGACTCCGATACGACGACGGCCTGCCCGCTCCGGAACGCGGCCAGCGCCGCGTCGGGATCGCCCTCGACGATCTCGAGGCCCCAGCCTTCCGGGCCGGGCTCGACGGCGCGCAGCTGCAGCCCGCCCGACGGCGTCGGAATCCGCAGCGTGCGCGAAAGACTCAGGCCCTCGACCCCCGGCATCGCGCGCAACGTCGCGATGGCCTCAGGATCCAGCGGCGATGCAGCCTGCGGCGCGACGCCCGGCGCGAGCCGCAGGTAGAAATCCGACTGCAGCGTGGCGTCCAGCCAGTGCGAGACACTGCCGCGAAAGCTCTCGATCATGACGCCGATGCCGATCACGGTCGCGATCGCGATCGAAAGAGCCGTGACCGCGACACCCGTCCGGCTCAGCGACGCGCGGGCGCCCCGCACGGCCAGCCGGACCGGCAGCGCGCCGGTCCAGCGGGCGGGCGCCTGCAGGATGTGCAGCAGCCACGCCGTCAGGCCGGGAATCACCAGCGCGGCGGCGGCAACGAAGCAAGAAGAGCGCGACGAAGCCGATTGTCAGGCTTCGCGTATCGAGCGCCAGCAGGGCGGTGCCCGCGATCGCGACGACTGCGCCGGCGCCGGCCAGCAAGCGGCAGGCGCCGGCGCGTGCGCTCCTCGAGTAGCGCCCGGCTCTGTAAAGCGCGCGGCGACGTGCGCAATTCAGCGAGTGCCGGCGCGATGGCGGCGAGCGCGGTCGCGGCGAGACCGAGCGCTGCGCCCTTCACATAGATCCACGCTTCAGGCCGCACGGCCGTCGCGCCCGCGAAATACAGGTCCTCGATCGTCCGCAGCACGAGGCCCGTCAGCCCGGCGCCCAGCAGATGGCCGAGAACCAGCCCGAGTGCCGTACCCACGGCGCCGAGCGTCATGGCCTCCGCCAGCATCGTCCCGAACAGTTGCCTCGGCGTGAGGCCGAGCGCCAGGGCCATGCCGGCGACGGGTCGTCGCCGCACTGCGAGGAAGCGACAGCGTGGCGTAGATCAGGAACGTCGCCGACGACCAGGGCGAGCAGGCTGAGTGCCGTCAGGTTGGTCCGGAAGGCGCGGGTCATCTCCACGATGGCCGTGCCCTGCGACTCGGCGTCGAGCAGCAGCGTTCCGGGCAATCCGGAGCGATTCGAGGGCCGCGGCCTCGGCCGCAGTCAGAACGAGGTCGATGCGGGTGATACGCCCCGTCGAGGCCGGTCAATTCCTGCGCGGTCGCGATGTCCGCGAACAGGAAATTGCCCGCGACTTCGCGGCGCGCGGCATCCACTTCGACGATGCCCGCGACTTCGACCGATCTGTTCGCGACCGGCGACGACGAGCGTGAGCCGCGATCCGATGCTCTGCGCCGAGGGTCTCCGCGAGCGGCTCCGGCAACGCGACCGTACCCGGCACCGTCAGGAATCGAGCGAGATCGATCCGGCCGGCGCGGTGCGTCACTTCATCGCGCACCGGCGACTCGGAGAACGGATCGACGCCCAGCAGCGTGAACGAGCGATCCGGAAGGCGCGGCATCCGCACGGCTCGCCTCGATCACGGGCGCCGCGCGATGGATCCGGGTCTCGCGCCGAAGCCGCGCGTAGACGTCCTCGGGCAGCGTGCCGTCCACGCCCGACGAGCTGGTGCGTCGCGCGGCCGGTCACGAGCGCGGACGACAGCTCGAATGCGCGGCGGGCGCTGTCATTCGCGAGATCGACGCCGACCACCACCGCGACTCCGAGCGCAATGCCGGCGAGCGCCAGCCCGAGCTGTCCCGGATGGCGCTGCAGGAAGCGCCGGCCTGAGCGTGCGTAGAGGCGGCTCACGCGGGCTCCTCGATCAGGCAGCCGCCGCGAATCGCGAAGCACGCGGTCGGCGAGGCCGATCACTTCGCGGCTGTGTGTCGCCATGACGAGCGTCGTGCCGGTCTCCCGGCACAGACGATCGAGGAGGGCGATCACGGTGGTCGCGGTCTCCAGGTCGAGATTTCCGGTCGGCTCATCGGCCAGCACGATGCCCGGCTCGTGCACCAATGCGCGGGCGATCGCAACACGCTGCTGCTCGCCGCCCGAAAGCTCCTCGGGAAAGCGCTGCCCGCTGTCGGCGAGTCCGACCGCGGCGAGCCAGTCGGCGACGCGTGGCTGGCCTCGGGCAGCGCCGGTGATACCGTTCAGCTCGAGCGGCAGCTGGAGATTCTCGGCGGCGGTCAGCGTCGGAATCAGGTTGAAGAACTGGAACACGAATCCGATCCGGCGACGGCGCAGCAAGGCGCGGCCCGTCTCGTCGAGCGCGGACAGCGCGGTAGTCGTCGATGTAGATCTCGCCCGAAGTCGGTGTATCGATCGCGCCGATCAGGTTCAGCAGCGTCGATTTGCCCGAGCCACTGCGGCCGACGAGGACCACGAATTCGCCTCGCGCGATTTCGGCATCAACGGCATCGAGCACCGGCGGGGCCGGCCGCCGCCAGGCTGGTAGGATTTTGAAACTCGCTCCAGCTTGACCTGCGCGCCGGCCACGCGGTGAGTCTACCGCCAGAAGGGCCGTCGAAGACTACGGTTGATAGGCTGGTAGTTTGGCGGTAGGCAAGGCCAGAGCAGGTCACTGCTAAACTCTCAAAATGAAACCCCGCGACGGAAAAGTCGGGCGGTCTTTGTCTGCAACATCGAACTCTGCGCGTCAGGCACGCTCGTCGCGCGTGGCACCCGCGAATCCGGCGAGCCTCGAGATGACCAGGGCCACGTACAGCACGCCGATGAACTGCTCGAGGATCACCGCCGAGCGCGCTGCGCTCGACACCGGCACGATGTCACCGAAGCCCGTGGTCGAAAGTGTCGCCATGCTGAGGTACAGGAACTCGAACCAGGTCAGGCGTTCGGGCACCACTGGGTTTGCGGCGGCGAAGGCGCCGGGGCTCAAGAACTCGATGCACCAATACGCCATGGACCAGGCGAACGCCAGCAGCATGTAGGCGGCGGCGGCGGCGAACAGCTCGTCGATTGTTGCGCGAGTGTCGCCGAGCATGTACAGGCACATGAGCAGTGCCGCCACGGCATAAAAAGCAGTCTGCGTGAGCGCAGTGACGAGACCTGCCGGCGGAGGCAGGCCGGCCTCGTGCAGAATTTCGCTTACGACAGCGAGGGCGCCCAGCACGGTGATCAGCCATATGCCCGCCCGGGACGCCTGCACGCGTCGAAGCGCGAGCACGGTCCCCGCGACCATCAACAGGCTGAGTACACTGCGCCAGGCCGCTGAATGCTCGACCAGTGGAAATACCACGAGTATCGCCACCAGGAAGGCGACAAGCAGGACGTGCGGTCGTTTTAGTAGTCGCAGGGGCACGCGGTCCGCGGATGATGAACTGCCGCCGCTGGCCTGCCAACCTGCCTGAACGTCCGTGGGTCTTTCTTTGCGTGTCCGTGTCCGTCCTATTGCGGCACTTATTGTGTGTGGCCATATCAGTGCGTGACCGTGCCTTCCAACACAAGAAGAATGGTCTCGGCGATCATTCCTGCGCACAACGAAAGTGCGACCATTCGCGAGGTGATCAGGCCCCTGATCGGCCATTCACTGATCGACGAAGTCATCGTCGTCGACGACGGATCGAGTGACGATACAGCGATTCGCGCGCAGGAAGCGGGGGCAACCGTCATCGCCATGCCATTGAATGGCGGCAAGGCTTCCGCAATGACGCTCGGCGTTCTTGCGGCACGCAACGATATCGTCTTCTTCTCCGACGGCGACATCCTTGGACTGACCGAGGAGATGATCACGCGGATCGTCACGCCCGTCACGTCCGGCGAGTACGGCATGTTCGTCGGCATTCGCGGCCGGAAGACCTACTGGGCCAACCGGCTGCTGCACTTCACGCCGATCCTCGGCGGCGAGCGTGCGCTGCTCAAGTCGCTGTGGGATCACGTACCGCCGGACTACAAGCGGAATTTCCAGATCGAGATCGCGCTCAACTTCTTTGCCAAGCAGCTCGGGCAACCGATGGGTTTTACAGTCGTGCATGGTCTCAGCCAGGTCATCAAGGAGAAAAAGCGCGGCCTCCTGCCGGGGCTGTGGCAACGCCTCGCGATGATCTTCGACATTCTGCTCGTCAGCTGGCGCATCTACGTCGTTCTCCAGGCGCAGATGATCTTCGAGCGCCTGTTCCGGAACGCGAAGACCACCTAGCGCCGGATTCCTCGGAACGCAATTTTTATTTTCCGCTCTGTCATGCGAATGACAGAGCCGGCGCACGTTCGCGTCGGAGCATCCCCTCGAAGTCATTGTTTGTAAGCAGTTGCACGGTTCGGGCGCGGACTGCGCCTTAGGTGAATAGAAACGAATTCCACAGGGGGATGCCATGAACAGGAAACCGCTCGCAGAACTCATTCCGCTGCTCGCAAAGAGCATCGGGTCGACGTCAGCAGTCGCAACAGGCCTGCTTGCACCGGTGGCGCTCGGTGCCTCTGGCGACCTCGACCCGGAATTCGCCGACCTCGGTCGTCTCGGTCCGATTGCCGAATTGGAAGGCGCGGCCGGTCGCTCGAGGCGCTCGACGATGAAGGCATATTGCTGGGCGGCGGCGATGCAGAAGAGTACTTGCCGCTGGTACTATTGCTGGTACGACTTCGAGTTCGAGGCGTCGAATTTCGCGGCGCGCTGATGGAGGACGGCGGAATCGACGGCTCCTATCAGGCGCACGGCTATTTCGGACGTCGAAGTCTTCGATATCGCGCGGCAGGCGGACGGCAAGGTCGTCGCTGTCGGCCGAAGGGTTGGAAGAAGCCGATCCGCGCCAAACAATCTCGTCGTATTCCGGCTCGATGCCGAGGGCCCGCTCGACACGGGCTTCGGAAACGGCGGGAATCTTCGAGCTGGACCCCGAGCTCTACGGATACCGCAACCAGGCGAACTCGGTGCTCGTGGATCCGGACGGGGGCATCGTCGTTGCGGGTGCCAGGGACGAATCTCTCATGGTTTTGCGCCTGGATGCCAGCCGGAGCGCTCGACGCGTCGTTCGGTTCCGGCGGCATTCTCACCGGGCCTTGCGCACGACTATTCAGCGCCGAGAGCCGCATCGCGCGTATCGCCTCGGGCGCATACCGCGTCACGACGGCTGACGCATCGGGTTGCGGCGTCGTCGGCGTCAATGCCGACGGGGCGATCGACGAGTCCTTCGGCATCCGGGCTACGCGCCGTTCCGACGGCCGGTGAAACGCGTCGCCTGCCACTCGATGGCTGGCGCAGGACGATGGCCGATTGCTGCTGACCGGCATTACGGCGGGCCAAGCCTTCGCGACCCGCTTGCTGGCGAACGGCGCGTTGGATCCTGCATTCGCGAGGCCCGACGTCGCGGCTTCCATGTCGGAAGCGACTGCGATCGCTGTCGCGGGCGACGGAAAGATCTCGTTGCCGGCAGGGCGGCCGTGGAGCGACGATCATGCGCCTGCAGGCAACGGGCGAACTGGATACGGTGTTCGGCAACGCGGGCGCAACTGATGATCGATCTGCCGTCGGAATACGGCTCGGCACCCTTGTACATGAACTGCTTTCGCGGTCCGACGGAGATCATGCCGCGGGCGGCGAAGACTGGGGTATGCCGAGACCGTTCGTCGTCCGGTTGATCGGGGACGGTGGCGGAGACAGTCCGGGCGTGCTCAGTATCGAGCAGGCCAATTTGAACCCGCCGAGGAAGGCCAGGTTGTCGTCAGGTGCGGCGCACCGGCGGAGCTGCCGGGCCGTCAGTATCGCTATACCGGACTGCGCAGCAGGCAGGACTGCGATCGGGCGGCGAGGACTACGAGGAATCGGGACCGCTGCACTGGGGCGACGGCGACGTCGGCGAGCGGACGATCAGTGTCGGGATCAAGGATGACGGAGCTCCGCCGAGGAACACGAATATTTCGGGATCTCGCTCAGTGACATTGAAGGCGGAGCGGGGATCGGCACACGAAACGCGACGGTCAGCATATGGCCGACGGGTCGCCTGCCGGGCAGTTCGCCCTCGACGACTACGAGCGGTATGCGGAAACCGGTGTCGCCTATATCTGGGTTCACCGCAACTACTACGCCGACGGGCGGTATCCGTCACCGTGACACTGTTTCAGGCACCGCCACGGCCGGTCACGACTTCGCTGCCGATCCCGTGACAGTCACCTGGGCTGACGCAGGATGCAGATCCAAGTCGTCGAGATCAGAATCGTGAACGACAAGGAGCAGGAAGGCGACGAGACGCTTCAGTCTGGAGCTGTCGAATCCAACGGGTGGTGCAATCCTCGGTGCCAGTGCGAGCCAGTCCATAACGATCGCTGCGAATGACGCATTTCCGACGCCACCACGTGGCCACGTGGAGGCGGCGGTGCGGCGGGATTCCTCTCGTTTCTCCTGCTCGGCCTGGGGGAGCTGTTCCGTTCGGTTCGCCACTTGCGTATCCGCGACGCTTGAGCATGCCATGGACTATCCGGCAAGGTCACGCAAGGCGAGGAAGAAAGCCCCCGACGGCAACGTCGGGGGCTACCTCTTCGGCTCAGGGCTTCAAGGCGTCGGCTGCGAGCCCGCTGAACTGCTGGTTGTTCACCTGGTCGACGATCGGCGCGAGCGCGTCGAGCTTGTGCGAAGGATCGCCGCTCACGCGGTGTGTGACGATCACTTGGGTCGCGCCCTCTTTCTCGTCGAGCGCGACCGAGATGACGCCGGAGACTGCCATTTCCTGCAACGGACCAAGCGCGGCGTCCATGCGCAGCATCTTGCCGGGAATCGCCATGATCACGCGGCCGTGCTCCGAGCTTCCGCCGTCCCAGCGCTCGCAGAAACAGCCGCCGACCTCGGCGGAAAGGCTGAGGTTCTCGCGCTTGCCGGACCAGGTGTGGTCCGCCGGCCACCATCGTTCCGGATGCACTAGCGACTCCCAGACTTTCGCGGCTGGCGCGGCGATCGTGTAGCGCAGCTCGATCAGCATCGCGTCCGGCGCCGCCGACTTCACCTCGGCGCCGGCAACTGCCGGCGCGAGGATGACGAGAACCGCAAGGAACGCACGCTTCATCGAATCACTCCTTGGACTGCCATTCGTTTTCGTCGCGCCGCGCGAGCTCGTCGAGGTCCGCGGGCGTGGATGCCGGGTCATCGACCCACTCGCGGAGCAGTGGCCCGCCGTTGATCAGGTCGATCGCGAGGCGCGTCGTCTCGTATTCGTACGGGAATTCGCGCCACAGCGGATAGTCGGGGCGGATCGCGCGGATTGCCTTGAAGGCGAGCGCCATCAGGCGCCACGGCCGGAATTTCGAATGGTTGTAGCCGGGATCGTCGACATGGATCTGGATTCCGCCGCAGAGCTTGCCCGCATGCTTGTGAAACGTCGGTTCGAACCAGCAGGGGCGCAGGCGACAGCCGGTCAGCCAGTCCGGCGCGAGCGCTTGCATGTTCGCGAGCAACTTGTCCGCATCGATGTCGGGCGCGCCGAAGAGTTCCAGCGGGCGCGTCGTGCCACGGCCTTCGGAGAGCGTCGTGCCCTCGACCATCACCGTGCCGGGATAGCAACGCGCCATCGCGACGCTCGGCGCGTTCGGGCTCGGGTTGATCCAGGCGCGATCGCCCTGCGGCCAGCCATAACCCGGCGATTGGGCTGGACGCCAGCCGTCCATCGCGACATTGACGTACTCGAGGTCGAGCTTCAGGTGGCGAACGAACCACTCGCCTAGCTCGCCGAGTGTGCGGCCATGCCGCATCGGCATGGGCCCTGCGCCGACGAAACTTTCCCAGCCGTCCTTCAATAGCAGGCCCTCGACCGGTCGTCCGATCGGGTTGGGGCGGTCGAGCACCCACACGGCCTTGCCACGGCTCGCGGCTTCCTCGAGCACATACCGCAACGTCGTGACAAACGTATAGATGCGGCAGCCGAGGTCCTGGAGATCGACGAGCAACACGTCGAAGGTTTCCATCATCGCCGGCGTCGGGCGGCGCACCTTGCCATAGAGGCTGAAGAGCGGAATGCCGTAGGTCGGGTCCGTCATATCTTCGGTTTCGACCATGTTGTCCTGCTTGTCGCCGCGCAAGCCGTGTTGCGGCCCGAAGGCGGCGGTCAGGCGGAAGTCCTCGTGGGACGCAAGGGCGTCGATTGAGTGCGTGAGGTCGGCGGTGACTGAGGCCGGATGCGCGAGCAGAGCGACGCGACGGCCGTCGAGCGGCTTGCGCACTGCGCGATCGAGTAGCAGGCGGTCGATCCCGAATTTCATGGCGGCGTCACGCGAAGCACGAATGTCGACGGATCGTGGAAGTCCGGCTTGTCGCCCGCGTGCGCAAGCGCCCACCAGGACAGGCTTCCGTCCTCCGATTCAACGACTGCCGACAGGCCCGCGCGGATGCTGGACGCCGTGGCGAGCTCGGGCATCGCCTGAATCGGAATGTCGGCGATCAACTCGCAGCCACTCGCGGAGCGTTGGAATACGAACGGGGGCGCAGGCATGTCGGGAGACGTCGAATCGATGCGCCTGCCGCGGAAGCGATACGCAGCCCATTCCCCGGACGGCGCGAAGTTGAATTCGTAATAGCTGTCGTTCGCATCGGCCTGGAGGAATGCCTCGAAGCAGGTATGTTGCCAGAGACCGTCGTTGCGGCGCGCGGATCCTGGCAATGGCAGCCGCAGGCGGGCGGTTGCACCTTCGATCCGGTACCTGATTCGCAAGCCCGGTACATGTGCCGACGGCTCGATCGCGACGCCGAAGCGCCGGATGGCGTCGCAGGGACTCGTGGGATGCGGTCGAAGCTCGGCTGAAAGCGCTGTCATCGACCGCCACTCTAGTCGGTTCAACCTAAAGCCGCCCACACTGCGAAAAAGCCCGGCCGCGGGGTTGCATTCGGCGCTGCCCCCGGCAAAGTGTCCCGCATGCAGTTCGATACCGTAATCGTCGGCGCGGGTTCCGCGGGCTGCGTGCTGGCCAACCGCCTGAGCGCAGATCCGGCGCGCAGCGTCTGCCTGATCGAGGCCGGACCGCGCGACCGTTCGCCGCTGATTCACATCCCCGCGGGACTGCTCGGCATGCTGCCGACGCGGCACATGAACTGGGCCTATCACACGGAGCCGCAGGCTGGCCTCGGCGGGCGTCGTGGTTACCAGCCGCGCGGGCGCACGCTCGGCGGCTCGAGTTCGATGAACGCGATGATCTACATGCGTGGCCATCGAAGCGACTACGACGACTGGGCAGCACTCGGCAATGCAGGATGGTCCTATGACGATGTGCTGCCGTTGTTTCGCAAGTCGGAAGACCAGCAGCGCGGCGAGGATCGATTCCACGGCATCGGCGGGGAGCTTTCCGTTTCGGATCTGGCGAGTCCGGTTGCGGCGTCACGCGCCTTCGTCGAATCCGCAATTCGCGCGGGCCTGCCGCCGAATCGCGACTTCAATGGCGAAAGGCAGGAAGGCGCGGGACTCTATCAGGTGACGCAGCGGCGGGGACGCCGCTGCAGCGCCGCCGTCGCCTTCCTGCATCCCGCGCTCGGTCGTCCGAATCTGACGGTGCTCACGGGGCGGCATGCAACGCACATCGCTGTCGACGGACAGCGCGCAGTCGGCGTCGACGTCGATGGCCGCGGCGGGAGCGCGCGCATCGGCGCCAGCCGCGAACTGATCGTTTCGGCCGGAGTATTCGGCTCGCCTCAACTGCTGCTCCTGTCCGGGATCGGTCCGCGCGAAGAGATTGAGCGTCACGGCATTGCCTTGATGCATGAATTGCCGGGCGTCGGCGCAAACCTCGTAGACCACGTGGATCTGGCGCTCGTGTACCGATCTTCGGACCGACGCCTGATGGGCGTCACGCCGAGCACGGCGCTGCGCGCGATTCCGGGATACTTCCAGTGGCGATGGCGCGGCACGGGTCTCCTGACCACGAATTTCGCCGAGGCGGGCGCGTTCATTTGCACCCGCGACGGAATTGAAAGGCCTGACGTGCAGCTGCATTTCGTCAACGGCCTGGTGGACGACCATGCCCGCAAGCTGCATTTCGCCTATGGCATTTCCTGCCACGTCGCGGTGCTTCGGCCAAGGAGCCGGGGAAGTGTCGGTCTGCGTTCGGCTGACCCGCACGACCCGCCGCGCATCAACCCGAATTTCCTTGCGGCGCACGAGGACCTTGCGACCCTGATGGCGGGCATCAGGCGTGCGCGCGAAATCATGGAAAACGCAGCCCTCGCGCCGCATCGGGGCGCGGAGCTTTTTGCGGACGGCGGCAACGATGACGAGGCGCTCATTGAGCGAATCCGCCGGCGCGCCGACACCATTTATCATCCCGTCGGCACTTGTCGCATGGGCTTTGATGCGATGGCCGTCGTCGATCCATGGCTGCGGCTCCATGGTATCGAAGGACTTTCGGTCGTCGATGCATCCGTCATGCCGACGCCTATCGGCGGCAACACCAACGCACCGACGATCATGATTGCGGAAAAGGCGGCAATCGCGCTTTCGGGCTGAGGCCAACAGGTTGTAACATTCCGGCCGTATCGTGTTGCCGATGCAATTCTGGGGATCCACCTCCATGTCACATCGTCGCCGCTCGGTCCGTCTCGCTGCCGCGGTTTCCTCGATGCTCTCCGTACCCGCCGCCGCCCTGGGCGCGGGCATTGCCGCGATATTGGCTGCGCCGCTCGCGTTCGCCCAGGAAACCACGAGCCAGCTCTCCGGATACGTCGTCGGCGAGGACGGTCAGCCGATCGCGGGCGCCAGGGTCACGATCGTGCACGTGCCAACCGGAACGACGGAATCGACGACGACCGGTCCGGGTGGCCAGTTCTCGGCCACGGGCCTTCGGGTTGGCGGCCCGTACCGGGTGACGGCGCAGGGGGAGGGCCTGCAGGAGGCCGCGGTCGAGGACCTGTACACGCAGCTCGCGGAGCGCACTTCGGTCACGCTCGTTGCGCAGCCGATTGCGCAGCTCGCAGGCGTAGAGGTCTTGGCCTCCTCCGAACGCGACGTAACGATCGGTGCGGGAAGCCGCTACGGCGCGCAGGAGGTCAGGGAGCTTCCGTCCATCAGCCGTGACATCAAGGACGTCGTGCGCGTCGACCCCAAGGCCTGGGTCGACCCGACCAATTCCGACGCGCTTGAAGTCGCAGGCGTCAACAACCGTTACAACACCATCACGGTCGACGGCGTGCGCCAGAGCGACGACTTCGGGCTCAACAACAATGGCTACCCGACGCAACGCAGCCCGCTGTCAGTGGACGCGATCGAGGCGGTTTCGGTGCTGACCGCGCCATTCTCGGTTGAGTACTCATTCTTCCGCGGCTCGACGATCAACATGGTGACCAAGTCGGGCACCAACGAGTTCAAGGGATCCGCCTTTTACTACACGGGAGACGACAGTTTTCTCGGTGACGAGACCAAGGACACCGAAGTCGACCTCGTGTTCGACGAGGAGATCTATGGCGGGACGTTCGGCGGCCCGATCATCAAGGACCGGCTGTTCTTTTTCCTGTCCTACGAAAAACTTGAGCGCGAGGCGCCCCAGGACATCGGGCCGTCCGGATCCGGATTCCCGGTCCAGGTCCCCGGCGTCACCCAGGCCGAGTACGACCAGATCCGGCAGATCGGACTCGACGTCTACAACTTCGACATCGGCGAAACGCTGGTGTCGGCACCCGAGGAAGACGAAAAGATCCTCGCGAAACTCGACTGGAACATCAACGAGTATCACCGCGCATCGCTTGCCTACCAGCGGACGGAAGGCAACGAGCTGATCGTCAACACCACGAACAACAACCCGGCGACCAACCGTCTCGGGGCGCCCTCGAACTGGTACGACCGAGCGATCCTGATGGAGACGGCTTCCCTCCAGCTCTTCTCGGACTGGAACGAGTATTTCTCGACCGAGCTCAAGCTGGCACGCAAGGAAGTCGACACGGCGCAAGTGTCGCTCTTCGGCACGGATTTCGGCGAGATGATCATCCGCACGCCCACCGGCGGCCAGATGTTCATCGGGTCGGATGAATTCCGTCACGCCAATGAGCTGACGAACGACATCGATTCGATCAAGCTCAAGGGCAGCTTCTTCCTGGGCGACCATACGATCATGGTCGGCTATGAGCGCGAGATGCTCGACATCTTCAACATCTTCGTGCCGCGGAGCCAGGGCCAGTGGAATTTCGCGAGCATCGACGACTTCGAGAACCAGGTGGCCGCGAGCCTGAGCTACGGCAATGCCTTCTCGAACAACGCGGCCGACGGTGCTGCGACCTTCGGCTACGACGTCGACAGCATCTACGTGCAGGACGAGTGGCAGGCGACACCCGACCTCAAGTTCCAGGCCGGCGTGCGCATGGATGTTTTCTCGGGCGATGACGAGCCGCTTCTCAACACCAATTTCACGAGTCGTTACGGATTCAACAACCAGGAGACGCTCGACGGGCGCGACCTGATCATGCCGCGCATCGGCTTCAACTGGCAGTGGACGCCGCAGACGACTATCTATGGCGGTTGGGGCCTGTTTGGCGGCGGTACGCCGAATGTCTGGATCTCGAACAGCTTCTCGAACGACGGCGTGACCGTCGTGCGGGTCGATGTCCCCGACGACGACCTTCCCGAGCTTGATCCCTCGCTGATCGGCGGCAACGGGTTTGACATTCCACAGCCCGTTCTCGACTACGCGGCAACACAGCGAAATGACGGGCCAGTGAACGCCATTGATCCGAATTTCGAGATCCCTTCGCAGTACCGTTGGAACCTCGGAATCACGCACACGCTGCCTTGGGACATCGAGATGACGGCGGACCTCATCTACTCGCGCGTTAACGACGAGGTGCTCTGGCAGGATATCCGGCTCGAGCAGACTGGTACGGCGCCTGACGGCCGGCCGATCTACACCCAGCGGGACGATGGTCGGGGCAACAACCAGGACTTCCTGCTGACGAACACGGACGAGGGCGAGAGCACGATAGTTTCGGTCGACTTCGCGAAGACCTGGCGCACGGGCGCGGGCCGCTTCGACGCCTACTTCGGCTACGGCTACCAGGACGTCAAGGACGTCAACCCGGGCACGAGCTCGACCGCTTCCTCGAACTGGGACAACGTCGCCGTCTCTGACCCCAACGACCCGGGACTCGAGACGTCGAACTACGAGATCGAGCACCTGTTCAAGGGAACGTTTTCCTGGCGCAGGGCCTTCTTCGGAGATTACGAGACGAGCATGGCGCTCATCGCCGAGCGGCGTTCCGGCCGTCCATACAGCTACACCTTTGGCGGAGGCACGCCGCAGGCAGTCTGGGGCGACCCGCGGCAGGCTTCCCGCCAGCGGCAGCTCTTCTACGTGCCGGATGGCGACGTGATCTTCGAAGCCTTGTGCACGGAGGACGACGTCGGGAACGCGGTGGCAGGCTGCGCGTCAACCAGCGTCGTGAACCCTGCGCGCTCTGCGCAGTTCGCGTCGGACATGGAGGCTTATATCGAGCAGCAGGATCTCGAGCGCTACCGCGGCCGCATCATGCCGCGCAATTCGCACCGCAGCCCCTGGCTATCCGTGCTCGACCTGCGATTCGCGCAGGAGCTGCCGATATTCCGCAAGACGCGCGGCATCGTGACCTTCGACATCGAGAACTTCGCCAACATGCTGAACAGCGACTGGGGCCAGCTGCGCCAGGTCAATTTTCCGTATGTCGCGCCGGTCGTCGACGTGAATCGCATCGAGACGACGGGTTGCCCGAACGGCGCGGCCACTTGCTACGTCTATCGGCCGCGCGCGGGCCAGACGGGACCGGTGGTGCCATTCAAGACAATCTCGACGCTTCCTTCGGTCTGGCGGGTCCAGCTCGGTTTTCGCATCGAGTTCTGATGTCCGAGTCGCAATGCGTCGACGCGGTGCTGATGATCCGCCCCGCGCATTTCGGCGCGAACCCGGAAACCGCCGAGTCGAACCGTTTCCAGCAATCCGGCGCCACGGCGGGCGACGCGGCGGCGGCACTGCGCGAGTTCGACGGTCTCGTCGATCGCCTGCGGACCGCCGGTGTCGAAGTGCAGGTGGCTGAGGACTCGCCGGAGCCCGCGAAGCCCGACGCGTGTTTCCCGAACAACTGGGTCAGCTTCCATGCCGACGGCACCGTGGTGCTCTATCCGATGATGGCGCCGTCGCGCCGCGCGGAACGCCGCGCCGAACCGATCGAGCAATTGCGGCGCGCGGGGTTTCTCGTTGCCCGTACCGTCGACCTGAGCCCCTTCGAGGCAAGCGGCGAGTTTCTCGAGGGTACGGGCAGTCTCGTCCTCGATCGCTGCCATCGCATCGCCTACGCCTGTCGTTCGCCGCGAACGACGCCTGCAGCGCTCGGCGGATTTGCCGCGGAGCTCGGCTATCGCATCACCATGTTCGATGCGCTCGGGCCCGACGGCCTGCCCGCATACCATACCAACGTACTGATGGCGATCGGCGAGCGCTTCGCCGTCGTCTGCGCCGATGCGATCGAGGATCCCGGCCAGCGCGGCGTGGTGCTGCGTGAGCTCGAAAACTCGGGCCACGAGCCCATCGAGATCGGCATCTCCGCAATGAATGGCTTCGCAGGCAACATGCTCGCGCTTCGCAATTCCGACGGCGATGCGCTGGTCGCGGCTTCCGACGCGGCCTGGCGGGCGCTCGATCCGGAAACGCGCCGGAGACTCGAGCGCTTCGGGACCATCGTCACCGCGCCGATACCGACCATCGAGCGACTCGGCGGCGGGAGCGTGCGCTGCATGATTGCGGAGGTCTTCCTGCCGCGCTCGACCGGCAGCGTCCGGTGATAAGATCGACTCCCGCAAGACCGGGGAACCGCAGCACTTGCTGGAACTCGGCCTCAAGACACTGATTGGCTACCTGTTCGGATCGCTCATGGGTGCGCTCATCGTCGGGCGATTCCGCGGTGTCGACATACGCGAGCTCGGCAGCCGCAATCCCGGCGGCACGAATGCACTGCGCACCCAGGGCATCGGGTTTGCCGCAGCAACGGTCGTCATTGACGTCGGCAAGGGCTGGCTCGCTGCCGGCTGGCTGCCGCATCTCGCGCTTCCGGGCGTTCCGGCGGACCCGGCGATCGCGCGCGACTGGCTGGCATCCTGCTGCGCCGCTGGCGCGATTGCGGGTCACGTCTGGCCGATATTCTTCGGATTCCGCGGCGGCAAGGGCGGCGCGACGCTCGCGGGCACGCTGCTTGCGCTTGCGCCGGTCCTCCTCGCGATCGCGATCGCAACCTGGTTCGTGGCCGTCATGCTTTTCGGGTTCGTGGGCCTCGCGACGACGGCCGCTGCGGTCGCGGTTCCGTTCGCGATCCTGCTGCTGCATCAGGATTCTGAAGCACTGCTTACCTTTGCGCTTGCGATGGCGCTGCTCGTCGCCTTCGCCCATCGCGGCAACTTCGTGCGCATACGCGCGGGCACCGAACCGCGCGAGCAACGGCTCTGGCTGTTCGGGCCGCGCAAGTCCTCGCGATGAGCGGGCGAATGGAGTTGCTTCGTCTGCTCGCGGACGGCGCGCTGCACTCCGGCGAGGAGCTCGCCGCTGCGCTCGAGGTATCGCGCGCGGCGATCTGGAAACGAGTGCGGCAGCTGGAAGAGTGGGGCATTGCGCTCGAGGCGAAGCCGGGAAGCGGCTATCAGCTCGAATCGCATTTCGACCTGCTCGATGCAGCCGCAATCCGCGCGAAACTGCCGCAAGCGGCGCTTGGGAGGCTGCGGAACCTCGAAGTGCACGAGGCGCTCGACTCGACCAGCGACCGGCTGCTCGCAGCGGAGGAGTTGCCGCCCGGCCGCTTCGACGCCTGCCTCGCGGAGTTCCAGAGTGCCGGCCGCGGTCGTCGGGGGCGAAGCTGGGTTGCTCCCTTCGCAGCGGGACTGTGCATGTCGGTCAACTGGAGCTATCGCGACGCGCCGGCCACGCTTGGCGCGCTGTCCCTCGCCGCGGGTGTCGCGGCCTTGCGGGCGCTGCGTCGCCTGGGATTCGCGATGCTGTCGCTCAAGTGGCCGAACGACATCGTTCACGCAAGCGGAAAGCTCGGCGGCATCCTGATCGACCTGCGCGGCGAAGCGGCGGGGCCGGCGTATTTCGTCGTTGGAATCGGTATCAATGTCAGGCTTCCGCGCGCGGCGCGCGAGCGACTGCGAGCCAATGGCGTCGACGCAGTCGATCTCGCCTCGCTCGGAAACGCGCCCTTGCGCAATGACGCGGCTGCCGTCCTGATCGCCGAGCTGACGCAGGCACTGCTCGAGTTCGGCGCCCGCGGAATGACCGCCTTCGCGGATGAATGGCAGGGCGCCGACGCGCTCGCGGGCCGTCCCGTGCGCGTACACCACGGCGGGCAGTTTCTCGACGGCCTCGCGCGCGGTGTGGACGCCGACGGAGCCCTCCTGCTGGAAATCGACGGGGCGAGTCGCCGAATCATGTCGGGCGAAGTGAGCGTCAGGCCAATTCGGTGATAAATTCTGGCTGTGCGACTCGCCATTGCCCTGCTGCTTTTCGCGAACATCGCCTGGTACGGTTGGACGCACTGGATCTCCGTGCCCGACGAGCCGGTCGCGACCGCGGCTGCGGCGCAGGGTTCGACGCTCAAGCTCGCGCGTGAGGCGGGGCCGGGCGCGCCTTCAGCTCGCGCCACGGTACGCTCCGCGAGCAACTGCCTGAGTCTCGGTCCATTCACCGACCTGACCGATACCGCGCGAGCTTCGACGCTGCTTCGGGAGAACAAGCTCCAGCCACGCCAGCGTGCGACGGACGGAATCGTGTGGCGCGGCTACTGGGTGACGCTCGAAGGCGTGCCCGACCGGACGGCCGCCAACGGCATCATCGAGCGCCTGAGCCGTGCGGGCGTTGCAGATGCCTATGCGATGCCCGGCGACGGCAGGAACGTCACGATATCGCTCGGACTCTTCAGCGAGCGCCAGCGCGCGCTCCGCCGGTTCGACGACGTGAAAGCGATCGGCCTCGCGCCGCGCATCGTCGATCGCGAGCGGAACGGGACCGTCTACTGGATCGACGTGGACGTCGTGCCGCCGGCGGAATTGCCGGATGCCGCGCGGTTGCAAGGCGAAGTCGGCCGCATTCTGCGCCTCGAGGTCAAGCCCTGCGAAGAGGATGCGGAATGATCGGCCGATTGATGGCCCTGGCGCTACTCGTCGCGCAGTTCGGCGCCGAGGTCCATCTCTATTCACATCCGCTCGCGGATCCCGCAGACATGCTGGGCGCGGCCCGTAGTTGCGGGACCTGCCTCGCTTCATCGCAATTACAGCACGCTGTCGGCGCATCACCGTCGCCGCTGCCCATGATGTCGATCGCCTGGGCGGCGATCGTCCCTGAATTTTCCGCACCGGTTTTTCACCATACGCCCTTCCGGGCGTTCCGTTCTCGCGCTCCGCCCGCACTCGTCTGAAATTGAATTCTTCCGGTTGCCCGATGCAACCGGCATTCATTTGCTTCTGACGAGGACTACATCATGTCTGTTTACAAGCCCATTGCGGCGCTCACGGCCGTCGCCTGCGCCGTGCTCGCCCCGAGTGCACAGGCGGACGACGATGCCGCGGCGCTGCGCGCTGAACTTCAAAGCCTGAAATCGGATTACGACGCGCGGGTTGCCGCGCTCGAATCGCGGATTACACAACTGGAAGCCGCGTCACTCGCGGTCGCGCCCACCCCGGCGGAGACCACGACTGTACCTTCTGCGGGCAGTAGTGCTTCGGCCTTCAATCCCGCGATTTCAATCGTGCTCGGCGGTCACTACGCCGATACCTCGCGAGATTCCGAGGATTGGGCCATGGCCGGTTTCATGCCGACCGGCGGCGAGGTCGGGCCGGGCGAGCGCAGCTTCGGCCTCGGCGAGTCCGAGCTCACGCTCGCCGCCAACGTCGACCCGTACTTTGCGGCCCAGCTCACCGCGGCGATCACGGGCGAGGACGAGATCGAGGTCGAGGAGGCTTTCTTCCGCACGACGGCCCTGCCCGCGGGATTCACCGTCAAGGGCGGGCGGTTCTTCTCCGGCTTCGGTTACCTCAACGAGGTGCACGCGCACGCCTGGGACTTTGCGGACCAGCCGCTCGTCTACCAGGCCTTCTTCGGCAACCAGCGCGCGCAGGACGGCGTACAAGTGAAATGGATCGCGCCGACCAACCTCCTTGTCGAGCTCGGCGCCGAGACCGGGAACGGCGACGCCTTTCCCGGCACGCGTGAAGGCGGAAACGGCCTGAACGGCACGACGCTTTTCGCGCATGCCGGGGGCGACATCGGCGACAACGCGAGCTGGCGCGCCGGAGGCGCGTGGATCGACCTCGACGCCGAAGGCCGCGAGTACGAGGACAGCGATGCCGCGGGGCTGCCGGTCCTGAATGCGTTCACTGGCCAGTCGGAGACCTGGGTCGCGGACGCGGTGCTCAAGTGGGCGCCCGGCGGCAATTCGGCGCTGCGCTACCTGAAGCTGCAGGGCGAGTACATGCACCGCAGGGAGACCGGCGACCTCGCGTTCGACCTCGAGAACGCGGCGCTGTCGGATTCGTACCGCAGCACGCAGTCGGGCTGGTACCTGCAGGGGGTTTACCAGTTCCGGCCTCGCTGGCGCGCGGGCCTGCGCTACGACGCGCTCGATTCCGGCAACCCGCAGATCGCGCTGGTCACGTCCGGAGCGCTGTCGGCCGCGGACTTCCCGGGGCTGCTGTCGGGCGATCCGACCCGCACGTCGCTGATGCTCGACTGGAACCCGAGCGAGTTCTCGCGCCTGCGCGTGCAGTACGCCTGGGACGACGCCCGCGACGGCGGCGATACGGACCAGCAGCTCTTCCTGCAGTACCTCTACGGCATCGGCGCGCACGGCGCGCACAAGTACTAGGAGCCGCAATCATGAAGAAGATCATCCATGGCGCCCTGACAGTGCTGCTTGTTACCCTGGCGCTGCCCTCGCAGGCGGCGGTGCGCGTGCTCGCGACCACGGCCGACTGGGGCGCGCTTACGAAGGAGCTCGGCGGCGAGCGCGTCGACGTGTACACCGCGACGACGGCGATGCAGGACGTGCATCGCGTCGAGGCCAAGCCGAGCCTCGTCGCGCGCGCGCGCACAGCGGACCTCCTCGTTGCGAACGGCGCCGAGCTCGAGGTCGGTTGGCTGCCGATCCTGCTGCAGGAATCGGGCAATCCGAAGATCCAGCGCGGCGCGCCCGGGTACTTCGAGGCGACCTCCGCGGTCACGCTCGTCGAAGTGCCGACGAAGCTTGACCGCGCGATGGGCGACATCCATCCGTTCGGCAATCCGCACATCCAGCTCGATCCCCGGAATATCGCTGCGGTCGCGAAGGCGCTCACGGCGAAGCTGGCAGCCGTCGATCCGGCGGGCGCGGAATATTACGCTGGGCGCGGCGCCGACTTCGACCGGCGCTGGACTGAGGCGATCGCGCGCTGGCGGGCGAAGGCTGAGCCGCTCAAAGACGTGCCGGTCGTGATCATGCATCGCGACCAGGCCTATCTCTGCCGCTGGCTCGGCCTCAAGGAGCTCGCGGCGATCGAGCCGAAGCCCGGAGTGCCGCCCTCCGCGGGCTACCTCGGCCAGCTCGTCACGAGGCTCTCGGCCTCGCCGCCGAAGATGATTCTCATCAATGCATACAACGACCCGAAGGCTGCGAAGTGGCTGTCCGAGCGGGTTCACGCGCCGACGGTCGTGCTGCCGTACTCGGTCGGCGGCAGTCCGGTCGCAAAGGACTTATTCGGGCTCTTCGACGACACGCTCGACAAACTGCTGGGGGCCGCAAAGTGAACCTGTTTTCCACCGACGTCAGCATCCTCTGGCCGGCGCTGCTCGCCGGGGTCCTCGTCGTAATCTCGCACGTGCCGCTCGGACAACAGGTGTTCGCGCGCGGCATCGTCTTCATCGATCTCGCGATCGCGCAGGTCGCGGGACTCGGCGTGATCGCTGCGAGCGGCTTCGGGTTGCCGGTCGAGGGCTGGACCGCACAGGCGGCGGCGGGCGCCGCCGCCCTCGCGGGCGCGCTGCTCCTGACCTGGACCGAGCGTAAACGGCCTGAGGCGCAGGAGGCGCTGATCGGAATCCTGTTCGTGCTCGCCTCAGCGGCCCAGATCCTCCTGCTCGCGAACGACCCGCACGGCGGCGAGAACCTGAAGGACCTGCTCTCGGGCCAGATTCTCTGGGTCTCGCAAGCCGCAACTCGATTCGAACTGCGATCCTGACAGCGGTTTTCGCGGTGGCCTGGTACCTGTGGCGCGAACGGATCGGCCGGATCGGCTTCTACCTGCTGTTCGCCGTCATGGTGACCGCGTCGGTTCAGATGGTCGGCGTGTATCTTGTCTTCACGAGCCTGATCGTGCCCGCGGTCGCGACTTATCGCATGGCGGCGAATCGTCAGCTCCTGGCTGGATACCTGCTCGGTGTCGCTAGCTATGTCGTCGGGCTCGCGCTTTCGGTCGTGACCGACCTGCCGTCGAGCGCGGTGATCGTCTGGGCGATGGCGATCGTCGGGCTCTTCGTCCATCTGGCGAGCGGAACGGCAAGCGGGCGCGCCGAAAGGCTAAAATGCCGGCCGCTGCCGGCGTAGCTCAGTTGGTAGAGCAGTGGTTTTGTAAACCTCAGGTCGGGGGTTCGACTCCCTCCGCCGGCACCACCCGTTTCCGGATTACCATTAGACTTGCAGCTGTAACCAGACATGCTCCGTCTGCGGCGCATCGGGGGTTTCCATGAAGGCAGTCGCTAAGCGCTGGATCTTCGGACTCGTGTCACTCGCATGGGTGTTCGCCCAGGTCGCAGCACAGACGCCCGCAGCCCAGACGCCGGCTGCCCAGGCGCCTGCGGCGGCAGCTTCTTTCACCAAGGAGCAACTGGAGCAGATCGTGGCGCCGATGGCGCTCTATCCGGACCCGCTGGTGTCGCAGATGCTGATGGCTTCGACCTATCCGCTCGAGATCGTCGAGGCCGCACGCTGGTTGAAAGCGAACCCCGGGCTCAAGGACAAGGCGCTCGAGGAGGCGCTCAAGAAGGAAGACTGGGACGCGAGCGTCAAGTCCCTGTGCGGGTTTCCGGACGTGATCAAGCAGATGGATGAGAACCTCGACTGGACCCAGGACCTCGGTGACGCTTTCCTCGCGCAGAAAACGGAGTTGCTCGACACAGTCCAGCGCATGCGTGGCAAGGCCTATGATGCCGGCAGTTTGAAGACGACGGAGCAGCAGGTCGTCACGCAGCAGCCGGACAAGATCATCGTGATCGAGCCCGCCAATCCTGAAGTCATCTACGTTCCGACTTACTCGCCGACGGTCGTTTACGGATCCTGGTCTTATCCGTACTACTACTACCCGCCGATGTACGTCGCGCCGCCTTACGGCTACGGCGCGATGGCATTCACCGTGGGTATGGTCTGGGGCGCGGCGATCTGGGGTGGCTGCAACTGGGGTTGGGGCGGCAGCGATGTCGACATCGACATCAACCGGCAGAACAACTTCAACCGCAATACGAACATCGACGGCGGCAGGAACAATGTCGGAAACAATGCCGGAGGCAGGCAGTCGTGGCAGCACGATGCCTCGCACCGCGGCGGCGTCAACTATCGCGACAACAAGACGGCGCAGCAGTACGGAGCGAGTGCCGGGTCGAACCGTGTCTCGCGCGACCAGGCGCGCGGCTACGATCGCGGAGGGGGAGGCAATACGTCCGCGGGTCAGCGTGGGCCTGGCGCGTCGACCGGGGCGGCCGGAAGCCGCGACCTCGGGGCCACGTCGCGCGACGCTCGGCGCTTCGTCCCGCGACGCAGGTGCTGCATCCCGCAACAGTGGGGCTTCAACTCGCGATGCGGGTGCTGCGGCCCGTAACAGTGGCGCCTCGTCCCGCAGCGGCAGCAGCGCCTACAGCGGCTCGCGCAACTCGGGCTTCGATCATTCTGCGAGCAACCGCGGCGGTGCCAGTCGCGGCGGGGGCATGAGCCGCGGCGGCGGCGCGCGGCGGCGATAAGGACCAGGGAGAAATACGATGAATACGGCTATCCAGCTGCGTCATTTCTGCCTGACTCTTGCGGGGTTCATGGTCGTGGCTGCGCTCCCGGCATGCTCGCCCGCGCCGCCCGGCACGTACAAGACGCCGGAAGAGGCCGTCCAGGCGCTCGCGGATCTCGCAGGATCGGGCGACAACAAAAAAGCCGAGGAAATGTTCGGCGCCGATGGCGTGGAGTTGCTGCATTCGGGCGACGATGCCGCCGACCGCGAGGACGCATTGCGCGTCAAGGCAATGATTCTCGAGAAAGTCGCGTTCAAGGATCTCGACGACAAGACCAAGGCCGCCGCGATCGGGAATGAGGGTTGGCTGTTTCCGCTGCCATTGGTACTGGAGAAAGGGCGCTGGCGCTTTGACGCCGCGACCGGGCGGGAGGAGCTGCTGAATCGGCGCATCGGCCGCAATGAGCTGCTGGCACTCGCGAGCCTTCACGCCTACGTGGACGCGCAGCGGGAATACTTTGCAAAAGGCCGGGATGGCAAGCCGCGCGCGTACGCGCGCCAGATAAGCAGTAGCGAGGGCTTGCATGACGGCCTCTACTGGCCGGTGGCGGAGGGTCAGGAGGAAAGTCCGCTTGGGCCGCTCTATGCCGAGGCGGCGGCTGACCGTTTGGAAAAGGCGGGTCCGCAGCCCTTCCACGGCTATTACTTCCGCATCCTGGAAGGCCAGGGAAAGAGCGCGCATGGCGGCGAGCGCAATTACCTGGACAAGAAAGGCCGGATGACACTGGGCTTTGCGGCCATTGCGTGGCCCGCAAAATACGGCAACTCGGGCGTCATGACCTTCCAGGTCAATCGCCAGGGCATCGTCTTCCAGAAGGATCTCGGTGCAGAGACGGAAACGGCGGTTGCAGCGATCAGCGCCTACGATCCTGACGAGAGCTGGACCCCGACCGGCGATTGAGCCTGTTCGGCGTGCGGCCTCCGCGGCCTGTGATCTCAGGTTGCGGCGATGCGCCGCGCGCGCGGCTCGCCGGCACGAATTTCGAATGACGCCGCGACCTGCCGGCCGCTCCGCGGATCCTCGCGATCGTCGATCGTGACGATGTCGGCCTGAAGTCGTTCGCGACACACAGTCGGCTATCCGGACCTGATCCTGACCCCTTGGGTGCTGGGGCGAAAAGTGCCTCTCGAAGTCTACGGCCCGCCCGGGATCAAGGAGATGACCGCGCACATCCAGGCGGCTTACGCCGCCGATTTCGAGACGCGCACCCGGCACTTCGAGGAAGGGCTTTACACCGTGGGGTCGTTTCCCGCGGGACACGAAGTCAACTCACACGAAGTCAGGCCCGGCGTCGTTTACCAGGATGCGAACGTGACCGTCACGGCCTTTGCGACCAGCCACGCCATGCCGAGCTTTGCCTATCGGTTCGACACCGCCGACCGCAGCATCGTGATCTCGGGCGACACGGGCCCCACGCAAGCGGTGATCGACGCCTGCAATGGCTGCGATGTGTTGATCCATGAAGTCCTGACCCACGACTGGCTCGCGAAGCGACCGGATTTTCATCGCTATGCGGCTCGGTTTCATGCGACAACCACGCAGCTTGCCGAACTGGCAGCACGGGCCAAGCCTGGCCTCCTTGTCCTGCATCACGCATCGATTGCGTGGAGACCGGTGGTTGACAGTCAGCGCTCGCGACCGGAAGAGCTGCTCGATGAAATGATGAAGCACTATGCCGGGCACGTAGTCGTTGGACGGGACCTGGACGTGTACTAGGTTCAATTACCGCGGTTCAGGCCGCGATCCACGCATCGCGGAGGGTCGTGCCCAGTACTCGCTTCTGCTCGGTCTTGGTCATCTTAGGCTCTCCACTCGCGGATCGAGAAGGACGCCAGATTGTCACCGAAGCACGCGCGCCGAGTACGGGATCAGGCCGGGGTGACGCTATGCGCGCGCGGATCGCCTGATTTGACTTCAAAGGTCGCGGCGACGCTGCGTGCGCTGCGCGGGTCCTCGCGATCTTCGATAGTCACGATGTCTGCGCGCAGCCGGTCAGTACGAGCTCGCAGCGAACGTAGCCGTTGTGCAGGCCGTCATGGAATTTCGCGCCCGGATTGAGCGGCAGCACCGCCGACTTGTCGTAGGTGCTGGTCGCGATCGAGGAAGCGACCAGCTCGACGCCCACGGGTCGTCCGTCCGCGTTTTCGAGATCGTTCACCCAGAAAGAGTGGATGTCGCCGGTCAGCACGACCGGGTTCGTCGTTCGGTGCTTCGCGAGCGCCGAATAGAGCCGCTCGCGGGCGGGCGGATAGCCGGCCCAGGCATCGCTGTAATGCCGCGGCGATTCCTTCGAGCCCTCGGCGACGGTCATCATCATCACGTTCTGCGCGAGCAGGTTCCAGGCCGCGCCGCTTTCGGCAAGTGCCGAGTCGAGCCAGCGCTCCTGCGCGTCGCCAAGCACGGTGCGTGACCCGTCTGCGAGCGCGGACTTGCAGGCGGACTCATTCGGGTCGATGAAATTCGCGCCGCCCGCGCCGCCGAACAGGATCTTTCGGCCCTTCGCGAAATCGCAGCGCTCCGCGGTCGGAGTATTGGGGCAGACCTGCACTGAACGGTACTGCCGCGTGTCGAGGACATAGAAGCGCGCGAGGCTTCCCCAGTCCGTCGCGCCGTAAATGCGTATCGCCATCGCCGGATCGAGGCGCGAAGGTCGAACGGGCATGTGCTCGTACCATGCCTGGTAGGCGGCCGCGCGCCGCGCCGGGAACGCTTCGCGCACGGCCGTGCCGCCGCAGAGCTCGTGCTCGCTGGTGAGTCCGACGTAATCGTTGTCGACCTCGTGATCGTCCCAGGTCAGGAGCCAGGGGCAGGCCGCGTGCGCGCCCTGGAGATCCGGGTCCGTGCGGTACTGCGTGTATCGCCGGCGGTAGTCCTCGAGCGTCACGGCCTCGAGCGGGTCGAACTGCCGCACGCGCCGGTCGCCCCAGGAATCTTCATATATATAGTCGCCGAGCATCAGGATCAGGTCAGGCCGGTCCTCGGCCATGTAGCGATAAGCCGCAAAATAGCCCTGCTCGTAATGCGCGCAGGAGGCGAACGCGAATCGAAGCGACTCCGGCGACGCGCCGGCTGCCGGGCAGGTGAGCGCGCGCCCGGCGGCGCTCTCGTAGCGGCCGAGCCGGAAGCGGTAGAAATACTCGCGGCCGGGCTGCAGGCCGTCCACCTCGGCGTGGACCGCGTGCGCGAGATGCGGCCGCGCCCAGGCATTGCCTTGCTTCACGATGCGCCCGAAGCCCGCGTCTTCGGCGACTTCCCAGGCGACTTCGAAGATCGTCTGCCCAAGATAGCCCGTATCGAATGGCTCGGGGGCGAGTCGTGTCCAGATCACGAATCCATCGGTCGAGGGATCGCCGGATGCGACGCCAAGCTGGAACGGCGGCGATGCGAAGCGGACCTGTGCCCCGGCGCTGCCGAAGGGAACGACCGCGAGTGCGCCGGCAGCCGCGGCGAGGCGATGGAACTCGCGGCGCGTGATCCTGCGGCTCATCCGGCTGCCTTTCAGATGCCGCCGCCGTGCTCGAAGCCGCCCTGTTGCAGCGCGGCCTGCGCAATGCGCGAGTTCGGCGGAACGCTGTGCGTAAGCCACACGTTGCCGCCGATGACGCTGCCGCGCCCGACGGTGATGCGCCCAAGCACGGTCGCGCTCGCGTAAATCGTGACGTCGTCCTCGAGGATCGGGTGCCGCGGCTGGCCCTTGACCAGGCGCCCGGTCGACTTGTCGACAGGGAAACTCTTCGCGCCGAGGGTCACGCCCTGGTAGAGCGTCACGCGGTCGCCGACGATTGCCGTCTCGCCGATCACGACGCCGGTTCCGTGGTCGATGAAGAACTCGCGCCCGATCTGCGCGCCCGCATTGATGTCGATTCCTGTCCGCCGGTGCGCGTCTTCCGCGAGGAGTCTCGGCAGGAGCGGAACGTCGAGCTCGTAAAAGATGTGCGCGATTCGATGGCGCGTGATGGCGAACACGCCCGGATACGCGTAGAGGGCTTCGATCGGGTGGCGGCAGGATGGATCGCTGCGCCAGGCCGCGCGCGCGTCGTCGAATACCTGCTCGCGCAGCGTCGGCAGTCTCGCGAGCAGCTCGCCGACGACGCGCCGGGCCGCGCCCGCCGCTGCCTCGCCATTCATTGCGCCCTTCTCGCCGAGGCGCGCCGGCAGCTCGAATGCGTGTTGCACCTGCGGCGTCAGTGCGGCCTCGATTTCCGCCAGCTCGCGCGCAACTCTGGATGCCGGCGCTTCTCCGGGCCTGGAGTCCGGGAGAGACTCGGCCATCAGCAACCGATGCAGCCGATCGATTGCCCCGAGGACGACGGCGCGATCGGGCCAGTAGCCTTCCTGCAGCACACGGTAGTCGGCGTCGCCCGAGTCGATCAGGCGCTCGGCCAGTTCCGAATGCGCGCTGCCCGGCGCTGCCTCAGGCGGGGACGATGCGGGGCGCACTGGCGGGTGCTTCTTCATAGAGCCAGGTCGACAGGTACCGCTCGCCAAAGCTCGGGATGATGGTCACGATCAGCTTGTCCTTGTTCTCGGGCCGCGCCGCAACTTGCAGCGCCGCATACAGCGCGGCGCCCGAGCTGATGCCGACGAGGATGCCTTCTTCGCGACCGAGCATGCGGGCGTATTCGGCCGCCTGCTCGTTCGTGACCTGGATGATCTCGTCGATGACCTTCGTGTTCAGTATCTCGGGTATGAAGCCCGCGCCGATGCCGGCGATCTTGTGCGGAGACGGCTGGCCGCCGGACAGCACGGCGACTTGCGGCCGGCTCGACCGCTATGGCGCGAAATCCCGGCTTGCGCTTCTTGATGACTTCGCCGACGCCCGTGATCGTGCCGCCGGTGCCGACGCCGGAAATCAGGAAATCCACGGCGCCGTCCGTGTCATCCCAGATTTCCTCTGCCGTCGTGCGACGGTGAATCTCGGGATTCGCTGGATTGCTGAACTGGCCGACGAGCAGGAAACGATCCGGGTCGCTCTCGACGATTTCGTTCGCGCGCGCGATCGCGCCCTTCATGCCTTTCGCGCCCTCGGTCAGCACGAGCTCGGCGCCGAAGGCGGTCAGCATGCGCCGGCGCTCGAGGCTCATCGTGTCCGGCATGGTGAGCAAGAGGCGATAGCCCTTCGCGGCGGCGACAAAGGCAAGGCCGATGCCGGTGTTCCCGCTCGTCGGTTCGACCAGCACCGTGGTCGGCTTGATGCGTCCCTGCTTCTCGAGCGCCTCGATCATGCTGACGCCAATCCGGTCCTTGACGCTCGCACAGGGATTGAAGAATTCGAGCTTCAGGAGAATGCGTCCAGGCAAGTCACGCCCGATCTTGTTGAGGCGCACGAGGGGCGTGCGGCCGATGGTCTGCAGGATGTTGTCGAAGATCTTCGCCATGGTGCACGCCTCGCGCCGCGAAAAGGGAAGGGTCCCCGTTCCCCGACGGGACCGGGAACCCTGCCGACATGGAAACCGGGTCCGACGGGCGCCTCAGCGCGCCGCGTAGCACTCCATTTTAAGGCCAGTACCGCCCCGCGAAACATGCGCGACGATTGCCTTGCGGCGGTGGATCTTCGTGATGGCGCCGAGATTGATCGCGAAGGCGAGCTCGACGATGGAGCCCTTGGCGAGGCCAAGATTGCGGGTTTCGACGAATACGCCGTTCGCGCTGAGGTTATGGGCTTTGCAAAGCGCGCCACGACGGCCGGGCACCACGAGATATACCGTGGCCCGCGCGCGATGCCGACTATGCAGGCGGCGCTCCATTTCCCCCGATCCCCCGTATTTTTCTCGGCGCACCAACTGGTTGAGGCCAGTATGCCGACCCCCGACAGGGCTGAAAAGCGCGACCCGACGAAGGGTCTTTTGCAGTGCGGTAACACGCTGATTGCAGGCGATCCGATAGGATGCGCGACCATGAATGCCGAGCTGGAGTCCAAGCCGCAACTCTCGCTCGCGCAGATCCGCGAGGCCCGCTCCCTGCTCGCGGACCGCATCCTGAAGACGCCCGTCCAGCCGCTGCTCGGCCCCGCGGTCGAAGCCGCGCTGCCGCCCGGCACGCGGGCAATCCTGAAGCTGGAGCTTTTCCAGCGCACCGGCAGCTTCAAGGCGCGCGGTGCGCTGGTGAATGCGCTTTCGTTGAGCGAAGAACAACGCGCCCGCGGAATCTGCGCGATCAGCGCCGGCAATCACGCGATTGCGGCGGCTTTCGCCGCCCGCTCAGTCGGGACGAGCGCCAAGGTCGTGATGAAAGTCGGCGCCAATCCATTCCGCGTCGCCGAATGCCGGCGCTATGGCGCGGAGATCGTGCTCGAACCCGACTTTCATTCCGCATTCCGCCGCGTCGACGAAATCCAGGAAAAAGAAGGGCGGACGCTGATCCATCCTTTCGAAGGGCTGCGCACGGCGACGGGAACCGCGACGCTCGGGCTCGAATTCATCGAGCAGGTGCCGGAACTCGAGGCCGTGATCGTGCCAATCGGCGGCGGCGGCCTTGCGGCCGGCCTCTCGACCGCAATCAAGCTGGCGAAGCCTGATTGCCAGGTGTTTGGCGTCGAGCCATTTGGCGCCGACACGATGTACCGAAGCTTCATTGCCGGGTCGCCGCAGGCGATCGAGAAGATCGACACGATCGCGGACAGCCTCGGCGCGCCGTACGCGTTGCCGATTTCCTTTGCGCTCTGCCACGCGAGCGTCGACGAGATCGTCCGGATCCACGACGACGAGATGGTTGCCGGCATGCGTTTCCTGCTCGAGCACGCGCGCCTCGCGGTTGAACCCGCAGGTGCCGCGGCGACCGCGGCGCTGCTTGGCCCGCTGAGGGAGCGACTCGCCGGCCGCCGGGTCGGGCTGATCGTCTGCGGCTCGAATATCGACGCCGCAACCTTTGCCCGCCTCATCGGCCCCTGAAATGCCCGCCGGCCCGCCAATGATCGCCGCGTTTTTTGCCTGGCTGCACCTCCTGGCCGTCGGCGTGGCAGCGGGGTTACTCCTGGCCGAGTACTGGATGTGCCGGCGGATGCCTGACCGGACGCAGGCAACGCTGCTCGGCACCGTCGACCTCGGCTACCAGTTTGCGCTGATCGTCAGCCTCGCGACCGGGCTGGCTCGAGCCATCTACTATGGCCAGGACCTCCAGTATTACCTTTCTAACCGATTGTTCTGGCTAAAGATTTCGATATTCCTGGTGATTGCCATCGTGGCAATCGGGCCGACGCTTCAATACATCCGGTGGAACCGGGAGGCAAGAAGTGCCCCGTCATTCGCTCCCCTGACGCGGGAAGTCGAGCGGGTCCGCGGCAGCATTGCCCTCGGTCTCGGGCTCTGGCTGATCCTTCCCTTGATCGCGATCCTGGTTGCCCGCGGCTACGGGCTTCCCTGAAAAAGGGGACGCGCCCTTTGTCCAGGGCGGAAAAGGGGTGCGTCCCCTTTTTCAGGATCAGTGACTTAGGGCCTTCCCGGCGTTGACAGCCAAGGCCGCGCAAACCAAAATACGCGGCTCAATTTGGGAGGGGTACCCAAGCGGCCAACGGGGGCAGACTGTAAATCTGCTGGCTCATGCCTTCGTAGGTTCGAATCCTACCCCCTCCACCAGTGTTGCTCGAACAACCGGTGGCTCGGCTTCTTTGGCGACCCACGAACCTGCGCGTACGCGGCGTGAAGGAATGCGGGTGTAGTTCAATGGTAGAACCTCAGCCTTCCAAGCTGATGACGTGGGTTCGATTCCCATCACCCGCTCCAGTCGGGTTGACCAGGGCCCACGTAGCTCAGTCGGTAGAGCACGTCCTTGGTAAGGACGAGGTCACCGGTTCGATTCCGGTCGTGGGCTCCATTACGAATTCGTTGAATGAGGTGAGTCGTGGCTAAGGAAAAATTCGTTCGTTCGAAGCCGCACGTGAACGTGGGGACGATCGGGCACGTGGATCATGGGAAGACGACGCTGACGGCGGCGTTGACCAAGGTGATGGCGGAGAAGAACGGGGGCGAGTTCACGGCCTACGACCAGATCGACAAGGCGCCGGAAGAGAAGGCGCGCGGGATCACGATTGCGACGGCGCACGTGGAGTACCAGTCGCCGGCGCGGCACTACGCGCACGTGGACTGTCCGGGGCACGCGGACTACGTGAAGAACATGATCACGGGCGCGGCGCAGATGGACGGCGCGATCCTGGTGGTGTCTGCCGCGGATGGGCCGATGCCGCAGACCCGCGAGCACATCCTGCTGGCGCGCCAGGTGGGGGTGCCGTACATCGTGGTGTATTTGAACAAGTGCGACATGGTGGACGACGCCGAGCTGATCGAGCTGGTGGAGATGGAGGTGCGCGAGTTGCTGTCCAAGTACCAGTTCCCGGGCGACGACACGCCGATCATGCGCGGCTCCGCGCTGAAGGCGCTGGAAGGCGCGGCCGGGGAGCTGGGTGCGGAGTCGGTGGTCAAGCTGGTGGCGGAGATGGACCGCTACATCCCGACGCCGGTGCGGGTGATCGACAAGCCGTTTTTGATGCCGATCGAGGACGTGTTCTCGATCTCGGGGCGCGGCACGGTGGTGACCGGTCGCATCGAGCGCGGCATCGTCAAGGTCAACGACGAGATCGAGATCGTGGGGCTGAAGCCGACCACCAAGACCACCTGCACCGGGGTGGAGATGTTCCGCAAGCTCCTGGACGAGGGCCAGGCGGGTGACAACGTCGGCGTGCTGCTGCGCGGCACCAAGCGCGAGGAAGTGGAGCGCGGGCAGGTGCTGGCGAAGCCGGGCTCGATCAACCCGCACACGCAGTTCGAGTGCGAGGTGTACGTGCTGACCAAGGAAGAAGGTGGCCGTCATACGCCGTTCTTCAAGGGCTACCGGCCGCAGTTCTATTTCCGCACCACCGACGTGACCGGCAACATCGAGCTGCCGGCGGGGGTGGAGATGGTGATGCCCGGGGACAACATCAAGATGGTGGTGGAGCTGATTGCGCCGATCGCGATGGAAGAGGGCCTGCGGTTCGCGATCCGCGAGGGCGGCCGCACCGTCGGTGCCGGCGTCGTCTCCAAGGTGATCAAGTAAGGGCGAAACGACAGGGCAGTAGCTCAATTGGCAGAGCGGCGGTCTCCAAAACCGCAGGTTGGGGGTTCGATTCCCTCCTGCCCTGCCAGCAGTCGTAACGGAAGCGAATGAACGAGCAAGCGGAAAAAACCGGCGTCGCCATGGTCGACGCCTTCAAGCTGGTGCTGGCCGCCGCGGCGCTGGTCGGCGGCGTCGTCGCGTACTACTGGTACGAGAACGAGCCGCAGGTGCTGCGCGTGCTCATGGTTCTTGGCGGGCTCATCGCCAGCTTCGTGCTGCTTTACTGGTCGCAGCCCGGCCGCGAGCTGTGGGCGTACGTCCAGTCCTCGCGCGTCGAGCTGCGCAAGATGGTGTGGCCGACGCGCGCGGAAACCTGGCGCACGACCCTCGTGGTGTTCGTGTTCGTGATGGCGCTCGGCGTTTTCTTCTGGGGTGTCGACTGGGTGCTCGCCAAGGGCATGCGGTACGTGACCGGGCAGGGAGGCTGATCTCGTGTCTTTGAACTGGTATGTCGTGCACGCCTACTCGAACTTCGAGCACAAGGTCGCGAACAGCCTGAAGGAGCGCATCAAGCTCCACGGCCTCGACGAAAAATTCGGAGAGGTGCTGGTGCCGACCGAGGAAGTCGTCGAGATGCGTGCCGGGCAGAAGCGCAAGAGCGAGCGCAAGTTTTTCCCTGGATACGTGCTGGTGCAGATGTCGATGGACGACGAAGCGTGGCACCTGGTGAAAGAGACGCCGAAGGTGCTCGGATTCATCGGCGGCACGCCGGAGAAGCCCGCCCCGATCACGGACAAGGAGGCGAACGCCATCCTGCGCCGGGTCGAGGAGGGCGTCGAGAAGCCGAAGCCGAAGGTCCTGTTCGAGCCCGGCGAGGTCGTGCGCGTGGTCGATGGCCCGTTCAACGACTTCACGGGCGTGGTCGAGAGCGTGAATTACGAGAAGAGCCGCCTGCAGGTCGCAGTGCAGATTCTCGGCCGGTCGACGCCGGTCGAGCTGGATTTCGGCCAGGTGGAGAAGGTCTGAACGAACCGGGGAGCCGCGAGGCGCTTGCACCCGGGTAGCGAGGAACGATGGCGAAGAAAGTACAGGGTTACATCAAGTTGCAGATTCCTGCGGGGGCGGCGAACCCCAGCCCTCCCGTTGGGCCGGCGCTCGGCCAGCAGGGCGTCAACATCATGGAATTCTGCAAGCAGTTCAACGCGGCGACGCAGAAGGAAGAGAAAGGCCTGCCGATCCCCGTGATCATCACGGTGTACAGCGATCGCAGCTTCACTTTCGTGCTCAAGACGCCGCCCGCGGCCGTGCTCGTCCGCAAGGCGATCGGCATCGAGAAGGGCTCCGGGACGCCGAACACGAAGAAGGTCGGCAAGATCTCGCGCAAGCAGCTCGAGGAGATCGCGAAGGCAAAGATGCCGGACCTGACCGCGTCGGACCTCGATGCCGCCGTTCGCACCATCGCGGGCAGCGCTCGCAGCATGGGCGTCGACGTGGAGGGCACCTGACATGGCCGCAGTATTCAAGCGCCAGAAGCCCTGGGCTGACCGCGTGAAGCCCGGCCACGCCTACACGCTCGAGGAAGCCGTCGCTCTCGTCAAGGAATTCGCGAGTGCGAAGTTCGACGAGACGGTCGACGTCGCTATCAACCTTGGCATCGACCCGGCGAAGTCGGACCAGCAGGTCCGTGGCTCGACCGTGATGCCGAATGGCACCGGCAAGAAGGTGCGCGTCGCAGTCTTCACGCAGGGCAAGAACGCCGACGCCGCCCGCGAAGCGGGCGCCGACATCGTGGGCCTCGAAGACCTCGCCGAGAAGGTGAAGGCCGGCCAGATGGATTTCGACGTCGTGGTCGCGAGCCCCGATGCCATGCGCGTCGTCGGCGGGCTTGGCCAGATCCTGGGCCCCCGCGGGCTGATGCCGAACCCGAAAGTCGGAACGGTGACGCCGGATGTCGCGGGCGCGGTGAGGAACGCGAAGGCGGGCCAGGTCCGCTACCGCTGCGACAAGGCCGGCATCATCCACTGCACGATCGGCAAGGCGAGCTTCAAGCCCGAAGCGCTGAAGGAAAACCTTCTCGCGCTGATCGCGGACATCCAGAAGCACAAGCCTTCGACGTCGAAAGGCGTGTTCATGCAGCGTGTGTCGGTGTCGTCGACGATGGGTCCGGGAATATCCGTGGACCGCGCGTCGATCGGCATCTGAAGCAGGATTTTTTCGAATGTCCGGGCCGTGCCCGGGCCATCGGAGACCGCAGGCGGGGCGACGGCCCCTTAATGGACGCCCGCGCAGATGGTGGAACCCGAGTCAGCGTTCGCTGGCCGGTCCCACCGCTAGGAGGGTTGGATGGGACTGAGACTGGAAGACAAGCAGGCGATGGTGACCGAAGTGCAGGCCATTGCGCAGACCGCGCATTCGGTCGTTGCGGCGGAATATCGTGGCTTGACGGTTTCGCAGCTGACGGGCCTGCGCGCGAAGGCGCGCCAGGCCGGCGTCTACATGCGGGTCGTCAAGAACACGCTGGCGCGCCGCGCGGTCACGGGTACGCCGTACGAGTGCATCGCGGGCAACCTCAAGGGTCCGCTGATCCTCGCGTTCTCCAAGGAAGACCCGGGCGCCGCTGCCCGTGTCGTCAAGGAGTTCGCGAAGGGCAACGACAAGCTGGTTCCGACGCTGGTCGCGCTTGGCGGGCTGGTTTATCCGCCCGCGGAGATCGACCGGGTCGCGAGCCTGCCGACGAAGTTGCAGGCGCTCTCGATGCTCCTCGGCGTCATGAAGGCGCCGGTCACGAAGTTCGTCCGTACGCTCGCCGAGCCTCACGCGAAGCTCGTGCGCACCGTCGCGGCGATCAAGGCCACGAAGGCCGCCTGACCGGCTGATTCGGGTTAACGACACATATATATCTGGAGAGATGGCAATGGCTGCTAGCAAGGAACAGATTCTCGAGGCGATTTCGAACATGACGATCATGGAAGTGGTCGACCTCGTGAAGTTGATGGAAGACAAGTTCGGCGTGACGGCTGCCGCCCCGGTGGCGGTCGCCGCAGCTGCGGGTGGCGGTGCTGCCGCTCCCGCTGTCGAAGAAAAGACCGAGTTCACGGTCACGCTGAAGGCGTACCCGGCCGAGAAGAAGGTCGGCGTCATCAAGGTGATCCGCGAGATCACGGGCCTCGGGCTCAAGGAAGCCAAGGACCTCGTGGAAGGCGCCCCCTCGACCGTCAAGGAAGGCGTTTCGAAGGCGGATTCGGACAAGTTCAAGAAGATGCTCGAAGACGGCGGCGCCACGGTCGAGGTCAAGTAACGACCTCCATGCGAGGGCTCTGCCCCGCAGTCCGCGGCCTTGGAATGAGGCACGCCGTCGTCCATTGGGGCGACGGCTGCTTACCTGTGGGCAAACCGTTTTGTGAATAACAGAACAGAGAGATGAAGATGGCCTATACGTTCACCGAGAAGAAGCGCATCCGGAAAAACTTTGGCAAGCGCCAGGGCATTCTGGACGTGCCGCCGTTGCTCGCGATCCAGACCGAATCGTACGCGCAGTTCCTGCAGCTCAACGAATCGCGCGCCCTGCACGCGGAGCTTTCTGCGCACGCGGGCGGCCAGGTCGCCGGCGGCCGGCTGCTCTCGGAGGAGCAGGAGAAGGGCATCATCGAGAAGCACCTGCGGCGCGCGGGCCTGCACGCCGCATTCAACAGCGTGTTCCCGATCAAGAGCTATTCGGGCCATGCCACGCTCGAGTACGTCTATTACTACCTCGGCGAGCCGGTGTTCGACGTCAAGGAATGCCAGATGCGCGGGCTGACCTACGCCGCGCCGCTCCGCGTCCGCCTGCGGCTTCGCGTCATGGACAAGGAGTCGCCGGGCGCCTCGCGCGTGAAGCGCGGGATCGAGCAGGAGGTGTACCTCGGCGAGCTGCCGCTGATGACCGAGAACGGTACCTTCATCGTCAACGGCACCGAGCGCGTGATCGTGTCCCAGCTGCACCGCAGCCCCGGGGTCATCTTCGACCACGACAAGGGCAAGACCCACAGCTCCGGGAAGCTCCTGTTCCAGGCGCGCGTGATCCCGTACCGCGGCTCCTGGCTCGACTTCGAGTTCGACGCGAAGGACTGCGTGTTCGCGCGCATCGACCGTCGCCGCAAGCTCCCGGTCACCATCCTGCTGCGTGCGCTCGGCTATTCGAATTCCGACATCCTGCGGCTCTTCTTCGACCACAACACCGTCTACCTGACAAAGAAGGGCCCCGAGCTCGAGCTCGTGCCCGAGCGCCTGCGCGGCGAGATCGCAATGTTCGAGATCAGCGCGAACGGCAAGGTCATCGTCGAGGAAGGCCGCCGGATTACCGCGCGCCACGTGCGCCAGCTCGAGGAAGCAGGCGTGCGCCGCTTGCACGTGCCGGTCGAGTACCTCGAGGGCAAAGTTCTCGCTCACGAAGTCGCCGATCCTTCGACCGGCGAAGTGCTTGCCAATGCGAATGACGCGCTGACGACCGCGCTGGTGGAGCGTTTCGTGAACGCCAACGTGCCGGAAATCCGGACGTTGTACGTCAACGACCTCGACCGCGGCCCGTACATTTCGGACACGCTCCGGATCGACGCTTCGACGACCCGGCTCGAGGCGCTGATCGAGATCTACCGGATGATGCGCCCGGGCGAGCCGCCGACCAAGGACGCCGCCGAGAACCTGTTCCACAACCTTTTCTTCAACGGCGAGCGCTACGACCTGTCTGCCGTGGGCCGCATGAAGTTCAACCGCCGCGTGAACCGCGAGTTCCCGGCGGAGCTCTCGGGCGCGGAGGCGGAACGCTGGCTCGAGGAGCCAGGCATCCTCTATGACGGCCGTTACTTCTCGACCGTGGCGGACCAGCGCAAGGACGACTCCGGCAAGGGACTCGTCGCGAAGTATGGTCCGGACATGTCCGACGTGGTCGACGTGCTGCGCACGCTGATCGCGATCAAGAACGGCGACGGCAAG
This sequence comes from uncultured Gammaproteobacteria bacterium, assembly GCA_963748465.1. Classification (GTDB taxonomy): domain Bacteria; phylum Pseudomonadota; class Gammaproteobacteria; order Steroidobacterales; family Steroidobacteraceae; genus SCUD01. Next base: position 209,467 of record CAVVJB010000002.1, read on the forward strand.
GTCGACGACATCGATCACCTCGGCAACCGCCGCGTGCGCTGCGTCGGCGAGATGGCCGAGGTCGCATTCCGCATCGGGCTCGTGCGCGTCGAGCGCGCGGTCAAGGAGCGCCTGACGCTCGCGGAGAACGAGGAGATCAACCCGCAGGACATGATCAACGCGAAGCCGGTGGCGGCGGCGGTCAAGGAGTTCTTCGGATCCTCGCAACTGTCGCAGTTCATGGACCAGAACAACCCGCTGTCCGAGATCACGCACAAGCGCCGCGTCTCGGCGCTCGGCGAGGGCGGGCTCAAGCGCGAACGCGCGGGATTCGAAGTGCGCGACGTGCACCCGACCCACTATGGCCGCGTCTGCCCGATCGAGACTCCGGAAGGACCGAACATCGGGCTGATCAACTCGCTCGCGGTCTACGCCCGCACCAACAAGTACGGCTTCCTCGAGACGCCGTACCGCCGCGTGCGTGAAAAGCGCGTGACCGGCGAGGTCGATTACCTTTCGGCGATCGAGGAGAGCGAGTTCGTGATCGCACAGGCGAATGCGCCGCTCGACGAAAAGGGCCGCTTCACCGACGAGCTCGTTTCGTGCCGCTACCAGAACGAGTTCACCCTGATGCCGTCCGAGCGCATCGAGTACATGGACGTCTCGCCGCGCCAGATCGTGTCGGTCGCGGCCGCGCTGATCCCGTTCCTCGAGCACGACGACGCGAACCGCGCGTTGATGGGCTCGAACATGCAGCGCCAGGCGGTGCCGACGCTGCGCGCGTCCACGCCACTCGTCGGCACCGGAATCGAGCGCACGGTCGCGATCGACTCCGGCGTCGCGGTCATCGCGCGCCGTGGCGGCGCGGTCGACTCGGTCGACGCGTCGCGCATCGTCGTGCGCGTCAACGAGGGCGAGGTCACGGCCGGCGAGCCGGGCGTCGACATCTACAACCTCACGAAGTACACGCGCTCGAACCAGAACACCTGCATCAACCAGCAGCCGCTGGTGCGCGTCGGCAACACGATCGCGAAGGGCGACGTGCTGGCAGACGGTCCGTCCACGCACCTGGGCGAGCTCGCGCTCGGCCAGAACATGCTGGTCGCGTTCATGCCGTGGAACGGCTACAACTTCGAGGACTCGATCCTGATCTCGGAGCGGGTGGTCGAGGAAGACCGCTTCACGACGATCCACATCGAGGAGCTGACCTGCGTAGCGCGCGACACCAAGCTCGGTCCCGAGGAAATCACCGCGGACATCCCGAACGTGGGCGACACCGCGCTCGCGAAGCTCGACGAAGCCGGCATCGTGTTCATCGGCGCCGAGGTCAAGGCGGGCGACATCCTCGTCGGCAAGGTCACGCCAAAGGGCGAGACCCAGCTGACACCCGAGGAAAAGCTGCTTCGCGCGATCTTCGGCGAGAAAGCATCGGACGTGAAGGACACGTCGCTTGCGCGTCCCGCCAGGCATGGATGGCACCGTGATCGACGTGCGCGTATTCACGCGCGACGGCGTCGAGAAGGACAGCCGCGCGCTCGCGATCCAGAAGTCGGAGATCGAGAAGGTCCGCAAGGACCTGAACGACCAGCGCCGAATCCTCGAGGACGACCTGTTCTCGCGGCTGCGTGCTGCACTCGTGGGCGAGACCGCAAGCGGCGGCCCGAATCGGCTCAAGGCCGGCAGCACCGTCACTGCGGAGTTCCTCGATGAGCTGCCGCGCGAGGAGTGGTTCGAGATCCGCATGCGCGACGAGGGTCCGTCGGCCGCGCTCGAGGCCGCGCGCAAGCGGCTCGCCGAGCAGGTCAAGGAGTTCGAGCGCCGCTTCGAGGGCAAGAAGGGCAAGATCACGGCCGGCGACGACCTCGCCCCGGGCGTGCTCAAGATGGTCAAGGTCTACCTCGCCGTGAAGCGCCGCATCCAGCCGGGCGACAAGATGGCCGGCCGGCACGGCAACAAGGGCGTTGTCTCGACGATCGTCCCTGTGGAGGACATGCCTTACCTTGCCGACGGCTCGCCGATCGACATCGTGCTGAACCCGCTCGGCGTTCCTTCGCGAATGAACATCGGCCAGATCCTCGAGACCCACCTTGGCTGGGCCGCGCGCGGGCTCGGCACCAAGATCGGGAAAATGCTCGAGGCGCAGGAAGCGATAGTGGACCTGCGAAAACTCCTCGACCGCATTTACAACGCGACGGGCGGGCAGAAGGAGGACATCGCATCGCTGTCCGATGCCGAGGTCCAGGAGCTCGCGCGCAACCTGACCGATGGCGTGCCGATGGCGACGCCGGTTTTCGACGGCGCGAGCGAAGCCGAGATCAAGGGCCTGCTCGAGCTCGCGGACCTGCCGGTCAGCGGGCAGACCATGCTGACCGACGGACGCACCGGCGAGGCCTTCGACCGCCAGGTGACCGTTGGCTACATGTACATGCTGAAGCTGAACCACCTGGTCGACGACAAGATGCACGCGCGTTCCACGGGGCCTTACAGCCTCGTCACGCAGCAGCCGCTCGGCGGCAAGGCGCAGTTCGGCGGCCAGCGTTTCGGCGAGATGGAAGTCTGGGCGCTCGAGGCTTATGGCGCCGCGTACACGCTGCAGGAGATGTTGACCGTCAAGTCCGACGACGTGAACGGCCGCACCAAGATGTACAAGAACATCGTGGACGGCAATCACTCGATGGATGCCGGGATGCCGGAGTCGTTCAACGTGCTGGTCAAGGAAATCCGTTCGCTCGCGATCAACATCGAGCTCGAGCAGGAAGGGTGATCGAATGAAAGACCTAATGAAGTTCTTCAAGCCCCAGGCAGCGGTCGAAAATTTCGACTCGATCCGCATCGCTTTGACGTCGCCGGACATGATCAAGTCCTGGTCGTACGGCGAAGTGCGGAAGCCCGAGACCATCAACTACCGGACCTTCAAGCCG
>CAVVJB010000003.1:0-18143 GCA_963748465.1 uncultured Gammaproteobacteria bacterium
CGCCGCCCGGCCGGCCGGCGGACCGCAGGAACCTGCGGAGCCGGAGGAGCCCGCTCCCGCCACCGAGACGACCAAGTTCGGTTCGTAGTCCGCGGGGCCCCGCCGGAACCCGGCGCGTCGTTGTTCTTTACCAACAACCGTCGACAACATGCGGCACTCCGGCGTATCTTAAAAACCATAGCGTCCGCCCGAACTTGGCAGGCAAGGAAGGGGGTCTGATGAACAGCCAATTGGCAGCCGCGATCAGCGGCATCCTCGCCGTTTCCGCGTATTCCGGCGCCGCAGCGGCCCAGGAGGCAACCGCGGACGGCACGGCACAGCTCGAACCGGTCATCGTGACAGGTTCCTGGATCCCCCAGATGGAGCGGGCCACCGCCTCCCCGGTGGTGGAAATCAGCGCCGAGGACATCGATCGTCAGGGCTTCCAGAATGTCAGCGAGGTTCTGCGTGCCCAACCGTTGGCTACCGGCGCGGTCCAGGACAACCAGTTCTCCGGCGGCTTCACTCCGGGCGCCACGACCATCAGCCTGCTCGGCCTCTCGCCGGGCTTCACGCTGATCCTGCTGGATGGCCGCCCGCTGGCCGATTACCCGTTGCTATACAACGGACAGGCCAATTTCACGGACCTGTCGAGCATCCCGACGGGCATGATCGAGCGCATCGACGTCCTTCCGGGCAACCAGTCGGCCGTCTACGGCTCCGCCGCAATTGCGGGCGTCGTCAACATCATCCTCAAGAAGCGCATCGAGGGCGTGCAGATCGCGGCGCGCGCGGGCGGCTACGAGCAGGGTGGCGGCGACAACATGCGTTTCGAGCTGACGGGCGGCATGGGGCGGGACAATTTCGACGTCACCTACGGCATCCAGTACTCGTCGCAGAAGCCGATCTGGGGCACCGACCGTGACGCATTCGACTCGCAGAATGACGATCCGGACGAGACGCTCCACTTCGGCTCGCGCACGTTCCTGGCTGCCCATGTCGACATCTTCACGACCGGCTCCGGCGCAACCCTTTACGACGATCCGGGTGAGGCCGTCTGCGACAGTCTGGCCGGGAATTTCGGCGGCACGACATCCCGCGACTTCCGGCCGGGCCGCGGCTTCTATTGCGGCAGCCGCTCGGAGATCGGCTACACGACCTTCCTCAACGAGCAGGAGGGCGTGAGCGGGTACGTCAACGCCAACCTGCGGATTGGCGAGAACGCCGAGGCTTACGCGACCCTCCTCGTTTCCGATAACCGCACGGAGTCGAACGGCGGCACGCGCTTCTGGACGCCCGACGTCAACGGCACTTTCGGGTTCATCTGGGACGACACGGCAGCCGAGCCGTTGCAGCTCTACCAGCACATTTTTTCGCCGGAGGAGGTCGGTGGCCGGAACAGGAACAACGAGATCAACAAGTCGTTGTCGTACAACGTCGCGCTGGGCCTGAACGGCGTCTTCGGCGAGTCCGAGTGGGAGTACGACGCCTATTACGCCCGGTCGCAGTTCGAAGTGGACAACAGGCAGAGGTGGCCGCTCACCGAGCCCATGGAGGATTTTTTCCGCGACCAGTTCCTCGGCCCGCAGCTTGGCACCTATTACGGCTACCCCGTCTATCACCCGGACCCGGCGGCGTTCTATCAGTCGGTGACCCCCGAGCAGTTCGACAGCTTCAACGACACGATCGCAACCGATTCGGAGACCTGGACGCACAGCCTCAACTTCCGGGTCACGAATACAAACCTGTTCGAGATGCCCGCCGGCCCGGTTGGCGCGGCGATACTGGCCCAGGTCGGCAAGCAGTCCTGGGATAACCCGACGGATCCGCGCGTGATCGCCGGCGAGTTCTGGGGGATCAACGGGACGCAGGGCGGAGGCGAGCGCGAAAACTGGGCGACTGCACTCGAGTTCCGCGTGCCGCTCGCCAGCATGCTGACGGCAAATATCTCCGGGCGGTACGACGACTACAAGAACGTCGATGCCGGCAGCGATTCGAGGACCACGTACAAGCTCGGCCTGGAATTCCGGCCGGTCGAATCGGTGCTGGTCCGCGGCAGCTTCGCTACGGCTTTCCGCGCGCCGGACATGGCATACGTCTTCGCCGGAGAAAGCGGCTTCTTCACGACCGTCGTCGACTATTTCCGCTGCGAAGAAGCCGGCCAGCCGCTCGCGAACTGCGAGTTCGCCGCCTTCAACACGGAGGGCGAGCGCACGGGCAATCCGGACCTGAAGTCAATCACGGCGGATTCCTACGGCTTCGGCGTGGTCTGGTCAGCGACCGAAAACTTCCAGGTCCGTGCCGACTATTACGACATCAAGATCGACGACGAGGTCAGCGACCTCAACATCGATACGGTCCTGTTCGATGAGAACGAATGCCGCCAGGGGCGGCGGGACATCAGTTCTCCGACCTGCGTGGATGCGCTGTCGCGCGTCGAACGCACGGATCCGGGATCCATCATCCCGAACCAGCTGCAACTGGTGTCGATCGAGCCGATCAACATCTCCAAGGAGAGCGTATCCGGCATTCTCGCGGGGTTGACCTGGCGGTTCGGCGGCGGACGGGGCGGGATGTTCCAGGTCAACCTGGACTACAACCGGACGCTCGATCACGACTACACCCAGTTTCCGGGTGACGATCCGATCGACCTGCTGAACGAGGGTTTCTATTCCACGGAGTTCGCCTCGGTCGTGACCGGGGATTTCATCTGGGAAATCGGCAAGTGGACCACCACGGTGCACGGCACCTATTACGGCTCGACGCCGAACTTCGCCGAGCAGAGCGGTGCGGGTCCCATCAATGGCGTCGCACCGGGCGACATCGACCCGTACGCCCTGTTCAACCTGAACCTGCACTACCAGCTGACGGACAACAGCTCCCTCGCCCTCACCGTGAACAACGTCGTGGACGAGGATCCGCCGGAGGACAAGAGCTATTCCGGGCTGACCGCTTACCCGTACTACAACATCTTCAATTACAACGGCTACGGCCGCGCATTCTGGCTCGAGTACCAGGTCGAGCTGGGCGCCAGGTAGGCGCGCGCCTCGGGACACGATTCGAGGGCCGGCAACCGCCGGCCCTTTTCTTTTTGCGCCCCGCCGGCGTTCAGCCGAGGGCGTGGCGAAGCCCCGTCAGCTGCGCCGCATAGGGTTTCCATTCGCCCAGCGCCCGGCCGTGGATCGGCTCGCGCACCTGCGCGCTGCTGAGCGTGGCGACCGGCGCGGGATTGGCGGCCGTATCCAGGCAGCCGGCCTCGAACGGCAGCCCGCAGTGCCGAAGCAGCGCGCGCGTCGCGGCCTCCGTATCCTGCACGAGCGCCGCGTAGTCGACGTCGTGGATCGCCCCCGGCATGACCGCCTGCCAGTGGGCCATCAGTCGGCGGTACTGCCGGTAGTGGGCGGCCAGCGCGTCCAGGTCGTAGCTGTACGCGAATGCATCGCCGAAAAGCGCGCGGTAGTTCGAGAAACACAGGTCCATCGGCTCGCGGCTCATGTGCACGATCTTCGCCTGCGGCAGGGCCCGCCGGATGAATCCCGCCAGCATGAAGTTGGGCGGCAGCTTGTCGACGTAATACGGTCGGCCGCCGGCGCGCCACTGGGTCTGTTCCAAATAGCGGCGCCCGACCTCGGCGAAATCGGTCTCGCGGGCCGCTTCAACCAGGGCCGCATCCAGCAACCTGTGGCCGTGCCGGTCCGTCACCCACCGCCATTGCCTGCTGAAGTCGGCCAGCTCGCCGGCCGGCATCACCTGGGAGTGGTTGCCGAGGATGCGCTCGAGCAGCGTCGTGCCGGAACGCGGCATGCCGACGATGAAGATCGGCATCGGCCCGTCAAATCGATGCGCGGGCGTCCGCGTGAATTCGCCGTCGCAGCGCGCGATCACCGCATCGAACAGCTCCTCCTCGTTCTGGACATGGTGTTTCAGGCGCTCGTGCATCACGGCATTGGCTCGTTGCAACGCCCCCCAGGCTTCCTCGTAACGACCCAGGTCCTCGAGCTCCTTGTATTGCGCGAATTCGAAGGCGGCGTGGTCTTCGGTCCCGTGTTTCACCGTCTCCAGGCGCTGCCGTATGAATTCCAGGTGATTGGCATCCTTGGTCCATTTGCGCAGCCTCGCCAGCGTCAACGATGCGCGCCCGAAAGTCGGGCCGAGTTTCAAACAGGCCTCGAGTTCGGCCTCCGCTTCGGCGACCCGGCCGTTGAACTGCAGCTGGATGGCGCGGAAGTAACGGAAATCCGGGTTGTCGAATCCGAGCGCACGCGCCCGCTCCATCAGTGCAAGCGATTCCGCGTGCAGGTTCAGCCCCTGGTAGATGTGCGCCAGCGCCGCGAGCGCCGCGCCTGAGCGGCTGCGCCCGATTTCCGGGTGACGCATGCAGGCTCGCGCGGCGTTGATCTCGCCGACTTTCACCAGGCATTGGGCGACGCGGCAGATCATGTCCGCATCGTTCGGCAGCGCGAATGCGGCATACCTGGACTGTTCCGCCGCGCCCCGGACGCGTCCTTGTGCGAGCAGCACGCTTGCAAGGAGGAGTCGACCCGGGACGTGCCACGGATCGATCCGGACCAGGCTCTCAAACGACACTTGAGCGGCCTGCAGGCGGCCGCCGCTTATCTGCTGCTGGCCGTCTTCCCACAGCTGCCGGAGCTTGCTTTGCATTTCAGGCGATCGAGGATTTCCGACGTCCTCCGCCAATCATGCTACAGGAGCGGCTAGCGCCTTCGTCAGGCGCGAGCGCGCGGTGGCTGCATATTCCCACGCGAGCATCGCGCGCTTGCGCTCCACGCCCCAGTGATATCCGCCGAGCCCGCCGTCGCGGCGCAGGACACGATGGCAGGGTATGAGCCAGGCGACCGGGTTCGCGCCGACGGCCTGGCCGACGGCCCGGCTCGCACCAGGGCTGCCGATCGCCGCGGCCAGCTCGCCATAGCTGGTCGGCCCGCGCGAACCGAGGTCGAGCAGCGCCTGCCACACCTTGACCTGGAAGTTGGTGCCCACGGGCGCGAGCACGATGCGACCTTCCCGTTCGCTGAAAATCTGGCGCGCAATGCGCGCAGTCGACGAATCGTCCCGCGAGGTCGCCGCGCGCGGCCAACGCAACTCGAGTTCTTCGAGGGCACGCGCCTCGCTGCCGTCAGCGAACGCGAGGTATGCGAGCCCGCGGTCGGAGGTCGCCGCCAGCACGCGCCCGAACGGGGAATCCGCGAAGCCGTATGTGAGCCGCATGCCAGAACCGCCCGCCTTGTATTCGCCGGGCGTCACGGCGTCGAACTGCACGAACAGGTCGTGCAGGCGTCCGCCGCCGGAGAGTCCGGCCGCCCAGGCCGCCGTCAGCACGGAGCCGCGCTCGTCGAGTTCGCGCTTGGCGGCCGACAGCGAGAGTGTCCGCAGGTAGCGCGTCGGCGAAAGCCCGGCCCAGCGCCGGAATTCGCGTGAAAAATGGAACACCGACAAGCCCGCGACACGGGCCAGCTCGCCGAGGTCCGGCTGCCGCTCGTGGTGGCGGTCGATATGGGAGACGACTTTCTCGATGCGGCGGTAGCTGGTGGACTCGATCATGGCGCCAGATTGAAGCTCGCCCGCGCGCGCGGCAACCCGGATCTTGCTGGCGCTCAATCGCCCTTGCGCCGCTTGCCGAGCAGGTCCGCGATCGGCAGCGTCCCGGACTCGTCGAACGGAATCGTGCGCAGCAGGCCGATCTTGGTGGAAAGCTTCCCTTTCACGTTGTAAGGGATCGAATCCGTCTTTCGGTCCGCGCTGGCGATCTTGAGGAGTGCCGTCGCGGCGTTCGCCGTCACGAGCATGTCGAACTCGGCTTCCCCGCCTGCCGGCACCACGAACTCGCGCGCGGAGACGCCGTGCGCGAACGGCTCGTCGGCGAGCTCGATGTCGACATCGAGGCCGTTCACGGGCAATTCGATGTCGTTCGGGTTACGCACTTTCATGCGCACTTCGAGGCGCTGCTCGAACACCGAGGCCTCGACGGCGCGCAGGGCGACGAATGAAACCTCGGGCGTTTCGAGATTGGTCGGCAGGGCCGCGCAACCCCCGAACGCCAGGGTCGCGAGTGCTGCCAGCAGGGAAGGGATGCGCATTGGACTGACCATGCCTGATCTGGCGGCGCATTCAAGGGGTAGGTGCTTGACTACTAATTAGTTAGTAGTACTATTCACTGCGTAATGCTGATGATCAGGTAATCCTCTGTGGCTCCAGACACCCCTCCGAACGCCGAAAGTCGCGATGAGCAGGAGCGACTTTCCCTCAAATTTCAGAGGGAACTGAACGCCGGCCTGGTGGGCCTCGTGCTGCTCGCGGTCCTCGACCAGGCCGGGGAAGACCTGTACGGATACCAGATCGCCAAGCGACTCCAGGCCCTCGCGGACGGCAGCCCGCCGGTCAAGCAGGGCGCGCTGTACCCGGTGCTGCGCCAGCTGTCGGCCAATGGCTTGCTGGCGAGCCGAATCGTCCCGTCTTACGCTGGCCCGCCGCGCCGTTACTACCGGATCACCGCGGCCGGGCGGGCGACGCTCTCGGAGTGGCGTGGGATCTGGCGCAGCACACGGGATTTCGTCGATGGGTTTACGGAAGCGAACGGAGCCTCCTCATGAACGACAGCACCGCCCCCCGCTCGATCGAGCAGTACCTGGCCGCCCTGCGCGCGGCGCTCGCGGGCGAAGATCCCGCGCTCGTGCAGGACGCCCTTTATGACGCGGAGGAATACCTGCGCGCCGAGGTGTCGGCGAATCCCGGCCGCAGCGAGGCCGACACCCTCGAGCTCATTTCGAGCACCTACGGTGCGCCGGAGGAAGTCGCGGAGGCTTATCGCACCACCGAGAAGCAGGTGCGCACGGCACTCGCGCCTCCGCCGCGCAAGGCGCCAAGCACCGCATTCGGGCGCTTCTTCGCCGTTTACGGCGATTCGCGCACCTGGACGGCGCTGTTCTACATGCTGCTCGCGCTGGTCACCGGCGTGTTCTATTTCACGACGGTGGTGGCGGGCCTCTCGACGTCCGCGGGCCTCATCTTCCTGATCGTCGGCATCCCGTTTTTCCTGCTCTTCGTCGGCTTCACGCGGGTGCTCGCACTCGCCGAAGGCCGGCTGGTCGAAGGGCTGCTCGGACAGCGCATGCCGCGCCGTCCGCTGTACCCGGCGAAGGGCGTGCCGATCTTCGAGCGCATCAAGCAGATGCTGGTCGACCGGCGCACCTGGACCACGATGTTCTACTTCCTGCTGATGTTGCCGCTCGGCATCCTGTACTTCGTGATCGCGACCGTCGGCATCTGCGTCAGCATGGGCCTCGTCGGCGGCGCGCTCGCGGCCGTCCTGATGGCGTTCGGCGTCGGCGGCGGAAGCATTTCGCTCGACGATCACTCGGTCTACTACGGCCCCTCGCCGCTCGCGGCGCCGTTCCTGCTGATCGGCGGCGTGCTGCTGCTCACGGGGGTGATGCACCTCATCCGGGCGATCGGCCGCGGGCACGGTACGCTCGCCAAGCACCTGCTGGTCGCGCGTTCCGACGCGGCAGACTGAAGCCGCCTCGCGTGTACGCCGCCCTGCTCCTGCCCTTTTTCATGCCGCAAGCCGGCGTCGCCCCCGAGGTGCCTTCCGCGGTGCGCTGCCTGCCGGGCCAGGACGGCTTCATCACCATGCGCCTGCGTGGCAGCATCGAGCGCGAGGTCCGCTGGACCGAGCCCGCACTCGAATGCACAGGCATGTCACGGCCCGACGGGAAGGGATTGCGCGTGCGCTTTGCCGGCGCGTTAGACGGCGGAGAGCTCGCCATCGTGTTCGCAGCGCCCGAGCTCGGCATCGGCCGCTCGGCGCGCGGCGTTCCCGTCAACGTGACGCTGCTCGACGGCGCCGGCGAACGCATCTATGGCACCCAGGGCGACAGCCGCTGCGAGTTCGACGCCGTCGAGCAGAGCCTGATCGACGACGGCGCGCTGCCCGGCCGCACCCACCGCATCAACGCGCGGGGCTTCTGCGTGGCGCCGGCGCGAGCGCTGGACGGTGACGGTTCCGTGCTCCTCACGCGTTTCGATTTCGCCGGCCGCGTGACTTCGGATGACAGCGCCCCGCAGGTTCCGCCCCTCTTTCCGGACCTCGAGCAGGGCCAGGTCCAGGTGACCACCTCGACCGGCGTCCACGATTTCGGGGTCTGGATCGCCGCGGACGACCGCAGCCGCGCACGGGGACTGATGTATGTGCGCGACCTGCCGCGCGATCGGGGCATGCTGTTCGTCTTCGAGCGGCCGCAGCCGCTCGCTTTCTGGATGAAGGACACCTACCTGTCGCTGGACCTCATCTTCATCGATCCCGCCGGTCGTGTCGTGAACGTCGCCGCCAACGCCCGGCCCCGGTCCCTCGAGCCGATCCGGTCGGAAGGCGATGCGATCGCGGTGCTCGAGGTGCTGGGAGGGACTGCCCAGGCGATCGGGTTGAAGCCGGGCGACCGCGTGACGCTGCCGACTTTGCGAACGACAGTCACGTCCTGAACCCGGCCGGTTGAGCGCGGAGCGTGCTTTCTGCGCACGCACCCGGGGGCGCTCATTGAGCCAAGGCTCCCGCAGGCCTGCGGTGGGATCGGACCTCCATGCCGCTGCAGTTCTGCACTACTTTGTGGAGTCTTCAGTCCCGGATTCTGTATGTTCCAACGGCATTCGTGTTCCGTGCCGCTACACGCCTGTAGCAGGAAAGCAACACAACGGAGTCTCTCCGTGCAGCCTCGGGCCGTTTATCGCGGGCGGACGGCTGACGCGCGACCGCTCATTCCGGCGAGCGGTTTCCCCGACGATTCGCTCGTTTTAGTTGCTATTTCGCAACGATTGTTGCGCGCCGAAACAATGTTGTTATGATCCGCCCATCCAAAGTGGCGCGAAGACCGTATCTATTTCGCCACGGTGGTTTTCGAGTTGTTTGGTTGACTTGTCAACTCATCAAATCAAGGAACGGCCACGCCGTTCGCGGGAGGACGTAAGCAATGGAACGTAAATACCAGGTCGCGTCGGCCGTACGTCGCGCACTCGTCATGGGTGCATTGACGGCCGCCGGTGCGACACCTGCGCTCGCGCAGGAAAACCTGGGTGAGATCGTCGTCACGGGTTCGCGCATTCGTTCGGCGAACCTCGAGTCGACGACACCCGTCACGCAGGTCACCGCGGCGGACGTCGTGACGCAGGGCGTCACTCGCATCGAGGACCTCGTCAACCAGCTCCCGCAGGCGTTTGCGGCACAGAACGTCACGGTGGCGAACGGCTCAACCGGCACGGCGACGTTGAACCTCCGTGGCCTCGGCTCGCCGCGCACGCTCGTCCTCGTCGATGGCCGCCGTCTGCCTTACGGCGGCGTGACAAATTCCGCGGCGGACATCAACCAGATCCCGACGCAGATGATCGAGCGCGTCGACATCCTGACGGGCGGCGCCTCGGCGGTCTACGGCTCGGACGCGGTGGCCGGCGTCGTCAACTTCGTCATGAAGAAAGACTTCGAGGGCGTGCAGGTCACCTCGCAGTACAACTTCTATTGGCACGAGAATGACTTCAGTGGCCCGGGCGGCACGAAGCTTCGCGACACGATTGAGGCACTCGAGGAAGTCAACCCCGCGCAGTACGCACTGCCGGATGACACCGTGACCGACGGCGAAGGCAAGGAACTGTCGCTGATGGTCGGCGTCAACAGTGGCGACGGCCGCGGCAACATCACGGCCTACGCCACGGTGTTCGACAGCGAACCCGTGCTGCAGCGCGACCGCGACTACTCGTCCTGCTCGCTCGCGACGGCTCCACCGACCGAGTCCTTCGGGTGCGGCGGCTCGGGAACCAGCGCCGGCGGCCTGTTCACGGACTTTTCGACCTACTACCTGACGGCCAACGACGCCACCTCGTGGCGTGACTTCGATTTCGGCAGCCGACCTGTACAACTTCGGCCCGCTGAACCACTACCAGCGTCCGGAGCGCCGTTATGCCCTCGGTGCTATGGGCCACTACGAGTTCAGCGAGAGTGCCGACGTCTACACGCAGCTGATGTTCAACGACTACGAGTCAGTCGCGCAGATTGCTCCCTCGGGCAACTTCTTCGAGACCAACTCGATCAACTGCGGCAACCCGCTGATCCCCGTGGACGCGCTGCCGCTGATCGGCTGCGACGCGGCCGCGATCGCCGCCAACTCGTCCGTCCCCATGTACATCGGACGGCGCAACGTGGAAGGCGGCGGCCGCCAGCAGTCGTTCGCGAACAGCACTTTCCGCGTGATTGCGGGCTTGCGTGGCGCGATCAACGAAGCCTGGGGCTACGACGTCTCTGCCCAGTATTCGAGCGGCAGCGGAACGGCGAAAACGCTCAACTACTTCGTCACGCCGCGCCTGGCGAACGCCATCAACGTGGTGGACGTGGGCGGCGTGCCCACCTGCCAGTCCGTCATCGACGGCAGCGATGCGAACTGCGTTCCCTGGAACCCGTTCGTTCCCGGTGGCATGACTCAGGACCAGCTCGACTACCTCCAGGCATCCGGCCTCCAGATCGGACGGATCAACCAGGAGATCTACAACGCCTCCGTCTCGGGTGACCTCGGGGTGTACGGCATCAAGTCGCCGCTCGCCTCGGACGGCATCCAGCTGGTGATCGGCACCGAGTGGCGTCGCGATACGCTCGAGAATGAAGTCGATTCGCTCCAGGAGGCGGGTCAGCTCGCCGGCTCGGGTGGCCCGACGATCGGCATCAGCGGCGGCACGAAAGTGGAAGAGCTCTTCATGGAAGCCCGGGTCCCGATCGCCCAGGACCGGGCGGGCATGGAAAGCCTGTCGTTCGACACGGCTTACCGCTATTCCGATTACGGCGACGGCGTTCAGACCGACACCTACAAGTTCGGCCTCGAGTGGGCGCCGATCCAGGACGTCCGTCTGCGCGGCAGCTACCAGAAGGCGGTCCGTGCGGCCAACATCGTCGAGCTGTTCACGGCGCAGGGCTTCAACCTGTTCGACATGACGGGTGATCCCTGCGGCGCGGATGCGCGTGATCCGGAAGCGAGTGCACACGGAGTGCATTGACTCGGGCGTCCCGGCGCGGAACGTTGGAGCGCCGGCGCTCGACAGCCCGGCCGGGCAGTACAACTTCCTCCAGGGCGGCAACACCACGTTGACGCCGGAAGAGGCGGACACGTACTCCTACGGCGTCGTGTTCACGCCGCGGTTCGCGCCAGGGCTCGCCATCACGGTCGATTACTTCGACATCAAGATCGAAAACACGATCTCGACGTTCGGGGCGATCAATTCGCTGAATGCCTGCTACGTCAACAACGATCCGGCGGCCTGCGATCGGATCAACCGCAACCCGAACGGCCAGTTGTGGGTCGGTACCGGGCACGTGGTGGATACCAACATCAACATCGGCGCAGTATCGACGAAGGGCTGGGACCTCAACGCGACCTATTCGGGTCTGGAGATGGGCGCCTTCGGCAGCCTGAACTTCAACCTGACGGGCACGCTGGTCGAAGAGCTCATCACCGAATCGGGCCCGGGCATCGATCCGTTCGACTGCGTCGGGTTCTATTCGCAGAACTGCGCCGCGAACTCGGTCGGCGTGCCGACTCCCGAATGGCGTCACCGGTTCCGCACGAGCTGGGTGACCCCGTGGGATCTGGACCTGTCCCTGACCTGGCGCTTCATGACCAAGGTCGAGGGCTTCGGGGGGCCGCCGACCTTCTCGGTCGACCGCATCGACTACGAGCTGCCGGCCCAGGACTACTTCGATATCTCCGCGAACTGGGCGGTGACGGAGAAGGCTTCGGTGACGCTTGGCGTCAACAACGTGCTGGACGACAATCCGCCTCTCAGCGCGACTGTCGGCACGACGGGCAACGGCAACACCTACCCGCAGACCTACGACGCCCTCGGTCGGTACGTGTTCGTGCGGGCGACGGTGGACTTCTAAGCCGGTTCGAGAACGACTTAACTGCAATTTCGGCGGCGGCCTTCGGGCCGCCGCTTTTTTTTGGCCCGGGCGAACGTGCCACAATACCAAGGCATGCTCGCCGGGTCCCCGAACACCGCCGTCCGCGACCTCGAGGCGCTGTTGCCGGCCTCGCCAGACGCCTATCCCCACAACCTCGACCTTGCGGGCGGACGCGTGCTCGTCCTGCGCCTCAACGAGCGCGAATACCGCAACGCGAGCTTCCTCGACGATCGGATCTTCTCGTCCCAGACTCAGGGAGCCTGGTTGTCGGGCGCCGCGGTCATCGAGGCCAGCCGCCGGGTGCGGGAACCTCGGCCGCTCCATTTCATCTTTCACAGCGGTCACGTCGGCTCGACGCTTTTGAGCCGCCTGCTCGACGA
This sequence comes from uncultured Gammaproteobacteria bacterium, assembly GCA_963748465.1. Lineage (GTDB taxonomy): Bacteria > Pseudomonadota > Gammaproteobacteria > Steroidobacterales > Steroidobacteraceae > SCUD01. Next base: position 12,313 of record CAVVJB010000003.1, read on the forward strand.
GACGGGCGGCCTCCTGTCCCTGCGCGAACCGCTGCTGCTGCGCACCCTCGCCGACGCGCACGACGCGCTAGGCCGCCCGGATGCGCTCGTCAGCGCGCCGCAGTTCGCGGCGCTGATCGACATGACGCTGCGGCTCTGGAGCCGCGGCTATGCCGGTACGCGCGCGGTCGTCGTCAAGGCGACGAGCAGCGCCGGACGGCTCGCCCCGGAATTGCTCGCGCGCTCGCCGGCTTCGAAAGCGGTGTACCTTGGCCTTGCCGCGGAGCCTTACCTCGCGACGCTGCTCGGCGGCGCCAATTCAGCAACGGACCTTCGCGGTCATGGTCCCGGGCGCATGCGGCGCCTGCTGGCCGGCCGCGAGCTTCCGGTCGGGCCGCTGCACGCGCTGTCGCCGGGCGAGCTGGCCGCGCTCGGGTGGCTGGCCGAGAGCCTGACCCGCCGGCAAGCAATCGCTGCCCACGGTGCGCGGGTGCTGGCGCTCGATTTCGACGCGTTCCTGGCCGATGTCACGGGGCAGCTCGCACGTGTCGCCGGCCATTTCGGGCTTGCGGCGGACGGCGCCGCGATCGCTTCGGCAGCCGCGGGTCCGGTTCTGCGGCAGTATTCCAAGTCCCCGCAATTGCCGTACGGGCCGGGCGAGCGCGCGGAGCGGATCGAGGAATCGAGGCGGGAGAATCGTGCCGAGATCGCGAAGGGGCTCGACTGGCTCGCGCGACTGGGCCGCGCGGACCCCGAAATCGCGGCACTCCTCGCCGAGGAATACGAATGAGTGCGGGCGCCGCCGCCGACCTCCAGCTGGCCGCGAGCCTCGAGCAGGCGGGCCGCCACGCCGATGCGGAGTCCGCCTACCGCCGGTTCATCGGCGGCCAGCCGCAGGACGCCGTCGCACGCTTCAACTTCGCCTGCTTCCTGCGCCGTCGCGGCCGGCTCGACGAGGCGCTCGAGGAACACCAGGCGGCACTCGATCTCGCGATCGAGCGACCCGAGGAAGTCCTTTCCAACATGGCGGTGATCCAGGCTGAACTGCGGCGGGACGCAGCCGCGAAGATGCTGCTCGAGCGGGCGCTGGCGACGAACCCCGCGCACATACCGGCGCTGTTCAACCTCGCGTTGCACTTCGAGGAATACGGCGACCTGCCGCGCGCCCTGGCGCTCTACCGGCAGGTCCTCGCACTGAATCCCGTTTGGCACGACGCGCTGGTGCGCATTGCTTATGCCGAGACAGTCCGCGAACCCGACGGCGACGTCGTCAGGCGGTTGCGGCGCGCACTGCGCCGCTCTAATGTCCAGCCGCTGGCGCGCGAGAGCCTGCACTTCGCGCTTGGCAAGGCGCTGGATGACTGCGGACAATACGAGGAAGCCTTCGCGCAGTACGCCGCCGGCAACGCGGTGAGCCGGCTGCGCCTCGTGCGTTACGACCGCTACGCGATCGAGCAGGGCTTGGATAAGCTGATCGCGTCGTTCGACGCCGCCCGCATCGCCTCCGCCACGCCTGTTTCCGATTCACGGCTGGTCTTCGTGACCGGCATGTTCCGCTCCGGGTCGACGCTCTTCGAGCAGGTCCTCGCCGCCCATCCGCGCGTAACGGCGGGCGGGGAGATCGAATACTTCATGCGCGTGCCGATCTCGCTCGACCCCCGGGACTGGGAGACGCTGGGCCGGGGTTACCTCGATTACCTGAGGCGCAGCTTCCCCGGCTCAGACGTCGTGACCAACAAGCGGCCGGATGCCTTCGGCCTGCTCGGCATGCTGAAGGCCATTTTCCCGAATGCGCGCTTCGTCAACACGGTGCGCGATCCTCGCGACACGGTGCTCTCGATCTGGTTCCAGCAGTTCGACGACCGGCTCGGCTATGCCGCCGACCTCGCCGACATCGCCCACCACTACCGCCAGTACCACCGCCTGATGGCGCATTGGAAAAGCCTGTTCGGCGACAGCATCTTCGACGCGGACTACGACGCTTACGTGCAGGACCCGCGGGGCGTGACAGAAAGGCTGCTCGCCTTCGCCGGCCTTGAATGGCACGAAGGCTGCCTCGACTTCCACCGGAACGCCAATCGTGTGAGGACTGCGAGCGTGGCCCAGGTGCGCCAGCCGCTATACGTGAAGTCCTCCGGGCGCTGGCGCAATTACGAGCCGCAACTCGAGCCGCTCAAGCTCGATTTCGGGCCCGCCTAGCTCGCCGACCACATCCTGAGCAGGTTCTGCCGGACGACGTCGAGCCGGACGCGGCTTTCCGGATTCATGCGCAGTCCCTCGAGCGCCGCAATCTCGTTCAGTTCGTAGACCTGCATGCGTTCGTGTTCGTCCGCCACGTGGCTCTCGATGAACGAGATCGAGACGAGCCGCTGGCCCGAGCGCACCGGAACCACCTCGTGCAGCAGCGTCGACGGGTACACGATGGCCTCACCGGGCGCGCCCTTGAAGGCCAGCGTCTGGTTGCCGAGGACCATGGCGAGCTCGCCGCCCTCGTAGGTCGACGGATCGCCGATGAACACCGTGCACGACAGGTCGGATCGCAGCTTTCCGTTGGGAAGCTGGATGATCGCCGCATCAGCGTGCGAGCCGTACTTCATGCCGGGCTCATAGCGGCACAGCAGCGGCGGGGCCACCCGCTTCGGGATCGCGAAGCTGCCGAACTCGCGCGAGCGCGCCATCGCGCCGGCGACGATCTGCACCGACTCCGCGTACTTGGGATCCGAGGCGTCGGCCTGCAGGTTCTGCTTGCTGGTGTTCGCCGGATTCGAAATGCGCCCGTCCACGAACTTCAGCTCGCCCGCGAGCGTGACGAGGCGCGCGCATTCCTCGGCGCTGAGAAGGTTCTTGATCTTCAGGAACATGGTTGCGAACTATATCTGAGCCCCCGGCGCCGCGCCCCGGAAGGCATCGGTCGCCGCGATCACGGCCCGGATCGCCTCGCGTTCCTCGGGCGCGAGCCGCGGGCTCCAGATGTCGCAGATCAGGATGACGCGGATCTCGTCGCTGTCGTTCCAGGCCTCGTGCTCGATCGTGTCGTCGAAAACCCAGGCCTCGCCGATGCGCCATTCGCGCGTCTCGCCGCCCACGCGGAAACCGCAGTGCCCGGGCAGCACGAGCGGCAGGTGCACGACGAGGCGGAAGTTCGCGATGCCCGTGTGCGGCGGTATGCGCGTCCTCGGCTTCAGCACCGAGAACATCGCCGTCGGCGAGCGCAGTTCCACCGTCGCCTGCGGCAGCGCGCGGACGGCGGCCATCGTCTCCGGCGCGCGGGCGCAGCGTTCGGCGATCTCGCGTCCCTTGTCGTAGAAATGGAAGGCGCTCCAGCGGGGCGACTTGTTGAGCTCGCGCCACTGGTCGAGCGGCTGGTGGTCTTCGTACTGGATGTACGGGCTGAAGCCGGCCTCGTCCTCGACCAGGATCCGGCCCAGTTCGCGCTGGATGCCGGCCGTCGCGGCCTCGAATGCCGGCAGCCAGGGGAATTCCTCGCGGTCATAGAACTCGATGTCCGGCAAGCCGGGATACGCGTACTCCATGGGCTCCTGCCGGTACCGCTTGCGGGTCCGCAGCGTCGTGTCGATGAACGACTCCAGGCGTTTCTTCTGCGCGACGGTGAGCGCGTCGCGGGCGGCGCCGACGTGCTCGCGAACGTGGCGGCCGAGCGCGCCGACGTGCTCGGCGTGGACTTCGCGCGCGCGGGCGACCGCCTGGCGTGTCGGCGCGTCGAGCTCGGCATCCGGCGGCGCCTGGACCAGCGCGATGCCGTAGGCGGTCGCCGCTTGCCGGGCGCGCCCGAGCTTGTCGAGCAACGCCGCCTGCATCAGCAGCGCCGGGAAATTGCGGTTGTCGATGGCGAGCGCCTCGCGCAGGGCCTGGAACGCGCCCTCGGGATCGCGCAATTGCCTGCGCACCACGGCCAGGTTGAGCCACAGGCGCAGGTCGCCGCGATGGCGCGCGACGGCGCCCTCGAGCGCAGCCCGGGCTGCCGGCATGTTGCCCGCCGCCATCGCCTGCAGGGCGGCCTGGTTCGCGCGCGTCGCCTCTTCGTTCATGCCAAAGCTAGCCTAAAGTTTTGCCGCTCCACGCGCGAGTCCCCATAATTCCCGCTGGATGGCCACGCCCGCTACGCCTGCAAGCCTCGCCGCGCTGCTCGAGCAGGCCCGCGCCTGCAGCGAGCGGGGCGACGCAGGCGGCGAGGGAGAGGCGCTGGACCGCGTGCTGGTCGCGGAGCCGCGTCACATCCCGGCTCTGGTACGGCGCGCCGATCTTTACGCCGCGGCGGGCGACCAGCGCTCCGCCTCGTCCTTTTACCTGATGGCCCTGCGCTCGGCGCCGCAGGCCGGCGTCTCCGGGGAAACTGCGAAGCTGCTCGCGCACGCCAGGCAGGCCTGCGATCGCTTCGCGATCGACTATCGCGACTACCTGCAGCGCGCGCTCGAGGCAAAGGGCTTCGACCCGGCATCCTCGAGTCCGCGCTTCGCGCAGTCGGTCGACCTGGTCCTCGGCCAGAAGCGGATCTACCTGCAGCAGCCGAAGTATTACTACTTCCCCGGCCTGCCCCAGGTGCAGTTCTATGAGCGCAGCCTGTTTCCGTGGTTCGACGACGTCGAGGCGGCGACGGCCGACATCCGCGCCGAACTGGAGGACGTCCTGTACGAGCCCGGCGCCTTCGCGCCCTACGTCCAGGGCCACGCGAACCGCCCGAAGACGGCGGAGATGGGGATGCTGAACAACCCCGCGTGGAGCGCCTACTACCTGTGGAAGAACGGCGAACCGGTGGAAGGGAACGTCGCGCGCTTCCCGAAGACCATGCATGCGCTCAGGAACGCCCCGCTCGCGCACGTGCCGAACCGTTCGCCCTCGATCCTGTTCTCGCTGCTCAGGCCCGGGGCGCACATACCGCCGCACAATGGCCTCGTGAACACGAGGCTCATCTGCCACCTGCCGGTGATCGTGCCGGGGAAATGCCGTTTCCGCGTCGGCAACGAGACGCGCGACTGGGTCGAGGGCCGCGGCTGGGCTTTCGACGACTCGATCGAGCACGAGGCCTGGAACGGAAGCAACCGCACGCGGGTCATACTGCTGTTCGACGTCTGGCGCCCGGAGCTGACCGAGGACGAGCGCAGGCTCGTCGTGTCGTTGTTCGAGGCCATCGACGCACACAGTGGCCGGAAGCCGGACTGGGAGATCTGACATGCGGCCCATGCCACTGTATTCGCTGGCGATCCTGGCCCTCCTGGGCGCGGGCGACGCGCTCGGCGCGGAAGACATCGGGGCCGCGGTGCACGCCTGCCGCGCGGAAGCGGACGATGCGCGGCGGCTCGCCTGTTACGACGACGCCGTGGGACGCGCAACTCGCGCCGCACCATCGGCAGCGCCCGCGCCCCCCACGCCTGCGCCTGCGGCTGCAGCCGCGACTGCGACTGCGGCGCCTCCTGTCGCCGCGCCCACAGCGGCCGTGAAATCCGAGGACGATTTCGGCCGCGAGCGACAGATGGCCTACGAGGAGGACCAGAAGAGGGCCGAGGCGTCGCGAGCCGTGGGCGAGCTCCAGTCGACCATCATCGGCCTCGAAACACGCATCGACGGCCTCATGACCTTTACGCTCGACAATGGCCAGGTCTGGCGCCAGAGCCGCCCCGACTCGAGGTTCAGCATCAGGCAGGGCGACGCCGTGCGCATCCAGCCGGGGTCGCTCGGTTCGTTCATCCTCTCCGGGCCCACCAAGAAATCCACGCGGGTGACGCGGGTCAAGTAAATGAGCGCACCGGCGCTCGACTGCTGGAAGTGCGGTGCGCCGCTCGTCGACCTCCCGCTGCCGGTCGGCCGCAGCGAGTACTGCCGCGCCTGCCGGG
>CAVVJB010000004.1:0-119667 GCA_963748465.1 uncultured Gammaproteobacteria bacterium
TCGCGACGGAGGGCTTTTCGGGCATCGCGGCGGCCTCCACCACGGCCCCGACGACGGCCTCCGCCATCGCGCGCTCGTCGGCATCGACGAGCGCGTGCACTCGCACGCCGTCGCCGACCTCGCCCGCCTGCACGCGGCGGCCGGCGAGTAGCGCACCGCGCCGCGCTCGAAATCGTCGGTCGCCGGAAGCCTCGCCGAGAAGTCGCATTGACCCAGTCGACGATGGGCGCGCTCGAGCGGAAATTCCGGCCGAGCCGCTCGCGGCGAGCCGGACCCCGCCGATGCCCTGGCGCTGCGCCTGCAGGAACAGCGTGACGTCGGCCTCGCGGAACGCGTAGATCGACTGCATCGGGTCGCCGACGCAGAACAGGGTGCGCCCGTCGCCCGGCTGCCAGCCAGCGACCAGCAGCGCGAGCAGGCGCGCCTGCGAAGGAGACGTGTCCTGGTATTCGTCGACCAGCAAGTGACGGATGCGGTAGTCGAGCGCGAGCGCAAGCTCGGTCGGCGCTTCATCGTCGCCGAGCGCGTCGCGCGCCGCGGCGGCCACGGCGGGATGATCAAGGCTGTCGCGCTCGGCAAACAGCGCCAGCAGTTCCGCGGCGGCGTGCGGCAGGGCGGACGAGAGTGCTTCGATCCGCTCCCACTGCGCGTCGGTCAACGCAGCCGGCGGCAGGACGCGCAAACGCGCGAGGGCGCGCACCAGCGCATCGTGCCCGGCCAGCGACCCAGGAAAGACTTCATGTTGCGCTTGATGGGCGCCCAGGCCGGCCCCTCGGCCGCGGCCAGAAACCCCTGCTTCGCGCCGGCCTGCTTGCGCAGCGCGGCCCGCTTTCGTTTGTCAGCAGCAGGTCCGCGAGCGCACCCCAGGCGACGGCGTGCATCGGCTGCGGGCGGCGGCAGGTCGGCATGGCCAGCGGGACGCGCGCGGACTGTCCGGGGCGCCGGCGGCCGCGGCCTGCCGGCAGATCGCGAACAGGGCCGGCGAGTCGTACCCCTGAACGCCGCCGGGCAGGCGCGAGCTCCGATTCCAGCGCCGGGCGCAGGAGGCGGTCGATGGCGTGCGCGCAGGCGATGCATCCGCAGCCGGCCAGGAGCTTCGGCAGCCAGAATTCGCGCTCGCCCAGCATGCCCTCGATGAGCGTCGCGAGCCGGCGCGGCTCGTGATTGACTGCGCGCGCGAGGCGCAAGAGGCGCTCGCGACCGGCGGCCCTCGTCAGCCGCGCGATCGTGCGCTCGGCCGCCTCCGCGATAGAGCGTGCGCGCGTCGTCGACGAGCGCCGCCGACGTGCCGATCCGCGCGGCCAGCGGCAGGCGCTGTGCCAGCCAGTGGTTGAGGCCGTCGATCGTCTGCACGTGCAGGCGCGCGGGATTCTGTTCGAGGCCCCAGTTCAGGTCCCGGCTGCGCGCGAGCGCGGCCGTGGCGTAACGGTGCAATTCGCGCGTGCGCTCGTCGGCGTCCGGCGGCAGGGGTCGCCGGCGAGTTCGAGCGCGGCGACGATGCGATGCCGCATCTCGGCTGCCGCCTTGCGCGTGAACGTGATCGCGACGATCTGCTCGGGCCGCTCCACGTCGGCGAGCAACCGCAGGTAGCGCATGGTCAGGAGCGTCGTCTTGCCGGAGCCGGCAGGCGCCTGGACGATGCAGGAGCCGGTCGGCTGAACGGCGCGCCGGCGCGCCTCGCGGTCGAGCGCGACGACGTCATGCGTCATCGCGCCCTCCTCCCCGGCATCGTCCGCTGCGGCCGGCTCCACGCGGCAAAGCGCCGCCAGGTGGCAGAGCCGGCATGTGTCCGCCGCCAGCTTCGGATCGACTTCGGCGCGCCCGTCCCTGAAGTCCGCCGCGAGACGATCCAGCCAGGCGCGCCAGTGCCTTGTGATCTCCGGCCATGCGAAGCCGGTTTCCTCGTCTTCGGTCAGCGCGAATTTTTCCGCGGGCTTCATGCCGGCGATCACGGTGCCGTCGCGGCCGACGCCGACGTAGGACGCGCGCGCCGCGCCGACGCCGGCGAAGGCGACGCCTGTCGGAGGGCCGGGATGCAGCACCGCGTAGAGCGGCAATTGCGGCGCATCCATGCGCGCGCCGCGCCAGGCCGTCGCATTCGCCTTGCCGGTCTTGTAGTCGATGATGACGAGCTCATCGCCGATGCGATCGGCGCGGTCGACGCGCAGCCGCAGCTCGAGTCCGCCGATCTCGAGTTCGAGCCGACGTTCGGTCTCAACACCTCGAAAGGCGCGCGCTCCAGCTCGAGCTCCAGGAGACGGCCGATGGCCTGGCATTGCCACTCGCGCTCGAGGCCGATGGCGCGCGGGCGGCACCTCGGGCGCCTCGGTCGCGAGTGCCGCGTCGACGGCGCTCGCCGCCAGCGATTGCCGGGCCGAATCGTCGAGGGCGGCCAGAGCGGCCTGCGTAGAAAGCCGGGTCCAGATGTCCTGCAGGGCGCGGTGCAGCACGATGCCGCGCACGCGCCGGTCGATGCCCGATTGCGGCTCCTCGAGCGGCTCGGCACCGAGGCGCAACTCCGCGAACGCGCGAAACCGCATTGAGCCTGCAGCTCGAGGAGCCCGCGCCGCCCTTGACGTGTCGGGTTGCGAGCGGCGGCAAGGGCGTTTCCGGCACCGCTTCCAGCACCGCGCGTCGAAGCAAAGCCTTTCGCGCGTCGGCGCGGCGGCACCCATGGCCAGCGTGTCGCAATCCGCAGGCAGGAGCGGCGAGCCGTCCACGTCCGTGTCGTTCTCGCGTTGCGGCCAGGACAACACGAGCTCCTGCGTGCGCGCACGCCAGTGCGCGATGACCTCGGGTGCCTCGGCCACGCGCGCCTCGGGTGTCGCGCCGGGCATGCCGAGCTGGCGCTGGATCTCGATCGGCAGCAACGGATCGACGGCCACGGGCCGTGGCCAGGCGGTCGCAGTCAGTCCCGAGACCCAGAGACTGTCGAATTGCACGCCGGGATCGTCGTAGCTGTCCAGCACGAAGACGGAGGGCTCGCCACTCTCCGGCTGGAACGGCGCCGCGGCGAGTCGCCGCAGTTCGCGCGAGCGCCTCGGAGCGGTCGAGGTCGGGCGCAACGCCTCCGAGCGCCGCAAATTCGCGCAGCAACTCGCCGAAGCGATGCGCCGCCTGGAACTCGCGGCTGCCCAGCGTCGCGTCACCGGGCCAGCCCCACGCCGCAAGCCCGTTGCCGAACGCGGCCGCCCAGGCGACGCTGCCGAGCGGCGGCGCGGCCCCTCGAGTGCCGCGATCGCCGTACCGGATCATGGCCGCGAACTGCACGGCACCCGCCCGCATCGACAGCTCCGCGAGCCACGGACCCCGCACGCGCGCGGCGCCCGGCCGCTCGCGCAGTGCGAGGTCGGCGCTGACGCGCTCGGCCCGCTCGGTGTCGGCACCCGCCAGATGCCGCGAAAGCAGCACGCGGCCTGCCGTCGCCCAGTCCACCGTGCCGGCGGCGCAAGCCAGCGACCGAAAGCGCCACGTCCGCGACCGGTTGTGCAATCAGCGGATGGCCGCCCGCGAGGTCGAACACCCGCACTTCGCGATCGGCGTCGGCAATTCCAGCTCCGGCTGCAGCGCCGCCGCGAGCGCACGCTCGAGCGTCCCGCGCTGCGCCTCGAGGTCCGGCACGATCACGCCGTGTATACCGTCCGGCGCGGCGGCCACACGTTCTCGCAGCCACGTCAGCATGGCCGCCCGTTCGGAGTCCGGGTCGGCGGCGCGGTGAACCCGGCAAGCGTCCGGCTCCCGCGGCAACCCGAGCGCGCTCGACCGGGCGACCGAGCGGCCCTCAGCGCGGCGAACAGGGAATCCTGGGCGGGCGTCAGGCGGCGAAATCCCGCCAGCAGGATCGGCGGACCGTCGGCAGGCAACGCCGCGGCCTCGACCAGAAGGCGTGCCAGATCGCCGGCGTCACAGGCGCCTCGTTCGCGCAGCTCCGCTTCGATTGACCGCGCCCAGCGCGAGGAACGCCTGCTGGTCCCGCGTGAGCGGCCAGCGCGAGACGTCCTCGAGGTTCCCGCCGTGGGCGCGAAGCGTCAGCCAGCTCGAGCGAGCCCGGGCACCGAGATCGGCGGGATCCAGCAGGCCGGGAGCATCGCGCGCGACCTGCGTCCGCCAGAGCCAACGCAACGCGATCGGCGGCAGGATGCGCGGCAGTTCCGGCCGCTCGACGGCGGCGCCGCCGCCATTGCAGCACGAGCCATGCGTCGAGCGGCAAGACCTGCGCGGTCGGCCAGGCGCGGCGGCCGGCAGTCGGCCTGGGCGCGGTCATGCAGGCGGCGCAGGATACGCGCCTGGCGCAGGTCCGCGGCCAGGACGAGGCCGCCGGCCGCCAGGTGCGCGATGCAGCGTTGATTGGAATTCACGCGTGGGCTTTCCGGTTCCGCGGGCAGCATGAGCCGTGGTCAGGCTCAGGGGGTGATCCCGGCGGAAAGGCTCAGCGCGGAAGCGACGTCGGCAAGCCGTCGCGCCATTCGTCCGCACGGTGGCAGGCGACCTGGCGGCCATGGCCGAAATCACGCAGTGGCGGCATCAGTGTCCGGCAACGGTCAACCGCCAGCGTACAGCGCGTGACGAAGGGGCAGCCGGGGCCGCGGCGACGGGCATGCGCACTGTCGGTGCCGCATGCCGCGCGAGGAGCTTGCGCGCCCGCGCCGGATCGACGTCGGGCACGGAGTCGATCAGAAGACGCGTGTACGGATGCAACGGTGCGCCGAGGAGCGACTGGCGCGCGCCCGATTCCACGATGCGTCCGCGATACATGACGAGCATGCGCTCGGCGAGGCTCGCGACGACCGCCAGGTTGTGGCTGATGAAAAGGCATGCGAGGCCGCGATCGCGCCGGATGCGGCCGATCAGGTTCACGATCTGTCCCTGGATGGACACGTCCAGCGCACTGACCGGCTCGTCGCAGACGACGAAGGCGCGGATCGACGACCAGTGCGCGCGCGATCACGGCGCGCTGAAGCTGGCCTCCGCTCAGCTGGTGGGGATAGCGGCCCGCCAGGCTCGCCGGCAGCCCGACCTCGTCGAGGATCTCGTTCACGCGCTCGATGCGCGCCGGCGGAAGCAGCCGGGTGCCAGCGACCGCAGCGGTTCGGCAACGCTCTCCGCAATCGTCATGCGCGGATCGAGGCACGCGTTCGGGTCCTGGAACACGAGCTGCAATTCGCTGCGAATCGAGCGGAAGGCTCGGCGCGGCAAGGCGTCGATGCGCCGGCCCTGCCAATGGATCGCGCCGCCCGCGAGCGGGACGAGGCCGAGAATGGCGCGGCCGAGCGTGGACTTGCCGCAGCCCGATTCCCCGACCAGCCCGAGGATCTCGCCGGATGCCAACGTCAAGCTCACGCCATTCACCGCCGTGAGGGGCGTCCTGCCTGCCCCGCCGCGCGGGTAGGTCACGACCACGTCGCGTAACGTCGAGCCCGCGCTCATGGAGCTCGCCCCGGCCAGCGGAAAATGGCAGGCGACGCGCCCCGCGCCGCGGAGCTGCGAGCGGCGGATCGATCGCGCGGCAGGGCTCGGCGGCGCGCGGGCAGCGCGGCTCGAATCGGCAGCCGGCGAAAGCCGTGCCCGGCGCGGGCGGCTGGCCGGCGATCGTGGCGAGCTCGCCGCCGGTCGCGCCGGCAAGCGTCGGCACGGCCGCCAGGAGGCCCGCCGTATACGGATGGGCGGGGTTCGCGAGGAGCGACGAAGCCGCGCCTTCCTCCACGATGCGACCCGCGTACATCACGGCAATGCGGTCGGCGAGCGCCGCGACGACGCCGAGGTCGTGCGTCACGAGCACCAGCGCCATGCCGAGGACCTCGCAGAGCTCCGCAAGGAGCGCCATCACTTCCGCCTGCACGGTGACGTCGAGCGCGGTCGTCGGTTCGTCCGCGAAGAGCACGCGCGGGCGCGCGACCAGGGCGAGCGCGATCGCGACGCGTTGGCGCATGCCGCCCGACAATTCATGCGGATAGCGCGCGAGCGATGCCGGCCGGGTCTGGCAGGCGCACGCGACCGAGCATGGCCACCGCGGCGCCCGCGGCATCGCGCTTCGAGGTGCCCGGCCGCGCGAGGGCGACCTCGACCAGCTGGTCGCCGATTCGCCGGTGCGGGGTGAGGCTGCCGCCGGCGTCCTGGAACACGAAGCCTATGCCCGTGCCGCGCACACGCGCCGCCGCTTCGGCACCGTCGAGCAGCTCGTTGCCGTCGAAACGGACCGAACCCCGCGGCGCGGCCATTCGCGGCCAGCAGGCCGACGCACGCGAGCAGGAACTGGCTCTTGCCGGAGCCGGACTCGCCGACGATGGCGAGGCGCTCGCGCGGCGCGAGCGAAAGGTCGATGCCGTCGACCGCGCGGTGGGGCCGCGGCCCGGAGAAGTCGACGGTAAGCCCGCGCACCTCCAGCATCGCCGTCACCGGTCCCTCGGGTCGAGGGCGTCGCGCAGGCTGTCGCCCAGGAAATTGAAGCAGAACACGACGAGCATCAGGCAGGCGGCCGGGACGACCAGCATCCACGGCGCCGTCTCCATCTCCGCGGCGCCGTCCGCAATCAGGTTGCCGAGGCTGGCGAGCGGCTCCTGGATGCCGATGCCGAGGAAACTCAGGAAGCTCTCGACGAGAATGACCTGCGGCAGGGTCAGCGTCGCATACACGATCACCGGGCCCATCAGGTTCGGGACGATGTGACGCCAGACGATGCGCGTCGTCGATGCGCCGCCGACGACGGCGGCTTCCACGAAATCGCGCTCCCGCAGCGCCAGCGCCTGGCCGCGCACGATGCGCGCCATGGTGAGCCAGCCGAATGCGCCGATCGCGACCAGGATGGTCGATGGGCTGCGCCCGAACACCACGGTGAGGATGATCACGAAGAACACCTGTGGCAGCGAGTACAGCACGTCCACCAAGCGCATCATCCAGCGCGTCGATTCGCCCGCGCTTGTAGCCCGCGAGCGCGCCCCACGCGACGCCGATCACGAGCGCGACGAGCGTCGCCGCCAGCGCGATGGCGAGCGAGACCCGCAGGCCATGCAGCGTGCGCACCAGGAGGTCGCGTCCGAGGCGGTCCGTGCCGAGCCAGTGTCCTGCGGCCTCGAGTGGCGGCACGGCCATGTGCGCCCAGTCGATTTCGTCGGCGCGGTATCCGAGGAGCGGCGGGCCGGCGATCGCGGCCAGCGCCAGCACGGCGAGGAGCGCCGCGCAGGCCATCGCCAGCCGCTCCGCGCGCAGCTGCGACGAACGCCTCGCGCCACAGGCCGCCGGTCACGGCCGCCGCTCCTGGCGGATGCGCGGGTCGAGCCAGGCGTATGCAAGGTCCGCCGCAAGGTTCAGGACGATCATGAGCGTGGCGTAGACGATGACCATGCCCATGACCAGCGTGTAATCGCGATTGAGCGCGCCTTGCACGAGGTGGCGTCCCATGCCGGGCAACCCGAACAGCGTCTCGACGACGAGCGAACCGGCGAGCACTGCCGCCGCGGCGGGTCCCACGTAACTGACGACCGGCAGCAAGGCGGCCGGCAGCGCATGGCGCAGGATGATGGTGCGCTCCGTCAGTCCGCGCGCGCGTGCCGCGCGTATCCACGGAGCGCGCAGCGACCTCCAGCAGGCTCCCGCGCATGAGGCGCGCCACGAATGCGAGCACCGGCAGTGCGAGCGACACGACCGGCAGCACGAGGTCCGAAGGACGCCCCGGCACCCAGCCCGCGACGGGCAGCCAGCCGAGCCAGATGCCGAATACGAGCGTGAGCACGGGCGCGGCGACGAACACCGGGATCGAGATGCCCGCGACCGCAAACGCCATGACGATCCGGTCGGCCGCTTCGCCCCGCCTGCGCGCCGCCCATATACCCGCCGGAATGCCGAGCGCCAATGCCAGGAGCATCGCCGCCAGGCCGATCGCGAGGCTGACCGGCAAGCCGCCCGCGATCAGCTCGCCGACCGTGAAGTCCCGGAACTTGAACGAAGGACCGAAATCGCCGTGCAGCAAGCCGCGCACGTATCGCCCGAACTGCACGTGGATCGGCTGGTCGAGCCCGTAGGCCGCCTCGAGGTTGGCGCGGATCTCCGGCGCCAGCGACTGTTCCTCGTCGAACGGGCCGCCCGGCGCCAGCCGGGTGAGCAGGAACGACAGCGCCACGACGAGGGCGAGCGTCGGTATCGCGCCGAGGAGGCGCCGCATGATGAAGGCGACGGTGGGCATCCCGGGCCTTTGTAGCGCATGGCGCAGCCTGGCTGCAGCCTGAAACTGCGTTGCGGCCCGGAACGCCGCACGCGGAATTCGCGGCCGGGTGCGATTTCACTTCACGACAATTACGTAAGTATTTGATTCCAAGATGCGATGTCGCGCCGGACCCGCGCGAATCCGATACCATTCGCCGCAAACCACGGAGTGGAAGCATGCGCAGGATCCTGGTCGGCATCAAACGCGTCATCGACTACAACGTGCGGGTGCGCGTGCGCCCTGACGGCATGGGCGTCGTCACCGACGGCGTCAAGATGAGTGCGAATCCGTTCGACTCCATCGCGCTCGAGGAGGCGCTGCGGCTGCGCGAGCGCGGCGAGGCTGACGAGGTCGTGGCCGTCAGCGTCGGGCCGACCGAAGCCCAGCAGCAGCTGCGCGACGCGCTCGCCATGGGCGCGGACCGCGCCATACTCGTCAAGGCGGACGCGGCCCTCGAGCCGCCGGCCGTCGCGCGCGTGCTGCTCGAACTCGCGCGCCGCGAGAATCCGCGGCTGGTGCTCCTCGGCAAGCAGGCGATCGACGATGATTGCAACCAGACCGGCCAGATGCTGGCCGCGCTGTGGGACCGTCCGCAGGCGACTTCGGCCTCGAAGATCGAGATCAGCGGAGAGGTCGCGCGCGTGACGCGCGAAGTGGACGCCGGCCTCGAGACGATCGAGGTCGACCTGCCCGCCGTGTGCACGACGGACCTGCGGCTGAACGAGCCGCGATACATCAAGCTGCCGGACATCATGAAGGCGAAGAAGAAGCCGCTCGACGTCGTCGAGCTGTCCGCCCTCGGCGTCGACGCCGCGCCGCTGGTGAAGATCGTCAAGTTCGACCCGCCGCCGCAACGGCAGAAGGGCGTGATCGTCAAGGACGCGGCGGAACTGGTCGCGGCCCTCAAGCAGAAGGGGCTCGCCTGATGAACCGCATCCTCATCGTCGCCGAGCATGCGGACGGGACGCTCAACGCGGCCGTCGCCAAGTGCGTCAGCCTGCGCGCGCACGATCCCCGACGCAGACGTCAGCATCGCCGTGCTCGCGGCCGACGGCACGGCCGTTGCCGCCGCGGCCGCCGCGATCCAGGGCGTCTCGCGCGTGCTGCTCGTGAAGAACCCGGCCAACGAGCCGGCACTCGCCGCCATTCTCGCGCCGCAGGTGGCGAAGCTGGCGGATGGCGCGGCGTTCGTCCTCGGCCCATCCACCACTTTCGGCAAGGACCTCATGCCGCGCGTCGCGGCCCTGATCGGCGCGCCCCAGCTTTCCGACGTGATGGCGGTGGAATCGGCGACGCGCTTTCGCAGGCCCGTATACGCGGCCAATGCCATCGCGACGGTAGAGGTTCCGCCGGGCCGCACGGTCGTGGCGACGGTGCGGGTCGCCTCGTTCCAGGCCGCCCCGGCCGGCGGCGCCGGCTCCGATCGAGCCGGTGGTCGTCGATGTCGAGCTGCCGACGACGACGCGCTTCGTGTCGGTGACTGCCGCGCGAACCGACCGGCCGGACCTGCAGACGGCCCTGCGCGTCGTCTCGGGGGGGCGCGCGCTCGGCAGCGCGGATAACTTCAAGCTGATCCAGGCGCTCGCGGACAGGCTCGGCGCCGCGATCGGCGCCTCACGCGCGGCCGTTGACGCGGGTTACGCGCCCAACGAGCTGCAGGTGGGACAGACCGGCAAGATCATCGCGCCTGAACTCTATGTCGCCAGTCGGGATCAGCGGCGCGATCCAGCACCTGACCGGCATCAAGGATGCGCGCACCATCGTCGCCATCAACAAGGACGCCGAGGCGCCGATATTCGAGGTGGCCGACTACGGCCTCGTGGGCGACCTGTTCACGCTGCTGCCGGAGATCGAGAAACTGCTGTCGTAGCCCATACGAGCCAGAGCGAAAGCGCGACGATCACCAGCCAGGTGCCTGCCGTCCCGTAAAGACGCCCGAAGGTCCGGCCCGGGCTCTGCGACAGCCCCATCGCGTGCAGTACGCGGCTTACGACGAGCAGGATCCCGGCCCCATGAACCGCGGCGGCGGGCAGTCCCGCGATCTCGGCAAGCACGAGCAGCAACACCGCAAACGGAACGTACTCGGTGAAGTTCGCCTGCACGCGGATCGCCTGCTGCATGCCCTCCTCCGTGCCGGCCCCCAGGCGCACGCGGTAACGGCGCCGCGCGAGGACGACCTGCATCGACAGCGCGATCAACATCACGCCCAGGACGCCCGCGTAGAGGAACGAGACGGGCCCGGCGAGCACGGGTCCTCCTAGAGCGTGCCGAGGATGTGCTCGGCGCTCGAGACCTTGAACTCGCCGGGTGCCTCGACGTGCACCTGCTTCACGACCCCGTCCTCGATCACGAGCGCGAAGCGCTGGCCGCGCATGCCCATCCCGAAACCCCGCGCATCGAGCTCGAGGCCCAGGGCGCGCGTGTAGTCGCCGTTGCCGTCGGCCGCCATCACCACCGCATCGTCGGCCCCGGCCGACTTGCCCCAGGCCCCCATGACGAAAACGTCGTTGACCGCGAGGCAGACGATCTTGCCGACGCCCTTGGTGCGCAGCGCTTCCGCCTTCTCGATGAAGCCGGGCAGGTGCTTCGCGCTGCAGGTGGGCGTGAACGCGCCCGGAACCGAGAACAGCACGACCCGGCCCTTGCCGAGCAGCTCCTCTGCAGAGACGTTGGCCGGGCCGTCGGCGCCCATGACCTTCAACTTGCCTTCGGGGATCCTGTCGCCTGCCTTGATCGTCATCGTGATTTTCCTTCCTTGACTAAATTCAAACCGCGGCGCGACGCGCGCCTGGAAACTCGCCGGCCTTGCCGAGCATTCCGGGCACCGGGTGTCCGACGTGCTGCTCGATCCAGCGTGCCGTGTCGATGGCTCGCGAAAGGTCGATGCCGGTCGAAATACCCATCCGGCTCAGCATGTAGACCAGGTCCTCGGTCGGGATGTTGCCGGTCGCCGCCGGCGCGAAGGGGCAGCCGCCGAGCCCGCCGAGGCTCGCGTCGAGCACGCGCGCGCCGGCCATCAACGCAGCGTAGGCGTTCGCAAGCCCGGTGTTGCGGGTGTTGTGGAAGTGGCCGCGCAACGCGACGCCCGGCACCGCCTCCGCCACGCGGCTGAAGATCTCGGTCACCTGACCCGGCACGCCGACGCCGATCGTGTCGGCGATCGCGATCTCGAAGGGCTGGGCTTCCGCGATCCCGCGGGCAATGTCGACCACGCGCTGGGCGGGCACTTCGCCTTCGAACGGGCAGCCGAAGGCGGCCGAGATGGTGACCTGGGCGCGGATGCCGGCAGCGTGGGCCGCCGCCGCAATCTCACGCCAGGTGCGGATGGAATCGGCGCTCGGGACGCCCTGGTTGCGGCGATTGAACTCGTCGGTCGTGAACACGACCATGCCGATCTCGCGGCAGCCCGCCGCGGCGGCACGGTCGAAGCCTGCGCGGTTCAGCACCAGTCCGATGTAGCTGACGTCGTCTCGCTGCGGCAGTGCCCTGAAGATCGCCTCGGCGTCCGCCATCTGCGGCACGCGCCGCGGATTCACGAAACTCGCGACCTCGATGCGCCGGATCCCGGCGTCGACGGCCCGGCGGATGAACTCGATCTTCACCTCGGTGGGAACCGAGGCCGCCTCGTTCTGCAGGCCGTCGCGCGGCCCGACCTCGACGATGCCGATGCTGCGCGGATTCGCCATTGCGAGGGATTGTATACGCAAAGGGCCGCGGCGATTTCGCGCCGCGGCCCCTGCCGGTTTCCGTCCCGATGGGCGGTCAGCCCGTCAGGCTGGACCAGAGATCGGCGACGCCGCGCGTCTTGGTGTTCGCCGCGGCCGCCGCGGTGAACGCCTTCTTCGCTTCCGACGCCTTCTTGCTGTTCGCCAGCGAGATGCCGAGCATCATGTTGACGTCGTCGGCGCGCTTCAGGTTGCCCTTGGTCACTGCGCGCTGGGCCGCCTCGGTCGCCTTGGGGTAGTTCTTCAGCGTGAAGTAGGCGGTCGCCAGCTTCGCCTCGGGCTCCCCCGTCTTGATCGCCTTGGCTTCCGCTTCCTGCTGCGGCAGGGTCGCCTTGACGCGGTCGAGCTGCGACTTCGCATCCGCCAGGATGCGGTTGTTGCGGTCGTCCTTCTTGATCGCGCCCGCCGACATGCCCTTCTCCAGCATCGCGACCGCCTCACCCGGGCTCGAGAGGTCGAGCGCCGTCTCGGCATACTTGACGTAGTGCTCACCGGACAGGACGTTCTTCGAGGCTCCGAGGCGATAGACGTTGATCATCACGACCGGGTCGCGCGCCGACTCGACTTCGTAGGCGCTCGCGAGCTGCTTGAACGTGCTCGCCTTCGGCGCGACCGCCATCAGCCGGTGCAGCGTCTGCATCCGCTTGGCGTCGTTCTTGGTCTCGAAGTACGCCGAGTTCAGCATCTCCAGCAGCGCGGCGTTCTTGCCGCCGCGGCCGGCCTTGTCGTTGGCCGCGATCGCCCGCTCGAGCGTCGTCGTCGCCTTGCCGAAGTCGCGCAGCTGCATCTGCGAGGTCGCGAGCAGCGTCAGGTCGTCCGCCGTGAGCGCGCCCTGGGCGGCGAGCTTGTCGAACGCCGCCGCCGCGCTGCGATAGTCACGCAACGCGTAGTGCGTCGTCGCCTTCAGGCGAAGCTTGCGCGTCAGGTCCGCGCCGGTGATGCGGCCCGTGGCCAGCCGTCTCGTCCACGGTCGCGAGCACGAGCTTGTGGTCCTTGGCGCCGCTGGCGGCCCAGATCATGAGCTCGTTGATGCCCTGCTCTTCCTGCGGCGACAGGGGCGCCTTGGCCTTGGCTTCCTTCAGCAGGCGAATCGCCTCGCTGTAGTTGCCCTTCTGGCCGGCGGCCTGCGCCTGCGCCGCCTTGTCGGCCAGCTCCTTGCGCCAGCCGCCCTGCGTCTGAGCCACGGCGTCCTGCGTGACCGCCACGGCCGCGAGGCCCGCGACCGCCAGCAACGCAGTCAGCGCACCGGCACCGATAAACGATGACTTCGACATCATGTCAGTCTCCTGCTCAACCGGCCGCCGGGGCCGTGCCGGGGCGCGACGTGCGCGCAATCCACAGATCCGCAATCCGCCCCAGCGGGCTTCCCGCCGGCGCCGCCGCCTTGGCGGCTTCGAACGCCGCGCGCGCTTCGTCCTGCTTGCCGAGCTCGAGCAACGAGGCGCCGAGCAGCAGGTTCGCGTCATCGAGGCGGCTCACTCCGCCCTTGGCGATGCCGCGGCGGATCACGTCGACCGCCTGGGCATAGTCGCCGGTGCTGTAGAAGCCGAGCCCGACCTTCACGTCGACCTCGCCCTTGGCGTTCTTGGCGGCAGACGCCGCTTCGCCGGGCAAGCGTCTTCTTGTCCGAGGCAACCGCCGCCTTGGCCTGGCTCAGCTGCTGCTGGTTGGTGCCGCGCGGTCGGGACGACGCCTTCCTTCATGCCGCGCTCGAGCGCAGCGCACGGCCTCGCCCGGGCTGCCGGCGACGAGCGCGGTGTCGGCGTAGTTGAGGTAGGCCCCGACGGTCGCAAGACCACCCTCCGGGTCGCTGACGGCGACGCGGTAGGCGTTCAGCATCACGATTCGGTCGTCCTTCGACTGGGCCTGGTAGATCGCGACGACGCGGCTGTAGTACTCCTTGTCCGGATACTCCATCGACCAGGGACTCGAGGTTCGTCGAGTCGCGACACGTCGTCTTTCAGCTCGATGAAGCAGCGATCGCGCAGCTGGAACCACATCTCCTTAGGCTTCGCGCTCTTGGCCTTCGCGGAGTCGATCGCCTTGCCGAGCGTCTGGCAGGCCTCCGCGTTCTGGCCGGCCTGGAACTGCAGGCGGCCGAGCGTTTCGAGCTCGTCGGGCTGCGACGTCCGGGGTCGCGTCGACGAACTTCTGGAAATTCTCGAGCGTCTTCGCGGTGTCCTTCTTCGCGCTGTAATGCGCGGCGAGCTGGCGATGCATTGCGCCGACGTTTTCGGGCTCCGCGTATCCGGCGGCGAGGAAAGACTCGATGGCGGCGGCGAAAGCGTCCTGGTCGCCGACGCCCTGGGTCGCCTGGAGGCGCCAGGTCGCGATCGCTTTCTTGTCGTCGAGCGTCGGGTTCGGAATGGCCTCGAGTTCAGGCAGTGCGGCCATGACCTCGGCCCACTTCTTCTCATTGACCGCGGTCTGCACCGGGGCCGCGAGCTTGCGGAATTCCTTGCTGTAGTCCGCCTTCGGCGCGGCCTCCGCCGCTGCGGCGGCCGCCTCCCGCTCCTTGCGGGACATGGGCTTCTCTTCCTGGGCCGAAGCGATGGGCACGACGGCGAGGGCCATCGCGATTCCGAGGCTTGCCGCCACCAGGCCGTCGATCCAGATTCTCCGAACTGTCATGTGCCTTTCCTCACACTGCAGGCTGCACGCCGGTTTCACGTGGGCTGGTTTATATCCCAAACCCGGCCCGGCTGTCTGCCCGCTCTCATCTGAATGGACCCTGCCACGGAACCGCGGTTCCGGCGCTCGAAAATATGTTCCCTGATTCAGCCGCCGTTCAGCCTGGCATCCCAAGAAAAAGGCCCGCTCGGCGGGCCTGTTTCCGTTCGAGGTCCCGCCCCGACTACTGGTTGGGCGGCGGTTCCGCAATGAACCCGACCTTTCGCATGCCGCCTCGCTGGAGAACGGCCAGCGTGTCCGAAACCGCCTCGTAGCGTGCACGCTTGTCGGCGCGGATGTGCACCTCCGGCTGCGGGTCCTTGACGGCCTCCGCGAGCACGAAGTTAAGGAGCGAAGCCTTGTCCACGCTGTTCTCGTTCCAGTAGATCGAGCCGTCGAAATCGATCGAGAGATTGATGTTCTCGGGCTTGGTGTCGGTCGGACGATTGACCTCCTTCGGCAGGTCGATCTTCACCGCTTGCGTCATGACCGGCACCGTGATGATCATGATGATCAGCAGCACCAGCATGATGTCCACGAGCGGAATGACGTTCGGCTCGACCATCGGGTCGCCCTCGTCGTGACCGACCGAGATCGCCATGGCTTGTTACTTCGCAGAGACGCGCGAGCCGGCGATCAGCGCCGCCTCGACGTCATGGGCAAAGTAATTGGCGCGTTCCATCAGCGCCTTGTTGCCGCGCAGCAGGCCGTTGAATCCGAGCACCGCCGGGACCGCGACCGCGAGGCCGAGCGCCGTCATGATGAGCGCCTCGCCGATCGGACCCGCGACCTTGTCGAGGGACGCCTGGCCCGCGATCGAGATGCTGATCAGCGCGTGGTAGATGCCCCACACCGTGCCGAACAGGCCGACGAACGGCGCCGTCGCGCCGACCGAAGCAAGCACGACCATCCCGCTCTGCAGGCTGGATTGCAGCATCGTGGTGCGCTTGTCGATGTGCGAGCGGACCCAGTCGGCGAGCTCGATGTTGCTCGTGACGTCGCGCGCGGTGCTGCGGCGGTGATGATCGACCGCCTGCACGCCGTCGGTGGCGATGTCGCGGAAGGGATTGATCTTGCCCTTCAGCTTGCCGATGCCCTCCTGGATCGAGCCCGCGGTCCAGAAGCTCTTCTCGGCCTCGTTGGCCACCTTGCGCAGCATGCGCTGGTCGAGCCACTTGTTGATCATGACCAGCCATGACCAAAGCGACATCACGATCAGGATGACGAAAACGCCCTTGCCGACATAGTCGCTCGTGGTCCAGAGCGCCTCAATGCCGTACGGGTTGTCGGTTACTGTGGTTTCACCAGCCATTCTGCAATCCCTCTAACAGAGAATACTTTCCGGAAAGCCGACGCCGCCTGTCGCGACCCTGCGCCTCCCCGGCCCTGACGATTATTCGCCCAGTCACTCCAGCTTGAACACGATCGGCACCGAGACCTGAGCCTCGACCGGCTGGCCGTCGCGCTTGCCCGGCTCGAACGGCAGCCGGCGCACGACGCATTCGATCGCGCCGTCGAGCCGCGGGAAGCCGCTGCTCTGCGTCACCGTGACGGAACCCGCCTTGCCGTCGGCGCCGACCGAGATGGTCGCGACCACGCGGCCTTCCTCGCTGAGGCGGCGCGAAGCCGACGGATAGCAGGCGGCGATGGCAGCGCTGATGCGATCGCTGCGCGACTTGAATCTCGGCGGTGTGATCTGAGCCTGGCGGGCCGGCGTCTGCGGCTGCGCGCGCGGCGTCTCCTGCACCTTGGCCGTGATCGCGCTCGACGGGCCCTCGAATGCCGGCAACTCGATCAGCGGCGGCGGCACGACCGGGGGCGGCACGTCCACGGGGGGCGGCGGCGGAGGCTCGTCGAGGTCTTCCGGCGGCGGCGGCGGCGGCGGCAGGTCCATGATCGAGAAATCCTGGACGATCTGTATGCCGGCGCGCACGAGGCCCTGCTTCAGGGCCCAGAAGAAAAGCACGTGAAGGACGATGATGCCGACGAACACGGCCGTCGTACGGGAACCGCCTGCGGAATAGGTATTCGCCATACCGGACCTGTCTCACCCCTCGTCCGCACTAGCCGGTCGCATGCCCGCAATCCGGGCCACGGCCCCTGCCAAATTTCTTCTCGACGCGCATTCAAGCGCGCCCCAATTCCGGCCACGGTCACCTTAGCGGTTGGCCGGATTGACTGCAAGCGTCCGGCACCGCCGGTTTAGCGACGGCCATGCGAGCATAGCAAACACCCGCTGGCCGGGAACCGATCAGTCCAGCCGGAACACGATCGGCAACCGAGCGCTCGCCTCCACCGCCGCTCCATCACGCCGTCCCGGAACGAATTCCAGCCTGCGGACGACGCAACCGGCGGCCGCGTCGAGTCGCGCGAAACCCGAGCGTTCCATGAGGTCCCAGGCCGTTGCGCGGCCTGCGGCATCGACGCGGACGTGCATCACGACACGACCTTCCTCGGCCAACCGCCGGGATGCAGCGGGATAGCAGGCATCGATGAGGGCGGCCAGCCGGGCGTCCCTCATCCGCAGGGACGGGCCGTGGACGTCAGGCCCGGGCGCGGTCGGGCCCGGACCCCCGCCCATTTCCGAAACGGCGCGTGTTGCGTCCGGCGGGGCCGTGGAATTCCTGAAGTCCGGAATGGGGACGATCGGTTCGGGCACGATCGGCGGGCCGTGATCGACCGGTCCCGGTTGACGCGGTGCAACCGGCACGGGCGCCAGAGCCTCCGGCAGCTCGTAAATATAGGGCGGCGCCGGCTTCAGCCATTCCAGGCGTGGATGTAGTCCATCCATGACGAGCAAGCCGACACTGGCGTGAAATCCGACAATCGTGGCCAGGATGGCCGCCTGACGCGGTGCCCTGGCGCTGCGCGACGCTGACATATGTCACCTCCGGAGGCGTGTACATATCCTCCAACGCACGCCACCCGCATTTCGGGTTTGGAGGTGAGGTCAGGTGGCGGTCGCGACGGCCTTGCGCTCGCGAACGACGATCACCGTCACGCCGGTCAGCGTGAGAAGTCCGCCCAGGACCATGCGGGCGTCCAGCACGTCGCCGAGCAACAGCACCGCAAAGAAAACGCTGAAGAGCGGCGTCAGGACGGTCACCGGCGCGACGCTCGACACCGGGTAGCGACGGATGAGCGCGAAGTACGCCGTGTGCGCGACGAGGCTCGCGAGCACCGCGGAGTACAGCAGCGCGCCCCAACCCGTCGGCCCGGCCTCCCGGAGGCTGGCGAGCTGTCCGTCCTCCAGGACCAGCGACAGCGGCAACAGGATTGGCAGGCTGCCCCAGGCGAGCCAGGCCTGGAGTTCCAGCGGCTCGAGTTCGTGCACGCGCTTGATGGCGACGAGTCCGATGGCGCCGACGAACGCAGCGATGACGATCAGCAGCAGCCCCGGCGCGGAATCCAGCACCTCGGGACTGAAGCCCATGAGGACCACGCCCGCGAATGACATCGCGATGCCGAGCCAGCGCCGCCAGTGAATGGTCTCACCGAGAACCGCCACGGACATCAAGGTGGCGAACGGCACGCCGAGCTGGCCTGCGATCGCGACCGAGGACATGTTCCCGGAAACCGCGACGCCCGAATACATCAATGCGAACTGGAGCCCGCCGCTGCAGGTGGCGGCGACCAGCAGCCAGCGCATCTCGCCGCGGCGGACCCGTAGCCACGGCCACACCACGAGCCCGACGATCAGGAAACGCAGGAAGCTCAGAAACACCGGCGGGAAGCGGTCGGCACTCAGCTTCACCGCCACGATGTTGAGGCCCCAGATCGCGTTGATGACGACGAGCTGCCCGAGATGCGAGCGATGGACCTCGGTCATTCCGGCATCACGAGTTCGGGCGCCGGTGCCCTCAGGTTGTAACTCGACGACATGGCATGCCCGTACGCCCCCGTGTCGGCAATCAGGAGCACGTCCCCCTCCACGCAGCGCGGCAGTCGCCGGTCGCGGCCAAGCTCGTCGCCGCTCTCGCAGATCGGGCCGACGACCGTGCAGGTCTGCGTCGCCGGCTCGTCGATCCGCGTCAGGTTCACGATCTCGTGGCGGGCGCCGTACAGCGCCGGCCGGATCAGCGAGTTCATGCCGGTTGCAATGCCGACGTAGCGCCGGTCGCCCTTGCCCTTGGTCTGGGTAACCCTTCCGAGCAACACGCCGGCTTGCGCGACGAAATAACGTCCGGGCTCCATCCACAGTTCGAGGGCCGGATTCGATGCCTTGACACCCGCGAGCGCCGCTTCGAGGGCGTGCAGGTCGACCGGTGACTCTCCCGTGCCTTGGGGAACGCCGATGCCGCCGCCGAGGTTGAGGATACGCACGCCGGGGTGCCGTGCCGCTTCCGCCGCGAGGATGCGCGCCGGCCCGAGCCACCCGGCGAGATCGAAGTTGCCGCTGCCGCCATGCGCGTGCAGGCCGACGACGCGGGCTCCCGCCGCGGCGACTGCACCGGGCAGGTCGGCGAATTCCTCCGGCGGAACACCGAACTTCGAGTGCAGGCCGCCGGTACGCACCTTCTCGTGGTGGCCGTGGCCGTCCGAAGCATCGAGCCGCAGGAAGATTTCGTGCCCGGCGAAAACTGCAGGCCATTCCCTCAGGATCGAGGGATTGTCCACGGTCACGCGCAGGCCGCGCTCCAGCGCCCAGACATACTCCGCGCGCGGGGCGAAGTTCGGCGTGAACAGCAGCCGCTCACGTCCTGCGCCGGGAACCTCGGCCAGCACGCGCTCGACCTCGGCGCGGGAAACGCACTCGAATCCGCATCCTGCCGCGTGCACGGTGCGCAGGATTTCGGGATGCGGGTTTGCTTTCAGCGCATACAGGACTTGACTGAGGGAACGCAGCACCGCGAACGAGGCGACCTGCGCCCGTACGGCGGCGAGGTCATAGACATAGGCCGCGTCGCGGCTGCCCAAACACGCGAGAAGCGCATCGCGCCGCTCGCGCCACCAGGGTTTGCTGCTGGCTGCCTTCATCCGCGGATTGTCGGATGCCGGACGGCAAAAACGAAAGGCCGCAGTCCGGTCGGATCGCGGCCTCTCATCTAGACCGCGCCGGGCGGTGCAGTATCCTCAAGCTTCGTCCACGTCCCCGAACTCCGACAGTTCGCGCTGCAGGCGCTTTTCGGCCAGCACGTCCTCCACGCGACTCCAGGCCGACTGCTGCACCGGGCGCTTGGGACCCTTGGGGCGCCGCTCGACGACGATCAGCCGGTCGAGGTCGCCGTCCTGCTCCGCAGTCTCCCCGAGGAACTCGTCCTCGAGGTCGAAGGACTCCTCATTGCGCTCTTTCATTCCGTAGAATTCCTAGAGAAAACAATGATATAGACGCTAAACCCGACACTCGTCGGGCTGCGCAATATATACGAAAAGCGGGTTTTGGCAACTCGAGGCGGCCTCAGGGCCGCCCCGGGTCCAGCGGGGCGATCTCAGCCACCCTCACATTTCTGCAGGCATTCGCTGTATTTGTCGTCGCAGACCTGGACCTTGCCGTCATCTCCGCCGGCGTCCTGCATGCACCTGTCCGAGTCCAGATCGCATTTCTCGATGCATTTTTCGTCGGCCATCGGACGGGCATCCGAAAGCGCGCGTGCTTCCGGGCGGATGTCGTCGGCGAGCGCCGGAGCGGCGCCGAGACAACAGGACATCGCGATGGCGAGCCAACGACCTTTCAGCATGGCACGGGTCCTCGTTCCTTCCGACAGCGCGTATCTATACGGCACGGCGCAGGACTCTGCAATTGCAGGGCCTCCAGCCTGGAGGCCCCCGCCTGAACGGCGCCTGAACGGGGCCGGAACGGCAGGTTTCAGGCGAGCCAGCCGCCATCCGCGGTCAGGCAGCTGCCGGTCGTATAGGACGCCGCGTCCGACACCAGGTAAAGCGCGGCGCCCGCCATTTCCTCGGGTTGCGCGATTCGGCCCAGGGGCACCTGGCGCTCGATCGCGGCCCGCAGCCGCGCGTCTTCGTGGATCGCGGCGGCGAACCGCGTCTCGACCACGCCCGGAACCAGCGCATTCACGCGGATTCCCACTCGCGCCCACTCCTTCGCGAGGCCCTGGGTCATGTTGACGATCGCGGCCTTCGTCATCGAGTAGCAGGCCTGGCCGTCCATCGGCCGGAAGGCATTCACCGAGGCCACGTTGACGATCGCTCCACGCCCCGCGCGATGCATGCGCCGCGCCGCTTCGATCGACGCCCAGAAATAGCCGCGGATGTTGACGTCCACGGTCTTCTGCCAGGCACCGAGCTCCATGTCCAGCGCCGGCCCGTAGTACGGATTGGTCGCTGCGTTGTTGACGAGGATGTCGATGCGCCCGTGAGCCGCCTCCACCGCCTGCACGGTCGCCGTGATCTGCGCCGGGTCGCCCATGTGGCAGCGCGTGCGCCGAAGCGCGTCCGCCGGCCGCCCGGATCTCGGCGGCGACAGCCTCGCAGGCGTCCGCCTTGCGGCTCGCAACGGCGAGCGTCGCCCCGTGCCGCGCAAGCAGCAGGGCGATCGCGCGGCCGATGCCGCGGCTGCCGCCGGTGACTAGCGCGACGCGACCCGCGAGGTCGAATGGATCGATCGCCATGTCCGCGATCCTAGCACCGCATTCGGGCGTCGACGGTCGCTACAATCCCGGCTCCACGGAGTGGCGAACATGCTGATACCGCGACGCGACCTCGACTTCCAGCTCTTCGACGTCCTGCGCGTCGAAGGCCTGTGCGGACGGGAGCGTTTCCGGGAGCACGACCGTGCCGTCTTCGACGGCGTGCTCGACACCGCTTACCGGATCGCCGCCGGCAAGTTCGCGCCGTTTGCCGCCGCCTGCGACAGGGATGAGCCGCGCATCGTGGACGGCCGCGCCTGGACCATTCCTGAAACGCGCGAGGCGCTCGCCGCGTACAACGAAGCTTCGTTCACCGCCGCGACATTCGATGGGGCCGACGGCGGTCTGCAGTTGCCGCTCGTCGTGGCGAAGGCCTGCACGGCCGTGTTCTCGAGCGCGAACGTCGCGTTCCACTCCTACGCGGCGCTGACTGCGGGCGCCGCCGACCTCCTCGTGACCTTCGGTGACGCAGGCCTGCGTCGGCGCTACGTGCGGCCGATGCTGGCCGGCCGGTTCACGGGGACGATGTGCCTCTCGGAACCGCATGCCGGTTCCTCTCTGGCCGACATCCGGTGCCAGGCGCGGCAGCACGAGGACGGCAGCTATCGGCTTTCCGGCACCAAGATGTGGATCTCCGGCGGCGACCACGAACTGGCGGAGACCATCGTGCACCTCGTGCTCGCGAAGCTGCCGGGCGCACCCGCCGGCGTGAAGGGGATCTCCCTGTTTGCCGTGCCGCGCGATCGCGTCGACGATGGCGCCGCGGTCGGGGAACCGAACGACGTGCGGCTCGTCGGGCTGAACCACAAGATGGGCTGGCGGGGCACGACGAATGCCGTGCTCTCCTTCGGCGAGCGCGACGCCTGCCGCGCGGAACTCGTCGGCGAGCCGCATCGCGGGCTCGAATACATGTTCCAGATGATGAACGCAGCCCGCATCGGCGTCGGGATGAATGCTGTCGCGCTCGGCTACGCCGCCTACCTCGAGGCGCTCGCGTACGCGCGGGAACGGCCGCAGGGCAGGCCCGTTGCCGCGAAGGACCCGTCCGCACCGCCGGTGCCGATCCTCCGCCATGCCGACGTGCGACGGATGCTGCTGGCGCAGAAATGCTGGGTCGAAGGCGGGCTCGCGCTCGTGCTCTACTGCGCGCGGCTCGCGGACGAGGAGCGCACGGCCGAGGACACCGCCGAGCGCGCGCGATGCCGGGGAATGCTCGAGCTGCTCACGCCGATCGCCAAATCGTGGCCATCCGAGTTCTGCCTCGAAGCCAACAAGCTGGCGATCCAGGTTCACGGCGGATACGG
Source organism: uncultured Gammaproteobacteria bacterium (assembly GCA_963748465.1). Lineage (GTDB taxonomy): Bacteria > Pseudomonadota > Gammaproteobacteria > Steroidobacterales > Steroidobacteraceae > SCUD01. The sequence continues at coordinate 22,490 of CAVVJB010000004.1, forward strand.
CTATACGCGCGACTTTCCCGTCGAGCGGCTGTACCGCGACAACCGCCTGAATCACATCCACGAAGGCACGCACGGGATCCACGGGCTCGACTTGCTGGGCCGCAAGGTCGCGATGCAGGGCGGCGCCGCGCTGCGGGAACTGTTCCGGCAGATGGCGGCGACGTCGGCGGCCGCCGCCGGCTCCGTGGTCCTCGCGCCGCATGGCGAGGCGCTCTCCGCGGCTGCCGCCGACGTCGCAGCCACGACGGCGAGGATCATGGAATCGATGGGCGGCAACCCCGAGCTTGCGCTCGCGAATGCGACGCTGTATCTGGATGCGCTCGGCCACGTGGTCGTCGCCTGGCGCTGGCTCGAGCAGGCGTTCGCCGCGGAAGCTGCGCTGCCTGCTGCGAGGGGCGCCGACCGTGATTTCCTCGCCGGCAAGCTCGCCGCGTGCCGGTTCTTCTTCCGCCACGAACTGCCGCGAACGGGGCCGCCTCTCAGCCTCCTGCGGACGCTGGACGACACCGCGCTCGCGATTCCGGACGCGGCTTTCTAGAAAGTTGCCGGCTGGTACTCGAGGCCGAGGTCGCGCGCGACCGCCTCGTGCGTGATCGATCCTTCGTGGACGTTGAGTCCCGCGGCAAAACCGGGATCGCGGCCGAGCGCCTTCTTCCAGCCGAGGTCGGCGAGCGCACGCACGTAGGGCAGCGTCGCGTTGGTGAGCCCGAAGGTCGACGTGCGCGGCACTGCGCCCGGCATGTTGGTGACGCAGTAATGGACGACGCCGTCGACGACGTAGGTCGGGTCCGCGTGCGTCGTCGGCCTGCTGGTCTCGAAGCAGCCGCCCTGGTCGATCGAGATGTCGACCAGCACCGCACCCTTCTCCATGCGACCGACCATCGAGCGTGTCACCAGCTTCGGCGCGGCGGCGCCGGTCACGAGCACCGCGCCGATGACGAGCTCCGCCTGGATGACCAGCCGCTCGACGGCTTCGGTCGTCGAATAAGCGGTCTCGATCTGGCTGCCGAACTGCACGTCGAGCTCGCGCAGCCGTTTCAGCGAGCGGTCGACGACCGTCACCTGGGCCCCGAGGCCGACGGCCATCTGGGTCGCATTCGTTCCGGCGACGCCGCCGCCGAGTATCACGACGCGGGCGGGCGCGACGCCAGGCACGCCGCCCAGCAGCACGCCGAAGCCGCCGTTCGCCTTCTGCAACGCGGTCGCACCCACCTGGATGGACATGCGGCCGGCGACCTCGCTCATCGGCGTCAGCAAGCGGCAGCGAGCGGTCCGGCGCCGCCACGGTTTCGTAGGCGATCGCTGTCACGCCCGACCTGGCCAGTGCCTTGGCCTGCTCCGCATCCGCCGCGAGGTGGAGGTAGGTGAACAGGATCTGGCCGCGGCTGAGCTGTGCGCATTCGGGCAGCTGCGGCTCCTTGACCTTGACGACCATGTCGGCCTTCGCGAACACCGACTTCGCGTCCGGCACCACCGACGCGCCGGCCGCGCGATACGCATCGTCGCCGATGCCGATGCCGGCACCCGCAGGCTCTCGACCATGACTTCGTGGCCCGCCGCCACGAGCTCGCGCACGCCCGCCGGCACGAGGCCGACGCGGTACTCGTGAACCTTGATCTCTTTCGGACAACCGATCTTCACCTGTCCCCCTAGAGCCACACGCAGTGGCGGATGCCCCGGCGCGAGTCCGCGGCGGCAGATGCGTGATTATCCGCTTAAACTACCCTCGATGGCCACGGCACAGGAACCGGCCCGCCTCGCGGCCCACCCGGCGCAGCTCGCGCTGGCGCTGGAGCAGCAACGCCGCGCGTTCGCCGTGGATGCCCACCCTTCGGCGAGCGAGAGGCGCGAGCGCCTCGCGCGCCTCGCGCGCATGCTGCGCAAGAATGCCGCCGCCATCCGCGACGCCATCACTGCCGACTTCGGCGTGCGTTCCGCGGAGGAAACCGAGCTGCTCGAACAATTCACCAGCCTCGACGGCATCGCCTACGCGCGGCGAAACCTCGGCGGCTGGATGCGCGCGGAACGCCGCGCCGTCGCCTGGTGGAGCCTTCCGGGCGGCGCGCGCCTGCTGCGCCAGCCGCTCGGCGTCGTCGGCATCATCGTGCCCTGGAACTACCCGCTGTACCTTGCGGTGTCGCCGCTGACCGGAGCTCTGGCCGCCGGGAACCGGGCGATGCTCAAGATGTCGGAGCACACGCCGCGGTTCGGCGCACTGTTCGAGTCGCTTGTGGCCCGCACGTTCCGCGCCGACGAGGTGGCGGTCGTGAACGGCGACGTATCTGTGGCGCGGGCCTTTTCAGCCCTGCCCTTCGACCACCTGCTGTTCACCGGCTCGACCGCCGTCGGCCGCGAAGTCATGAAGGCGGCGAGCGCAAACCTGACTCCGGTGACGCTCGAGCTCGGCGGGAAGTCGCCGGCCATCGTGACGGACTCCTTCGACGTCGAGGAATCCGCGCGCCGCATCATGTACGGCAAGCTGATCAACGGCGGCCAGACCTGCGTCGCGCCCGACTACGCGCTGGTGCCCGAGCGCGCTGGTGAACCGGTTCATCCACGCGTGCCGCGAAGCGACGCGCGCGTACTACCCGGTGCTCGGCACCAATCCGCAGTACACCTCCATCGCGAGCGACCGCCATTTCCGCCGCCTCGCCGGCGTATGTGGAGGACGCGCGCAACCTCGGCGCCTCCATACACAACCTGCACGACGAGCCGACCGACGCGGAGCGGCGGCGTATGGCTCCCGTCGCGCTGACCGACGTGAGCGACTCGATGCGGGTCATGCAGGACGAGATCTTCGGGCCGATCCTGCCGGTCGTCGGCTACGACGGGATCGACGAGGCGATCGCATTCGTCAATGCGCGGCCGCGGCCGCTCGCGCTCTACTACTTCGGTGCCGAAGGCGCTGACCTGGATGCGGTCCTGTCGCGCACGGTGTCGGGCGGCGTCACGGTCAACAACACGGCCTTCCACGTGGTCCAGGAGGACCTGCCGTTCGGCGGCGTCGGCCCGAGCGGCATGGGCCAGTATCACGGCCGCGCCGGATTCGACACCTTCTCGAAGCAGAAGCCGGTGTTCTTCGACGGCCGTCTCAGCGCATCATCCCTGCTGCGGCCCCCCTACGGCCGCAAGTTCCGCATGCTGCTGCGGCTGCTGAACCGCTGAAATACGCCCTCAGCCGAGCAGCGCCCGCGCGTGATGGCGCAGGTGATCCTCGATGAAGGTCGAAATGAAGTAGTAGCCGTGGTCGTATCCCGGGTGGCGGCGCAACGTCAGGGGGTAACCTGCATCCTTGCACGCGAGCTCGAGCCGCTCGGGCATCAATTGCTGCTCCAGGAACGCGTCCGCGAGACCCTGGTCGACGAGGATCGGCGGCCGGCCGGTGACGCCGGGCAACGCGCGAATGAGCTCGCAGGCGTCGTATTCCTTCCAGCGCTCGCGGTCCGGGCCGAGGTAGCCCGTGAAGGCTTTCTGGCCCCACGGGCCGTGCATCGGCGCCGAGATCGGGTGCGAACGCCGAGATCGAACGGTAGCGATCCGGCGTTCTTGAGGCCGATCGTCAGCGCGCCATGGCCACCCATGGAATGGCCGAAGATGCCCTGCCGCTTCGGGTCGACCGGAAAGCTGGATTCGACCAGTTCCGACAAGTTCGCGGGTGATGTACGAGTACATCCGGTAATGCCGGGACCAGGGCTCTTCCGTCGCGTCCAGGTAGAAGCCCGCTGCAACGCCGAAGTCCCAGGCATCGCTGTCGCCGGGGAGCGCGACGCCGCGCGGGCTCGTGTCCGGCGCCACGAGCGCGAGGCCGAGCTCGGCGGCGACGCGCTGCGCGCCCGCCTTGATCATGAAAGTCTCTTCGGTGCAGGTCAGCCCCGCGAGGTACCAGAGCAACGGGACCCGCCGCCGCTCGGCCTGCGGCGGCAGGTAAACGGCAAAGCGCATCGCGCAGCCGGTCTCGGCAGCGTCGTGGCGGTGAAAGCTCACCGCCCCGCCGAATGCCGCGTGCCTCGAGAGCTGTTCCGGCGGCCGTGCTCAGGCTGCCAGCACTCCCTTCGCCTTGGCCGTGTGCGTCGCGATCGCATCCATCAGGGCGGGGCTCAGGCAATCGTAGGGCTCGAGGCCGAGTTCCTTCAGGCGCGCTCGCACCGCACCCATCTGCTCCGGTTTTACGGCACCGGTCTCGATGATGGACGACACGAAAGCGGCGAATTCCGGCGCGGCCCAGCCCGCATCCTTTGACAGCTCGACGTGGACGAAGTCAAAACCGTAAACGGGTGGCTCTTGTTCTCGATGCGGCCGTACATGTGCACGCCGCAACCCGTGCAGGCATAGCGCTGGATGGCGGCGCCCGCGTCGACGATCTTCAGCTTGTCGGCCGTTCGCGGTGACCGAGAGCTTGTCGCGGCCGACGACCGCGACCACCGAGAACGCCGCGCCTGTCGGGTTTCCAGCACTTGCTGCAGCCGCAGGCATGGTTGAAGGCGACGTCGCTCGCGAGCGTCACCGTGACCGGGTCGCTCGCGCACTGGCAGATGAGCGTGCCGCCGCTGAAACCCTTCGTGCCCAGCTTGACGCCGTTGTCCACGGATGGATGAATCTTGACAGCCATGGTGGTGTATCCCCTCCTCGGTTTCAGAACGTCACGACGCTGCGGATCGACTCGCCCTCGTGCATCAGGTCGAAGGCATCGTTGATCTTCGCAAGCGGCATGACATGGGTGATCAGGTCGTCGATGTTGATCTTGCCGTCCATGTACCAGTCGACGATCTTCGGCACGTCGGTGCGCCCGCGGGCGCCGCCGAACGCCGTGCCCTTCCACACGCGTCCGGTCACCAGCTGGAACGGTCGCGTCTTGATCTCCTGGCCCGCCCCCGCCACGCCGATGATGACCGAGACGCCCCAGCCGCGGTGGCAGCACTCCAGCGCCTGACGCATCAGGTCCACGTTGCCGACGCACTCGAAGCTGTAGTCCGCGCCGCCGTCGGTGAGCGCGACCAGGTATGCGACGAGGTCCTCCTTGACCTCCTTCGGGTTCACGAAATGGGTCATGCCGAACTGCTCGGCCAGCGCCTTGCGGCGCGGGTTGATGTCGACGCCGACGATCTTGTCGGCGCCCGCGATGCGCGCGCCCTGGATGACGTTGAGGCCGATGCCGCCGAGCCCGAACACCACGACGTTCGCGCCCGGCTCGACCTTCGCCGTGTTGATGACGGCGCCGATGCCGGTGGTGACGCCGCAGCCGATGTAGCAGACCTTCTCGAACGGCGCGTCCTCGCGGATCTTCGCCAGCGCGATCTCCGGCAGCACCGTGTAGTTCGAGAACGTCGAGCAGCCCATGTAGTGGTGGACCAGCTTGCCGCCCGTCGAGAAGCGGCTGGTGCCGTCCGGCATGACGCCCTTGCCTTGGGTCGCGCGGATCGCCGTGCAAAGGTTCGTCTTGCGCGACGTGCAGGACTTGCACTCGCGGCACTCGGGCGTGTAGAGCGGGATCACGTGATCGCCCTTCTTGAGCGACTTCACGCCGGGCCCCACGTCGACGACGACGCCCGCGCCTTCGTGGCCGAAGATCGCCGGGAACAGCCCCTCCGGGTCCGCGCCGGAGCGCGTGAATTCATCCGTGTGGCAGACGCCGGTGGCGCGGATCTCGACCAGTACTTCCCCGGCCTTCGGGCCATCCAGGTCCACTTCGACGACCTCGAGCGGCTTGCCGGCCGCCCAGGCGATTGCTGCGCGAGTCTTCATCGTTCTTTCGCCGCCCCCCACCTCAGGACATGTGCAGGCCGCCGTTCAGCGAGAAGTCCGCGCCGGTCGCAAAAGCCGCGTCGTCCGACGCGAGCCAGGCGACCATGGAAGCGATCTCCTCCGGCGTCCCGAGCCTGCCGACCGGAATCGTGGCGACGATCGTCGCCAGCACTTCGGGCTTGATTGCGCGCACCATGTCGGTGCCGATGTAGCCCGGCGAAATCGTGTTGACCGTGACGCCCTTGGCGGCGACTTCCTGCGCGAGCGCCATCGTGAAGCCGCGGATGCCCGCCTTCGCGGTCGAGTAGTTGGTCTGGCCGAACTGGCCCTTCTGGCCGTTGACCGAGGAGATGTTGATGATGCGGCCCCAGCCGCGATCCATCATGCCGTCGATGACCTGCTTGGTGACGTGGAACAGGCTGTTGAGGTTGGTGTCGATGACCTTGTGCCAGCGCTCGTAGTTCATCTTGCGGAAGGTGCCGTCCGCGGTCACGCCGGCATTGTTGACGAGCACATCCACGGGCCCCAGTTCGTTGCGTACCTTCTCAAAGGCCGCGCGGGTGGATTCCCAGTCCGCGACGTTGCCCTCGGATGCATGCACCTGGTGGCCCTCCGCGCGCATGTCCCCGATCCAGCGGTCCTTGCGCTGCGAGCCCGGCCCGCAGCCTGCGACGACCTGGAACCCCTCGCGGCACAGGCGCCTGCAGATTGCCGTGCCGATGCCGCCCATCCCGCCCGTCACGTAAGCGAGTCTTCCCGACATGTTCCCCTCCCGGATGGCGCAGTGTACTAGGTCTATATTGCGGTTGACGACACCGGGGTACCTTAGGCATCGAATGCGAACTGCGATTGCCGTAACGAGGCGGCGGCTGCTCCAGGGCACGATCCTGGCGGCGCTTTCATCGATGCTCGGGTGGCCGCGCGCCGCATTTTCGTCGCCGCGCAGCGTCGCCCGGCCGTTCCCGATGTCGGACGTACGCCTCGGTCCCTCGCCCTGGCGGGCCGCCCTCGACGCCAATCGCGACTACCTGCACCGCCTGGAGCCCGACCGGCTGCTGCACGATTACCGGCTGCAGGCGGGCCTCGCGCCGAAGGGCGATCGCTACGGCGGCTGGGAAACCGAGACGATCGCGGGACATTCGCTTGGCCATTACCTCTCGGCCTGCGCCCTGATGCACGCCCAGACCGGCGATCCGGAGTGCCGCGCGCGCGCGCACTACATCGTCGGCGAACTCGCCGCCTGCCAGCGCGCGCACGGCGACGGATATGTCGCCGCATTCACGCGCCGCGATGAGTCGAGCGGCGCCATCGAGCCGGGAAAGCGGGTCATGGAGGAGATCTCCCGCGGCGACATCCGCTCCGCCCGCTTCTACCTGAACGGCTGCTGGGCGCCGTTCTACAACTGGCACAAGCTGTTCGCGGGCCTGCTGGACGCCGGCACGCACTGCGCGAGCGCCGAATCGACGGCGGTCGCCGAATCGCTGGCCGGCTTCATCGAGCGCACGCTGGCGGGAATCGACACCGCACGGATGCAGTCCGTGCTCGAAACGGAATTCGGCGGCATGAGCGAGGTCCTTGCCGCGCTTTCGGCGCGCACCGGACATGCGCGCTGGCTGAAGCTCGCGGAGCGGTTTCACCACCACGCCGTGCTCGATCCGCTCATGGCCGGCCGTGACGAGCTCGCCTTCCTGCACGCCAACACGCAGATCCCGAAGCTGATCGGCCTCGCGCGGCACGCGGAACTCACGGGCGACGCCCGGGAAATGGCAGGGGCGCGCTTCTTCTGGCACGCCGTGACCGACGGCCGTTCGTACGTGGTCGGCGGCAACAGCGACCGCGAGAACTTCCAGGAGCCGGGCTCGCTCTCGCGCTACATCACGGAGCAGACCTGCGAGAGCTGCAACACGTACAACATGCTTAAGCTGACGCGCCAGCTCCATGCCGCCGAACCGCAGGCGGCGTACTTCGACTACTACGAGCGCGCGCACCTCAATCACATGCTGGCGCACCAGAGACCGCGAGACGGCGCTTTCGCCTACATGGTGCCGCTGATGAGCGGCACGGCACGCGAATGGTCCGAGCCCTTCGATTCGTTCTGGTGCTGCGTCGGCACCGGCATGGAGAGCCACGCCAAGCACGGCGACTCCATCTTCTGGCAATCCTCGGGGGCGCTGCAGGTCAACCTGTACATTCCCGCGACCCTCGACTGGAACGAGCGCGGGCTGCGCGTGACACTCGAAACCGGCTACCCGTTCTCCGAACGCGTGACGTTGCGATTCGAAGCCGCGCGAGGCCAGGACCCGCTCGAAGTCGCGTTGCGGATCCCCGGCTGGTGTGCGGCCCCCGCGGCCAGCGTCAACGGCGGGCCGGTCGACGGTGTGCGCGGCGGGGACGGGTACCTGCGCGTGCGGCGCGCCTGGCAGGCAGGTGACACCCTCCAGCTCGTTCTGCCGATGCGGCCCCGCATCGAGCCGACCCCGGACGATCCGTCGACCGTGGCCTTGCTGCACGGCCCGCTGGTGCTCGCGGCCGACCTCGGGCCCGCGCAGTCGCCGTTCGCCGGTCCCGAGCCCGCGCTGGTCGGCGAAGACGTGCTGGCTGCGGTGGCCGCGACCGACCCCGCACGGGCGACGTTCCGCACCCGCGGTGTCGGCCAGCCGTCGGACCTGGAGTTCGCGCCGTTCTTCAGCTTGTACGACCGTCGCACGGCGGTCTATTTCAAGCGCCATACGCCCGCCCAGTGGCGGGCGGCACTCGAGGCGCGCGCAGCCGAACGCGAGCGGGCCGCCGCCCTGGATGCACGGTCGCTCGACGTCATCCGGCTCGGCGTCGAGGACGACGAACGCAGGCATGCGCTCTCCAGCGCGATTTCCTACGCCGTGTCATACCGCTTGAGGCCCGGGCGCGATGCGAGGACGGGTGGATTCATGGAATTCGACGCCGCCGTGCGCGATGAGACCCTGGTGCTGCGGGCGACCTACTGGGGCGGCGAGCGCGACCGGCTGTTCCACATCGAAGTGGACGGCCGGCGCATCGCGACGCAGCGGCTGCACGGCGAGCACCCGGGTACGTTCATCGAGCGGGACTACCCCCTGCCGTTGGACCTGGTCCAGGGGAAAGAACGGGTCCGGATCCGCTTCCAGCCCGAGACCGGCCACACGGCGGGCCCGGTATTCGGCTGCCGGGTGATGGCCACCGAATCCGGCGCGTAACGCGTCGCGTGCGGGGTCTATACTTCGCGCGCTGCCGCCGGACCAGCTACTGACCGGCACCCAGGGGGATACAAGATGACCATGAAACGAATCGGAGCAATCGTGCTCCCGGCTTGCGCGTGCCTGTCGTTCGGGATGACGGCCGGCGCCCAAGACAAGCCGGCCGAGCGATACATCTACGCGACCTACAGCAATTGCGACTTCGCGAAGCAGGAACGCTACGACGAGATCTTCGACCAGGTGCAGAAACCCGTGCTCGACGCGGCCATGAAGGACGGGACGATCACCACCTACAGCTACCTCGGCCACCAGACGGGCGGCCAGTGGCGCCGCGCTTCGGTTCACGGTGCGGGCAGCGTACAGGCGCTCCTGGACGCGCAGAAGAAGATCGGCGACCAGGCCGATTCGAACGACAAGAACAAACGGCTGGGCGCCGAGGCGAGCGCGATCTGTCCGTCCCACGATGACTACATCTGGCGCGCGGTGGCCGGCAACGTCGGGACCGTGGGCCGCGGCGGCGCCGCGTTCTCCACGTACTACGTCTGCGACCAGACCCGCGAATCGCAGGCCGATGCCATCGTCAAGGGAATGCTGGCACCGATGTTCGACAAGATGGTTGCCGACGGCAAGCTGAAGTCGTGGGGCTGGCTGGAGCACATTGTCGGCGGCAAGTACCGCCGCCTCGAGACTTTCAGCGCCACGGACGCCAAGGCGCTGATGGACGCGCGCGCCGAGATCGTCGAGGCCATGCAGGACAATCCGGGCGGCGATCTGATGACCGCGATCTGCGGAGAGCACACGGATTACATCTGGGAGATCAAGGCCGAGGCTCCCTGAGGCTGGCGAATCCGCATCGCCCCGGTCCCGGGCGCAGCGCCCGGGACCGGCCGTATGCGATGATCCTCCGGGCTTGATCCCGGAACGCGAATGAACGACAACGACATCGTCGTCGAAGCCTGGAACACGGTGCTGTTCGACAAGTTCGAACGCTTCAAGCACCTGCTGGTCGCCGGGCTCGCGGGCCACAGCGACGAGCTGCTGTCGCGCGGCCTGTTCCGCGCCGGCCAACGCGTTCTGGACGTCGGCTGCGGATTCGGCGACAGCACCATCAAGATCGCCGGTATCGTCGGCCCGTCGGGTGAGGCGGTCGGAGTGGACTGCGCGGAACGTTTCATCGAGACGGGCGAACACGATGCCGCGGCCGCGGGCGTCCGCAATGCCACGTTCTTCGTCGCCGACGTGCAGGACGACGACCTGCGCGGGCCCTACGACCAGGCATTCGCCCGCTTCGGCACCATGTTCTTCATGTCGCCGGTCCCGGCACTCCGCAACATCCGCAGCTCGCTGAAGCCCGGCGGACGCTTCGCCCAGATCGTCTGGCGCAAGCGCGAGGACAATCCGTGGCTGCACGACGCTGAACTGCGCGTGCGCGAGATCGTGCCGGTGGTGTCCCACGAAGACACGAACCAGGTCCATTGCGGGCCCGGTCCCTTCTCGATGTCCGGCGCGGACATGGTGAGCTCGATGATGAAGGCGGCCGGCTTCGCCGGCGTCGCGTTCGAGCGCTTCGATACCGACATCTGCATCGGCCGCGATCTCGGGGAGGCGGTCGAGTTCGCGATCGCGCTCGGCCCCGCGGGCGAGATCATCCGGCTCGCCGGCGCCGAGGGCGAGCGGCTGAAGCCGGAGGTCGTCGCGGCGCTGCGCGAGGCGCTGTCGCGTTACGAGCGGCCGGACGGCATCTGGGCGCCGTCCAGCACCTGGTTCATCACCGCCCGAAATCCCGGTTGATCGGTCAGAGTACGAGCCGTGAGCTCGCGGCCACTTGTCGTGAGAATTGGACTCCTGTGTGCCCTGCTTCTGCTGACAGGTTCGCGGAGGGGAGAACGGCGGAGGCTCGGGTGGTGCTCCTGATGAGCGGTCGAACATCATCTCATCGCGGACGACTCGGTACGCCGACCTCGGGGTCCAGGGCAGCCCCGATGTCGTGCAGCCACACATCGATTCACTGGCCGTTGACGGCGTGCGATCCACGAACGGATATGTCTCCAGCCCCGTGTGCAGCCCGACACGCGCGGGCTGATGACCGGAACACGTCTCTCAACACGCCGCTGCGCGGAGAGAAAGAGCAGCTCTGGGAAGGAGGAATCCGAGTTCCATTCCCAGTCGGGTGGAATGGACGATTACCCGCGGGCCTGACGACAGGCCGGTCGCGTAATTCGGCCTGTTCACGACGGCGCTTGCTGCAGCGGGGGTGGCACTCGAGGCGGAGCACGCTGCCTGGCGGCGAAACTCGTGCCCGCACTCTGGTAAACATCTGTCGAGGGCAAGACCCTGCCGCGGGACCAACACGATTGCCGGTCCCGGGCAGGTGCGGCGAGTTGGCCGTTCAGCCGAAGTTTGGGTCCTGCGGGCCCATGTGGCATGTCCGACTTCAACTGGGTTCTGACCGCCCTCCGTACCACGCGCGTCGTGCGCCTCTTAGCCCGCGCCTTGCGGCGTACCGCGCGTTTGACCTTGCGGCCGCCTCGACGCGTCTTGCGCGCCACTTTGCGGGCACCGCTACGCGCGGACCTGCTCGCGCCTGCCCTGCGCCGCACTACCCGGCGCACCACCTTCCGCTTGGCACGACGGACCTTGCGCTTCACCGTGCGTTTAACGCGGCGCGCCGCCGAGCGACGTCGCACGCTGCTTCCCGACTTTCTCTTTGCCATTTCGAGTCTCCGGATGTTGCACACCTTGAACCGGGCGTCACGGGTCGCAACGCCCCCGCCGGAACGCTAGGCCTGCCTTGCGTCGCTGTCAAACAGACAAAGGTGCAGTGCGTGGCCATTCGACATGCAAACGATCTCTCCCGCGCTTCGGGAGGGGTGTTGCAAGCGAGCTTTGATCGAATTGGTCGGAGCGGCGAGATTTGAACTCGCGACCCCTTGCACCCCATGCAAGTGCGCTACCAGGCTGCGCCACGCTCCGACATTGAGATGATAGCCGATCCGGCGGCCGGTGGACTCAGCGCCGCAGGATTCGCAGGAGCTCCTCGAGCTCGGCACGGATCTGGCGGATGACCTGGCGCGCCTGGGTGTTGTCCTCGCGGGCTTCGTCGCCATCGAGCCGGTTGCGCGCGCCGCCGATCGTGAAGCCCTCGTCGTACAGCAGGCTGCGGATCTGGCGGATCGTGATCACGTCCTGTCGCTGGTAGTAGCGCCGGTTGCCGCGCCGCTTCACGGGCTTGAGCTGCGGGAACTCCTGCTCCCAGTAACGGAGCACGTGCGGCTTCACCCCGCACAGGTCGCTGACTTCACCGATCGTGAAGTAGCGCTTGGCCGGGATCGCCGGCAGTTCCTTGTTGTTACTTGCTTCCAGCATAAGCTTCGACGCGCGCCTTCAACTTCTGTCCCGGGCGGAACGTCACGACGCGCCGCGCGGAAATGGGGATTTCCTCGCCGGTCTTGGGATTCCTTCCCGGACGCTGGTTCTTGTCGCGCAGGTCGAAGTTGCCGAAGCCCGACAGCTTCACCTGTTCGCCGGTTGCAAGCGCGGCACGGATCTCCTCGAAAAAGAGATCGACGAGCTCACGCGCCTCGCGCTTGTTCAATCCAAGCTGGTTGAACAAGGCCTCGGCGATCTCCGCCTTGGTGAGTGCCATTCCCACTATTCCCGGATCCCCGCCTTCAGGTCACCCTTCACGCGCTCGACGACCGCGGCAACCACGGCATCGGCTTCTTGGTCGGTAAGGGTGCGAGAAGTTTCCTGTAAAATCAAGCCTAAAGCGATGCTTTTTCGACCCGGTTCTACCCCTTTCCCCCGGTAGACGTCGAACACGGCAAGCTCTCGAAGCAGGCCTTTTGCGGCCAAATTAACACTTTCCCGCAGTTCGTCCAGCGTCACCGATTCGTCGATCAGCACCGCCAGGTCGCGCCGGATGGCGGGGAACTTCGAAATCTCCCTGAATACAGGTACTTCCGATCGGAAGCTCGGGTCAATCCCAATCTCGAAAACCCATGGCGCGCCACGCAGGTCGAGCTTGCGCGAGAGGTCCGGCTGCAATTGGCCGATCCAGCCGACGCGAATCGTTGCCGTCGAGGATGGCGGCGCTGCGCCCCGGATGCAGGCCATCGTGTGCCTGCCGCGACATAACTTATTGCGGACTGCCGTCCGGTCAGCGCAAACAGGCCTTCGACATCCGACTTGATGTCGTAGAAATCCGCCGCGCGACTTCTCCGCGCCCCACTGTTCCGGCAACGCAGCGCCGGTGACGAGTCCCGCGATGGCCTGGCTCTCGACCAGGCGGCCGCCGCTCCATCTCGAACCGCGTGCCGACCTCGAAGATGCGCACGCGCTCCTGCTGCCGCGCTGGTTGAATCGCAGCGTCTCGACCAGTCCCGGCCACAGCGACACGCGCATCTCGCCGAGCTCCGTCGACAGCGGATTCTCGAGCGCGAGCGCCTTCTGCCGCGGGAACATCAGCCGTTGCAAGCGCGGATCCACGAAGCTGTACGTGATGACTTCCTGGTAGCCGCGATCGACGAGCAGCAGCCGCAGGCGTTCCCGCGTGACGGCGCGCTCCGTCGACGGCTGCGGACGCTGCGGCATCTGCGCGTCGCTGCGCGGAATGTTGTCGAAGCCGTGGATGCGCCCCACTTCCTCGATGAGGTCCTGCTCGATGGCGATGTCGAAGCGGTGGCTCGGCGGGATGACGCCGAGGACGTCTCCGGCGCCCGCCACCTGCATGCCGAGGCGCCGCAGGATCTCCTCGATCTCGGCGCGCGGAATCTGCACGCCCAGGAGGCTCGCGACCCGCTCGGGCCGCAGCGTCACGCCGGGCCGCCTCGGCAGTCGCGGCCTCGTCCTGCGTCAGTACGGCGGGACCGGGCCGGCCGCCGGCGATCTGCGACGAGCAGTTCGGTCGCGCGCTCGATCGCGCGCTCCTGGCCGCGCGGATCGACGCCGCGCTCGAATCGCTGCGCCGCGTCCGTCACGAGGCCATGGCGGCGCGCGACGCCCGCCACCGTGTCCGGCGGAAAATACGCGCCCTCGAGGAACACGTCGGCCGTGTCCACGGCGATGCCGCTCTTCTCGCCGCCCATGACGCCCGCGAGCCCGACCGGGCCGGTCGCGTCGGCGATGACGAGGGTCTCCCCGTCGAGCGCGAGCTCCCGCCCGTCGAGCAGCAGAGCTTCTCCCCCGCGCGCGCCATGCGCACCTCGATGTGTCCCTTCAGGCGCCGCAGGTCGTAGGCATGCAGCGGCTGGCCGAGCTCGAGCATCACGTAGTTCGTCACGTCCACGACGGGGCGGATCGGCCTGAGGCCGGCGCGGCGCAGCCGCTCGCGCATCCATAACGGCGTGCGCGCGGCGGGATTGACGCCCTGGATGACGCGTCCCGCGAAGCGCGGGCAGGCGGCCGGCGCCTCGAGGCGGACGTCAAACCGCTCGCGCGTCGCCGGCGGCACCGGTTCGAGCGCGGGCGGCGTCAGCTTGCGTGCGACGATCGCCGCGACCTCGCGCGCGACGCCCAGCACCGACAGCACGTCGCCGCGGTTCGGCGTCACGTTGAGCGTCAGGATCGTGTCGTCGAGGGCGAGCGCATCGCGCAGCGGCGTTCCCGGTCACGAGCTCGTCAGGCAGCTCGAGGATGCCCTCGTGCTCCTCCGACAGGCCGAGTTCGCGCGCCGAGCAGAGCATGCCGTTCGACTCGACGCCGCGCAGCTTCGCCCTGCCGAATCACGCTCCCCGCAGCCAGCCGCGCGCCCTCGACGGCGAGCGGCGTTTTCATGCCAGCGCGCACGTTGGGCGCGCCGCAGACGACCTGAAGCAGCGGCGGGGCCGCCGCCCGCGACCTGGCAGACGGTCAGCTTGTCGGCGTCGGGGTGGCGGCTCGACCGCGAGCACCTCGCCGACCACGACGCCCTCGAAGTCGCCGGCGGCGGGCTCGATCGATTCGACCTCGAGGCCGCTCATGGTGAGGCGCGCCGCGAGTCGCCGCCGGATCGAGGCCGGCATCGACCCATTCGCTGAGCCAGGCGAAGCTGATGCGCATCGGTCAGCCCCGGTTGAACTGCGCGAGGAAGCGCAGGTCGTTTTCGAAGAACATGCGCAGGTCATTGACGGCATAGCGCAGCATCGCGAGGCGCTCGATGCCCATGCCGAAGGCGTAGCCCTGCCAGCGCGTCGCGTCGATGCCGCAGGCGGTCAGCACGTTCGGATGCACCATGCCGCAACCGAGGATCTCGAGCCACCCGGTCTGCTTGCAGATCCTGCAGCCCGCGCCGTCGCAGAGCACGCACTGGATGTCGACTTCGGCCGAGGGCTCGGTGAAGGGAAAGTACGACGGCGCGGAATCGCAGCCCGCGGGGCTTCTCGAAGAACTGCTCGGCGAAACCGGACAGGATGCCCTTGAGGTTCGCGAGGTTGACGTCCTCGTCGAGCACGAGGCCCTCGACCTGGTGGAACATCGGCGTGTGCGTCACGTCGGAATCGCGGCGATAGACCGGCCCGGCGCGATCAGCCGGATCGGCACGCCCTGCAGCTTCATGGCGCGGATCTGCACCGGCGAGGTGTGGGTCCTGAGCAGGCGCCCGTCGCCGAAGTAGAAGGTGTCGTGCATCGCCCGCGCCGGATGGTTGGCGGGGATGTTGAGCGCCTCGAAGTTGTGGAAGTCGTCCTCGACCTCGGGGCCCTCGGCGACGCTGAACCCGGCCCGCCGGAAAATGGACTCGATGCGCAGGCGCGTGCGCGTCACCGGATGCAGGCCGCCGACCGACTGGCCGCGGCCCGGGAGCGTCACGTCGATCGCGCCGCTGGCAAGCTCGCGCTCCAGCGACGCAGACTCGAGCTCAGCGCGGCGCGCTTCGAGCGCGGCGGTGACCCGTCGACTTGGCCTCGTTGATGACGGCGCCCGGCCGCCTTGCGCTCGGCGGCCGGGAGGCTGCCGAGCTCCTTCAGCAGTGCGGTGACGCGAACCCTTCTTGCCGAGCGCCGCGACGCGGACGGCATCGAGCGCGGACAAGATCCGCGCTGTCTGGCCGATCTCGGTCAGCGTCGTCGCGACCAGCGATTCCAGGTCCTTCACCCGACCCCCGCGATCGCGTTACTTCGCGGCCAGTGCGGCTTTCGCCTTCTCCGCGATCGCGCCAAACGCCGCGATGTCATGCACGGCGATGTCGGCGAGGGCCTTGCGGTCGATCTCGATGCCGGCCGCCTGGACGCCGGCGATGAACCGGCTGTACGACAGGCCGAAGCCGCGGGCCGCCGCATTGATGCGCTGGATCCACAGCGCGCGGTAGTCGCGCTTCTTCAGGCGCCGGCCCACGTACGCGTACTGGCCGGCCTTGATGACCGCCTGCTTCGCGACGCGATAGACCTTGCGCCGGGCGTTGTAGTAGCCCTTGGCCTTCTTGAGGACCTTCTTGTGCCGGCGTCCTGCGATGACGCCACGCTTCACTCTTGCCATGTCACATCACTCCTGTATTGAGCGTCAGGCGTGGGGCAGCAGCCGCACGAGCCGGCCGACGTCGGTCTCGTGGACCATGGTCGAGCCGCGCAGCTGTCGCTTACGCTTCTTCGTCATCTTGGTGAGGATGTGGCGGCGGTTCGCCTGGCCGCGCTTGAAGCCCTTCGCTGTCTTGCGAAAACGCTTCGCCGCGGCCCGGTTGGTTTTCAACTTGGGCATCGTTCGTCTCCTGTTATGACCTCTTCACACCGCTCGCGCGGGCTGGAGGCGTATCGGCGGTTACCCGCCGGTCACTTCTTCTTCGGAGATATCACCATCGTGATCTGGCGCCCTTCCATCGCAGCATGCTGCTCGATCGCGCCGTAATCGGCGAGATCGCCCACCAGTCTGTCGAGGAGCCTGCGCCCGACCTCGGTATGGGCCATCTCCCGGCCGCGGAACCGCATGGTTACCTTGGCCTTGTCACCCGCCGTCAGGAACTTGATCAGATTACGCAGCTTGACCTGGTAATCCGCCGTTTCCGTGCCCGGCCGGAATTTCACTTCCTTGAGCTGGATCTGCTTCTGCTTGCGCTTCGCCGAGTGGGCCTTCTTGTTCTGCTCGAACAGGTACTTTCCGAAGTCCATGATCCGGCAGACAGGGGGCTCGGCAGTCGGCGAAACCTCCACGAGATCCAGCTCCTCAGCCGCGGCCTTGGCAAGTGCCTCGCTGCGGCTCAGGACGCCGACCTGACTCCCGTCGGCGCCTATCACGCGTAACTGCGGCGCAAGGATCTCCTCGTTGCGCCTTACGCGTTTCGTTGTCGAAATATTCAATCCTCCAAATGACCAAGGCCGCGGCTCGCCACATCGCGGGCGATCCGAGCGGCCACCTCTTCCAGGGGCATGGCACCCAGATCCTTCCCGGAGCGCGTGCGCACGGCCAACTGCCTGGACTCGACTTCCCGATCGCCTGCGACCAGCAGGTACGGGACACGCTTCAGCGTGTGCTCGCGGATTTTATAGCCCACTTTCTCGTTCCGCAAGTCGATTTCGGCGCGAAGCCCCTGATTTTTAAGGAATTCGGCCGCTTCGCCCGCGAATATGGCCTGCTTTTCGCTGATATTCAGCACCACCGCCTGCACCGGTGACAGCCAGGTCGGCAGCTTGCCGGCGTAGTGCTCGAGCAGGATGCCGAAGAAGCGCTCGAGCGAGCCGAAGATCGCGCGATGCAGCATGACCGGCGTCTTCTTCTGGCTGTTCTCGTCGACGTAGTGCGCGCCGAGCCGTCCCGGGAGATTCAGGTCGACCTGCCAGGTGCCGCATTGCCAGTCGCGGCCGATGGCGTCCTTCAGCACGAACTCGAGCTTGGGCCCGTAGAAGGCGCCCTCCCCCGGATTGAACTCGTACTCGATGCCCGCCGCGCGCGTCGCGGACTTCAGGGCCTCTTCGGCGCGGGTCCAGGTGCCGTCGTCGCCGACGCGGCGTTCCGGCCGGTCCGCGAACTTGACGCGGACATTATCGAAACCGAAGTCGCGGTAGATCGACATCATGAGCTCGATGCCGCGCACGGTTTCGTCGCCGATCTGGTCCTCGGTCACGAAGACATGCGCGTCGTCCTGCGTGAATGCGCGCACGCGCAGCAGGCCGTGCAGAGCGCCGGACGGTTCGTAGCGGTGCACCTTGCCGAACTCCGCGAACCGCAGCGGAAGCTCGCGGTAGCTGTGCAGGCCCTGGCGGAAGACCTGCACGTGACCCGGGCAGTTCATCGGCTTGATGGCGTAGACGCGCTCGTCGGGCGTCTTCGTCAGGAACATGTTCTCGCCGAACTTCTCGACGTGCCCGGATTGCACCCAGAGCTCGCGGTCCATGATCTCGGGGCTGCTGATCTCCGGTAGCCGGCGGCCGTCTGCTTCTCGCGCATGTAGGCGATGAGCTGCTGGAAGATCGTCCAGCCGTTCGGATGCCAGAACACCGCGCCCGGCGCCTCTTCCTGGAAGTGGAACAGGTCGAGCTCGCGGCCGATCCGGCGGTGGTCGCGCTTCTCCGCCTCCTCGAGCCGCGTCAGGTATTCCTTCAGCTGCTTGTCGTCGGGCCACGCCGTGCCGTAGATGCGCTGGAGCATTTCATTGCGCGAATCGCCGCGCCAGTAGGCGCCGGCGACTTTCGTCAGCTTGAACGCGCCGAGCTTGCCGGTCGACGGCACGTGCGGGCCGCGGCACAGGTCTTCCCAGTCACCCTGGCCGTAGAGCGAGATTTCTTCGCCCGCCGGGATCGCAGCGATGATCTCGGCCTTGTAGTGCTCGCCGATCGACTTGAAATGCGCGACCGCGGCGTCGCGCGTAAGCACGCGCCGGCGCACCGGCTGGTCGGCCTTCACGATCTCGCGCATCTTCTGCTCGAACTGCTCGAGGTCCTCGGGCGTGAACGGCCGCTCGAAGGCGAAGTCGTAGAAGAAGCCGTCCTCGATGACGGGGCCGATGGTCACCTGGGCTTTCGGATAGATCGACTGCACCGCCTGTGCCAGCAGGTGCGCGGTCGAGTGGCGCAGGATCTCGAGACCCTCAGGATCCTTCGACGTGATGATGCGCAGGCGCGCGTCGCGGTCCACGACGTGCGACGTGTCGACGAGCCGGCCATCAACCTCGCCGGCAAGCGCGGCACGGGCGAGGCCCTTGCCGATCGAAGCGGCGATTTCCGCCACCGTGACGGGGCGTTCGAAGTTGCGCTGGCTGCCGTCGGGCAGTGTGATTACGGGCATGGCGACTCAGCCGCGTTAAAACGCGTCATGTTAGTGGATTCGGCGGGACGACCGCCCGCCGACGGCCGGGCGTCAGAGGCGACGGAGAATGGTCCAGCGTGCAAGCGAATCCGCAGGCGATCAGGATGAATCCGCAGCCGAGGCTCAGCAGGAACTCGCCGCTGCCCTGCCCGGTCGCGGACGCGGTACGGCAACACGTAGAAGGCGACCATGACCGTCGTGAGCAAGATGCCGCCGATCATGAGCACCGCGGGCCAGCGGAGGGTGCGTCGGATTTCCAGCCGCATCCAGCTCTTCCGGCGGCACTTCATGCAGCGTTTCGCGATAACTGCCGTTCCGCTTCGGTGACACCGTCCCGCAGCGGGAAACCCACACGGTGACACGGCGCCGAGCAGCGCGCCGAGGATGATCGGATCCGCCCAGACCGGCAGCGCGATCACGCTGCAGCAGCGCGAGCGCCTTCGGCACGACGTTGCCCGCGAACCCCGCGACGATGCCCCAGAAGGCGCCGGCTTCCGTGATGCGGCGGCTCCAGACGCTCATGAATGCGACCGGGCCCCAGGACGAAGCGAAGACCGTGCCGGCAAAATACGTGATCCAGAAAATGTTGGGCGGCACGAACATCGCGAGCGCAAGCGCCGCGAGCCCGACAGCCAGCATCGTCCAGCGGCTGATGCGGAGCTTTGCGGCGTCGTTCGCCGTTCCCGGCTTCAGCGACGTCGTGGCTCGCGCTGAACGCGGCCAGCGAAAGGAACGTGGTCGCCGAGGAAAGCCCCGCGGCGACGATGCCGGCCAGCACGACGACGCCTGCCAGCGTCGGCATCAGGTGCTGGGCCGCCCAGATCATCGCACCCTCCGCGGGCTCGACGCCGCGCGTTGCGAGGTTGATCGCCGCGCCGCAGAACATCAGCGCCGGATACAGGAGCGAGCAGGGCCGCGCCGGCGCCGCAGCCGGCGCGGATCACGACGTGCTCGTTCCGGGCCATCAGGTAGCGGCTCGCCTGCCAGGGGCTCACGGCGACGACGACGGACCAGGCGAGCCCGAGGATCACGGCCCACGTCAGCGCATCGCCCGGCGTCGCCCAGTTGGCGCCGGGGCCCGTCATCCCGTGCCAGGAGATGATGCCCGGCTTCGCCTCGAAGTTCGCCAGCGCATCGACGGCCGCGATCCAGCCGCCGGCTGCCCCGACGACGTAGCCGAGCGCGACGAAGGCCGCCACCATGAACAGCAGGAACATCATCGTGTCGTTGATCACGACGCCGCGCGAGCCGGAGTAGAAGGTGAACGCGGTGTAGGCCGCCCAGACCACGAGCAACGCGACGCGGTACGGCAGGTTCGAGATTTCCGTGACGACGAGCGCCGTGCCCTGCGTCACCGCCATCAGGTAGGCGCCGAGGCCGACCACGATCATGATGCCCGCGGCGGAACGCACGCGCCGGCTCGCGAAGCGCGTGCCGAAATACTCGGCGACGGTCAGCGCGCGGCTGCGCCGCAGGTGCCGGCCGAAAAACAGGGCTCCGACGATGTATCCCACGACGTTGATCGCGACGAGCGTCAGGACCAGGGCGCCATAGCCGGAGTAGGCCATGCCGGCCTCGCCGAGGAATGCCGTCGTGCTCAGCAGGCTCGCCACCAGCGTTCCGAGGATCAGGAGTGTCGGCGCCTGCCGGCCGGCGACGAAGTAGTCCTCGAGGTGGCGCACCTTCCGGCCCGCCCAGGTGCCGACCGCCAGGTAGACGGCGAGGCTGGCGAGGATTCCGAGGACGTAGGGATTCACCGAAGCTCAGATGCCGAAATATCGGCCGCCGCCGCGTCGCGACAGGCGGCCGATGCGTTCTGCCGGACCCGTCACGCCCAGGTACCACTCCCGGAAACCGTCGAGGTCCTGCTCCAGCACCGACGACGGGCCGGGCTCGTAGCGGCTCGAGCGGATGCCGGCCGCATTCGCCTCGATGATCGACTTGTCCTGCTCGGTCGTCACCGTCCAGAGCCAGGTGAGCCGTGCGCGATCGAAATCCGTGCCTTCCCGCGCCGCTCCGTCGACAAGCCAGGTGATGACGATGTCGCAATGTTCGGCGTCACGCGGCACGAACTGGAAAAACGTCGCGTAGTCGTTGTACGCCAGCATGTAGGTAAACGGCCCGACACCGAGCGCGGTCTCGCCGCCGTCGTAATCGCGGAAGCCGCCCATGAGCGGCGCGGCGGGCCGCCATCCTCCGTCGCACTGCGGTACGACGCGCGTAACGGCGCGCGGTAGGCGGCGCCGAATTGCGCGCGCAGGCAGCCGCTTCGTCGAGCGGCAGCTCCGTGCCGAACTCCGGCAGGGTCGAACCGAGCTGCGGCCGCCCGCGCGAACCATTCCCGATGCCGCTCGTCGTAGCGCGCGATGGCGGCGGGCGAGCCGTCGCCGATCTTGTCGGCCTTGATCTCGACGCCGCAGTACTGCGGATGTGCCGGCTTGCAGTGGTAGCACTCGAGGTAGTTCTCCACCGCCAGCTTCCAGTTGGCGTGCACCGGGCAAGGTTTCCCGGTGCGCAACGCGCGCCGTCGCCGATGCCATGCAGCCGCAGGTACGGACCGAGGCCCGCGGCCACCGTGTCGAGCCCCGGTCCCTCCCCCTCGGACAGGCTCACGAAGATCAGATCCCTCGACGATCCGAAGCGCGCAGGGCTTGAGCCCGTATTCCTCGCGGCGGAACGAATCCCGCATTCGCGGTGCGACCTGCAGCGTGCCGTCGAGCGCATACGTCCAGCCGTGGTAACGGCAGGCGATGTTCGGCATCCGGCCGGCAGGCGTCAGCACGACCCGGCTTCCGCGGTGGCGGCAGACGTTGTAGTGGGCCCTGAATCGCGCCGCCGGCGTCGCGCACGAGGATGATCGATTCTCCCGCGACATCGAACAGCAGGAAATCGCCCGGCTCCGGGATCTGCGACACGTGACCCGCCATGATCCAGTGGTTGCGAAGGATGCGTTCGCGATCGCGCTCGAAGACCGCGGGATGCACGTAGAACGCCTGGTCGAGGGAATGCCCCGGACGCTGGGCCGCGATCAGCGCGTCGATCCAGCCGTGGGCAGTCTCAGTCACGGAGCGACCTCCAGTCCTTCAGTATTTCGCGGGCGGCATTGTGCCCGGGAATGCCGGACACGCCTCCGCCCGGGTGTGTCGACGAACCGCATTGATAAAGCCCGCGGACCGGCGAGCGGTAGTCCGCGTAGTGCGGCGCCGGCCGCTGGAAGAAGAGCTGCTCCAGAGACAGCTCGCCGTGAAAAATGTGTCCGTGCGGCGAGTTGATGATCCGTTCGATGTCGCGGCGGCAGCAGCAGCTGCTCGCCGACGATGCCGTCGCTGAATCCCGGAGCCAGCTCGTCGATGGTGGCGTACACGTTCTTGAGGAATCCGGCGCGTTCGGCGTCCCAGCGTCGTCCCCTTCAGTTCGTAGGGCGCATGACCGCCGAACAGGTTCACGACGTGCTTGCCGTGCGGCGCGAGCGTGTCGTCGACCGTGGTCGGGACGACTGCCGTCACGAACGGATGCCGCGAATAACGCCCGTGGCAGGCATCGTCGTACGCGGCCTGCAGGTAGTCCACGTCGGGGCCGATGTGGACGTAGTTTGGCGCCGCGAAGCCGCAGGTGGCGGCATCGAATGCGGCGAAGCGCGGCGGCGCATCGGCTGCCACGTTGATCTTGAAGGCCGTCGAAAACGTCCGGTAGCCGCGAATGTGCTTGAGGAACTCCGGCGGCAACTCCGACGGGATCGATCAGCCGGTCGAACAGGACCTTGCAGCTCGCATTGCTGGCGACCGCGCGCGCCTCGAACTGCTCGCCGGCCGCGGTCACGACCCTTCGTCGCGCGGCCCTGCGGCGACCTCGACCTTCACGACCTCGGCGCCCGTGCGGACCTCCATGCCGTGCCGCCGGCCGGAATCCGCGATAGCGTCGCTGATCGCGCCCATCCCGCCGCGGATGAAGCCCCAGCCGCCGGCTCCCTGGTGCTCGCCCATGATGTGGTGCAGGACGACGTACGCGGATCCCGGTGTCCTCGGCCCGGCGAAGGTCCCGATCGAGCAGTAGTAGCCGAGCACGGCGCGGGTCACGCCGTGCTCGAACCACCGCGCCAGGTAGTCGTCGGCGCTCATCGTCAGCAGGTCAACCACGCGGTAGAAATTCCTGCCGATGCGCCGGTACTTCCAGGCCAGCTTCCACAACTCCCGCAGGCTCCTGAGGTCGCTGCGCGACGGG
Organism: uncultured Gammaproteobacteria bacterium; assembly: GCA_963748465.1. GTDB lineage: Bacteria > Pseudomonadota > Gammaproteobacteria > Steroidobacterales > Steroidobacteraceae > SCUD01. Next base: position 45,877 of record CAVVJB010000004.1, read on the forward strand.
TCGACCGGCGTGTCGAACAGCACCTTCCGGACGACGCCGGCAGCCTCGTTGAGGTACGCATCGAACTCGGGGTAGATCGCGCCGTCCCGCCGCGAGAAGCGGCTGAACTCGCGCGCCGTCCGCCCGACATCCCCGCTGAAGACGATGTGGTTGTCCCGGCCGATCGGGCAAAAGAGATCCGTCGCGGGCAGCACCGTGAGCCCGAGCTCGCGCAATTCCAGTTCGCGGATGACCTTCGGGTGCAGCAGGCTCATGAGGTAGGAAAAGATCGAGGCGCGATAACCGGGCACGAACTCTTCGGTCACGGCCGCGCCGCCGATCACATCCCGGCGCTCGAGGACGAGCGTCCTGAGGCCGGCGCGCGCAAGATAGGCGCCGCAGGTCAGCCCGTTGTGGCCGGCCCCGATGATGACGACGTCAAAGCGGGCAACCGCCATGGGCCCCTCCCCCTGCACCTAGAATGTAAGTGGACGGCGGATGCGGAACAAGCGGACCGCCAGGGAGATTCCATGACACGCGGATTTACCCGTCTCGCACTCGCCGGCCTGGGGCGGCGGGCCTCGCCCTTGCCGGTCATATCGCGATCGCGAACGCCGCCGAAGGGCTGCCACGGGCGGACGCCGCTCGCCTGGAGCGTCGGATCCACGAGCTCGGCCGGTTCGGCGCCAACCCCGAGGGAGGCGTGAGCCGCGTCGCGTTCAGCGCGGCCGACATTGCCGGCCGGGAATACGTGAAGTCCCTGATGCGGGGCGCTGGCCTGGACGTGCGAGTCGACGCGGCCGGCAATGTCATTGGCCGCCGTGCGGGAACGGACCCCGCGCTGCCCGTGATCATGACGGGCTCGCACATCGACTCCGTGCCGAAAGGCGGCAATTACGACGGCGACGTCGGCGTGCTCGGTGCGATCGAAGTGGCGGAACTCCTGCGGGCGAACGGCATCGCGACACGCCATCCGTTCGAGTTCGTCGTCTTCACCGACGAGGAAGGCGGCACGGTCGGCAGCCAGGCCATGGCCGGGCGCCTCGGAGCATCCGCATTCGACGTCGTCAGCCACAGCGGGCTCACGATCGGCAACGGCATCCGCGCGGTTGGCGGCGATCCCGAGCGCATTCTCGATGCGCAGAGGAAACCAGGATCGGTGGCCGCTTTCGTCGAACTTCACATCGAGCAAGGCGCGATCCTCGACGAGTCCGGCATCGACATCGGCGTCGTCGAGGGAATCGTCGGCATCCGCTGGTGGGACGTCAGCGTCGAGGGGATCGCGAACCACGCGGGCACCACGCCGATGAATCGCCGGCGTGACGCCCTCGTGTCGGCCGCGGAACTCACGCTTGCTGCCAACCGGATCGCATCGACGACACCGGGCACGCAGGTCGCGACCGTCGGCAAGATCAACGCGGAGCCGGGCGCCCCGAACGTCATTCCAGGGCGCGTGACGCTGACCCTCGAAATCCGGGACCTCGCACGCGGACAAGATGCAATCGCTTTTCGCGGCTATCGAGGCCGAGGCAAAGCGCATCGCGGACGCGCGCGGCACGCCGATCCGCTTCGATGAAGTCGACCTCTCGCTGACGCCCGCACCGACCGACGAGCGCCTGCGCAAGCTGGTCGAGTCGGCTGCTGCGTCGCTGGGGCTGTCGCACCGGCGCATGCCGAGCGGCGCCGGGCATGACGCCCAGGACATGGCGCACGTGGCGCCGATGGGAATGATCTTCGTGCCGAGTCTGGGCGGCATCAGCCATGCCCCGCGGGAATTCACGACGCCGGCCGACCTAGCAAATGGAGCCGACGTCCTGTTGCGGACGCTGCTTGCGATCGACCGGGGTGCGCTCGGTCCGGCGCGATAGGCTCGAAGCTAGCTCGCGGCGCGGGTGAGCGGCTGGTAGCGGGCGTCGATCCAGTAATCGACGCGCTGGTTGCAGGGAGGGCGGGTTCCGCCCCCGTCCGTGCGTGTGCCCGGACAGTGCAGGGTGCCGTCGGCATGGGCCCCTGAGCTGCGCAGCAACGAAAGTGCCACGGGGTTCAGGTCGATGCTGCCATCACAGTCGCCGTGCGGGCAGGCAAACTCGAAATACGCCTGCGCCGACGGGTACAGCGCGTGCGTCCGCGCCGCGGGCACCGGAAGCCTCCTCCGAAACGAACTGGAGATGGATGCGGACCTGTTCGCTGAGCGGGAACGCCGTCGCCAGCGTGCCGGCCGCCTCGCGCTTGCGCAGCGATTTTTCGCGTTGCTGTTCGCGGACTGAACGGGCCGTGCGGGACACGATGAGCATGGGTTCAACCTCGCGAAATAGTTCTGCCTATAGGCTCACGCCGAGACAAGGCGAGACCCCCGACAGGCCAAGGATGAGCGCCCAGGTCATGGGGTCTCATCCCGGCCCGTCGCGGGTCAGGTGCAGGTATCAGTAACGATTCCCGCCGCCGTTGCGGTAGCCAGCCGAGCCGCCGCCACCGCCGCTGCGCTCCTTCGCCTGGGCTTCGTTCACCTTGAGGGCACGGCCCTCAAAGTCCTTGCCATTCAGGGCCTGCATCGCATTCGAAGCGTCGGCATTCGACATCTCGATGAAGCCGAAGCCGCGCGGGTGGCCCGTTTCGCGGTCGTTGATCAGGGCGAGCGACACGATCGCGCCATGCGGCTCGAACAGCGCGCGCACCGACTGCTCGGTCGCGGAGAAGGGAAGATTGCCGATAAAAAGCTTGGTCACTTGGATTACTCACATAAGGAAAATGGCAGCAAGTGGATGTCCACCGGCTGGTTCGGCGATGCGTCACGTGGTGGCAGGACCGGGTCGGAAGGCGCGCCGAAGCGGCGCATCGATCCAGGCAAGACAGAACTAGGGAATCACCAGACCCGCGCATTCTACCCGATTTCGGCGCGTTCCGTTCGACGATCTTAGAACCGCGCGAGATACCCCGATACGTGCACGGACAGGGGGGTGTGCTCGAAGATTTCCAGCGAATTCGGGAGTGATTCCGCCGTCTGGCGCCAGGCGGAGGCTTGCACGCAGATCTGGCGCTCATGGGCGACGACTGCGCCGGTCGCCAGGTGGTCTGCGCCGGTGATGAGGTCCGTTGTGTCCGCGGCGACGCGGACGCCGGAAGACGTGTAGATCGATCCTTCAAAGCTGCCGTCGACGTTGTGCGCCCGCATGGCGACCTGGACGATCGATCCCGCAAGGAATGCGCTGCTCGGTGCGCGGCCCGCGATCCAGCTCACATCGGTGATGATCAGGCGCATGCCGATCGGAACGACGAATGGCTTGTCCTCGGGCGCACCCGTCCCGCGCACCCTGACCAGGATTCTCTGGCTCGGCAGCCCGCAGAACGACGACTCCTGCAGGACCCCGACGAGATTGACGATCTGGCTGCCCGGAACGCCGACATGAGTCGGTTCAGCCAGGGCCATCACCGGAAGCAACGTCGCCGCAAGAAGGACAACTCTCGGAGCTGGTTTGCGCATGTCGTATCCCTGCACTACCGGGCATGACCGAACCAGGAAGGTTTTACCCGCACCACTGTCGGTCATGGTGGGCGCGACAGGGATCGAACCTGTGACCCCTACCATGTCAAGGTAGTGCTCTACCGCTGAGCTACGCGCCCGAAAGGAGGCGGAATGTTAGCGATTCCGCCCCCTCCGGTCCACCGGTACGCCCTCAGAACGTGTAGGTCGTCCTCAGGTAGTAGAACGCGCCGTTGAACGTGATCGGCTGCAGCACGTCGTACGGCAGGTTGCCGAAGTAGCTGATGTCGGCGCTCGACAGGTCCGGGTACTCATCCAGCACGTTGTTGGCGCCGATTGCGACGCTCAGCTGCTGGGTGACGGCGAACTCGACGTCGAGGTCGATCCCCCACTCCGCCCCGTAGGTCTGTTCCGGCTCGAAGCCGCCGCCGAAGTTGAACACGCGTGTCGCCTCGCCCCAGCGGGTGCCGCGAACCAGCACGGACCAGCGCTCGCTGACCCACTGCGTGGTCAGGATGACCTTGTCGTCCGGGGATGCAGTCTCGATCGTGTTGCGCTCCTCGACGCCGAACAGCACGTTGTCGACTCCGAGCGCGTCGAGCTCCGGCGGGTTCGGGTCGACGTGAGTGACCTCGGTGTCGCTCTGGTTGTACGCGGCCGAGAGCGTGAGGCTCCCCGGCCCCAGGTCGAAGGCGTAGTCGGCGACGATGTCGAAGCCTTCCGTCTGCGTGTCGATGGCGTTCGTGAAGAAGCGCACGCCGAGCACGCCCGGGATGCCGAGCTGGTCCTCGATGAAGTCGGTGACCTCGGGGCCGCCGATGCGCTCCGACAACGTGATGCGGTCGTCGATGTCGACCTTGTAGAAGTCGACGGTCAGCCGGAATCCATTGTCCGGATTGAAGACGAAGCCCAGGTTGTAGCTGACCGACTCCTCGGCATCGAGGTCCTGCGCGCCGAGCAGCAGCGCGATCGGGTCGTCGGTCGGCAGGTTCAGTACGTTCTCGAGCTGGCCACCTTCGCCGAAGCTCGTGGTCGAGCCGCGGAAGAATGCCTGCGTCAGGGACGGCGCGCGGAAGCCGGTGCCCACGGTCCCCCGGACCGCGAGCGCGTCGGTCAGCTCGTAACGGCCCGAGATCTTTCCGTTCACGGAGTTGCCGAAGTCGCTGTAGTCCTCGAATCGGGCGGCCGCGCCGACCTGGAAACGCTCCGTCAGGTTGGTCTCGAGGTCGACGTACGCGCTCACGGCGTCGCGGTCGACATCGACGGTTTCCTCGGGCTTGAGGCCGGAACCCGCCTGCGTGCCGATGGGCGCCCCGATCACCGGACCCGCCTCGTAAGACTCGGGATCGCCGGCCTCGGTCTCGTAGGCTTCGCTGCGGTACTCGAGGCCCCAGGCAAAGTTCAGCGGGTTGGCGAAGCCCCCGACTGCGAAGGGCCGCGACATGTCGAACCGTGCCGTGGTCTGCGCGTACTTGTACTCACCGACGTTGAAGCTCGTCGGGCTCGCGGCGCCGAACGACACGTTGAGCGAGTTCGTGACATCGTGATCGAAATCGTTCGAGCCGTAGACGACCGAGAAGTCCCATTCCCAGTCCGAGGCCAGCGTCCCGCGCAGGCCGGCCGCCAGCGACAGGTCCACGTTGTCCGCATCGAGCACCGGGATGTAGCCGTCGGGGAAAATCGACGGGACATTCGCAAACGAATCCGGGTAGCGGAAGAAGTTGGCGCCCTCGCCGTTGCGGTCCGAGTAACTGCCGAACGAGTAGAGCTCGAGCGCGTCCCCGAGCGGGAATGCCGCGTTGTACATGAGCGAGATGTCATCCATCGGGCCGTCGCCGGCCTTGTGCGTCTGCGTACCCGCGAGTGCAAGGTTGGCGGGCGTCTGCTCCTCGAAGAACGGGATCTGGTCGGGGCCGGAACGCAGCGTCTGGTCGCGGTCACGGTACTCGGCCGTCACGTTCAGGAAGCCGTCGCCGATGCCAAAGCCGGAGTTGATGGACGCGAACAGGGTGTCGCCGTCGTTGACGCTGCGACCGGTCGGCTTGAAATCGGTGCGGTTCTGGCCCCAGCTCGCCGTCGCCTCCCCGCCCTCGTCGGCATCCTTCAGCACGACGTTGATCACGCCCGCGATGGCGTCCGAACCGTACTGCGCGCCGGCGCCGTCACGCAGGACCTCGATCCGCTTGATCGCGCCGACCGGGATGCTGTTGAAGTCCACCGGGCTGGTGCCCTTGCCGAGCTTCGACTCCGTCGTCAGCGTCGCGGTCGTGTGCCGGCGCTTGCCGTTGACCAGCACCAGCACCTGGTCCGGACTCAGGTTACGCAGCTGTGCCGGCCGCACGAGGTCGGCGAAATTCGAGTTCGACTGGCGCGGCAGGTTGAAAGACGGCACCAGCGACTGGATGGCTGCGCCGACCTCGCCCGGAATCGCCGCCGACCTGCGGATCGCCTCCGGGGTCACCAGGTCGACCGGGGCCAGGCTCTCATCGAGGCTGCGGCCCGCGGTGCGCGTTCCGACGACGATGATTTCTTCCAGTTCCGGCTGGCTTTCCTGGGCGAGCACGGGGCCCGCCGACAGCAACACGACGCCCGAGGCAGCCGCACCCAAGGCCGAACGGACGGCCACACGCAAGCTCTTCACCATGACACCGACCCCCAGATGAAACGAATCGCGCAGCGAGTCTAGGGGTCCGGAAAACGAACGGTCAACGTCGAATTTGGATGCTCCACTCCGGCCCCGACCCGATGCCGTACTCCTGCGCGAAGTTCTTCTGGTTGATCGCGAGCGAGACGCGGTCGAGACTGTTCAAGTAAAGCAAGGGCTTGCCGATTTCGACGGCACCGAACGTGGCGACGAACGGCACGTCGAGGTTAAGAACTTCTTGATCCGACCTTAGAATCTTTATGCGCACTGTATCGCCGCGAGCCGCGTCGAGGCGATCGAAAGTCGGCTCGATCGATGTTGGTCCAGATGTTGCCGTAGTTGCCATCGTCGGTCTGGATGTTGCCGTAGACGACGCCGGCTTCGTAACGTGCGGCTTCGTGCGGGATCGTCACGACCTCCGGTTGCAGCGCGCGGCCCACCTGTTCGAACGTGATGACACCGGCGGCGAGGCGCGCGGCCGTGTACGCATAGACGTCCCGACCATGGAAGGTGAACGACTTCTCCGAGTTCTTGCGGCGGTTCACGGCCTCGTCAATCTCGCGCACCGCATCGATTCCGAGCCTCGGCGCCACGAAGGTCAGCGTGCCGTTGTCGGGCGTGACGAAGTAATGGCCGGATTTGGTGCGCAGCACGATCGACTTGCGCTCGGTCCCGACACCCGGGTCGACCACGGACACGAAGACGGTTCCCGCCGGCCAGTACTCGGCGGTCTGCGCGAGGCGCAGCGCACCCTGCCAGATGTTGTACGGCTCGATCTGGTGCGTGAGGTCGAAGATGTGGATGTCTGGCGAGACGCCTACGGCCACGCCCTTCATGGATGCCACCGCACCATCGAGCAGGCCGAAGTCGGATTGCAGCACGACGACAGGCTGGGCTGCGAATGCAGCCGAGCAGCAGATCGCAATCAAAGCGCCGAAAGCAGAGCGCCGGAATCCGACGATCATCCCAGGCCCTCGTTCAAATCCATGAACCTCGGACAAGTATGTGCGATTCAAGCGCGTAGTACACTGGCCGGGCACGCAGGTTCGGGGGGGCCATGCACGCAAGCCGTCTGCTCGCAGTCGTCCTGTCGGCCGTACAGGCGCAGTGGTCGGCAGCGCAGCCTCCGTCCCCCATCCCGGTGGAGGCACTGTTCTCGAACCCGGTCTTTTCCCGCCCGGACCTGTCCGACGATGGCAGCCAGCTCGCGTACATCCAGTCGAAAGGGGACCTGCGAGTCGTCGTGGCGCAAAAGGTCTCCGGCGGAAAGCCGACTGCACTCGCGAAATTCGACGATCCCGAAATGCGCCCGAACAGGCTGGAATGGGCAAACGACCGCCGCATTCTCATAAGCGCCCACGCGCGCGACCCCGACTCGATCGGTATGCGCAATCGAGTCACGCGCATCTTTGGGGTCGACAGCGACGGACGCAACTTTGCCTGGCTCGGGCGTGACTGGCCCGTGCATGGCTGGCGTGCCTTGCAGTCAGGCCAACAGGACAACATCGTCCACATGACGCCGCAGGATCCACAGACCGTCCTGATTGAGTATTGGGCGCGCAACGAGGATTCGCCGCAAGTGATGAAGATGGATGTCGACGATGGACGGTTGAGGATCTTCCAGCAGCGCCAGCACCGGATCCACGACTGGTATGCGGACACGCAGGGGGCCGTGCGGGCCGGCACCACGACGGAGGGAGGCCAGTACCAGATCTGGGCCCGCGCCGACCCGTCGCGGGACTTCGAGCGTGTGGCGCAGCGCGACAAGTACGATTCGGACGGTGTGAGGTTCGCGGCGTTCCATCGCGAGCCGGGAAAACTGTACGTGAGCAATCTCCATGACGGACGGCTGGCGCTGTTCGAGTTCGACCTGCGGACTCGCACGCTCGGATCGCTGGTCGAGGCAAGACCGGAAGTCGACGTGAGCGCGGTCGAGACGCACGGGTGGACCGGCGAGGCCGTGGGCGTCCGGTACACGGACGACCGTCGCCGCGTCCGCTACTTCGACGAACGCGTCGAGTCCGAATACGCGGCGCTGCGTGACACGCTGACCGCGGAGTTGCGGCGAGAAGTCGACGTCTCGTCGGTTAGCGAATCGGCCGACGGCATGAAGCAGGTCGTTGAAGTCAGCTCGGATCGCCAGCCCCCGGTCTATTACTTCTACGATCGCGCCCTGCGCCGCATCGAACTGCTGTTCGCCGAGCGTCCTGACGTGCCTGCAGAGTCGCTTGCCCCGACCAGGCGAATCACATTCCGCGCGCGCGACGGCGTGGCGATTCCCGCATACATGACGCTGCCCCTGGGTGTCGAACCGCGCAACCTGCCCGCGATCGCGCTGGTGCACGGAGGTCCGTGGTCTCGGGATGTCATCGGGTGGGATGCTGAAGTACAGTTCCTGGCGAGTCGCGGTTTCGCCATCCTTCAGGTCAACTACCGGGGGTCGACTGGTTTTGGCAAGGCATTCCGTGAAGCCGGGTACCGCGAGTGGGGACAGAAGATGCAGGACGACATCACGGATGGCGTGCTGTGGCTCGTCAACGAGGGCATCGCCGACGCCGACCGTATCGGCATCATGGGCGCGAGCTTCGGCGGTTACGCAGCACTCCTGGGGCTGGTCAAGACACCGAAGCTATTCCGGGCCGGCGTCGCCTACGCCGCGGTGACCGACATCGAGAACACGCTTGGCGACGAAAGATGGTACGGATCCGACGAGGAATTCAACCGCAGGCTGATCGGCGGCGAATTCGGGGATGCGAAGCGATTGCGCGAAAGCTCGCCCCTGCGGCGTGCCGCGGAGATCAAGGTCCCCGTCTTGCTTGGCCATGGCGAGGATGACCAGCGGGTGCACGTGCGCGAATCGCGGTTGATGTCTGATGCGCTCAAACGGGCGGGCGGGCAATTCGAATACATGGAGTTTCCCCACGAAATCCACGGATTCGCGCTCGAAAGCAACCGGATACGGTGGTACACGCGCGTGGCGGCATTTCTCGAGGAAAACCTTGCGCCGCGACAGGCTGCGGCGGCGGGACAGCCCTAGCCCGCCAGCCGGTCGGCGTCAGCGCCAAGCACACTGCCCCGGATCGCGGCGATCTCGTCGCGCAGGAGCGCGGCCTTCTCGAACTCCAGGTTGCGCGCGAGGCGGAACATCTCGGCCTCGAGCTTGCGGATCTGCTGCATGGCCTGCTCTGGCGTGAGCGGCACGGCCCTGCGCCGGCCGGATTCGCCCGGCACGGTCGAGCGCGCGCCTTCCATGATGTCCTTGACCGCCTTGCGGATGGACTGCGGCACGATGCCGTGCTGCGCGTTGTACTCGGACTGCTTCGCTCGGCGCCGGTTCATCTCCGCGATCGCACGCTCCATGGACCCCGTCATGCGGTCGGCGTACAGGATCGCCTTGCCGCCCTCGTTGCGCGCGGCGCGGCCGACGGTCTGGATCAGGGATCCCTCGGAGCGGAGAAAACCCTCCTTGTCGGCGTCGAGGATCGCGACCAGCGACACCTCGGGCAGGTCGAGGCCCTCGCGCAACAGGTTGATGCCGACCAGGACGTCGAACTTCGCGAGCCGCAGGTCGCGGATGATCTCCACCCGCTCGACCGTCTCGATGTCGGAGTGCAGGTAACGGACCTTGACGCCATGCTCGTGGAGGTATTCGGTGAGGTCCTCGGCCATGCGCTTGGTCAGCGTGGTGACCAGCACGCGCTCGCGACGCTCGACCCGGAGCCGAATTTCCGACAGCAGGTCATCAACCTGGGTCGCCACGGGACGGACCTCGACCACGGGGTCGAGGAGCCCGGTCGGCCGCACCACCTGCTCCACCACCTGGCCGGACTTGGCGAGTTCGCGCGCCGCGGGGGTCGCCGATACGTAGATGGTCTGCGGCTGCACGCTCTCGAACTCGTCGAACCGCAGCGGTCGGTTGTCGAGCGCCGAGGGCAGGCGGAAGCCGTACTCCACCAGCGTCTCCTTGCGCGAGCGGTCGCCGCGATACATCGCCTGGAGCTGGGGGATGGTGACGTGGCTCTCGTCGATCACCAGCAGGGAATTGCGCGGCAGGTAGTCGAACAGGCACGGCGGCGGCTCGCCCGGCTCGCGACCCGACAGGTAGCGTGAATAGTTCTCGATGCCCGCGCAGTATCCGAGCTCCGCGATCATTTCGAGGTCGAACAGCGTGCGCTGCTCGAGCCGCTGGGCTTCCAGCAGCTTGCCCGCGGCGCGCAGGTCCGCAAGGCGCCCGCGCAGCTCCACCTTGATCTCGTCCACCGCCTTCAGCAGGCGCTCGCGCGGGGTCACGTAGTGCGTCGACGGGAAAACGGTGAGGCGCGGAACCTTGCGCAGCACCTCTCCGGTGAGCGGGTCGAAGAAAGCGAGCGCCTCGATCTCCTCGTCGAAGAACTGCACGCGCACGGCATCACGCTCCGACTCCGCCGGGAAGATGTCCACCACGTCGCCGCGCACGCGGAACGTGCCCTGCCTCAAGTCGAGCTCGTTCCGGGTGTACTGCATGTCGGCCAGGCGCCGGAGCAGCTGGCGCTGGTCCATACGGTCTCCGCGCACGAGGTGCAGCACCATCTTGAGGTAGGACTCGGGATCGCCAAGGCCGTAGATCGCCGACACCGTGGCGACGATGATGGAATCGGGCCGCTCGAGCAGGGCCTTGGTCGCCGACAGCCGCATCTGCTCGATGTGCTCGTTGATCGAGGCGTCCTTCTCGATGTAGGTGTCCGAAGCCGGGACGTAGGCCTCCGGCTGGTAGTAGTCGTAGTAGGAAACGAAGTACTCGACGGAATTACGCGGGAAGTACTGCTTGAACTCACCGTAGAGCTGGGCCGCCAGCGTCTTGTTGTGTGCGAGCACGAGCGTCGGGCGCTGCACGGTCTGGATGACGTTCGCGATCGAGAAAGTCTTCCCGGAACCCGTGACGCCAAGCAACGTCTGGTGCGCCAGGCCTGACCGGATGCCGTCGATGAGCGCGGCGATGGCCTCCGGCTGATCGCCGGCCGGCAGCGTAGTCGGACTGCAATTCAAACGGTCTCGATTCGCTCACGCACGCCCCGAATTGCAACGCAAAATGCCTTCCCGTACCTTAGCCGGGTTCGCAGCCAACCGGTACTCCCCGTGACCATCCGCCTCGCCCAGCGCGTCCAGCGCATCAAGCCGTCGCCGACACTGGCCGTCACCGCGCGCGCCGCGCGCCTCAAGGCCGAGGGCAAGGACATCATTGGCCTCGGGGCCGGCGAGCCGGACTTCGACACGCCCGTGCACATCCAGGACGCCGGCGTCGCCGCGATCCGCGGCGGCCATACCCGCTACACGTCGGTCGAGGGCACGAACGAGCTCAAGGACGCGATCATAGCCAAGTTCCGCCGCGACAACGGCCTCGAGTACGCGCGCTCGCAGATCCTCGTGTCGAGCGGCGCGAAGCAGACCGTTTTCAACCTCTGCTGCGCCCTGCTGGACAGCGGCGACGAGGCCGTCATCCCGGCGCCCTACTGGGTGTCCTACGCCGACATGGTGCTGGTCGCGGACGGCACGCCCGTTCCGGTATTTGCCGGCATAGATCGCGAATTCAAGATCACGGCGGCCGAACTCGATGCCGCCATCACCCCGCGTACGCGGCTGTTCATCCTGAACAGCCCGAGCAACCCCACGGGCGCCGCGTACTCACGCGCCGAACTGGAGGCCTTCGGCGCGGTGCTCGAGAAACATCCGCAGGTCGTCATCGGCACGGACGACATGTACGAGCACATCTGGTGGGGGCCGGAGCCGTTCACGAGCTTCGTGACGGCGAATCCGCGCCTCTACGACCGCACCGTGACGATCAACGGCTGCTCCAAGAGCTACGCCATGACCGGATGGCGGATCGGCTATTGCGGGGGGCCCGCGGAAGTCGTGGCCGCGATGGCGACGATCCAGGGGCAGAGCACCTCGAATGCGTCCTCGATTTCCCAGAAGGCGGCGACGGCCGCGCTCAATGCGCCGCAGGACTGCGTCGTCGAGATGAATCGCGCATTCAAGGCGCGGCACGACCTCGTGGTCGAAGGCCTCAACACCCTGCCGGGGGTGCGCTGCATCCCCGGCTGGGGCACGTTCTACGCCTTTGCCCACGTCGAGCAGGCGATGCGCGACGTGGGTACCCCCGACGACAACGCCTTTGCCGAGTTCCTGATCACCGAGGCAGGCGTCGCCATCGTGCCGGGATCCGCGTTCGGCGCGCCGGGTTACATCCGTCTTTCGTTTGCGGCCGCCACGGAGACGCTGCAGGACGCGCTTGGCCGCATGGAGCGCGCGCTTGTCCGGCGCGCGGGCGAAGAAACGCGCCTGAACCGGCGCGGGGCGGAAAAACCCCGCGATTTGTTGACTTGGGCGCACCCTTGCCCGACAATCCCGCGCCCTGAAAATCCGCTTCCCCGATAGCTCAGTTGGTAGAGCAACGGACTGTTAATCCGTGGGTCGTTGGTTCGAGTCCAACTCGGGGAGCCACTGCTCTCGCTGATCTGCGGAGCCGTCATCCCCTTTCGCGTCCGGCGCCTCCCAGTGCGAGCGCATTGCCTGCGACCAGCACCAGGAGGCCGACGACCGCCGGCAGGCTCCACGAATAAGCTTCGAACAGCGTCGAGACCGCGAGCGCCACGACCGGGAACAGCACGCTTGTGTAGGCCGCCCGCGACGCGCCGATGCGCTGGATGAGCGCGAGGTACAAGCCGAAAGCCAGAGCCGTGCCCGCCAGCGAAAGATAGAGCAGCGACAACACGTACGGCGCGCGGGGATCGAACGCGATCGGCGTGCCGCGGATCAGGGCGATGAGCGCCAGGCCGAGCGTGCCGTACGCAAGCCCATAGGCGTTGACCGTCACCACGGGCAGCCCGGCCTTGGTGTTGCGCAAGGCCGCCATGTTGCCGAGCGAAGCGAGGTAGGTCGCCGCGAGCGCGAGCACGGCGCCGTGGATGATCGTCGGATCGTGCAGCGCGACCTGCAGCTCCGGCAGGAACAGGAGGGCTACGCCCAGCATGCCGGCTCCCGCCGCGAGGAGCACCCGGCGCTCGATCCGGGTGCCGAAGATAAACCTCGCATTCACGATATTGAAGAAGATGATCGACGTGAACAGCACGGCGACGAGGCCGCTCGTCAGGTACTGCGTCGAGAGGTAGGTCATCCAGTAGTTCAGGCAGAAGAGCGTCGCCCCCTGCAGCGCAACCATGCGGTGGTCCCTCAGCGAGAGCTTGAGGGGGCTGCCGTTCATGCGGGCATAGAGGAATACGCAAACGGCGGCGAGCCCGAAGCGGTAGACGAGCGAGATCTCCGGCGCGATCACGCCGAGCTGGAACTTGATCGTGTACCAGGTGGTGCCCCAGATGAGCACGACGAGGGCATAGATGAGCGGTGTAGGCACCCCCGGACGCTAGGGACTTTCCCCAGCGGGATCAATCACTAAACCTTAATGCACCGTCAGGGATCGCAGGTGAGCCGGGGGTCGAAAGCGGCTATGATGCAAGACGCCCGCCGCGGCAGCACGACCAAGGGGATTGCCGAATGGGGTTGACCGTCGCGCTGATCGCGACACTCACGCTCGCCGCGTCCGGGCCCGTGCCACAGGACGCCGCCGGCTGGCGCGCCCGATCCGAAGCGCTGTACGCACAAGGCGATTTTCGCGGTGCGCAGGAAGCGGCCGACCATGCGCGGCAGCTCGCGCCGTCCGACCCCTGGGCTCGCTACGCCTGGGTCCACGCCACGGCCGCCGTGGACCCTGAGGCGGCGCGCCGCGCGATGCCGGGCATCGAAAGCGGCGAGGCGCTCCAGGCGTTTCCCGAGGAAGAGCGCGCACGCTACGAGACCGCATTGGGTTATCTCTGCCTCGACCTCGGCATCGAGCCGCTCGCGGCGCTGCACTTCGGTGAAGTCCCCGCTTCCTCCGCCAGCCATCCGCAGGCACAGGCCGGGCTCGCGATACTGGCGGTCCGGCGCGGCAATGCGCGACTCGCGCTCGAGCACTTCGATGCGGCGCGGGCGACGGTGCGGCAGGATCCGTCGCTCGCGGAGCTCGAGCGCAACACACGCTACGACATGGTGCTGAACGAGTTCACGACCGCACGCGACCTGCGCGATGCCAATGCCGCCGGGCGCGCCTATTCCGTCCTCGACGAGTTGCGGCCCAATCATCCTGCGACGCTGCAGGCGCGCGCGGATCTCGCCAACCTGCGGGGCGACATGTCCGCGCGGGAACGGGCCCTGCGCGACCTGCTTGAAGTGGACCCGAAAGCGCCCGGCGCCGCGGGCGAACTGACGGAAACACTGCTCGCGCTGAACCGCCCGTATGACGCCTACGACGTCGCGCGCCGCCTGGCGCCCGAGCGCCTCGCGGGCGATCCGGCCCTCCAGGCCATCGAGCGCGAATGGGTCCCGCACTTCGAGGTCGCCCTCGACGGCGCGTGGCGCAACGGGCAGACCGATCACGATCGCCTGGACCTCCCCGGCGTGCAGCTCGCATGGTCCGGGAGCGACGCGCGCTGGGGCCGGCTGCGGGTACAGGCCGAGGCCGCCTACCCGGAGTCCGACCGGATCCCGGCCGGCGAACCCTTCGGGTCGTCCGTCGCACTGCCGGCGCTCTCCGAGTTTCAGTCCGACAAGGGAATCGGCGGTCTGGTGCAGTGGGCCCCGCGCAACGGGATCCTCCTCGAGCTCGGCACGACGCCGACTTCGTTCGAGGTCAGTAACCTCATCGGCGGGCTGCGCTTCCGCTTCGACTCGGCGTCCGGTGCCGTCAGCGTCGGCATCGAGCGCACGCCGGTGGAAGACTCGCTCCTCTCGTATGCCGGGACCGTGGACCCGGTGAGCGGGCGCACTTGGGGTGGCGTGATACGCGATCGGGTCTACCTGGGCGGATTCGTCGGCGACGATGCATTCACGCTCTTTGGCGCGCTTGCCGCCGCGAACGTCGATGGGCACCGGGTGGACAGCAACACGGAATGGCGCGCCGACGCGGGCTTCCTGCATCGGGCCATGTCGGGGAGCAGCTGGGTCGCGCGAGTTGGTGGCACGGTCGAAGCGCTCGGCTTTTCCGCCAACCGGTCCCACTTCACGCTGGGACATGGCGGCTACTTCAGCCCGGAAAAATTCCTGTCCGTCGGACCGGTCTTCGAGGTGGAGGGCCGCCGCGACGAGCGCAGCTTCCGCATCGAGGGTGGCGTGGCCTGGCAGGAAGTCCGCGAAGAGGACAGCGACTTCTTCCCGGCAGACGCTGATTTGCAACTGGCGAGCGGCAATCCGCGCTATCCGGGCGACTCCCGCGACGGCATCGGGCTGCGGCTTGCGGCGTCGATGGAGTGGCGCGTCACGGCCAAGGCCGTCGCTGGTATCCGGATCGAGGGTGTGCGCGGCGAGAATGCCGACGAGGTACGCCTGCAGGTCTACGCCCGCCGGTGGGACCACTCGGTGACCGATCCGGTCCAGCAGCCTCCGGTCCCGCATGTGGGTCCGCCCGTACTACATCCTGTACTGAGCCGGGTTCAGGCGCGGGACTTGCGGGCGGCGATCAGCACGTCCAGATACTGCGCGAACCGGTCGCCGAGCTCAGGGTGGCGCAGTGCGTACTCCACCGTCGCTTCCAGGTAACCCTGCTTGCTGCCGCAGTCGTAGCGCTTGCCCTCGAACCGGTACGCGTACACGGGCTCGTCGTCCAGCAGCGCCGCAATGCCATCCGTGAGCTGGATCTCGCCGCCCGCACCGCGGCCGACATTCTTCAGGCGCTGGAAAATCGTGCCGGACAGAAGGTAACGGCCGACGACCGCGAGGTCGGAAGGCGCATCTGCCGGTTTCGGCTTCTCCACCATGCGGCGGATGCGCGAATACTCGCCGGCCGGGTCCTCGGTCGCGACAATGCCGTAGCTGCCGGTCTGGCTGCGCGGCACCTGTTGCACGCCGATGACGCTGCCGCCGGACTCGAGGTACCGGTCCCGCATCTGCGCGAGCACCGGCACTCCGGCATCGATCAGGTCGTCGGCGAGGTGCACGAAGAACGGCTCGTCGCCGACCACCGCATGCGCGCACAGCACGGCATGGCCGAGACCGAGCGGCGCCGGCTGGCGGATGTAGATGCAGGTCGCATCCGCGGGCAGGATGCCGCGCAGCAGGTCGACGAGATCCTGCTTGCCCTGCTCCGCGAGGGCCGCCTCGAGTTCGGGGTCAGTGTCGAAATGATCCTCGATGGCGCGCTTCGAACTGCCGGTGATGAACACGAGGAGGCGCGCGCCAGCGGCCAGCGCCTCCTCCGCGGCGTACTGGATCAGCGGCTTGTCGACGATCGGCAGCATCTCCTTGGGGCTCGCCTTGGTGGCGGGCAGGAAGCGCGTGCCGCGCCCGGCGACGGGAAACACCGCGAAACGGATCGGCGCGGGTCGGCTCACGGGGGGTCCTTCGGTTCCGGAATCCTGAGCGCGTCATGATACCGGAGCCGCCGCGAGCCGGCCCGCACCGCGGGCTCACACGTGTCAGCCGCCCGCCTTGGCCGACTCGAACTTGAAGTTGGACTTGTTCTGGTCGATGAGCTTCTTGCCGAGACCCTTCACCTTGGCAAGGTCGTCGGCACTCTTGAACGGCCCGTTTTTCTCGCGGTAGCTGACGATCGCCTCCGCTTTCGCCATCCCGACACCCTGGAGCTCGCGGGCGAGCGTCTTGGCGTCGGCGGTGTTCACATCGACGGGCCCGGCGATGGCGATCGGCGCGAGCAGCGTCGCGGCCACGAGGGCCGCACCCAGTCCCTTGATCAACATGGCTACACTCCCTGTTTCCTCGCGCGCGGCGACCATCGCCGCGCCCGGGGAGCAAGACTAGGCGCCGCCGCCGCCGCGCGCTGCCCGCCAATCGACCGCATTCGCCGGAATATTGCGCCAGGCGGCCCGCTTCTATTTCTTCCCGCCCTCGAGACCCGCCACCAGGTCAAAGCGAAGCAACGGACGCTGGCTGTCCCAGGTCTTGCAACCCGGGCATTGCCAGAAATGATCGATGCTCGAGAAGCCGCAGTTCGCGCAACGATAGCGCGGCGTGCGCGCCGCGAGCCGGCGCAGCACCTTGGCAATGTCCATGATCGCGCGTGCATCGAGCGCGGCCGGATCGCGGCCGATCGCCTGCACCAGGCCCGCGATGGCGTCGTCCTGCGCGAGGCAGACGCGCACCCGTTCCTCGAGCGGCGCGAAATCGAGCGCATCGGACATGATCGAGGCGATAGCGACCTCGTTCACGGCATCCGGCCGGCTGTCGACGACCCGCTGCACGGCGCCCTCCCCGGAATTGCCGGCCGCGCGCGCAAGACGCACGAGGCGCGGAACCACCTCGATCGCGAGCGCGGCATCGTGCTGCAGCACCTCGGCCAGCAAGCGCTCGGCCAGCGCGTGATCGCCCTGCTCGATCGCAATGTCCGCCCGGACCAGGGCGCCGCGCGGGAAGCGTCGGACCTCCTTGCGCGCCGCGCGCAGATGCTCACGCGCCTCGTCCAGTGCGCCGCGCTTGCGGGACGCTTCGGCCAGTTCGCTGTAGTAGTGCGCGATCGCGCTCTCCTGCGGCGCCCGCCCCGCCTTCTCGAGCTCGCGGAACACGCCGATCGCCCGCATCCACTCCTGTTCCTGCTCGTAGATGCGCATCAGCTTGCGCATCGCCGCCATGCGGTGGGCGCCCGACGCAGCGAGCGGCTCGAGGATCTTCTCGGCGCGGTCGAGCATGCCCGGCCTTCAGGTAGTCCTGCGCCAGCGCGAAGCCCGCCTGCTCCCGCTGGTTGGGCTCCAGCGTCTCGCGCGTGGCGATGTTCTGGTGGATCTTGATCGCGCGATCGACCTCGCCCCGGCGCCGATACAGGCTGCCGAGCGCGAAGTGGGTCTCGATCGTGTCGTCGTCGAGCTCCACGGCACGCAGGAATGCCTCGAGGGCGCGGTCCGGCTGCTCGTTGACCAGGAAATTCACGCCGGCAAGGTAATTGCCGCGCAGGCGCTCCTCGCCGACGGCGCTCGGCCGGGGCTTGCGCGACGCGTAGAAGCCGATGGCGCCGCCGAGGAAGAGGACGCCGAGCAGGATCCAGATCGATTCCGGGTTCATGCGGAGGGGCGGCGCACGCGGCACGGCGCCCGGCGCCTCAGTCCCGGATCGGGTGGGACTGTCCCGCATTGACTCGCTCGCGCAGGTCCTTGCCCGGCTTGAAATGCGGAACGTACTTGCCGGCCAGCGCGACGGCTTCGCCGGTCTTCGGGTTGCGCCCCTGCCGCGGCGGCCGGAAATGCAGCGAGAAGCTGCCGAAGCCGCGGATCTCGATGCGCTCACCGCCGGCCAGCGCGTCGCTCATGATCTCGAGCATCTGCTTCACCGCCAGCTCGATGTCCTTGGCTGGAAGGTGCTTCTGCTTCGCGGAGATGATCTCGATCAGTTCTGATTTTGTCATTGCTCCCGTCCTCAACTGCGGGTCGCCGCCGCCATCCCCGGCGACGACCCGGACCGGCTCACTGACCGGAGATCTGCTCCTTCAGCAGGTCGCCGAGCGACGTGCCGGTCGCCGAATCGGAGCCGCGGTACTGCTGCACCGCCTCGGCTTCCTCCTCGGCCTCGATCGCGCGGATCGACAGCGAAATCGCGCGGCTCTTGCGGTCGATGCCCACGAAGCGCGCCTCGATCTCGTCGCCGACCTTCAGCACCGTGCGCGCATCCTCGACGCGGTCACGCGCCAGCTCGGAGGCGCGCAGGCTGCCCTCGATGCCGTCGCCAAGGTCGATGATCGCGCCACGCGCGTCGACTTCCTTGACGGTGCCCTTGACGATGCTGCCCTTCGGATGATCGGCCTGGTACGACGCCATCGGGTCCTTGGCGAGCTGCTTGACGCCGAGCGAGATGCGCTCGCGCTCGGGGTCGATCGAAAGCACCATGGCCTCGATCGTCTGGCTCTTCTGGTAGTCGCGCACCGCCTCCTCGCCCGGGCGGTCCCAGGAGATGTCGGAGAGGTGCACGAGGCCGTCGATGCCGCCGGCGAGCCCGATGAAGATGCCGAAATCGGTGATCGACTTGATCTGGCCCGAGACCTTGTCGCCGCGGTTGAAGCTGTCGGCGAACTCGCGCCACGGGTTTGGCTTGCACTGCTTGAGGCCGAGCGAGATGCGGCGCCGCTCCTCGTCGATGTCGAGGACCATGACCTCGACCTCCTCGCCGACGTGCACCACCTTGGCGGGATTGACGTTCTTGTTGGTCCAGTCCATCTCGGAGACGTGGACGAGTCCCTCGACCCCTTCCTCGATCTCCACGAAGCAGCCGTAGTCCGCGATGTTCGTGACCTTGCCGAACAGGCGCGTGTTCGGCGGGTAACGACGCGCGATGTTCTGCCACGGGTCGGCGCCCAGCTGCTTGATGCCGAGCGAGACGCGCTGGCGTTCGCGATCGAACTTGAGGATGCGCACGTCGATCTCGTCGCCGACCTTCACGATCTCCGACGGGTGCTTGACGCGCTTCCAGGCCATGTCGGTGATGTGCAGCAGCCCGTCGATGCCGCCGAGGTCCACGAACGCGCCGTAGTCGGTCAGGTTCTTGACCGTGCCCTTGACCACGTCGCCTTCCTTCAGGTTGTCGAGCAGCTGCGAGCGCTCGGCGCTGTATTCCTGCTCGACCACCGCGCGGCGCGACACCACGACGTTGTTGCGGCGCTGGTCGAGCTTGATGACCTTGAATTCGAGTTCCTTGCCCTCGAGGTAACTCGGGTCACGCACCGGGCGCACGTCGACGAGCGATCCGGGCAGGAAGGCGCGGACGTTGTCGAGCTCGACCGTGAAGCCGCCCTTGACGCGGCCGTTGATGATGCCCTTGACGATTTCGCCCTTGGTGAAGGCCTCTTCGAGGCGGGTCCAGGTGCGGGCGCGCTTCGCCTTCTCGCGCGACAGACGGGTCTCGCCCGAGCCGTCCTCGACGGCATCCAGGGCGACCTCGACTTCCTCGCCGATGGAGACTTCAACCTGACCGCTCTCGTTGCGGAACTGGTCCAAGGGAATGACGGCCTCGGACTTGAGTCCGACGCTTACGATGACGACGTCATCGTTCATGTCGACGATGGTGCCGGTCAGGATCTGGCCGGGCTTGATCTGCTGGCTGGCAAGACTTTGCTCGAAGAGTTGCTGGAAAGATTCGGTCATTGGGTCATCCGGGCCGCGGGGCCCATTGGGGTTTACCTGCCGCACGGCGTCCTGCCGATACGGGTCCTGCTCGACGCGGCCGGGCATCCTGCCCTGCCGACCTTGCCGGCTCCTGCCGGCTCATCAACGCCCGCGCGCCGCCTCCGGAAACCGCTCGCGCGCGAGTTCAATGACCCGCCCGACGACCTCCTCGATGGTCAACGCAGTCGAATCCACGACGACCGCCTCCGGAACCGCTATCAGCGGAGCCACGGCTCGCGTGGTATCCCGCCTGTCCCGCTCGGCGATCTCCGCGGAAAGGGCGGCAAGGCTACCACTCAACCCCTTTCCTTTCAACTGCTTATGGCGCCTCAGGGCCCTCTCCTCGGGGCTGGCGGTGAGGAAGATCTTGAGCCCGGCGTCGCGGAAAACGATCGACCCCATGTCACGTCCGTCGGCGACCAGCCCGGGGGCCGCGCAAACGCCCGCTGACGGCCCAACAGCGCCGATCGCACCGGCTGCCAGGCAGCGACCCTCGAGGCGGCCTCGCCGGTCGCCTCGGCCCTCAATTCATGCGTGACGTCTTCGCCCGCAAGCTCGAACGCGCTCGCCGCCCGCTTCGTCCATGCCGAAGGCGACGTCGAGGCCGCCGCCACTCGGGCATGGCCCTCGACATCGTCGCCCGCGGAGGCCGGCACGCATGCCGGCAAGCGCGACGAGCCGGTAGAGGGCCCCGCTGTCCAGCAGGTGCCAGCCGAAGTGGCGCGCCACGCGGCGCGCGATCGTGCCCTTGCCGGACCCGCTCGGGCCGTCGATCGCAATGACCGGAACCTGGCTCATCCCTCCTCCGACAGCAGCAGTCCCAGTGGCCCGCGCGGTCGGCGGCAAAGCGCGGGGAACGACGTCGCGACATTCTGCACGTCGCGAACGGTGACCGGCGATTCGGCCCGGGCTACCCAGGATGGCAAATGCCATGGCCACGCGATGGTCACCGCGGCTGTCGACCGTGCCACCGCGGACACGTCCACCGTGGATCCGCAGGCCATCCGGCAACGGCTCGACCGCCACGCCGAGCGCCGCGAGGCCCGTGGTCATGGCCGCCAGGCGGTCGCTTTCCTTGACCCGCAGTTCGGACGCGCCGGTCACCACCGTCTCGCCTTCCGCCAGCGCCGCAACGGCGAAAAGGACCGGCAGTTCGTCCATGGCGACCGGCACCGCGCCGGCGGCACTTCGATCCCGCGCAATCGCCCTGGATGCACTTCGATGTCGGCCCGCGGTTCTTCGTCCGCGGCACCCCGGCGTGCACGCGAATGTCGGCGCCCATGAGCCGCAGGATGTCGAGCAGCGCGGTGCGCGTCGGGTTGATGCCGACATCGCGAATGACGAGAGCGTCGTTTCCCGCGATCACGCCCGCGGCAATGAAGAATGCGGCCGAGGAGAAGTCCCCGGGAATCCGCACCTGCGGCGCACGCAGCGACGCCCCGCCTCGGTATCGAAACGGTGTCGCTTCACGCCGACGGCCACGCCGAAGGCGCCGAGCATCCGCTCCGTATGGTCCCGCGAGATGCCCGGTTCCTGCACACGGGTTCGTCCGTTGGCGTACAGACCCGCCAGCAGCAGCGCGGACTTGACCTGCGCGCTCGGCAAGCTCGAGACGGTGGTCGCGCCCGACGAGCGGACGTGGCCCACGGATCGTGACCGGCGGACGTCCCTCCCGCGTCTGGACGGCGGCGCCCATGCGTCGCAAGGGCTCGGCGACCCGCTCCATTGGCCGCTGCATCAACGAGGCGTCGCCGACCAGCGTCGACTCGAATGACTGGCCCGCCAGAATGCCAGCGAGGAGACGCATCGACGTGCCC
Source organism: uncultured Gammaproteobacteria bacterium (assembly GCA_963748465.1). Taxonomy (GTDB): domain Bacteria; phylum Pseudomonadota; class Gammaproteobacteria; order Steroidobacterales; family Steroidobacteraceae; genus SCUD01. The sequence continues at coordinate 67,969 of CAVVJB010000004.1, forward strand.
GAGTTGCCGAGGTCGAGCGCATGCGGCGGCGCACAAAGCCCATGCATGCCGACCCCGTGCACGACGAGATGCCCGGGCCCGAGCCGCTCGTGCTCGCACGCCCATCGCCGACAGCGCGCCGAGCGTCGACGCGCAGTCCTGCGCCTTCCAGGAAACCGCGAATTTCGGTCGTGCCCTGCGCGATCGCGCCGAGCAGCGCCGCGCGATGCGAGATCGACTTGTCACCCGGTACCCGCACTTCGCCCGCGGCCCGGCCGCCCGGCGTCGCGACGTAGTTGCGGGCACGATTTTCACGCCGGCTCCCGGATGCGCGAGCGCCATGGCAGCGAGCAACTCGCTCGTTCTGCTCCTCCGTGCCGGTCGAGATGCGCAGGTGATTCAGGAGGCCGTAGTTCGCCAGCGGACGCACGATCACGCCTTCGCGCAACAGCGCATGGTCGACCGGCCCCGCGGGCCGGCGAAGGTCCGCAAGTATGAAGTTGCCGGCGGATGGCGGCGCCACGATGCCGAGCGCGCGCGAGGCCGGCGCGCAGCCGTTCGATCCGGCACGATTGAGCGCAATCGTCGCCTCGAGATGCTCGTGATCATCGAGTGCCGCCGCGGCGGCCGCGAGCGCCGGCACCGACACGTTGAACGGCTGCCTCACGCGGTTGAGGATGTCCGCCACGTCCGGATGCGATATCGCGTAGCCGACGCGCAGTCCTGCGAGTCCGTAGGCCTTCGAAAATGTCCGCGTGACCACGAGATTGGGATGGCGATGGAGCCATCGCGTGCCGTCCGGCACGCCGAGCGCCGTGGAGTATTCGTGGTAAGCCTCGTCGAGAACCACGATCACCTCGGGCGGCACCGCGCGCAGCAAGGCATCGAGTCTGCCCTTCGTCGAGCCAGGTGCCGGTCGGGATTGTTTGGGATTGGCGACGAACATCATGCGAGTTCGCGGCCCGACGGCCGCGGCGAGCGCCGCGGGATCGTGGCCGAGCGGTTGCGCGTGGTCGGCGGGCCATGCGGGCGCGACCCGCGCCGTGGCGCCGGAGGCCTGCACGGCGCTCGGGTAGACGGCGAAACGCGAATTGCGAATGGACCGCTTCGACGCCCGGCACGAGGAATGCCTCGGCCAGCAGCACGAGAATGTCATTCGAGCCATTGCCGAGAGTCACCTGGTCGATGTCGACGCCGAGGCGGTGCGCGAGCCGGGAGCGCAGCCCATGCCCGCTGCCGTCGGGGTAATGGCCGACGTTATGGATGGCCGCCGCCAGCGCGGCCCGCGCACGCGGTCCCGGACCGAGCGGGTTTTCGTTCGAGGCCAGCTTGATGCTGCCCTTGATGCCGAGCTCGCGTTCCAGCGTCGCCGTCGGCTTGCCCGGTACGTATGGCGAGAGGCTGCGCACGCCGGGTGCCGCCAGTGCCTCGAATCGGTTGCGCCGTTCCCACTCAGACGGCCCTCGCGCTCAGCACGCCGTGGATGGAGCCGATCCGCTCGACGAGGCCCGCGGGAACCTTGCCGTCGATGTCGATCAGCGTGTAGGCGAGCTCGCCCTTCGACTTGTTGAGCAGGTCCGCGATGTTGAGCCCGGCGTCGGCCAGGCGCGTCGAAATCTGGCCGACCATGTTCGGCACGTTGCTGTTGGCGATCGCGATGCGCGCGGTCGCAGGAACGCGCGGCAGCGCCGCCTCCGGGAAATTCACGGAATGGCGGATGTTGCCGTGCTCGAGGAAATCGCGCAGCGTGTCCGCGACCATCATCGCGCAGTTCTCCTCCGCCTCGCTGGTCGATGCGCCGAGGTGCGGCAGGGCGACGACGCCGGGTACGCCGCGCGTGACTGCGGAAGGAAAATCGCACACATAGGCGCCGAGCTGGCCCGCGCGCAAGGCGGCGACGACAGCCGCTTCGTCCACGATGGCCGCCCGTCGCGAAGTTGAGGATGGTCGCCCCTTCCGGCATGAGCGCGATGCGCTTCGCGTTCACGAGGCCGCGCGTCGCGTCGGTCAGCGGCACGTGCACGGTGACGGCGTGCGACCGCGCAAACAGGTCTTCCAGGCTCAGCGCCTGTTCGACGCCGGAAGACAGCTGCCAGGCACGCTGCACCGTGATCTGCGGGTCGTAACCCAGCACGTGCATGCCGAGCAGGTGCGCGGCATTGGCGACCTCGACGCCGATCGCGCCGAGGCCGATGACGCCAAGGACGCGTCCCGGGAGTTCGTGTCCGACGAACCGCTTCTTGCCCTCCTCCACGGCCGCCTCGAGCGCGTCCCCGGACAGGTCGAGCGAACGCACGAAGTCGAGCGCCGGGCCGATGTGCCGCGCGCCGAGGAAGAGCCCGGCCAGGACCAGTTCCTTGACCGCATTCGCATTGGCGCCCGGCGAATTGAAGACCGGAACGCCCCGCTGCGAGAGCAGGGAAACGGGGATGTTGTTGGTGCCGGCGCCCGCCCGCCCGACGGCCAGCACGCTCGCCGGGATCTCCATGGCATGCATGTCCGCCGAACGCACCAGGATCGCATCGGGGCGGCCGATCTCGGGGCCCGACTCGTAGCGATCGGCCGGCAGGCGTTCGAGGCCCTTGGCGAGATGCTGTTCAGCGTGCGCATGCGAAACCGCATCAGCCCTTCCGCCGCTCGAACTCGCGCATGAATTCCACCAGCGCCGCAACGCCCGCCAGCGGCATCGCGTTGTACAGGCTCGCGCGCATCCCGCCGACCGCACGGTGGCCGGCGAGGTTGGCGAGGCCGGCGGCCTCCGCTTCGGCCAGGAACACCTCGTCGAGTTCCGGCCGCGCCAGCCGGAACGGGACGTTCATCCAGGACCGGCAGTTGACCTGGCGACTGGATTTGAATAGAAACCGGAGCGCATCGATGGCCGCGTAGAGCATTCCTGCCTTGGCCTGGTTGCGTCTCGCCATCTCGGCGAGGCCTCCCTCGCGCTTCAGCCACTGGAACACGAGGCCCGCCACGTACCACCCGAAGGTCGGTGGCGTATTGAGCATCGAGCCCGCATCGGCCATGGCGCGGTAGTCGAGGATAGACGGCGTGCCGGCACGCGCGCGGCCCAGCAGGCGTCGCTCACGATCACGACCGTGATGCCGGACGGCCCGATGTTCTTCTGCGCCCCCGCGTAGATGAGCCCGAAGCGCGACACGTCGAGCGGGCGCGACAGGATGCTTGAGGACATGTCGGCGACGAGCGGCACGGAACCCGTCTCGGGGACATAGGGAAACTCGACGCCGCCGATGGTCTCGTTCGGCGTGTAGTGCAGGTACGCCGCGCCGGGAGATGGCCGCAATGACGCCGGTTCAGGCACGGTGGTGTACTGCGAATCGGCCTCGTCGGCCGCGATCGCGACGGACACGAAGCGGCGGGCCTCGCGAATCGTGCGTTCCGACCAGTGGCCGGTATTGACGTAGTCGGCGGCCGCGTCCGGCGGGCGCAAGGTTGAGGGGGACGGCGGAAAACTGCGCGGTCGCGCCGCCCTGCATGAAGAGGACCCGATACGCGGCCGGCACGGCAAGCAAGTTCGCGCAGGTCCGACTCGGCGCGCTCGGCCACGGCCATGAAAGGCTTGCTGCGGTGGCTGATTTCCATCACCGACATGCCGCCCTGCCAGTCGAGCAGCTCGTCGCGCGCCTGCTCGAGGACAGGCAGCGGCAGGATCGGCGGGACCCGCGGAAAAATTGTAGGCGCGCACGCGCGGGCAGCGCCGGTTTCAGCCGGCTCCTTCGCCGCCCTGCGAATCGTCCCCGGCGATGCGCTCGATACCGACGAGTTTCTCGCTCTCTTCGAGCCGCATGATGCGTACGCCCTGGGTATTGCGCCCGAGGACCGGGATGTCGCTGACCGGCACGCGCACCAGCGTGCCGCTGGAGTTGATGAGCATGATCTCGTCGTCCCGCTGCACCTGGCGCGCGCCGACCAGGGCACCGTTGCGCTCGCTGGTCTGCAGCGCGATCACGCCCTGTCCGGCACGGCCGTGCCGCGGGAAGTCATCCATCTCGGTGAGCTTGCCGTAGCCGCGTTCGGACACGGTCAGGATCGGGCCGTCGCCGAGAACGATCAGGGACGTCACGCGCTGGCCTTCGGCCAGCTTGATGCCGCGCACGCCCGCCGCCTCGCGGCCCATCGGGCGTACCTGGTCTTCCGCGAAGCGGATGGCCTTGCCTTCGGTCGTCGACAGCAGGATGTCGCGCTGGCCGTCGGTCAGGGCGACACCGACGAGGCAGTCGCCCGCATCCAGCGACGCCGCGATGATGCCATTCGCGCGCGGGCGCGAAAATGCGGAGAGCGGCGTCTTCTTGACCGTGCCCTGCGCCGTCGCCATGAACACGAAGTGCGACTCGTCGAACTCGCGGATCGCGAGGATGGCGGTGATGCGCTCGCCCTCCGCGAGCTGCAGCAGGTTGACGATCGGCTTGCCGCGCGAGCCGCGGCTCGCGAGCGGCAGTTGGTACACCTTGAGCCAGTAGCATTGGCCACCGTCGGAGAAGCACAGCAGCGTGTCGTGCGAATGGGCGATGAAAAGCTTGTCGACGAAATCCTCGTCCTTGACGGTCGTCGCCATCTTGCCTTTGCCGCCGCGTCGTTGCGCTTCGTAGTCCGTGACCGGCTGGGTCTTGGCGTAGCCGGCATGCGAGAGCGTGACGACGAGGTCCTGGCGCTCGATGAGGTCCTCGATCGTGACGTCGGACTGGTCGGCGATGATCTGGGTGCGTCGCGCGTCGCCGATAGGCTTCCTTGAGCGCGCTCAGCTCGGCACGAATCACGGAAAGCAGGCGATCCGGCCGGGCGAGGATCTCGCCGAGGTCGCGGATCTGCTCGAGCAGCTCGGTGAACTCCGCGACGATCTTGTCCTGCTCGAGGCCGGTCAGGCGGTGCAGCCGCAGGTCGAGGATGGCTTGGGCCTGGGCCTCGGAAAGCCGATAAGCGCCGTCGTGCAGGCCGAGCTCGTCCGCCAGGCCGTCGGGCCGCGTCGGCGCATTGCCGGCACGCTCCAGCATCGCGGGCACGGCGCCCGGGCCCCAGGTCCGCGCCTGCAGGGCCGCCTTCGCTTCCGGCGGCGTCGGCGATGCCTTGATCAGCGCGATGACCTCGTCGATGTTCGCGAGCGCGACGGCGAGTCCTTCCAGCAGGTGCGCCCGCTCGCGCGCCTTGCGCAGGTCGTAGATCGTCCGTCGCGTCACGACCTCGCGCCGGTGGCGCAGGAACGCGTCCAGCATCTCCTTGAGCGACAGCAGTTTCGGCTGGCCGTCGAGGAGCGCGACCATGTTGACGCCGAACACCGTCTCCATCGGCGTCAGCTTGAACAGCTGGTTGAGCACGAGCTCGCTGTTCTCGCCGCGCTTGAGCTCGATGACGACCCGCAGGCCGTCCTTGTCCGATTCGTCCCGCAACTCGGAGATGCCCTCGATCTCCTTGGCGCGCACAAGGTCGGCGATGCGCTCGAGCAGCCGCGCCTTGTTGACCTGGTAGGGCAGCTCGGTCACGACGATCGCCTCGCGGCCACGCTCGTCGATCTGCTCCACCGACGGTGAGCGCTCGGACGGACAGTCGCCCGCGGCCCGTCTTGTAGGCGGCGACGATCTCGGCCGCGCCATTGATGATGCCCGCGGTCGGGAAATCCGGTCCCGGAACCAGGCGCATGAGGTCGGCGAGACCGAGACCGGGGTCGTCGATCAGCGCGACGCAGGCGTCGATGATCTCGCCGAGATTGTGCGGCGGGATATTGGTGGCCATGCCGACCGCGATGCCGGCCGAGCCGTTGACCAGCAGGTTCGGGAAACGCGCCGGCAGGACCGCAGGTTCATGCTCGCTGCTGTCGTAGTTAGGCGTGAAATCGACGGTTTCCTTCTCGATGTCGGCGAGCAGCTCGTGCGCGATGCGCGACATGCGCACTTCCGTATAGCGCATCGCCGCGGCGGCATCGCCGTCCACCGAGCCGAAGTTGCCCTGGCCGTCCACCAGCAGGTAGCGCAGCGAGAACGGTTGCGCCATGCGCACGATCGTGTCGTAGACGGCCGAGTCGCCGTGCGGGTGGTACTTGCCGATGACGTCGCCGACGATGCGTGCCGACTTCTTGTAGGGCTTGTTCCAGTCGTTGCCGAGCTCGCGCATCGCGAACAGCACGCGCCGGTGCACGGGCTTCAGCCCGTCACGGACATCGGGCAGCGCGCGGCCCACGATCACGCTCATCGCGTAATCGAGATAGGACTTGCGCATCTCGTCTTCGAGGTTGACGTGCAGGACTTCGCGCGCGATCTCGCTCATGCGGATTTCGTCGACTTTTGAGGCCCAAGGAAGGCGCGAATTTTAACACAGCGCGTATACTTCACGGATGCAAAACGGCCCGAACGTGGACCCCGCGGAGATCGCGAAATTCGATGCGGCGGCGCCACGCTGGTGGGACCCGAATGGCGAGTTCCGGCCGCTTCACGACCTCAATCCCGCCCGGCTCGACTACATCGAGGCACGCGCCGGCCTCGCCGGTCATCAGGTTCTCGACGTCGGTTGCGGCGGCGGCCTCCTGGCCGAAGGCATGGCGCGCCGGGGTGCCCGGGTGCTTGGGCATCGACCTCGCGCCGGAAGCCCTCGCCGTCGCACGACTGCACGCCCTGGAGACCGGAGTGACGGTCGAATACCGCCAGGTCGCGGTCGAAACGCTCGCCGAATCGGCGGCCGCGGGATTCGACCTCGTCACCTGCCTCGAAATGCTGGAGCACGTGCCCGACCCGGCGGCCATCGTCGCAGCTCTCGCCCGCCTCGTGCGACCCGGCGGGAACGTCATCGTCTCGACCATCAACCGCAACGCCAAGGCCTTCGCCCTCGCCATCGTCGGCGCCGAATACGTCATGCGCCTCCTGCCGATGGGTACGCATCGCTACGCGCGCCTCATTCGGCCGTCGGAACTATCGCGTTGGGCGCGAGGGGCCGGACTCGAGCCTCGCCGACCTCGCGGGACTCCAGTACGACCCATTCGGCCGCAGCGCGCGCATGACCGGCGACGTATCCGTCAACTACCTGGCGCATTTCAGCCGCCCGATGATGGCTCCCCGCGGCATGACCGCGGGCCGCGGGCTGCGCGGCGTACTCTTCGACCTCGACGGGACGCTGCTCGACACCGCGCCGGACATGGCCGCCGCACTCAATCGCCTGCGCATCGCCGAAGGACTCGAAGCACTGCCCTATGTGCAGATCCGCCCGCTCGTCTCGCATGGCGCGCCGCGGCTTGCTGCGCCTCGCGTTCGGGGAGCCCGAGGCCGAACGCCACGAATCATTGCGGCGGCGGTTCCTGGACTTCTACCGCGCGGCGCTTGCGGTCCACACGCGGCTGTTCGACGGATTCGAGTCGGTTCTTGCCGCCATCGAGCGCTCGGGCCTGCGCTGGGGCATCGTCACCAACAAGCCGGGCTGGCTCGCCGCGCCGCTGCTGGCCGAAGTCGGCCTTGCGGCAGCGGTGTGCCTGCCTCGTCGCCGGCGATACGCTCGCCGAGCGCAAGCCGCACCCGTTGCCGCTGTTGCATGCGGCGGCGCTCCTGGGCCTCGAGCCGCGGGAATGCGCGTACGTGGGCGATGCCGAGCGCGACGTGCAGGCCGCGCGGAACGCGGGCATGATTCCGCTGGTAGCCGGCTTCGGCTACCTGGGCGACGGCGACGACCCCGCGGCCTGGCGGGCCGACGCCGTCTTTGCCCGGCCCGAAGATCTGGTCGACTGGCTGGGACTCGGCAGATGACATTCGACCTGACACTGCTCGTCGTGATCCTGGTTGCCCTGGGCGTTGCCCTCGCGGCCGGCTGGTGGATGGGGCGGCGCCGGGCGGCTGCGCTCGAGGCGGAGCGCGCGCTTTCCATCGACCGCGCGATGGAGCAGCTCGACCGGCGCTTCGACGATCTCGCCGGCCGGCAACTGCGCGAGAACATCGAAACTTTCCTGCGCCTTGCGCGCGAGAATCTCGGCGGGCACCAGCAGCACGCGCAGGCAACGCTGAAGGAACGCGAACAGGCCATCGAAGCGCTGGTCAAGCCCATCCAGGAAACCCTGGCTCGCACGTCCGAGGCGCTGCGCGAGATCGAGGCAGAGCGACACCGCGACTTCGGCAGCCTGCGACAGAACCTCACCGACATGCGCGACTCGCATTCCGCCCTGCAGCGCGAGACGCGGAACCTCGTGCAGGCGCTCAGCAAGCCACAGGTTCGCGGCCAGTGGGGCGAAATCGCGCTGCGCCGGCTCGTCGAGCTCGCCGGCATGACCGCACACTGCGATTTCGAGGAACAGGTGCACGTGGCGCGGGCACGACGGCGCGCTGCGGCCCGACATGGTCGTGCACCTGCCGGAGGGACGCGACATCGTCATCGACGTCAAGACGCCTCTCGATGCCTACCTGACTGCGGCCGAGGCGCCGAGCGACGAATTGCGCGCGGCGGCGCTCAAGCGTCACGCGCAGCATGTGGCGGACCGGGTGCGCATGCTGTCATCGAAGAACTACGCCGCCCAGTTCGCGCATGCGCCGCAATTCGTCGTGCTGTTCCTGCCCGGCGACCAGTTCCTGTCGTCGGCGCTGGACCAGCAGCCCGAACTGCTGGATCGCGCGATGAACAGCAACATCATCCTCACGACTCCCTCGACACTGCTGGCGCTCCTCAAGACCGTCTACAACGGCTGGCAGAACGTCCGGCTCGCCGAGAACGCGGAGCGCATCCGCGGCCTCGCCGAGGATCTCTATGCGCGCCTCGCGACCTTCCGCAATCACATGGGCAAGGTCGGCAGCTCGCTGGAAGCGAGCATCAATGCCTTCAATGCGGCCGTGGGTTCCCTCGAACGCAGCGTCCTGCCCGGCGCACGCAAGTTCGTCGAGCTTGGCGTCCGTGCCGACAAGCCGATCGAGGAACTCGAGCCGATTGAAGTCGCGGCGCGGCTGACCGAGGGACCCGCGGCACACCTGGCGCCTCCGGAAGAACATTGACCGGCGCCAGCGCGAGCGCCCCTACGCTGCAGGCACGCGGCACGCGGCTACGCGCCGCAGGCCGGTTCGCATTCCGGACGCATCATCCTCGTCACCGGTGCGAGCGACGGAATCGGACAGGCCCTCAGCCTCGCGCTCGCCCGCCAGGGAGCGACCGTCGCGCTCCTCGGTCGCACGCAGCGCAAGCTCGTCCGGACTTATGACCGGATCATCGCGGAGGGCGGCCCGCAGCCGGCGCTGCTGCCGTTCAACCTCGAAACTGCGGCTGCACCGGAATACGAGGCCCTGTTCGATGCGGTGGATCGGGAGTTCGGCCGCCTCGATGGACTCGCGCATGTCGCAGGCATCCTGGGCGACCTGAGTCCGATCGAACAATACGACGTGCCTACCTGGTGCAAGGTGCCTGCACGTCAATCTGTCCGCGGCATTCATCCTGACGCGCGCGCTACTGCCGCTGCTGCGCAGGTCGGACGACGCCTCGATCGTGTTCACGTCGAGCACGGTCGGTCGCGTCGGGCGCGCCTACTGGGGCGCCTATGCGGCGTCCAAGTTCGGCGACCGAGGGCTTGATGCAGGTTCTCGCCCACGAGATGGCGGGCACCACGCGCATACGTGTCAACAGCCTGAACCCCGGGCCCGACGCGCACGACGATGCGCAGGCAGGCGTTTCCCGCGGAGGATGCCGCGCGACTGCCCGAACCAGCGGCAATCCTCGCGCCTTACCTCTACCTGCTCGGCCCGGCAGGCCGGAACGTCAACGGCGAGGCGATCGACTGCCAGGAGCGCGCGGCGGCGCCGCAAACTCTTGCAGCGACATGAGCTCATCGTCGGTCAATGCGCGGCTGCGACCGCGCGCGAGCGCGCGATCCATCGCGATCGCGCCGTAGTGCGTGCGCAGGATGCGGTTGACTTCGAGACCGCAGGCTTCAAGAATTTCCCGCAGGTCCCTCGGCCGCAGTCCCGTGACCTCGACCTGCAGCCAGCGATTGCTGGCCTCGCCGCCGGTGACCGTTACCGACTTGATCTCGCCCTTGAGGCCCTTGGCGCCGGCTTTCTCCAGCATCTCGCGCTCGATCGCCGATTCGTCGAAAGCACCGCGTACCCGCAAGCTGTATTGGCACGCGATCGCTGCCGCCCGCCGGGTCAGGCTCGCGGCGAGTCCGCCATCGGTGACGAAGATCTCGAGACCGCCGTCGCGCGGCGGCAATGGGCTCACCGGGATCCAGCGCCGGCCGCTGACCCGCGGGAGCCGCTCGATCGAACTCGGCGCATCGCCCTTGGCGTCGGCGCGCACGCCTTCCTGCGCGGGGCCGGTGGTAGGCGACGCCCTGGTGCGGCAAGTCTGCGCCGCGGCCGAGCCGCAGGCGCCGGCCATCGAGACGCACGTCGTCGCGTTCATCGATGGGTTGGCCGGGTTCGGCCGGCTTGCCGTTGACGGTGATGCGCCCTGCCGCAATCCAGGCCTCGACCTGGCGGCGCGACCCGACACCGCGAGCGGCGAGGACTTTCTGGATGCGTTCACGCATGGCGTCGCCGGCGCGGCAGGGCCGCGCGGGCTCAGCTCGCGACGTCGGCGTCGTTCGCGGCCGGCTGGCCCGCCGGCGCAGCCTGGACCGTGGCCGGCTCGTCGAACTCGAGCTGGATGCCGACGTCGTCCATGTCGCGCAGCGCGGCGAGTGACGGCAACTCGTCGAGGCTGCGCAGGCTGAAGTAGTCGAGGAAGTCGCGCGTGGTTCCCAGCAGCTCGGGGTGACCGGGCACTTCGCGGTGTCCGACAACGCGAATCCAGCCCGCGCTCGGTCAGCGTGCGGATGATGTTCGGATTGACGGTCACGCCGCGTACGTCCTCGATCTCGCCACGCGTGATCGGCTGGCGGTAGGCGATGAGCGCAAGCGTCTCGAGCAGCGCACGCGAGTACCGAGTCGGCCGTTCCTGCCAGAGCCGCGACAATCGCACGGAAAAATCCTTGCGCACCTGAAGCCGGAAACCGCTGGCCACTTCGACAAGTTCCATGGGACGCCCTTCGCAGTCGTCCGCGATCGCGACGAGCGCCTTGCGGACTTGGGTCGCATCGGGCCGCTCGAATTCCTCGAAGATCTCGCGCAGCTGCTCGATGCTGAGCGGCTGGCCGTATGCGAGCAAGGCCGCCTCGATGATGCCCTTGAGCTGTCCCGTTTCCATGGGTGTTCCCGTCAGGCCGTCGTAACCTGGAAGTCGTCAACCGCGGCGGCGTCGGATTCACGGTCGACGCGCCGCACGTAGAGCGGCTGGTAGGGCTCCGCCTGGACGATCTCGACCAGCTGTTCCCGCAATAGCTCGAGGATGGCGGCGAACGTCACCGTGACGCCAAGCCGCCCCTCCTCGGCCTGGAACAGGCGGATGAACTCGACCAGGCCGACACCCTCGAGCAGCGCAAGCACGTCGGACATGCGCTGGCGCACCGAGAGCGTTTCGCGCGCGCACGTGCAAGTGCGCGAACATCGTCGCGCGCTGCACGACATCCTTGAATGCGACCAGCATTTCCTGAAGCGCAACCTCGGGAAGGATGCGCACGACCTGCCGGTGCGTGAGCTCCGCGACCGCCGGGTAGACGTCGCGCTCGAGACGCGGCAGCCGGTCGATGTCCTCGGCCGCCTGCTTGTAACGCTCGTACTCCTGCAACCGGCGCACCAGCTCGGCGCGAGGATCCTCTTCCTCCTCACCGCCCTCCGAGAGGCGCGGCAGGAGCATCCGCGACTTGATCTCGGCCAGCATGGCGGCCATCAAGAGATACTCGCCCGCAAGCTCGAGATCCAGCTCCTGCATCAGCTGGATGTACTCCATGTACTGCCGCGTGATGTCGGCGATCGGAATGTCGAGGATGTTCGAGGTTCTGGCGCCGGATCATGTAGAGGAGCAGGTCGAGCGGACCCTCGAATGCCTCGAGGAAGACCTCGAGCGCCTGCGGCGGGATGTAGAGGTCCCGCGGCATCTCCGTGACGGGCTCTCCTTCCACGATGGCGAAGGGCATTTCGCCCTGCTGCGGCGGCAGGTCGCTGCCGGCGGTCGTCCGGCGCCTCGGACTCGCGGTCGTTCGCTGGGTTCGGTCACCGGTACTCCAGGCCAACGGCCTCGCGGACTTCGGCCATTGTCGCACGCGCGGCCTGCGCGCGCGCGCTCGCAACCTTCGCTCACGATGCCTCGCACGAGCTCGGGATTACTCCTCGTATTCGCGCGCGCGCTCGCGGATGACCGCGAAAGTTCCTTCAGCACCGACTCGATGACGAGGTTTCTTGCAGTCCAGGCAACCGATGCCTGCCGAGCGGCAACCCGGCCTGCACCCAGGACTGCGTCGTCGCGTCCGAGTAGATCTTGTGCAAGTCCCAGACCGGGCATTTGTCCGGGTCGCCGGGATCGGTGCGCCGGACTCGCGCCGGATCGGTCTGCATCGCCTGGAGTTTCTTCTGGACGCTGTCAGGATCTTCCCGCAGGCCCTATGGTATTGCCATAGGACTTCGACATCTTCCTGCCGTCGAGGCCCGGGGACCTTCGGCGTCTTGGTGAGGAGCGCCGAAGGCTCCGGCAGGATGGCGCGGCCGCCGCCTTCCAGGAATCCCAGCAGGCGCTCGCGGTCAGCGACGGTCAGCCGCGCGGCGGACTCGACCATCGCGCGCGCCTTCGCGAGCGACTCCGTATCGCCCTGCTCGTGGAATTTCCGGCGCAGCTCGTTGTAGAGCGTCGCAGTTCCGCGCGCCCGAGCCGCTTGATGGCGCCTTCGACCTTGGCCTCGAAATCGCGCTCGCGGCCATAGATGTTGTTGAACCGGCGCGCAATCTCGCGCGTGATCTCGACGTGTGCCACCTGGTCTTCGCCGACCGGCACGAACTCGGGCCGGTACATCAGGATGTCTGCGCTCTGCAGCAACGGATAGCCGAGGAAGCCGTAGGTGCTGAGGTCCTTGTCCTTGAGCTGCTCGATCTGGTCCTTGTAGGTCGGCACGCGTTCGAGCCACGAGATCGGCGTGACCATGGAAAGGATCAGGTGCAGTTCTGCGTGCTCCGGCACGCGTGACTGCACGAAGATCGTGCACGCGCTGGGATTGAGGCCGGCAGCCAGCCAGTCGATCAGGACCTCGTTCGTATTGGACCTGAACGCGGCGGTGTCCTCATAGCCCGTCGTGAGGGCGTGCCAGTCGGCCACGAAGAAGAAGCATTCGTACCGATACTGGAGCTCGACCCAGTTCGCGAGCGCGCCGTGGTAGTTGCCGAGGTGGAGCTGCCCGGTCGGGCGCATGCCCGATACGACGCGTCGCTGTTGCGCAGGAGGTCGTTGCCATGCGCTAGAGCGCGACCAGCCGGAGCCCGAACGTATCGACCAGCACCGATAGCAGGAACCCGATCGGCGGGCCGATGATCGGCCAGAGCTGCTTGGTGACGATGAGCGCGAGCACGAGGAAGAAACCGAACGGCGCGAAGCGGCGCAGGAAATCGGCGACCGCACCCGGCGGCAGCAGGTTGGTGAGGACCTGCCCGCCATCGAGCGGCGGAATCGGCAGCATGTTGAAGACCGCGAGCATGATGTTGAAGACGAATGCCGTACTGGGCCATCCGCGCGATCCATTCGCCGGCGACGCCGCTCGCGGAGTCCTGGCTGACCATCATGATGAACGCCCAGATCGTCGCCATGACGAGGTTGGACAGCGGGCCGGCGGCCGTCACGAGGATCATGTTGCCGCGCGGGTTGCGCATGTTGCGCGCGTCGACCGGAACGGGCTTAGCCCATCCGAACATGAAACCACTGCCGGACAGCAGCAGGATTCCCGGCACCAGGATCGTGCCGATCGGGTCGACGTGCCGGACCGGGTTGAGCGTCAGCCGTCCCAGCATCTCCGCAGTTCTGTCGCCAAACTGCTTCGCGACCCAGCCGTGTGCGACCTCATGAACCGTGATGGCGAAGACCACCGGAATGGCGGCAATCGAGATAGTCGTCAGTATCGAATTGAGGTCCATGTCCCCGTCCGGGCGCGCGGGCGCCGGAATGCCGCTTAAACGCCGGCGATTATATGACGCGGCCGCTCGGCCCGGTCATTGAAACGGCCGTGGGTCGCCCTTGCCGGCCCGCAACAGCCGCGGCACTTCACCCGAGAGGTCGACAATCGTGCTGGGTTCGAGCCCGCAGTTGCCCGCATCCAGGACGAGGTCGATCGCATGACCGATCCGCTCCTCGATCTCCCGTGCCGTCGGTCATGGGCCACTCGTCGCCCGGGAGCTGCAGCGTCGTGCTCATGATCGGCTCGGCGTACTCGTTGAAACAGCGTCCACAGTACCGGATGGTCCGGGCACGCGGATACCGATGGTCTTGCGCCGGGAATCCAGAAGGCGTCGCGGGCACCTCGCGCGTCGCCCTCAGCACGAAAGCATAGGGACCCGGCGTGAAACTCTTGAGCAGGCGGTATTGCCAGTTGTCGACCACGGCGAACCGCGCGATCTCCGAGCAGGTCGCGGCACACGATCGTGAAGAAATGGACCTTGCGGGTCTGGCGCAGCGACTGGATGCGCTCCATGGCGCCCTTCGCCCCGATCGCGCAGCCCAGCGCGTAGCAGGAGTCCGTCGGATATGCGATGACACCGCCGGACCGGAGGCAATCCGCGGCGATTCGCAGCAGCCGGGGCTGGGGCGTCGTCGGGTGCAGTTCGAGGCGTTCAGACACGCCCCATTATGGACCGGGCGCATGCCGGTCCAGGTTCCGCTATGATTGGCGCCCCTTTTTGGCCGGTTTCCCGAATGCAGCTGCTGTTCGATTTCCTGCCGATCATCGCGTTCTTTGTCGCGTACAAGCTCGCGGACATCTATGTCGCGACGGGGGTCATCATCGTGGCGTCCGTACTGCAGGTTTCGATCTACTGGCTCTGGAAGCGCCGCGTCAATCCGATGCACCTCGTGTCGTCGGGACTCGTACTCGTATTCGGCGAGCCTGACACTCCTGATACACGACAAGTCGTTCATCATGTGGAAGCCGACCGTCGTCAACTGGCTGTTCGCGTCGGCGTTCCTGGCAGCATGTGGCGCCGTATCAGCGACCGGCCCCTGATCCAGCGGATGATGAACGCTGCCGGTGGCGACCTCCACGCTCAGCGATGCACTCTGGCGCCGGCTGAACTGGCTCTGGATCGCCTTCTTCGTCTTGATGGGTGCCGCTCAACCTGCTAGTCTTCCGCAACTTCGACGAGAACACCTGGGTAAACTTCAAGGCTCTGGGGCATGCTGGGACTGACCCTCGTGTTCATCGTCGCTCCAGGGCTTCTGGCTGACGGCAAAGGCCCAAGGCAATGACGGGCACGCGGGCTGAGCGGATACAGGCAATGCTGGAAAGCGCATTTGCCTCCGCCCGAGTGACCGTGCGCGATGACAGCGCACGGCACGTCGGGCACGCGGGCGCACGCGACGGAGCCGGGCACTTTCACGTTCGCATCGAGTCACAGGAATTTGCCGGACGCAGCCGCCTCGAGCGCCATCGTCTGGTCTACGAGGCGCTCGCCGCGATGCTGCCGCGCGAGATCCACGCCCTGAACATCGTGGCAGTTTCACCTGACGAAGATTCCCCAACGAGGACACAATGAGACATACGCAGATTCTCGCCATTTCCGCACTCGGCATGCTGTTCATGGCCGGGTGCACCAAGGCCGATACGCCGGCCGTCGACGCCGCGGCCAAGCCTGTTGCAGTGGTAAACGGCTCGCCGATTTCGCGCGACGTCTGGGACCTGTACGTCAAGACGCGCCACGCGGGCAAGACTCCGGGCGACCTGACCGCAGAGGAACAGAAGGAAGCGCTCGACGAGCTGATCGGGATGTACGCGGGCGCCCAGGAAGCGGAGAAACAGAAGCTCGGCACCGGCGAACCGAAAGCGCGCCTCGAACTCGTCGAGAAAAGCGCCATGGCCGAGCTGCTCTTCAAGAAGTACACCGAGGGCGCGGAGCCGACCGAGGCCGAGCTCAAGGCGGAGTACGACGCACGCATCGCGGAAGCGCCGAAGGAGGAGTACCACGCCAGGCACATCCTCGTCGACGACGAGGCGAAAGCCAAGGAACTGACCGCCCAGCTCGACAAGGGCGGCAATTTCGAACAGCTCGCCAAGGACAATTCCAAGGACGGCTCAGCGACGGAAGGCGGCGACCTCGGCTGGTTCAATCCGAACCAGATGGTGAAGCCCTTCTCCGACGCCGTTCAGCAGCTCGAAGTCGGCAAGTACACGGCCACACCGGTCAAGTCCGAGTTCGGCTGGCACGTGATCAAGCTCGAGGAAAAGCGGGCGACGACCCCGCCGGCGTTCGATGCGGTCAAGGCCCAGCTTGGTCCGCTGGTCAACCAGAAGAAGTTCGAAGCGCACCTGAAAGAGATCGTAAAGACGGCGAAGGTGGAACGCTCGCTCTGAATCAGCGCGCGAGGCGGAAGTACTTCGAGTACGTCCGGTTCATGGGATTGATCGCCGGCGCGACGATGCGCGGCTGGACCAGCCGTCGCGTAACGTAGTAGTAGACGGGCAGCAGCGGGTAGTCGTTGAGCATCAACGACTCCGCCTGCTGCAGCACGTCGCGACGTCTGGAAGGATCCAGCTCCCCGGCCGCGAGGGCGAGCAGCCGAGCGTACTCGGCATTCGACCACCGGCCGAAGTTCTGCGGGCTGCCGACGGTCATCGTGTCCAGGAAGCTCGAGGCATCGTTGTAGTCCGCGGTCCATCCGACGCGAACGACGTCCCATTGGGCGGGATCCGCACGCGCCGCGAGATAAGCCTTGAACTCCATCTGCACGAGCTCGGTTTCAACGCCAAGAGCTTCTTGCCACATCGCCGCGATGGCGATGCAGACCTTCTGGATCAGTTCGTTCTCGTTGTAGAGAAGACGCAATCGGAGCGGGCGAGCTGCCGAGTAGCCGGCAGCGGCATAGAGGGCGCGAGCTTGTGCCGTGCGCTCGTCTGCAGTGGAATCGCGCCAGTCATAGGCAGGCGGCTCATAGTTCCAGGCGCCCGGCGGAACCAGAGAGTAGGCGGGAACCTGGCCGGCACGGGTGACAGAACCGGAAATCACGTTGCGGTCCAACGCCAGCGACAAGGCTTCGCGCAATCCAGCCTTTCCGCGCAGAGGACCGCGATCGGTATTCAGCGTGAAGTAGAACGTCGCCAGGGTCGAACGATGCTGCAATCGGGGATCCTGATTTACGAGCAACTCCTGGAACCGCTGCTCCGGCACCGTGTTCGTCACGTCGATCTCGCCCGCCCGAAAGCGCGTGTACTCCGCATTCTCGTCCGCCACGAACTCATAGCGGACTTCGTCGAAATCAACCTTCCCAGAATCCCAATAGTGCGAATTGCGCTTTAGCTGGAGATTGGCACCCGGCGCAAAGGCCGCCAACGCATACGGGCCATTCGAGACGGTTGAGCCGGGCCGCGAATACCCGGCCGATCCATCGAGCGAGGACGGGTGCGCCGGAGACGCGACGGTATTGGTGAGGATGTCGGGGAAATACGAAACGGGGTGCGAGAGACGGATTTCAAGCGTCCAATCGTCAATCGCACGCACGCCGAGCCGATCCACCGGCAACTGACCCAGGAGTATGGCGGGCGCATTCTCAATGGCGCGAAGCAGGTCGGCGGCGCCCGACCCGGTATTGGGATCCAACGCCCGCCGAAATCCGGAGACGAAATTTTCCGCCGTTACCGCATCACCATTGGACCACCGGGCCTCGCGGCGCAGCTGGAACACGTATGACTTTCCGTCCTCGGAAACCTGCCAGGAGGTTGCGGTCGCAGGAACTACATCGCCAGCCGGCGTGCTCGCCGTCAGCCCTTCATACATGTCCCGCAATACATCGTAAGAGAAGGCATCTTCGGCGCGCTGCGGATCCAGAGAGCCAGGTTGGCCGCCGAGAGCACGAGTCAAAGATACAGGCTTGGCCGAACTATCGGTCTTGAGGTTAATTTGGTCTTTGTCGCAGGAAGCGAAAACAACCAGAATGGCCGCGAAGAACACTCTAATCAGATGCCGCTTAGCGAGGCACCTTGCAGCATTCAACTCATGCATTGATGACCTAGGAATTGAGGTGGGAAAGCAAAGACGGAGCTTACGCCACGTAGGGAGCGCGGCTTGACCAGCATTCTACGCACCGCGCGCGGAGCTTCCGTCTTCAAGGAAGAACGGCGCCTTTCGGCGCCGTTCTTGCTTTCACCAATTCCGAGGGGTGCCCTCAGCCGGTGCCAACCGATGCGTCTGGACGGCCAGTGCCCACCGAAGCTTCCGGACGACCGGTGCCCACGGAAGCGTCCGGACGGCCCGTACCAACTGACGCATCGGTACGACCGGTACCGACGGACGCATCAGGCCGACCCGTACCCACCGAGGCGTTCAGGCGACCAGTGCCCACGGAAGCGTCCGGACGGCCCGTACCAACTGACGCATCGGTACGACCGGTACCGACGGATGCATCAGGCACGACCCGTACCCACCGAGGCGTTCAGGCGACCAGTGCCCACGGAAGCGTCCGGACGGCCCGTACCAACTGACGCATCGGTACGACCGGTACCGACGGATGCATCAGGCCGACCCGTACCCACCGAGGCGTTCAGGCGACCAGTGCCCACGGAAGCGTCCGGACGGCCCGTACCAACTGACGCATCGGTACGACCGGTACCGACGGATGCATCAGGCCGACCCGTACCCACCGAGGCGTTCAGGCGACCAGTGCCCACGGAAGCGTCCGGACGGCCCGTACCAACTGACGCATCGGTACGACCGGTACCGACGGATGCATCAGGCCGACCCGTACCCACCGAGGCGTTCAGGCGACCAGTGCCCACGGAAGCGTCCGGACGGCCCCCGTACCAACTGACGCATCGGTACGACCGGTACCGACGGATGCATCAGGCCGACCCGTACCCACCGAGGCGTTCAGGCGACCAGTGCCCACGGAAGCGTCCGGACGGCCCGTACCAACTGACGCATCGGTACGACCGGTACCGACGGATGCATCAGGCCGACCCGTACCCACCGAGGCGTTCAGGCGACCAGTGCCCACGGAAGCGTCCGGACGGCCTGTGCCGACGGACGCATCTAGGCGTCCAGTGCCGACCGAAGCGTCGGGGCGACCAGTTCCGACGGATGCATCGATCGCGGCCTTGCGGATGGAATCAACGAGGATCCGGCCTCCAATCTGGGGCTGAGTGCCAAAAATCGCGGCTCCCACACCTTTGCTAATTCTGTCGGCGACCGAGCGCGAAGTCAGGCTCGTGGTGTCGAGCTGCGTCGAACCGATTGAAAGGACCCCGACTCCTGTGTCAATCGAAGAAATCGTCCCACGCAGGTAAATCTTCGACGCCCCTTGCACATACTGGCCACCCAATCGCAACGCTGCGTCGACAAAATATCGGCCTCTACTAATTTCACCAAACAGCGCAACCGGTTGACCAACCGTCGCGCCAGACATGAAGCGTTCATTTGCCGAGCCGGCCAAGAGCACAAATTTCTGGCCGAGAACTGACACAGTAAATGCGGACTTTGAAATTCGGTCTATTCGACCGATAGCAAGCAACCGTCCGCTTGCAGCGCGTTCGACGATCTCAATGTCGGCGTTGCGCGCAACTGCTATCGAATTAGTTGCCAGTGGAGAACGCGCACCGAAGGCGCTGCTTCCGCTGACTAAAACAATTGCAACAGCAACAGCCAGCGTAACTTTCTTCGTTTGCCGTTCGTTCTTCATTCTATTGTGCTCCCATCGAATCCCATCTCGCTCGTCTTGCGCCGTGTTGAAACCTTCCCAGCTCAACACTGCGTTAGTCGTCTAAATCGTCGTCCGCGAACTCCTGAAGATCTCCGAAAGTTTCAGCCATTGGCGTGCGATCTTCATTCGCTTCCTGGTAGAAGTAGATTCCGACTCCCACTTGAACCGCCTTCTCGCCCTTCCTCCGGGATGGTCTCGGATAGGTCGCAGATTTCTGATCAATCTCTTGGATGACTGTCTCCAAGTATTCGCGAATCTCTTGCTGAAAAATCTCAACATCAACGACTCGCAAGCCTTCATCCGGATAAACCATACGGTCAAATCGCTTTTCTTGGTTCTTCCCTCGTCCCAGGTTGTAATCAACCGTTTCGATATATCTACGCACCGCCTGCGAAAAAATCTGAATCATCTCTGCAGTCATGTCGGTCGGAATGTATGTGCGCTTTAGCACCCGCAAATACTGTCCGCCCTCCAACACTCTGGCTGCACCAACTCGAATCAATTCTCCTATCAGAACCTCATGTGCTACGTCCGCACTGAAACGCCGCACCAAATCTTCAAACGTTGGAACTACGTCCGTTCCATCGATCTTCAGGTCGCGCGGGTAACCATATGGCGCGACGAACTGTGCGTCGGTATGCCATGCCTCCAATACGCTCGCAGCAAGTCCCGCATTACTCCCCACTCCCCATTGCGTCCTGCCCTCGTTGCGAATGATCTTCGCAACCTCTCTGCGAGTTAGGCCTGTCGCGATAGCAACGCGCGACAACGTCATCTTGCGTCCGGGAAGAGTCATCTCCCGCGCGCAAACATTTACGTAGACGTCTTTGAGTACCCCCCCGAATTCTTGATACGTGATCCCGCTTCTCACCAAAATCCTGATGAGCGGAGTCATCAAGGATCGGAATGCAGCTAATAGATCTCGTTTAACATCATAAGTATCTGACATGACTTAATCTAGCCGGATTAGACAATAAGTAGCGACCCGCCGCTTGACTTGTGGCTGAAGGGGCCAGGAATAGTTTAAGAATCAGTTAGTTAGGGTTCAGGCAGCTGTGCGTCGCATGATCGCGACTCGAGAATCATGCCATAACCGCTTAAAAACACTATGGTTTTAAGAGAAGTTCTCTCGCACAAACAAGTAGGCCCCGGCTCCGACCAACACGGTGTCAGTCGTATCTGAAGGCTTAACCGTACGGCGCGCTAGCCACTCATCAATCACGTCGACGAAATCCTGCCCCCTAGAATTGACCAATTGCTGCAGGACGGGCACGAGTTCACGCGGTACGGAAGCATAACAAGCTCGCTCGAATCTGCCTTTTGCCCGCGAAGGTTTATCAAATACGTTGAACTCCACGGAGCCAAGAAATCCGCATATGTGCTCGAGCACACATTCGCTCGCGATTGCCGCACCCTCTTGACCTGAACAAGTAACGACGGACTCGCTGATCAGCTCAACCCGCTTTTCTTCGGTTAATCGAACGACCCCAAGTTCAATCATTGTTTCTATGAGTGCATTTGCGTCTGCGCCTGGCGCGCATGCATGCACAAGTGATTGGAAGGAATTCTCTTCATCCACGATTGGCAACTGCTGTGGTAATCCATTCGAATTAACAAATCGATAGTCACGCCGCCACTTAAGCACTACATCGCAACACATCAGCGCTTGTCGCGCCGTCAAACGGCTCGGCTGCGAATCAGGGATACGAACGACCTCATTGACTGCCGACATGGCCATGAGACGTAACTGCCCCTCTGAAAGTCCGCAGCCTTTCAAAATCCGAAATACTCTTCGCAATAGCAGTCGCGATGCGACCGAGATCGCATTCTCCTGGGCTTCCGCCAGCTGTTTACTGGCTTGGCCTTGGGCGCACCCTTCGCTTGTCATGGTGGTTCCTATGAATCAATGTTCCACGGATTTCGTGCTACAAGATCCTTACATTGCATCTTGCACTACGAATCCGAGTCTTGATTGCATTGATTTAAAGCTGTGAACATTAGGCTTGAGCAGTAAACACGTAATTGCCGCCGCCTGTCTCCGCCTGTTGCGTCCCCTCGCCCGGATCATGCTTCGCCACGGCCTGTCGTCCTATGATTTTTCTCGTATTGCCAATATTGCCTTTGTTCGGGCTGCCGGGGATATCCTCCGGGAGCAGGATAAACCCATGAGTTTCTCGCGTATTTCTACAATTACTGGCCTGCACCGGCACGTCGTGAGCGATATTGTTAACTCGCCGCCGGAAGCGGCGGCTGATCCGGAGACCGACAAGGACTATCGGCGCAACCGGTTGGCCAGGGTGCTGTCGGGATGGTTCGACAGCCCGACTTATACGGACGGTGACGGTCGGCCACTCGTGCTTCCGGTCGAGGGTCCGGAACCATCATTCTCGGCACTCGTCAGGAAATTCAGCGGCGATATCTACCCGCGCATCATCCTCGACGAGCTGATCGAGGTCGGGGCCGTGAGGCTCCTCAAGGACGGTACCGTCCGTGCGCTGAGCCGCCGTTACTCTTCTGGAGGTGCGCAGCCGGCCGCGATACAGCATCTCGGCACGACGGCTTGCGACGTCTTCAGCACGCTGGAACACAACTTGTCCAGGCCGCCCGAAGAACGGCACTATGACGACTCCGTCGTCTCCCTGCGCATGGACCGTGCGGCTCTGCCACTGTTCCGGCGACTGTTGCGCCAGCGCGGTGCAGCGTTCCTGGAGGACATCGACGGCTGGGTGTCGGAGCACGAACAGCATGAGAGTGCGGATACCGTGCGTGCAGGTGTCATCGTGCAGATGTTCGTCGACGCGGATCGGGAACGCCTTCAAGTGCCGGTCGTGGAGAAATCGGAATGATCATGGTTTGCGTCCGGCAAGCTTCAGGAATTCGTCCTCGTCGAGGATCCTGACCCCAAGGTCCATCGCCTTGCGAAGTTTCGAGCCCGCGTCCTCTCCCACCACGACGAAATCCGTCTTCTTGGAAACGCTCCCAGAGACGGCACCACCCAGTTCACGGATGATCTCCGCGGCCTCGTCGCGTGAAAGCGCCGCCAGTCTGCCTGTGAGCACCAAAACCTTTCCATCCAGCGCCCCGCTTCGTGCCTTGGGTGCATCTGCCTTTGGCCAGTGGACGCCAAGTGCAATCAGGTCGTCAATGACCCGTGCATTACGGGATTCCGCCATGAATGCGTGAACGTGTGCCGCGGTGACTGGCCCGACGTCCGGCACTTCTTCGAACTCGGCGGCGGTCGCCCCACGCAAGCGATCGAGATCACCGAAGTGGCGGGCGAGAGAATCCGCTGTCGCCTCGCCGACGTCGCGAATGCCGAGTGCAAACAGGAATCGTGTAAATGTCGTGGACTTGCTGCCTTCAAGTGCCCGCGCCAGCTTGGCAGCCGACTTCTCGCCCATTCGTTCAAGGTCGGCGAGCTGTGCAGCATCGAGCCTGTAAATGTCGGCGGCATTCTTGACGAGGCCCATGTCAACGAGCTGGTCGATCAGCTTGCTGCCAAGTCCTTCGATATCCATTGCCCTGCGGGACGCAAAGTGCCGTAGCGACTCTTTCAGCTGGGCAGGACATACGAGCGCGCCCGTGCAGCGCGCGATCGCGCCGTCCTCTTCGCGCTCCACGTCAGAACCGCAGACCGGGCACTTCTCGGGCAGCTGCACCGCAGGCGCCTTGGCCGCTCGCTTCTCTGCGACGACCTTGACGATCTCCGGTATGACGTCTCCCGCCCTGCGCAACACCACCGTGTCGCCGATCCGGATGTCCTTGCGCTGCAGTTCCTGGATATTGTGAAGTGTCGCATTGGCGACGGTCGCTCCGCCGACGAAGACCGGATCGAGCCGGGCCACCGGCGTCAGCGCGCCGGTGCGGCCGACCTGCCACTCGATTGCGCGCACCCGCGTCATCTCCTCGTCCGCCGGAAACTTGTGCGCGATCGCCCAGCGCGGCGCCCGCGCGACGAATCCGAGCTCGCGTTGCAGGTCCAGTGCATCGACCTTGTAGACGACACCGTCGATCTGGTAGCGCAGCTCGCTCCTGCGTCGCGCGATTTCGGCGTAGTAAGCAAGCAGGCCGGCCACCCCCTCGACGACGCGGGATTCCGGCGAGGTGCGCAGTCCCAGCTCGCGCAGCATCGCGAGCAGCTCGCTGTGGCGGCCGGGCATCTTGCGGCCTTCGATGACGCTCGCTCCGTAGAAGAAGATCTCGAGGGGCCGCGACGCGGCCAGCTTCGGGTCGAGCTGGCGCAGGCTGCCGGCTGCCGCGTTCCTGGGGTTCACGAATGTCTTCTCGCCTTTCTCGGCGGCGACCCGGTTCATCTCCCGGAAACCCGGAATCGACATGAAGACTTCGCCGCGCGCCTCGAGCAGATCCGGTGGGGAATCTCCCGTGAGCCGCAACGGGACGCTCTGGACCGTCCGGATGTTGTGCGTGACATCCTCGCCCACCGCGCCGTCGCCTCGGGTTGCCGCGACCTCCAGTAGGCCCTTGCGGTACGTCAGGCTGACGGCAAGCCCGTCGAGCTTCGGCTCGCACGCGTATGCGATTTCGCGCTCCGTCTCCAGTCTTTCGCGGACCCTGCGGTCGAAGGCTGCGACGTCCTCGAGCGCAAACGCATTGTCGAGCGAGAGCATCGGCACCCGATGCCGGACCTGCGCGAATGCCGCGACGGGCGCGCCTCCGACCCGCTGGGTCGGTGACTCCGGGACAACCAGCCCGGGGTGGTCGGCCTCCAGCGCACGCAACTCTTCCATGAGCCGGTCGTACTGGGCGTCCGACACTTCGGGGTCGTCGAGGACGTGGTAGCGGTAGTTGTGACGGTCGATCTCGGCCCGCAGCCGGGCGACGCGCCGCTGCACGCTTGCCGGCACCGGTTTCATCAGCTCCGCCGCAGTCGCCGGTTGCGATGCTCGAAGTGGACCAGCTCCTCACGCAGGTTGAGTATGCGCTGCGATGTCAACGTGCTGCCTTGCTCGTCCTGCAGCTGGCCTGCCAGGCGTTCGGCGAGGCCGCGACCCACGGTCAGGACGAGATCGAACGTCGACGGCGCATCGAGCGGTCCCGGAACGATGCCGAAGAGTGAGATACCCGCGAACTCCTGCTCATCCATTCGTCCGAGATCGAAGGAACCGGGTTCCATCATGCTGGCGACGTACAAAAGCGACTTGCCGTCCTCGCGCTCGCGGTGAAAGATGGAATACGGCCCATAGTGCAGGCCCTCGGCTTCGAGCGCGGCGCGCAGCGACGCTCCGTGCCAATTTCCGCCGGAAGCGATGAGCCGCAAGGCCACGATGCGTTGCCGGGACGCCTCTGCCGTGCGCCGCTCCATCGGGTCGGCCGGCGCCAGCTCAAGCTCCTCCTCGTCCTCGCGCCTGGGCGCCACCTCGTCGCGCTCGAGCGGCTGCGTGCTCACCCACGGCGCGCGGTGGTGGTCATCCTGTTCGTCCTCGGCGCTGGCCGGCACCTCGCGGACGATTTCCGCGTGTTCCGCTTCGAGGTTCGTCTCCGGCTCCAGGCTGAACCCGGGCCCGCCGCCCCGGCGCCGGTCGATGCCCACGAAGTCCGACACGTCGACTTCAAGGTCGTCCGGAATCTCGATGAGCGGCGGTCGGCGCGGCACGCGTACCCGCTCGATCGTCGGCATGTAGGCAGGCTCGGCCGGTACTTCATCGAAGCCCGGCGATGCGTCAGGCGCGTCGATGAGACCGGCGATCCCGTCGTCGCGGTCGGCCCGTGCGGGCTCGGCGACGGCCGTTGCACGAACCCTGCGTGTTTCCCACCACCACAGGCCGAGGATCAGCGCGATACCGGCTCCGAGCAGAATCCAACGCAGACCGGCCACGGAGTCGTACCGCGCCTAGCCGACCGCGGCCATCCGAACGGCCTCGTCGACATCGACGGCGACGAGGCGCGAAACGCCCGGCTCGCCCATCGTCACGCCGACCAGGTGGCTCGCGAGTTCCATCGTGTTCTTGTTGTGCGTGATGAACACGAACTGCACGCGTTCGGACATGTCACGCACGATCTCACAGAACCGCCCGACGTTGTGGTCGTCGAGTGGCGCATCGACCTCGTCCAGCAGGCAGAACGGCGCGGGGTTGAGCTCGAATATCGAGAACACGAGCGCCACCGCGGTCAGTGCCTTCTCGCCACCGGACAGCTGGTGAATCGTGCTGTTGCGCTTGCCGGGAGGCCGCGCCATGACGGCGACGCCTGCCGAGAGCAGGTCGTCTCCGACCAGCTCCAGGTACGCAGCTCCGCCACCGAAGAGGCGCGGGAATTTCTCCTTCAGCCCGCTGTTGATGCGGTCGAAAGTATCCTGGAAGCGCGCACGGGTTTCGCGGTCGATCTTGCGGATGGCCTGCTCGAGGGTGTTCAGCGCGTCCGAAAGGTCGGCGAACTGCCGGTCAAGGTAGTCCTTGCGCTCGGTCTGCTCCTTCAGCTCGTCGATCGACGCCAGGTTGACGGCGCCGAGCCTCTCGATCCGCTCCGTGACCTCGACGAGCTGCTGGTCCCACTCGAGGACAGTTGCATCGTCGGCCAGTGCCCCGGTGACCTGCTCGAGATCGAACTGGGTCGCGGAAAACTGCTCCACGAGCGACTCGCGGCGGACTCGGGTTTCCTGCATTCCCAGGCTGATCTCGGCAAGCGCACTGCGTGCGGACTCCGCCGCGCCCTCGGCTTTCTGTCGCACGAGATCCAGCTCGCGCACGTTCGCGTCCGCATCCTCGACCGCGCGCCGCGCGTCGCCGAGTTCGCGCTCGACTTCGAGCCGCTGTTCCAGGAACACCTGCAGTTGGCGCTCCAGTTCGGCGTACGGCGCTTCGCCCTCGGCCAGCTGGCGCTCGAGGTCGGCACGACGTTCGTGCAACTGGCGCACTTGCTCGCTCGCGCGTTCGAGGCTCGTCTGCAGCGTGGCGAGCGTCGAACGCTGTGACTCGACCTTGATGACGACCTGCTGCGCCGCGGCGGTTTCGCTGGCATGTCGTTCGCGCGCCGCGACTAGACCGCCCCTCAGCGTGTCCCGCTCATGCTCGATGTCCGGGCTGCGGAGCTGGAGAGTACGCAGTCCGTCGAGCGCGCCCGCCAACCGGCATCGGCAGCCTTCCGCATCCGCTTCGTCGCGTGCTATGTCTGCATCGACTTGTGCCGACTCCTCGATCAGCCGGGAGACGCGCTCCGTGATCTGCTGGGTCTTGGAGCGGATCGCCTCATGCGCACCCCTGACGTTGACGAGGTCGTGGTGCAGCTGGTTGACCTTGGCATGCAGCGCATCACGGCTGGAATCCAGCGCGGCGAGGCGCGAGCGGGTTTCCGCAAGCTTGCTTTCGAGTTCGGCTACGCGAGTTTCCCGGCCCACGACCACGCGGTGCAGCGTTTTCAGTTCCTGCTCGCGCGCGATGACGCCGGCATGACCCGCCTGGCTGCGCGCGACGCGCACCCAGTCACGTCCCAGCCAGACGCCGTTCCTGGCGATGACCGACTGTCCCGGCCGCAACGACTTGCGCCGCGACACGGCGTCCGCCAGCGATTCCACGGCGATCACGCCGCCGAGCAACCCGGCAACAATCGCGGGTCCTGCAACCCGTGAGGCCAGCGACTCCGCATCGGGGTCCGGCGAGTTCGCCGGACCTGTCTCTGCAAGCGTCAACTGACCGCGAATCCAGAGAATCCATCGACGCCGCGACGGTCTCGATCTCGTCGACGCAGACGGCTTCGAGATAACTTCCGAGTGCCGTCTCGACGGCGCGCTCCCAACCCTCGTCGACTTCGAGCCGCTGCGCCAGCCTCGGGCTGGCATCGAGTTTCCGGCCCGCGAGCCATTCCGAGGTTTCCGCCACGCCCTTCCCCAGCGCTGCCTTCTGCACGGCTTCGACGGTGAGGAATTCGCTCCGCGCCGACTGGTGCTCAGCCTTGGCGTCGTCGAGCGCCGTGGCAGCCTGGCGCTCCGCTTCGCGAAGCGCGTGCAGGGATTCCAGGGCGGCTTCGAGCTCGGCCTGCGCTTCGCGACCCCGTTCGCGCGCTTCGCGCTCCGCGGCCGCGAACTCGGCCGGCTTCGCGCCCGAAACGCTCCCCTCGAGCTGCGTACGCTCCTGCGCCAGCCGCTCACGTTGCGCCTTCAGTCGTTGCAGCCCTGCGTCGATCTGTTCGATGCGCGCCTGCTCCACCTGGGAGGCGCGTGTTGCTTCCGCGGACTCGAGGCTGAAAGCCTCCCAGCGCTGCTGCCAGCCGGCCATCGCCGACTCCGCCTCGGCGAGAGCTGCGCGGGCCGCCGACTCCTTCGACTGGGCCGCACTCAGTTCCGGTTCAGCCTGCGACAGGAAGCGGCCCAACTCGCCGAGGTGCTCCTGGTCGCGACCAACCAGCACGCTCGATTCGGCATGCTCGGCATTGACGCGCTCGAGATCCGTCCTCTGGCGCTGGCGCAACTCGCGTGCGTGCTGCAGCGCCTGCTCGGTACGTGTGGCGTCGGCTCCCGCCTGGTAATACCGGCCCTGCACCGCGGCGAGCGCGTCGGTGCATTCCATGTGCCGGACGCGCGCTCGCTCGACGGCAGCCTCGGCCGCCCGCAGCTGCGCGATCGCGGCCTGCGTCTCCGTCTCGCGCTGGCTTGCGAGCGAGTGCCGGCTCGCGATGTCGCCATCGAGGTCACGGATCCTGAGGGCCAGCAGCTCGGCCTGCAGCTGGCGCTTGCGCTCCATGCTTTCCTGGTAGCGGCGCGCAGTGCCGGCCTGGCGCTGCAGGTGCCGGATCTGCTTGTCGACTTCCTCGCGCAGGTCGTTGAGCCGTTCGAGGTTCTCGCGCGTGTGCGAGATGCGGTTCTCGGTCTCCCGGCGGCGGTCCTTGTAGCGCGAGATGCCCGCGGCTTCCTCGACGAACGCGCGCATGTCCTCTGCACGGGCCTCGATCAGGCGCGAGATCATGCCCTGCTCGATGATCGCGTAGCTGCGCGAGCCCAGGCCGGTCCCGAGGAACAGGTGCGTAATGTCCTTGCGGCGGCACTTGGAGCCGTTGATGAAATAGGTCGAATTGCCGTCACGCGAAACGAGCCGTTTCAGCGACACCTCGGCATAGGCGGCGTAGGCCCCTGCCAGCTTGCCGTCGCTGTTGTCGAAAACGAGCTCGACCGAGCCGCTGCCGATCGGCTTGCGGCTGCGCGACCCGTTGAAGATGACGTCCGTCATCGAGTCGCCGCGCAGGTGCTTGGCCGAGATCTCGCCCATGACCCAGCGCACCGCATCGATGATGTTCGACTTGCCGCAGCCGTTCGGGCCTACGACGCCGGTCAGGTTTGACGGGAAGGAGACGGTGGTGGGATCGACGAACGACTTGAATCCGGCGAGTTTTATCCTGGCAAGGCGCATTTCGGCTAGTGTAGATTAACGGCCCGCAATTGACGACGATCCGTTCCACTCCGCATGAGCAAGGCAGCGCCATCCCGCGAGATCGAATTGTTCCCGAATCCGCAGCCGGGGCGTGATTACACGATCCGCATGCGGATACCGGAATTCACCTGTCTCTGCCCGCGCACCGGGCAGCCGGATTTCGCGACGCTGGAACTCGAGTACGTGCCCGACCAGCTCTGCGTCGAGCTCAAGTCGCTCAAGCTGTACGTCTGGTCGTTCCGCGACCGGGGTGCTTTTCACGAAGCGGTGACCAACGAGATTGCGGACCTCCTGGCGACTTCCCTCAAGCCGAGGTTCCTGAGGCTCGCGGCGCATTTCAACGTGCGCGGCGGCATCTACACGTCGGTTGTGGCTGAACACCGACAGGAAGGCTGGAACGGTCCGGCCCCGGTCACCCTGCCCTGAAGAATTTCAGCGCGAAGCAGCGATTTTGCGGGGTACTGGACCCCGTGCGAACGAGGGCTATAATCCGGCGCTCGATTTAACAGGCTGCGGAGAACTTGATGCCTGCCAAGAAGGCTTCCCGAACGAAAAAACCTCCTGTAAAGGCCGCGCCGCGCAAGGCGCCCGCCCCCCGCAAGCCCGCAAAACCCGCGGCGCGCAAACCGAGGCCGACCACAATCCGCGTCAAGCCCGCGAAGCCACCCAAGACCAAGTCTCGCGCCACGGCGGCGGCACCCCCGAAGGTCGTGGCGCGTCCGGCGAAATCCGGCAATCACGCCCCGGTCGCCCGGGAAACGGCCATCATGAAGCCGAGGCCGGTGGCACCCGCCCAGGTCGCGGAAGCGCGGGCTACGTTTGCCGGCATGCAGGCACGCGCCGCGCGCCGCCTGGGCCCGAGCGACGATGACGAGGACGGCACTGGCTCCCACAACCTGTTGCTTGGACCGCGCAACGTCCGGCCCTATCGCGAGCGCAAGGGCGAGCTGTACATGGGCCGGGACCAGCTGGGCCACTTCCGTGGAATCCTCAGCAGCTGGAAGCGCGACCTCATGGAAGAAGTCGACCGCACTATGTCACACATGAAGGACGAGGCCGCCAACCCGCCGGACCCGAACGACCGCGCCACGCTCGAATCCGAGTTCGCGCTGGAGTTGCGGACGCGCGATCGCGAACGCAAGCTCATCCGCAAGATCGACGAGGCGCTGAGCCGAATCGAGGACGGCAGCTACGGTTATTGCGTGGAGACGGGCGAGCCGATCGGCGTCAAGCGCCTCGAGGCGCGACCGGTCGCGACCCTCTGTATCGAGGCGCAGGAGCGGCGCGAGCGCCGCGAGAAACAGTACGGCGACCGCGACGACTGGTACCGCTGAGGCGTCCGCAACCTGCGGCCGCTTCGCGCCCACTCCTTCGGGACCCCTGCACTTCGGCTCGCTGCTGGCGGCCACAGGCAGCTACCTGAGCGCACGCCACGGGGGCGGCCGCTGGCTGCTCAGGATCGACGACCTCGATCGCGACCGGTGCCTGCCCGGCCTCGCCGACGAGTTCCAGGCCACGCTGCGCCGATTCGGCTTCGAGTGGGATGGAAACGTTTGCTTCCAGTCCCATAGAAATGAGCTCTATCGCAGTGCCCTGGCCGCAATCGTGTCGTCAGGACAGTCGTATGCGTGCCGGTGCAGCCGCTCGAACCTCTCGATCACCGAAGCCGCGGAACCAGGCACTGAACCAATCTATCCCGGGACCTGCCGTCGAGACCCTTCCGCTGCCCAGGGTCCACACGCCCTGCGCTTCGCAATCGCTGCCGATCAGCCGTTCGTGGAATTCGATGACGCCTTTCAGGGCCGCTATCGTCAGGACTGCCGGCGGGAAGCGGGTGATTTCGTCGTCCGGAGGCGAGACGGCCAGATCGCCTATCACCTGGCGACCGTCGTCGACGATGCCGCGCAGGGTGTGAACGAGGTGATACGGGGCGCGGACCTGCTCTCCTCCACGCCACGGCAGATTCTTCTGCAGCGGGCACTCGGCTCGCCCACGCCACGCTACGGGCACCTGATGCTGCTCACCGAGCCGGACGGCCGCAAACTGGCGAAGTCGCGGCGCGCCGTGCCGCTCGATGCGGCTGTCGCGTCCACGCAGTTGTGGCAGGTCCTGGCGTGGCTCGAGCAGGAGCCTCCGCGAGAGCTCGCGGCGGCTCCCGTCAAGTCGATCTGGGACTGGGCGATCCCGAACTGGCGGCCCGAACGACTCGAGGGCCGCCGTGAACGGCGCCTCGAGGCGGGAACTGCCCCGGCGTAGCCTTACTCGACGCCGCGCATCGAGAGCCGCACGCGGCCCTGGCGGTCCACCTCGAGCACCTTGACCTTGACGACGTCGCCTTCCTTGAGCTTGTCGCTGACGCGCTCGACGCGCTCGTCGGAGATCTGCGAGATGTGCACGAGGCCGTCACGGCCCGGAAGGATCGCGACGAAGGCGCCGAAGTCCATCAGGCGGACGACCTTGCCCTCGTAGATGCGCCCCACTTCGACGTCGGCCGTGATCATCTCGATACGGCGCAGTGCCTCGCGGCCCGATGCGCCGTCGACCGAGGCGATCTTGACCGTGCCGTCGTTCTCGATGTCGATCGTCGCGCCGGTTTCCTCCGTGATCTGCCGGATCACTGAACCGCCCTTGCCGATGACGTCGCGGATCTTCTCGGGATCGATCTTGATGGTCACGATCGTCGGCGCCCATGCGGACATCTCCGCACGCGGCCTGTCGAGCACCTTGTTCATCTCGCCGAGAATGTGCAGCCGGCCGGCCTTGGCCTGCTCCAGCGCGGCCTTCATGATCTCGGGCGTGATGCCGTTGATCTTGATGTCCATCTGCAGAGCGGTCACGCCGGTCGCGGTGCCCGCGACCTTGAAGTCCATGTCGCCGAGGTGGTCCTCATCGCCGAGGATGTCGGTCAGGACAGCGAACTTGTCGCCTTCCTTGACGAGCCCCATCGCGACGCCCGCCACCGGCGCCTTGATCGGCACGCCCGCATCCATGAGCGACAGGCTGGTGCCGCACACCGAGGCCATGGAGCTGGAGCCATTCGACTCGAGGACCTCGGATACCACGCGCAATACATAGGGGAACGACTCGAGGTTCGGCATCACGGCCTTGATGCCGCGCCGCGCCAGGTTTCCGTGGCCGATTTCGCGGCGCTTGGGCGAACCCATGAACCCGGTCTCGCCGACCGAGAACGGCGGGAAGTTGTAGTGCAGCATGAACGGCTCGCGGCGCTCGCCGGCGAGGGCGTCGATGATCTGCGCATCGCGGCCGGTGCCCAGGGTCGTGGTGACGAGCGCCTGCGTCTCGCCGCGCGTGAAGATCGCCGAGCCGTGCGTGCGTGGCAACGTGCCAACCTCGACAGTGATCGGGCGGACCGTCTTGAGGTCGCGCCCGTCGATGCGAGGCTTGCCGGAAAGGATCATGTCGCGGACCAGGCGGTACTCGAGGTCGTGCAACGCGGTCGTGACCTGGTCCTTGGTGAACTTCGGGTTTTCGCCGCCTGACAGGGCGGCCTGCGCTGCCTGGCGGATCTCGGCGAGGCGCGTCACGCGAGCCTGCTTCACCACGAGTCCATACGCCTTCGCGTAGTCGGCCTCGGTCAGCCTGGCGACCTC
The DNA here is from genome assembly GCA_963748465.1 of uncultured Gammaproteobacteria bacterium. Taxonomy (GTDB): domain Bacteria; phylum Pseudomonadota; class Gammaproteobacteria; order Steroidobacterales; family Steroidobacteraceae; genus SCUD01. Next base: position 100,661 of record CAVVJB010000004.1, read on the forward strand.
CTGCTTGAGGGCGACGTTTTCTTCCGCCGCCTTCCAGTCCCAGCGCGGCTTGCCCGCTTCGGCAGCCAGCTTGTTGATCGCTGCAATCGCGGCTTGCATCTGCTGGTGGCCGAACAGCACGGCGCCCAGCATGACGTCCTCGGGCAGGCCTGAGGCTTCCGACTCGACCATGAGCACGGCATCCTGCGTGCCCGCGACCACCAGGTCGAGATCGGACTCGGTTTTGACCTGCGTGGAGGTCGGATTGAGCAGGTAGTTGCCGTTCTTGTATCCCACCCGCGCCGCGCCGATCGGCGAGGTGAACGGAATGCCCGAAAGCGCGACGGCAGCGGACGCGCCGATCAGCGACGGAATGTCGGAGTCGATCTCGGGATCGAGCGACAGCACCGTCGCGACGATCTGGACCTCGTTGTAGAAACCCTCGGGGAACAGGGGACGCAGCGGCCGGTCGATCAGGCGAGAGGTCAGCGTCTCCTTTTCGGAGGGACGCCCTTCGCGCTTGAAGAAGCCGCCCGGGATCTTGCCCGCGGCATAAGTCTTCTCGACGTAGTTGACGGTCAGCGGAAAGAAGTCACGGCCGGCGACAGCCTCGCGACGACCGACCGCGGTCACCAGCACCACCGTGTCGCCCATCGTGACGACGACGGAACCGTCGGCCTGGCGGGCGAGGCGCCCGGTCTCGATGGTGACCGCGTGGGCACCATAGGTAAAAGTTTGCGTGGAAACGCTCAAGCGGGTCCCCTTTGATTGCTGCAACGGAAAACGGGCGCGGCGGGCCCGTTGCGCCTCAACGGCGCAGGCCAAGTTCGTTGACGACCTTGGTGTACCGCTCGGGGGCCTTGTCCTTGAGGTAATCCAGGAGCCGCCGGCGTTGTGCCACCATCTTGAGCAGCCCGCGCCGCGAGGCGTGGTCGCTCTTGTGCGTGGTGAAGTGCGCGGTCAGCCCGTTAATCCGCTCGGATAGCAACGCGATCTGGACCTCCGGGGATCCCGTGTCCGTCGGGGCGCGCCGGAACTTTCCGACGACCTCCGCCTTGCGTTCATTCGTGACTGGCATCTCGTTCACTTAACCCCTTAAAAAGGCGCGCATTGTACCCGCCGGGCTGGGTCCTCTCAAGCACGCGAAACAGAGCTCTCCGGTACCTTGATCATGATCCTTTCGGGAGACAGGCGCGCGCCTTCGGCACTCATGCGCCCGACGCCCAGAAAGCGCCCCCCGACACCGTATATGCGCACCTGCGAAGCACCCGGTCCCAGGGCCGGGACGACCCGCCCTTGCAGGACCGAGGCCTGCTCTTCGGCGCCGAGCTGTACCGCGGGCAGTCCCGGCAATGCCTCGTCCACCGCCAGCAGCATCGGCTCGAGGCCGGTTCCGGCCGCGGCTGCCTCCTCGATCCGTTCGAGGGTGTACATCGGCATGTTGCTGAACGGGCCCAATCCGATCCGACGCAGGTAAGCGACATGGCCGACCGTTCCGACCGCGCGCGCGAGGTCTTCGGCGAGGCTGCGGACGTAAGTGCCCTTGCTGCAGCCAACTTCGAAATCGAGCCAGTCCGGACCCGAGGCCAGCAGTTCCAGCCGATCGATGCGAATGCGACGTGGCGCGCGTTCGACCTCGACGCCGGCGCGAGCCAGGCGATACAGGCGCCGGCCATCGAGCTTCAGGGCGGAATACATCGGCGGAATCTGCATCGTCTCGCCCAGGAAGGCCGCCGCCTGCTGCCGGATGGCGGCTTCATCGATGGGCGCGACGGGCGCCGTGGCAGTCGTCGCGCCCTCGCGGTCGCCGGTCGAGGTGCTGAGGCCGAGCGCAAGGCGGAATCGGTAGGCCTTGTCGGCGTCCAGGAGAAGTGCACAGGCCTTGGTGGCCTGTCCCAGGCATATCGGCAACATGCCGCTGGCCAGCGGATCGAGGCTGCCCGTGTGCCCGGCCTTGCGGGCCCCGAACGCCCGCCGCACCCGTTGCAGGGCCGCGTTGGAGCTGATTCCCTCGGGCTTGTCGAGCAGTACGATGCCGTCGATGTCCCGCTTGAGTGCGCCTGGAGTTCTGGGATCCGTGAAGCTCATTCCGAGTCCGGGTCGGGCTCGACGTGACGCCGGCGGTCGCTGTCGACGGCGTCGTCGATCAGGGCCGAAAGGCGCGCACCGCGCTCGACCGAGTCGTCGATCCGGAACTGGATCTCCGGCGCGACCCGCAGGCGCATCTGGTTGCGCACCTGGTGACGGAGGAATCCAGCCGCATGCTGGAGCGCCTCGAGCGCCGCCTTCGGGTCGCCCGAGCCGGCGAACGGCGTGAAATAGACATTCGCGTGCGTCAGGTCGCGGGAAACTTCCGCCGACGTGATCGTGATGAGCCCGACCCGCGGGTCCTTGACCTCGCGACGCACGAGCTCGGCGAGCAGGCGCTTCAGCTGCTCTTCGACTCGGCGGGCCCTCGGATACTCGCGCGGCATCGGGACTCCCTCAGGTGCCGAGCTGTCGTGCCACCTCGACGCGCTCGAAGCACTCGATCTGGTCCTTGGCCCTGATGTCGTTGTAGCCTTTCACGCCGATGCCGCACTCCGTGCCCGCGCGTACCTCGCTGGCGTCGTCCTTGAAGCGCTTCAGCGACTCGAGCTCGCCCTGGAAGATCACGACGTTGTCGCGCAGCACGCGGATCGGGTTGTTCCGGCGCACATAGCCGTCGACCACCAGGCATCCCGCCACGGTGCCGAACTTGCTCGAACGGAAGACCTCGCGCACTTCGGCGAGTCCCACGATCTGTTCCTTGACCTCCGGCGCAAGCATGCCCGTGAGCGCCGCGCGGATATCATCGATCGCCTCGTAGATCACGCTGTAGTAGCGAACCTCCACGTTCTGGTCGCGCAGCGCGTCGCGCGCCGCGGCGTCGGCGCGGATGTTGAAGGCGATCACGCGCGCCCGCGAGGCGACTGCGAGCATGACGTCCGACTCGGTCAGGGCGCCGACGCCGCTGGAAATGACCTTGACGGCCACTTCGCCGGTCGAGAGCTTCGCGAGGGCCTCGCGCAGGGCCTCGGCCGAGCCCTGGACGTCCGCCTTGATGAGCAGGTTGACCGTGCCCTTGGAGTCCTCGCCGAGCTGGGCGAATGCATCGTCCGACTTCTGCCCGGCCTGACGCGCCAGCCGCACGTCGCGGAACTTGCCCTGGCGGTACAGCGCGACCTCGCGCGCCTTGCGTTCGCTGTCGACGACGAGCAGCTCGTCGCCTGCGTTCGGCGGACTCGAAAGGCCCAGCATCTGAGCCGGGATGGAGGGGCCTGCCGAGTCGATCTCCTTGCCGCGCTCGTCGAACAGCGCGCGCACGCGCCCGAACTGCTCGCCGGCGACGACGGAGTCGCCGATCTTGAGCGTGCCGCGCTTGACGAGCACGGTCGCGACCGCGCCGCGCCCGCGCTCGACGCTGGCCTCGAGCACCACGCCGATCGCCGGCGCGTCCCGCACGGCCTTCAGCTCCAGCACCTCGGCCTGCAGCAGGATCGAATCCAGCAGCTTCTCGATGCCATCGCCCGTCTTCGCGGAGACCGGGACGAAGATGTTCTCGCCGCCCCACTCTTCCGCGATCACACCCTCCTGCGAGAGCTCGTTCCGGACCTTCTCCTGGTCGGCGCCGTGCTTGTCGATCTTGTTGACGGCGACGACGATCGGCACCCCGGCCGCCTTGGCGTGCTGGATCGCTTCCTTGGTCTGCGGCATGACGCCGTCGTCCGCCGCGACCACCAGCACCACGATGTCGGTCACCTGGGCGCCGCGCGCGCGCATCGCGGTGAATGCGGCGTGGCCCGGCGTGTCGAGGAAGGTCACGACGCCGCGCGCGGTCTCGACGTGATAGGCACCGATGTGCTGCGTGATGCCGCCCGCCTCGCCGGCCGCGACCTTGGTGCGGCGGATGTAGTCGAGCAGCGATGTCTTGCCGTGGTCGACGTGGCCCATGATCGTGACGACAGGGGGCCGCGGCAGCGCCTCGTCGGAGGCCTGCATGCCCGCCTGCAATTCCTCCTCGACCTGGTCCGCCTTCAGCACCTTGGGAAGGTGGCCCATCTCCTCGACCACCAGCACCGCCGTGTCCTGGTCGACCGGCTGGTTGATGGTCGCCATGACACCCATGTTGAGCATCGTCTTCATGACTTCGCTCGACTTGACGGCCATGCGCTGGGCGAGCTCGGCGACGGTGATGGTCTCGCCGATCGCGACCTCGCGCTGCACCGGTTCGGTCGGCAGTTCGAAGCCATGCTTGCGATCCGTGCCGGCAGCCGCGGCACGCCGCCGCGGTTCCGGCCGCGAGCGGCCCTTCTTGTGCCGGGCGGACAGACCGCCCGCGATGTGCAGTTCCTGGCGCCCGTAGCGGGTGCTCTTGTCGTCCTCGGCGGGCTTGCGCGCCTTCTCCTCGCGGGCCCGGCGTTCCTTCTCCGCCTGCTCGCGCGCCTTCTGCTCCGCCTCGCGGCGCGTCTGCTCCTCGGCCTGGCGCTTAGACGCCTCCTCGGCGGTGCGGCGTTCGCTCTCCTCGCGCTCGCGGCGCTGTTGCTCCCGCGATTCCAGCTCGCGGCGCACCAGCGCCTCGGCGGCCAGGCGATCCGCGTCGACCTGCTCGCGCTGCTGGTCAAGCGCTTCCTGCGCGACGCGCGCCTGCTCCTCGAGCACGTCGCGCTTGATGTAGGTCCGCTTCTGCCTGACCTCCACGCTGACCGTGCGCGCCTTGCCGAGCGGCGCGGCGACCTTGATCTCGCTCTGGGCCTTGCGCCGCAGCGTGATCTTGCGCGGTGCGCTGCCATCCTCCGCCTTGCCGTGCGCCTTGCGCAGGTGCGTCAGGAGCTCGTGCTTCGCATCCTCGCTGATGCGGTCCTTGGGACCGAGCGTCTTGATGCCGGCTTTCTCGAGCTGCGAAAGCAGCTTGTCGACCGGGACCTTGAGGACCTCGGCGAACTGCTCGACCGTGACGTCGGACATCTTCAGTTACCTCCGCCCGGCCTCAGGCCTGACTCGCGTTCTCGAACAACGGCGCCCGCGCCGCCATGATGAGCTGCCCCGCGCGCTCCGGGTCGAGGCCCGGCACCGACTCGAGCTCGTCGAGCGACTGGTCCGCCAGCTCCTCGCGCGTGCGGATGCCGCGCGACGCGAGTTCATAGGCGAGTTCCCTGTCCATTCCCTCGACGGCCAGCAGGTCTTCGGCAGGCCCCGATTCGTCCATCTTTTCCTCGCTCGCGATGGCCTGCGTCAACAGCATGTCGCGGGCGCGGTTGCGTAGCTCGTCGACCATGGCCTCGTCGAACTCCTCGATGCCGAGCAGCTCGCTGGTCGGGACATAGGCGACTTCCTCGATCGTGGAAAAGCCTTCCTGCACCAGCACGCTGGCGATGTCCTCGTCGACGTCGAGCTGGGTCTTGAACATCTCGCGCAGCACGCCCGCTTCCTCGTCGCTGCGCTCGGCCGCCTGCTGCTCGGACATCACGTTGAGGCGCCATCCCGTGAGCTCGCTCGCGAGGCGGACGTTCTGGCCCCCGCGCCCGATGGCCTGGGACAGCCTGTCCTCCGTCACCGCGATGTCCATCGAATGCGCATCCTCGTCCATGACGATCGACGTCACCTCGGCGGGCTGCATCGCGTTGATGACGAACTGGGCCGGATTCTCCACCCACGGGATGATGTCGACGCGCTCGCCCGCGATCTCGTTGGAGACGGCCTGGACACGCGAGCCGCGCATGCCGACGCAGGCACCGACCGGGTCGATGCGCGGGTCGAGGCTCTTGACCGCGATCTTCGCGCGCGCGCCCGGATCGCGGGCCGCGCCGAGGATCTGGATGAGGCCCTGCCCCACCTCGGGCACCTCGAGCTTGAACAGCTCGATCAGGAAATCGGGCGAGGTCCGCGACAGGAACAGCTGCGGGCCCCGCGCCTCGGAACGGACTTCGCGCAGCAGGGCCTTCAGCCGGTCCTGCGGACGGACCATCTCGCGCGGGATCATGTGCTCGCGCGGCACGAAGCCTTCGGCATTGCCTCCGAGGTCCACATACACCCCGTGCCGGTCGACGCGCTTCACGATACCCGACACGAGCGAGGCGACGCGGTCCTTGTATTCATCGACGACCTGGGCGCGCTCGGCCTCGCGCACCTTCTGGACGATGACCTGCTTGGCGGTCTGCGCCGCGATGCGGCCGAAGGCGACCGATTCCATCGGCACCTCGACGAAACCGCCGATCTCCGCCTTCGCCTCCACGTCCCTGGCATCGTCGAAGCGCAGCTCGCGCTCGGGAAACTCGAGTTCGTTGGATTCGTCGGCGAAGACCTTCCAGCGGCGGAATGTCGCGTATTCGCCGGACTTGCGGTCGATCTCGACGCGCACGTCGATGTCGTCGCCGTGCTTGCGCCGCGTGGCGGAAGCAAGCGCGGCCTCGAGGGCCTCGAAGATGATCTCGCGCGCGACGCCCTTCTCGTTGGAGACGGCCTCGACGACTTCCAGGATCTGTTTGTTCATGATCAACCCACCAATCGTGCCTTGCTGATGCCCGCGAGCGGCAGCTTCCAGACCTTGCGGTCCACCTCGATCGTCACTACACCGTCCTCGACTGCCCCGAGCCGGCCGCGAAACCGGCGTCGACCCTCGATCGGCGCCGCGGTCTCGATGCGCGCTTCGCTGCCCGCAAACCGCGCGAAGTGCTCCGCGGTCCGCAGCGGCCGGTCGAAGCCGGGCGAGGAAACCTCGAGCCGGTATTCGCTCCCGATCGGATCCTCGGCATCCAGCACCGCCCCGATCGAGCGGCTGGCGCGCTCGCAGTCGTCGAGCCCGATGCCGGCGCCGTCGCCGTTGGCGCGGTCAATGTAGACGCGCACCAGCGAATTCCGCCCGGCTGAAGTCCACTCGACTTCGAGCAGCTCGTAGCCGAGCGCCGCCACCACCGGCTCCAGCAGGCCGAACAGCTTGTCCTTCACCCGGCCTCCGCCCGTCCCGGAAACAAAAAATGGGCACGAGGCCCATTTCCGGCGACCCGATCGGCAACAAAAAGGCCCCGCGAGGGGGCCTTCCGATCGACCATTCGGTTCCAGGGGACCACGACCGGGCCTCGCTGCCCGGACCGCGGTGGCTTGCGCCCAGCCCCCGGCCGGCGCGGATGATACCGCACGGCGCCGGTTCGGCTCAACCGGCATGGCGCGGCCAAGGATCCGCACGACCTGCGCTAGACTCGCGCGTCATCGTGGAGCATGCATGAACCCTGCCTGGTGCCTCGCTGTCGCCTTCGCGTTCGGCCCGGCTGCCGCGGTAGCCGAGATAACGGGCACCGAGCTTGACGCCGCAGCGGCGGCCCTCGACGCGCGCGTCGTCGAATGGCGCAGGGATTTTCACCGCAACCCCGAACTGGCCAACCGCGAGTTCCGGACGTCGGCCAGGGTGGCCGAGCACCTGCGCGCCATCGGGCTCGAGGTTCGAACCGGAATGGCGCACACCGGCGTCGTCGCCGTCATCGAAGGCGCCTTGCCGGGGCCCACGATCCTGCTGCGGGCCGACATGGACGCCCTGCCCGTCACGGAGCAGACGGATGTTCCATTCAAATCGGTCGCGACCGCCGAGTTCCGCGGCCGCACCGTCGGCGTCATGCACGCCTGCGGACATGACGCGCACACGGCGATGCTGATGGGCGTGGCCGAGATCCTCGCCGGCATGCGCCAGAGACTTCCCGGCAAGGTGATGCTCGTTTTCCAGCCCGCAGAGGAAGGCGTGCCGGAAGGCGAACGCGGCGGCGCACCGATGATGCTGGACGAGGGGTTGCTCGCCATCGCGAAGCCGGAAGCAGCCTTCGCCCTGCATGTCGGCTCTTCACTGCCCACGGGCACCGTCGCCCTGCGGCCAGGGCCCTTGATGGCCGCGTCGGATTTCTTCCGCATCGTCGTCACCGGCCGGCAGACACACGGCTCGCGACCCTGGGCCGGCATCGACCCGATCGTCGCCGCCTCGAGCATCGTCGTGGCGGCTCAGACGATCGTGAGCCGCGACCTCGACCTCACGGCCGCTCCGGCGGTCGTCACCGTCGGGGCCATCAATGGCGGCGTGCGCCACAACATCATCCCGGGGCAGGTCGAGCTGCTGGGGACGATCCGCACGTTCAGCGAGGCAGACCGCACCCTGGTCATCGATCGGCTGCGGACGATCGCGACCGGTGTCGCCGCCGCGCACGGGGCGAGCGCCGCGCTGGAGATGATGCCGGAGCCCAACCCGGTCCTCGTCAACGACCCGGACCTGACCCAAACGGTGACCGCGTCGCTCAAACGCGCATTCGGCCCGAATGCCGTGCGAACGAGCAGCCTGCTCACCGTCGCCGAGGACTATGCGCATATCGCTCGCGCCGTACCCAGCGTCTACTGGTGGGTCGGCGTGACGCCGGCCACACAGGACCCGGCGAGCGCCCCGGACAACCACTCGGACCTCTTCTACGTCGACGAGGCGGGCATGCAGGTCGGGCTGCGCAGCCTCCTCCACGTGGCGGTCGACTACCTGCAGGCGCAGGCGCGCTGACCGGCCACGCCGCGCGGATTGCTTTGACACCCACCCGGTGTAGGACTAAGGTCGCGCAGCAACCGCGAAGGCACCAGGCCGTCGCGGAAAACCAACAGGCGGGGCGCAAGTACGTCCTGCCATCAAAAGGGAACAGGAAATGAAAGCACTTTGTATCGCCGCCTCGGCGACGGCAGCGCTTGCCGTCACGACGGCCAGCCAGGCGTTTGAGGTCTACACGGACTACACGCCGTCCAAGGAAGTCTGGAACGTCACCATGGTCCGGGTGAACCCCAACCGGATCGACGACTACCTCGAGGGGCTCAAGCAGACCTGGGTGTCGGGCTGCGAGATCGGCAAGAAGCAGGGAACGGTGCTGGATTGCTTCGTTTACCTGAGCGAGACAGCCGCCAACCGCGACTTCAACATGCTGCTGGTCACCAAGACCCCGAACGCCGCCACGTCCGACCCGAATGCCGAGCAGTACAAGGCGTTCATGGCCGCGATGCGGGCCCAGCTGGCCGAAGACAAGCAGGACAAGCTGGTCGAGGGCTACGAGGAACTGCGCACGTTCTTCGGCGAGCAGAGCTTCCGCCGCATCGATTTCAAGTAAGCAGTTACCGCCTATCCTGCAGGGCGGCCGGAGCCGCCCAGCAGGTAGACGGCGAAGCTGCCAAGCCAGTGGCCTCCTTCGTAGTGTTCGCCGGTAACGGCGGGCAGTGCGGCATCGGCATGTCGCCTGGATGCGAGCTCCAGGGCCGGGCGGCGCGGGTCGCCGGCCGGCAGCGCTGACGCCACGCCGCGCAACATCCACGCGCGGCTCAGGTTGAGCCCGTCGATGTGTGCGAGTTTCGGATCCGCGCGATCCGTGACGATGCCGGGCTCGAGCCAGGCGTCGCCCGTATTCCGCGGAATGCCCGGCAGTAAGCGGCCGAGCCAGGCGGCATAAGCGGCCGGTTCCAAGACCCGCCGCATCAAGTCCGCCTCGGCGAGGCAAGGTGAAAGGAAATCCTCTCCGGACGGCTCGTACCCGATTGGACAATCGACGTCAGCCAAGTAGTAGGCGCGGCTTCGCTCGTCGATGAGCGTGCGCATTGCCCCGTCGCCCGCCGTGACCGACCAGTCCCGGATCAGCCCGAATGCGAAGGCGGTCTGCGAGTGTTCGCCGACACGGATCGGATATCGAAGCTTCGGCAGCCAGGAACGGATGCGGTCGGCGGCTTCCGCCTCCAGCGGCGCGAGCACGGCGGCCCACTGCCGGGCGTCGGGGTCGTCCCAGCTGCGCAGTTCCGCGGTCAGCTGCAACAGCCAGGCGAGCCCGTAGGGACGCTCGAACGATGTGCGCCCCGGATCCCGGAGGTACGCAACTTCGGCGGCGACCCGGTCTTCGGTGAAGCTGGAGGCGAGCGCGGCGCGCGCCGGTGCGGCAAACGGCGCTGCGGGAAATTCCCGCGCGAGCCGCGCGAGCAGCCAGTGACCGTGCACGGATGAATGCCAGTCGAAGCAACCGTAGAAGACGGGCGTGAGGCTTCGCGGCGGACGCACGTCCGCATCGCCGGCGAGCACGTGTGAAATCTTGTTCGGGTACTCGCGGTGGACGCAGGATAGCGCGAGTTGCGCGAAGCGGTTCGCAGCTGCCTCGTCCATGGGCGAAGCAGGCCGCGTGCGCGGGCATCCACATCGTGATGGCGGCCAGGAACGACATCATCAGGGTTTTCGCCGCCATCGCCCCTACTTTAGCCCACGCGGATCGGCGACTTCTAATCCGCTGGCCTCGTAGTCCGCCGGACGACGTCGCCGCAGCGCGACGCGCACGGCTCCCGCGTAAGACACGGTGCAGGTATTTCTGGAACACGCGGCAAGTGAAGGGCCGCACAAGGAGTCCATAGAATGAATAACACAGCATTGGCAGGGATCATCGTGGGCGGCGTCGTGCTTGCGGCGGCCGGTTCCATCGTGGCGAACAGCGGCTATAACCCGCTGCAGAAGTACGCGGAAGTCGTTTCCGTCGAACCCGCGTTCGACACGACCCGCACGCCGCGCCAGGTGTGCGGGGACGAGGCGGCGCTCGCCCAGGCCGCCGTGCCGGGCAGTGCCCCCGTCGCCGCCACACCGGAGCCGGCCCCTGGGGCAGCGAAGGCCGAACCGCCGGCTGCCCCGACGGCGGGCGACGCTGAGGCGGACGCGAGCTCGGATTGTGTCGTCGTCTACGACATGCGTTCGGTGCAGGCCGGCTTTGACGTCACCTATGAGCTCGACGGTGCGCAGAAAGTCGTGCGCATGGACCGCGACCCCGGCAAGCGGATTCCCGTCGAGGACGGCGAGCTGGTGCTGACGCAGCGCTGAGTGTCGGTTGCAGCGGCGAACGCGCCCGCCTCCGGGCGGGCGCGTTCAGGTCATTCCGCGATTCGAGCCGACGCCAGGGCCACCTTGAACTGATTGGCGTTCTGGAACGGACCGAGACCGGTTGGCACCTGGGCCTGCTGCCCGGCACCCAGGGTTCCCGGATAATTGCGCTGGATCTCCCGCACGCGACCCTGTGCATCCGCGTATTGGATGGCGACGACAATTCCCGTGACCGGAACGCGTGTCGCATTGCCCAATGCGACGACCAGCATCCCCTGCGCGTCCAGGCCCGCCTGGGTTCGCACGTACTTGCCGGGATTCTGCGGCAACTCGAGGCGCATCAGCTCGAGGCCGGCCGCCTGGCCGATTTCGCCCTCCGAGCCGGCCGCTTTCGCGTAATACTGCCGCGCCGCGTCAGTATTCTGCGCGCGCTTGGCAATGTTGCCGAGCGCGTAATAGGCGGCGCCCGTCGGCAGGAGCTTGACGCTCGTTTCGAGGTCCTGCCGCGCACGGCCGTCCTGCTTCTTGTTCTCCGCGATGAGTCCTCGCTGCAAGTAGTAATAGAAGAAGCCGTCGTTGCGCGCAATCGCCTCGGTGTAGGCTTCCGTCGCCGCGGGGAGCTGCTTCTTCACCAGGAATGCGTCTCCGCGCAACGCCTGGAAATGCGCCTCGCCCGGCAGCAGGCGAATCGCCTCGTCCGCTTTTGCGAGTGCGAGGTCGGCATTCTTGTTCTTGAGCGCCTTGCGCCCGGCGTCGTAGGCATCGTAGGCGGGCTTCGCCTTCATGGTTTGCGCCATCGCGGCGGCGAACGATGCCGCTCCCACCTCGCCCCCGGGCGGCAATTTCGCGGCAAGCCGGCGGTTTGCGTCGAGCCGGTCCTGGGACGGCGGGTGGCTGGCAAACAGGCCCTGGAACCAGCTGCTGTCCTTGTTCCCGCTCATGCGCACGAACTTTTCCTGCAGCGACACGGCGCCTTGGGCGTCGTACCCGGCGCGCTTCAAGTACTCGATGCCGTAGCGATCCGCCTCGAGTTCGGCGTCCCGGCCGTACTTCTGCATCGTAAGCTGCGCGGCGAGGCCGGCACCCGCCATGTACAGGCCGCCGTAGTCACTGTCGCTGGCGGCGACCTGTGCCGCGAGCAGGCCGCCCTGCGCCAGCATTCCCCGGCTCATCTGCTGGGCGGAATGCCGTGCCGCGGCGTGCACGATTTCGTGCCCGAGGACCGCGGCGAGCTCGGCCTCCGACTTCAATTCCGTCAACAACCCGCGGTTCACCGCGATCTTGCCGCCCGGCAGCGCCCAGGCATTCGGGATCGAGTTGTTGAGGACGACAAATTCGTACGGAAGCTTGCGGTCGCTCACCGCGGCCAGTCGATTGCCCACGCGTTGCACATACGCAGTCAGCGCGGGGTCCATCGAGTAGTCGCCGCCTTCCGCCTGGCGCATGGGTGCGTACTGCTGCTGGCCGATCGAAAGTTCCGTGCCCTCACCGACCAGCATGAGATCTTTCTCTCCGGTCACGGGGTTGGTCGAACAGGCGGCGAGCAGGGCCATGCAGACCGCAGCCGGCCATCGGCGACACAGGCGAGGAATCATGTCAGTACCTCCAGCTGTCGACGTCCGCGCCGTCGGGTGCAGTGTCGAGGATACGGTCGACGACCCATGGCAAGACCATCTGCGGATACCGCAATCGCGAGTAGGCGTTCGCCCGCGTATGGTCCCCGTTCCAGCAGTGCTCGGCGCGATCGCCATACTCGACGACGGCATCGGCGGGCGGATCGGCCGACTTCAGGAATTCCTCGACGCCGTAAACCGCATTGTTGAGGTAGTAGTTGTCCATGTCACCGGTATAGATGCGCAGCTTCCCGCGCAGCTTCGGTCCCAGCGTGGCCCAGTCCCGGCGCAGGATGTGCGCGAGGTCGTAGTGCTCGCGCCAGTACTCAGCAGTCACCGGATCCACAATTCCCGTTTCACGGTCCCAGATGCGTCGCGGATAGCCATCCGGACCGACCGGCGAGTAGACCGACTCCCACGCGTCCCACTGGTCCCCCGAGCGGCCATGCGTGCCGATCATGCTCTCGTAACGATTTTGTTCCTCGATGGTCGCATCGACCTGTCCGAGCCAGTTGCGGTGCGCGGGCCGGGGCGTGCGCTTGTACGGATTGGCGGTCACGTAGGCATTGCGGTCCTCATAGATGTTGACCTGGACGTAGTGCTGAAAATCGATGGGATCCGGGCAGGCGATCCAGGCGCCGTTGTAGTCGTCCGGATAGAACATCTGCACGGCCATCGCCTCCCAGCCGCCGGTCGACCCCCCATAAACGAAGCGAGACCAGCCCGTACCCAGCGCCCTGAATTCCTTTTCGAGCGCCGGGATCAGCTCGTGCTGTATGGCGTCGCCGTACGGGCCATTGTTGGCCGAGTTCACCGCATAGGAGTCGTCGTAAAAAGGCGTCGGGTGCTGGATCTCGACCAGCAGCACGCGCGGGAAGCCGGCCGTGATCCAGTCCTGGTGCGCCTGCCAGGCGTACTCCTGCTGGATGCGATTGTAGCCGGCGAGCTGGAAACGCTTGCTGTAATCGGGCTTGAGGTCAGGATCGGGCGGCGTTTCCCGAAAGCCGCCGGGCCCCGCGGGAAAATGACCGTGCGCGATCACGAGCGGGTAGCGTGCCTCCGGGTGCTCGTCGTAACCCCAGGGCAGCCGTACCCAGGCCGCGAGTGAGACGTCGCGTCCCCAGAACTTCGAGAGCCGCTCGCTGCGGATCCTGAAATGGCGCACGTACTTCGTCTGCTTGCTCTCGAATTCCGCCACCGGGGGAATGACCTGGTCGAGTACCAGCGATACGCGGCCGCGACGTTTCGGATCGACGCGGACCGTCAAGGGTTTCGAGTAAAGGTTGCCGGGCTTCTGGCGCCACACCTGGCCCTCGCCCCGGTCCGGCGGCAGCATCAGGGTCCAGCCATCGCTGCGCGTGAATTTCTCGTAGCGATTGAGCACGGCCTGGACGCGGTACTCCCCGGCCGGCAGGTCATCCAGCGAGCGCAGCGGGAATCCGTCGATCCGGGCGTCGAACAGCTTTTTCTGGCCCGGCCTCCAGTCCACGACATCGATTCCGAAAAACGGAACGGCATCGCCATCCCAGGCGACGTGTTCGCGCGGCTCGCCCTCGGGATTTGTCGACAGCACCAGAATCAGGCGCCCGGTCAAAGGCGCCTCGGCAGTACCGGGCGGATACGTGATCGAGAAGCGCGGCGAGGGATGCGCGGCCGCCGCGGCCAACGCCAACAGAGGTGCGGCCAGCCAGCGCCCGGTTGAATGAATCATCGTGCCGCCCTCTCGCACACGTTGGCATCCCAGTGCCTCGATGCTAGCCGCTATCGGCCCAGGAGCGCCATGAGCCGGTCCGCGTCGATATTGCCGCCCGAGACGACGCACACGACCTTGCCCCGTCCGGCACGGCCGGACATCGCGGCCGCGACGCCGCAGGCCCCTGCCCCTTCCGCGATGACCCGGGCCCGCTCCGTCAGCAGCCGCACTGCCGCCGCAATCTCCTCGAGGGTCGAGACGAGCGAGCCGTCGAGGAGCCCTTGGGCTCGTGCCAGCATCCGGGGAAAGACGGACCGGCTGCCGATTCCGTCGACGAACGTCGCCCGATGATCGACGTCCACCGACTGTCCCGCCGCGAGGGCTGCTGCCAGGGGAGCGCCTGACTCCGCCTCCGCGGCGTAGATGCGGCACTGCGGCGACAACGCATGAACGGCCGTACCGATACCGGTTGCAAGGCCTCCGCCTCCCCACGGAATGACGACGGACTCGACATCCGGAAGCTCCTCGAGGATCTCGAGTCCGATCGTCCCGTTGCCGGCGATGACCTGCGGGTCGTCGAATGCGTGGATGAAAACGGCGTCGACGCCCGGGTAGCTCCGGTCCTGGAAGGTCTGCCACCAGCGCTCGAAAGGGGCGAGGATGATGCGCGCGCCGAGTCGCTCGATCGCGGCCAGCTTTGCCGCCGGCGCGGTATCCGGCGCAACGACCGTGCAGGGAATGCCGCGGCTGCGCGCGCACCAGGCAACGCCCTGCGCCATGTTGCCGGCCGATGCCGTGAGGACGCCGCGGCGCAATTGCGTACGGCGGCATGACGGCCATCGCATTGGCGGCACCGCGGATCTTGAAAGAACCGATCGGCTGAAGGTTTTCGAGCTTGAGCCAGATTTCGGCGGGCGCACCCGGGGCGTCCAGGCGCAGGAGCGGCGTGCGTAGGGCGACCCCGGCCAGGCGATGTCGGGCCGCGTGGATCGCCTCGAGACTCGGCAGCATCGACACCCCTTGGAATACGGGGTCAATCACACAGGTGACGCCCGATTTATGGTCATGCGCCTGCCGCATAAGACCCAAGCTGTGATTTCCTTCACGTATTCGAGCCCTTGCAAATATGTCGGTAATTCAGGCGGCTAGAATATCTTTCTAGGGGTCTCTACAGGAACAACCATGTTTTCTCATCACTCTGCGCTTCGCGGGCCGGATTTTCGGGTTTGCGGGATTTCCGGCCGCCTCACTCGTGTTGGCCGCGATGTTCGCGGCGCCGGCGTGGCAGCCATCGAGTTGCGCGTCGAGGGGCGGCCGTCCACGGGACCAATCGAGGCCTACGTCAAGGTCACTGACGCCAACGGCGATCCGGTTCCTTCCCTCGATGAAAATGACTTCACCATCCTGATCGACGGCGACCCGATCACGATCGCCGCCGACGACGTGACCCTGCCGCCGTCACTGGACCCGAACCAGCGCGTGTCGGTCGTATTCGTGCATGGACTACAGCGCGAGCGTCGTGAACCAGTATCGCGACCAGATGCAGAACGCGGTCAAGGCGTTCATCGACGAAATGGTCGCCGGCGACCATGCTGCCGTCGTCAAGTTCAACGCTCGAATCCGGGCGCCATCAGTAGTCGTGCCATTCACCGAATCGACGATGGCGGAGCCAACGACGTGCGCCTTGAACGCCGGCGTGGACTCGGATATCCGGGCAACGGAACCAACATGGCGGATGCGCTCCTCATCGCCCTGGAGCATCTCGCCACTCCCCGCCCAGCGCCCTTCCGGATGGTCCGAAGGCCGATAATACTGGTCGGAGACGGCAGCAACAGCGAGTCACAGCGAGCATCGAAGATGTGATCGCCGAGGCGAACTCAGCGAGCATCCCGATGTTCACGATCGGCATCGGCGAATTTGACGGGCCGGGCCGCACCGCGGCCCTGACCAGCCTCGCAGATGGACACCGGCGGGGATTCTTCCCTGCTCCGGACGCTGAAGACATCGCTAACGCCTACGTGACCGTCGGTGACCTGCTGAACAACGAGTACCTGATCACCATCGCAAACGGCATCACCGATTGCGCGGAGCACGAACTCGAAGTCACCGTCGAAGGCGCAGACGGCGACCGCGACCTTCACGCGCCGGACCTGCGACACGGAGCCGGACGCGTTTGAGTTCGCTTCGCTGACCGATCGCGCGCCGGGCACGGGCGCGACCTCGAAGACGGTGACGATCACTGGCATCGAGGTTCCCGCGCACATCAGCGTCATTCGGCGGAAACTACTCGATCGGCTGCACCGATACGTTCACGAATGACCCGGATACGATCGAGAACGGCGAAACCGTGTGCCTCCGGCACCAGGCGTCGAACCGAGTTCTCGACCACCAAGACGACCACCCTGACGGTCGGCGGCTACGCGGCGACCTTCTCCTCGACGACGCGCGCCCAGGGGGGCGGCGGCGGGGGTGGAGGCGGTGGCGGCGGCGGCGGCGCGCTGGGCCTCATCGCCCTGCTCGGCCTCGGCGGCCTGCTGTTCGCCCGGCGGCGCACCGCCTGACGCGGACGCGAGTGGTTTAGACCCATCAAACCCCGGCGCGTTGCGCCGGGGTTTTTTTTGCCTCGAGCTTGCGCCTTGCGATTGCCCCGCTGGCACCCGGGGGGTAGGCTCGTCGGAACCCTGTTCATGGAGAGGACTCGTGAATCCAAAGCTACCGGTATGGACTGCCTGTGCCCTGGCGCTGTCGCAACTGCTGCTGGCGGATGTGGCGAGCGCACAGGCCACCAACGTCGTCTGCGAGCGTTGCGTCAACAACAGCGACCTCGCCAACAATTCCGTGACGTCGGAGAAAATCCAGGACGGCGCCGTCAAGGCGGTTGACATCGCGGCCAGCGCCGTCAAGACCGCAACGATCAACAATGGCGCCGTCACCTTCGGCAAGCTGGCGACCGGTGTGCGGGACGCGCTCGACGGGGCCATTGCCGACCTGACGACAGTGGTCGCCGAGGACTCAGCCATCAGCGTGGCCGAAGCGAACTGCCCCTCCAACCGGATCGCGGTTTCGGCCAGCTGCGTCTGTGATGACAACAATGGGAACAGCAACTTCGGCGTCCTGTTCGCCTGCGCCGTCGACGGCAACGGCGCTTTCGCGGCCTGCTTCGATGAGACGGGTCGTTCAATCCGGTCCTGGACTCCCCCTTGGCAATCGTCCAGGCGGTTTGCCTCGGCGCTGAGTCGACCGACGGCACGCCGTGGGCGCCGACGGCTGAAGGGCTCGCGCCTTCGTCGGCAGGCTCCGGCGCCGATGGCGACGCCGCCGCCCAGGCGCAATGGCACAAGGAACAGTACGAAGCCTTGCAATCGAGAGTGGCGGAGCTGCGCGCGAAAGCTGCGCAACATCGGACCAGACTGCTCGATTGAATTCGCGTTACGTCGCCGGCCCTGGCCTGAATCGAATGACTGGAGAACAGGCGATGCGCATTCGCGCGGTGGCCTTCTTATGGGTTGCATTCCTGGCATGGCCGGCGGCAGCCGCGGACTGGACGCCCGACGAGCAGGCCGTCTGGCAGCTGGAGCAGGATTACTGGCGCTACGTGAGCACGGGCGACGTCGATGCGTACGTCAAGCTATGGCACGAGGACTTCGTCGGCTGGCCGTGCTTCGAGCGGGAGCCCAAGGGCAAGGCTGACATCGGCAGCTGGGTCCGCGACATACGCGACAAGCAGTGGAAACTGACGTACGAGCTGAAGCCGCTGGCCAACCAGGCATTCGGGGACGACGTGGTCGTCGTGCACTACGCCGCGGAGTACGTCTACGACTACGGGGACGGCACCAGGAGCGGCGCCGGCCTCTGGCGCAAGTTCACGCACACCTGGATGAGGATGGGCGACAGCTGGCAGATCGTCGGCGGCATGTGCGCGGCGCAGGAACCGGTCAAGGCGCCGCGCGCCTGAGTCAGGCGTTCGGCCGCTGCCCCAGCACCCGGGCAGGCAGGAACAGGATCGCCCTCGAGCAGCGAGAAGAGGGCCTCGAACAGTGATGCCCACCAGGCGGAACGGCAGCGAAATGAGCCATACGAATGGCCACAGGATCAACGCGAGCAAGGCCAGCGGCCAGCACAGGACCAGCAGGATGAGCCAGCCAACGAAGGAAAGAATGGCCGTCTCCGTCCGTCGTCAGAGCGCCACGAACGACGCATCCTTGGCGGCCGCCACCATGCCGTAGAAGGCTTCGTTCGCCTTCGTCCAGTTAGGGCGTGCCTTCATCGACGCGTACCAGCGCGCAACATTGGGAAACTGCGCAAAATTGCAGTGTGTGACTTCGCCGATCGAGATGATCCCAGCGCCGAGGTAGTCGGCGATCGTCAGTTCGTTGCCGCACAGGAACTTTTTCTGGCTTCCGAGCAGGTGCCGATCGAGCGCACCCAGCCAGAACTTCGCCTTGTCCCGTCCCCATTCGATCGCCGAAGCCTGGGCCTCGTCGCTGCGCCGCTTGTGGTGCGGGAAGATCTGCGGATATACGAGACCGTAGCCGAAATCGCGGTAGAAGCCGGTGTTGAGCCAATCCATCATCTCGTTGACGCGAGCGCGTTTCTTGAGGTCTTTCGGGTAGGCTGCAGAATCGACCTTGTCGGCCAGGTACTTGAGGATCGCAGAGCTCTCGGTCAGCCGGAAGTCGCCATCTTCCAGCACCGGCACGAGCTTGCTCGGATTGACCGCCTCGTAAGCCGGCTGCAGGTGCTCGCCGGTCGACAGGTCTACCAGCTGGTAGTCGAGGTCGATTCCGCTGTCCATCGCGAACAGGACGACCGGCCTGCTGACCGTTGAAACCGGATGGTAGTAGAGCTTCAT
>CAVVJB010000005.1:0-34000 GCA_963748465.1 uncultured Gammaproteobacteria bacterium
GACCGACATGCGCCTGGAGGTGCTGAAACTGCTGGCCTTCCTCGCGGTGATGCTCACCCTCGCCATGTCCCGCTTCCACAAGCGCCTCGACTGAATCCGTGGCTGCCAGGGGCGCCCGGGCGCCCCGAAAAGGGCCGTCCCCCTGCAAAAACGTGCAGTTACACGCGTTTTGCGGGCCAAACCAAATGGAACCCGCAGAAAGGCCGTGTTATTCTCCGCGCCGACCGCTGCCCCTGGCACGGTCAAGGTGACAGGACCCGCTGATCGAAGATTCGCCCTGCCGAGCTCATTTGCCCGCCCAGACGATCCCGACCGTGAATCCTGCCGTTGGCAATGGCCAACGCCGACCCTCGTGAGAGGGCCGCGTACGGCCATGTTCTACAGAAAAGTGAGAGATCTAGAGTCATGAAGATTTACGTTGGAAACCTGCCTTTCTCGGCGACCGAAGCCCAGGTGCGCGACCTGTTCGCGCAGCATGGCGCGGTCGAATCCGTGGCGCTGCCGGCTGACCGTGAAACCGGCCGTCCGCGCGGCTTTGGCTTCGTCGAAATGCCGCAGGCCGAGGCGGCGAAGGCCATCGAAGCCCTGAACGGCTTCTCGATGGGCGGTCGTCAGCTGCGCGTCAACGAAGCGCAGGATCGTCCCCGCGGCGCCGGTGGCGGCGGCCGTCCGGGTGGCGGTGGTCGTCCGGGCGGTGGCGGTGGCTTCCGTTCGGGTGGCGGTGGCGGCGGTGGTGGCGGCGGTGGTGGCGGGCGCTGGTAAAGCACCCGTTCGATCGCTGACGAAAGGCCCGCGCAAGCGGGCCTTTCCTTTGATGGTGCGGGTCGCACTTATCGAACTTATTGACCCTGTCGCGAATAAGTTCGATAAGTCGACCCAGCACCATTGAGACGCGATATGCGCGCATAACTGCGAAAGCGACGGCGCCGCGGAAGGGCTTTCCCCCGATCGCCGACCGCAGGGCCCGGGTCCTCGTCCTCGGCAGCATGCCGGGCGAGGCGTCGCTCGCGGCCAACGAGTATTACGCGTTTCGGCACAACCAGTCTGGCGCATCGCCGGCGAGATCTACGGCATCGCGCCCGATGCGCCCTATGCCCGTCGCGCCGCCGCCCTGAAGCGCCGGCGCATCGCGCTCTGGGACGTCGTCGCGGGCTGCGTTCGTCCCGGCAGCCTCGATGCCTCGATGGGCGAGGACTCGATCCGCGTCAATGATTTCGCCCGCTTCCTATACCGCACACCCGGGCATCCGTCGCGTCTGCTTCAACGGCCGCAAGGCCGAGGCCGCCTGGCGGAGGCACGTCCTGCCGGCGCTGCCGGCGACGCGCAAACTCGAATACCGCCTGCTGCCATCGACGAGCCCCGCCCATGCCGGGATGGGTTATCGTTCCAAGCTCAGGGCATGGCGGAGCGCACTCGCGTGATGAATCGCAGACAGGTCCTCCAGGGCCTCGGCGCGGGCGCGCTGGCCGGCGCGTTCGGCGCGCCGCTTCGCGCGGCGACCGCGGCGCCGGACGTGCTGGTCATCGGCGCCGGTGGCGCGGGCCTCACCGCCGCGCGCGCGCTGATGGCGCAGGGCGTCTCGGTGCTGGTGCTCGAGGCGCGCGACCGCATCGGCGGCCGCGCGGTCACCGAGAACAGCCTCGGCATCGCCTGGGATCGCGGCTGCTCCTGGCTGCATTCCTCCAACGTCAACCCGTGGATGAACTACGCGCGCCAGAACGGCTTCGAAGTCCTGGAAGACGCCTACCCGCGTCACATCTATGACGGCGCGCGCCGCATCGACGAGTCGGAGACCGCGGGCTATCGCGCGGTCACCGCGCGCATGGAACGCGAACTCGACCGGGCGGGGCGCCGCGGTCTCGACATGCCTGCCGAGGCGGCATTTACGCAGGAGACGCTCGCCGATCCCTGGTACCCGCTCGCGATGGACGACCTCACGGCCTGGGAGGGCGTCGAACCCGCGAACTTCTCCGCGCTCGACGCCTCGCAGTACGACGCGGACGGCGCCGACTTCGTGATCCCGCGCGGCTACGGCACGCTGCTCGCGCACTACGCGAAGTCCGTGGATGTCAGCCTCAACACGCCGGTCACGCGCATCCGCTGGGGCGGGCGCGGCGTCGCCGCCGAAACCGAGGCGGGTGCCGTCACGGCGCGCGTCGCCGTCGTCGCGCTGCCTTCGGCCGTCGTCGCCGAGGGCGCGGTCGTGTTCGCGCCGCACCTGCCGGCCGAGGTGCTGCAGGCCCACCATGACCTGCCGCTCGGGGTCCTCGACAAGGTCGCGCTGCGCTTCAAGAAGAACGTGTTCCCGTCGGAGGGCTCCGAGTTCCTGCAGATGAAGCGCGACGACGGGCGCGGCCTCAACTACCTGACGCGGCATTGGGACAGCAACGTCTGCATCGCCTTCGCCGCGGGCCGCCTCGCGCGCAGACTGGAGGGCGAGGGCGAGGCGGCGGCGATCGGCCACGCGGTCGATGAGCTCACCGCGATGCTGGGCGGCGAAGTCAGGAAGCAATTCGACAAGGGCGTCGCCACCGCCTGGGCCGCCGACCCGTACGCGCGCGGCGCCTACTCGCACTGCGTTCCCGGCCGCTACGGCGCGCGCGGGATCCTGGCGCGGCCGGTCGGCGACCGCATCGTCTTCGCGGGCGAGCACACCGAGCAGGCGGCCTACGGCACGCTGCACGGGGCGCATCTCTCCGGCATCCGCGCCGCCGCCGAGGCGCGCCGGCTACTCGGTCAAGGCTGACACATGGGATACCTGCTCTACGACTACCTGCCCTCCGGCAACGGCTACAAGTGCCGCCTGACGATGAAGGCGCTCGGCATCCCGTACGAACTGAAGGCGATGAATATCACGGCCGGCGCGACGCGCACGCCCGAATACCTCGCGATCAACCCGAACGGCAAGATCCCGGTGCTCGTCGTGCCGGGACAGGGGCCGATCGCCGAGAGCCACGCGATCATCAACTACCTCGCCGAGGGCACCAAGCTCATGCCCGCGGACAAGTACCTTCGCGCACTCGTGTGGCAGTGGCTCTGCTTCGAGCAGTACCAGCTCGAGCCCGGCGTGGCGACCGTGCGCTTCTGGCTGACGTCCCTGAAGAAGACCCCGGCGGAGCTCGGCGAGAAGTACACCGAGCGCTTCCAGCGCGGCGCCGAGGCGCTCGCGGTGCTGGAGCAGGGCCTGGCGGGCCGCCGCTGGCTGGTGGGCAGCGACGTTTCGCTCGCCGACATCGCGCTCTTTGCCTATACCCATGTGGCGGACGAGGCCGGTTATCGACTCGCGGACTTTCCCGCGATCTCGGCCTGGGTGGCGGAGTTCAGGCGCCTGCCGTGGTACGCGCCGATCACGGCACCGTAACCAGCGTGAAACCATGAAATACCTGCACACGATGGTACGCGTGGCCGACCTCGAGAAGTCGCTGCACTTCTACCGCGACCTGCTGGGATTGCGCGAGCTGCGGCGCATCGAGAACGAGGGCGGCCGCTTCACGCTCGTCTTCCTCGCCGCGCCCGGCGACGACGCGGCGCAGATCGAGCTCACCTACAACTGGGATCCCGAGGCGTACGGCATCGGCCGCGCCTTCGGGCATCTCGCCTACGAGGTCGACGACATCTACGCGCTGTGCGCGAAGCTCCAGGCCGGCGGCGTCACCATCAACCGCCCGCCGCGCGACGGTCGCATGGCCTTCGTCCGCTCGCCCGAGAACATCTCCATCGAGCTCCTGCAGAAAGGCGGCGCCCGGCCCCCGGCCGAACCCTGGAAGTCCATGCCGAACACGGGATCATGGTGACCATCAGTTGAGATTGCGCACCCGCCACTTCGCGCGGATGTCCTGGCGGGGTGGCGAGCGAGTGACTAAAGTTCCGGCGGAACGAGCGAGCCAGCCCGCCCGGGCGTCCAGCGCGAAGCGACGATTTCGCTACCCTGCGATGTAACGCCTGAGATCCTCGATTTCGTGCTTCTGCTCGTCGATGACCGCCTTCACCAGGTCACCGATCGAGACGACGCCGATGAGGTTCCCGTTCTCGACGACCGGCAAGTGGCGGATGCGCTTGTCGGTCATGAGCTTCATGCATTCATTCACCGTCTGTGCCGGACCCACCTGGATCACCGGCGTGCTCATGATGGTGCCGACCGTCGTCTCGGTGGACTTGCGGCCCATCAGCACGACCTTGCGGGCATAGTCGCGCTCCGAAACGATGCCCGCCAGGCGCCCGGCCTCGAGCACCGGCAGCGCGCCGATGAAGTGGTCGGCCATCAGCTGGATCGCGGTCCGCACCGGTTCCGCGGCGTCGATGGTGACGACGCCCGGCTTCTTCCCCTCGAGCAACTGCCTGACAGTACGCATGACCGGGTTCCCGGAGTTGCCTTTTCCGAATCTTACGCCCCAGCAGGCGCAATGCGCGAGCGCGCAAAGGGCCGGGCGGGTTCCCGAGCGAGCGCATAAAGTTCCGGCGCGAGCGAGGGCCCCCGGCCGGCCCTCTGCGCGCTCGTACTACGCCTTCTGCGCGCGCCAGGCCGCGAGAATCTCCGCTTCCTTCTCGGGCGTGAACCCCGACTTGAGCGCGGCCTTGCGCTCGGCCGGCCGGGTCTCGTGCCAGGCGAGCGTGTCGCGGACTGTCACCTCCAGCGGGCGCGCCTTCAGTCCCTGGTCGGCCGAGGCCTGCATGCCCGTCAGCGATCCGCCGGCTTCCTCGCCGCGCATCGGCCCCCACGGTGCGAAGTTCATCTCCTCCGGCTTCAGGTTCGCCGCCAGGAAATCCTCGTCGATCCAGGTGACCGTCGGGTTGGCGCCACTGACCTTTCGGCTCGTGTCGATGAGCAGGCCCATCGAGATCGCGCGGGGCGGCGTGACCGCGTTGAAGTAGCCGTCCACGCGCCGCTCGACGAGCCCCATCATGAATGCGACCAGGTCGCGTACGTCCACGATCTGGATCGGGTCGGCCACCGTGCCGGGCACGGCCATGTCGCCGCCCCGGGCGACGCGCACCGGCCAATACGTGAAGCGGTCGGTCGGGTCGAGCGGGCCCACGATGTAACCCGGCCGCACGATCGAGGAGCGCGCGCCGTAGGCATCGCGCACGTACTGCTCGCACAGCGCCTTCATCGGCCCGTAGGTCTCGTTGGTGATCTCCTCCTGGTCCTTGTTCTCGAGCACGCCCGTCGGCGACCCGATGTCGTTCGGCTTGGCGAAGCTCGCGTAGGCCGAGATGCTCGAGATGTAGAGGCAGTAGCCGGTGTTCGGCGCGAGCAGGTCGGCCGACATCTTCTGGTACTTCGGGATGTAGCCGGTGTTGTCGACGACGACGTCCCACTTGCGGCCCTTCAGCGAGTCGAGCTGGCCCTTGCGGTCGCCGTGCAGCGTTTCCACGTCCTCGACGCCGTCCGCGTCGCGCTTGCCGCGGTTGAAGTGCGTGACTTTCCAGCCCTTCGCGAGCGCGAGCTCGGTCATGTGCGGCCCGATGAAGCCGGTGCCGCCCAGGATCAGCATGGTGCCGGGGGATTTCTCCTGGGCGATCAGGCGGCCGCCCGCCAGCGCAAGTGCCGTGCCCGCGCCGGCCTGCAGGATCGTGCGTCGTGACATTTTCATTGAGTGCTCCTCAGCGTCCGCCGGCCGGCGCGTAGCGCGCCAGCCAGTTCTTGGTTTCGTCGTACCAGAACAGCGAGTTCTGGCGCTTCAGGATCCAGTGATTCTCGTCCGGGTAATACACGAGCCGGCTCGGCACCCCGCGGTTCTGCAGGATGTGGAACAGTTGCATGCCGTTGTTGAGCGGCACGCGCTGGTCGAGCTGGCCGTGGATCACCAGCGTCGGCGTCTTGAAGTTCGCGGCGCTGGTCGACGGCGAGTGCTTCGCCCATTCCTCGGGGCGCTCCCAGGCCTCGAAGAAGCGGTTTTTCTCCGCGCCGTAGTCGCCGCCGTACATCGCATAGTTGTCGTAGACGGCCGCGTGCGCCACCAGCGTCTTGAACGGGTGCTCCCGGCCGAGCAGCACGGAGGCGAGGAAACCGCCATAGCTGCCTCCGCCCGCCGCCATGCGCCCGGCGTCGATCCAGGGCTTCGACGTGAACCATTCCGCCGCCTTGATCGTGTCCTCGTAAGGCTTGCTGATGCCGTCCGGGTTGATCGAGTCGGTGAACGCCTGGCCGAAGCCGCTCGAGCCGTGGAAGTTGTGCCAGGCGGCCACGTAGCCCCACCCCGCGAAGACCTGCGCGTTCCAGCGGAACGTCCAGCTGTCCTGGATCGCGTTGTGCGGCCCGCCATGCATCAGCAGGTACAGCGGGTACTTCTTGGCGGGGTCGAAGCCGGGCGGGTAGACGACCCACATCTGGATGTCGGCGCCGTCCGCGCCCTTGTAGGTCACGCTCTCGACCTTGCCGAACGCGGTCGCGGTGAGCTGCGCGTCGTTGTGGTCCGACAGCTTCGTTGCCGCGCCGTTCTTCATCGACACCGAGACCAGCGTCGGCGGCTCGGTTAACGACTGGCGAATCCCGACCAGCACGGCCGGCTTGCCGTCGACGGCGAGCTCCGAATAGCTCGAGCCCGCGGTCAGCGGGTGCTGCGTGCCCTTCGCGACGTCGAAGCGGTAGATGCGCCCCGTGGCGGCGTCGTCGACCGCGGCGTAGAAATTCTTCGAGTCCGGTGCCCAGGCGATGTCGCTCACGGAGCGGTCCCAGTCCGCGGCGATGCGCCGGCGCGTGTCGGCCTTGCGGTCGATCAGCCACAGTTGCTGGGTGTCGCCATAGAAACCCTTGATCGTCTGCTTGCTGTAAGCGAGCCAGCGGCCGTCGGGGCTGTAGCTCGGCCGCCCGTCGCCGGCCGGATTGTCGGCGGTGACGTTGCGTGCCGCGCCGCCCGTCGCGGCCACGACATAGACGTCGTTGTTCTCTTCGATGCCGGAAGCGTCGGTGTTGGCGACGAAGGCGACTTCCGTGCCTTCCGGCGAGATGTCGTAGGAATCCGCGCCCGCCTCGCGCAGTTCGAGCGAGCGGCCCGAGCCCAGCGTGATCGCGGCCGGCGCGCCGCCGTCGAGGGATATCGAGTAGAGGTGCGGGACGCGGTCCTCCATGAAGTGATCCCAGTGCGTGACCGGCGGCCGGTCCCAGGCCATGGCCGTCATCTTCGAGTCTTCGCGCGCCTTGAGCTTGTCGCGGGCCTGCGTCCAGTCCGTGACGTCGGGCCAGACTTCGGTGATGAAGGCGATCCGTTTCGAGTCCGGGAACCACTTCGGTGCCGAGACGCCCGTCGGCACGTCGCCGACGCGCGTGGCCTCGCCGCCGTTCGCGGCGATCACGTAGAGCTGCGGCAGCTTGTCGTCGCCCCGCTTCGCGACGAATGCGATGTAGCGCCCATCGGGGCTCCACGCGGGCTCGGACTCATTGCCCTTCATGCTGGTGAGGCGTTCCGGCTTCCCGCCCCCCGTTGCCACGCGGTAGAGGTCGGCATCGCCCTTGTCGTTCTCGGCGTCGTAGCGAGTCACGCCATAGACCGCGAACTTGCCGTCCGGCGAGAGGGCGGGTGGGCCGGTGCGCTTCAGCTGCCACATCGTCTCGGCCGTCAGCGGGGCGGGCGCGGCCTGCGCGAACGCGAGGACCGGCCAGGCGGCGATGGCAACCGCGGCGAGGCGGGGGGTGTGACGCATGAAACGGGCTCCCGGGCCGGTGAGGGCGATGTGTTCGAGGTGCGCGTGATTCTGCCGGTCGCAGGTGCGGCTCCGCAAACCCGTTTCGGCGCATGGGGGGCACGTTGCACCGCAGATGGCTTTGGCGGACAGTGCCGGCATGCGGGACCTGGCGGAGTTGAAGTCGCGCGTGCGGGCATTCGTCGCGGAGCGCGACTGGGAGCGCTTCCACAGCCCGAAGAACCTTGCCATGGCGCTATCGGTCGAGGCGTCCGAGCTGGTCGAGCTGTTCCAGTGGCTCACGGAAGAGGAAAGCGGGACGCTCGACGACGCGGCGCGCGGCCGGGTCGCGCAGGAGCTCGCCGACGTGCTCTGGTTCCTGGTCCGGCTTTCGGACCGCCTCGACATCGACCTGCTCGAGGCCGCCGAGCTCAAGCTGGCCGAGAACGCGAAGAAGTACCCCGCCGATCGCGTCCGCGGCCAGTCCAGAAAGTACACCGACTACTAAAGGGGAACGTCCCCATTAAAGGGGACGCTCCCCTTTAAATGGGGACGTTCCCCTTTAGCGTTTCTTCCCCGCTGCCTTCGGTTCCGCCGGCTTTTCGACTTCCGGTGCCGGTGCGGGCGCCGCTTCCGGCTTCGTCTCCACCGGCGGCGTGCGCTCGAGAAACCAATGCGTCACGCCCTGTTCCTTCGGCCCGATGTAGTGGACCCAGCGGTGCTCGATGCGCTCCGGCGACACGAACCGGATCTCGCCCTGGTGCACGTGGCCGTCATGGTCCGCGTCGAACCCGCTGCCGCCGTCGAACTCGAGTTTCACGAGGTCGGCCGTCGATTCCTTCCCGAGCTTGTATGCGGGCTGGTTGCCCGCGGGCGAATACTGCACCGCGCGCAGCTTCCCGCTCGCGAGGAAGTACACCGTCAGCGAGGGCAGGCTGCCGGCCGGATTCTGGTACGAGATGACTGCCTTGCCGCCGCTCGCGACCTCGAAGCGAACGGTCACCGGCGGGCCCGCCAGCGGATCTTCCATATGTCCGGTCCAGTCGCCGGCGAGCGACACGATCCGGTCATAAATCGCCTTGTCGTCCGCCGCAGACGCCCCGAAGGCGCCGGGAGCGAGCGCCGCGGCGCAGGCGGCCGCAAACGCAGCCAGGAATGTGCGCGAGTACTTGGGCATGGCAGGTCCCCTCATGCACCATGATAGCGGCTGGGCAGGGAGCAAGGCAGGCATGGCGACGAAGAAACGGCAGTCGGCGAGTGCGCCCGTGCACCTGCGGCGCATGTACATGGATTGCCGGTATGGCCAGTTGCACCTGACGACCGCCTACCCGGCGAGCGGCGGCTTCGACGAAGCGGCTCCCGTTGTCTTCCTGCACGCGGACGACGGCACGGGTGCCGACTTCAACCGGTGCGCCGTGCTGCTCGGCACCGACCGTTCGATCTACGCGCCCGACCTCCCGGGTAGCGGCGGATCGGACGGCCCGAAGGGCCGCATGGCGGTCGCGGGGCTCGCACTCGCGGTCGTCGACCTGATCGAACAGCTGCGCCTCAAGCGCGTCGACCTCATCGGTGCCGGGCGCGGCGCGCAGGTCGCCTATGAACTCGCGGCCGCCCGTTCGCAGGCCGTGCGCCGGCTCGTCATCGCGGGCAACCAGGAACCGGCGACGCAGCTGGCCCAGCCGATGCTGCTGGTCTCGGCCGACCCCGCCCGCCTCCTCGAAGATCCCGCCGACGCCCTCGCCGCAGAGATCCGGACCTTCCTCGACCGCATCTAGGCCGCGGCCGCGGCCGGCCGCCGACCGATCGCGAAGGTTGCGAGCAGCACCGCCGCGAGCAGCGGCAGTGTCGCGAGGTTGAGTTGCTCCCAGCCGATCGTCGTCACCGCGACGCCCGCCAGCAGCGATGCGACCGCCTGCGCGCCGAACACGAGGAAATCGTTCAGCGTTTGCGCCTGGATGCGCTCGCCGCGGCTGTAGGTCTTCGTCAGCAGCGTGGTCGCGGCGATGAACAGCAGGTTCCAGCCGAAGCCCAGCACGCCGAGCGCCCAGCCGTAGTGGACGACGCCGTGGCCCGCATAGACGGCGATCGCGACGCAGCCGGCCATCAGGAGCGTGCCGGCGACGATCACCGGCCGGTCGCCGAATTTCGCGATGATCCAGCCGCTCGCGAGCGAGGGAAGGTACATCCCGAGGAGGTGGACCTGGATCACGCGGGCGGTTGCGACCTCGTCGTGCCCGTCGACCACGTGCATGCTGATCGGGGTCGCCGTCATGATGAAGCTCATCACCGTGTACGAAGCGAGGGCCGCGAGCACTGCGACCCGGAACACGGGCTGCGCCGCGATTTCCCGCAGTCGCCGCGGCGGGGCGGGATCGGCTGCGGCGGCGGGCGGCGCCCCGCCGATGCGCGCCAGCAGCAGGGCAGCCACCAGGTAGAGCCCGGTGCCCGCGTAGAAGGAACCGGCGTAATGGGCGGACGGCACCAGGTCCGCCGTGCGCACGGCAAGCTCGGGCCCGAGCCACGCGGCGACCAGGGCGCCGCTCATCACCACGGCGATCGCGCGGCTCGCGCGCGCGGCCTCGACGTATTCGGTCGCCGCGAACCGGTACTGCATGACCACCGCGTTGTTGGCCCCGAGCAGGAAGGCGGCGGCACAGAAGAGCCAGTAGCGTCCGGTCGTGATGGCGTAGCCGGCCAGCACGCAGCCGGCAGCCGCCTGCAGGGCGCTGCCGACGAACACGGCGCGCCGGCCGAAACGGTGGATGAGGACACCGGCCGGCACGACGCTCATCGCGAGGCCGGCGATCAGCACCGAGACGGGCAGGGTGGCGAGGGCGGGCGTCGGCGCGAGGTGCGTGCCGATGATTCCGCCGAGCAGCACGAACAGGAAGCTGCCCGACATGCAGAGCGCCTGGGTCGCCGACAACAGCCATACCGGTCGCATCGCGCGCATCCTACACATGTGACGCAGTTCACGGTTCTGAAGCGCGTTGGACCGAGCGTCGCATCCAAGTCATTGAAATATAAGGAAGTCACTTGGAGGTGACTGGCGCCCGGCGCGCAGGCGGTGATAATGGTGCGCATGGATAGGGGGGATGGGGATAAGAACCCGGACGACGGTATCGTCGCCGAGGATCTCACCATGCTCGTCGAGCACATCGAGCTCACGAGCCAGCATCGGTTGCCCGACACCCACGCCTGGGAGAAGGCGCGCCCCGCCGCCGACCTCGACGACGCGCCGATCCTCGTCGGTGAGGTGCCCGACGACGATCCCGAACTCGACAGCATGCACGTCGAAGATGAAGACGAGCAGCTCTACACCGAGACCCAGGCCGACATCAACCAGATGCTGACGACCGAACGGCGCCGCAACGACCAGGCGGTGGCGCTGGCCGGCGAGCGCGCGCGCTGGCAGCAGCGGGTCGACGACTTGCAACGGGCGCTGGCCGAACGCGACCAGCTCCTCGCCGAGCGCGAGCGCCGCATCGAGGTTCTGCAGTCAAAGCTGGCCGCCCGCACGCTCGAGCGTGAGGGCCTGGCCGCGGAACTGCGTGACTCGCGCCCGCTCAACACCGGCGTGACCGACGCACTGCCGCCGGAGGCCCACGCCGACGCGAACGGCGGGCAGACGCCCGAAGTCGAATTCACGCTCGAGCTGCCAAGGCCCGAGCTGCCGCCGGTCGCGCCGGCCGTCGCGGCGGTGCCGCGGCTTCGCCGCTACCTGATCGGACTCGACCTCGTCGGCTGCGTGCATGAGATCGCCAGCCGCCGCGTCAACATCGGCCGCACCCGCGACAACGACCTGCGCATCGTCGACCCGACCGTGAGCCGCCTGCACGCGATGCTGACGGTGCGGAACGGTGAGGCCATGGTGGTCGACGCGAACAGCCGCAACGGCATCTTCGTGAACGGCATCCAGGTGCGCTACGCGCGCCTCGACGACGGTGACCTCGTCACCTTCGGCACCGTCCGCTTCCGCTACCGTGTCGGTTCCGAATCCACCGGCGGCACGGGCGGCTCGGCCTGAACGACTGACGGCGACCGTTCCAGCTCGATCCTGCCGATCGGCCTGAGCGCGAGCAGCGCAATCAGGCACAGCACCAGCAACACCACCGCGAGCGGCACCGGCGAATGCCCGGTGAGCGCCGCCACGACCTGCGTCGAGGCCGCCGCGGTCACCAGTTGCAGGAACCCGAGCAGACCCGAGGCGGCGCCCGCGATCTCCGGCTCGCGCGAGATGGCGCCGATGGTGCAGGAGGGCGCCGCGATCGCGTTGGCGAATCCGATCGCCATCCCGGGGATGAACAGCGCGAGCGGGTGCCAGACGTGCGCGACGGCGAGCCCCGCCATCGAGAGCGTGCCCGCGAAGGCGATCATCGCGCCGGCGCGCATCATGCGCTGGCCGCCGAGGCGGCCGGTCACCCGCGCCGCGAGCAGGAAGCCGCTGAACGAGGCGACGGCCGGGAAGAACAGCAGGAGCCCGAAGCGCGAGGGCGACACCCCGAGCACGTCGATCGCGACGTAGGGCGCGCCCGTCACGAAGGTGTAGATCATGCTGACCATGCACGAGCCGAACACGAGGAACGCGAGATATTCGCGCGAGCCCAGCAGGCGCCGGTAACTAGACCAGTATCGCAGCGACGGGCCCGCGGCGCGGTCCGCGCGCCGCGCGTCGCGCAGGTTGCGCGATGCGAACAGGAACACCGCGAAGCCGAGAATGCCGGACAGCGCGAACACCGCCCTCCAGTCCAGCCACTCGAGCACGAAGCCGCCGATCGTCGGCGCGAGCATCGGGGCGACCAGGATCGCGGTCGCGGTGGCCGCCAGCGCCCCCGCGGCCCGGGCCGGCCCGAAATGGTCGAGGATCGTCGCGCGCATCACGGACATCGCCGCGCCGCCGCCGAAAGCCTGCACCACGCGCGCCGCGACCAGCATGTCGAGCGACGCGGCGACGATGCCGGCGGCGCTGCCGAGCACGAACAGGCCGAGCGCGAACAGCACGATAGGCCGCCGGCCATAGCGGTCCGACAGCGGCGCGACCATGAGGTTGCCGAGCGCGATCGAGAGGATCGACAGGCTGATGAGGAGCTGCGCCGCGTGCGGCCCCACCTGCATCGCGGACGCGATCGCGGGGAGCGCGGGCAGCAGCACGTGCAGGCTGAAGGTGCCGATCGAGCCGATGATCGCGGAGCCTGCGATCAGCCGCCGGGATGCATCGCGGTTCTGCAAGCAGGCATCTTGCAGCGCGCCTCCGCGGCCCGCAACGGCCGGCTGGCTGCAACTGGTAGAATGACGCCGGCCGGCACGCCCGGCGCACCATGCTCGCCTACTTCCTGATCCTCGTCTCCCTGATCGTCGTGAACGGCCTGTTCGCGATGGCCGAGCTTTCGCTGTTCTCGTCGCGCGCGTCGCGGCTGAAGCAACTCGCGAAGGAAGGCAGCCGCGGCGCGCGCGCGGCCCTCCGGCTGCTCGACGACCCGACCCGCTTCCTGTCGACGGTGCAGTTCTTCATCACGATGATCGGCGTGCTCGCGGGCGTCTACTCCGGCGTCCAGTTCGCCGAGCCGTTGGCCGGCTGGCTGGCGGGTTTTCACGCGCTGTTGCCGGTCGCCGAGTACCTGGACACCGCCGCGTACGCCATCGTGGTGGTCGGCGTCACGTTCCTCTCGCTGATCGTCGGCGAGCTGGTGCCGAAGCGCTGGGCGCTCACCAATCCGGAGGTGATCGCCTCGCGCCTGGCACCGCTCATGGAAGCTCTCGCGATCGCCAGCAAGCCCTTCGTGTTCGTGCTGCAGGGCTCGACCGAGCTGGTCGCGCGCGCGCTCGGCATCCGCACCACGACCAACCGCGCCGTGAGCGAGGAGGAAATCCGCTCGATGATCGCCGAGGCGACGCACACCGGGATCTTCCATGTCGCCGAGCACCAGATGATCGAGGGCGTCCTGCGCCTGCCGGACCGTACCGTCCGCAGCATCATGGTCCCGCGCGGCGACGTCATCTGGCTCGATGCCGCCGACAGCCGCGAGACCGTGTGGAACGCCGTGCGCACCAGCGGCCACTCCCGCTACCCGGTCTGTCGCGGCCAGCTCGACGAGCTGGTCGGCGTCGTGATGACCGGCGACCTCGCCGAGTGGCTAGGCAACCGCGAGGCCGGGGAGCTCGCTGCGCGCGCGCACGCGCCGCTCATCGTGCACGAGTCGACGCGCATCCTCCGCCTGCTCGAGCTGTTCCGCGAGTCGAAGATGCATTTCGCCGTGATCGTCGACGAGCACGGCTCGATCGAGGGCGTCGTCACGCCCTCCGACATCCTGACGGCGATTGCCGGCGAGCTGCCGGAGTCGGCGAACGAGGAGCCCGCGGAGGCGGTCGCGCGCGACGACTCGTCCTGGCTGGTCGACGGCGGCATGTCGATCGACGACGTCGAGCGTCTCCTCAAGGCCGGCAACATGCGCTCCGGCGACGATTACACGACGCTCGCGGGTTTCGTGCTGGCGCAGCTCGGCCACCTGCCGACCACGGGCGAGAACTTCCGCTGGCGCGGCCTGCGCTTCGAGGTCGTGGACATGGACGGCCGCCGTATCGACAAGCTCCTGGTCCAGCGCATGGCGCAGGCCTGAGGCGATGACCTACCGCCCGGCCCGCGCGGGCCGTCATGCGACCGTCGCGATCCGGGGCCTCGACCACCACCTCGTGCGCTGGGGACCCGACTCGGGCGATCCGGTGGTGTTCCTGCACGGCTACGCGGACGCGGCCGCGACGTTCCAGCTCGTCGCCGACGAGATCGACCCCGCGTTGCCGCTGCTCGCCGTCGACTGGCGAGGGTTCGGCGGCAGCGCCCGCAGCCACGGCGGCTACTGGTTCCCGGATTACTACGCGGACCTCGAGGCCATGCTCGACGCCTTCTGCCCGCGGGGCCGCGCGCGCATCGTCGGCCACAGCATGGGCGCCAACGTCGCAATGATCTACGCGGGCGTGCGGCCGTCGCGCGTCGCCGGCCTCGTGAACCTCGAGGGTTTCGGCCTGCCGCGCACGCAGGCGTCGCAGGCACCGGAGCGGATCGCGCAATGGCTCGACGAGCTGCGCGCGCCCCCGGCCGCCGGCGAGTACGCGAACCTCGAAGAGCTTGCGTTGCGCGTCGGCACGCGCAACCCGCGGCTCACGCCCGACCTGGCGGCGTTCATCGCCGCCTGCTGGAGCGAGACGCTGCCCGACGGGCGCGTGCGGCTGCTCACCGATCCCGCGCACCGGCACGTGAATCCATATCTGTACCGGCGCGAGGAGATGGAAGCCTGCTGGCGGCGCATCGAGGCGCCGGTGCTGCTCGTCGTCGGCCGCGAGTCCGAGCTCGCCCGGCGGCTGGCGCCGGAAGGCGGCGTTGAGTCGTTCCGGCCGATCGTGCGCAAACTCGCGATTGAGGAGGTTTCCGGTGCCGGGCACATGCTGCATCATGAGCAGCCGCGCGCGGTCGCGCGGCTCATCGAGGCGTTCTTCAGGCAGCTCCCGACATGAGATGGAAACTGCGCGGTTACCTCAGGCGCACGATCACCTATCCGTGGGCGCGGCGCATCGTCGTCGCCGTCATCGGCGGGACGATCGTGGTCGTCGGAGTCGCGATGGTCGTGCTGCCGGGACCCGCCATCGTCGTCATCCCGCTCGGCCTCGGCGTGCTCGGCCTCGAGTTCGCCTGGGCGCGGCACTGGCTGCGCAAGCTGCGCACGACCGCGACCGACGTCGTGAACCGCGTCCGCGGCCGTCCCAGGGATCCTCCAACGCCTCCCGTTTGACCACGACCCGACCGTAGCACGGCACGCGTACTTCGCCGGCGGGACCACCTCCGCTCGCTCGGAAGAACAGACACTCGCTCGCCTCGAGGTCCCGCCGGCTCGCACGCGTGCCTTGACGCTGTCGCGGCGTGCGCGCGAACGAGCCCCGGGGGACCCCGAGGCGAGCGCATCAAGTTCCGGCGCGAGCGGAGGTGGTCCCCCGGGGCGAAGTTCGCGCGCAGGCTTGCTCGAGTGTCAGGACTTGAGAGTTTTTTCGACGGCTGCGAGTGTTCGCGCCAGCGGCTCGGAGGATTTCGCCTGAAGATCCGAGATTTCGGCGACGGTCGCCGTCTTGAACGCGCCCTCGCGCACGGACGGAAGGTTGATCCGCACGTTGAGGACCGCCGCCTCGAGCCCCGCCTTGGCGACCAGTGCCCCGACGCCGGCGTCCGAAGCGGAATTCCGGTTGCCGGTCACGGCCGCCTCCTCGGCGAGTTCGATCGCCTGCAGGCACAGGCGCGCGGTCGCGAGCGGCACGGACGTCGCCTTCTCGTAGGCGATGGCGATCGCATCCGATCGCGCGCTTTTCTCGGCGTCGGTGGCCTTCGGCAGGCGCATCGCCGCGAGCACGTCGTCGAAAGCCCTGGTGTCGTCGTCGACGGCCGCGAGCAGCGCGGCTTTCAGCGCCTGCGCGCGTTCCGCGAGCGTAGAGGACGAGGCCCACGCGGATTCGTAGCCCGCCTTGCCGACGGTGAGGTTCGCGACCATCGCCGCCAGCGCCGCGCCCAGGCTGCCGGCGAGCGCCGCCACCGAGCCGCCGCCCGGGGCCGGCGAATTGCTCGAGACTTCGTCGACGAAGCGTTCGACCGTCATCGAGACGAGGGGAGCGGGCATGCGCACAGCGTACTCGATGATCCGCTTGTCCGGGTCGAAGGGGGAGAGCTGCGCGAGCCCCAGCGACTGGATGGCGAGCTCGACCAGCTCGCGCTCCGGCAGGCCGGGCGAGCGGCCCTGCTTGCGCAGGTAATAGCGGCCGGCTTCCACCAGGGGCTCGAGCGGCGTCAGTCCCACCAGCTCGGAGCCGGTCACGACCAAGCCGAGCTTCGCGGCTTCCTCGCGCGTGGTCTCGAACACTTCGTGCAGCGGCGTCGTGCGATAGGACAGCAGGTTGATCGACACCTGCGCCTGCCGGTACTGCTCGATGGTCCAGCCGATCGCCTTCACCGCCTTGAGGCGCCCCGGCACGCGCATGTCCTGGCCCGACGCATCCTTGACGACCTCGCCCTGCGCATCGCGCTTCAGGCGTCCCGCCTCGCGGATGTTGAGCGCGACCTCGTTGGCCAGCTTCTGCTCGCGCGTGTTGACGTTGACGTTGTAGGCGATGAGGAACTCGCGCGCGCCCACGACGGTGGCGCCGAGCCGCGCATTGAATTTCGCGGGGCCCGCATCCGGCTTCCACGCGGGATCCGCGAGCCTCGAAGCGAGGCCCTCGTACTCGCCGGCGCGGATGTCGGCGAGGTTGCGCCGTTCCGGCCTCGTCGCCGCGAATTCGTAGAAATAGACGGGCAGCGCAAGCGCCTCGGCCATGCGCCGTCCCAGCGCGCGCGCGGCCTCGACGCACCGGTCCATGGTCACGCCTGCGACGGGCACGAGCGGGCAGACGTCGAGCGCGCCCATGCGCGGGTGGGCGCCGCGGTGCCGCGACATGTCGATGAGTTCCGCGCCGGCGCTCGCGGCGCGGAAGGCGGCCTCGCCGACCGCGTCGAGGGCGCCGACGAACGTGTACACCGTGCGGTTTGTATCGACGCCCGGGTCGACGTCGAGCAGGCGCACGCCGTTCACGCCGGAAATCGCCCGGGCAATCGCGTCGATCACCGTTTTGTCGCGCCCCTCGGAGAAATTCGGGACGCACTCGACGAGCTCGGTCACGGTCTGCCCCCGCCTAGTTCGAACCGGCCGCCAGGTAATCGACCACGAGCGCGGTCATCAGGCGCATCGCGATCGGCACCGATTCGTCGGCCGCGTAGAAACCCGGCGTGTGGTGCCCGGTCGAGGACTTTCCTTCAGGCACGACTCCGAGCCGGAAATAGAAGCCGGGGACGACCTGCGAGAAGTACGAAAAATCCTCGGCGCCGGTGATCGGCGCGGAGAGGCGCACCTTGTCCTTGCCGATCAGTCGCTCGAGCGTCGGCACGAGCTGGGCCGTCAGCTCGGCATTGTTGACGGTCATCGGGTGGCCGGTGTCGAACGAGAGCTCGTAGGTGGCATGCGCCGCTTTCGTGTGGCCGTCGAAGATATCGCGCATGCGCGTCTCGATCGTCTCGAGCGTCGCGTCGTCGAACGTTCGGATCGTTCCGCCGAGCATGGCGGACTCCGGGATGATGTTGTGGCGCTCGCCGCTCCTGAAGATGCCGACCGTGATGACGTTCTCCGAGAGCGGGGAGAGGATGCGCGAGCGGACCGTCTGCAGCGCCATGACGATCCCCGATGCCGTGACGATCGGGTCGACGCCGAGGTGCGGCGTTGAGCCGTGCGCCTGGCGGCCCTTGACGGTCGCTTCCCAGCGCGTCGCGGCCGCGAACGCGGGTCCCGACGAATACGCCACCGTGCCGAGCAACTCGTCGTCGCCATCGGCGTCCGGCGGGGAGCCGTTCGTGTGGAAGGCGATGATGGCGTCCGGCCTGGTCTTCGCGAAGATGCCGTCCTCCACCATCATCCGCGCGCCGCCGCGCTCGCCGGCGGGCACGCCTTCCTCGGCGGGCTGGAAGATCAGCATGACGGTGCCCGGCAGTCGGTCGCGGATTTCCGCGAGCATCGCGGCCGCGCCCAGCAGGGCCGCCGTGTGCACGTCGTGGCCGCAGGCGTGCATGACGCCCACGTCCTTGTCGAGGTAGGTGCTGCGCACCGTGGACTTGAAGGGATAGTCCGCCTGCTCGGTGACGGGCAGGCCGTCCATGTCCGCGCGCACGGCGATAGTCCTGCCCGGCAGGCCGCCCTTCAGGATGCCGACGACGCCGGTGTGCGCGATGCCCGTCTGCACCTCGATGCCGAGCTTCTTGAGTTCGGCGGCGACCAGCGCGCCGGTCCGCGTCTCGCGGTTCGAGAGTTCGGGATGCCGGTGCATGTCCTGGCGCTGCGCGACGCTGGCAGCGGAATGCTTCGCCGCGAGCGCCGCGATCTCGGCGTCGGTCGGCTTGCCGGCGGCGGCGGCCGTCCCCGCGGCGAGCAGGCAGGC
The DNA here is from genome assembly GCA_963748465.1 of uncultured Gammaproteobacteria bacterium. Taxonomy (GTDB): domain Bacteria; phylum Pseudomonadota; class Gammaproteobacteria; order Steroidobacterales; family Steroidobacteraceae; genus SCUD01. Next base: position 18,622 of record CAVVJB010000005.1, read on the forward strand.
GGCGGCGGTGATCGACGATCGTGCGACGCGCATGGAAATTCCCCCTGGAACCGTTATTTCGCGAACAGCTGTCCCGCGATGTCGCGAAACGCCTTGAATTCGAGCGCATTGCCGCTGGGGTCGGTCAGGAACATCGTCGCCTGCTCGCCCGACTGGCCGCGGAACCTCACGTGGGGCTCGATGACGAAGGCGACGCCAGCGCGCCGGAGCTGCGCGGCGAGGGTTTCCCAGTCCGGCATCTCGAGCACCATGCCGAAATGGGGCACGGGCACGTCGTGGCCGTCGACCGGGTTGTGACCGGCGCGATCCGGCTGCGCGCCCGCGACCACGTGGCAGACGAGCTGGTGGCCGAAGAAATCGAAGTCCACCCAATCGGCATCGCTGCGGCCCTCCGGGCAGCCGAGCAGCTCGCCATAGAAGGCGCGCGCGGTCGCGAGGTCCCGCACCGGTATCGCCAGGTGGAACGGCGTGAGTTCGGGCATCAGCCTTCCAGCCGCGCGTTCATCGAGATTTCGGCCTTCAGGACCTTGCTCATCGGGCAGCCGGTCTTGGCTTTCTCCGCGGCCTGCTCGAACTTGGCGCGCTCCGCGCCGGGCGCGCGCACGGCCACGTCGAGGTGCGAGCGCGTGATCGTGAAACCGGCGTCGAGCTTCTCAAAGGTGATCGTGGCCCGGGTCTCGATGCGCCCAGGCTTGATGCCGGCCTCGCCGAGCTGCGCCGACAGAGCCATCGTGAAGCAGCCCGCGTGCGCGGCACCCAGCAGCTCCTCGGGATTGGTCCCGGGCGAACCCTCGAAGCGCGTGCCGAACGAATAGGGGATATTCGAGAGGACCTTGCTCTCGGTCGTCAGCGTTCCCTTGCCGTCCTTGAGGCCGCCCTGCCAGACGGCCGTTGCCTTGCGTTCCATGCGGGTCTCCTAGTTGACGCGCGCCCTGCGCGTGGTCAGATAGTAATGCCACAGCAGCCGCGCCGCGACCGAGCGCCACGGTGCCCATGCGGCGCTCAGCTCGAGCTGGCGTTCCGGGTCCGGCCGCCGGCGCAGGCGCTTGACCTCGTGCAACGCCACCGCCAGCGCGAGGTCGCCGACCGGCCACACGTCCGGGCGCCGCAGTGCCATCAGGTAGTAGATGTCCGCGCTCCAGGGCCCGATGCCGCGCAGGTCGAGCAGCGTCGAGCGGCCGGCGGCGTCGTCGCTGCCGGCGACGCGCGACAGCGAGAGGCTGCCGTCCATCATGGCGAGCGCCAGGGCGTGGCAATAGGACGCCTTCTGCCGCGTGATACCGAGGCGATGCAGGCCGAGGATGCCGCGCTCCGCGACGCGCTCGGGCGTCATGCCGCCGAGGTGCGCGCTCACGCGCCGGAACAGCGTGCGGGCGGCGGCAATCGACACCTGCTGTTCGAGCACGATGTGCACCAGCGTGGGGAATCCGGGGCGCCGCCCCCACATCGGCGGCAAGCCGTTGCGCGCCGCCAGCGCGGCGAGGTCCGGGTCGCGGCGCGCCAGTGCCCGCACGCCGGCGGCGAGCGTCGCCCGCGTCAGCGCGCGCGGCAGGAGGAGCGCGGGCCGCTCGCTCTCGCGCATGCTCAGGCCCGCGGCTTCAGCCGTTCGCTGAAGTGGTAGCCGGCGATCTCGAGTCCCTCGCGCAGGTAGAACTGGTGCGCGCGCTTGCGCTGCATCCCCGAGTCGAGGTGGAAGACGTCGCAGTCCTCGGCGACCGCCTGTGCGCGCAGCCAGTCGAGCAGCGCCTTGCCGTGGCCTTTCGAGCGCGCGGACTCGGCGGTCACGAGGTCGTCGACGTACAGGTGCCGGCCGCAGAACAGGTTCGTGGAGACGCGGTAGCCCGCGACGGCGACCACGCGCCCATCGTCGCGGATGCACGCGAGCCGCAAGCCGTCCTTCTGCATCGCGCGCACCGTCGGCACGAACGCGTCGCGCGCGAGGTGCGGGCGCAGCTCGGCCATGACGTCGTAGCAGGCGAGGACCTCCTCGTCGGTCCGTACGTGCTCGATCATGGCCGCGCCTAGTCGGCCAGGTGGTATTCGACGGTCGACACGACGCGCACCTTCTTGATGTGCGGCGTCGTGCTGTCGCGGTCCTCGATCGAGAACTGCCCCTGCTGAGCGGAGCGTATCTTGCCCAGACGGCTGTCGGAGTCCTCGGCGAACTTCTCCGCCACCGAGCGCGCGTTCTTGGTTGCTTCCTCGATCATCTGGGGCTTGAGCTCGGAAAGGCCGGTGAACTGGAACTGCGTTTGGCCCTGGTAGCCTTCGCCGGAGAGCGCGACGCCTTTCTGGCCGAGCGAGATGACGTCGCGCATCGCCTTGCGCACCGCCTCGACGTCGGTCGAGTAGACGGTGACCGTGGAGTTCGCGGTGTAGCGGTAGGGGATGTTCGCCGTGTCGCCGTAGGCCTGCGCGTAACGATCCGTCACGCCCGGCGCGCCGACCGTGATCGCGTCCGCCGCGATGCCGTGGGCCGCGAGGAATTCTGTGATCTGGCCGTTCTTCTTCTGCACCGAGCCGAACAGGGCGTTCAGGTCGTTGCTGGCTTCCTGGAAGGTGAGCGGCCAGATCGCGACGTCCGCCTTCACTTCGCGCTCCGACAGGCCTTTGACCACGACCGTACGGTCGAACTTCTTCACCCGCACCGCATAGTTTCCGAGCAGCCATCCGAGTGCGATGAAGCCGAGCAGGATGCTGGCGCCGAGTACGACGAGGCTGCGCGAAATCGGTTCGTTCATGAGGAGTCCTTGCATTCGGGGAGGCGCGGAGGCCGCGTCCCGCCATTTTCTCACGCCGGCCGACCGGCGAGTAGCGCTTCGCGCCGAGCCAGGCTTTCCGCCGGCCAGTGCTGTTTTCGATCGTAGTATTCCGGCACGGCGGGAGTGCCCGCCGGCAGCACGACCCAGGGCTGCTTCGAGGCCGTGAAGATATGGATGTCCGGCGGCAGGACGTCGGGATCGTCCAGCGTGCCGACGCGGACGAAGGAGACCGCCCGGCCGGCGCCGGCGTAATGGCTCCAGAGCGCGATGCGGCAGCGCGGGCAGCGGGCGATCGCCTGCCCCTTGCCGCTCGCGGATGGCGTTTCGACGAGCTGAGGCTCACCGGCGAGGAGTGTCACCCGGTCCGCTTCGATCATGGCGTTCAGCGCGAACGAAGCGCCGGATTCACGCTGGCACCAGCGGCAGTGGCAGCAGTGCACGAAGAGCGGAGCCGTCTCCATGCGGTAGCGGACATCGCGGCAGTCGCAACCGCCTTCCATCGGGAAACGTGCGTTCACGTCGCGACGCCGCCTGCGGGCGCGTACTCGCCGAGCGGGGCCTCGCGCGTGGTCAGGCCCTCGAACTCGCGGTCCAGGCGCTCGTATTCCGCCCCGTGATCGCGGCGAAACGCCTGCCAGGCCTCGCGGCTCTCCCAGCGGTCGATGGTCAGGTAGCGCAGCGGGTCCGAGCGGTCCTGCAGAAGCTCGCTGCCGAGATAGCCGTTTGCACGGCGGAAGAGCCGCGCCCAGGTGCCCTCCGGTCCGTAGTGCGCCTCGAATTCCGCGCGCCGGGCCGGCGCGATCGCGAATTCCCAGAGCGTGGCGTAACCGGCGGTGGCCATCAGCGGGGCTGGCATGACATGCGGGTACCGGGTCGCCGGGGGCGGGAATTATCGCTCAGCTGGAGTGGTCGTGCACCACCCGCCATCCCGCCGGCGTCCGGATCCATGCGAGCGTGAACCAGCCGGACTGCTCGGGCTGCTCGCCGCCCGACAGCACCCAGCGGGCAGTCGCGAGCGCGGCGTCGCGGCCGAGCGGGCGCACGGCGAGATCCTCGAAGCGCAACGCCTGGATCGCCCTGCCGTCGCGGAAGTACTTTTCGCGGAACGCCTTCTCGATGGGCGCAACGCCCGGGCGCGGCCCGTCCTTCGTCATGAACGTCACGCTCTCGTCGTAGACCGAGAGATGACCCGGCAGGTCGCCGCGATTGAACGCGGCCGCGGAATCCGCGAGGCCGTGGCGTATCTCGGCCTCGTCCGCGGCCCAATCGGCCGCAGCGCCCGGCGCAACGGCCGACGCGGCGACCAGCACCAGCGCGCGCCAGCAATGCAGTGTGTTCAAGGATCTCTCCCGTGGATCACGATGACCTCGTGCGGACCGGCCTGCTTCTCGCGCACGCGGCGGTTGATGCGGTTGATGCCGTCGATCAGGAAATGGCGGCCCCGCCATTCCAGCAGCAGGATCGGCCGGACGTCGCTCTTCGGGCGCGCCCGGTCGTGCGAGTCCACGTGCACGAGCGGCGCGAGGCGCTCGAGCGGCCAGCGCTCGCCCGATACGGTGAGCATCTCGCGCGTCAGCACGGGCGGCGGTTCGGCGAGCTTCAGCACGCCATCCATCGACATCACGAAGCGGTTCTTGCGCCACAGGCGGTTCAGCGTGTCGAGCCAGTCGTGCCCGGGCCTGGCGTGGAAGGCGAGCTGGCTCGTCGCCTCGTCCCAGAGCGCCTGCTCGTCAGGCGACATGCGCGCCCCGGGCGACCAGCAGGGCCCGCAGCAGGGAGCGGTGGCAGCGGGCCTCGTCCTCGCAGTAGCAGCCGACCGAGAAGTCCGTGCTGCGCGACAGCGCAGCGAGCAGGTCGAGCGTCCGTGCGGCCTCGGGACGCTTCATCTCCGCGCGATAGCGCCGGGCGAAGCGCCGCCAGTCCGCGCCCGTCTCCGCGCTGCGCCCGATCTTCAGCGTCGCCTCGCTCGGCGCCAGCGTCGGCAGCCAAACGTCGTACCAGTTGCCGGAGGCGAACTTCGACCTCGGCACGCCGCGTGGCGGGCGGCGCACCGTGCCGATGCGCAGGCCTTCGCCGGCAGCACGCGGGGAACCCAGCCTGACGATGCGAATGGCCATGACTCAGCCTGGCAGCTCCTTGTAGAACACGACCGTGTCGTGCGGCGTCGTCCCGTCCGTGTCGAGTGCATAGCGCGGAATCGTGCCGGCCACGGTCCACCCGAGGCGGCGATAGAGCCGGTCGCCGGCATCCCCGCGCTTCGAGTCGAGGACCAGCAGGCGGTAGCCTGCGACCGCGGCCTCATGTTCCACGGCCGCCATGAGCCGCTCGCCGAGGCCGCGCTGCCGGCCGCGGCGGTGCACGATGAGCTTGGCGATGTCGGCGCGATGGGGCTGGTTCGGCGCCCACGACGGGTGCAGCTGCACCGAGCCGACGATGCCCTCGGCATCGCGGGCGACGAGGACGATCGTGCCGGAGCCCGGCGCGCCGAACAGCTTGCGCCACCAGTCGAGCGCCTGGGTTTCCGTGAGCGACAGGAAGCTCACGGCCGCACCCGACTCGACCGCATCGACGAGGAGCTGCGCGAGCGAACGCAGGTCCTCTTCGCTGACGGGCGGCAGCAGGCGCTCGATCATTTCAGCCTGATTCCGGCCGGCGCGCATAACTCTGGGTGAGCATTTCCCAGTAGTGCCCGTCCGGCTCGTTCCAGTACACGATGCGGCCTCCGTGCTGCGTGTTGACCTGGCGATCGACGGGTCCCTGGACGCTGCTCCGGTAGGGAATGCCGGCAGCCTGCAAGCGGCGCAGGATCGCGTCGAACTCGGCCTCGCCGACCCGGAAGCAATAGTGGATGCGTGGAAACGGCTCGGCCCACTGGTCAAAGTCGATCGTGAATCCGTCGTTCACGTAGACCGGCGCAAAAGGACCCACGCCCGTCGCCGACCAGGGCACGCCGAGCAGCTCGCCCAGCATCTTCGCGGCCGCGACCTTGTCGCGGGCAGGCACCATCAGGTGGTCGAGCTGAATGGCCATGATTGCGGATACATCATAAGGCCGGCAGTTCGTCGTGCTGCGGCAGGTCATCGGTGATCTCGTGCCAGGGCGCCTTCGAGCCCACGTAAATATGGGCGGTCGGCCGGAGCGAGGGCGGGTCGTGCAGCGCGCCGAGGTTCACGTGTACCCATTCCCCATCCCGGACCACGGAGTACAGGAAGCTGCCGCAAGTTCCGCAACGGGCGTCGTGGGTATCCGGATCGCCGTAGATCTGCAGCCGGTCGGAGCCGGCTTCGACGCGGAACTTCGACCGTTCGATGCCGGCGAACGACTTGAATGCGGATCCGGTGGAGCGACGGCACTGCGAGCAGTGGCAGTTGAGGGCGTAGCGGAAGGCGTCCTCGACGGAGAAACGGACGTTCCCGCAGAGGCAGCCGCCTGCGAGCCGGGTCAAGGACCGGTCCGGGGTCGAATGGCCCGCGCTGCCGCGAGCGCGATCGGCAGGCCGAAGAAGAACACGTGCGACAGCAGGTCGAGCCCCGCCGAGAGCGGCTTGAAGCCGACCGGGTGCGGGAATGCGGAGACCGGCAGTACGACCAGGCGCATGGCGAGGAACACGAGCACGCCGAAGAGCGCGCCGCTGAGCGCCGGTTTCGCGAGCAGGCGCGGCACACGCGAGGCGACGACGACAAAGAGCGCCGCCCACAGGAGCGACAGGACGAAGTGCGCGGCGAGGCCCAGCACGGCGGTGCCCCAGCCGCCGGCGTAGGCATCCTGCCCGAGCAGGCCGCTCGCGACCACCTGCAGGAGCTGCTGCGGGCCCATGCCGTTCACGCCCGCGTGCGTCAGCGCAAAGAGGATGTCGAGCGCGCCGGCGATCGAGCCGCCGACCAGCACCGCGCCCAGGCGCGACAACCGCTTCATCGCGTTCGTGCCCCCATTTGCCAGCATTGGACTTCAGCGGCAGAGTGCTTGTCCAGAAGGAGGTTCCCATGCACACCGGTTCCTGTCTCTGCGGCGCGGTGAAGTTCACGGTCGAGGGCGAGCTGAAGCCGCCCGATGCCTGCCACTGCACGCAATGCCGCAAGACGTCCGGCCACTACTGGGCATCCACCGACGTGCCGCGCAGCGCGCTCAAGATCGACGGGGAGTTCAACGTCGCCTGGTTCCTCTCGTCGGAAAAGATCCAGCGCGGGTTCTGCTCGACCTGTGGCGCCTCCCTGTTCTGGGACCCCATCGACAAGGACTGGATCGCGGTCGCCATGGGCGCGTTCGAGGCGCCGACCGGCACGAATATCGCCAAGCACATCTTCGTCGCCGACAAGGGCGACTATTACGAGATCAAGGACGGGCTGCCGCAGAACGCGCAGTAGTCACTTCCGGACGGCGATGCACTCGACCTCGACGCGTGCGCCCAGCGCGAGGCCGTTCGCGCCAAGCGCGCTGCGCGCGGGGAAGGGCGGCGCAAAGAAGTCCTTGTAGACCTCGTTGAACGCCGCCCACTCGGCGATGTCGGCCAGCATGACCGTGCACTTGACGACGTCGCGCAGTGCGTAGCCGTGCGTCTCGAGCGTGGTCTTGATGTTCTCGAGCGTCTGGCGCGACTGTTCGCGGATGCCGCCGGGGGCGAGTTCGAGCGTGCCTGGCTTGATGCCGATCTGCCCGGAGAGGTACAGCGTGTCGCCGACGCGCACCGCTTCGGAGAAGGGCAGGGTGGTCGGCGTGACCTTGCCGGAGTTGAGGAACTCGATGGCGGGCGGCGTTTCCGCGATCGCCGCCGCTGCAAGAGCCGCGAGGGACGTGGCCGCGAACGCACGGATCAGTCGGTTCATGTCAGTCTCCTCGGTCAGTACGCGATGTCGCGGCGGACCCAGCGCCAGGCGAAGAACGCGACGATGCAGAACACTGCGACGAGTACGGCCGTGACGATCCGACGCCGCGACCGGTTCGCGGCAAGCGTATCGCGGGAACCGGGACTCTGGGCGGTTGGGTCGATGGGAACATCCTTCCAGGTCCCGTCCCGCTGCCGCACGGACTTGAATGCCGTCCCGTGGACGTGCACTTCCGTGCCGGGCGCGTGGTTGACGAACTCCAGCATCTCCGGCGCGAACCAGTAACTTTTCTTGAGCGACTCGAAGTAGACCTGGTGCGCATAGTCCGAGAGGAGTTCGCCGATCACCTCGACCCCCGTCTCGGAGGGCGTCGTCTCGCCGTAGACGTTGCCGATGGCTTCGGCGATGCCGAGCCGCTCCGTCTCTGGCGTGCGACGGATCCGGACGTTGTCGCCGTAGCAGATGTCGCTCGTCACCTAGATATCGGGCCTGGCCGCGATGAGCTGCTCGAGGTAGCGCACGAAACCGGGATCCTCGCCGTGGAGAAGCTGTGGAAGGCGCGAGCGGAAGTGCGGCTTGCGGCACCACTCCAGGATGAAATCCTCCCAGGAGTTCCAGCGCCGCGCCTGCTTGGGAGACATCGAATCCTCGAACAGCAGCAGGTAGGCCCTTTCGAACAGCGCCACCAGCATGATGTACATGATGAGCTGTCGCTCCTTCTGCTCGTCGCTGAGCGGCGGCGAGGTGTCGCCGGACAACAGCCGCAGGTCCGCATTCTCCAGTGCCACCTTGAGGAAGTCCTGGTAGCTGTCCGACAACTGCTGGTAGACCTCCTCCTCTTCGTTCTCGCGTTCCTTGCGTTGCTCGAACAGGAAGACCGCGATGGCCAGTGGCAGGCCGATGACGGTCACCACATTGCTGAGGACGCCCCAGATCTCAGTTGGCATTGGCATCGATGATCTCTTCCAAGTCCGGCGGGATGGGCAGGCGCTCGAACATGCTGATGTCGGTGCCGCCCGTGTTCCCGATGGGGACTACGCCGATGGCCGATCCGATGATACCCAGCACGAGGCGCGCGGCCTGACCGCAAACGGCGGAGAAGCGCCTTCGACGGAGCTCGAGCTTGAACATCAGCCAGTGCGCCTTGGTGTGGGCACCGACGAAATTCTGTCCGATGACGTGGGCGCGTTCCAGGTGCCGACATGCGCCCTCCGGGTCGCCGCGGGCCAGGAGCTCCCTGCCCAACGCGATCTCCCGGTCGAACTCGAGGCGTTGCCGGGGTTTCATGGCCAGGCCTCCGGGCCCAGGGCCTCCAGGAGTTCCGCGACGACATCGTCTGCCATCTCTTCGGCGGCGACGCTGCGATAGTCATAGTTCTCGAGCCACAGCAACCGGTTGGACTGTGAGTCGAAGAGCTGGAGAGTCAGGAGATTCCGCTTGTCGTCGGCCAGGATCTGGCCCTTGAGGTAATAGCGGGTAGGGCCGCCGGACACAATCCGAAAGTCGGAGCGCCTTTCGATGGCCTGCATCAGCTGGCGAGACAGGATCTTTGCGAAGTCGGGCTCGGCCTGCCCGACGGCCTCGAAGGGCTTCATGGCCAGGTTGAGGCGGCTGAGCTCCTGCGAAATGCAGGCTGACGGAAACAGCAGTGCGGCGGCCGCAAGCAGGGCGCACGCGCGAGCGCCGGTGTGCATCACTCGCCCACCTTGCCAAGCTGAATGTCTCCGGCCGGGACATAGGTGCACATGACGACGCCGGATGCTGAGACTTTCGAAGCCAAGAGCCGCAGCGCACCGGGCTTCACGGCGTTCTCGAACAGCCGCTTTCCACGGCCAAGGAGCACCGGGAACGTCCATACGTTGTATTCGTCGATAAGCGCTGCGGCCTGCAGTGTCTGGATCAAATTGCCGCTGCCGATCAGCTGGAGATCGTGTCCGGGCTGACACTTGAGCGCGGTCATGGCGGAAATGACGTCGCCGCCCAACAGCGACGAATTGTTCCATTGCAACGATTTCAATGTGCGGGACGCCACGTGCTTTTTTGCCGCGTTTAATTTTCTTGCAATCGGATGGTCCTCCGGCTGGTTGGGCCAATAGGACGCGAAGATCTCGTAGGTCTTACGACCGAGGACGAGCTCCCGGTTCTTGCCGTCGAAACCCGCCGCGGACAGATCCATCCCGTCGTCCCAGAACGCGTAGGTCCAGCCACCCAGCGCAAAATCCGCGGTCGGATCCTCTTCCGGTCCCCCGGGTGCCTGCATGACGCCGTCCAGCGACACGAAAGCGGACGCAATGAGCTTTTTCAAGGGACTCTCCGGCTTGCCTGAATGTCCTCCTTGGTCATCTGAGGCAAGTCATCCGCGATGTGGTCCCAGGGAGCCTTGAACTCCACGTAGATGTGCTTGTCCGGCACGATCCGGGGATCATCGTCGAGGGCGCCGGCCGGTATCTCGAACGAGGTTTCCGCCGCCTTGGACGGGTTCGGCACCTGCGAACCGCAGCGGCTGCAAAAACTGGTGTCATAGGGAGGAGGCGATTCCCGGACCGGAGGTTCGTACGTCCTGACAAGGTCCACGCCCTCGAGAAAGCGGAAATCCTCGCCACGCACGCCAAGCCAGGTGAGATACGCGGAACCGCTCACTTTCCGGCAACGCGTGCAATGACAGAGCTCGAAGGGTCCGGCCGCGCGTTCGATCTCGAACCTGACGCCTCCACAGAGGCAGCTACCGCGGAGCATTGCTCACCTCCTCTCCCGGCGACCCGGACTCCAGGACCTTGCGTCAGTTCGCCGGAACAGCTTTGGCATCGAGATCCGTACGCACCAGGTGCAAGGTGTATCGCGTGTCCTCGATCGTAAACGCAAGCAGTTGCTTCGGCGGATAGCTGGTCAGGAACCGCAGTGCGGGCAACACCGCGAAGGCGAAAGCGGCCCGAAGCATGCTGTCGTACTACTGGTTTGGGGCAAAACTGGACACGTTCCCGATCCCGACCCACTCGCTTCCACGGCGCTCATAGAGCTCGATCCACGCCACTTCAAACTCGAGGCTGGCCTTTCCGGCATCGGGAGCGGACCTGGTACCCCGAGCTTCTACCCTGGCAATGACCCATGCAAGACTGCCGTCACGCGAGATCTTGACGATGGGCGCCACCGTATCCCGGTAGAAGTCGAATTTCGTAGCGGCCAGATAGGGTCCCAGGACGGCCCGGCGTTGCTCCTTGGTCGGTGACGAGATGTCACCCCGATTCACCAGAACAAAATCATCGGCTTGCGCAGACAGTAATGCGTCAACGTCGCCGTTCAGGTGCGCCGTCAACCCGGCCTGATGGAGTCCGAGAAGCTGCTGCTCGTCGGAAGGGAGCGAACTTGAAACCGCGCACGTCCATGCCATGAACAGCGGCGCCAGCAGCATTGGCACTTTTCGCATGATCCCACCTCGTTACGTTTGGCTGTCGTTGAGACGCCTGGCGCTGGCCGGAGTTCTCAACGCGTACGCTCCATGGGATTCTCGCGGGAGGCCTGCTGCCTGAGCTGCTGGGCGAGCCCGATCAGAATTCCTTCGGGGCCCCGGATGTAGCAGAGACGGTAGATATGTTCGTAATCGACGACCCAACCCATCAGCCACCGCTCCGGAACACGGAAAAAGTCAGCACCGGCCCGGCCGCCTCGCCGGCGGAGGCCGTAGCCAGTAACGCCAAAGTCAGCGCTGTGTTTGAACGCCATGTACCGACGTCAGCGGGGCGCGGCCGCCAGGGGCTTGGTCGGGCTTCAACCTAGTTGGTCCGGGTTAAGCCGCCAAATCGAAAGTGTAAGCGCGGACGCGAACGACACCCATAAGAGGTAGGGAAAGAGCAACACCGCTGCAAGCCTGTTGACCCGCCAGAACAAGACAATGGTTGCGAGAATGAGAGCCAAAAGTATAAGTATCTCTGCGAAGGCCAGCCCACCTTGACGCCACCCAAAGAACAACCACGTCCATAGGGCATTGGCAGCCAACTGGACGACGAAAATGAGCAGCGCGCCTCGCGCACCGCCGAACCCGCGTGCTCGCCAGACCAGCCATGCAGCGATGCCCATGAGCGCGTACAGGATCGACCAGACTGGTCCAAACAGCCAGCCTGGCGGCGCCCAGGATGGGCGGGCAAGATCGGCGTAGAACTCGCTTGCACCTGCCGACGCGAACCCGCCGACGGCAGCGGCGGCAAACACGAGCAACAGCCAGACTAGAAGGCCGATTGCCTGGCTTGACGTTGACAAGGTCGCATGCCGGTTCATGTGCGGTCTAATCCCCCTTGAGCTCGATCTCCACCGCCTCGAAGGTGGTTGAACCAACATTTCTAATGGAATGCCCCATCCCGCGCTCGTGCCACCGGTAGTCTCCCGGGTTGAAAGCCGCCATCTCTGTCTCCGTGGCGGGACGTTCGACAGCAATCTTTCCCTCTGTGACGACAACACCAAGGAACCGGCGGTCGTGCGAGTGCTGTCCAGTGGATTGTCCCGGAGCAAGTGCGAGCCGCAAAATCCGCACGCGCTCATTCTCCAGCTCGAGTGTGTGGCCGGCTACATCTGCCAGAACCGGCGCAGCGAATGGCACAGCTTTGGACGGCAGAATTTCAACGACCATGTTGTGAAAGGGCGTGCTGCCCACATTGCTGACGCTGTGAGTAAGCGGGCCGGGATAGTGGCCGAAGCCTACCGCTCCCTTGTTCACCGAGACCTTCTTCGGAGTACCCCCTGGAACGACATCACTAAGTTTGGCATTCGTAAGCCTCACTCCAACGTTGTCATTCTCGTGGACATGAAAGAGTGTCGAATCACCCGGGGCAATGCGCACGTAGAACAAGCGCACGTATCCATTCTGGAATTCCAGGTGATGTCGCGGCTCCTTTTCAATCGATACGGGCGTCTGTGCGGTCGCAGGCGCGAGGAGAGTCAGCGAAAGAAGCAGGATGATGGTGAAATTCATGCTGTGGATCAGGCGCCAACCGTCTAAAGGGCGCGACCGTCGAAGTGTGTTACTGCAATCGTCTCGAGCTCGATGCCTTCGAGGCAACGGACGTTGATTGCAGCCATGTTATTGCCTTTGGGATCGACGCCCTCGCCGTAGGGATGCATGCCACACTTTGGACAGAAGCGGTGTTTGATGGCGTGCTTGTTGAACGTGTAAGTGCTGGCGTTCTCGTCTGGCGTCAGAAGCTGCAAGCCCTGGTCGCTAGGTATGAACCACATGAGAGTGCCCTTGCGCTGGCAGATGGAGCAATTGCAGGACGTGGCACCGGCGAGTGTTCCTTCAATCTGGAATGCAACGCGCCCGCAGTGGCAGCTTCCCTTGTAGAGCATGTGTTTTCCCCTAGGTAGGCAATATCGATTCAGGTCGTCCGTTCCGCCTGCGTCGAAGTGGGCCGCGCGAAGCTGGTCAAGCCTCGGCGATTGCCGCGATGGAGACCTTGAGGCCCGGGATTCGCACTGGCAACTTGGCCCCTTGGCGGGCCGGCGGATTGGCAGGGAACCACCTGAGCCACTCTTCATTCATGCCCGCAAAATCGTCTTCGTCTGCAAGCACAACGGTAACGCTGACGACTTTGTCGAGCGAACTCCCTGCCGCCTCCAGGATGGCTTGGATATTGGAAAGGCACTGCCGGGTTTGCTCTTGAATGCTCGTCCCCTTGATAGCGCCCGTGGCGGGATCGGCTGGAGACGTACCGGACACAAACACCAGGCCGGCTGACTTGACGGCTTGGCTGTACGCGGGCGGTGGCTTGGCTGCCTTTGACGTATACACGATCTGCCGAGCCATCGAGTTCCTCCTTTAATGAAGCCGCGATTGCGGGGCAGTGCTACACCCGGGAGAAATGCTGCTGACACCCGTCAGGATGCGATTGAGCGTGGAGGGGGAGAGCCTGCAGCTTGGCCGCCAATTCACGACCACTGATGTCGTTTGGCTCGAGATAAACGGCGTTGATAAACTCGCCGGGGTGCGGGGGATTGTGCATGGCCATCAGTGATACGCCAGTTGCCGTTGACCCAAACCGACCGGCGACCTCGCTCGGAGCGCTAAGCTTTCCCAGGCGCCCGCGACGCCCACCCACCAGCCTTTCACGGACCGCTCCAACGCATGGTTAGGTCTCTGCTGCTTGAAGCGAGACTTGCTTGGTACCACCCGCGACCCATTGGGTTCCAAGTTCTCTAAAGCCAAACTTGTCATGGAATGCGCGAGAGGCCGGATTCGGAGGGGTTATGTTGTACTCACACGTGATAGTTCTGATTCCAAGCGCACGCGAGAACTCGAAGAGGTCGCCATAAAGCTTGCTTCCAATTCTGCGGCCCGAAAAACGTGACTCAACGACTATCCGATCCACGTAGATAAAGTGCGGGATGCGTGAAGAGAACCACACAAAATTGTCGTTCTCGTATGGAGCCCCATCCCTGAGCGCAATCAGAAAAGCCGCAACTCGTCGGTCTACTACTGCGACCTTGCAATAAGCGGACATGCGAACAAGCGACCGCAGCCTGTCGAGATCGAGATGGCTCGTTTGCAGGGCTTCTACCTCATTGAGATCGAGGATGGCCGGGAAGTCGGACTCAACGGCGTCGCGAAGTTGTTCCATGCAGAGGCCTAATGTCCGCGATCAGCGGCGACGCGCGACGACCGCTGCATCGCATAGTTAGGTGTCTTGTCAGGCAGCTACGCGAGAGACCCGCAGTTCCTTGCGGCGCTTTTCCGCATGCCACAGGTCGTACTGCGTCTGCTGGTTCATCCAGCTCTCGGAACTGGTGCCAAAAGCGATCGATAGCCGCACTGCCATCTCCGGACTGATGCCGGCACGGCCGTTGAGCAGAGCCGACAACGTCTTGCGGCTGATGCCCAAAGCGGCAGCTGCATCCGTGACCGAGAGATCCAGCGGCTCGAGACAGAGCTTGCGGATGATCTCGCCGGGGTGGGGAGGGTTGTGCATCCTCATAAACTACCTCAGTGATAATCCTCGTAGTCGACGTCCGTAGCGTCCTTGCCTTCGAATCTGAACGTAATGCGCCAGTTCCCGCTGACGCTCACCGACCAAGTACCGCTCCGACCGCCTTTCAATGGATGCAGCCTGAGGCCAGGAAGGCCCATGTCGCTTGCGGCCGTTGCCGCATTCAGGGCCGCCAGAATCAACACCAGGCGCTCGGCCTGAGCGGCCTGGATACCAGCCTTGGAACCAGTCGCAAAGAACTTCCCCACGCTCCAATGCATAGTTACGCCGCTGACTGCTCTTCTGATTCCCAGCCAGGGAAAACGAGCACAGCCGGGTGGCACTTCAAGGCTCGAGCGAGGACCTTGGCCCTCTCGACGCCCAAGCGAACCCGACCATTCTCAATCGCCGAGATCGTGGTCTGGGGAATGCCGGTGAGCTTGGCGAGCTGATTCTGGCTGAGCTCCTGCAACTCGCGAACGATGCGCACGGAGTCGCCAACTGAAACCTTTACGCGACGCTTGGCGGGACGGAACTCACTCATTCTCAGCGCCTCCGATAGTCATGTGGGGTTACTTCAACCACTTGGAACAGTAGCTGTGATGCAACCACGCGATAAATGATGCGGTACTGCAAATTGAGTCGGGAGGAGCGGTGACCTTGCCATTTTCCCGAAAGAGCCTCGTCTCGAAACCCGCGAATCGCCCTCAAGCCCAATGGACCGGAAATCCTCGCAATGTCCTTCCACTTTTCATAGCGCTTCTGGATCTCAAGTGGAACTGAGTCCAGCTGCTTGCCGGTACGTGGGTGCTCCACAATCTGCCACATACCGTATTGTGCCTAG
>CAVVJB010000006.1:0-449431 GCA_963748465.1 uncultured Gammaproteobacteria bacterium
GCGAAGAGTGCGGCAAACGTCGGCGCAAGCCAGTGTAGCTGGCCAATATCGGTCGGCTGCATGCTGGCCCCTTGTTTCAACCGCGGTAAGCGTCAGTCCTGCAGCGCGCCGCGGAGCGACTGCGCACCGCCCGGCGCTTTCGCCACCTTGCCGCCGACCATGACGAACTCCACGCGCTCGAGCGCCTTCATGTCGTCGAGCGGATTGCCCGGCACGGCGACGAGGTCGGCGAGTTTGCCGCGCCTCGAGCGTGCCGAGACGATCGTCCCAGCGCAGCAGCTCGGCGCCGACCCGCGTGCCGGCCTGGATCGCCTGCCATCGGCGTGAAGCCGGCCTCGACGAGGACCGCCATCTCGCGCACGAACACGACCGGATCGGTCATGTAGCCGCCGAGGTCCACGCCGACGGCGACCTTGACGCCCTGCCTTGTGCGCGCGCCCGACCGCGGCGAGGAAATCTGCCGCGCTGATGCGTGGCGTACTCGTCCTGCTTGTCCTGCGCGCGCAGCTTGTCGCCTTCCATGTAGTAGTCGCCGACGATAGATGGTCGGCACCAGGAACGTGCCCTTGGCCGCCATCATCTGGATGCCTTCGTCATCGATGAACGTGCCATGCTCGATGGAGCGCACGCCGGCGGCGACGGCCTGCTTGATGCCGTCCGTGGCGTGTGCGTGCGCGGCGACCGGCACATTGTGCCGGTTCGGCCTCTTCGACACGGCGGCGCGAGCTCCTCGGGGCTGAACGCGACGTTGCGCGGATCGTCGCCGACCGACTGGTAGGCGCCCGTGACGAGCAGCTTGATCCAGTCGGAGCCGTACTTGATCTCCTCGCGGACGGCCTTGCGGATTTCCTCGGGTCCGTCGGCGACCAGTCCGTCCGCGATCACGCGTCTGCTCCGGCGAGAAGTAATTGATGTCGCCGCCGCCGCCAGTGATCGAGATGTAGTGCCCGGCGCCGGTCAGGCGCGGCGCGATGAACACGCCGCAGTCGATCCGTCTTGCGGATGTCCTGGTTGCGCGTAGTAGACGTCCGCATCGCCCATCACGCGGACGTCGTCCAGCCCGCGAGCAGCTGCCGCTGCAGCGCCGCGAGACGCCATCAGTGCCTTGTACGCGGAGGACGCCTGCAGGTGGGCGTTCTGGTAATCGTCGCCGTACATCAGCGGATGCTCGTGGCAATTGATGAAGCCGGGCATCAGCGTCTGCCCGGCAAGCTCGATCACTTTGGCCCCGGCGGGAATGCGCGAGCGATCGCCGAGGGCGACGATGCGCTCGCCGTCGACGACGACGACGGTGCCGGTGCGCGCGCTGCTGCCGACGCCGTCGATCACGCGGTCCGCGACGAGCGCAATCGGTTCGGCAGCCGTCACCCCGTTCCACAGCAAAGCCGAAATCGACAGCAGGACCACACTCGGTTTCATGAGCACCGCTCCGCATTGCTGGCCGTACGGTGCGCCATCATAATCGTCGCAGGGGGATTCCGTGGTAGATCTGGCCCGCTTGCGGCGCGATCGACTCGCCAAGGTGCAGCGCGCCATGGGCGCACACGACCTCGGGGCGCTCATCCTCACCGACATCGTCAACATCCGCTACTGCACCGGCGTCGCCGTCATGCCGCTGTGGACGGCCGTCAACATCGCGCACTACGTCGTCGTTCCCGTCGAGGGCGATCCGGTCATCTTCGAGTACGGCGGGGCGGAATTCCGGCAGCGCGCCTTCTGGCCCGACGTGCGGCCATCCATGTTCTGGCAGGCGCGCGTGACCGATGCGGACTCGCCCGGGAAGGCGGCCGCCTGGGCGCGCCAGATGCGGGACGTGCTCGCGGAACGAAGGGCTTGCCGGCGCACGCATCGGCATCGACACGCTCGACTACAACGGGTTTGCAGCCTTGCAGGCGCTGGGACTCAGCTCGCGGACGCCGACCGGGCCATGTCGGCGGCGCGGATCCTCAAGCTGCCGGACGAAGTCGAGCTGATGCGGCAGTCCTGCGCGATCGCCGATGCGGCGCTGCGCGACATGGAGGCGGCGATCGGTCCCGGGATCACCGAGAACGAGCTGCTCGCGATCTTCTGGCATCGCGTGCTCGCGCTCGGCGGCGAGCATTGCTTCACCCGCCTGATCGTCGTCCGGCCACAAGACGAACCCCTGGCTTCACGAGGCGGACGGCAAGCGCGTGGAGCCGGGCGACCTCGTCGCCATCGACACGGACATGGTCGGCCCGGAGTGCTACGTGGCGGATTTCTCGCGCACTTTCCTGTGCGGCGAGAAGGCGAGTGCCGCGCAGCAGGAGGCCTACAAGGTGGCACACGATTTCGTGCGGGGCTGCTCGGAGCTGATCCGGCCGGGACTCGCGTTCTCCGAGTTCGTGGCTCAGTGCCCGTCGTTGCCGCCGGCCTATCGGGAGCAGGTCTATGGCGTGATCCTGCACGGCATCGGCGTGGATGACGAGTCGCCGAATATCCCGCTGCCGGGCGACCCCTACACGGAGATGCCCGAGGGCGAGTTCCAGGAGAACATGGTGCTTGCCGTCGAGTGCTACGCCGGCAAGGTCGGCGCTCGGGACGGCGTCAAGCTCGAAGACGAGGTCTGGGTGTCCGCCGGCGGACCCGTCGTGCTGTCGAAGTACCCGTACGACTCAAAGCTGCTCGGATAGAAAATGAAACATCTCGCATATAGGACGATGATTGTCGTGGCACTCGCCATCTCCATCGTTACGCCCGAGACGCTCGCCGACGACGTCCGCTTCGGGCCGGCGGACCCGGGCGTGAAGGACCCGGGCCGGCTCGATCCCGGCGGTCCATCGAGAACGAACTTCATGCAAGCGTGCCCGACGGTTTCTCGGCCGCCGCAGTGGGCGACCTGATCATCTCGCGGCCCCTGTCGCAGTACGACGGGCGCATGCCGCCCTTCAGCGCCGTGCTCGAGATCCTTCGCGGCGCGGACGTCACGTTCGGCAACCTCGAAACCACGATCTTCGAGCCGCGCAGCTTCGAGGGTGCGCCGTACTCGTGGGATGGCGACTGGACCAATGCCTCGCTGCCCGCCGTTGCCGGCGACCTGCGATCGATGGGATTCGACATCGTCGGGCGCGCGAACAACCACAGCCAGGACTGGGGACTCGAAGGCATGCGCGAGACGGCGAGGTGGCTCGACCAGGCCGGCATTCCGCACGCCGGCGCGGGCGATTCGCATCGCATGGCGCGTGCGCCGGCCTACTTCGAGAGCCCGCAAGGGCGGGTCGCGGTCGTTTCGTTCGCCTCGACGTTCCGGCCGACCAGCGAGTCGCTGCCGCCCGCGGCGACCGCGCCGGGCCGCCCGGGACTCAGTGCCCTGCACGTGACGGAGACGGTCCAAGTCCCGCGCTCCGTGGTCGAGTCCTTCGCGCGGATACAGTGCTCGCTGTATGGCACGCGGTGCAAGGAGGTCCCGCGCGAGGGGCAGCTGTTCGGCACGAATTACCGGCAGGGGGATCGGCACTCGGTCGAGCACGCGATGGATCCGGGCGATCTCGCCGAGATCTACGCCGCGATCCGCGCCGCCCAGCTGAACGCCGACTTCGTCATCGCGGCCATCCACGCGCACGAATGCTCGTCGGGCTGCAACGACGAGAATGCGCCGCGCGGTGCGGCCAACTTCCTGAAGGAGCTCGCGCGCGGCGCCATCGACTCCGGCGCCGACATGTTCGTCGCCACGGGCAACCACAACCTGGGGCCGATGGAAGTCTACGACTCGCCGTCGCGCGGCAAGCGCCCGATCTTCTACGGGCTCGGAAACTTCTTCTGGAGCGACGTGCAGGAACAGCTGCCCGCGGACCTGTACCGGCGCAACCGCGAGATGCTGGAAGCGGCCTGGAAGGAGCCCGCCAAGGCGACCGACTACGACCTCACCGCGCCGCTCAACGCGACGTGGTTCGCCAATCAGTTCACGTTCCAGAGCGTGATCGCCGTAGTCCGCTTCCGCGGAAACGAACTTTCGGAAGTCGTGTTGCATCCCGTGGAACTCGGCTATGGCGAACGCCTGATGACGAGCGGGATTCCGCGTCTCGTGTCGGACGAGGCCGAGGCGCGCCGGATCCTCGACCAGGTCGTGAAGCAGACGGAGCAATTCGGCCTGCCGCCACTGGGGATCACCTATTCCGGGACGCGAGGCGTCATCGCCACGGCGCGCTAGGGCGATACACGCCGATGACCGACTGGCTGCACGCCGAGTATCGCGACCTGGATGTCGTGCCCCGCGCGATGGTATGTACGAGTGGGAGGTATTCGTACTACTTCGTGTCGCGATTTGACCCTGAACGCGGCATGTACCGCGATTGGCTACGAGGTTTATCGCATGTGCCCGATGGAGGAAGGCGAGGTCTGCCTGTCCTGGTTCGGCCTCGAAACGCGCGCCCGCGAGCGCTTGCCCGACCTGCCCGTCGGGATTTTCCGTTCGACGTGGCGGCACGCAAGTTCCTTCCCTATGATTCGATCGCAACGAAGCTGGGAGAATGACGACGTACATCGCATTGTGGACCCTGAACCCCGCCCTGATCGTTACGGTCGTCGCGCTGGTTGCATCCGCCGGGGCCCGGGCTGCGCCCTCGGTGCCGGAGTCCGCGGTCGATGCGCAGTTCTCCGCGTGGACGTCCGAGACGCCCGGCTGCGCCGTCGGCGTGTCGAAAGGCGGCCGCATCCTGCTCGAGCGTGCCTATGGCATGGCCGAACTCGAGCATGGCGTGGCGAACCGTCCCGACACGATCTTCGAGGCAGGGTCGGTTTCGAAGCAGTTCACGGCGGCGGCCGTCCTGCTGCTGGCAAGCGACGGCAAGCTGTCGCTCGACGACCCAATACAGAAGTACATCCCGGAACTGCCGGATTACGCCGCGCCGGTCACGATCCGGCAGATGCTGCATCACACCAGCGGGCTGCGGGACTGGGGCAGCATCGAGTGGATCGCCGGCTGGCCGCGCGGCACGCGCGTCTACACGCATGCCCACGTGCTCGACGTCCTGAGCCCGGCAGCGGCGCCTCAATTTCGCGCCCGGCACGCGCTGGTCCTACAGCAATTCCGGGTACAACCTCTCGGCCGTCCTGGTGTCGCGCGTCGCCGGCGAGCCGTTCGCCGACTTCACCCGCAAGCGCATTTTCGAGCCGCTCGGCATGACGCGCACGTCCTGGCGCGATGACTTCACCCGCGTCGTGAGGGACCGCGCGGTTGCGTACGCCCGCTCCGACGGACGCTACACGCAGGACATGCCGTTCGAGAATGTCCACGGCAACGGGGGCCTGCTCACGACCGTGGGCGACCTGTTGCGCTGGAACGAGAATTTCGTGACGCCGAAAGTCGGCGACGCCGGGTTCATCCACCTCATGCAGACCTCTGGCATCCTCGGCAGCGGCCGCGAGACCGGCTATGCCTACGGCCTTGCGCTCGCGAGCTACCGGGGCCTCGCCGAGGTCAGGCACAGCGGCACGACCGGCAGCTATCGCGCCTACCTTTCGAGGTTCCCGGAGAATCACCTGTCGGTGGCCGTCCTGTGCAACGCCGGCGACAGCATGCCGCGGCAGGCACTGCACGCCGTCGCCGATCTCTACCTCGACGATGCGACCCGGCCGCTTGCGCCGCCGAAGCCGGCGCGGTTGTCCGCCGCGGAACTCGAGGCGTTCACGGGCCTGTACGTGAACGAAGCTCGCGGCGACACCTTCCGGATCGCGCGCGACGGCGGCGCCCTTCGGATCGGCGACGACACGGCGCTCATCGCCGTCTCGTCGCGGCGATTGACCGATGGCGACCAGCTCGCCATCGAAATCTCGCCGTCCGGCAGCGGAAACTTGGACGACGGGAGCGGCTCGGACTTCCCGATCCGGCGCGTGCAGGAAGCGCGGCCAACCGCCCTGGAGCTGGCACAGTACGCCGGCGACTTTGCCAGCGAAGAGGCCGAGGCGGCGTACTCGGTTCGCGTCCAGGGCGACACACTCGCGCTCACGGGCCGCCCGGATCGCCGTTATCCCTTGACGCCGTTGTACGCCGATGCCTTCGACAGCGAGCTTGGCACGATCGTATTCCGGCGCGCGGGTGATCGCGTGAGCGAGTTCAGCGTGGTGCAGGATCGCGTCTGGGACCTGCGTTTCCGGCGCGTGCCGGCCGACGGGGCGAAGAAGCGGGTCCTGGCCTTCGGCGATTCCAATACCTGGGGCTGGATACCGGTGGAGCGCGGATTTCCAACCACCCGCTACGCCGCCGGCGAGCGCTGGACAGGAGTCGCGCAGCTCGCGCTGGGCGACGGCTATGCGATCGTCGAGGAAGCGCTGAACGGGCGCACCGCGGACCTCGCGGACCCTTCGCTGCCGGAGTTGGGCGGCGCGGGTCTTGACGGCAGTGCGTACCTGCCCGCGGCCATTGCCTCGCACCTGCCGCTCGACCTCGTCGTCATCATGCTCGGCACGAACGACATGAAGACGGCCTTCGATCGCACGCCTGAGGAAATCGCCACGGGGATCCGCAAGCTGGTCGGCATCGCGCAGGCGCAGGATCGCGCCGTGTGGACCGAATATCCGGCGCCCAAGGTCCTGGTCGTCGCGCCGCCTCCGGTGACCGGGACGGAGCGGTTTCCGGCGCCGGCCTTCGCGAACGGCGTCGAGAAGTCGCGGCAATTGGCCGGCGTCTACGCAGCCGTCGCGCAAGCCGCCGGCGCGGAATTCCTCGACGCAGGCCGCATCACGCCGGCGGACGGCGTCGACGGTTTGCATCTGAGCGCGGAGGCTCATCGGCGGCTCGGCCTCGCGATAGCCGGCAAGATCCGCGCGATCCTCGAGTAGCCGATGGCGCGCAAGCTCCTCGGCTACGCCTGGGCCAGCCCCAACAGCCTCATCGGCCTCGTGATCGGCGGGACCATGATCCTGCTCGGCGCGAGCACACGGCGCGTTGACGGCGTGCTCGAGGTGGCGGGTGGTCTCGTCGGCACGTTCTTCGGACCGAAGCGGATCGCACTGCCCTGGCGCGCGATCACGCTCGGTCACGTCATCCTCGGCATCGACGCCGCGGCGCTCGACGAGTCGCGCGCGCACGAGCACGTGCACGTGCGCCAGTACGAGCAATGGGGGCCGCTGTTCCTGCCGGCGTATGTCGCTTCCAGCCTGTGGCAGCTCGCCTGCGGCCGGCGCTGTTACCGCGACAACTGGTTCGAGCGCCAGGCCTATGAGCGGTCCTGAGAGGGCATTCCGGGTGGACCGGCGCCGCTTCCTGCAACTACTGGGGGCTTCTGCGTTTGCTCGCGAGGCGCGCGCTGCCGCGGGTCCCCGGGTCGTAGTCGCGGGCGCCGGCATCGTCGGCGCATCGATCGCCTTCCATCTCGCGAAGGCGGGCGCCGCCGTCTCGGTGATCGATCGTGACGGCCCGGCGACGCACGCGAGCCGCGGCTCGTTCGCCTGGATCAACGCCACCTGGTCCAAGCAGCCGCAGCCGTACCACCGGCTCAACCAAGCGGGCGTGCAGCGCTGGAGGTCGCTCCAGCCGCTGTTGAATCTGCCCGTTCGCTGGGGCGGTTCGCTCGAAGGCAACGCCGACGCGTTACTCGAGGCCGAGCTCGCCCGGCGCGTGGCGGAACAGCGGGACTGGGGCGAGAGAACCCGCGTCGCCGATCGTGCCGAGCTCGCGGAGCTGGAACCGGGCGTGGATTTCACCGGGCTCCGCCAAATCGTGTTCTCCGAAAACGACGGCGCGACCGACCCGGTCGCCGCCACGCACGCGTTCCTGTCCGCAGCGGCCGCGTCGGGCGCGCGGATCGTGCATCCCTGCGAACTGACCGGCGTCGAGATGTCGGGGGGCAAGCTGAAGTGCGTGCGCACCAGCTGCGGCGAGATCCCGGCCGACTGGCTCGTTCTGGCAACGGGCGCTGCGGTGGATGCTGGCAAACGCTTTGCGGACTGGGACGTCCCGCTGCGCGATGCACCCGGCGCGACCGCCGTGACGACGCCCATGCCGAGGCTGGTCCAGCGCGTGCTGTGGATGCCGGGCGTCCACGTTCACCAGCGCGATGACGGCAGGATCGTGCTGGGAGAGGAGGCGGGCCCGCCACCGGATGAGGCGCACACGATTCGCCTGCAAGCACGTCCGCATGACTTCCCGGCGCGCGAAATCGCGCTCGAGCACGCCGAGCGGATGCGCGCCGCCGCCCAGCGCTACGTGCCGGGCTTCACGAGCGCGCAGTTCGAGGGCGCCCGGATCTGCTGGCGTCCGATGCCGCTCGACGGCTATCCCGTGCTCGGCGCCTCGCCGGCGAGGCCGCACGTTTATCTCGCGATCACGCACAGCGGTGTCACGCTCGCGCCGATCGTCGGCGAGCTGGTCGCCGAGGAAATCGTCGGGGGCCAGCTCGCCGGTGCGCTCAGGGACTTCCGGCCCGACCGCAAGTTCGCCCATGGCGTCTGAGTACGCCCGCAAATATGCCCGGATCAACTTCCGGGAGCACCCCGAGCGATATGACATAGGCCGCGGCGAGCAGGGCGTGCTCATCGCCGAGCCATACAAGAGCGAAATCCTGCCGCATTGGGAATTCCGGACGCCCGCGCTCGCGCGCAAGTCGGCCGCGAGGATCTACCGGATGTTCCTGCAGTACCGTAAGCAGCGGGATTTCGTCGGGATGGACATGGCGCGGAAATTCCTGCAGATGGGATTCACGCGCGCGCGGCGCTATGCGAACCATCGCTCCGGACGCAAGTACCGGCCGGGAACGCGCAGCCCGTTGCCGGTGCGGCCGGATGCCGCCAAGGCCAGGTCGGCCCAGGTTTTTCTGGCCAAATGGAGGCAGGCGCGCAGCGACAAGACCTACCTGCGCCTGAAAGCCGCACACCGCGCACGGCAGGCGGCGGCTCAGGGCAAGAGGTCCCGGAGCCTGAACCAGGTCATGGCCATCACGAGGGTGGGACGACGGAAGAGGTTGCCGCCCGGGAAGTCGTGATGCTTGAGCCGCGCGAACACGTCGAAGCGCTCGGCCTGGCCGGCGATCGCCTCGGCAGCGATCTTCCCCGCGATCGTCGTCGCGACCATGCCATGCCCCGAGTAGCCCTGGAGGTAGTACACGTTCGGCTCGAGCCGGCCGAAGTTCGGCAGGCGGCTCATCGTGATGTCGATCATCCCGCCCCAGGCGTATTCGATCTCGACGTCGGCGAGTTGCGGGAAGACCTTCACCATGCGCTGGCGCGTCGCGCGCGCGGTGCCGAGCGGGTCGATTCCCGAATAGCTGACGCGTCCCCCGAAGAGCAGGCGATGGTCGGCCGAGCGGCGGTAGTAGTCGATGATCCAGTTGAGGTCGGCGACCGCGATGTTGTCGCGGAGCAGGGCGCTTGCACGCTGCTCGCCGAGCGGCCGGGTCGCGACGATGTAGGAGGCGACGCCGATGAGCTTTCGCGCCAGGCGGTCGGAAAGTTCGACGTGCGCGACGTTCGCGCAGAGGGCGACGAACTTCGCGCGGACGCTGCCCTTCGCCGTCTTGACCGTGACCGTCGGGCCGTATGCGATGTCCGTGACCGCGCTGTGCTCGTGGATCCGCGCGCCTGCGGCGATCGCGGCCTTGCCGACGCCGATCGTATAGCGCAACGGATGCAGGTGGCCGGCGCCGGAATCGAGGAGCCCGGCGACATAGCGCTGGCTCGCGATCCAGGTTGCGGTCTCCTCGCGCTCCATGAAGCGTAGCTTGCGATAGCCGAAAGCCCCCTCCTGCTCGCGCTGCATGGCGAGCAGCTCCTCACGCTGGCGGGGCTTCAGCGCGACATGCATGTGTCCCCAGGCGAGGTCGCAATCGATCCGGTTGCGCTCGATCAGTTCGCGCGTCAGGTCGATGCCCTCGATGCTGAAGTCCCAGATGCGCTTCGCATCGTCCTTGCCGAGCTGCGTGGCGATCTTGTCCATGCCGCCGGCCCAGCCCGGGATGATCTGGCCGCCGGAGCGGCCTGAGGCGCCGTAGCCGATCCGATCGGCCTCCAGAACCACGACCTTGAAACCGCGCTGCGCGAGGTGCAGCGCGGTCGAGCAGCCGGAGAGGCCGGCGCCGACGACGCAGACGTCCGCGTCGACGTCGCCCGCGAGCGCCGGCAGCGGCGCATCGCGGCGCGCAGTCGCCTCGTACCAGCTGTCGGCAGGCTTGAGGCTCATACCTGCTCCAGGTACCACTCGTAGTCGAGCGCAGTCAGCCGCGAATTGAACTGCTGCATCTCGCCGCGGCGCGTCAGCTCGTACAGCGTCACGAAACGCTCGCCGAGGTACTCGCGCAGGAACGGGCTCGCGCCGAACCGGTCGAGCGCGCTGGGCCAGTCCGCCGGGAGGCGCGGCGCCGTGAGCCGCTGCGTATAAGCGTTGCCGACCAGCGGGGGCGGCGGCGCGCGTTGCTTCTCGATGCCATGGAGCATGCCGGCGAGCACCGTGGCGGCGATGAGGTAGGGATTGGCATCCGCGCCGGCGACGCGGTGCTCGACGCGGCGGTCCGCCGCGCCGGAAACCGGCACGCGCACCGCGACCCCGCGGTTGTTGTAGCCCCAGGTCGCGTTCATCGGCACGTACAGCTCGGGCCGGAGGCGCCGGTAGCTGTTCGCATTCGGCGCGAATATCGCCATGCCGTCGGCCATGGTCTCGACCAGCCCGGCGGCCGCCTGCTTCAGCAGGTCGTTGCCGAGCGCGTCGTCGGAGCCGAACACGTTTTCGCCGGCGCGGTCGAGCACGCTGACATGCAGGTGCATGCCGCTGCCGGGCGCGTCGGCGTAGGGTTTCGCCATGAAGGTCGCCTCGACGCCGTTCCGGTGCGCGACGCCCTTGACGATGCGCTTGAA
This sequence comes from uncultured Gammaproteobacteria bacterium, assembly GCA_963748465.1. Classification (GTDB taxonomy): domain Bacteria; phylum Pseudomonadota; class Gammaproteobacteria; order Steroidobacterales; family Steroidobacteraceae; genus SCUD01. The sequence continues at coordinate 10,804 of CAVVJB010000006.1, forward strand.
GCGGATCGCCTGGTCGCAGGCCTCGCGCGCGTCGGCGACGTGGCGCAGGTTCACTTCCCACTGGTTGGGTCCGCACTCGGCGAGCGCGGCACCGGTCGGCACGCCCTGCGCCTCGCAGGTGGACGCGATCTCCGAGAGGATGTCGGACACCGACTCGAGGTCCGCCATCGAGTTGACCTGCGTGCGCGTCTCGCGCCGGCCGGTGTAGCGCGAGCGTGGCGGCTGGGCATGGCCGGCGGCCGTGCGCTCGACGTCGACGAGGTAGAACTCGAGCTCGACCGCGATGACCGGCGTCCAGCCGCGTGCGGCATATCGGTCGAGCACCGCGCCGAGGACGCTGCGCGGGTCGCCGTAGAATGGCCCGCCATCGTGGTCGAGCATCTGCACCTGCAGCTGCGCGACGCTCGGGCCCATCCATGGGGCCGGGAACAGGGTCTTCGGAATCGGGACGCAGGCGCGGTCGGCGTCGCCCTCGTCAAACCCGAGGCCGGTCGTCTGGATCGTGCCGCCGAGGACGTCGAGGGCGAACATCGAGCCGGGCAGGAACATGCCACGCTGGTAGATGCCCGCGACGTCCGCCCGGTCGATGCGCTTGCCGCGCAGCACGCCGCACAGGTCGGGCAGCAGGAGGTCGACGACCCGCACCGCGGGACGCGCCGCGAGGAAGGCCTCGGCATTCGAATACTCGTCGCGGACCAGGGCCATTTGTCACCGGCCGTTTAAGATCTTGTATCGCGAGCCGGAATGGCCGCGAGGCAGGATACCCAGCCCCCCGGTGCCCGGGCAAGGTTCATGCACCGCAACATAATGGGCGCAAAATACCCCCTTGCGGGCTGACAGAACGTCCCCAGGCCCCGGATCCCGCTGGGCGCTACACCCCGCCTTTGTGCGACAATGGATCCCGTCGAACTGGCCTCCATACCGGCGGCCGTTCAAAATAATTAACAGATGCACATGCGAAAGCCGATCATCGGAATCCCGGCCGATCGCCGCCTTTTGAACTCGCACTGGTTCCACTGCGTCGGCGAGAAGTACATCAATGCCGTTGCGCAGGCAGCCGACGCCGTGCCGGTGCTGGTGCCGGCCCTCGGCGAACTGTACCTCCGCGAATCGCTGGCATCGTTCGACGGGATCCTCTTCACGGGCAGCCCCTCGAACGTCGAGCCGCACCGTTACAGCGGCCCGCAGTCGGCGCCGGGGACCCTGCACGACCCGGAGCGCGATGCGACCACCCTGCCCATGATCAATGGCGCCGTGGACCAGGGCGTGCCGATCCTCGGCATCTGCCGCGGCTTCCAGGAGATCAACGTCGCGCTCGGCGGTTCGCTGACCCAGCGGCTCCAGGAGATCCCCGGCAACCTCGACCACCGCGAGGACACCACCCTGCCGATGGAAAAGCAGTACGAGCCGGTACACGAGATCGAGCTGGTGGAAGGCGGCGTGCTGCACAAGATCACGGGCGCGCGCCGCGCCAAGGTGAATTCGCTGCACTCGCAGGGCGTCGAGCGCCTCTCGCCGCGGCTGGTCACCGAGGCCACCGCCGAGGACGGCGTGGTCGAGGCCTTCCGCATCGACGGCGCAAAGAGCTTCGCGCTCGCGGTGCAGTGGCATCCCGAGTGGAAGGTGATGGAAAACCCGTTTTCACGCGCGCTGTTCGCCGCTTTCGGCCAGGCCGGGCGCGATCACGCGAGCAGGCGATCCCGATGAGCCAGATCAAGCAGTTCCTGAAAGACCACAGCATCACCGAGGTCGAGGCGATCGTCCCGGACATGGCGGGCGTCGCGCGCGGCAAGGTCATGCCCGCGGAACGATATGCCGAAGACGAGGGCATGCGGCTGCCGGAATCCATCTTCCTGCAGACGGTCACCGGTGAGTACCCGGAGGATGACAGCTCGATCCACCCGTCCGAGATCGACATCGAGCTGACGGGCGATCCAAAGACCGCGCGCGTCGTGCCCTGGGCGGCGGAACCGACCGCGCAGGTGATACACGACTGCCACTACGGTGACGGCCGGCCGGTGCCGATGGCGCCGCGTTACGTGCTGCAGCGCGTGCTGGACCTGTACACCGCCAAGGGCTGGCGCCCGGTGGTGGCACCGGAACTCGAGTTCTTCCTGGTCGAGCCCAACACCGACCCGGACTATCCGCTGAAGCCCCCGGTCGGCCGCTCGGGTCGGCCCGAGATCGGGCGCCAGGCCTACAGCATCGCGGCGGTGAACGAGTTCGACCCGCTGTTCGACGACATCTACGCTTTCTGCGAGGCGCAGGACCTCGACATCGACACGCTGATCCACGAGGCCGGCGCCGCGCAGATGGAGATCAACCTGAACCACGGCGACGCGCTCGACCTCGCCGACCAGGCGTTCCTGTTCAAGCGCACGGCGCGCGAAGCGGCGCTGCGGCACAAGATGTACGCGACGTTCATGGCGAAGCCGCTCGCGGGCGAGCCGGGCAGCGCGATGCACATCCACCAGAGCATCGTGGACGCGAAGACGGGCGAGAACATCTTCGGCGACGCCGAGGGCAAGCCGTCGGCGCTGTTCGAGTCCTTCATCGCGGGACTGCAGAAGTACCTGCCGCCGGCGATGTCGCTGTTCGCGCCCAACGTCAACAGCTACCGGCGCATCCGGCGCGGCGACTCTGCGCCGATCAACGTGCAATGGGGCTTCGACAACCGCACCGCCGGCCTGCGCGTGCCGCTGTCGGACGCGCAGAGCCGGCGCGTCGAGAACCGATTGGGCGGCGCGGATGCGAACCCGTACCTCGCGATCGCGGCGTCGCTCGCCTGCGGCTACCTCGGCATGATCGAGGGCCTGAAGCCCACGGCGCCGATCACCGGCTCCGCCTACGACCTGCCGTTCGCGCTGCCGATGACGCTCGCCGACGCCCTGTCGCTGCTGCGCGGCAGCAAGACGCTGGTCGAGATATTCGGCGAGCGCTTCGTTGCGGCATACTGTGCCGTCAAGGAAAACGAATTCGACACGTTCTCGCGGGTGATCAGCTCGTGGGAACGGGAACACCTGCTGCTGAACGTCTGAGGGCGAAGGGGAACACCATGAGCGCGAAGCCGAAGATCACGGGACGAGCGACGCGCGACTGGCAGGAACTCGACGCCCGCCACTACATGCATCCGTTCACGGACTTCCGCGCGCTCGCCGCGGAGGGCTCGCGCGTCATCACGCATGCCGAGGGCGTGCATCTGTTCGATTCCGAGGGCCAGCAGATCCTGGATGCGATGTCCGGGCTCTGGTGCGTCAACATCGGCTACGGCCGCGGCGAGCTCGCCGACGTCGCCGCGAAGCAGATGCGCGAGCTGCCGTACTACAACAGCTTCTTCAAGAGCGCCAACCCGCCCGCGATCGAGCTGGCGCAGCTGCTCGACGAGCTGACGCCGAAGCAGTTCCACCGCGTGTTCTTCACGCAGTCGGGCTCCGAGGCGAACGACACGATCATCCGGATGACGCGCCGCTACTGGGACCTGATGGGCCAGCCGAAGCGCAAGGTCCTGATCAGCCGCATCAACGCCTACCACGGCAGCACGATGGGCGGCGGGAGCCTCAGCGGCATGGCGGCCATGCATGCCCAGGGAGGACTGCCGATTCCCGACATCGTCCACATCGAGCAGCCGTACTGGTACGAGAACGGCATCGACCTGTCGCCGGAGGAATACGGCCTGCGGGCCGCGCGCCGCCTCGCGGAGAAGATCGAGGAGATGGGTCCGGAGCGCATCGCGGCCTTCATCGGCGAGCCGGTGCAGGGTGCGGGCGGCGTGATCATCCCGCCGTCGACCTACTGGCCGGAGATCCAGCGCATCTGCCGCGAGTACGGGATCCTGCTGATCGCCGACGAGGTGATCTGCGGCTTCGGGCGCACGGGCCAGTGGTTCGGCTCCGAGACTTTCGGCATCGAGCCCGACTTCATGACGATCGCGAAGGGCATCACCTCCGGCTACCAGCCGCTCGGCGGCGCGATGGTCTCTGACAAGGTGGCCGACGTCCTCATCGAGAAGGGCGGCGAGTTCGCCCACGGATTCACCTGGTCCGGCCACCCGGTGTGCTGCGCGGTCGCGATCGAGAACCTCAACATCATTCGCCGCGAGAAGATCGTGGAGCGCGCGCGCGACGAGATCGGGCCGTACATGCAGAAGCGGATCCGCGAGCTGGCCGAACACAGGATCGTCGGTGAGGTGCGGGGCGTCGGCATGCTGGGCGCGATCGAACTCGTCGCGCACAAGGCGAGCCGCACCTTCTTCCGCGACCGCGGCGCGGTCGGCCTCATCTGCCGCGACCACTGCTTCAAGAACGGGCTGATCATGCGCGCGGTGCGCGACACGATGATCATGGCGCCGCCGCTCGTGATGACGAAGGCCAACGTGGACGAGCTGATCGAGAAAGCCCGCCGATGCCTCGACCTGACGGCGAAAGACATCGGCGTCGCCTGAACAAGGGGAAGCACATGCAGCGCGCGTTTCGAGCCTGGCCCGTCGTGGCCGCGTTACTTGCGATGGTCGCCTGCGGCGGGAAGCCCGAGGCCGAAACGGCTGCCGAGGCCGCGGCGCCGGAAGAGAGATCCGTCAACGTCCTCAACTGGTCGGACTACATCGGCGACACCACGATCGCGGACTTCGAGAAGAAGACGGGCATCAAGGTCACCTACGACGTGTTCGACTCGAACGAGGTGCTGGAGACCAAACTGCTCTCGGGCCGCTCCGGCTACGACATCGTGGTCCCGACCGCGCCGTTCCTCGAGCGCCAGATCAAGGCGGGCGTGTTCCTGCCTCTCGACCGGTCGAAGCTGCCGAACCTCAAGCACATGGACCCGGACCTCACGCAGCGGGTCGCCGCCCACGACCCGGGCAACCGGTATTCGATCACCTACCTGTGGGGCACGATCGGCCTCGGCTACAACCCGGAGCTGGTCAAGCGCGCGCTCGGGACGGACACGATAGACAGCTGGGCGATCCTGCTCGAGCCGGAGAACGCTTCGAGGCTCGCCAAGTGCGGGATCGCGATCCTGGACGCGCCCACCGATGTCTTCGGTTCGGTCGCCATCTACAAGGGCCGCGACCCGAACAGCGAGAAGCCGGAAGACCTCAAGGTCGTCGAGGAGACGCTCACGAAGGTGCGACCGTACATCCGCTACTTCCATTCGTCCTCGTACATAAACGACCTCGCGGCCGGCGAGATCTGCCTCGCGCTCGGCTGGAGCGGTGACGTGCTGCAGGCCCGTGACCGCGGTGCGGCGGCGGCGAAGCCGGTCGTCGTGAAGTACGCGATCCCGAAGGAAGGGGCGATCAACTACTTCGACATGCTGGCGATCCCGGCCGATGCGCCGCACCCGGACAACGCGCATGCGTTCCTCGACTACCTGATGGAGCCCGAGGTCATCGCGAAGGTCACCAACAAGGTTCGCTTCGCGAACGGCAACCTGGCCTCGCTGCCGTTCGTGGACGAATCGATCCGCAACGACCCGAACATCTACCCGGGTCCCGAGGTGCGAGCGCGCCTGCATCCCGACCTCGTGGAGTCGCAGGAATTCAGCCGGGACCTCAACCGCGCCTGGACCCGGATCCGCAGCGGCCAGTAACGGGTGGCCTTGCGCCCCTCCAGCGGGATCGCGGCGGCGGCGCTGGGCCTCCTCGCCGCGTGCGGCGGCGAGGGCAACCCGAAGGCCGGCGACGCCGAAGAAAAGGTACTCCACGTCTATAACTGGGTCGATTACGTCGGCCCGACCACGATCTCCGACTTCGAGGCACGGACCGGCATCCGGGTCGCGTACGACACCTATGACTCGAACGAGCTCCTCGAAACCAAGATGCTGACGGGCCGCAGCGGCTACGACGTCGTGTTCCCATCGGGCGTCCCGCTGGCGCGGCAGATCGGCGCCGGCGCGATCGGCCGGCTCGACAAGTCGAAGCTGCCGAACCTCGTGAACATGGACCCGTTCGCGATGGAGCGCGTCGCGCAGAACGACCCCGGCAACCTGCACGCCATACCGTACATGTGGGGCACCGCGGGGATCGGCTACAACCCCGCCATGGTCGAGAAGGTGCTCGGGACCGGCCGGATCGACACCTGGGGCGCCATCTTCGACCCCGCGATGGCCTCGAAACTCGCGAAGTGCGGCATCGCGATGATCGACGTGCCCGAGGACACGCTGATGGCGGCCCGCATCTACCTCGGGCTCGACCCCAACAGCCAGGATCTGTCCGACCTCGCCGCCGCGGAAGCGCTGCTCCAGCGCGTGCGGCCGTACTACCGGTACTTCAACACCTCGCAGCTCCCCAACGACCTCGCGAGCGGCGAAGTCTGCGTCGCCTTCAGCTGGAACGGCTACATCCTCCAGGCGCGCGACCGCGGGGCCGCCGCGGCTTCGCCCGTCGAGATCCGCTACACGATCCCGAAGGAAGGGGCGTTCCTCTGGTTCGACGCCGTGGCAATCCCGGCGGATGCGCCGCATCCGGACAACGCCCACGCCTTCCTGAACTACCTGATGGAGCCCGAGGTCATCGCGAAGATCAGCAACAAGATCGGCTACGCGAACGGCAACCTCGCGTCCCTCGAATTCCTCGAGCCGCGCGTGCGGGACGACCCGGCCGTCTATCCGCCGGAAGAAGTCCTGCGAGCGCTGCCTCCGGACACGGCCGAGTCGCCGGAATACATACGCGCGGCGAGCCGCGCGTGGACTCGCATCAAGACGGGCCAGTAGACTGCGCGGGGAGAGGGGGACCATGGCCAGTCCGCGACCCGACCAGAAGAACGAGCCCTGGAAAGACCCGGGCGCACAGCCCTATGTCCGGCTGGAGAAGCTGACCAAGAAGTTCGGCGACTTCGTCGCCGTCGACGACGTCACCCTCAACATCTACCGCGGCGAGATCTTCTGCCTGCTCGGCGGTTCCGGTTCGGGCAAGACGACGCTGCTGCGCATGATGGCGGGCTTCGAGCGCCCGACCGAGGGGCGGATCTGGATCGACGGCGCGGACGTGACCGGGACTCCGCCCTACGAGCGGCCCGTCAACATGATGTTCCAGTCCTACGCGCTCTTCCCCCACATGAGCGTGCAGAAAAACGTCGCGTTCGGCCTCCGGCAGGACAAGGTGTCGGCCAGCGAGATCGACGACCGCGTCGCGGACATCCTGAAGCTGGTGCGCATGGAATCGTTCGGCAAGCGCATGCCGCACCAGCTCTCCGGCGGCCAGCGCCAGAGGATCGCGCTTGCGCGCGCGCTCATCAAGCGCCCGAAGCTCCTGCTGCTCGACGAGCCGCTCGCCGCGCTCGACAAGAAGCTGCGCGAGCACACGCAGTTCGAGCTGCTGAACATCCAGGACAAGCTCGGCGTCACCTTCGTGGTCGTGACCCACGACCAGGAGGAAGCGATGACGCTCGCGAGCCGCATCGGCGTCATGAACCACGGCGAGATCGTGCAGATCGGCACGCCGACCGACATCTACGAGTATCCGGGCTCGCGCTTCGTGGCCGACTTCATCGGGTCCGTGAACCTGTTCGAGGGCCGGATCGTCGAGGACGAGCCGGACTACGTGCGCGTCGCCTCGGACGAGCTCGGCGGGAACTTCCACGTCGGCCATGGCGTCAGCGCGGCGCCCGACGCGATCGTGTGGGTGGCGCTGCGGCCGGAGAAGATCCTGCTCTCGCGCGAGCGTCCCGAGGGCAACGGCGACAACCGCGTCGAGGGCGTCGTCGCGGAGGTCGCCTACCGCGGCGACCAGTCGATCTTCCTGGTGAAGCTGGCGAGCGGCCGGCAGATGCGGGTCACGCTGCCGAACACGCAGCGCCAGGGCACCGGCGACCGGATCCGCTGGGACGACCGCGTCTGGCTGTCCTGGGATTCCTCCAGCCCGGTGGTGGTCACGCAGTGAGCCCGCTGCAGGGTGGCGGGCGGCGCGGAAAGCCCTTCCTGCTGGGCGAGTTGCTGGCCTGGATCCGCGCACACGGCCCCTGGAGCTGGGCATCGGCGGAGCTGAGCGCGCGCGGCTACTCGGGGCGGACGCTGGTGACAGCGGTGCCGTACCTGTGGCTGCTGCTGTTCTTCCTGGTGCCGTTCCTCATCGTGCTCAAGATCTCGGTGTCCGAGATCCGCCTCGCGATGCCGCCCTACGAGCCGCTGGTCACCTGGATCTCGGAGAACGCGGTGGCCCTGCGGATCAACTTCGAGAATTACGCGTTCCTGCTCCAGGACTCGCTCTACTGGAAGTCATTCCTGAACTCGATCTCGACGGCCGCGATCTCGACCTTCATCTGCCTGCTGATCGGCTACCCGATGGCATACGGCATCGCCCGCAGCCCGGCGGGCTGGCGCAACCTGCTGCTGCTGCTCGTGATGCTGCCGTTCTGGACCTCGTTCCTGCTGCGCGTCTACGCCTGGATCGGCATCCTCAAGAACAACGGCGTGATCAACAACCTGCTGATGGCGCTCGGCATCATCGACGAGCCGATCGTCATGCTGCAGACGAACTTCGCCATGTACATCGGCATCGTGTACTCCTACCTGCCGTTCATGGTGCTGCCGCTCTACACGGCGGTCGAGAAACTCGACAACTCGCTGCTCGAGGCCGCGGCCGACCTCGGCTGCCGGCCGGTCAAGGCCTTTTTCCGTATCACGGTGCCACTCACCAAGGCCGGCATCATCGCTGGGTGCATGCTGGTCTTCATCCCGGCGGTCGGCGAGTTCGTGATCCCGGCGCTGCTCGGCGGGCCGGACGCGCTCATGATCGGCCGTGTCCTGTGGGAGGAGTTCTTCAACAACCGCGACTGGCCGGTCGCGAGCGCGGTCGCGATCGTGATGCTGTTCGTGCTGGTGATCCCGATCATGATCTACCAGCGCTCGCAGGGCCAGCAACTCGGGGCGCACCGGTGAACCGCTCGCGCTTCGTCACCGTCATGATGGTCGCGGGCTTCCTGTTCCTGTACCTGCCGATCGTCCTGATGGTCGTGTTCTCGTTCAACGAGTCGCGCCTCGTGACGGTCTGGGGCGGCTTCTCGACCCGCTGGTACGGGGAGCTGATGCGCAACGAGCAGGTGCTCGGCGCCGCGTGGCTCTCGTTCAAGATCGCGGCGATGAACGCGACCGGCGCCACCGTCCTCGGCACGATCACCGGCCTCGCCCTCGCGCGATTCGGAAAGTTCCGCGGCCGGCCGCTGCTCACCGGGCTTGCGACCGCACCGCTCGTCATGCCGGAAGTCATCACGGGCCTGTCCCTGCTGCTGCTGTTCGTGGCGATGGAGCAGCTGCTCGGCTGGCCGGAAGGGCGCGGCATCACCACGATCACCATTGCACACATGACGTTCTCGATGGCCTACGTCACGGTCGTGGTGCAGTCGCGATTGGCGACGCTGGACGAGTCGCTGGAGGAAGCGGCGATGGACCTCGGCGCGCGGCCGGCCAAGGTGTTCTTCCTGATCACGATGCCGATCATCCTGCCGGCCATCTGCGCCGGATGGCTGCTCGCCTTCACGCTCTCCTGGGACGACCTCGTGATCACGAGTTTCGTGACCGGCCCGGGTTCCAGCACGCTGCCGGTCGTGATCTTCTCCAAGATGCGCCTCGGCGTCAGCCCCGACATCAACGCGCTTGCGACCATCCTCGTGCTCGTGGTCGCGACGTTCACGGCGCTCTTCGGCATCTGGATGCAACGCCAGCAGAAGCGGCGCGAGCTGGACCTGCAGCGCGCCATCGCCACCAACGAGTGATGCCGGCCTCCAAGCTGCCGCGCGTCGGGACCACGATCTTCACCGTGATGTCGCGCCTCGCCGCCGAGACGGGCGCGATCAACCTCGGTCAGGGCTTCCCCGACTTCGACCCGCCGGCGCGGCTGCGCGAGCTCGTCGCGCATCACCTCGGCGCGGGCCACAACCAGTACGCGCCGATGGCTGGACTGCCCGCGCTCTGCGAGGCGATCGCGCAGGGCGCGGCGCGCCGGCACGGCTGGCGCATCGATCCGGCAGCCGAGGTCACGGTCACCGCCGGCGGCACCGAGGCGATCTTCGCCGCGATCCATGCCGTCGTGCGCGCGGGCGAGGAGGTGGTCCTGCTTGATCCGAGCTACGACTCCTACGGTCCGGCTGCCGGGCTCGCGGGCGGGCGCGTCCTGCACGTGCCGCTGGCGGTCGCGGACTTCGGCATCGACTGGGCGCGCCTCGCGGCGGCGATCGGGCCGCGCACGCGGCTGCTCGTGGTCAACACGCCGCTGAATCCGGCCGGGGCCGTGCTCTCGGCCGCCGACTGGGAACGGATCGCGGATCTCCTCGATGGGCGGGACGCCTTCGTGCTGTCCGACGAGGTTTACGAGGCGCTCGTGTTCGACGGGCGCCGCCACGCGGGAGTGCTCGGCAATGCCCGCCTGCGCGAGCGGGCGTTCGCCGTCTTTTCCTTCGGCAAGACTTACAACGCCACGGGATGGAAGGTCGGCTACTGCGTGGCCGCGCCGCCGCTCACGGCCGAATTCCGCAAGGTGCACCAGTTCCTGACATTCGCCGTCTCGACGCCCGTGCAGCACGCCATTGCGGACTTCATGCGCGAACAGCCGGGATTCGCGGAGGGGCAGGGGCCTTTCTACCAGGCCAGGCGCGACCGCTTCAGAAAATTGCTCGAAGGCTCGGGCTTCGTGCTGCGTCCGGTCCACGGGACATATTTTCAGCTCGCCGACTATTCAGCCCTGTCAGACCTGCCCGACGCGAGGTTCTGCGAAGCGCTTACGCGCCGCCACGGCGTCGCAGCCATTCCTTTGTCGCCGTTCTGCGACCAGGCTCCTGAGGTGCGGCTCGTCCGCTTCTGTTTTGCTAAGCACGACGCGACACTCGACGCGGCGGCAGCGAAACTTCGCGCCGTGCGACGAGTCACTGATTGAACGAACGGAAGGGCATCGTCATGAAGCGCCGCATCCTCCTCTGGCCGGCCGGATTCTCGACGGCGCTCATCGCCTGCGGGGGCAGCAGCGGCGGCGGCGATGGAGGCGGCCCGCCGGATCCCCCCGATCCGCCCACGTGCAGCACGGGCATCGAGACCCCGCGCGCTTTCCCGAACCTCGGTTTCACGGCGCCCGTTTCGATGCAGCAGGCGCCGAACGACGGCTCACGGTGGTTCCTCGTCGAGCAGGGCGGGCGCATCGTCGTGTTCGAGAACGACCAGGATGCGCCAGCGGCCGAGGAGTTCATCGACCTGCGCGACCGCGTGCACCGCGAGGGCGAGGCGGGCTTGCTGGGAATGGCCTTCCATCCCGATTTTGCGTCGAACGGGAAGGTATACCTCAACTTCAGCGAGCTGGTCGGCGCCCAATTGCGCTCCGTGACGGCGGAATTCACCACCCCGGACGGGGGGCAGACACTCGATCCCGACTCCGAGCGAGTGCTGATCACGGTCGAGAAGCCGGCGGTTAACCACAACGGCGGCAATATCGCGTTCGGGCCGGACGGGTATCTCTACATCGGCCTGGGCGACGGCGGCGGCTCGGGCGATCCGCAAGGCAACGGCCAGAACCTCGAGCGCCTGCTCGGCAAGATGCTGCGCATCGACGTCGACACGCAACCGGGCGGCGACCCCTATGGCGTGCCGGGCGGCGCCTCAGGCAACCCGTTCGCGGGCAATCCGCTGTGCCACGTCGACGGCAGCGGATCGCAGGCCTGCCCGGAGATCTATGCGCTCGGCTTCCGCAACCCGTGGCGCTGGAGCTTCGACGACCAGTCCGGGGATCTCTGGGTCGGCGACGTCGGGCAGGGCGACTGGGAGGAGATCGACATCGTGGAGCGCGGCGGCAACTACGGCTGGAACATCCGCGAGGGCGCGCACTGCTTCGAGCCCGCCACGGGCTGCGCGACACAGAACCTGATCGATCCCGTCGCGGAATACGGGCACAACCTCGGCTTCTCGATCACCGGCGGCCACGTCTATCGCGGGATGCAGACGACGCAGGTCTCGGGCAACTATGTGTTTGCCGACTTCAGCGGCATGATCGCCTGGCTCCAGCCCGACGGTGCCGCCGGATTCAGCGTCGAGCAGCTTGCGGAGCAGGGCTGCGCCCCGCCGGGCGCGCCCGGCGCGCTGGAGATTTCCTCGTTCGCCGAGGATCTCGACGGGGAGCTGTACCTGCTCGATTACGGCCGCGGCCAGATCCGGGAGCTCGTCTTCACCGACTGAAAAGCACCCCAACCCGGCGCTGTATAGTGTCTACGGCGGCGCAGGGAGAAGGGGGATGGGGATTCGCGCGCTCGGATTGACGGGCCTGGCCGTTGCCTTGTTCGGCTGCGGCGACGGCGATCCGCGCGCAGGCTTGAACACTCTCCTCCCGGGGCTGGACGAGCGACCGGGCAACACGACCTGCATCGCGCCGGCGCGCGTCGACGCCCGCACGCGAGTCTCGGTCCCGCGCGTATTTCCCGACCTGACTTTCGCCTCGCCGGTTGCGCTCGCGCAGGCGCCGGGCGATTCCTCGCGCTGGTTCGCGGTGGAACGGGGCGGCCGGATCCGCGTGTTCGACGACAATCCGGGCGTCGCGGCGACGCGCGACTTCATCGACCTCAGAGGTAAAGTGCATGGCGCCGGCGAGGCAGGCCTGCTCGGCTTCGCCTTCCATCCGGGCTTCGCGAGCAACGGCCTTGCCTACGTAAATTACGTCGGTTTGGTGGACGGAACGGTTCGCTCCATTACGTCCGAGTTTGCCAGCCCGGATGGAGGCCTCACGCTCGATCCCGGCTCGGAACGCGTGCTGCTCCTCGCCGGAAAGGGTCCTTCGCATCGCTTCGGCGGAAACATCGAATTTGGTCCCGATGGATTCCTGTACATCGGCCTCGGCGATGGCGGCGAGCCCGGTGGCGATGTCGACGATCCCCGCAGCCTGCTCGGAAAGATGCTGCGCATCGACGTCGACGCGCGACCGGGCGGCGCTCCGTACGGCATCCCCGGCGGCGCCAACCGCAATCCGTTTTTCGGCAACCCGCACTGCGGCGCCGACGGCACCGGCTCGCGGGACTGCCCGGAGATCTTCGCGCCGGGCCTGAAGGACCCGCGGCGCTGGAGCTTCGACCGTCGAACCGGCGCCCTGTGGCTCGGCGACGCCGGGCTCCACACGTCGGAGAAAATCAGCCGGATCGAACGGGGCGGCAGCAACCCGGTCGCGCAATATGGCCCCACCCTCGGTTTCTCCATCACGGGTGGCCGGGTCTATCGCGGCAGGCAGGCGACGCGGATGGCCGGTCGCTACGTGTTCGGCGACCGCGGCGGCATGATCGCGACACTCGCGCCCGGCGCCGACGGCACGTACACGGTCGTGCCACTGGTTCAACCCGGTGAAACGCCACCGGGCTCCACGGGCCCGCTGCAGGTTTCGGCGTTCGGCGAGGGTGCGGACGGCGAGCTCTACGTGATCGACGAGGCACGCGGCCAGGTGCGCCAGCTCGTCTTCACCGATGAAGCCAATGGCGACAACGTTCCGCAGCTCCTGTCGGAAACGGGCTGCGCAAACATGAGCGAGCCCGGCGCGCCGCCCCTGCTGAGCCTGATTCCGTTTGCGCCGAATGCCGTGCTGTGGTCCGACGGCGCGAGGAAGGACCGCTGGCTCGGACTGCCGGACAGCCAGAACGTCACCGTGCCATCCAGCGGCAAATGGGAATTCCCCAGCGGCACGGTGCTGGTCAAGCATTTCCGGCTCGGCGAACGATTGATGGAGACGCGGCTGTTCATGCGCCATCCGGACGGCGTCTGGGCCGGATACACCTACCATTGGAACGATGCGCAGAGCGAGGCCGTGCGCGTGACCGGTGGCCTGACCGTCCCGGTCGGCGGGCAGGACTACATCATCCCGAGCGAGGCGGATTGCCTGTGGTGCCACAACGAGGCGGCCGGGTTCAGCCTGGGGCCCGAGACCGCGCAATTGAACGGCGCGCATCTCTATCCTCAGACGGGGCGGCTCTCCAACCAGATCGTGACACTCAATGCGATCGAGGTGCTGACGCCGCCGGTCGGCGCGCATCCTCCGGCTTACGCCGCTCACACGGATACGCAGGAGTCGCTGGACGCGCGCGCACGCGCCTACCTGCACATCAACTGCTCGATCTGCCACCGGCCCGGCGGGCCGACACCCGCCACGATGGACCTCAGGCACGACACGCCGTTGCCCGGGACGGAAGCCTGCGACGTCGTGCCGACGCTGGGGGACCTGGGCATACCGGATGCGCGCATCATCGCGCCCGGTGACAGCGCGCGCTCGGAGCTCCTGTCGCGCATGTCGCGCCGCGACGCGTTCGGGATGCCTCCTCTTGCCACTAACCTGGCGGACACCGAGGGCGTGGCGCTGATTCGCGCCTGGATCGACTCGCTGACTGCCGCGAGCTGCCGCTAGCGGCCTACGCGGCGTCCTGTGCGGCCACCCGCACCGGGGCGGCGGACGTCCGCGTCACCCGCTCGTAGACGCCGCGACCGGACTGGCGCCGCGTCATGACGAGCTGCCACAGGTGCAGCTGCTCGACGTCGAAGGCAGCCTTGCAGGACATGAGGTAGTAGTTCCACAGGCGCCGGAAACGCTCGTCGAAGGGCCTCGGCGTGGGCAATGCCCGGATGCGTTCCCAGTTCGCGTTGAAGCGGTCGTGCCAGGCCTGCAGGGTCGGCACGTAATGGTGCCCGTAGTTCTCCCAGTCCTCGATCACGAACCGGCCCTCGGCCGCTTTCGAGAGCTGGCTCATAGCCGGCGCCATCGAGTTCCTGAAGATGTACTTCTCCATCCACGGGTCGACGACCGTCGTCTCCTCGCAGTTGCCGATCGTGTGCAGGAGGAATAAGCCATCCGGCTTCAGCATCTGGTGCACGACGCCCATGAGCGTCGGGTAATTCTTGTAGCCGACGTGTTCCAGCATGCCGACGATCGAGATCTTGTCGAAGGGAGCGAGGTCCGAGGTCGGCAGGTCGCGGTAATCGAGCTTGCGGATCGTGACAGGCAGGCCCCGGGTGTATTCCACCGCAAAGCGGATCTGCTGGTCGGACAGGCTGATGCCGGTGACCTCGCAGCCGCGCGTCGCCGCGGCGTACTTGGCGAAACCGCCCCAGCCGCAGCCGATGTCGAGCAGGCGGTCCCCCGCCTTGAGTTCCAGCTTGTCGCACAGCATCTCGAGCTTGATGACCTCGGCGCGCTCGAGGTCGGCCGTGCCATCGAAGAAGCAGCAGGTGTACTGGTTCCAGGGGCCGAGGAACAGCGCGTACATGCGATGGTCGAGGTCGTAATGCTCCTCGGCCACGGCACGCGACCGGTTCGGAGTCTGAAGGTTCGTGAACCGGGATTGCAGCCGCTTGAAGGTGCTGGCGGCGCGGATCAACGGCTTCCGCTGGGCGTCGGCCGAGAGGACGCGCCGGAACATCTCGTCGAGGCCGTCGCAGTCCCAGTCGCCGTCGATATAGGACTCGCCGATGCCGAGCGATCCGCGCAGCGCCCGGCGATACAGCCGCTCGCGGTTCACGCGGATGTCCCACGGACGGTCGCCGTCGATCCGGATGCCGGATCCCGCGATCAGTCTTTCGAACAGCGGCTTGAAGAGTCGGTTCGTCATGGCGGGACCGGCGGCATTCTAAACCGAGGCGGGCGTAGAATGTCACAGCCCGGCCGGACCGGGCCCAGGGGAACCGGACATGATCAGGTCGATCGGTCTTCTCCATGCATGCCTGGCCGCCGCCCTGCTGCTGCCGGCGGCCCGCGCCGAAACACTGCCCGAGGCCGATACGCGCGAAGTGAGGTCTTACGCGCTTACGGAGATTGCCCTCGGCAAGTACGTCGAGGCGACGCGCAAGCTGAGCGCAATACCGCTCGATTGCGCCGCCGAGGAACCGGGCATCAGCAACCTCACGGAGGCGGCGGCCCGGATCGACGCCATGCCCGGCGGCAAGGCGGCCCTGCAGTCCGCCGGCCTCACCAGCCGCGAGTACGTCGTGTTCGCGTTTTCGCTCATCGAGAACGCGTATGCGTCCTATGCGCTCGAACAGCCCGGCGGGAAACTTCCGCCCGGCGTGTCGATGACGAACGTGGAATTCCTGCGCAGGAATTCAGGCGTGATCGAGCAGCTCGCGAACGAGACCGAGCTCGCGGACTGCGCCGGAAACGATGGCAGCAGCGGTTGAAGCCGTCAGTCCGTGGCGAGCGGCAGCGCCGTGGATTCCTTGATCACCGTGACGACGATGGAGGAGTTCACCGACTGCACGTTCTCGATCTTCGACAGGTGGTCGAGGAAGAAAGCCTCGTACTCCTTCATGCCGTGCGTGACGATGCGCAGGCAGAAGTCCCACTCGCCGGTCAGCGTGCAGCAATCGAGCACTTCCGGCCGGTCGCGGATCGCGAGCTCGAATTGCGCGAGGGCGTCGCGACCCTGGCTGCGCAGGCGCACGTGAACGTAGACCATGACGTCGAGGCCGAGCGCCTTGCGGTCGAGCAGGGCGACCCGCTTGCGGATCACGCCATCCTGCTCGAGCTGCTGGATGCGCCGCCAGCAGGTCGTGTTGGAGAGTCCCAGCTTGGTCGCGACGTCCGCGGCGGATTGCGCGCCGTCCCGTTGCAGCTCATTGAGGATGCGTCGGTCGATCGTATCCAGATTCATGGAATATTAGTTTCATAATTGAGATGAATACGCAATGATTATTTCATTGTTTTGCAGGACAGTACAAGAAAACTCCGAGCGCGCGGCGATGCCGCGTACGATTGCCGATTGAATCCCGCCCCGCCCGCCGCGAGGGAGCCGATGGCCGCCGAATCACGCTTGCACGTGCCCAAGACGCCCGCGCGTCCGGGTGACGCGCCCGACTTCAGTTACCTCAAGCTCTCTCCCGCGGGCGTGATCGCCCGTCCCGACGCGGGCAGTCCGGCGAACGACATCCGCTATCTCTCCGAGGGACTCGTGCGCGTGCTCGACGAGGAACATCGCGCAGTCGGCCCCTGGAATCCGCACCTCGATGCGGCCGAGCTGCAGATCGGGTTGCGGCACATGCTGCTGACGCGCGTGTACGACGACCGCATGCAGCGCATCCAGCGCTCCGGGAAGATTTCCTTCTACATGCGCTCGTACGGGGAGGAGGCGGTGTCAGTCGCGATGGCGATGGCGCTGCGGCCCTCCGACATGCTGTTCCCCTCGTACCGCAACCAGGGCATCTACGTCGTGCGCGGCCGGCCGATGCTCGACCTGATGTGCCAGCTGCTGTCGAACACCCGCGACATGTGCAAGGGCCGGCAGCTGCCCGTGATGTATCACTGGCGCGACGGCAATATCTTCTCGATCTCCGGCAACCTGGCGACACAGTTCCCGCAGGCGGTCGGCTGGGCGATGGCGGCGGCCATCAAGGGCCAGGACGACATCGCAGTGAGCTGGATCGGCGAGGGCTCGAGCGCAGAGGCGGATTTCCACCACGCGCTGCTGTTCGCCTCGGTGTACAAGGCGCCGGTGATCCTCTGCGTGGTCAACAACCAGTGGGCCATTTCCACCTTCCAGGGACACGCGGGCGGTGAGCGCCAGACGTTTGCCGCGCGCGGACCCGGCTACGGGATCGCGGGCCTGCGCGTCGACGGCAACGATTTTCTCGCGGTGCACGCGGCCACCCAGTGGGCGACGGATCGCGCGCGCACCGGTCGCGGCCCGACCCTGATCGAACATGTGACCTACCGCGCCGCGGCCCACTCGACGAGCGACGACCCGGCACGCTACCGGCCCAAGGACGACTACCAGAATTTCCCGCTTGGCGACCCGGTCGAGCGCCTGAAGAACCACCTGATCGGACTCGGCGAATGGTCGGAGGAGCGCCACAAGTCGCTCATCGCCGAACTCGAGGACCACGTCGCGAAGTCGTGGAAGGAAGCGGTCAGTTACGGCACGCTCAGCGACGGACCGCGGCTCGACCCGGGACTCATGTTCCACGACGTGTTCAGCGAGATGCCCGAGCACCTGCGCCGGCAGGAAGCCGAAATGCGCGCCGAAAAGCAGGCGGAATAGCCCCATGGCGCAGATGAACATGATCCAGGCCCTGAACTCGGCCATGGACATCAAGCTCGGCCAGGACCCCTCGGTCGTGGTGCTCGGCGAGGACGTCGGCTACTTCGGCGGAGTGTTCCGCGTGACCGACGGGCTGCAGCGCAAGTACGGGGAGAGCCGCGTGATGGACACGCCGATCTCCGAGGGCGGCATCATCGCGGCGGCCATCGGCATGGCGGTGAATGGCCTGAGGCCCGTCGCCGAGATCCAGTTCGCCGACTACATCTATCCGGGCTACGATCAGATCGTGAGCGAGCTCGCGCGCATCCGCTTCCGCAGCGCGGGAGAATTTTTTGCGCCGGTCACGGTGCGCACCCCCTGCGGCGGCGGCATCCGCGGCGGACAGACGCATTCGCAAAGTCCGGAGGCGCTCTTTGCGCACGTCGCCGGTCTCAAGGTCGTCATGCCCTCGAACCCGTACGACGCCAAGGGACTGCTGATCTCGGCGATCGAGGGCGACGACCCGGTGATCTTCTTCGAGCCGAAGCGCATCTACAACGGCCCGTTCGACGGCGATCCGCACAAGCCGGCGGTGCCGTGGAGCACGCATCCGAAAGGGCAGGTGCCCGACGGCCACTTCACCGTGCCGATCGGCAAGGCCGAGGTGGTGCGGGCGGGCGGTGACTTGACGATCGTGACCTACGGGACCATGGTCCACGTCTGCGAGGCGGCGGCGCGCGGCCTCGGGCTGGATGCGGAAATCATCGACGTGCGGACGATGGTGCCGCTCGACGTAGACACGATCTGCAACTCGGTCTCGCGGACCGGACGCTGCGTCGTCGTGCACGAGGCGACGCGCTTCTCCGGCTTCGGCGCGGAGCTTTCGGCCACGATCCAGGAACACTGCTTCTGGGACCTCGAGGCCCCGATCCTGCGGGTCGCGGGCTGGGACACGCCATACCCACACGCCTTCGAATGGGAATACTTTCCCGGCCAGGTGCGCGTCACGAATGCCCTGAAGGCCGTCATGGAGGCCTCATGAGCCGCTACGTCTTCAAGATGCCGGACCTTGGCGAAGGCACAGTCACCGCCGAAGTCGTCGAGTGGAAGGTCAAGGTCGGCGACTCGGTCCAGGAAGACCAGGTCATCGCGGAAGTGATGACCGACAAGGCCGCGGTCGAGATTCCATCGCCCGTGACCGGGCGCGTCGTCTCGATCACGGGCCAGCCGGGCGAGATGGTCGCCGTCGGTTCCGAGCTCATCGCATTCGACACGTCCGGGGCCGCGCCGGCGGAGCCCGCGGCCGCGGTGCCGAAACCAGCCGCCAGCCAGGACTCGCCGCCGACTGCCGCCGCAAAGCCCCAACCCGCGGCCGCGCCGGCGACGCCGGCCGCGACGACGCGCGTGATGGCCTCGCCGGCGACGCGGCGAAAGGCGCACGTCGCGGGAGTGGACCTCGCGACGGTAAGCGGTTCCGGCCCGGGCGGCCGCATCTCCGCGCAGGACCTCGAATCCGTGATCGCGGGCAAGGGCGGCGGCGCAACGCCCCGGCCGGCGGTGCATGCCGCGCGCAAGGGCGTCGAGGAGATCAAGATCATCGGCGTGCGGCGCGTGATCGCCGAGCGCATGAGCGCGGCCAAGCGCAACATCCCGCACTTCGCCTACGTCGAGGAAGTGGACGTCACCGAGCTCGAGGCGCTGCGCCAGTACCTCAATTCGCGCCAGCCCAAGGGCGCGCCCTCGCTCACCTACCTGCCGTTCCTCGTCGCCGCGCTGGTGCGCGTGCTGGAGCGGTTCCCGCAGTGCAACGCCGTGCACGACGCGGAGCGGAACCTGATCCTGCGCCATTCCGCCGTGCACGTCGGCGTCGCGACGCAGACGCCGGACGGCCTCAAGGTGCCGGTCGTCAAGCACGCCGAGGCGAGATCGCTGCACGACCTCGCGGCGGAGATCCGCCGCGTGTCCGAGGCCGCGCGCACGAACAAGGCGACGCGCGAAGAGCTGATGGGATCGACCATCACGGTTACCAGCCTCGGCAGGCTCGGCGGCATCGCCTCGACGCCCGTCATCAACGCGCCCGAGGTCGCGATCGTCGGCGTCAACAAAGCCGTCGATCGGCCGGTCGTCCTACAGGGCGCGATCGCGGTCCGTCGCATCATGAACCTCTCTTCTTCGTTCGATCACCGCTTCGTGGACGGTTTCGACGCCGCGGCGATGATTCAGGCGCTCAAGGAAAAACTCGAGCATCCCGCCACCATTTTCATACAGGACTGAATGCCATGAATGCACAGGCCATGCCCAAGATTCACGCCACGGAAGCCGCCGCGCGGCCCGCTTTCGGCACCGTGCTCGCAAGCCAGATGGCGGTCGTGAGCTACAAGGATGGGCGCTGGTCCGAGCACGAGTTCGTCAAGTACGGGCCTATCATGATGTCGCCCGCGATCCACGGCCTGCACTACGGCAGTGCCTGCTTCGAGGGCTTCAAGGCCTACCGCTGGGCGGATGGCAGCATCAACGTGTTCCGCATGGACAAGCACATCGCGCGCATGCTGAAGAGCGCCGAGTGCCTGGTCATCCCGAAGCCGGACCCGGCGCAGCTCTCGAAGATGGTCCTGGGCGTCATTGACCGGGTTCGGGGCGAGGTCCCGGAGGCGCCGGGCGCGCTGTATTTGCGCCCGACGCTGTTCGGCACGGGCGCATCGATCGGCGGCGCCACCGCGCCGGCGACGGAAGCGATGCTGGTCGTGCTCGCGAGCCCGGTCTGGGACTACTTCGCGAACGGCGAAAAGGCGCTTCGCATCTATGTCGAGGAAAAGCTGACGCGCACCTCGACGCTGATGGGCCAGGTCAAGGCGGCGGGAAACTACGCGGCCGCGCTCGGCCCCACGCTCGCAGCGCGCCAGCAGCATCACGCCGACCAGGTGGTTTTCTGCCCCGGCGGGTCGGTGCAGGAGACGGGTGCTGCCAATTTCCTGCTGATCCGCGACGGCAAGATCCTCACCCGCAGCCTCGACACGCAGTTCCTGCACGGGGTCACGCGCGACTCGATCCTGACGATCGCCCCGCAGCTCGGCTACGCGGTCGAGGAGCGCGAGTTCAGTGTGGACGAGATGCTCGACTGGGTGAAGGACGGCGAGGCCGCGCTGTGCGGAACGGCGGCGGTGCTCTCCGGCGTCGGCACGCTGATCCGCGAGGGTGGCATCGAGCACCCGGTCGGCACCGGCGAGATCGGTCCGAACGCGAAGAAGCTGCGCAAGGCCCTCGTCTCGATGCAGCGTGGCGAGATCCCGACGCCCGCGGCCTGGATCACCCGGGTCTGACGGGCTCCGGCGCCCGCGGGGGTCGCGGTGAAGGGCCGCACGCGCGTCAACCATCCGCCGGAGGCACCGCTTCCGGCGGATAACCGGCCGCTCGTTGCGCCGATCCACCAGACCGTCAAGTTCGCCTACGACAGCCTCGAGGAAACGCTGCGCTTCAACCGCGGCGAGCGCGAGGGCTACTTTTACACGCGCCGCTCGAACCCGACCACGCGCCAGCTCGAGCTGCTGCTGGCCGAGCTGCAGCAACGCGACGACTGCATCGCGACCGGCTCCGGCGCGGCAGCGGTCGCGACGAGCCTGCTCTCGCAGCTGCGCGCCGGCGACCACGTGCTCTGCTTCGTCGAGACCTACGGGCCGACGATCGCCCTGATCCGCGGCACGCTCACGCGCCTCGGCGTCACGCACACGATGCTTTCGATCGAGGACGACGCGGGCATCGAGCGCGTGCTCGCCGAACGCAAGACGAAACTCGTTTACTTCGAGTCGCCGACCAACCCCGTCACGCGAATTGCCGACATCGCGCGCATCACCAAGGCCGCGCACGCGGCGGGTGCGCTCACGGTGATGGACAACACGTTCGCGGGCTTCCACAACCACGGCCAGTACGGCGTCGACGTCTTCGTCCACAGCCTCACCAAGTACGCGTCCGGGCACGGCGACGTGATGGGCGGGGCGATCATCACGCGCACGGAACTCGCCCGCGAGATACGCCGCGAGGCCGTGCTGCTCGGGCCATTGCTGGATCCGCACGCGGCCTTCCTCGTCATGCGCGGCATGAAGACCTACTACCTGCGCTACGAGGCCCAGGCAGCCTCGGCGCTCGCAATCGCAAGGTTCCTGGCGGAACACCCGGCCGTGGTACGGGTGCACTACCCTGGACTGCCGGACCATCCGCGGCACGCGCTCGCCCGCGCCCAGATGCGCGAGTTCGGCTCGATCGTCGCGTTCGACCTCGCGCGCGGCGCCGAGGCCGTCCGCCCGTTCGTGGATGCACTCGAGTTCTTCGCGATAACGCCGAGCCTCGGCTCGGTCGAGTCGCTGGTAATGCCGCCGCAGCTCCTGAAGATGCGCGGCCTGCCGGCCGAGCTTCAGGCGAGGTCAGGAATCGGGGACGGGACGCTGCGTCTGTCGATCGGGATCGAGGACACCGAGGACCTGATAGAAGATCTCGAAGCGGCGCTGGATCGGGTTACGGAGTGAAAAACGCTACTGAGTAATCGTGATTGTCGTCGACTTCGAAGTCGTGATCGGCTGCGGCATCGAGAACTTGTATGTCGCCGCACCTAGCAGCTGCGCAGTACCTGTCGCAGCATTCACGCCGGGGCTCCAGTTGAAGTAGAACTCGCTTGTCGTTGCGTTGTATTTCATGCAGACGGGCGACCGCGGTTGTACTCCTTCGGCAGAAAACTTCACCCTGCAGGGCTCGATCAGGAGGGACCGGGCCCGGGCTTCGGTGATCCTGTTGCCGTTGCGATCGACGAGCGCGATCCGGAATGGAACAAGCGCCGATCGCCGCCACTGTGATCCTGCAGCCGGACCCAGGATTTGCACTTGATATTCGAGCGGCGTCAGGAGATATCCACCTGAATAGCCCGAACAGCTGTTGTCTCCCACGGCAGCAATCTGTCCGCGGTTATTGATGTCCACAGCGCTGGAGATGCTCACGCACGGTTGCAATGGGTCCGACGGATCGATCACATCGTCGATGTCCACCATGCGTTCGCCACGGTTGGAAAAGAACGGGCGACTGCGGCCGCCCGACAACGCCGACGTGCCGATCACCTGGCCAGAATCATTGATCGCGTGTCCTGACGTTGTACGTCCGGCGAGTGAGCCAAGACTCACCATCTCCGTCCCGTCCGAATAGAACGCACGATAAACGCCTCGAGCGTTCTGGGCCGAGCCTGTCGTTTCGCCAGAACTGTTCATGGCCTCGACGGAGCTTTTGGCCCCGCCCAGCGTGCCGAGATCCTTCATCTCGATGCCATCCCACAGGAAGGCACGGAAGTCACCCTCGGCCGTGTCCGACCAGCCTGCGATCTGACCGGCAGAATTGATGGCAACGGGTGCGCTGAATGTCCCGCCCAAGGTTCCGAGGTCGCGCATCTGCATGCCGTCCCAGACGAATGCATGCAAGTCGCCGTCCGACGTTTCCGACTGACCCGTGATGTGTCCATGCCTGTTTATGGCGACGCCGTAACTGCTGGGTCCGCCCAGCGTGCCGATGTCCTGCATGGCCGTGCCGTCCCAGTAAAAAGCTCGAAAGGTATCGACGGACGTGTCGGCCCGACCCGTGATCTCCCCCGCAGCATTGATCGATTCGGCAAGGCTGTTGTCGCCTCCCAGCGTGCCCAGATCCATCAAAGCGGTTCCGTTCCAGTGAAACGCGTGCCAGGAACCTCCGGCTTTTTCAGCCTGGCCGACGACATGGCCGGCAGCATTCATGTCCAGGACCTCATTGAAAATGCCGCCCAGGCCACCCAGGCGTTGCACTTCATTGCCGGTCCAGAGAAATGCGACCAATCGGTCGTCTTCTTGCACTGTACCGGCGATATGTCCCTTGGGATTCATGACTGATGGCGAAATTGGCGAGCCATCAAGCGTGCCAATCTCCGTCAGGCGAAAGAGGTCCTGCTGGGAGGCGGCGATGTCCGCAAACAGCAGCAACCCGACCCACAACGCAATTTCACGTCTGTTAGTTCGCATTGTCCCATCCCCCTGTCCTGCTCGCGACAGCAGAACCTGCAACCGTCGGCCTTCGAAGGCAGATATACCCTACCGTCAGATGGAGTTTGGCGATACAGCCATGGGTGAATCTGAGAAGTTTATGTAACAAACCAGTCGCCGGACCCCGCAAATCGTCGGTCGTACGGGATCACGAAATGTCTGCTGGTTAGCTAGTCAGCAACCTTGGTCCAGCCAACTGCCAGCCCGTTCTCGACTTCCATACCGACACCTCTGGCACCGACCTTGCCAGCTACGATCCATGACACGTCGTAGAAGTCCCCGGCCTTTTCGATGACGAGGTCATATTCATCCGAGAATTCTCCATTCTCGAAGAAATAGCGAACGTGGTAGCGTCCGGCGAAACCCTCGCTGGGGCCTCCCGTTGCTTCCCCTGGGCCACTGTAGGCATTTGCGTAATTCCATCGCGCCTTCAGGGTACCCGGAGCATCACCCTTCGTATAAAGAACGAATCCGACGTTCACCAATTCCGGCGCCTCCGTCGCCATCGAGAGCGGCGCGATGCCCGAAGCCAGAAGAAAGCCCGCCAGTGTCGCCGAAGTCAGCACTGACCTAACCATGATTCCCCCTATGTGTGCGACGACCTCCAGGTCATCCAAGCTTAACTGCCCTCGATATCGCCCAGACATGACAGTTGGCATGGTGCTCTGCGGGATGCCTGGAGCGAAGATCGGCTTGAACCTGTAGCGCTCGGGCATGCGAAGTCAGCAATCCTTTCGACGACAGTTCAGCGTTCGAGAAGACGTCGGGAAAGCCGCGGCAGTTGGACAGAGCACTGGCAGAACCCTCGACGTCGACGAGATCGTATCCCAACAGCTCAAAACGAACCGGGTTCTCGTCGGGCGGTGGAGGGTTCGCCGGATTGCGATACACGCACAGAAGGTTCGATGGGCCGCGGTCAGGAACCTGCTCGAGCAGGAAGCGCAGATCGACAAAGAAGTTGAGCATGAATTCCTCATTGACGATATGCGGCCAATATTCGCTCCTGATTTCGGGGAGTAGCGTTGGACAAAGCATCGGATCGAGGGTAACGACCTCGTCCAGATGCCCCAGGCCGGACCACGCAACGTACTTGTCCCAGGCCTCGCCGTCGTGACAGGTAAATGGCTTGGTGATGATGAACCAGGGCACCGCCAGTTGCGTTCTACCGGTCATTGCGCAATTGGAAGCTCGAGTACCACTGGCCTGTGAAGAGGAAGCGCCAGAAATTGAAGAATTGCTCGGCGTACAGACGCCTCAAGAAATCCCGCGGCCCCGTGAACGGATGCACCTGCTGCCGCTCCAGGGAGTGACCAAAGCCCTGGAGTGCGATCGAGATGATGATGCACAGGATCCCCACGATTGCGAGCCACCATGCCACGAGGACGCTGGAGAGCGCGAGAACGTGTCCAATCACGAACAGAGGTACTGCAAGAAGGTGTATTACAAGATTCCTGGCATTCTGGTGCACGGGAGGAGTCTCCCGCCAAGCCCAGGCGACCAGACTTGAGAAGGTCATGGCGTCCCGGTTCTCGAGTTCGGTCGGTGACATAACCGATCACTCCAGCGCTCCAACGCTGAGCCTTTTACTCTCGTGCGCCCGTTTCGTAGAGATGCTCCACGCAGTAGACCACCTCACCCTTTAACTGTGGGCGAGTGCAGCCTTGCCACTCACAGCTGACATCCTTCAAACCGCCGCGTGGATCCATGAGATATCCCTTTCGCAGCTCCGTGGCGTCGAATGCCTGCCAGTCGGCACCTTCCGGTATGCGTACCGCAAATTGCAGCTGAAGTTTGTCCCAGGCGTCGACACGCCACTTTTGGCCACAGATACCGCGAGCCTGAAGATGTCTGGCAGCTTCGAGCATCGACACATACTTCTCAAGACGCCGAACGACCGCGTTGAGCGGGCCGTGTCAGGCGGGCCACCCGCAAGGCTTCACGGACCGCTGCAACGCACAGTTAAACATCGCTGTCCGCTAGCGGAGCAGATCCAGGATCTTCATGACGATGGCAGCCGCGAGAATAATCGTTAAAAGACATCCCATCAATCGAGCACGCACTGGCGTCGCATAGAAGACACTTCCGGTGAGGAGGGACTCACCGTGCCAGCCCATCCGCTTTCGAAAGGCCACCGTGCGCTCTGGCCAAACAATGGTGTATACGGCACCGATGAGTATGCCGAGACAAACCAGGTAGAGCAGTTCCTCGACGATCACTGAACTCACCATTGGATTAGGGGCAGCGATGCCTAACTACAATTGGAGGACTCAATCAACCTGATGTTTTACGCCACATTGGCCTGTCAATCAGCCGGCTGCGCAGTAAGTACCTGTATGGCCTCGCATTGGAGTTGACCCAACCCCGGACTGTGTCAAATGCTGCTGGCCACCCTGACCCGGTGGGGGTGATAGGGGAGGACCTCCACGAGGTCGCCGGCGGCGAGGCGCTCCTGGAGCGCGCGCCACCAGCCGGCCTCGAGGATCTCGCCGTGCTTCCCGAGGAACGCAGCCTCGAGACGCCCCTCAAAGCCGAGGAACTTCAGGAAAGTCTCGGGGAACACGTCGTTCTCGGCGACGTAGAACCAGCTCTCGGCGCGCATCTCGTCCTCGTCGGAAGTCGCCTGCGGCATGTCGCGGAAGCGGCAATCGGTGACCCGGCAGAGCTCGTCGTAGTCGTAGAAGATCACCCGGTTGTGGCGCGTGACGCCGAAATTCTTGAGCAGCAGGTCGCCGGCGAAGATGTTGGTGTAGGCGAGGTCGCGGATGCACTGGCCGTAATCGATGACCGCGAGCTCGGCCTGCTCGGGCGTCGCGCTGCGGACAAAGAGGTTGAGCGGCGTCATCCGCCGCTCGATGTACACGTGGCCCACGATCAGGTCGTCGCCATCGAGCTGCACGTTCTCGGCACACTCGCTGAGCAGTTCCTCCAGCATGTCCGCCGCGAATCGGCTCTTCGGCAGGCGGATGCGGCGGAACTCCTGGGCGTCCACGAGTCGGCCGGCGCGGTCATGGCGGAAGACCATGTCGTACTTCGCCATGACTTCCTCGCGGCGCACGTTCTTGACCGCAGGGAAGCGGTCGCGGATCACCTTGAAGATGACGTCGGCGTTCTCGAGCATGAAGCAGGCCATGACCAGTCCGCGCTCGCCGGGCGCGCGCACGAAGCGGTCGGACGTCACGCCGAGGTGGCGGAAGATCTCGCGGAAGCGCTCGGTCTTGCCCTGCTTGGCGCGGCCGAGCACGGTGAAGAGCTCGGAGACGGGCTTTGCCGGCATGTTCCCGTGCAGGAACAGCACCGCGTCGCTGACGCGCTCGAGGTCGACGTGGAAGTAGGAACGGGTGAAGCTGAACAGGATCGAGACGTCCGCGACCGAAAGCATGACGGCGTCCACCAGCACGCCGAGCGGGGAGTTCCGGAAGGCGATTGCGAGTGGCAACGTCCAGCCGTCGCCGCGCAGGCAGCCGACGACATACGCCCGGCTCATCTGGTAGAACACGGGGCGTATCACCTCGACCGCGTGCAGCGGCCGCTTTTCGCCGAGGCTCTTGAGCGTGAGCTCGACGTCGGCCGTGACGTGCCCGACGCTGCCCTCGAAGTCGCGCCACGGCGTGCGGAAGCGGTAATCGGAGAGCAGTTCCTCGAACAGGAGGTCGAGCGAGCCCCGGTTGGCGTACCGCTCGGTCACGGCCGCGGCATCTGCGCCGCGCAGCGGGTCGAGCTCGAGTGCGAAGAACTCGACGTCCGGGTCGACCCCGACCGTATCGAACAGCTTGCGCGTGATGGAGCTGAAGAATGTCTTCAGGAACTCCGGGTCGGCCATGGCCTCGATGCGGCGCGCGTAATCAGCCTTGATGGCGGCCCACAGCGCGGTGTCGTGCGCCGAATCGCCGAGTCGCCGCTTCATGTCGGCGACGGTCGTGTTCACGGAGGTCGCATAGAGCTCCAGGCGCTCCACGACGTCGGCCTGGCTTCCGGACCAGTCGCGGTTCTCGAAGCGTTCAGGGGCACGACGGGTGATCGCCCTGAACTCGGCGTTGTAGCGCGCGAAAGCCGCGACGATCGCGGCGGCGCATTCCGCGGCGCGCGGGTCGCTCAACGCATGTTGCGGATCAAGGCGTCGCCGAACTCGCTGCACTTCACTTCGGTCGCACCTTCCATGAGTCGCGCGAAGTCGTAAGTGACGACCTTGTCGGTGATGGTCTTGTCCATCGCCGCGAGCACGAGATCGGCGGCCTCGGTCCAGCCCATGTAGCGCAGCATCATCTCGCCCGACAGGATCAACGAGCTCGGGTTGACCTTGTCGAGGTTGGCGTACTTCGGCGCGGTGCCGTGGGTCGCCTCGAACACCGCATGCCCGGTCTCGTAATTGATGTTGCCGCCCGGCGCGATGCCGATGCCGCCGACCTGGGCGGCGAGCGCGTCGGAGAGGTAGTCGCCGTTGAGGTTCATCGTCGCGATGACGTCGAAGTCCTCGGGGCGCGTGAGCACCTGCTGCAGCGTGATGTCGGCGATGGCGTCCTTGACCAGCACTCGGCCGGCTGCGAGCGCCTTCTTCTGCTCGTCGTTGGCCGCGGCGTCGCCCTTGGCGGCGCGCGTGCGCTCCCACTGGTCCCAGGTGTAGGTCTGGGCGCCGAATTCCTTTTCGGCGAGCGCGTAGCCCCAGTTCCGGAAGGCGCCTTCCGTGAACTTCATGATGTTGCCCTTGTGCACGAATGTCAGGCTCTTGCGCTTGTTGGCGATGGCGTACTCGATCGCCGCGCGCACCAGCCGCTCCGTGCCCTCGCGCGAGACCGGCTTGATGCCGATGCCGCTCGAATCGGGAAAGCGGATCTTGCCGTGAAACTTCGGGAACTGCTCCTTCAGGAATGCGAGGAACTTCGCGTTCTCGGCCGAGCCCGCCTCGAATTCGATGCCGGCGTAGATGTCCTCGGTGTTCTCGCGGAAGATCACCATGTCGACCTTCTCGGGTGCGCGCACCGGGGAGGGGACGCCCTTGAACCAGCGCACGGGCCGGAGGCACACGTACAGGTCGAGCATCTGGCGCAGCGCGACGTTCAGCGAGCGGATGCCGCCGCCGATCGGCGTCGTGAGCGGGCCCTTGATCGACACCAGGTACTCGCGGCACGCCGCGACGGTCTCGTCGGGCAGCCAGGTGTTGAGAAGCTTGTTCGCCTTCTCGCCGGCGTAAACCTCCTTCCACTCGATCTGGCGCTTGCCGCCGTAGGCTTTCTTCACCGCCGCGTCGAGCACGCGCACGCTGGCGCGCCAGATGTCGGGGCCGGTGCCGTCGCCCTCGATGAAGGGAATGACCGGGTGGTCCGGGACCTGCAATATGCCGTTCGAAATGCGGATTTTTTCGCTCATGCGCGAATGATATCACCCCGTCGCGTAGAATCGCCGCCATGCCGATGCCCGCAAAAGACGGATTCCGCATGCCCGCCGAGTGGGAGCCGCACGCGGGCACCTGGATGCTCTGGCCGGAGCGTCCGGACACCTGGCGCGACAACGCTGCGCCGGCGCAGCGCGCATTTGCCGCGGTCGCCGCGGCCATCGCGAAGAGCGAGAGGGTGACGATGGGCGTGTCGGCGGAGCAGTTCGAGGCGGCCCGCGCGATGCTGCCCGCCGGGGTGCGCGTGGTCGAGATGTCCTCCAACGACGCCTGGATGCGCGACGTCGGCCCGACCTTCGTGGTGGACGGCCGCCGGCGCGTGCGCGGCATCGACTGGATGTTCAACGCCTGGGGCGGCAAGGACGGCGGCGTGTACGCGGACTGGAGACTCGACGACCAGGTTGCGGCCAAGGTGCTCGAGATCGAGTCGAAGCCCCGTTACCGGGCGGACTTCATCCTCGAGGGTGGCGCGATCGACGTGGACGGGCGGGGGACGCTCCTGACGACCGAGGAGTGCCTGCTCGATCCGAACCGCAACCCGACGCTCCGGCGCGGGCAGATCGAAAGCCTGCTCGAGCGACACCTCGGCGTGCGCGAGATCATCTGGCTCGGGCGGGGCGTCTTCAACGACGAGACCGACGGGCACGTGGACAACCTGTGCTGCTTCGTGCGGCCGGGCGAGGTCGTGCTGAACTGGTGCGACGACCCGGAAGATCCGCAGTACGACATCTCGCACGCGGCGTACGAGGTGCTCGTGAAGGCGAAGGACGCGAGCGGCCGACGGCTCAAGGTCCACAGACTCGGCCAGCCGGGGCCGCTTTACATGAGCGAGCAGGAGGCGGCGGGCATCGAAAGCTCGTCAGGTACCAGGCCCCGGCGTGCCGGCGACCGGCTGGCGGCCTCGTATGTCAATTTCTACGTCACCAACCGGCACATCCTGATGCCCGCGGTCGACACGCGGACCGACCGCGCGGCCAAGGCGGTGCTCGCCGGCCTGTTCCCGCGGCGCAAGGTGCTCGGCATACCTTCGCGCGAGATCCTGCTCGGTGGCGGCAACATCCACTGCATCACGCAGCAGCAGCCGCTTGGGAATTGAAGGGGCGCGTCCCCTTCAATGCCGGGCGAGGATGAACATGCCGCTGATGACGAGCAGGGCGCCCGCGATGCGCCAGGCGTCGAGCGGGCGCCCTGGGAAACCGAGCACGCCGTAGTGATCGAGCGCGAGCGCCGCGATCATCTGGCCGGACTACCACGAGGGCCAGGAACGTCGCGCCGCCCAATGAAGGGCCGAAGGCCGCCGAGGCGGTGATGTAACAGCCGCCGAGGATGCCCGCGCCCCAGGCCCACCAGGGCGCCCCCCAAACTTGCGCAAGGCCTGCGAGCGAACCGCGTCCCAGCGCGACGGCGACCAGCAGGAAGATCGTTCCGACCGCGAAGTTGACGAGCGCTGCCCCCATCGGCGAGCCCGCGTGGCCCTTCATCGTCGCCGCCATGCCGACCTGCAGGGCCAGCGTCGCGCCCACGAGCGCCGTGGCAGTCATCGCACCCAGTTGCATGTTCAATCCTTCCGCCAGCCGAGTTCGACGAAGTATGCGCGACCTCGGCCCGGAAAATAGCGATAGTCGCCGAAAGCGAAGTCCGCGCGGTCCGCGTAGGCGACGTCGGCGAGGTTGGTGACGCGCAGCGACAGCAGCCAGTCCCGCGCGGGCTCCATCGAAATGCGCAGGTTCCCCACGTCGTGGCCGCCGTAGCGCGCCGTGTTCGCCGCGTTCGCCCAGTACGGGCCAACCCAGAGCCATTCCAGCTCGGCCTCGAGCCAGGCCCCGTCGTGGCGCAGCCGCAGCGCGTGGATGTCCCGCGGCGCCGTGTCGACGTCGTCGCCCGACGTGATCTGCTCGCCCTGCTCGACGGTTGCCGTGAAGCGGTATTGGTGCTGCGCGAAGGTGCCGGCGGCCGACAGCGACCACTCGTCGGCGAACGCCCAATCGGCCGCGTACTCGAGCCCGCGGTGGCGCGTGCGACCCCCGCTCACGTTGAAGCCCGCGGAGTCGCGCAGGATCACGTCCTGCTTGTCCATGTGAAACAGCGCGAGGTCGAGCGAGGCGGCAGCGCCGCGCCAGCGCAGCCCGATCTCCGCGGCGTCCGCAGTCTCCGAGTCCAGGTCCGCGACCGACTGCTGGCGCTGCAACCGGTAAAGCTCGGTCGCCTCCGGTGCGCGGAAGCCGCGCGAGAGGGAAAGGTACGCCGTCGCCGGCTCCGCCAGGTTCCACACCAGGCCGACGCGCGGCGCGACATTCGTGAAATCGTCCGTCCGGTCGGCCGGACGCGCGTAGAGGCAGCCTCCGGGGCAGGGCACTCCGTCCTCGTCCGTGTTGCCGTCGATCATGCGGTTGTCGTAGTCGTAGCGGGCCTGCTCGAGGCGAAGGCCGGCCTCCAGCGACCAGCGCTGTGCGAGCGGACGGCGCCAGTTCGCGTAGGCGGCGACCACGCTCGAGTGGACCCGGTAATCGTATTGCCGGCCGGCCGGGCGGATCGCGTTCGCCTCGGGCGGGCCGTCGGTCGTCGGCCCGACCTGGTATTGCAGCAGGCTGCTCCGCGCGAGTTCCGCATCGAGCCCTGCGACCAGTTCGCCACCGGCGAAGTCGCGCGTGGTGGCGAGCATCACGCCACCGCTGTCCTGGCCGTTTTCCTCCACCGGCTGTCCCAGCAGGAAGTGCTGCAGGAAGTCCATGCGCGAGCTGCGAAGGTACGCGCGGATCTCGCCGCCGGACGCGCCGCTGTATCGGGTCGCGAAACGGAGGGAAGTCGCGTTGCGGTAGGCCTCGGGGTCCGGGTTCGAGCGGGCGAGGGCGCGATCACGGTAGGCGTCCTCGCCGAAGATGAATCCCGCCGTCTCCTGGTCGAGGTTCGAGCCGGAGAGGGCGAACTTCAGCGTGCCGCCGCCGGCCGGCTGCGCCCACACCGCGTTGAGTTTCTGTTCCTCGAAGCCCGACGCGTCACGCCAGCCGCCGTCGTCGGTCGCGTGCATGACGAGGCCGGCGCCGCGTCCGTCGCGCGACGCCGCGAGCCGCACCCGGCGCCAGGCGTCGCTGCCGCCTTCGATCGAGATTCCGAATCCCGGGATCTCGTCGGGCATCGGCGGGAGGACGTTGATGATGCCGTGCACCGCGCTCGAGCCGTACAGGACGCTGCCGGGACCGCGCAGGACCTCGACTGCGACAGCCTGCTCGAGGTTGACCTCGAACAGCTCGTTGACGTTGCAGGTTCCCACCGGCCGGATCGGAATGCCGTCCTCCAGCACGAGCACTGCGCCGCAGGCGCCGGCGCCCGTCAGCACCGGCGAGCGCAGGGCCGTGAGCGATTCCTGGCCGCTGCCGCGCTGGATCATCGCGCCCGCGGCGCGGTTGACGAGCTCCGACGCGTGCGTCGCGCCGACGAGCTCCGATGCTTCGGCCGCGATGCGCGTCGCGCTGCCCGCATAGGACTCGAGCGCGACGGGACTGCGCGTGGCGGTGACGATCACCTCGTCGAGCGTGACGGCGCGGGCGGGTTGCACGAGTAAAATCGCAGCCACCGCAAAATTTCGGAGCGTTCCGGCGACCGCTTTCATGCGGCAGATTATAGGACCTCGCACGAGGGGCCTTCCCGCGCCCGTGCTACCATCGCTTCGACCCGATGAGTGCCCCGATGTCCCGTTTTCTCGCACTGCTTTGCCTGTCGCTTGCGGCGCTGCCGGCCGCAGGCGCAGAGGCTGGCGCGGAGGCTGGCTCGGAGGAAGCAGCGCCAGCACGACCGCGCATCGGGCTCGTGCTGTCGGGTGGCGGTGCGCGCGGGCTCGCCCACGTCGGCGTGCTGCTGGCGCTCGAGGAGCTGCGCATCCCCGTCGATGCGATCGCGGGCACCAGCATGGGCGCCGTCATCGGCGGTCTCTACGCCTCCGGCATGACCGCGGGGGAAATCGACGCCCTGATGCGGGGCATCGACTGGAACGCCGCGTTCCGCGACCGTCCCGCGCGCAACACCCTGAACTTCCGCCGCAAGCAGGACGATCGCGAGTTCCTCGTTCGCTTCCCGCTCGGCATCCAGGGCGGCAGCTTCCGCGTGCCGCGCGGACTGATCCAGGGCCAGCGGCTGACGCAAACGCTCCGCCTCCAGACCATGCCGGTCGCCGCGGTGGAGAATTTCGACGAGCTGCCGACACCCTATCGCGCGGTCGCGGCCGACCTCGAGACCGGCGCGCGCATCGTGCTCGCCGGCGGCGACCTGCCCTCCGCGATGCGTGCCAGCATGTCGACACCGGGGGTGTTCGCACCGGTCGAAGTCGACGGCCGCCTGTTGGTCGACGGCGGCGTCGTCGAGAACCTTCCGGTCGACGTCGCCAAGAGCATGGGTGTCGACATCGTGATCGCGGTGGACGTCGGCTTCCAGCCGGTTGGCCGCAAGGAGCTGACCTCCGCGCTCGCGGTCTCCAACCAGGCGGTCACGATCATGATGCAGCGTGAGACGCTGCGGCAGCGCGCGCTCCTGTCGCCGGACGACGTCCTGATCGAGCCCAGCCTCGCGAACCTGCAATCCACCGACTTCGCGGCGGCCAAAGGCACGATCGGGCTCGGGCTCGCCGCCACGCGCGCGAGCGCCGAGCGCCTCGCGCGGCTCTCGCTCGGGGACGCCGACTGGCAGGGCTACCTCGCGGCGCGCAGCGGCCGCGAGCCGGAACAGCCGGTCGTGCACTTCGTGCGCACCGGCAAGCGCTCCGAGCGATACAGCGAACGCATCCAGTCCGAGCTGGGGCCGGTGATCGGGAAGCCGCTCGACCCCGCGGAAATGGACGAGCGGCTGTCGCATTTCTACGGCAGCGACAACTTCGAGGCGCTGGACTACCGCCTTGTCCACGAGGGCGTGCTCACCGGCATCGAGGTCGACGCGCGGCGCAAGAGCTGGGGGCCGAATTTCCTGCGCTTCGGCCTCGAGCTGCAGGACGACTTCCAGGGCGGCAGCAACTTCAGCGCCGGGGTCCGCGCTCAGGTCACGGAAGTGAACCGCTACGGCGCGGAGTGGCGGAGCGACCTGCGGATCGGCGCCGACCCGTTGTTTCGCACCGAGTTCTACCAGCCGATCGGATACTCGTCGGACTGGTTCGTCGTTCCGCAGCTCCTCGTCGAGCGGCAGAACTTCGACGTGTTCGCGGGCGACCGGCGGCTTGCGACCTACCGCGTGCACAACCGCGAAGCCGAGCTCGACTTCGGCCGCGAGTTCGGCAGCTGGGGCGAGCTGCGCGGCGGCGTGATCGTGGGTGAAGGCAACCGGCGCCTGCTGATCGGCGATCCCGAGGATCCGGACCTGCCGCCACGCACGCGCTTCGATCGCGGCGAGTTCATGGCGCGGTTTTCGGTGGACCTGCTC
Source organism: uncultured Gammaproteobacteria bacterium (assembly GCA_963748465.1). Taxonomy (GTDB): domain Bacteria; phylum Pseudomonadota; class Gammaproteobacteria; order Steroidobacterales; family Steroidobacteraceae; genus SCUD01. The sequence continues at coordinate 45,591 of CAVVJB010000006.1, forward strand.
GATGACGCCTATTTCCCGCGCCACGGCGAGCTGGTCACGCTGCAGTGGAACGGGCCGCGCGAGAGCCTCGGCGCCGATGCGAACGCCGACCGGCTCTCGCTGGACTGGACCCATGCGCGTTCCTACGGGCGGAACACGCTGGTCCTGTCGGCCGCCGGAGGCGCGCACGTGTCCGGCCCGACCAACCAGGTGCAGGATTTCTACACGCTCGGGGGCCTGTTCGACCTCTCGGGTCTGTCGCCCGACGAGATCAGCGGGCCGCATTTCGCGATCGCCCGGGCGATCATGTATCGGCGCATCGGCAGCGGACAGGATGGGCTGTTCGACGTGCCGACATACCTCGGCTTCTCGGTCGAGCTCGGCAACGTGTGGCGCCGGCGGGAGGACGTGAGCGTGGACTCGGCACTCCTCAACGGCTCGGCGTTCCTCGGCTTCGACACTTTCCTCGGCCCGATCTACCTTGCCGCAGGCTTCGGGGAGGGCGGCGACCGCACACTCTACCTGCTGCTCGGCCGCATCCGCTGAGCCGGCTCAGTCCGGCGCAGAAATCTTCTCGTAGACGACCGAAGGCTCGTCGCCGCGACGCGAATAGAGGTGGCGAGCCGACATGTCGGCAAAAGCCGCGTCCCGTTCGCGTTCGGTCGCGAACCAGTGCGTCTTTTCCCAGTCGCGGCCGACCAGCCGCACGAACGGGTCGAGCGCCCGCAAGCGCGCGCGAATGCCATACGGGCGGGACGCCGGCGGCGGGGCGTTGAGGTTGTGCGGGTGTGCGATGGCCATGCGCTGGTGGAACGCCCCGTTTTCCGTCAGGTGCCGGGCGGCTCCGTGCCCGGCTCGACATCCGGCATCGGATAAGTCTTGGCCTCGGTCGCGGGTGCGGCGGTGGCCGGGTTCGTTTCCTTCGCCGCCTGTTCCTCTACGACCGCGCTCGTCGCGGTGGTCGTCAGCTTGGTGACCTCGGCCACGAGCGTCGGGGCGGGCGCCGGCGGCGCTTCCTTGCTGGCGAGGATGGTCGTCGCGCTCGAGTCGCCGTAAAAGCGCTTGTTGGACTTCTTGCCGATGAGGATGGCGTTCCCTTCGAGCGAAACGCCTGCGAACAGTCCCTGCGACTTGGAGTAGGCGTAGATCTCGGAGTCCAGGTTGAGGCTGGTCGCAGCCATGGCCGTGCGGCCGACGGGGCCTGCGGCGGCGGACGCGTCCGCGCCGAGCGTCAGCTTGCCGTCCGTGATGCCCTCGACGCTGTTTCGGGTCGTCAGCACCAGCACGATGTCCGAGACCTGGCCGCCGGCCTGGAAGCCCCAGCTGCCGCCGCCCGAGGAGACGAACACCGGGTTGCTCCAGCTGCGGTCGGGATTGCGCACCAGCATCACGCCGTTGCCGAAGCGCGCGCCGAACATCAAGCCGACCTTGACGTTCGCCGGCAGGATGATGATGCCCTCGGCGCGCGACAGCAGCAGGTCCGGGATGCGCGTGTCGGGGATCGCCTGCAGGTCGCGCAGGACCGTCAGGGATTTTTCGATCGTCACTTCTTCGGTCGAGGCGGCTGCGGCAGGCAGGGAAAAGAGGCTGGCCGCCATCAGCGCGCCGAGTATTCTCGAGATCAGCTTCATGATGTCATTCCTGTGCAGGGCCCGCCCGGATTGACCGCACGCAGGGTGACAGGTTCCGGGCGCGGCGGACGGGCGTGATTGTAGCCGTTGTGCGACGGTCGGATCATCGTCCAAACTGAGGGCGCCATGATGCGCCGTTTCTGGCTCGCGGTCACCCTGCTTCTCGCCGCCGGCGCGCCCGCGCACGCCGACTGGCACGCGCGCGAAGAGGCGATCATGGGCACGCGCATCGCCATCGAGGCATGGCACGAGGATGCGGCCGAGGCGGAGCGCGCCATCGAGGCCGTGGTCGCCGAGATGCGCCGCATCGACGCGCTGATGTCGACGTACAAGCCGGAAAGCCAGCTCTCCCGCGTCAACCGCGAGGCGGCCGCCGGCCCGGTGAAAGTGGACGCGGAGCTCGCGCGGCTCGTCGCCCGGGCGCTCGAGTTCTCCGACATGTCCGGGGGAGCCTTCGACATCACCTACGCGAGCGTCGGTTACCTGTACGACTACCGGGCCGGCAAGCACCCGACCGACGCCGAGATCGCGGCGGCGCTGCCGGCCATCAACTGGCGCCACGTGGTCGTGGACCTTCCTGCATCGACGATCCGGTTCCTCAAGCCGGGCGTTCGCATCGACCTCGGCGGCATCGCCAAGGGCCACGCGGTCGACTCGTGCATCGGGATCCTGCAGGCGCGCGGCATCCCGAACGCGACCGTCACGGCCGGCGGCGACAGCCGGATCCTCGGCGACAGGCGCGGGCGCCCGTGGATCGTCGGGATCCGCCACCCGGATGACCGGGAGCGGGTGATCGCCCGGATCCCGCTCGAGGACGCGGCCATCTCGACCTCGGGCGACTACGAGCGGTTCTTCGACGAGGACGGCGTGCGCTACCACCACATCATCGACCCGAAGACCGGCCGGAGCCCCCACGGGGTGCGCAGCGTGACCATCATCGCGCCGACGTCGACCCTCGCCGAGGGGCTCACGAAGAGCGTCTTCATCATGGGTCCCGAGCGCGGGCTCGCGCTGGTCGAGGCGCAGGCGGACGCCGACGCGGTGGTCGTCACCGCGGAAGGGAAGGTGCTCTACTCAGAGGGCCTCGAAGCGCCCTAGAGGAGAAAGGAGGAAAAGGGGAGCGTCCCCTTTTTCCTAGAACCAGCCGGAGAAGTAGAAGCGGATGACGTCCGCGTCGAAGGTGTAGAGCGGTTCGGTGCCCGGCGGGACGCCGGTCACGCGCAGGTCGCGGAAGTCGTCGTAATCGAAGCGGATGCGGTCGTAGCGCAGGTTGAGCGTCGTCCTGTTGAGGAACGACAGCATCGACGACTCGAACTCGTACGCGACGCCGAAGCCGAGCGTGTGGCTCTGCATCGAGGCGAGTTCCTTGTCGCGGGCGAGGAAGTTCTGGAAGTCCTCGCGCGGGTACAGGTCGGAGTAGAACTCCGCCGCGTTCTGCGTATAGAAGCGATAGTGCACGTCGAACGTCCACGCGTCGTCGAGCGGGTGCGTGTACGAGACCTCGGCCGTGTGGCCCTGTATCTCCCAGGTGTCGGTGTAGAAGCGGTAGTCGCCCTGCAGCGCCGCGCGGTAGGGCAGGTACCACCGGCCCCGGAACGAGATCGCATTGCCCGTACGCGTGCGCGGATAGACCTCCGACTGGTAGGAATAGCCGAGCGCGGCGTCCGGGTCCACGAATCGCGCCTGTCGGTACGGATTGTTGAGGAACCCTTCCTCGGTGATCGTCTCGTAGGAGAGCCCGAGGACCAGGTTCCTGGTCGCGATCTGCGAGACGTCGACGCCGTAGATGCGCCGGTCCACGTTGTCCTCGAAGGTTGCGTCGCCGCGGCGCGTGACGTCGTCCCAGCCGCGCGAAAAGACCAGCGACACCGTCGTCAGGTCGCCGAACATGTCCTGGCTGATCGAAAGGCTGGCGGTGTCCGCGTTGTAGTCGTTCTCGTTCGAATTGCTGAACGAGGCGGCGTAGGTGACCTTGCCGCGCAGGTACTCGAAGCCGACGCCGTACTGCGTGCGCTCCTCGTCGTAGGGGCTCGCGGTCGTGATGACGTCGATCGAGGCCGAGGAGACCATGTCGACGTAGTAGCTGGCGTTGACCGCGTACTTCTCGGCGAACTTCTTGCGCACGAGGAGCGACGGGCCATCGATGGTGACGCCACCGCCGTCGTAGTAGTGGTACAGGAGGTCGGCGCGGTCGTCCGGCAGCACGGCGGCGGGCGCCGTAGCCGGCAGCAGCAGGAGCGCGACCGCGGCTGCCCGGATCAGTTGCATCCGCAGCCGCCGCCGGCGCCGCCGTTCGCCCCGCGCGAGCCCTCGCGCGAGTCGTACACGTGGCGCATGTACGAGGAGGACACGGGATCGCGGTCCCAGGCCATGATCGGGTCGGCGAGATTCTCGCGCTCGTACGGCTTCACCCAGGGCTCGAGGCGCGAGCAGCCGCTGGCGGCGACGAGGAGGAGGGCGGCGGCGGCCAGGCGCGGGACTCTCACGTTTGCTCCCGGAGCGCGGCTCGGATCTGCTCGATGTATTTCGCCTCGTCACCCGGCTTGTAGGCGCGGTGCTGCCAGCGCACGCGGCCCTGGCGGTCGACCAGGATCGTGGTCGGCATGGCGCTGACGCCGTACTTGCCGCTCACCGAGTTGTCGGGATCGAACAGGATCGGGAAGCTCGCCGGCGTCGTGGCCAGGAACTTCTCGGCATCCGCCTTGTCGCTCTCGACGTTGATCGCGACCAGCGTGAAGCCCATCGGCCTGTACTTGGCGTAGATCTGGTCGAGCGCGGGGAACTCCTGGCGGCAGGGTCCGCACCAGCTCGCCCAGAAGTTGATCATCACGACCTGGCCCTTCAGGTCCGCGAGCGAGACCTGCCCGCCGGCGCGGCTCGCGAGCGAGAACGTCGGCGCGGGCACGGCGCCGTCGGTGGCGGCCGCCGGCCAGGCAGTCGCGAGCAGGGCGGCGGCCAGGAACGCGCGCGGAAATTTCAGGATCGTCTTCAAGGGCCCTCCTCAGAAGAACGCCGTGAGGCCCAGCGTCGCTTCGTAGTTGTGGGTCGACTTGTTCGCGCCCAGCACGTCCACGTCCATGATGTAGTCGCGTATGTCGAGGTGCACCGCAAGCCAGTCCCGGATCAGCACGCGGGTGCCCGCGCCCGCGGTGATCGTGAAGCGGTCGGCGCCCGCGAACCGGGTCGCGCCCGCGCCGAGCGTGAGGTAAACCGCGCTGTTGTAGGCGCGCTTACCGCCGAGGAAGATCTCGCCCGGTAGCGCATTCCAGCCGAATCCGAGGCTGTAATAAGTGAATTGCCTCTCACTGTCGGTCAAAAGGGGCGCGCCGCCCGAAAGCCGCTCGTAACTCGAGAGGCCCGCGTCGCTCGTTCCCGCGATCGCCTCGGCGAAGAAGTCCTCGCTCAGGTGGTAGGCGATGCGCGCGCCGTACACCATGTTGACCTCGAAGTCCTCGACCGAGAGGGAACCGATGTAGGCGCCGGCCTCCCAGTTCTCGGTGTCGATCTTCGCGGTCTCGACCTCGCGGCGCTCGACCTGCGGGTCGATCACCACCGGCGCCTCGCCGGCCTCGGGCGGCGGCGGGGGCTCGGGCTCGGGCGCGTCCCGGCGCCAGGGCATGTATGAGCAGCCCGACGCCAGGATCACGGCGCTCAAAAGAAGAATGCGAATCCGATTTTCCATTCGACGTCTTCCTCGTTCTCGTCGCGGTCGGTGAAGACCACGTACTCCTTGATTTCGCCCCGCACGATGAAGCGGCGCGCCATGTATGCGCGCACGCCCAGTCCCGCATAGGCGACCTGGTCCGTCCTCTCCTCGGTGCCGACGAGCGTGCCTTCGGGGCGGATGCGGATCACGCCCGTGCCGATCGACAGGAACGGCTGGATGCGCCACTCCGGCACCGGAACGTGCGTCACGCCGATCGTCGCGTACTGGCCGTCGGAGAAATTGCCGAGGATGTGCCCCAGCGCCAGCTCGGCGGCGAGGTGCTCGTTGAATGCATAGGCCCCGTACACGGCGACGACGTTCGCGCCGCCGTAGTCGCCGAGCATCAGGCCGACCTCGCGCCGGTGCGTGCCGAAATCCTCCCGCGCGGGGTCCTCGATCGCTAGCTTCACGCCGGCGGGCAGGAGAGTCTCCGCCATCTGGCCCTTGTGCACCCAGCCCTCGCGGCCGTCGGCGTCGACGACCTGGAACCAGTCGGTGCGGCGAGCCTCGACCCGGACGGTCTCGCCGCGCTCGACCACGTGGAAGACCGGGAATCCGCGTCCCGGCCCGGTACGCAGCTCCAGGTACGGATCGGCCACGGTCACGCTCGGCCCTTCCGCCCGGGCCGCGGAAATCGACGCCAGAAAGATCAGCAGCCCGCAGGCCGCGAGCCGCGCCATGGGATCAGTCGACCGGAGCCAGGAATGGGTCGTTGTAATACTGCCCACCGATATCCAGCCACTCGGCGATCAGCCGCAGTTCCGCAGGCGTCAGCCAGTCCGCGTGCGTGCCGCCCGCATCGAAGCGGCTGAAGAACCCCGTCGACGCGACCGCGCCGTCGGCGCTCATCGAGGGCTCGACCGGCACGGGCACCAGCGTCGGCAGTCCGGTCACCGGATCCGGCGGACCCGGCACCAGGATGTCCTGCAGCGCGCCCATGTTAACTTCCTGCGCGTTGTCCGTGAACAGCAGTTCGCGGTACGACACGAGGTGATCGGCGTCGTCCGGCGACGCGCCGCCGGACAGGTCGAGCTGGCCCGCCGGCACCTGCGTCGCGCCCATCGCATTCACCGGGCCGTGGCAGGTCGTGCAGGTGTTGTCCTGGACCAGGTTGCCCATGTTGTCGAGAACCTGGCGCGGTGCCGACCACAGCGGATGCACGTGAACCGGGTAATGGGTCGTGATGCGGCAGTTCGCGTTCCAGCTCGACTGGCAGGCCGCCGACGTCGGCGCCGGCGTCACGAGGTCCGTGTAACGATACGAGAATGGCGCATCCGGTGCGCGTGCGGCGGCGATCGGGTCGGTCCACACGTCCTCGTACAGCACGTCGACAGATGGCGTGAGCGCCGCGCAGTCGGTCTGGCAGGAAATGCGCGCGCGCGCCTCGGCCATGGTCTCGCCCTGCTCGGCGAAGATCGCGGGGTTCGAGTTCGGGAACGGCAGGCCCGTCGTCGCCGCCCCGGTGTTGACCGCGACGAAGAGGTTGGCGCGCCCGTGCGAGACGGCGGGCGGAGCAGCAGGCTGCGCGCCGGCGGGGATGTGGCAGCCGTTGCAGGTAAGCACCTCGCCCGCGCGCAGCTGCAGCCAGTTGAGGTGTCGCGGGCTGGTGCGCCGGCCCGATGCATCGAGAATGCCAATCCCGAACGGCACGCCGGCCGGCACCTTGATGCGCACCGAGCCGTCCGGCTCTACCGGGGCGTAGCCCAGGATCTCGCGCATGCCGAGCCCGCCCGCGGCGCCGAAGGCCGAGCCGCGGAAGTCGCGCACTTCGTCGTCCGGCAGCCCGACCGCCTTCTCGATGCGCACGAAGCGGGCGGGGCGCTCGTCCGCGGTGGTCTGGACCGGGTCGATGAGCGATGCGTAGCCGCCGGGCGCCACGTCCGCGCCGTCGAGGTCATAGACGCTGCGGATGTTCAGAATGCCGACGTTCTCGGCCGCGAGCACCGCGTCGTAGTCGACGCCCGGCACGGCGTCGATGACCACGGCCGGCAGCGGCGAGCGCACGGCGAGCGAGATGACCTCGGTATAGCGGATGCCCTCGACCGGCTGCAGCACCGGGCGCTGCGTGCCGTCGCGCGGGTCGTACAGCCACACTCCATATAAAGGAGGCGCCGGCTCGAGCGACGCGTCCTCGAGGTTCTCCTGGGTGCAGGGGAGGGTGCGGCCCTCGGCGTCGTTCAGGCGGCACATGGTCCAGGTCGACAGCATCCGGCCCGTGCCGTCGCGCAGCGGGAACACGGACGAGTAGCGCCCGCCGGGCGAGAGGCCGGGATCGGTGCGCACGTCGCTGACCGAGAGGCGCGACTGGGCGGGGCCCGCGAGCCCCTGGTTGTCGAGGTCGGCCTGGTCGATCTCGACGAAAGCCGCCGTGTCGATCGTGATGACGTCGCCGCCCTGCTCGGTGCCCTGGAACGGCTTGATGAGCGCGACCACGCCGCCGTCCTCCATCGGGCGCGGCTGCAGGAACTGGACTTCGGCCGTGCCCTGGACCGACGGGACGGTCGGCGCGCCGCCGGTGCCGGTCGCGTGGCTGTTGGCGCCGTAGAGCAGCTCGAGCCCGCTGCCGTCCGGGTTCACCGCGTAAAGGTGTATCGAGCTGCCGCTCGCGTTCTCCCACCGGCTGAACACGATGCGCCCGTCGTCGAGAACGTCGGGATCGAGGTCGTGGCTCTGGTTGAAGGAAATCTGGCGGATGCCGGAGCCGTCCGCATTCATCACGTGCAGCACGAAAGCGTGCTCGTTCTGGTCCTCGTCCTGTGCGGAGAACTGCGGCTTGCCCTCGTCGAGCAGGATCGCCTTCGACTGGCGCTGGCGCGTGGAGGAAAAGACGACGCGGCCATCCGGCAGGTAATGCGGGGCGATGTCGTGGCCTTCCTCGGCGACGATGTCGGAGGCGATCACGCGGCGCAGCACGTCGGTGGTGCGGTCGTATTCCCAGATGTTCCAGGTCGGCTGCTCGCTGTCCATCGCGCCCGGGATCAGCGGCATGCGCATCGAGAACACGATCTTCGTGCCGTCATAGGAGCCGTCGATGTCGCGCACGTCCCAGAGCCCCCCGGTGACGCGCTCGGTGACGTTGACTTCGGGCACGTCCGGCGCCGCGCGGTCGCGCAACCACACGTCGGCTCCGGCGCTGAACGTCTCCAGCTCCCGCACGTCGATGTCGTCGAGCTCGGTCAGGTCGACGGGCAGGGGACTGCGGACGTACGCGACCGGGACGTCGAGCACGACGGGGTCGGGAGACTGGCCGCTGCCGATGTTGACGTCGCCGTCGTGCCCGGTGGCACATCCGGCGAGCGCAACGACCGCGAGCGCCAGGATCCGCGATGTCGTATTCGTGACGGGCATCTCAATTAACTCCGGTCCGCACAGGCGTTACTACACGACAGAATGCAGTCACACGACTGCGTCACGGACCACAGAAACCATCTGGTGTCCCCTGAATACAAGCATTTGCGCGCACATCGTCGAGTCACGGATCGAGCCTACCGTGACCGGCGTCGCGGGTGAATGTCGCGGTTGAGAGACATTACCGGTCCTGGTACCCGCCGATATATTCGCCCGCAGTCCGGAAAGCTGCGGGCGAGTGGAGCACGAAATGCCCTGGTCGCGTGAAGATGGAAAATCGTTCGCGAAGCGACTCACCGCGGTCGTGGCGCTGGTCGCATGCGCGACTGCCGCGCATGCCGGGCCGCGCGAGCAGGCGAAGCGCATGCACGACCGCATCGCGGGCGTGCCGCCTTCGGCCGCGATCCTGGACCAGATGGAAGCCGAGATCGCCGGCGGAGACACCGCCGCGGCCGCGCAGATCGCGATGGACAATCCCGCCTTCTACGCCGTCACGCTGAAGAACCTGGTGACGCCGTGGACCAACCGCGAGCAGACGGTGTTTGCACCGCTCAACGACTACACCGCGACGGTGGTCGGCATGGTGCGCGACGACCTGCCGTTCAACGAGGTGCTCTCTGCGGACATCCTCTACGTTGGCGGTGGCGGGCTCGGCCTGCCGGCTGTGTCCGCTTCGAACAACGACCACTATGAGCAGATGGAGACGCGCGGCGTCAACCTGATGACCGGCCTGACGCGCACGACCCAGTCGGGCGTCTACGGCACGCCGCCCGCCGCGACTGCCGGCATCATGACCTCGCGCGCGGCCGCGCAGTCGTTCTTCATCGCCGGCACCAACCGGGCGATGTTCCGTTTCACGCTGCTGAACCACATGTGCCGCGACCTCGAGGAGGTCCAGGACACCTCGCGTCCGCCGGACCGCATCCGCCAGGACGTGAGCCGCAGCCCCGGCGGCGACGCGCGCCTGTTCCTCAACAACTGCGTCGGCTGCCACTCGGGGATGGACCCCATGGCGCAGGCGTTCGCGTACTACACCTTCGACGAAGCGCAAGGGCGCATGGTCTACACCGGCAACAACGTGCAGCCCAAGTACTTCAACAACGACACCACGTTCGCGTTCGGCTTCCGCACGCCGGACGACGCCTGGGAGAACCGCTGGCGTGCCGGCCAGAACTCGCTGCTCGGCTGGGACACGTCGCTGCCGGGCAGCGGCAACGGCGCCAAGTCGCTGGGCGAGGAGTTCGGCGCGAGCGACGCGTTCGCGGCCTGCCAGGTCGAGAAGGTGTTCCGCACCGTCTGCCTGCGCACGCCGCAGGACGCGGCCGACCGCAACGAGATCGAGTCGATGGTGGCCTCGTTCCGCTCCAGCGGTTACCGGCTGAAGCAGACATTTGCCGATGCCGCCACGTACTGCATGGGCAATTGAGGAACAGGCGATGAATCGCAGCGTCAGCTTCCGCATGCGCGTCCTCAGCGCCCTGTCGCCGGTGCTCGCAATGCTCACGCTCGCGGCCTGCGGGGGCGGAGCGTCGACCGAGGAGAACCCGGCCACCACGCCGCCGCCCGTCACCGGTTATACGGGTCCGCCGCCGGCGAGCCAGGACGTCCAGGCTTTCAAGCTCAATGTCTGGGACAACCTGCAGGCGACGAACCGCTGCGGCCAGTGCCACGGCACCGGCGGCCAGGTCCCGAGCTTCGTGCGCAGCGACGACATCAACCTCGCCTACGAGGCCGCGAACGGCGTCGTCGACCTGTCGAGCCCGGGCGACTCGACGATGGTCACCAAGGTCGGCGGAGGCCACAACTGCTGGCTGGCGGCCGATTCGGCCTGTGCCGACCAGCTCACGGTATGGATCCGCAACTGGGCGGGCCAGACGCTCGGCGGCACGCGCGGTGCGCCGCTGCAGCCGCCGCCGATCAAGGAAGTCGGGGACAGCAAGTCGTTCCCCGCCGACTCCGCGCTGTTCGGCTCGACGGTCTACCCGCTGCTCGAGCAGTACTGTTCGCGCTGCCACTCGTCCGGCTCAGCCACGCCGCAGTCGCCGTTCTTCGCCGAGTCCGACGTCGACGTCGCCTACGCGGCGGTGCGCGCCAAGATCAACCTCGACTCGCCGGACCAGTCGCGCCTCGTGGTGCGCCTGCGCAACGAGTTCCACAACTGCTGGACCGACTGCGCCACGGCGGCGAACGCCATGGAAGCGGCGATCCAGGATTTCGCCGACGGCGTGCCGCTCACCGAGGTCGATCCCGACCTCGTGATCTCCAAGGCGCTGACGCTGTATGACGGCACCGTCGCGAGCGGCGGCAGCCGGTTCGACAACTCGGCCATCGCGCTCTACGAGTTCAAGACCGGCACCGGCACGGTCGCCTACGACACCTCCGGTGTCGAGCCCGCGCTGAACCTGACGCTGTCGGGCGCCGTAAGCTGGGTCGGCGGCTGGGGCATCGACCTGCGCGGCGGCAAGGCGCAGGGCACGACGGCCTCGAGCCGCAAGCTCCACGACCTCATCAAGGCGACGGGCGAGTACTCGATCGAGGCCTGGGTCGCGCCCGCCAACGTGGTGCAGGAGATGGCGCACATCGTCGGCTATTCCGGCGGCACGACCGCGCGGAACTTCACGCTCGGCCAGACCATGTACAACTACGACTTCTTCAACCGCGCGACCACGACGGACGCGAATGGCGCGCCGGTGCTGTCGACGCCCTCGGCCGACGAGGTCCTGCAGGCGACGCTGCAGCACGTGGTCGCGACCTACAGCCCCGTCGACGGCCGCCGCATCTACGTGAACGGCGAGCTGCGCTCGGAGGCGGACGCGACGCCTGCGGGCCTGTTCACGGACTGGAACGACACCTTCGCGCTCGTGCTCGGCAACGAGGTCAGCAACGACCGCACCTGGCAGGGGGTCGTTCGCATGGTCGTCATCCACAACCGCGCGCTCACCGAGGGCCAGATCACGCAGAACTTCGACGCGGGCGTCGGCGAGCGCTTCTACCTGCTGTTCTCGGTCTCGCACCTCGTCGACGTGCCGCAGAGCTACGTGATGTTCGAGGGCAGCCAGTTCGACAGCTACTCGTACCTGTTCAACAAGCCGGCATTCATCAGCCTCGACGAGGACTCGGACCCCAGCCAGATCCGCATCCGCGGCGTGCGCATCGGCATAAACGGCGCCGAGGCCAGGGTGGGGCAGGCCTACGCGCCGCTGGACCGCACGGTCAACGCCGCCGGCTACTCGCCGGAGACCGGCTTCGGCCTCTCCGGGCTCGGCACCGTGGTCGCGCTGGACAAAGGACCGTCGGCGGACGAGTTCTTCCTGAGCTTCGAGCGCATCGGCAGCAACACCCACGCGCACGTCGAGCCGGCGCCGACGCCGTTGCCGCCGCCGCCCGACGGCGACCCGGCCTCGGAGATCGGCCTGCGCAACTTCGAGGAGATATCGGCCTCGATGTCCGCGATGACCGGCATCGCGACCACGAACCCGCGCGTCGCGGAGACTTACTACCGCGTGCGCGAGCAGCTGCCGACGGTCGAGAACATCGAAGGCTTCCTGTCCTCGCACCAGGTCGGCGCCGCGCAGATGGCGATCGAGTACTGCAACGAGCTCGTGGACGACGCCGGCCTGCGCGCGACGTACTTCCCGGGCTTCAACTTCGGCGCCGCGGCGGCGACCGCATTCGACACGCCGGCCGAGCGCGCCCAGATCACCGGGCCGCTCACGTCGCGCGCGGTCGGCACCGGGCTCGCCACGCAGCCGACCGCCGCGGAAATCTCGGCCGAGGTCGACGCACTGATCGGCCGGCTCACCGCCTGCGGCGCCGGCTGTGCCACGGATCGCACGGAAGTCGTGGTCAAGGCGGCCTGCTCGGCCGTCGTCGGCAGCGCCAGCACGCTGCTGCAATGAGGAGCTTGCACCGATGAAGAGAAAGTCGCGTCGCGGTGATGTCAAGGTCGGCGGTCCGTACCGCCACGCGGACCATCCGCGTCCCGTCACGCGCCGCCAGTTCGTGGCGCAGGGCTTCGCCGCCGGGGCGGCCACGGTCATCGCGCCGACCCTGTTCGGGCTGTTTGCCAACCCGCGCGCGGCGCAAGCGGCGCTCTCTCCCGACCTGCAGACCCTGAAGGCAAGCTGCGGCTTCGCGGTGCAGGGCGCAGGCAAGATCCCGTTCATCTGCATCGACCTCGCCGGCGGCGCCAACATGGCGGGCTCCAACGTGTTGACGGGCGGCCAGGAAGGCCAGCGCGATTTCCTGTCGGCCGCCGGATACGGACGGCTCGGCCTGCCGGGCGACATGGTGCCGAACGCGCCGAACCCGGCGAGCGCGACCAACGACTTCATCGAGAACCGGCTCGGCCTGCTGTTCCACCTCGACAGCGCGTTCGCCCGCGGCATCCTCGAGCGCGTCAGCGTGACGACCGCCGCAGCGATCAACGGCGCCGTGATCCCCGCGCGCTCCGAGAACGATACCGGCAACAACCCGCACAACCCGATGTACGGCATCTTCCAGGCCGGCGCCGACGGCGAACTGCTGACGCTGATTGGCTCGCAGAGCTCGGAGTCCGGCGGCAATTCCATGGCGCCGTCCTACCTGTTCAATCCGGCCGCGCGCCCGACCAAGGTTGACCGCACGAGCGACGTCACCGGCCTCGTGGACACCGGCAAACTGGTCGGCCTGCTCGACCAGGATGACGCGGTGCGCGTGATGGAGTCGATCCAGCGCCTGTCGGACGACAAGATCGCGCGGGTCAGCACGGGCATCTCGCGCGACGCCGTGATCAAGGACCTGGTGCGCTGCAATTACGTCAAGGCCGCGGACCTCACCGACCGCTACGGCGACCCGTCGGCGCTGAATCCCGAACTCGACCCCGACATCGTCGGTCCGGCGGGCGTGTTCTCGCGCGCCGAATTCGACAACGAGAGCGAGTTCCGCAAGACGGCAGCCGTGATGAAAATGGTGATCAACGGCTACGCCGGCGCCGGCACCATCACGATGGGCGGCTACGACTACCATGGCCAGGGCCGCGCGACCGGCGAGATCATGGACCTGCGCGCCGGCCGCTGCATGGGCGCCTGCCTCGAGTACGCGGCGCGCCGCGGCGTCCCGCTGATGCTGTACGTGTTCAGCGACGGCTCGCTCTCGGCGGACGGCGTGGTGGACGACAGCGCGAACGGTCGCGGCAAGTTCGACTGGTCGAGCGACAACCAGCAGACGGCCGCCTCGTTCTTCCTGGTCTACAACCCGGGCGGCAGGCCGCAGCTCTACACGGGCGACAGCCGGCCGCCGGAGCAGCACCAGCAGATCGGGTGGTTCCGTAGCGACGGCTCGATCGAGACCGCCGGCACGCCGGCCGCCAACAATGTCAACCTGCTGGTGGAGACGGTGATCCTGAATTACATGGCCCTGCACGGCGAGCAGGGGGATTTCGGGACCCGATTCCCCGGCCACGGGCTCGGGTCTTCCACGCTCCAGGACAGCCTCATCGCATTCAACCCCATCGTCGACGGCACCATTGTGTGACGTGCGCCGAGATCGCCGGCGCGCCTTAAGTAAACATATCCCATGCCGGGTTGGCCGGCGTCATGTCACGCGGGGTTGACGTCATGGAAACACGCCAGCATCGCCGCGGCGCGGCAACGCGCCTCGCATTGGCCGGGATTCTCGCCGCGATCGCGCTCGCAGCCACGGCCGCCGAGGGTCCCGCCGCGCCCGATTTCGCGCTGCCCTCGACGGCCGGCACCAACTTCCGCCTCTCGGAATACCGCGGCGAAGTCGTCGCGCTCGTGTTCTGGGCGAGCTGGTGCGGCGATTGCCGCCAGGAACTCGAGCGATTCGAAAGGCTGCGCCGCACCTACGGCAGCGTCGGCCTGACCGTCCTCGGCGTGAACCTCGACACCGAGCCCGGGCGCGCGACGGCGCTCGCGGGTGCCGCAGGCATCGGCTTTCCCGTCCTGCTCGACGAGGCACAGGACGTCAGCCGGACCTACCGCGCCGACGACCTGCCGCTGATCGTGCTGATCGACCGCCGCGGCGCGATCCGCGCCCGCCACCAGGCGCTCGACGAGCGCGAGGAGCGCGGGTTGCTCGTGGACCTGCGCGACCTGATCGACGAATAGGCCGGAGCGACCATGAGATCCGCATTCATCACTTTGCTGGCCGCGGTCGCAGTCTCGATGCCCGCGTTCCCGGACGACGCGGCCGGCACCGCGGCCGAGGCCCCGGCCGAGCGTTCCTCGCTGGACGCCGAAGTGCAATCGCTGCGGCGCGACGTCGTCGACCTCAACCGCGACCTATTCATGCTGGAGGAGGACCTGCTGTTCCCCGCAAGCACGCAGGTCGCCGTGTTCGTCTCGATGGACGTCGGCACGTTCTTCGCGCTCGACTCCGTACAGCTCAAGGTGGACGACAAGGAAGTCGCGAACTACCTCTACACCGAGCGCGAGCAGGAGGCGCTGAAGCGCGGGGGCGTGCAACGCCTCTGGCTCGGCAACTTGAAGGCGGGCGAGCACGAGGTGACCGCCTTCTTCACCGGCCAGGGTCCGCACACGCGCGACTACAAGCGCGGCACGACGCTGAAGGTGGAGAAGGGCGTCGGCGCGAAGTACCTGGAGCTCCGCATCAGCGACAAGGCGAGACAGCTCCAGCCCGAGTTCGTGGTCAAGGTCTGGGAGTGACAGGCGCGTGCTGCGCCCACTCGTCGTCCTCGCGGCGCTCGCGCCGGCGGCCTACGCCGCGCCGTCGGTAGAGCAGGAGGCCCTTCCGGGCCTTCCGGCCGTCAAGGTGCAGGACCTGCACTACGGCGACGTGCTGTTCCATTTCTTCCAGCAGGACTACTTCGACTCGCTGGTGCGGCTCGCGTCCTACCGCGACCAGGGCCGGCTCGTCGCGCACGCGCGCGACGCCGAACTGCTGCGCGGCGGCCTCTACCTGTCCCTCGGACAGCATCGCGAGGCACGCGAGATCTTCGAAAGGCTGCTGGCGGACCCGGAGACCCCCGCCGACGTCAAGAGCCGCGCCTGGTTCTACCTCGGCAAGCTCCTGTACGCGTCCGGCGAGTACGAACAATCCGACCGGGCTTTGCGCCAGTCGACCGGCACGCTGCCCGAGGAACTCGAGGCCGAGCGGCGGCTGCTGCTCGCGCAGGGGCTGCTGTACCGGAAGCGCTACGACCAGGCGATCGCCGAGCTGTCCAACTGGCAAGGCCCGCGCTACTGGCTCCTGTACGGGCAGTTCAACCTCGGCGTCGCGCTGGTGCGCGCGGGCGAGGCGGAGCGCGGTCTCACGCTCCTCGGCACCGTCGGCGGCATCGAGACGAAATGGCCGGAGCTGATGGCGCTGCGCGACAAGGCGAACCTCGCAATCGGCTACGCCCGCCTGCAGGCCGGCGAGCCCGCGGCCGCGCGCGCCGCGCTCGAACGCGTGCGGCTCTCCGGTCCGCAGTCCAACAAGGCGCTGCTCGGCGCCGGCTGGGCCGACGCTGCGGCCCAGCAGTACGAGGCCGCGCTGTTGCCATGGCAGGAACTGCAGGGGCGCAACCTGCTGGACGCGGCCGTGCAGGAATCCTTCCTCGCCGTGCCTTACGCCTATGCCGAGCTCGGCGCGATGGCGCAGGCCGTCGAGTACTACGAGCGCGCGATCGCGGCCTACGACGCCGAGCGCGTGCGGATCGGTGAATCGATCGACGCCATCCGCTCGGGCGACCTGCTGGCGGCGGCCATGAAGTCCCCGGGCGACGGCCGCGAGGGCTGGTTCGCGCAGCTCGCGACGCTGCCGGACTCGCCGGAATCGCGCTATCTCTATCACCTCCTGGCCGGGCATGAATTCCAGGAGGGACTCAAGAACTATCGCGCGCTCGACGCGATGGGCCGGAACCTCGCCGCCTGGGCGGTCAGCCTCGGGGCGTTCTCGGACATGGTGGAGACGCGCCGGCTGGCCTTCGAGCAGAAGCTTCCCGCCGCCGACGCGCGGCTCGCGACCGTGGACGTGACGACGATCAACGGACGTCGCGACGCACTGCAGGGCGAGTTCGAGGCGGCGGTCGGCGCGCGCGACGTCACGGCGCTCGCGACCGACGCCGAGCGCGAGCAGCTCGAACTGCTCGACGCCGTCGACGCCGAGCTCGCGCGACATTCGGGTGATGCGAGCTACGACGAGGCGCGCGAGAAGGCGCACCTCTCGCGCGGCGTGCTGATGTGGAAGCTGGACGCCGCCTGGAGGGTGCGGTCCTGGCAGGCGAGCCGGACGCTCAGGAACCTCAATGCCGCGGTCTACGATGCGCGCACGCGCGAGACCGCCTCGGGCCGCGCCCGCGAGGGCGCCCCGGAGCGCAATGCCGCGCTGGGTGCCCGCGTCGGGACGCTGGAGCCGCGGGTCGACGCGCTCTCGCTGCGCGTCGAGAATGCCAAGGCCGCGCAGGCGCGGCGCCTGGCGGACATCGCCGTGGGCGAGCTCGAGGACCAGCGCAAGCGCCTCGATGAATACTCGATCCAGGCGCGCTATGCCCTCGCGACCATCTACGATCGTGCCGCGGCCGGCACCGCGCCGGCGAAGCCGCAGGCGGCGCCGCCGTGAAGCGCGCGATCGTAGCCGCGATCGCGCTCGCGCTGGCGCCGAGCGGCGTTCTGGCCGGCAAGGCACCGCCGCCGCCGCCGACGCTCAAGGACCTGAAGCGCGCGGCCCCGGAAATCCGCGCCGGCGAGACGGTGGCGCCGGACCCGGATCGCGCCAAGGAACTGTACCGCCGCTTCCTGGAACTCGAACGCGGCGACTCCGCGCTTCGCACCGAGGCCATGCGCCGGCTCGGCGACCTGCAGATCGAGGCGGGGGACAGCGCGCGCGGCGAGAGCCCGGGACTGGGCGAGGCCGAGACGCGCGAGGCAATCGAGATCTACACCCGCCTGCTCGAGCAGCAGCCGGACTACGCGCGTGCCGACGTCGTGCTCTACCAGCTCTCCCGCGGCTGGGAATCCCTCGGCGATGCCGACAAGGCGCTCGGCTACCTGGATACGCTGGTGGCGAAATATCCCGCGAGCGCGCGCGTCGACGAGGCCCAGTTCCGCCGCGGCGAAATCCTGTTCAGCGCGAATCGCTATCCCGAGGCGCAGAAGGCCTATGAGGCCGCGAGCGCGTTCGGGGCGGACAGCGAGTTCTACGAGCAGAGCCTGTACAAGCTCGGATGGTCGCTGTTCAAGCAATCCGAGAACGAGGCCTCGTTCGACCCGTTCGTGCGTGTGCTCGACCTGAAGCTCGTGGATGCCGGGCAGCCGGGCGGCGTCGCGGACCCGGCGACGCTGCCCCGTGCCGACCGCGAGCTGGTCCAGGACACCTTCCGCGTGCTGTCGATCGGCTTCTCCTACGTGGAGGGCCAGGAGACGCTCGACGACTTCGTGGCGGCGCGCGGCGAGATCCCGTACGCGTACCTGCTCTACTCGGAGCTCGGCGATCTCTACGTCGGCAAGCAGCGCTTCACCGACGCGGCAGACAGTTACCGGGCCTTCGTCGGCCGCTACCCGAACCACGAGCGCGCGCCGCTCCTGCAGATGCAGGCGATCGAGGCCTACAGGAAGGGCGGCTTCGCGCAGCTCGTGCTCGACGGCAAGAAGGAATTCGTCGAGCGTTACCGGCTCGGCAGCCCGTTCTGGGCCGGCCGCACGCCCGGACAGTACTCGCTGGTCGCGCGCGAGCTGAAGACCAACCTCACGGACCTCGCGCAGTACTATCACGCCGAGGCGCAGCGCACGAAGGCGAAGCCGGACTACCACGAAGCCGCGCGCTGGTACCGCGAGTTCCTGCAATCCTTTCCGGATGACCCGGAGTCGGCGCAGACCAATTACCTGCTCGCGGAAACGCTGTTCGAGAGCGAGGAATTCCGCGCCGCCGCCACGGAGTACGAGCGCACTGCCTACGCCTATCCGTTCCACGGCAAGTCGGCGGAGGCCGGCTATGCCGCGCTCGTGTGCTACGAGCGCGAGGCGAAGTCGCTGGATGCCGCGGCCGCGGATGCCTGGGACCGCCAGCGGCTCGAGAGCCAGCAGCGGTTCGCGGTCACCTTCCCGGCGCACCTCGAAAGCGCGACGCTCCTCACGCGCACCGCGCGCGAGTACTACGATCTGAAGGACCTGCCGAAGGCGCTCGAAGTCGCAGGCCTCGTGCTCGCGCGCCAGCCGCCGGTCGATGTCGCCATGCAGCGCACGGCCTGGACCGTCACCGGGAACGCGCAGTTCGACACGGGCCGCTATGCCGATTCCGAGGGCGCGTACCTGCAGGTGCAGTCGTTGCTCGCGCCGGGCGATACCGAGGCCGCCGCTATCGACGATCGACTCGCCGCGTCCATCTACAAGCAGGGGGAGGCGAAGCAGGCTGCGGGGGATTCCGTGGGCGCGGTAGACGACTACCTGCGCGTTGGCAAGCTGGCGCCGGGCGCCTCGATCCGCGAGACCGCGGAATTCGACGCAGCCGCGCTGCTCGTGTCGCTCGAGGACTGGCCGCGCGCGATCCCCGTGCTCGAGGCTTACCGCGCCGGCTATCCGGCGAGCGCGCGCCAGGCCGACGTCACACGCAACCTCGCGCTCGCATACCTCGAGGGCGGCCGCATGGGCGAAGCGGCCGGCGAGTTCGAGCGCATTGCGGCCTCCGGCGCGGAGACGCCGGAGGTGCAGCGCAACGCGCTGTGGCAGGCGGCGGAACTGTACGAAAAGTCGTCGCAGCCGGCCCGTGCCATGGCGGCCTACGAGAATTACGTCGCGCGCTTCCCGGCGCCCCTGCCCGAGGCCATCGAGGCCCGCCTCAAGCTTGCCGACCACGCGGGAAAGTCGGGCGACTACCTCGGGCGGCACAGGTGGCTCGAGGGAATCGTCGCCGCCGATCGTGACGCCGGCGCTGCGCGCACCGACCGCAGCCGCTACCTCGCGGCGGTCGCGACGCTCGAGCTCACCACGGCGTCCCGCGACGCGTTCCAGTCGATCCCGCTGGTCGCGCCGCTCAAGGAGTCGCTGGAGAGCAAGAAGTCGGCCATGGAGCGCGCGCTGGCCGGTTACCAGCAGGCCCTCGGCTATGCCGTAGCCGAGGTGACCACCGCGGCCACCTACGAGATGGGCGAGCTGTACCGGCGCCTGGCCGCCGACCTGGTGAAGTCCGAACGCCCCGCAAACCTCGACGCGGAGTCGCTGGAGCAGTACGACCTCCTGCTCGAGGAGCAGGCCTTCCCGTTCGAGGAGAAGGCGGTGGAGGTCCACGAAGTCAACGCGCGCCGCGCGGGCGACGGCCTCTACGACGAATGGGTGAGGAAGAGCTACGCGGTCCTCGCGGTGGTAGAGCCCGCCCGCTTCGGCAAGCAGGCGGAGCCGGAACCCTTCGTGTCGCAACTGGAGTTGCCCGCGCCGGCCGTCCCGACCGCGCCCCCGGCTCCCGTGGTGGAGATCCCGAAGAAGGGCCGCAAGGCCGAAGAGACACCCGCGATCGCGCCGCTCCCGGCCATCCAGCCCGCGACCGAGCAGCAGTTCGCCCGGGCCGTGCAGCTCCTGGAGGCCGGCGACTTCGCCGGCGCTCGGCCGCTTCTCGAGGAGCTCGTCGCGAGCGAGCCCGCGCTCGCCGCACCGGCAATCAACCTCGGCATGCTGCACGCGCGCGAGGGTCGCTGGAGCGAAGCCGAGGCCGCCCTGGCCGAGGGCTATCGACGCGACCCCGCCGATGCCGTCGCCCTCAACGAGCTCGCCGCGGTGCAGCGCGAGAACGGGCGCTTCACGGACGCGGAGGCGACGTATCGCCAGGCGCTCGGCGCCGACCCGGCCCACGTCCGCACGTACCGCAACTTCGCCGTCCTCCTCGACCTCTACCTGTGGCGCCCTGCCGAGGCGCTGCAGCATTTCGAGACCTACGTGTCGATGTCGGGGACCGCGGACCGCCAGGTCTCCGGGTGGATCGCCGAACTGAAGCGCCGCGTCGGCGACGTCGCGCAGACCGCCGGAGTGCAGCCATGAAGCCGACCTTGCCCGCCCTGCCGATCCTGCTGATCCTGCTTGCGCCAATGGCGGTCGCGCAGGATGCGGCGCCGCCTCCCGCCGCGCGCGCGGAGGAACCGGCGGTGAGCGTCGCCGATCCTGCGCCGCCCGCGACGATGGATCACCTCGAGCTCGATCCCACCGCGATCACGGGCAACCGCGAGCTGCCCAAGGTCATGGTGATCGTGCCCTGGAAAAAGGCGGACCTCGGCGACCTGACCGGCCGGCCGGCCAACAGCCTGCTGAACGAGGTGCTGGAACCGGTCGATCGTGAGGTTTTCCGCCGGGAACTGCGCTATTTCGAGGCCCTGGAGGCCAAACCCGCGACGTAGTCCCGGTTTTCATAACGCGCCAAACGGCAACCTAATCCCCTAGAGACCCCACCTGGAGCAGCCCATGCACGCCCTGGACATCGTTCTCAACTTCTTTCGCGAGGGCGGAGTATTCCTCTACCCGCTCGCCCTCGTGTGGGTCATCGGACTCGTGATCGCCTTCGAGCGGTTCGGGTTCATCCTGCGCGTCGGCGCCGGCAACCGGAAGATGTGGTCCCAGGTGGGGCCGCTCCTCGAGGGCGGCAGGTTCCGCGAGGCGCTGAACGCCGTGTCGAACTCCGAAACCGCGCTCGCCCACATCATGCGTTACGGCATCACCCGCATCCAGACCGCGCGCTCGCGCGACGACATCGAGAAAGCCCTGGAGGAAAGCCTCGTCGAGGTGATCCCGCGCCTCGAGAAGCGCACCCACTACCTCGCGTCGCTCGCGAACATCGGCATGCTGATGGGGTTGCTCGGCACCATCGTCGGCCTCATCGGCGCGTTCGCCGCGGTCGCGCAGGCGAACCCGGCCGAGAAGGCGAGCCTGCTCGCCGCCTCGATCTCGGTCGCGATGAACAACACGGCGCTCGGCCTCGTCACCGCGATCACGCTGCTGCTCGCGCACCTGTATCTCGAGACCAAGACCACTGAGATCGTGGACAGCCTCGAGGTCGCATCGGTCAAGTTCCTGAACGCGCTGCACGAGCGCAAGATGGACCCCGAGTCGCAGCAGGAAACGGCACGCAGCCAGGCCCGGCCGATCGAGCCCGGAATCCGGGGCGCCCGCGCATGAGCGGATCGCGCATCGCCCGGCGGCAGTCGCGCAACCACGCGCGCTACCGCGGCAGGAATGACATCAACATCGTCCCGATGCTGGATGTGATGGTCATCCTGATCTTCTTCCTGATCTTCACGGCAGTCTTCTCGAAGATGAACATCCTCGAGCTGAACCTCCCGGTGCACGGCGGTCCTCCGCCCGTACTACCGGCCGTGCTCGAGCTGGAAGTGATCGTGCGCGGCAATGCCATCGAGGTCGCCGACCGCAACACGGGGCTGCTGCAGCGTTTGCCGAACCTCGAAGGCGGCGCGGACTACCTGGGCCTCTCTCACTACCTGCGCCGCGTGAAGATCCGCTTCCCGGAGAAGAAGGACGCGACCGTGCTGCTGGAGGCGGACATCCCGTACGACACCATGGTCCAGACGATGGACGCCATGAAGTCCTTCGACACGGAGATGGACGGGCAGCCGGTGCGCGGCGAGCTGTTTCCCCAGATCTCCGTCGGCGACGCTCCGATGGCAACGCCGCCGGCGGAGCGGGTGGCGCAGAAATGATCTCCGCGCGGCTCAGGCAGAACCGCAAGCCGGGCGGCCGCCGCGGCCGCAAAGGCGGCGCGGCGTCGCACGGCATGTCCTCGCTCATCCCCATGATCGACATGCTGACGATCCTCGTCGTCTACCTGCTGGTGCACGCCGCGGACTACGAGATCCTGCCGAACACCAGGAGCATCCAGATTCCCCAGTCGACGTCTGAATCGAAGCCGCGCGAAACCGTGACCGTGCTGATCACGAAGGAATCCCTGTTCGTGAACGGGGCCGAGCTCGCGAGCGTCGCGGACCTGCGGGCGCGGCCGGAAAGCGTCATCGAGCCGCTGCGCCGGGTGCTGCGCACCGAAGCCGGCAAGCGGCTGCTGAAGGACAAGGACGACCCGACCTCGCACGAAGTCACGGTGCTCGCGGACAAGGACCTCCCGTACAGCTTCGTGAAGAAGATCCTGTCCACCTGCACGGCGGCGGAATACGGCAAGGTCTCGCTCGCGGTGATCGAGCGCGAGCGCGCGTATCGCGGCCCGGGCACGGTCTGAGGAAACCGCCTTGACCGCGCTCGCTGCCAATTACCGGATTTACGACCTGCCGTGGACCCCCGACGAGGGCGAGCAGGAGCGCCTCAGGAAGACTGCGCGCACCCTGCTGCTGGTGTTCGCGGCGATCGGCATCGTGATCCCGCTCATCCCGATGTCCGAGCGTGCGCCGCCTGCGGCGCTGCCGGACGAAGTCGTGAGGCTCATCCTGGAACCGCCGCCGCCGCCGCCGCCGCAGCCCGAGGTCAAGAAGCCCGAGCCGCCGAAACCGGAGGCCAAGCCGGAACCCAGGCCGCTGACGCCGCCGAAGCCGGTGGACCGCGAGGCAGAGGCGCGCAGGAAGGCGGAGAACGTGGGACTGCTGGCGATGAAGGACCAGCTCGAGGACCTGCGCGAGGCGCTCGAGCCGACGCAGTTGAGCTCCGCGCCGATGATCGGCCGCGTGGAGGGCGAAAGCCGCGCAGAGCGGTCGCTCGTGACGGCTCGTACGGGCGTCGGCAGCGGCGGCATCAACACCGGCAGGCTCTCGTCGGGATTCGGCAGCGGGCCCGGCAACCTCAAGGGGCATGCGGCCGGCACGGCCGTGCCCTCGTTTGCGGACAAGATCAGCGACGAGCCGGCGGTGAGCCGCAGCGGGTCGGGCGGGCGGGCCTCCCGCAGCCGCGAGGAAATCGAGATCGTCTTCGACCGCAACAAGTCCGCGATCTACGCGCTCTACAGCCGGGCGCTGCGCGAGCAGCCGGAACTGCAAGGAAAAGTGGTCGTGCAGCTCACGATCGCCCCGTCCGGCGAAGTCACGGACTGCCGCGTGGTGTCGACCGAGCTGGACGATGCGGAGCTCGAGCGCAAGCTGGTTGCCCGCATCCGGATGTTCCGCTTCGAGGCCAGGGAAGTCGAAGCGATGACCACCACCAAGCCGATCGAATTCTTCCCGGCCTGAGGCCAAACGGCTACCATTCGCCTCCTTCGGGGACGATCCCAAGGGGCGCAGCGCCGTGCACATCGAAAAGAACCGCGTCGTGTCGTTCACCTACACCCTGCGTGACGAACAGGGTACCGTCATCGATTCCTCCGGAAGCCGCGGGCCGCTGAGCTACCTGCATGGCAAGGGCAACATCATCCCCGGCCTCGAACGGGCGCTCGCGGGCAAGGCAGCGGGGGACAAGCTGGACGTGACGGTGGCGCCCGAACAGGGTTACGGCCTGCGCGACGAGCGCCTGGTGCAGATCGTCGCCAAAGCGAAATTCGGCGAGGTCACAGGCCTCGCGCCCGGCATGCAGGTGC
The DNA here is from genome assembly GCA_963748465.1 of uncultured Gammaproteobacteria bacterium. Lineage (GTDB taxonomy): Bacteria > Pseudomonadota > Gammaproteobacteria > Steroidobacterales > Steroidobacteraceae > SCUD01. Next base: position 69,705 of record CAVVJB010000006.1, read on the forward strand.
GCGCAACCGGCCCGCAGGGGCCGCGCATCGTCACCGTGGTGAGCGTCGACCGCGACTTCGTGACCGTGGACGGCAACCACCCGCTGGCGGGCCGGACGCTGAACTTCTCGCTGGAGGTCGCCGAAGTGCGCAAGGCCACGCACGAGGAGATCTCCCACGGACACGTGCACGGGCCCGGCGGCCACCATCACTAGAAGGGCCCGCGGGGGCCGACCGTGATCCAGCGTCACGACCTCCAGTTTCCCGAGAAGGACACGGCGCTGCGCGAGGACGTGCACGCGCTCGGCGGGCTGGTCGGCGACGTGCTGCGGGACCAGGGCGGCGAGCGTCTGTTCACGCTGGTCGAGGGCGACCGCGTCGCCGCGATCGGGCGCCGCGAGGGACGGGCGGACAGCACGGCGGAGCTCGTCGCGCGCACCGCCGGCCGCGACGCGGGCGACGCGCGCGACCTGATCCGCGCATTCAGCACCTGGTTCGAGGTCGTGAACCTCGCGGAGCGGGTGCACCGCGTGCGCCGGCGCCGCGAGTACCTCCTGCACAGCGACCGGCCGCAGCCCGGCGGCATCGGCGACTGCATGTACCGGCTGAAGCACGCCGGCTACGACGCGCAGAAGGTGCTCGAGCTCCTGTCGGGCGTCACCATCTATCCGGTCTTCACGGCGCACCCGACCGAGTCCCTGCGCCGCACGATCCTGCGCAAGCACCAGCAGATCGCCGACATGATGATCGAGCGCCTCGATCCGACGCTGACGCCTTTCGAGCGTCGTTCGGTGTGGGAGCGCATCCGCATGGAGGTCACCTCGGGCTGGCAGACCGAGGCACATCCGCGCGAGCGGCTGACCGTCGCCGACGAGCGCGAGCACGCGCTGTTCTACCTCGCCGAGGTGATCTACCGCGTCGTGCCCGCGCTCTACGAGGAGATCGCGCTCTGGATGCAGACCGTGTTCGGCCTGCCGCCGGAACTCGGGCGCATGCCCCTGATCCTCAGGTTCGGCAGCTGGGTCGGCGGCGACATGGACGGCAACAGCGACGTGCACGCCAAGGCGATCCGCGAGACGCTGCAGCGCCAGCACCAGCGCATCATCTCCGCCTATTTCCAGGAGTGCCGCTCGCTCGCGGACAAGCTTTCGCAGAGCGCTGGGCGCGTCGGCACGAGCGCGGAGCTCGAGGCGCGCATCGCCGAGTACGACATCCTGGTGCCGAAGGCGCGGGAGGCCGCCTCGACGCGGCACGACCGGATGCCCTACCGCATCTTCCTCGCGCAGGTAGCCGAGCGCCTGCGCATGACCTATGACGGGCGGCCCAACCATTACGAATCGGCCGACCAGTTCGTGCGCGACGTCGAGCTCGTCGCCGCGAGCCTGCGCGACAACCATGGCCGGCACGCGGGCCTGTTCGCGGTCGAGCGGCTGCTGTGCCGCGCGCTGACATTCGGCTTCCACCTGGCGACACTCGACGTGCGCCAGCACGCCTCGGTGCATCGCGAGGTCGTCGCGCAGGGACTCGGCCGCGACGACTGGGCGTCCCAGTTGCCGGCGGACCGCAGCGCCGCCATGTGCGCATCCATCTCGCGGGACCGCGGGCCGGCGGCTGGCTTCGACGCGGTCGGCCGGCGCACGCTGGCGGTGTTCGAGGCGATGCAGCAGGCCCGGAACCGCTACGGCGAGCGCGCGATCGGTGACTACATCGTGAGCGGCACGGAGTCGGCGGACGACGTCCTGTCCGTCCTGCTGCTCGGGCGCTGGGCCAACATCACGGACCGCGCCGTCGGCGAAGTGCCGCTCGACGTCGTCCCCCTCATCGAAACCGTCAGCGCGCTCGAGGGCGCCGGCCCGCTGCTGCGCGCGCTGCTCGCGGAGCCGGGCTACCGCCGCCACCTCGCGGCGCGCGGGCGCCGCCAGACCGTGCTGCTCGGCTATTCCGAGAGCAACCAGGCGATCGGCATCGCGGCCTCGCGGCACGCGATCTACCAGGCCCAGGTCGAGCTGATGGCGGCGGCCGCGGAGGCGAGCGTCGATCTCACGCTTTTCTATGGCCGCGGCGGGCCCTCGAGCCGCGGTGGCGGGCCGATCGAGCAACTGGTGGAGAACGCGCCCGATGGCGCGACCCGCGGACGCCTGCGCGCGACGGAGCAGGGCGAGGGCATCAGCAACAGCTACGGCCTGAGGCGAATCGCGCTGCGCAGCTTCGAGAAGGCGGTGTTCGCGGTCACGATGGATCGCATCGAGGCGCCGCGCGCGCCGGCGCGCGAGCACGAGCTGCGCGCACTCATGGGCAGCATCGCCGCGGCGAGCCGTGCGCGCTACCGAGCCCTCGTGCACGACGAGCCGGGATTGATGCAATTCTTCCGCGACGCGACGCCGATCGACGTCATCGAGCGCATGCAGATCGGCGGGCGCGTCGCCCACCGCGACGGCGAGGGCGCCGGGGCCGTGCGTCCCGTACCGTGGGTGTACGCCTGGATGCAGAGCCGCCACGTGCTGCCGGGCTGGTTCGGGCTCGGCAGCGGCCTCGAGGCCGCCGCGCGGGAGCACGGCGCCGGCAGCCTCGAGAAAGCCCTCGGCGACTGGACCTTCCTGGCGAACCTGATCAAGGACGTCGAACTCGACCTGTTGCGCGCGGACCTCGAGATCGCCGCACTCTACGAGAGCCTCGCGGGCGGCGACGCCGCCGCGATCGCCGCCGAGATCCGCCGCGAGCATGCGCTGACGACCCAGTGGGTCACGGCGATCCAGGGCGAGGCGAACCTCCTCGACAGCCGCCCGCAGCTGCAGCGCGGGGTGCTGCTGCGCGCCCCCTACGGCGACCCGATCCACCTGATGCAGGTGGACCTGCTCCGGCGCTGGCGAGCGGGCGGACGCCAGGATGCCGGGCTCTTCGATGCCCTGCTGGCGAGCGTCTCGGGCATCGCGCTCGCGTTGCAGGCGACCGGCTGATGGCCGCGCATCGCAGCGTCCTGGTCTATTGCGCGTCGAGCCGTGCCTGCGACCAGGCCTACCACGACGTCGCGCACCGGCTCGGCGAGCTGCTCGCGCGCGCGGGCTGCGCGGTCGTGTACGGCGGGGGCCGCGCGGGCTCGATGGGCTCGCTCGCGGACGGCGCGCTCGCCGCCGGCGGGCACATCGTCGGCGTGATCCCGAGATTCATGGTCGACCTCGAGTGGGGCCACGACGACCTCACCGAGCTGCACGTCGTCGAGGACATGCGCACCCGCAAGCACGAGATGCTGACCCGGGCGACGGCGGTGGTCGCGCTGCCGGGCGGCACCGGGACGCTCGAGGAACTGTTCGAGGCGATCACGCTGAAGCGCCTCGGTCTGTACCTCGGGCCGATCGTCATCGTCAACACGCGCGGCTATTACGACCCGCTCCTCGCGCAGCTCGACGCCGCGATCGGCGGCCGATTCATGGACGCGCGCCACGCTTCGATGTGGACCGTCGTCGACGGCCCGGAAGACGTGCTCGGCGCGATCGAGTCCGCCGCATCCTGGGGAGCGGACAGCCGCGATTTCGCAGTGGTGCGCTGATTCGGATAAAATCCGCACATGAGCAACGAAAGACCCCTTGAGGCGCAGATGAGCGCCGACTCGCTCTACCGCGAGGACGTCTTCACCGACCAGCGCGTCGGCACCGTCCGGCGCATGACACCGGTCAAGTCCGACGGCAGCGACGACCCGTCGCGCCCGTTGGTCTTCGTCGGCCAGGCGACGGTGATGACGCCGATGGGCTCGCTGCCGCTGTCATTCGAGCTGCCCGCGAGCACGCTCGCGGAGGCGGTGTCGCAGTTCGGCCCGGCCGCGCAGCACGCCATCGAGGACGCCGCGCGCGAGCTGCAGGAGTTGCGCCGCCAGGCGTCGTCGTCCATCGTCATCCCGGAGGCGGGTGCCGCCTCGCTGAAGGGGATGGGCGGCAAGGGCGGGATTCAGATCCCGTAGTGTTTCGCGAGCCAGCCGTGCACTTCCTGGTAGAAGTAGCGGCTGTTTTCGCCCTTCAGTATCCAGTGGTTCTCGTCCGGGAAGATGACCAGCCGGCTCTGGACCTGCTGACGCTGCAGCACCGTCCAGAATTCCAGCCCGTTGTTGTAGGGCACGCGGTAGTCGCGCTCGCCGAAGGTCAGCAGGATCGGGGTCTTCAGCTTCTTCGAGTGCCAGAACGGGCTCTGCTCCTTCCAGACCGGCTTGCCTTCCCAGGCGGGGCCGCCGAGGCCGCGTTCGCGTGAATAGGCGATGTCACTCGTCGTCCACTGCGTCTTGAGGTCGTAGAGTCCGGCGTGGCTGACGAGCGCGCGGTAACGGTCGGTCGAGACTGCCAGCCAGTTCGTCAGATGCCCGCCGTAGCTGGCGCCGCCCGCGGCCTGCCGCGACGCATCGATGAACGGATAGCGCCGGATCGCCTCGTCGGCTGCCTGATTGATCTCGTCGGCGGGTCCCTTGAGCGGGTCGCCCTGGATCGACTGCGCGAAGGCCTCGCCGAATCCCGTGGATCCCGTGTAGTTCGTCATCAGCACGACGTAGCCCGGCGCCGCGAGCAGGTGATAGTTCCAGCGGATGAAGAACTCATCCTTGTACATGGTGTGCGGGCCGCCGTGGATCAGCACGAAGAGCGGGTACTTCCTCGCGGGGTCGAAGCCGGGCGGGCAGCGCGATCATGTTGTGGACGCGCCGTCCGCGGCGGCTCTCGAACCAGAATTCGCGGATCGGCTGCCAGTCGATCCCGGCGACGCGGTCGGCATTGAATGCGGACAGCGCATGGCGTGCGCCCGCGGCGTCGATGCGCGAAACCTCGGGCGGACTCACGGCGCTGCCCCAGTTCGCGACGATCACGGGGGCATCCTCCGCACCCTTGACCTGCAGGCCCGACAGGCTCCCGGATTCGAGACGACCGAGCTCCCGGGGTTCGCCGCCGGTCGCCGGCATGGAAAACAGCCGGTCGTGCCCTTCGTCCTCGGCGACGAGGTACACGGTTTCGCCGTCGGGGCTCACCTGGAATGCGCCGACCGAGCGCTTGAAGCCGAACGACACCGGCCGCGGCGAGGGATCGGCCCAGTCGAACCGCACCAGCCTTTCGTCGTTGTAGACGAACTTCGTGTGCGGATTCGACCGCGCGTACAGCGCCGACCCGTCGGCCGCGAACTGCGGCTGCGAATAACTCGCCTCGTCGCCGGTCACCCGACGCGGTTCGCCGCCGCCCGCCGGCATTGCGTACAGCGACTGGCGCACGTCGGCCCGCGCTCCCTGGTCGCGCGCGGTCGTGGCGGTGAAGACGATGGTGCTTCCGTCCGGCGACCAGGCCGCCTCCAGCTGTTCGCCGTCGTTGTCGAGGTCACCGCCGAACCCGGGCGCATTGCGCAGGGCGCTGCCGGCGAGAAGGTCCCGCGCCAGCGACTCGCCGTCGAGTTCCTGCAGCATCAGCGTCGGCCGGCGTTCGTCGAGCCAGCGGTCCCAGTGCCGGACCGGGAAGCCGTCGTACGCGCGCGCGTTGTACTTGCGCGCCTTCCTTTCGTCGATCTTCACCCGGTTGTCCGCGTCGTCCAGCGCGCCGGGATAGGTCATGCTCGAGAACAGGATGGCCGCGCCGTCCGGCCGCCACAGCGGACGCGTGCCGCCGGTTGCGGTGTCCGTCACGCGCTCGGCCTCGCCGCCGCCGGCGATGTCGAGCACGAAGATCTGGGCTTCATCCTGGCCCTCGCGTTTCGCCGAGAACGCGATGCGCCGCGAGTCGGGGCTCCAGGCGACCCCCGACTCGGGGCTCGCGGAGAACGTGAGCTGCCGCGGCGCCGCGCTGCCGTCCGCGGGCACGAGCCACAGGTCGCTGGTCTTGTCCTTGTCGTCGTAGGCCGGCTCCGCAACGGGCACGACGACGAGCCGGCCGTCAGGGGAGAGCGCGGGCGCGCTGACGCGCTTCATCAGCCAGACGTCTTCGTGCCCGATCGGGCGCTTCGCGGCGTCCTCGGCGGTCGCGACGGATACGGCCAGCGACAGGGCGGCGATCAGGCAATGCGGTTTCATGCGTGTCCTCGCGTCATGATCGCCACTGGCGCGCGCAGACATTCTGCAGTTGCCAGGGCTGGTCGGGAATCAGGTCCTCGCTGAACAGCTCGCCGCGGCCTTGCAGCGGCGTCCAGTCGGTGTATGCGCCGACGAGCGAACCGAGGTAGGGCCGGGCGCTCTCGAGCACGGCGCGGAAGTCGAGCTGGTCGGCCTCACGCAAGCCTTCGCGCGGGTTGCGGACGGCCCAGATCGTCGCGCCGAGCGCGCCGGCGGCGACCTGCAGGCAGGTTGCATTCGTGTACGGCACATGGCGGCGCGCCTCCGCGATCGAGAGTTGCGATCCGAACCAGTAGGCGTTCTTCGCATGGCCTGCGATCAGCACCCCGAGTTCGTCCATGCCGGTCACGATCTCGGCGCGGATGATCCGCCGCGTCGGCTGCAGCGTCCAGCCGCGGCCCTCGAGCTCCAGCGTCGAGAGCATCGCATCGTCGCAGGGGTGGTAAACGAACATGACGGTCGGCCGGTAATCGAAACGGGTCCCCTGCCGCAGCGACAGGAAGTCCGCGATCGAGAACACCTCGTCATGGGTCATCAGCAGGCCCTGGAAGCCGCCCGAGGAGGGCAGCCAGCTGCGCGCGTAGGTCGCGCCGCCGGGCCGGTGCAGGTAGACCGAGCCGCAGCGCGGCCGGTGCCAGTGCGAGCCCGTCGGTTTCTTCGGCTCGGATGTGCCGATCGAGAGTTCCGAGGGCTGCATCAGCTCGTCCACGAAACCGTCGATGGACCAGGTGTTGACGAACTCGTTGGGGCGCTTGGGCCGGTCGGTCGCCTGCGTGTCGCGCTCGGAAACCTGGATGAGGCTGACGCCCAGCGACTGCGAGAGCGTTGCCCAGCCGGCCTGGTCGGACGGCGTCTCGGCGTTCCGTCCGAGTCCCACGGCGAGGTCGAGCAACGCCTGCTTCACGAAGTGCGAGACGAGGCCTGGATTCGCGCCGTGGTCGACGACGGCCGTCGGCGCGCCGGGCTTCAGCCGCCGTCCGAGCTTCTGCATGTCCTCGCGCGTGCGGAAGTTGGTGCGCTCGCGCATCGTGAGCATCGGGTTGTCGAACACGCCCGGCCAGGGCTCGATCGACGTGTCGACGTAGAGCACCTCATGCGAGGCGCACCACTCGACGAGGTCGAGGCTCGAGACGTCCACGGACAGGTTGAGCAGCAGGTCGCCCGGCTTCAGGCGCCGCCGTAACTCGCGCTGGTACGTGGAGGGCTTGAGGTGGCAATGGACGAAGCGCGCCCCGTTCGCCGCGGCGAGCGCGCGCCCCTGTTCGCTCGCCTCGAGCACCGTGAGGCCGTCCTCGGGCAACGACAGGTGCCTGCGCAGCAGCGGCAGCATGGCCTGGCCGATGCTGCCGCAGCCGACCATCAGCACGCGGCCGGAAAAGTCGGCCGTTTCGATGCGTTGTCCCCCCACACCGCGACCCTAGCAAAGTGACGGCCCGCCTGCACCTTGGTGCATAATCGCGGGCCATGAACAGGAAAAATTTCGCGGGCGTGCTCGCGCTCGCCGCCGTTTCCGCGCTCGGCGTCGCGGCTGCCGCCGACCTGCCGCGCAGTCCCGCGCCGAAGGACGTCGAGCTCTACATCATCTCGCCGGTCGACGGCGAAACGGTGTCGAATCTTGTAACCGTGCGCTTCGGCCTGCGCGGCATGGGCATCGCCCCCGCCGGCATCGCGATGGAGAACACGGGTCATCATCACCTGCTGATCGACGCCGAGCCGCCGCCCTTCAACCTGCCGATCCCGGCGGACGCAAACCACGTGCACTTCGGCAAGGGTCAGACCGAGGCGACGGTGACGCTCGCGCCGGGCCGCCACCGCCTGCAGCTCCTGCTCGCGGACCACCTGCACGTCCCGCACGACCCGCCAGTCGTGTCCAGGCCGGTCACGATCACCGTCAAGTAGCCGGGAAGGAATCTGGTGATGCGCCTGCGTGCCCTGTTGCTCGCCCTGCTGCCGCTGCTCGGGTCCTGTGAACGCGAGCCCGAATACGATGTCCTCGTGCGCGCAGGGACGGTCTACGACGGGACCGGCAGCGCGGGCTTCACGGGTGAGGTCGCGATCCAGGGCGACCGCATCGCCTACGTCGGGCCGAAGGCGCCGGGCCGCGCGCGGCGCGAGATCGACGCGGCCGGCCAGGCCGTCGCGCCGGGCTTCATCAACATGCTGTCCTGGTCGACCGAGTCGCTGCTCGTCGACGGCCGCGGGCAGGGCGAGCTGCGCCAGGGCGTGACGCTGCAGGTGATGGGCGAGGGCGAGTCGATGGGCCCGCTCACGCCGCAGATGAAGCAGGACCTCGTCGCCCAGCAGGTCGACCTCAAGTTCCCGGTCGCGTGGACGACGCTCGGCGAATACCTCGCGCTGCTCGAGAAGCAGGGCGTTTCGATGAACGTCTCCTCCTACGTCGGCGCGGCGACCGCGCGCATCAACGTGCTGGGATCGGAAGACGTGGACCCGACGCCCGGGCAGCTCGCCGCCATGCAGCACGTGGTGCGCCAGGCGATGGAAGAGGGTGCGCTCGGCGTCGGCTCTTCGCTGATCTACGTGCCAGGCACCTTTGCCGGCACCGACGAGCTGGTCGCGCTCGCGTCGACCGCGGCGCGGTGCGGCGGCATCTATGCGACGCACATGCGCAGCGAGGGCCGCGGTTTCATCGAGGCGGTGGACGAGACGATCGAGATTTCGCGTCGCTCGGGAGCGCCCGCCGAGATCTATCACCTGAAGGCGGGCGGGCAGGCGAACTGGCCCAAGATGGACGACGCCATCCGGCACATCGAGGCCGCCCGGCGGGAGGGACTTCGCATCACCGCGGACATGTACGCCTACCCGGCCGGAGCCACCGGCCTCGACGCCGCGATGCCCCCCTGGGTCCAGGCCGGGGGCAATGCCGCTTGGTTCGCGCGCCTGCGCGACCCGGCGGTGCGCAAGCGCGTCGCCGCCGAGATGCGCACCGAGTCGGCAGACTGGGAGAACCTGATGCTCGCCGCCGGCGGCCCCGAAAACATGCTGATCGTCGTGCTGCGCAAGCCCGAGCTCAAGCAGTACATCGGCAAGACGCTGGCGGAGATCGCCGCGCTGCGCGGCAAGAGCCCGGAAGAGACGGCGATGGACCTCGTCGCCGAGGACGAGACCCGGGTCGGCACGGTGTACTTCCTGATGTCCGAGGACGAGGTGCGCCGCAAGGTCGCGCTGCCGTGGATGAGCTTCGGTTCCGACGGGGCGGCGGTGTCGGCGGAGGGCGCGTTCCTGAAGAGCAACCTGCACCCGCGCAGCTACGGCAACTTCGCGCGCGTGCTCGGGCGCTACGTGCGCGACGAGAAGCGCGCGACGCTCCAGGACGTCATCCACCGCATGACGGGCCACCCGGCGGCGGTGCTGAACCTGGATGACCGCGGGCTCCTCAGGGCCGGCCATTTCGCCGACGTCGTCGTCTTCGATCCCGCGAAGATCCAGGACCACGCGACCTACACCGAGCCGCACCAGTATGCGACGGGCGTCTCGCAGGTCATCGTGAATGGCGTGCTCGCGCTCGAGAACGGCGAGCCGACCGCGGCGCGGCCGGGCCGCTTCGTGCGCGGCCGCGCCTGGAAGGGCCACGAGAACGGAGGCTGCCGCGCGGCCGCCGCCGACTGGGATTGGCCGCAAGTCCGTTGAGCGTCCCGTCCGAGTTCCTGGTCTTCGGCGCGACGCTCGTCTGCGTCGCGCTGTTTCATCGGCGGGCCCTGCCCATCGCCGCCGTCGGCCTCCTCGCCGTCATCGTGTACAAGTTTCTGTTCACCGGGTTCGCGGCCGGGCCCGGCCTCGGGGGTCTCGCGGCCCACTTCGCGCACGAGTGGGTGATCCTCGTGAACCTGTTCCTGCTGCTCGTCGGCTTCGCGTTGCTCGCGGCCCATTTCGAGGAGAGCGGCCTGCCGAGGGAGTTTCCGCAGTGGTTGCCCGACGACTGGACCGGAGCGTTCGCATTGCTCGCAATCGTGTTCGTGGTCTCCGGATTCCTGGACAACATCGCGGCTGCCCTGATCGGCGGCGCCATGGCCCACACGCTGTTCCGCGGCCGCGTTCGCGTCGGCTACCTCGCGGCCATCGTGGCGGCCTCGAACGCGGGCGGGGCGGGAAGCGTCATCGGTGACACGACGACGACCATGATGTGGATCAGCGGCGTCGCGCCGGTGGAAGTGCTGCACGCCTACGTGGCCTCCGCCGTCGCACTCGTCGTCTTCGGATTGCCGGCGGCGCACGCCCAGCAACGCTTTGCGCCGATCATCAAGGACGCCGAGCCGTCGCTCGTCATCGACTGGGCGCGAGTCGCCATCGTCGGCATCATCCTCGTGAGCGCCATCGCCGTGAACGTGGGCGTGAACGCCAGCCATCCTGAACTTGCCGGCGGATTCCCGTTCATCGGCACCGCCGTCGCCCTTGCCATCGGGCTGACGGCGCCGTGGCGCCGGCCCGACTGGAGTGTCCTGCCGGGTGCGGTCAAGGGCTCCATCTTCCTGCTGTGCCTCGTCGCATCGGCCTCGCTCATGCCTGTGGAGTCGCTGCCGGCGCCGTCCTGGCAGAGCGCGCTCGCGCTCGGGTTCGTGTCGTCGTTCTTCGACAACATCCCGCTCACGGCGCTGGCGCTGGAGCAGGGCGGATACGACTGGGGCGTGCTTGCCTACGCCGTCGGCTTCGGCGGTTCGATGCTCTGGTTCGGCTCCTCCGCGGGCGTCGCGATCTGCAACATGTTTCCGGAGGCGCGCTCGACGGGGCGGTGGCTGCGCGAGGGCTGGCCGGTCGTGGTCGCCTATGTTGCGGGCTTCGCCGCGCTCCTGGCGACGCTCGGCTGGAAAGCGGGCGGCTAGTCCTTGCGGATCAACGCGAAGCGATGGCCCGACACGATCCGCGACAGCGGCGGCGCCGCGACCAGGCGCCCGCCGGCGGCGCGTGCGTGCTCGGCGACGCGCTCGGGCGTCATCGCGGGCTTCACCGGTTTCGGCCTGAACGGATGCCGCAGCCGGCGCGTCAGGTTCTTGAGCGATCGCGGATCGTAGAACGTCAGGATCGAGAACCGCCTCGAGACGCGCAGCAACTCGTGGATCAGCCGGCCCTGTTCGGCGTCGGTCGGCAGGTGGTGGGCGAGGCGGATGCAGACCGTGCCGTCGACGCTTCCGTCCTTGAGCGGGATGTGAAACGCCGAGGCCGTCATCCAGGCGCGTGGCGTCGCGACCGCCGACGTCGCGCGGGCGAAGCGGACCTGTCCGATCGCGATGTCGGCCTCGACGATCAGGTCCGCGGCATCCGCGATCGCCGGCGTGATTCGCCCGCCGCCGCAGGGCAGCTCCAGTATCGCTCGTGAGTGCCCGACTTCGGCCAGGTGCGCGCGGATGAGCTTCCATTCCTGCCGCGTGCCGAAGCGCTTGTGCGGATAGCGCCGGTAGACGCGGCTGTAGGCCGCCGCGCGCTCGATCGTCTGGTACTCCGACTGGTAGGCATCGCTCTGGCCGGCGCGCTGCGGCGTGCCCCAGGTGTCGGACGTGCCGTGCACGGCCAGCAGGGCGATGCCGTCCTCGATGCCGTAGGCGGCGTCACAGGCGCCGCAACGAAGCGCGCCGCCCTCGGGCGCCAGGTTGCCGCGGCAGGACGGGCAGGCAAGGAGGTCCGCGATGGCCGCGATGGTCACGGCCGCATTATCCCCCGGAAGGCCCGTCAGAAGCTGCGCTTCGTCTGCACCAGAAACTGGACGTCGTCGATGCTTCGGGACCCGTCGAGCGGGAATGCGACGTCGACGTGCACCACGTTGCCGAGTGCCGAACGGTTGCTCGCGAGCCGCAGCCCGAAACCGACGTCCTTGAGCAGGCCCAGGTTCTCGCTCGGGCCCATGGGGGATTCGCCCCAGGCGCGGCCCACGTCGAAGAACACGGCCGCGCCGACGTCGGCCAGCTGCCACAACGAGTGCTTCGAGAAGAAGCGCTGCTCGAGGCTCAGGAGCGCCGTGGCGCTGCCGGCCTGGTAGCGCAGCGGATAGCCGCGAAGGCCTGTGTCGCCGCCGAGCGTCAGTTCGTGGTCCGCGTCGAGGTCGTGACCGATGCCGGCGGTGAAGCCGGCGAAGAAGACGCCGCTCGACCCGGTCGGGCGGTAATAGCGCAGGCTGCCGGACAGCAGGCCGTCGACCGGGGCGCCGCCCTCGAGGCGCGTCGTCAGCGCGGCGTCGGCGAACATCGTGTCGGCGAGCGCCGAGGCGCCAACCGCGGCTCACATCGGCGTGAAGCAGGAGACTATCCCGGTCGGCGCCGAGTGCCGGCGTCGACCATCCGGCCTCGAGCGCATAGTGCAGTCCGAACCGCTGGTCCTCGGTGCGCGAGATCTGGTCGCGATTGCGCGTCGTCTCGAAGTCGTCCTGCACGCGCCTCGAAGCGCAGGAACGGATAGTCGAGCCGGCGATCCTCCGGGCAGCACGTCCGGCGACCGGTTCGTCCGGCGCAATGCCGAAATCGGCGTGCTCGCGGCGCAGGCCGAACGTCGTGCGTCGCGACCAGCCGTTCATCAGGCCGTCCGATCGCCCGTAGCTCATTTCCGCGAAGTCCGCCTGGCGGCCGTAGCCCGCGACGCGCTCGCCGAGGCGATAGACGGAATCGACGATCTCCTCCTGCTGCAGCGCGAACCCGGTACTCCAGCGGCTGTCGAGCGCGTAGAACGGCCGCTGCGCCGCCACGCTCCAGCCCTGGCCGTCGCTGCTCTGGCGCAACGCGACGTCCGTGATCCAGCGGCTGTCGCGCACCCCCGGATCTCGCCAGTGCACGGTGTAGAAACTGCGGTCGGCGTCTTGCGCGAGTTCGAAGGTCAGCTCTTTCCCGAGCCCGAGCAGGTTCAACTCCTGGAGTTTGATGCCCGCCGTGTTCTCGCCGCCGCTGCGCTGGAACGAGATGCCCGGATTGGTCGTCCAGACTTCCTGCACGGTGACCTCGATGTCGGCGACGCGGTCATGGCAACCCATCGCCCGTATGGACGGCTCGCGGATGTAACGCAGTTCGCGCAGGTTTCGCTCCGTCTCCTCGATCAGGCGACCGGAAACGGGCTCGCCCGTCTTGAACAGGAGCTGGGACTCGATGACGTGATCGCGCGTGTCGACGTGCAGCTTGTCGGCGAACCGGTAAATTGCCGGCATTTCGCCGTCGGGACCGGCGTCGAAGATCGGCAGTTGCTGGACGTGGACCGAACCGATGCGATAGCCCCGGGCCTCCAGGTCGGCCAGTGCGGGACAGGCGCCGGACGCTTGCGGTCCGGCGGCCTCCTGAGTGGCAGCTACCGGTCCGGTCTGGACAGCGAGGCAGGCGGCGAGCGCGATTGCCAAGCGCGGCGGACGGACGAATTCACGGTCACACGCAGGGTAGGACGAGCCGCACGCCCCGCATCAACCGCTGCGCAGGACTCAGTTGAGCCCGACCGCGGCGGCGGGCAGCGTGAACGGCTTGCGGGATTCGAGCCAGGCCCACAGCGCGTCCCACTGCTGCAGTTCCGGGTGGACCCGCGCGGGATTCATGTCGTGCAGGCCCAGCCCCTGTTCGCCGGCGTAAACGTAATGTTGCGAGTCCCGCAGCGTCGTGACGACCGGGATCTGCATCTGGTCGAGAAAACGCATCAGGGTGCGGAAGATGATCGTGTTCGGCTTGACCCGGTTGGCGATCACGGCGAGGCGATTCTCGCGCCGCTTGATCTTGCCGGAGATCAGCAGGTGCCCGATGCAGCGCGAGCAGGCGTGGATGTCGGCGTCGGATGGCATCACCGGCACCAGCACGGCATCCGCTGCGCGCACGTGCTCGTTGAAATCCGGCGGCTGCAACGCGGCCGGCGTGTCGACGATGACCCGGTCGGTGCCGTGCGGCACGCGCAGGTGGAAGCTGCGCGTCACGTTCAGGGCGCGGGCATAGGCGGCGATGCCATGGATCGGCGGGCGGTGCGGCGAGCGTTTCTCGAGCCAGCGCGAGGAAGAACCCTGGGGATCGAAGTCCATCAGGACCGGGCGGTAGCCGCGGGCCGCATACATGGCGGCAATGCCCGTCGCGATGGTGGACTTGCCTGAACCGCCCTTGGGGTTCAGCACGACGATGCGAAGCATGGCACCCCCCGGTAGCCCGCAAACCAGATTACGCTGTCTGGCCCACGGCGGATATGCTAGCGAAGAATGCGTGCGATGCCAACGACTTACGGTCACAAACCTAGAATCGTCATCGTCGGGGCCGGATTTGCGGGCCTTGCCGTTGCGCAGGGCCTGCGGCGCGAGCGCGTCGACATCACGCTGATCGACCGTCAGAACCACCACCTCTTCCAGCCGCTCCTGTACCAGGTGGCGACCGCCGGCCTGTCGCCCGCCGAGATCGCCTGGCCGGTGCGCCACCTGATGCGACGGCAGGCGAATGCGCGCGTGCTGATGGGCGAAGTCACGCGATCGACACCGCGCGCAAGGTCGTCACGCTGGACCGCGGCCCGATCGCCTACGACATGCTGGTGCTTGCCACCGGCGCGACGCACGGCTACTTCGGCCGCGACGAATGGGCCTCGTACGCGCCCGGCCTCAAGACCCTGGACGACGCGACCGCCATTCGCAGGCGCATCCTGCTCGCCTTCGAGCGCGCGGAGATGGCCTCGAACCCGGAGGAGTGCGCGCGCCTGCTCACGATCGCGATCGTCGGCGGCGGGCCGACGGGCGTCGAACTCGCGGGCGCCGTAGCGGAGCTCGCGCGCCGTGCGCTCGCGCGCGATTTCCGGGCGATCGATCCCGCGCAGACGCGCGTGCTCCTGGTCGAGGCCGGCCCACGCCTGCTCGCGAACTTTCCGGAGCCGCTCGCCCGCTATACCGCTGCGGCGCTGGCGCGCATCGGCGTCGAGGTCCGGCTCGGCCAGGCCGTGACCCACTGCGATGCCGAGGGGGTGCGCATCGGCGCTGAGTTCGTCCGCGCCGGCACCGTCGTCTGGGCGGCGGGCGTGCGTGCGTCCCCGGCGGCGCACTGGCTCGGGATCGAAGCCGACCGCGCGGGTCGGGTGCCCGTCGGCCCGGAACTTCGCGCGCCGGGCCAGGCCGAAATCTACGTCATCGGCGACACGGCGTTCGCGAAGAATCCCGATGGCGCGCCCCAGCCCGGGATCGCGCCGGTCGCCAAGCAGCAGGGTGCGTACGTCGCGCGAGTGCTCGCGGCGCGCATCGCGGGCCGGGCGGGCCCGCTGCCGTTCGTGTATCGCGACCGCGGCCTGCTGGCGACGATCGGCCGCAAGGCCGCCGTGATCTCATACAAACGCGTGCGGCTCAAGGGCTGGATCGCCTGGTGGATCTGGGGCGCGGCCCACGTTTACTTCCTCGTGAGCCTGCGCAACCGGCATCATCGTCGTGACCCAGTGGTTGTGGTCCTACCTCGTGTTCGAGCGCGGTGCCCGCCTCATCACGGGGCAGGACCCGGGTAGAAAGCCCTAGTGGGCCGGCCGCTGCGGGACGGCTTCCAGCAGCAGCGACTGCCTGAAGCGAAGCGGCAGTTTCGCCACCGGGCCCTGGACCGTGCCGAGGTCGACGCCATTCACGTAGTCGCTTACCGCGTATCGGGTATCCGGCTCGAGTCCGCGTAACTCGACGGGACCTGCGTGGCGCGGCGCGAAGAAGGCGAAGTAAAGGGCGTCACCCTTGCGCACGACGTGGGCTTCCGGGCGATCGAAACCAAGGTCGTAGAGCTCGCCGAGATATTCGCCCTCGGACAGGCGTTTCGCCTCGTACAATTTTACCCAGCGCGCCCAGGTCTCCTCCCGCGCCGGAGTGAGCAGCAGTTCGCGGTCCTTCTCGCCCGGCGCGCCGGGCCACGCGAAGTTGGTGCCGATCACGCCACCGACGCCGAAGGTCGAGGCGAAATCCTCGCCACCCTCGCTCATCTCGACGTGGTCTCCGAAATAAGCGATGCGATCGCCCGCGAGCGCCTTGAGAGTCTTGCCCTTGCTGCGGATCTGCCAGGAACTCTCGGGATCCGACGCGACCGTCATGTTCAGGTAGGGCAGCGTGAAATAGGAGTAGCCCGTGCCGCAGGGGCAGATTTCGATGACCGCGCCCGGCTTCACGGTCTGCGAGGCCTCCCAGATCGCCTCGAAGAACCCGGGCACGCCCTCCGGCGCGGCGGCTGGCGTCGCGTGGGCATGAGACGCGTTGAAACATTCCGGCGCGGCATTGAGGTGCTGGCCGTCGATCTTGAGGCCGTCGAATCCCCATTCGCCGAGCGCCTTGCGCGCGAAGGCGGCGGCATCCGCGCGCACGCCGTCGACGGCGGGGCAGAGGTACTGCGAATCCCACCAGGTAATCTTGCGTGTCGTCCCGTCGACGTTACGCAACAGCCATTCCGGATGCTCGCGCTCGGTGCGCGATCCGGCATTCGCGCCCATCGGCGCCCACCACAGCTGAGCCTTGAGCCCGGCTGCGTGGATGCGGTCCACGAGCGCCTTCATGTCGGCGTCGCCGGCCGGGAACTTGTCGCTGCGCGGCCGCCAGTCGCCGAGCGCGACCTGCCAGCCGTCGTCGAGCACGGCCCAGCCGAAGCCAAGCTGCTTGACGACGGGCAGGGTCTCGAACACCTGGGCCGGCGTGAACCCGCGCCCGTAGCCCCATGCGCACCAGATCGGGTCGAAGGCGTCGCTCGGTGAATCCGGCAGGCGAATGCCCTGTGCCTGCATCGTCGCACCGTAGGCTCGCAACGTCTCGAAGTAGTCGCCGCGATGGACCGCGGCGAAAGTGCGGATCGTCTCCATCGAATCGCCGGGCGCGAGCGCGAGCTCGCGCTTCATGACCAGCGCGAGCGTTGCGGCGCCGCTCTTGCGGCGCTCGATCGGCAATGCGACGAGTTTCGGCAGCAGCTCGATGTGTCCGATCGCAAGTCCGACGTCGCGGCGCCAGACGTCCACGACGGGCGTGCCGCCGCCGTAATCGGAATCGTTCATGCCGAGGTCGTTGCCGCGCGTGAAGCCGGGCTCGAGCGGCAGGACCCAGTCGGGGCGCGACTCGTAGGAGGCGCCCTGGTACGACCAGAAAGCGGGCTCGCGCCGGTCGGTGCCGGGTTCGAAGTCGTAGCGATGATTCGTGAAGCCACGCACCCGCACGGGTTCCGGCCCCTCGTTGCGATAACGGACGCGCAAGAAGAGCCAGCGTGGCCGCGCCGCGTACGCGGTGACTTCGACTTCCTTCGTGAGCGCACCGGCCTTTCCGGTGATTACCGTGCGCCGGCCTACGCCGAGCGCGTCCGTCACCTCCTCGGTGCGTTCCGACTGGAAGGCGAAGCCGCCGGCCTCGCCGGAATCGGTGAGCAGCGCCTCGGATTCGGTGAACGGGCCGAGCGTGGTTTCGGGGCCCATCGTCGCGACGACGCGTGTCTTCATCGCGCCGTCGAACTCGAGGCGGATGCCGTCGCCCTGCACGGCGGCCGTGGAGCCGAGAAGCAGCAGCGTAGCGCCGAGAATCATGGGCTGCTCCCTGCCGCGCGCCAGGCGGTCGGGAACATGCGGCGCGCGTTTGCGTGATAAACCTTGTCGATCACCTCGCGTGGCAACGCAAGGCCCCGGAAGGGTGCGTCGAACTCGCTCGAGCGCAGCTCGCCGCCGCCCGCGAGGAAGCGCCAGTCCGCGAGCCATCCCTCGTGCGCTTCGGCCGCGAATCCGGCATCTGACTGGCCGTCGCCGCGCGCGAAGTCGGATCCGTAGAGGATGCGGTCCTGGAATTCCAGGAAGAAGCGCCGGACCTTGTCGTGATCGCGGCTCGACTGGAGCTGCAGGTGCGACAGGCGCGCCGCGAGATCGACACTCGCGTTCGGGTAGCGGCGCAGGAAGCTGGCAATGCGATCGACGTCCCATTCGAGCGAGGCCAGGTGGACGCCGACGAAAGCGAGGCGGCGGTGCTTGTCGAGCATCCGGTCGCGCGCCGCGACCTGCTCCTCGTAGGACGGCCATTCGTCGCGCCCCGCCATGTGGTACTGGGGGTGTCCCGTGAAGTACTCGCGGTCGCCGCGGATCGTCATCTGCTCGAGCGGCAACCACGCATTGCGCGGCTCGCCCTGGTGCCCAAGCACCGGCACGCCGCGCGCCGTCAGCCAATCGAGGAGCGGGTCGAAGCGAGCATCGTCGATCATCACCGCCCGGCCATCGGCGTCGCGGTGCTGCATGCCGATGTCCTTCCACAGCTTGACCGCGACGGCGCCCTCGGTGAAGGCAGCGTCCAGGCCGTTCTCGACCTGTGCGAGCCAGCCCGGCCGTTCGCTGCCGGCGGCATCGAAGGTGGCCGCAAAGGCAATCCGCGCGGGATATGCGCGAGCGAGCGCCGCGGCGTCGCGTTGCTGCACGGCGACGGGGGGAAATCGCGGTAGTTGACGTTGATCGTCAGCACCCGGAAGCCGTCCGCTTCGGCCCGCGCCACGAAATCAGGCATGTCGCCATGCAGGTGCATGTGAACGTCGATTTTCTCCACCGAGGCGAAATCGTTCTCCGCATACGCCCGCGCCCCCGCGTGGCTGGCGAAGGCGGCGACGAGCAGCGCGCAGGCGAGCACAGGATTGACGTACATCAGGAGGGTCCGGGCGTTTCGCATCGTCGTTGCAACCTTTCCATCGCGGGGTCGGACAGGGGAGAGCCGGCGAGACGGGCCGCGTGCAGCGCGGCGCCGATCGCGGGCGAAAACCGGGGTGCGCGGTACTCGAACCTGGCGGGTGCCGCCGCGAGCGCCATACGTAACGCGTCGACCATGGCAGGGGCATTGTCGAACACGCCGCCGCTGTGCGACACCGGCAGGCTGACCTGGGCGGGGACACCGAGCGCACGATGGGTCGCGACGACGCAGCCGACGAGCTCGCGCGCGCCGCGCGCGAAGATTGCCGCAGCCTCGCGGTCGCCGGCCCCCGCGGCCTCGTGCACGAGCCGCGCGAACTGCGCGAAGGCATCGCGCCGGCTAGCGCGCGCGCCGTAGATGTGCGCACAGAGGTAGAGGTCGTCCGCGAGCCCGAGTCGGTCGCGGACCAGCCCGTGGAGCGGGCCGCGCGCGACGCGACCGTCGCTCATGCGCGAAAAGAGGTTCAAGCCCTCGCGCGCGATCCAGTACGCCGAGCCTTCGTCGCCGATCAGCTCGCCCCAGCCGCCGCACCGGGCCTGGCGGCCCGCATATTCGCCGTAGGCCATCGAGCCCGTGCCGGCGATGACGCTGATGCCGTCGGCACAGGCGAGCGAACCTGCCCAGCTGCAAACCATGTCGTTGCCGCAGCGGTAGCGCCCGGCCGCGAGGACGGCGGCGGGCATGGCGTCGAGCGCGGCGGTCATTTCCCCGTCCTCGCCGTGCGCGGGCAGGCCGAGAAAAGCGTATTCGACGTCGCCGGCGCCCACCCGTGCCTGGGCGAGCGTCCCTTCGAGACCCTCGACCAGGTGTACGCGAGCGGCATCGAGTCCGTCGGCCAGGTGATCCACGGTTGCGCCGACGTGGCTCGCCAGGAGCGTGCCCTGGGCATCGACGAGCGCGTAGGCGGTCTTGGTGCCGCCGCCGTCAACGCCGAGGAACATGGACGCCCGCGCCGTTCCACGGATGGATGGTCACGCCCTGGACGACGCGATTGACCGTGCCGGCCGGGTCCGGCCGGTCGGGCGTCAGGCCGAGCGCGAGCGATTGCAGCAACGCGAAGCTCTGGGCGACCAGCACCAGCAGGGGCGCGAGCTCGAGGGCCGATGCCTCTTTCATTCCCGGGATGATGAGCCTGTCGGCGCGACCAATGCCATCCGGTCGCGCGCCGAGGGCGAGCAGTCCGCCGGCGCGGCCCTCGCGCTCCAGTTCCCCCAGCAAGTCGCCGTCATAGGCCCGTGCGTAACCGTCGTTCGACATCAGGACGACGACGAGCGTGCGGTCGTTGAGGATGGTCTTGGGTCCGTGCCGGAACCCGAGCGTGGAATCGGAGACGGCGACGATGCGCCCGTCGGTCAGTTCGAGTAGCTTGAGCGCGGCCTCCGATGCCAGGCCGCGCAACTCGTTGCTGCCGAGGTAGACCACGCGTTCGAAGCCGCGTGCGACGAGCCGGCCGGCAAGCGCCGCCGCTTCGGGCAGCAGCGTCGCGGCGGCGCGGGCGAGGCGGCCTGGCGCATCGTCGCCGACGAGCCGGAACACGAGCGCGCCGGCGAGCAGCATCGCGCTGAAGCTGGAGGTCATCGCGAATCCACGGTCATGCGCCGCCTCGGGCATCAGCAGCACGCGCGAGTTCGGAAGTCCTCCCGCGCGCGCGGCGAGCGCGCCGTCGGCATTGCAGGTGATCACGAGGTGGAAAACCCGGCCGTCGAGGAAACTCTCGGCCAGCTCGACGGCCGCGACGCTTTCGGGGCTGTTGCCGGAACGCGCGAACGACACCAGCAGCGTCGGGCCCTCAGCCGGCAGGCGCAGGTCGGGCCCGCTCAGGAGATCGGTGGTCGCGATCGCCTCGACTCGGCGGCGCAGCCGTGCGGACAATGCGGGCGCAATGCAGTCGCCGATGTAGGCCGACGTTCCGGCGCCCGTCAGCACGACGCGCAGGTGGGGATTGGCGACGAGGGGCTGCAGGAAGGCCTCGACGCCCGCGCGCTCGCGGGCGACGAGTTCGCCGACGGCGGTCCACACTTCCGGTTGCTGCGCGATCTCGCGCGCGGTCCACGCCGCACCGCGCGATTCCAGCTCGGCCGCTGCCAGGCCCGCGAATACGTTTGCGCTCATGCGGCGGCCCTCGACGATCCGCGGCAGGCCGCGACGTACGGGCGCAGTGACGCCGCGACGCCCTCGCGCAGGATCTCCGCGGTCGAATTGGCGATGCGGCCCTCGCGCACGGCATCGTGCTGGCGCGGCAGGAACTGGCTCAGCAGCGTCAGCGGAATGGGACGCCGGTCGAGGCGCTCGCACATGGTGGCGACAGCGCGCTTCACCCCGGGATACGGCCAGTAGTAGCGGATACGGTCGCTCAAGCTGAATTGCAGGTCGAACTCGAGGCTTCGGCCCTCGCCGTGGTAGTGGCCGCGCCAGTGCCCGGGTCGGCGAGCATCTCGCCGACGACGAGCTTGCGCAGATCGGGCACCGCATCGCGCGACGGCAATGCCTGCTCGATGGCGGCAAGTCCCCACAGCGCCTCCCGCAAGGCGAACGTGGCGCCGGGCCCGACCTTGAGGATCGCGAAATGATCGCGCACGAGGGACTTGAGGCCTTCCGCAGACTGGTAGTCGGTCGAATGCGCCTCGAACACGAACTGCGACTGCCCGGCGATGAAATCGGTGAGCGCACGGGCCTCGCAAGGGCGGTAATCGATGACCTTGTGATGGTCGAACTCGACCCCGGGCTGGACCACGAGCGCCAGCACGCGCGGCCAGGCGGGCTCGAGCCCGCCGCGGGTGAACGCGGCGCGGTGCGCATCGATCGTCGCCGCGGCTGCCTGCGGCGTCGTCACCGAGAGCGCGTCGAGGTCCTCGGTCGCGCCGCCGGGCGTCGGCACTTCGGTGCCGATCACGTAGACCGGCGCCTCGCCGCCAACTGCGCGCCACGCGCCTTCCGCAGCGGCTGCGAGTTTCGCGGCGCGCGCGGCGACGAGTTCCTCAGGCAGGGGCGAGGGGTCCCCGCCGCAGGCCATCGAGCAGTCGAGGTGAATCTTGCGGAAGCCGGCCGTCACGTACTCACGCACCAGCTCGCCCGCCTTGTCCATGGCGGACTCAGCGGGTTCGCCTTGCCAGGCGTTGGGACCGAGGTGATCCCCGCCGATCCAGATTCTGTCCGCGGCGAAACCCGCGCGCGCGGCAATGCCGTGCAGGAAGCGCACGAAGTCCCCGGGCCGCATGCCGGTGTAGCCGCCGAACTGGTTGACCTGGTTCGAGGTGGCCTCCACAAGGAGCGCGGCGCCCGCCGCCCCGGCTTCGCGCATCGCGCTCTCGATCACCGCCGGATGCGCAGAGCACAGCGACCAGACGCCGACTGCCTCGCCGCGCACGTGCCGCGCAACGACGTCCTGCAGGGCCATCACGCAGCTGCGTCCCGCGCTGCCGATTCCGGCTGGAACGCGAGCAGGAGCGCCGCCAGCAGCGCCAGCGCAATGCCCGCGATCTTTACCGGGCCCGGCATGACGCCGAGCAGCATCATCGACAGGACGGCGGTCAGCAGTGGCGCGCCGGCGTTGACCAGCGGCGATACGATGATGGCCTTGCCATAGCGGAACGCGAATACGAGGGTCAGCGCTCCGATCGCATTCAGGATCTGGATCGCCGCCGCTAGCCCGGGACCGTCGAGGCCGTAGTTGATCGGCTGCGAGAAGTCCGTCATCGCGAGCGCGACCGGTACGAGCAGCACGCCGCTCAGCATCATGTAGAAGAAGATGCTGGCGGCATCCATCGTCAGGTTCGCGAGCTTGATCACGTAGGCCTGCAGGCCCCAGGCAGCCATGAGTATGCAAGGGCAAGCACGAACCACAGCCCGTAGCCCGGCGGCGCCCTCGGCGCGATAGTCGAAGAGCGGCAGGGCAATGAGAGCCAGGGCTATGCCGAGAGCACCGAGCAGGCCCGTGCGCTCCTTCAGCAACGCCATGGAGAGGGCAATCGTGAGGGCCGGCGACAGGGAGATGATCGGAAATATGAGATACGGCGGCCCGACACGTACTGCGTAGAACAGGATCGAGCTGGCCACCGGCGCCCAGAAGCCCGATGGCGAGGCCCAGCATCACCGAGCGGCGGTCGAGAAGCAGCGATCCACCGCCCTGGCGGAGCACGAGCACGGCCGGCGGGATCATCGTCAGCGCCCAGACGATGTAGTTCAGCGTCTCCGGAAGGCCGTGCTCGCCGGGAGACGCCGGCCAATGCGCCCCAGACGCCCCACAGCAGCGTCGTGACGAGTGCATAGAGCGAGCCAGCCGCTCACTCAGAACTTCGCCGTGACGCCGAGCAACAGCGAACGACCCCACGTCTCGAATCCCGCCAGCATGTCGCGGCCGGCCCATGCGTGGCCCTGTAGTACTCGTCCGTGAGGTTCCGTCCCTCGAGCGAGATCGTGAACTTCTCTGTGAGCCGGTAGGCCACGGAGGCCGTGACCCACGTGATCGGGTCACCGTATTGCGAAAGGCCGCCGACGGCGTCGGTGACTTCCACGTACTCGCCGCTGTAGTCGGCTGCGAGCTGCGCGTCCCATTGCTCGTTCTCGAACATCAGTGCGAGCGAGTAGGCGGACTCGGACACGCCCTCGAGCGGCCCGACGTTCTCGCCGTCAATGAACGCCTTGCGTGTCGGTATAGGTGTAGTTGGCCCGCAGTCCGAATCCGTTCTCGAAGAAATGCTGCAAGCCGAATTCGAACCCGTACACCTCGGCCGTATCGCCGTTGATCGGGCGGAACACGTCATACAGCAGCGGTGCGTCGCCGGCGCCGCCGATGTTGCCGATCACTCCGATGTCGACGTTCTCCTGCAGCTCGTACGTGATGAAGCCATCGAGGTCCTTCCAGAAAACGGCGGCGCTGAGCACCGACTTGTCGTCGAAGTACCACTCGATCGACAGGTCAGCCTGATCGGCCTCGACCGGCTCGAGGTCGGCGTTTCCGTCATAGAACACCTCGAAGGTGCGGTCCAGTGTGCCGTCGGTCCGGGTCGGCGCAAGCTGGTTGAGCGAGGGCCGCGATATGACCTGGGCGGCCGCTGCGCGCACCAGCAAGTCTTCGCGCAACCAGTAGCCTACGTTGAACGACGGCAACAGCTTGCTGTAGTTGCCCTTCTCGGTGAACGGTTCCGCGACGCTATAGGTCACGTCCGGGCTCGAGGTCGGGACCCCGGGCGTCGGATCGTCGACCCGCACGATCCTGTCGATAGCGGTGCGCGCCGTCGTGTCGGTGTCGACCCAGCGCAGACCCGCGTTGACGAACCAGTTCTCGCCGGCGAAGTTGGCGTTCACGTAGGCCGCGATCGTGTCCTCGTCGACGTCGTAGGACTGCACCGGGTTGTACTCCGGCGCGACCAGCGAGGAGTCGTAGACCTCGCCCGTCGGGTCGCCGTTCTCGTCCAGGATCGGCTGGCCGTCGAGCGCGCTGAGCGCGGCCAGGTACTGGTTGACGTCGAAGTACACGAAGTCCGTCGGGTAGCTGCCGCCGCCGTTGCGCATGAAGTTCGGCAGCGACAGGTAGTGCGTGACCTCCGCGCCGAGGCTCGCGAACGTCGTGGAGTAGAGGTTGCGGTAGATGCAGGAGCCGCCGTTGGTGTCGTTCTCGACCGTGTCGCGGGTCTTCGAGCGCCCGGTTGCCGCGGCACCGAATTGCAGCGAGGAGAACGCGCCGGAATCGAACTTCAGCTCGCCATCCACCGAAAGTCCCTCGACCTCGTCGGTTACGTCGGTTCCGGAAAGGCCGATGTAGTGCAGGCCAAAGTCGCCGTCGCCGAGCTCCCGGTTGGAGAGGGCATCGGCGAGGTCACGCCCGTCCTCGAGCTGCACGCTGATGTCGGGCAGGCCATTGTTGTTCATGTCCACGCGTCCGACATGGCTGCCGCCGAGACCGGACACCACCCAAGTGTCCTTTCCGCCGGATTCGCGCTCGGCACGGGAGGTGTAGGCATCGAAGTTGAAGTGGAGCCGGTCGCTCGCCTGCCAGCTGCCGTTCCAGCCGAACTGGGTGGTGTCCACGACGCGATGCTCGGTGATGGTCGAGATCTCGGGCACCAGCTCGGCGATCGTCATGCCGTCGACCCAGCGATCCGTGATGCTGACGTCGCTCCAGCGATGCGTTCCCGCCAGCTCGTCGAGGATCGAGTCCTCGACGTAATAGGACTGGTGGTAGCCCACGGTCGGCGCGTTCAGGCGCGTGAAGAGGCCGTCCACGGTCATGCGGAAGCTGTCGCTGACGTCCCACTGGTATACGGCGGTGACGCCACTGCGCTCCTTCTGCTGGATGCGCGCGCCGAAGCTGGTGCAGCACAGGCCGAGCAGTTCGCTCTCCGCCGCGGAGATGTCGCCGTCGCCGTCGGCGTC
Source organism: uncultured Gammaproteobacteria bacterium (assembly GCA_963748465.1). GTDB lineage: Bacteria > Pseudomonadota > Gammaproteobacteria > Steroidobacterales > Steroidobacteraceae > SCUD01. The sequence goes on from CAVVJB010000006.1 coordinate 94,721, forward strand.
GAATTCGCCCGGGGAATCCGGGTTTATGTAGAACTCGTGCACGGCGTCCGAGCGGACTTCAGTGTCCTGGTAGATGGCCGTGACCATGAGGCCCATGCTGTCGTCGGCGAAGGTATTACTGAAGACGCCGCTGACCTTGTAACCGTCGTTCTCGGACAGGTCGTTGTACTCGCCTTCCGCCGACATCGAGAGCACCTGGCCGAAGCCGTCCAGCGGCCGCGCTGAGCGCAGGTTGATGGAGCCGCCGATGCTGCCCTCGACGTTCGGCGCCTCGGAGGACTTCAGCACGTCGGCGCCAGAGATCACCTCGGAAGGCAACACGTCAAAGGCGAACTCTCGGCCGTCTCCGTCGGTCGCGAGCAGCCGGCCATTCAGGGTGACGATGCTGAACTCGGGTCCGAGCCCGCGCACGTTGACGTACTGTCCTTCGCCACCGCGGGTCCGCCGTACCGTGATGCCCGTGATGTGCGACAGCGAGTCGGCGACGTTGTCGTCCGGGAAACTGCCGAGATCCTCGGCAACGATCGAGTCCTGCACGATCTTCGCGCCGCGCTTGCGGTCGAGCGACTCGACGAGCGCCGCGCGGGTGCCGGTCACGATGACTTCACTCAGTTCGGTTGTCGACGTTGCCTGCGACCTGGCAGGGTGTGGCGCAAGCGCGAACAAGATGAATCCGGTGCCGGCGAAACGAGCGATGAGACGCATGGCCATTCCCCCTGAATATTCCGGGCAGTGGCATCGTATTAAAGCCAATACGAAAGGACAAGAAACTTTCGAGTGCTTTCGAATACCCGAAGTCTCGCGCATTGCAAGCTTTTGATTTTCGTTTATGCTTGAAAAACGAAAGCATGAATACTGCGCCTCACGACGGCGGGTCCGTACGCGGCGTCGCCAAGACGGAGCGACGCCGGCTCATCAGGAGTCTGGTCGAGTCGCAGTCCCAAGGCAGCGTCTCCGACCTCGCGCGGCGCTTCAAGGTGTCGGAGGTGACCATCCGGTCGGACCTTGCGGCGCTCGCGGACATCGGCGCGCTCGTGCGCATCCATGGCGGTGCGCTGCCGCCAGGGGAAAGCGAAGAACTCCCGATCACCGTCAAGCAAACGCTTTACCATGCGGAGAAGGTCCGGATCGCGGCTGCGGCTGCGGGCCTTATCCAGGACGGCGAGACGGTAATCCTCGATTCCGGCACGACCACCGCGGAAATCGCGCGCCAGATCCGGGGGCTCAAGCTCCGGGCGATCAACGTGGTCACCAACGCACTCAACATCGCGGTCCTGCTGGCGAACGCACACCATGTCGACCTGATCATCCCCGGCGGCGTGCTGCGCCGGAAATCCTGGTCGCTTTCGGGACCCCAGGCGGAACAGGCGCTCGGCGAGCTACAGGCAGACCGCCTGTTCCTGGGCGTGGACAGCCTCGATCCAGAGATCGGCCTGATGACGCCCTACGTCCTCGAGGCGAAACTCAACGCGATGATGATCCGTATCGCGCGGCAGACAGTGGCTGTCACGGATTCATCCAAGCTCCTGCGTCGGAACCTCTCGGTGATCGGGCCGGTGGAGCAGGTGCACCTCCTGATCACCGACCGGGCCGCAGCACCGGATGCCGTGGCGGCGATTCGCGCGCGCGGCGTCGAGGTGCGGCTCGTCTGATGCTAGCATCGGCCGGCGCCACCGCCGGTCGCGGCGGCCTCGGGAGGGGAGTCGAATGAAGTCGCACTGCCGCACTGCGGCGCTGGCACTCGCCGCGCTGCTCCTGGTGTTCGCGATCCGACAACCTGTCGGCGAGGCACTCGCCGAGGAACCGGACCCGGATCCGGAACTGCAGGCCGACGATGCCGCGGAAGATGAGGAGCCGCCGGTCGAGGAGGAGCCCGTCGACGACCCGGACGACGCGGACGAACCGGAAGAAGCGGAAAGCGGAAGAAGATGATGACGTGGAAGTCGACGCGGGCACCGACGATTTCGACGACGACTGGGCCGAGGACGTGGTGGCAGACGAATCGGATGACGCCATTCCGGCCGACCTCGAGCTGAATCCGACCGGCGAGGAGTGGTTCGTCACAGGGTTCGAAGACGACGGCGACAACCAGGAGGATGGCGCCGAGCCGCGGGAGGGCGACCTGCGCGACTCCGCGGACATGCCGGTCATCCGACGCCCGTCACCGGGCGCGAAACCCGTGCAGGCTGCGAGGCCCGGAAAGCCGGGCGCAAGCGGCGACGCGGACGTTCCGTATTCGACGGGCGGCAAGCCGGTCAACGCCCGCGGCGTGCCCTGGCAGGCGCAGATCTACTATCCGGGTGAGGCGCCGCAATGGGCCGCCAAGATTCGCGCCGGAACTCCCGTCTGGCAGCTGCAGCATTATTGCGGCGGCGCGCTGATCGCGGACGATTGGGTCCTGACCGCCGCGCACTGCATCGACGAGGACATGGTCAAGGCCGGCTACCGGGTGCGGCTCGGTGCCACCGACATCTCGAAGAACGAGGGCATGAGCTTCAAGATCGACCGCATCGTGCGGCATTCGCAGTACCAGCAGAAAGTATTGCCCGCGCCGCCGCCCAACATGTATGCGAACGACATCGCGCTGATCCGCATCGTGGACGACCGTAACCAGGGCCGTCGCGATTCCGCGATCATCCGGCCGATACCGCTGTTCGAGGGCAAGGTCGCGGCCGGCGCGGAGGTCACCGGGACCGGCTGGGGCAAGACCGAGGCGGTCGAAGGCCACGCGCCAAGCGCCATGCTGATGAAGGTGGACCTGCGGGCCATGGACAATTCCGTCTGCCGCAATCGGCCGGCGTACGGCCCGGAACGCGTGGGCAGCGGCGTCGTCTGCGCGAGCCATCCGCAGCGCTCGACCTGCCAGGGCGACAGCGGCGGTGCGCTGACCTTCACGAACGGGGCGCCCAAGGTCGTGGGCGTCGTCAGCTGGGGAAAGAAACGCTGCAGCGGCGACGGCCAGCCGGGCGTTTACACGCGCGTCGAGAATTACCTGGGCTGGATCAGGCAGGCCATGCAGCTAGACCCGTCCCGCAACGCGCTGCCCTGAAGCGCGTCCGCAGCCGGCACTTGGCCGGCTGCGGAACGCAAGGCTGGATCAGTTCAGGGCTTGACCTTGTCGCCGCCGGACTGCTCGGCATCTTCCGAGTTCTCCTCCGGTGTCACGGGCGGATCGACAGGAGCCGGCTCCGGTGCGGGCGCCGGTTCGGCCGCCGGCGGCGGGGTCGCTTCCGCGGCAGGCGCGGCTTCTTCCTTTTTGCCGCAGGCTGCGAGCAGCAGCGTGGCCGCCAGCAGGACGACGGCCGTATTTTCGATCTTCATCTTTGATTCTCCCCGGGTTGTACTGGTTGATGAACGCGAGCGCAGGCGCCGTCGAGCCTAATCGAACCCGATGCTCGCGAGCAAACCGCGAAAGCGCGGGTCCTTGCGCAACGGGTCGAGCAGGGGGTCGTTGCGCAGGTAGATCAGTCCGGAATCGCCGATCCGCCGCGCTTGCTGGAGCCTCGCAACGGCGGCATCCGGCTCGCCCCATTGGGCATGGACCTGGGCCTGCTGGTACAGGACGCGGTCGCCGAGGTCCTTGACCAGCTTCGCCCGCGCGGCCTGGGCGGCCGCCAGGTTGCCGAGCTTGCGCTCGACGATGGCCTCCCCGGTGAGGCGGAAGTCCTCGACCGGTTCCGCGGCATACTCCGTGCGCGCGTCGGCGTTCCGTTCCAGCATCAGCAGCGCGTCGCCGATCGCCGCGTGCGCGCGCGACATGCGCGGATTCATCTCGAGGGCCCGGCGGGCGTGCGAGATCGACTCCGCGTAACGGCGCGCCGCGTATTCGATCGCCCCGGCCGCGCGGTGGATGAGCGGATTCAGCGGGTCGAGCTGCAGGGCGTGCGCGATGGCACTAGTGGCCTCGGCATCGCGCCCCACGCGAGCGCTGTACTGCGCGTAGCGCGCCATGACCGTCGCCTCGCCCGACCCCAGCTGCCGCGAGCGCTCGAACGGCTCGCGAGCCGCGCGCGCATCGAGGCGGCCCTGGAACAGCGTGAAGCCGAGCGTCGAGTAGGCCTCCGCATAGTCGGGCGCCAGCTCGATCGCGCGGTGGGCCGCTGCGATGGCGGCATTGTAGAGCGCAGGCAGCTCGGCCACTTCGCCGTACTGATTCGCGATCGCGGTCAGCGAACGCGCCCGCGCGGCATGGGCGGCGGCGTAACCGGGATCGGCCGCGATCGCGGCGTCGAACTGGGCCAGCGCGGCGCGTTCGGAGGTCTCATCGGCGCTGAGGTCGTATAGCGCGCGGCCGCGGAGATAGGCGTCGTAAGCCGCCACGCTGCTCGTTGAGCCTGCCGCGACCCGCGGCGCGGAGGCGGCGCCGGCCTGCGGGCCGGCGTCATCGTCCGCGACGCGCGCCATGAGCGCGCGCGCGACCGTGTCCGCGATCTCGCTCTGGATCGCGAAGATGTCCTCCATGACGCGATCGAAGGTCTGCGACCAGCGGCTGAATCCCGATGCCCCTTCGATCAGGTCGGCGGTGATGCGAAGCACGTTGCCGGAGCGCCGCACGCTTCCGTCCAGCAGGTACGCGACGCCGAGCTTGGCGGCGATGGTCTTCGCATCGTCCTTGCGATCGCGGAACCTGGAGGATGAAGCCTGCGCCATGACCCGCAGTTTGAGGTTGCGTGCGAGCGTCGCGCGCAGTTCCTCCGACAGGCCGTCGGAGAAATAGTCCTGGCTCGGGTCGCCGCCGAGGTTCATGAACGGCAGCACGGCGACGCTGTTGCCCGTGGCCGCCGCCTGCCTACCGAGCAAGCCCTGGCGCCATGCCCACAGTCCGGCCGCGCCCGCGACCGTCGCGCCCGCGGCGGCAACGATGAGCCGGCGACGCGTCACGCCCACCGAACCGATCCTAGGCGCCGTGACGGGTGGCGCGGGGCGGCCGGCCGCGCCGGTGGCGGCGTGTATGGCGCGCGTGAGGCTCGTGACCTCGGCCGATGTCGCGTCCCCCTGCCAGCGAGACAGGTTGATGGACTGGTACTGCCGGAAACCGAGAGGCGGTTCGGTGCCGTCGAGCGACACGGGCACGAGCTTGCGCTGGTCACGCCCCTTCGCCGCTTCATCCCTCACCCAGTCGGATCCGACGGAAGCGCGCGACCATGCGACCACCACGGCGTCGGCACCGTCGAGCGCCGATTCGATGGACTCCGTGAAGGCCGCGCCGCCCTCGATCAGCGCATCCCACCAGACGTCGAGCCCGCGCGACTCGAGTGCCTGGGCGAGCTTCGCAGCCTGGGCCTGGTCGGGACGTGCGTAACTGAGGAAGACCGTCGGACGGCTGGACCCGCCTTTCACCCCCTCGTTCACGGCCGCAGTCTAGCGCGGCCGCGGGCCGCGGAACTGGTTCACATTTCGACATATTGCCGTCCTAAAATGTGACCGGCCGACTGCCCGCCGGAGGGACGGGCCGCTAGGCTTGCGGCACCTGATTCCGGGCGGCCGGAAACCAATGGAGAACCGACGATGAATGCTTCCAGATGGGCGGTATCCGCGGCGCTGTGCGCGAGCCTCGGCGTCGCCGGCACCGCCAGCGCGGCAGAAGAAGGCTGGTACATCGTCGGTTTCGCCGGCGAGGCGAGCGCCCAGAACATCAACCAGGGCGAACTGGACGAGAACACGTCGGACGTCTTCGGCTCGGTCGGCCTGACGATCGTCGACGCCACGTCCACGCTGGACGATTCCGACACGGCCTTCGGCCTGGCCGGTGGCTACCAGGTGAATCCGAACTTTGCGGCCGAGCTCGCCTGGGTCGACCTCGGCGAGATTTCTTACGCGGCGAACGGCACCGTGACTGACGGCGTCGACACCTTCGACGCCGGTCTCGGCATCGACCAGTCGACGAGCGGCCCTGTGTTCTCGATCCTCGGAATCGTGCCGATCGGCGAGCGCTTCTCGGTGTTCGGCCGCCTCGGCATCGCGCTGATGAGCGTCGATGCGGACGCGACCGTCTCGCTCGACGGCGAGTCGGCTTCGGACGGCGTCTCGACGGACCGCTCGAACCTGATGTACGGCATCGGCGGCGAGTTCAGCTTGAACCGCGCCTTCGGGATACGGCTCGGCTGGGACCGCTACGCCGAGGTCGGATCGGAGGACCAGGCGGGCGAGGTCGACATCGACGTGATCTCGCTCGGGCTCCGCTACAACTTCGACTGAGCGCCTGCATCGGCCCGATCGACGGACGGCCCGCCTCGCGCGGGCCGTTCCATTTTGCCCGGCCGGTTGACCGCGCGGCGATGGCGCGCCTAGCATCGCGCGCGACAGACCCCCGCAGCGCGGAGTCCAGCCATGAAAGCATTACCGACGATTCTTGCAGCATGCCTTGCCGCGATGCCGGCCATTTGCGCCGGGCAGGCGAACGACGCCGTCGCGGTCGATCCCGATGTGCACCGCGTGGTGCTCGAGAACGACTTCATCCGGATTTTCGACGCGCGTGCATCCAGGGGAGCGAAGAGCCCGCTGCACACCCATCCGCCGATGGTGCTGGTGAGCCTCGCCGGATGCCAATCACCTGCTGTTCGAGAATCCCCAGGTCCGGGTATTTGAGGGTCGCACATCGATCGGACGTCGCAGCCCGATGCACTCGCATCCGCCCATGGTCCTGGTCAGCCTGGACTGGATGCGCCTCAAACTGACGCTGCCCGACGGCAAGAACGTCATCCATGATTTCAGCGAGGGGCAGGTGCTGTGGCTCGAGAACGGCGGCGAGCACGCCTGGGAAGCCATCGCGGGCGGCGGTCGCGTCATCGTGATCGAGATCAAGGCCGCCCAGGCTGCGAAGGCCGCTGCCGCGGGACGCTGATTCGGCCGGCGATCGGGCATCAGCGCGAGAGGCAGTCCGCGCTCCGGCCGCCGTTGTCGCGCAGCATGCCGACGTAGTACCCGGCGTAGCCTCGCGCGGCCTTGGCGGTGCCCTCATCCCCGCCGATGAATTCCGCGATGCCGTTCGCCCAGGCAGTCGCACATTGACCCGCGTCGGCCGCGCTGCCGACGCAATCCATGAACGCGTTGTACGCGCCGCGCCAGGCGTCGAAACGCGCGCGGTCCATCGGTTCGCCATGGCCGGGTATCGCAAGCTTGAAGGGCACGGAGCGGACCGCATCCAGGGCCTCGCGCCAGCGTGCCGGGCATGCGGTCTCGAAGAATGGCGCCGGGAAAGTCACCAGGTCGCCGATGACCGCCACGCCGCTCGTTCGGTCATAGAGCCACAGGTCGGCGTCGGTGACAGCGCCGTCGGTCACGTGCAGGTCGAAGCTGCGGCCGCCGATCGCCCTGTCACCGCTTGCATCGACGACGACATCGGGTCGCAGGTTGCCGCTATCGGCCATGGTCGCCATGAAGATGCGCACTTCCTCCCTCTCGGTTTCCGAAAGCTTCGGGTCATCCAGCATTGGCCGCGCGGACTCGAGATTCCGCGCGAGGAACCCACCCTCGGCCAGCACCCGGGCGACGGCATTCGTCGTGTAGACCCGCGCATCCGGGAATGCCGCCTTGATGCGGCTGTTGCCGCTCGAGTGGTCGAGGTGCCAGTGCGTGTTCAGGATCGCGACGATGGGGCGCCCTCTCTCGCGTGCCAGTGCCAGGATGGCGTCGCTGTGCCAGTCGTGGCGGCCGGTGTCGACGACGACCAGTCCCTCGGGCGCGTCGAACACGATCGTATTCCCGTCCGGCCCGCGTCCCGGGAGGATCGCGCCGCGCAGCAGCGCGACGCCGGGCGCGACGGTTACGGCCGGCGGCGTCGCCGGCGAAGGAAGGGTCGCCGCCGCAGCCTGCGACACGATCACGATCCAGCTTGCCACCGCACTCATTCGCACACTCCATCCGCGGCGCCGGCCGCCGATACCGGCGTACGCGATGGTAGGATGCGGCAGGCCGATTGCAGCCCCGCTTGCGACAGGCCGTGGGAAAGACGAGCCAATCGCCGGAGGGTTGAGGCCTATGAATGTCACGCGCAGACACATCTTGCAGGCGGGCGCCGCGGGCGCTTCGCTCGTCGCGATGGGCCGTTTCCAGGTGAGCGAGGCCAGCGAGGCCGCCGCCGCCGGCACTTATGGCGGTGCCTGGCCGGCGCTCGACCGCTTCGTCGAGCAGTACATGCGGGACATGAACTCCCCCGGCCTCGCACTCGTGCTCGCGGACCGCGACGGCGTGCAGCGCGTCGTGCATTACGGCCTCGGCGACCTCGAGGCGCGGCAACCCGCGGGGGAAGACACCCTGTTCGAGATCGGGTCCATCTCGAAATCGTTCGTCGCGCTCGCGCTCCTGCAACTGCACGACGAGGGCAAGCTGGATTTCGACCGCCCGATCGTGGACTACCTGCCGTGGCTGCGCGTCGATTCCAGGTTTGCCCCGATCACGACGCACCACCTGCTGACGCACACATCCGGCCTGCCAGGCGCCGGCGACGTCTTCCAGGCCGACCCGGAACTGCGGCACCTCGCGGCGTACGCGCCCGGCGAGCACTTCCACTACAACAACGCGATGTACGACGTGCTCGGCATCCTCGCCTGGACCCTGGACGGTCGCGAGCTTCCGGCAGTCCTGCGCGAGCGGATCCTGCGGCCGCTCGGCATGCACCGCAGCGAGCCGGTCATCACGCTGGACGTCCGCGAACGTCTCGCGAAGAATTACGCGCCCTTCCTGGGAGACCGGCCTTATGCCCGTCAAGGCCGGTTGTGCGAGGCGCCCTCGCTGATTGCGACCGGCGGCGCAGGTTGCGTCGCGGCGACCGCGCGCGACATGGGCGCGTACCTGCGGATGATCGCCAACCGCGGCAGCGCCGGCGGGTCGCGGCTGCTGTCCGAGGATGCCTTCAAGCGCTTCTCGACCGCGCATATCCTTGCTGAGGACTTCGGGCCCGGCGCGCACTACGGCTACGGCGTGGCGGTGGACACCCTCGACGGCAATCGTTTGCTGCGCCATACCGGCGGCATGGTTTCGTTCATGTCCTCGATGATGGTCGACATCGACGACGGCGTCGGCGGCTTCGCCTCGGTGAACGCGCAGCAGGGCTACCGGCCGAATCCCGTCGTGCGCTACGCCCTGCAGCTGATGCGGGCGCAGCGCAAAGGCACGGCGCTGCCTGAGATGCCGGAGCCCGACGTGGCCGCAGCCGTGAAGAATGCGGCCGAGTTCGCGGGGACTTACCGCGGCGACCAGGGCTCGCTCGAGGTGCTCGCCGAGGGCGATCGGCTCCTGGTCGTGAAGGACGGCGACCGCGTTCCGCTCGATCGTCTGGCCGATCCCAACCGCTTCGCGGCACGCCACCCCGGGTTCGACCGCTTCGCGTTCGCATTCGGGCGCAAGGACGCGAAAATCCCGGATAGCCCGGTGGTCGAGGTCAGCTGGGGCGGGGACTGGTACCGCAACGACCGCTACGACGGGCCGGAACGCTTCGACTATCCCAAGGCCTGGGACGGTTTCGCCGGCCACTACCGCAACGAGAGCCCGTGGATCGGCAGCTTGCGCATCTACGTGCTGAAGGGCCGCCTCACGCTCGACGGCATCGCGCCGCTGGAGGCCGACGGCGAGCTGTTCCGCCTGCGCGACAACCCGTACAACACCGAATGGATCCGCTTCGGGGAGCTCGTGAACGGCCGGTGCATGCGCATCCGGCTGTCCGGCAGCGACCTGTGGCGCGTGGCGGCAGCCTGATGCCGCAGAAGAAGGATCCCGAGAAGCGCGTCTTCACCGGCGTCTACTTCGACCGGCCGCAGCACGACGCGCTGCGCGCGCTGTCCGACCGGACGCGCGTGCCCCTCGCCGCTTACCTGCGTGAGGCGGTCGACATGCTGCTCGCGAAGTACGGCGTGAAGGTCCCGGCGCCGCGCATCAGGAAGCGCTAGGGCTGCGGGGCGCCGAAAACCTGCGCCCAATAGACGCCGCTCGCGTTCGACGCGACCGCCACGCCCATCTCCGTGTAATCCGCATCCATGATGTTCGCGCAATGACGCGGACTGTCGAGCCATTCCTCGACCACCTGCTCCGGCGTCGACTGGCCGGTTGCGACGTTCTCGCCGACCGTGCGCCATGCGTAGCCCGCGCGCGTCGCGCGCTCCGCAGGCGTACTGCCATCGCCGCCCGCATGGTCCATCACGCCGCGGCGCGCCATGTCTTCGGCGTGGGCGGCGGCGGCTGCCTGCAGGGCCCGTGACGCCGCGAGCGGCGGCACCGCCCCGAAGCGCTTCAGACCGCAGCGGCGCCTGTCGGCGCGGGCCGCGTTGACGAGCGCAAGCACGCGCTCGCCGACGGCCGCCGCCTCGCCAGCGGCTGGCGCCTCGAGTGGCGCGGCGAGCACGAACCGGATCACGCCATCGCCTTGCGCCACGCCGACATCGCGGTAAGCGGCATCGGTCACGTCCCTGCAGCCGCCCTCGCCGAGCGACCGCTCGATGGACGCCGGGTTTCCGCTGGCCTCGAGCACGGCGACCTGCACCGCGCGGTAGCCGGCGGACTGCAGCGCCTGCCTCAGCTCGCGCCCGGCCGCGAGTTCGGCCGCGACCCGGTCGAGCCGCGGATCCGCGCGCACCCTGCCCGCGACCCCCGGCCGGCCTGCGCAGCCGCGCGCGCGCACCGCATTGACGCTTGCGACGAGGTCCTGGGATGCGGACACGGCATGGATCGCGGAAATCGCGAGCATCAGGGCCAGCGTGAGCTTGCGCACCGGCATGGCCTGCGGTGCCGGACCGATCGCGCTCGTCAGCCGGCCAAGGCGCGCGCGAACACTTCGCACGCCCAGTCCACCTCGTCCGACGTGATGATCAACGGAGGCGCGAGGCGGATGGTGTGATCGTGGGTGTCTTTGGCGAGCAGGCCGGCATCCCGCAGCCGTTCGCAGTAGCGGCGCGCGCCGCCGGCCTCGGGCTTCAGCTCGACGGCCAGCATCAGGCCGCGGCCGCGGACTTCGCGCACCGCCGGGCTCCTGATCGACTGCAGCTGCGACAGGAAGCGCGCGCCTTGGCGCGCGGCATTCGGGATCATCCCTTCCTCGACCAGCACCTTGAGCGCTGCGCGCGCGATCGCGCAGGCGAGCGGGTTGCCGCCGAAAGTGCTGCCATGCTGGCCGGGCTTCAGGACGCCCAGCACCTCGGAGTTCGACAGCACGGCCGACACCGGGTAGTAGCCGCCCGAAAGCGCCTTGCCGACCAGCGTGACGTCGGCCTCGATGCCCTCGTGCTCTTCGGCGAGCAGCTTGCCCGTGCGGCCGAGGCCGGTCTGGATCTCGTCGAGGATCAGCGTGACCTTCCGTTCGCTGCAGAGCGCGCGTACCTGCCTGAAGTAGCCCGGTGGCGGGATGATGACGCCGGCCTCGCCCTGGATCGGCTCGACCAGGAAGGCCACCGTGTTCTCGTTGATCGCCGCGGCGAGCGCATCGAAGTCGCCGAACGGCACGACCCGGAAGCCCGGCGCGAACGGCCCGAAGCCGCCGCGCGCATCCGGGTCCGTGCTGAACCCCACGATGGCGAGCGTGCGGCCGTGGAAGTTGTTCGCGCAGACGATGATCTCAGCGCGGTCAGCGGGCACGCCCTTGATCTCGTAGCCCCACTTGCGGACCGCCTTGAGGGCGGACTCCACGGCCTCGGCGCCGCTGTTCATCGGCAGGATCTTGTGGGAGCCGGTCAGCTTCGCCAGGTCCTCGTAGAGGAGCGCGAGCTGGTCATTGCGGAACGCGCGCGAGGTGAGCGTCAGCTTCGACGCCTGCTCGACCATCGCCGCGAGGATCTTCGGGTGGCAGTGTCCCTGGTTCAGCGCGGAATACGCCGACAGGCAATCCAGGTACCGCTTGCCTTCGTTGTCCCACACCCAGACGCCCTGGCCGCGCACGAGCACGACGTCGAGCGGCTTGTAATTGTGAGCGCCCAGCGTCGCCTCGATCTCGATCAGGTCCTGCGTCGCCGTATTCGCTCGCACTTCCGGATTAAGCATCGTCGCTGCGCCTCATGAGGGTGCTCTTGCCGAACAGCGATGCGACCAGGTCGACCGCGACCTCGGCCGAGCGGTTGTGGACGTCGAGCGCGGGATTGAGCTCCATGATGTCGAGCGAGGCGAGGAGGCCCGTATCGGCCACCATCTCCATGCACAGCTGGGCCTCGCGATAGGACGGCCCGCCCGGCACGGTCGTGCCGACGCCAGGAGCAATGTCCGGGTCGAGGAAATCAATGTCGAAGCTGACGTGCAGGTGGGTGTCGCGGTCGAGGCCGGCGAGTGCGGCTTTCATCGTCGCGCGCATGCCGGTCTCGTCGATGTAGCGCATGTCGAAGACCTCGAACCCGAGTTCGTGCACGAAGCGCTTCTCGCCGGCGTCCACGCTGCGGATCCCGATCTGGCGGATGTCCCCCGGCTGCAACGCGGGTTTCGGCCCGGCGAGCTCGACGAGTTCCCGGGGCCCGTGGCCCAGCAGTATCGCGACCGGCATCCCGTGGATGTTGCCGCTCGGCGTCAGGACATTCGTATTGGTGTCCGCGTGCGCGTCGAACCAGAGCACCCGCAGCTTGCGCCCGCCCGCGCGGGCGTGGCCGGCGGCGGCGGCGATCGATCCGATCGCGAGGCAATGGTCGCCGCCGAGGAGGATCGGCAGGCGCGCGGCGGCGAATTCGGCTCGGCAGGCGTCATGTACGGAGCGATTCCAGGCCAGGACCTGCGGCAGGTGACGGTAGCCATCCGCCGGCGCGAGGCCCGGATTGCCGGGGCCTTGCAGGTTGCCGCGGTCGGCGACGTCGACGCCCTGCGCTTCGAGCATGGACTGCAGGCGCGCGACGCGAAGGGCCTCCGGGCCCATCGAAGCGCCGCGCGTGCCGGCACCGATGTCCGTGGGAGCGCCGATGATGGAGACTTTATTCATGACTTCGCGGTGCGACGCCGGGGCATCCGGGCAGCCTATCAGGCTCCGGGGAAGGCCCGCCAATGAACGACGCTACAGGCCGAATTTTTCGAGGAATCGCACGGCATCCGCTTCCCAGAGGTCGAGGCCCGGCGTGTGGCCGCTCGTCGCCGGATGATCCGCGATGAAGAGGTATCGGCCCGATCCGCCGCCCGCCTTGTAGGCGCTGAAGAACTGGCGCGTGACGGAGTCGGGGTAGAACGGATCGCGGTCGGCGTACACCCACAGCGTCGGGCCGGAGAAGCGGCTGCCGGCATTGCCCAGGACTTCGCGCTGCAACTCGAGCCGTGCCGCGTTCTCGTCGGCAGGCCACTCGTCCGCGATCGACAGCCACCCGGCGGACACGGCGACGACGCCGTGCACCTGCCCGGGCCGGGTCGCTGCGAAGTCGAGCGCCAGGAATCCGCCGCGCGACAGCCCCCACAGCACGACCTTGCCATCGCGGGGGTTGAGTTTCGCCAGCACGTCGTCCAACACCGCATCGGTCGATGCCAGTGCATCCGCAAGTCCCGACGGCGCGAGGAGCCTGTTGTCGGCCAGCGAGCACCGGCCCGGGTAATACGGGCATTCCTCGACGTAAGTGCCCGTCGATTCCGCGCGGCCGCGCCGCAAAGGCACGACCACGGTGAGGCCGCGGCCCAGCAGGAAGTCGATCGGGAAACCGCGGACGTTCAACGGCTCGTTCGGGGAGGAGGCCATGCCGCCGGTGGAACCATGCAGGACGATGACGACGTCGCCCCGGTTGTCGTGGAGCGGCTCATAGACATAGGACACGAGCTTGATGCGCCCCGAGTCCGCTTCGTCATTGACCGCGCGCCGCGTGACCATGCGCTTGAACCGGTAATCAACGCCGTTCACGGGGGCTTCGGCCGCGGGCACCTGGCCCTGCGCCAGCTCCGCGTCGGCACCGACGATGAGGGCCAGCAGGATCGGCCAGGTCAGCGTGAATCGCTAGTGGTCATGGGGTCATGCCAGGCAACCGGTCGGGACGAGGTAACGGGTATGGTTTCACTTTCGCCCTCGCGCGTGCAATCGGCATGCAGCGCCTTGGAAGGCCTAGTCGTCGAAGGCCGCCGATTCGGTGACGGCGCGGATGCAACCGGCCGTGGTGGCGTGGCTGTAGTCCGTGATGAAGAACAGGCTGTCGCGCTGCGTCATGCGCCAGTCCCACGGCGCGACCCAGTGCTTGTCCGACCACAATCCCCGGCGCAGGGAGCGCGCGGCGTTTTCCCAGACGCAGTAGTCCGGTTCCCGCGCGTGCCCGCGATAGGCCCAGGCGTGACCCTGCTTCACCATCCACGCGTTGACGTTCTCGTCGCCGTGATACACCACAGCCACGGCGCGCTCGTCGTCGTCGCACGAGCGCCATGCCGCAGGCAACGCCACGGCCCACCGCGTGTCCGGACGAGATCCGAGCAGGCCCATCCCCATGCCCCCTCGCCGCGAATCATGCGCTTGCCGGACGGGAAATTCGACTCTGCCGCAGTCAGAAAGGTGTGCCGATGACGATCCGGAATATGTCCACTTCCGAACCGAATCGATACCCGATGCCGACACGCGGCAGGGGCATGCCCCAGATCCGACGTGGCTCCAGTGGTTCCAAGCGTGATACCGATCTCGTACTGGACCGGGCTGCCGTCGCCATCGGCGTTGTCGACCGGGCCGTCCGGCTGGTCGACGTAGTATTCATTCAGACGCGTACAGCAGGTAATCGACGCTCGAGCCGCGGGCAAAGGGCCGCTGCGCCGTCACCACCGTCTGCAGGCGCGCAAAACGATCCGATCCTTCCGTGCCGCGCAGGTCGACTCCCGCGAGGGTGAGGTCGTTGCGCAGCAGCCAGTCGAATCCTTTCCCATCGAACACATAGAGGCTCCGCAGCCCTCCCGCATAGACGAAGGAGTCGGCATCGGTCTCACGGGCGCGCGCGATGCCGGCTTCGACGTATGGCTCGAGCGTCCACTGCGGCTGCAATTCGATCACCAGCGTCAATCCGGGCACGAAGCTCAAAGCGTCCACGTCCGTCGGGATGTCGCCGTCCGCGGTGTCCTGCAATTTGAAATCGTAGAAGCCGAAGGTCACCGGCAGCGTGAGTTCGACGCCGAAGCCGGAATCGTCCGTGGACTTCAGCGTATGGCTGAACGGCAATCGGTAGATCTGCAACGTCCTGCCCGAAACCGAATACACGCCCGAGCCCAATTGCGTGGCGAAGGCGAAATTGGCGACGTTCTGCTCGTCGGCGGACAGCAGGCTCTGCGCGACAGCCGAGGGCGACTGCGAGGCCGCGAGCAGGACCGACAGCACGAATGGTTTCATGGGCGCGCCGCTTCCGTGGGCCGGTCGGTGCCCATGCTGTGCGGCGACCATGAATTGGTCGGGGTGACAGGATTTGAACCTGCGACTCCTACGTCCCGAACGTAGTGCTCTACCAGGCTGAGCTACACCCCGTATGGAGCGGGGCAGTGTAATCAAGGCCCCCCACGCTTTCAACGAGACCGCGTATTCTCGGCTCCCGAAGCCTCAAGGAGAGCCTCGCGCATGTTCATTCGATCCGTTGCGGCATGCCTCATGCTGCTGGCCACACTCGCGGCCCGGGCCCAGGACCTCGACCTGGTCAACGCCACACTGGTGGACGGAACCGGGGCCGGGCCGCGGACCGGCGTCACGGTCAGCATCCGCGGCGGCAGGATTGCTGCGGTTTCGGAACGTGGTCCGGACGCGGCGCATGGCGTGCGTCGCATCGACCTCGCCGGCCGCTACCTGCTGCCGGGATTGATCGACGCGCACGCGCACATCGAGTCGCCCGCAGCCGCGCTGCGCGCGCTCCAGTCCGGCGTGACGACCGCGCGGGTCCTCGGCGACTCGAACTTCCAGGCCCTCGGCACGCGTGATCTCGTCCGGCGGGGCCACGTCCCCGGCCCCGACCTTCTCGTTTCGCCGGGGCACATCCGGCCGAAGCCGGGCCTCGCGTTCTTCATGGCGTATCCGCAGTTCGGCGACGCGATTGGCGGCGAGCTGCGCGGCCCGGAACGGATTTCCGAGGCGACGCGCGCGTTCATCGCCAAAGGTGCGGACGTGATCAAGGTCGGTGCCAGCGAGCGCGCCGGATTGCCCGACACGGATCCCCGCAAACTGGAGCTGACCGAGGATGAGATGCGCGCGGCCGTCAACGAGGCGGCGAAGAAAGGACTCTTCGTCGCGGCCCACGCACACGCGCGTGACGGCATCGCCAACGCCGTGCGTGCCGGCGTGCGCAGCATCGAGCACGGCACCTGGATGGACGAGGAAACGCTCGCGGAAATGAAGCGTCGCGGAACCTTCTTCGTGCCGACGCTGGCGGTAATGAGTCCCCTTGCGGAGCCAAGGGGTCACTCCGGGGACGACATTACCTTGCAGCTGCGGACGCCCTACATGTTCGCACCGCTGCAAGCCGCGGTCCGCCGGGCCCATGCGCTCGGCGTGCCGATTGCGGCGTCGACGGACGGAACCTACGACGATCGTGACGACACGGGACGGGTTCGCGTCGCGCACGAAATCGCGCTATACCGCGACCTGGCCGGCATGAGCCCGCTGGAATCGATTACGGCCGCGACGCAGACCGGCGCGCGTGCCCTCGGCATCGAGTCGCGGACGGGGACGATTCGCGCCGGGCTCGAGGCGGATCTCGTCGTCTACGAGGGCGACCCGCTGGCCGACAGCGGGATGCTGTTCGAGCCGCGCCTGGTTGTCAGCGACGGCCGCATACTGGTCGAAGGCTTCGGCCTCGACGATGCGCGAGGCGCGGACTAGCGACTGTCGACGACCAGGTTGCCGCCCGCGGCGTTTGCATGAACGCTGGTCGTTGCGAGAACGGCGTCCAGCGCCTCGGCGGGCGTTAGCCCCGTGATCGATCCGTGGACGACGATGCCGGCAGCTTCGGCCTCGGCTTTCGGTGAGGCATAGACCAGTTCGCGGCCGGTTTCCCGCGCAGCCCAGGCGAGGAACTGCGCGAGCGGCAGGCCCTCGATGTCTATCGCCGGAGCGGCCTCGAGCGTCCAGTCCCATTCGGCGCCGTAGGCCGGCACCGAGGACCGCTCGACGCGGCCGTCGTCCCGGATCATGAGCTGCTCGCCGGACGCGCTGCGTTCCACGTCGCCGCGGCTCGATCGCCACTCGATCATGCCGTCGCGCACGCTGACCCGCACGCTGGAGTCGAGCAGCCGCACTTCGTACTGGGTCCCGACGTGGCTCACGGTGCCTGTCGGCGTGACGACGTCGAGAGGCGACGTCGGCTCCGATCCGGAGTCGACGTAGAGCGTGCCGCGTTCGAGCACGAGCCGGTCGGCCGCGGCGACGACCAGCCGCGAGCCACGATCCACGCGTGCCGAGATGCCGCCCGGCAGGGTGAGCGCGCCGCGACCCGTGGCACCTGTCTCGAGCGTCTGTCCTTCGAGCAGGGGCTGGCCGCCGGCGACGCCGTGCCAGCTGTCGAACCAGCCTGCAGTCACGCGCACGTCCCCCGTGGCCAGGGCCAGGGTCGCAACCGGCTCGCCTGGCCGCGGCCCTGACGCCCAGAACGCGACCGCCGCCGCCACGATGCTCGCGGCCAGCGCAAAGTAGGTACGCCGGCGGCCGCGCCGGCCGCGCTCCGCGACGACGGACCGCCATTCGGCGCGCACGTGTTCGCGCACCGACCGCTCGACATCGGCGGGCGGCTTTCCCGCAGCCCGACGGACTTCAATACGCGTTCAAGGTCCTGGTCGTTCATGGCTTTTGTCCTATGTCCCGAGGCCGGAGGCGACGTCGGCGGCGTCGGCCCCGAACACGCTCTCGAGGCTCTCCCTGAATGCGCGCCGAGCGCGCGCCAACAGGGATTGCGCGGCTGTCGTACCGATCCCGAGCCGCTCGCCGATGGTCTCGACGGACTCGCCCTCGATGTACTTCCATTCCAGCGCATCGCCGTAGCCGGATGGCAGCCGGTCCAGCACGACGCGCACCAACCGAGCCGACTCGGCACGGCCATAACTCTTGACCACGTCGAACTCATCCGGCGCCTCGAGCGATTCCACGGCCGCGCGCAGTTCCGGCTGGTCGTCGATCAGGACGACGTGACGCATGCGCCGCTCCGCGCGGATGTGGTCCACGATCTCGTTGCGGCAGATCTGGCACACCCAGGTGAACAGTCCCGATTCGCCGCGAAAGGTTTCCAGCCTGCGGATGGCCTTTTCGAGCGTGGACTGCACAATCGCCCGGGTCGCATCCGCATCGCCATTCAGTCGGGGCAGGGCGAAGCGGTAGATGCGCGGAAAGTAGCCGTTGAAGAACGTCTCGAACGCGCGCTCGTCGCCGGCCAGCATGCGCCGGATGAGCAGCGGGTCGCTGGTCACTTCCGGATCCATGGCTCGCGTTTTGTCCATTGCCGTTGGACGTCCGGGACGCGGGAAACCAATCGTCAAAACTCCCACAGGGCGCCGATCGAGGGCACTAACGACAGCCAGTCGCTGGTGCGGGTGGTGAAGGTGACGTTACCCCCATCTTCCTGGGCAATGAGCTTGTAACAGCAGGTGTTGCCGATATTGATGGCGTTCACGAGCTCGAAGGTGAAGGCGAGGCTGCCGATCGCCAGGGGCCGGCGATATTCGGCCCGGAGGTCGAGGGCGGCGCGTGTCCCGAACCGCGCCTCGTTGCGTTGCCCCAGCACGGAGTCCTCGACCAGTGTCGTCGGCCAGCCGCGATGGGTCGTGGCGACGGCCCCGAAGCGCCAGTTGCCCCGCAGCCAGTCGATGCCGGCTGTCACGGACCAGGTCTGGTCCCAGCTGCGCATGACGCGCACCCCGTTGAGGCCGTCCCAGGCCTGCGACCAGGCAACCCCCGCCCACCAGGTCAATTCGGGGCCTTCGGCGATGGCAGAGATCTCGGCGCCGCGCACCTCGGCGGCGTTGGGTGCGACTTCCACGCGATCCGGCCCGATCTCCGGCAGCACGGTCAATGGATCGAGCAGGTTCTCGAAGTGCGGCCGCGGATCGCGCTGGAGCTTGCGAAACCACTCGGCCCTGATCGCCAGGCCATTTCGGAGCCGGTGATCGACGCCCAGGATGTAGTGCTCGGATTCCTGGGCCTGCGGGAAAGCCGTCAGGCCGTCCTCGATCTTGAGCTCGTGCACCTCGTCGGTCTGGTGGAACCGGCCCCAGTGCGCGCGCAGTTCCCAGGAAGGCGTGAGTTCGTAACGCAGGCTGAGCCGCGGGTCGAAGAGCCAGTTCTCGGCGCCCGTGCCGGCCGTGATAGTGCGCTGGCTGCGAATCCCGAGTTCCGACGTGAAGTCCTCGAAAACCTGCCAGCGGTGGGCCGCAAACAGCGCGACGCGCTCGCGCTCGGGCTTCAGGTCCGTCTGGCGCAGCAGCGTCGCATCCCGCCCGAAGAGTTCCGCGACGGCGCGCGTGTAGGCGGCGCTCGCCGTGTAGCGATAGACGGCACTTTCGTCGGTCCACTCGAAACCGCCCTCGAGCCAGTGGCGTGCGCCAGGCTGCCAGGCCACCCGGCCGAGTAGTTCGCGATACTCGGAGGAACGCTGGTCGTCGACCGTGCCGGTGGCGATGTCCTCGCGGTCGATGGCGCCCGTGCGGAAACTGTCGATCGTGCTGTGCCCGAGCCAGAGCGTCGCCTCGACGTCGGTGCCGAAATCGCGGTCGGCGCGCAGCCACAGGTAGCGGTTACGGCTCTCGAGCTGCGCGCTTTCGCCGTATCCATCGCGGTCGATTCCAAGCTCGTCACGCGACCAAAGCAGGTTGGCGGCGATGCGCAATCGATCCGGCTCGCCGTGTCCCAGGCGGGCATACACGTCCGAATAGCTCGGGCGCACCGAGTCCTGGTCGACGACTTCGGCAAGGGGACCGAGGGTGCCGACGCGCGCGGCGCCGAGCCAGTCGAGGCCGCCATTGCCGAGTCGGCCCGCGGTCCGGCCCATGGCGTTGAAGACCGACAGTCCGAGCGCGCTTCGCGGCTGGTGATCGACGTCGACCGTGCTGAGGTCGAAGACGCCGCCCATCCGGTTGCCGTAGCGGACGGGAAAGCCGCCGGTGTAGACCACGGCATCGCCGACGAGGCCGGGATCGATGACGCCGAATACGCTCTGGTAGGCCGGGTTGTGGAAGGCCTGGCGGAGCGGAAAGCCGTCGAGCAGCGTCAGCAGCTCGCCGGTCTCCCCGCCGCGGATGTTGGACTGCGCGGTCACGCCGTTCTGCGCGATGCCCGGCAGCCGGCCGAGCGCGCGCAATGCGTCTTCGCCGATCACCGGCTGGAACGCCAGCGTGTCGCCGTCGATGTTGAGCGCGCCGAGTGCGCCGGCACGGTCGACCGCGTAATGGCTCGTCGACACCACCACCTCCGAAAGCTGTTGACGGTCCGGCGCGAGCCGGATTTCGAGGTCGGCATGCCTGCCGCCACGGTGAATCCCGCCTGTATCAGGGTTTCAAGGCCCGCGGCTTCCACGCGCAACGTGTAGTCACCGTCCGGCACAGGGTCTGACGGCAAATCGCCCGTCCGCCCGCGTCCAGTCCGATGCCCCCAGCGGAACCAGCTGCACGCGCGCGGTCGCCACCGGTTCACCGTCCTCGGCGCGCAGGACGCGCCCGCGGACCGTCCGCTCTCCCGCCTGCTGCTTTGGGCGAACGACCGCGTACAGGTCGGGGCGCACGACCGACAGCGAAAGTCCGTGGGCTGCCAGGATCTCGCGCGCGATGAGCAGGCGATTGCGGGATACGGGTTCGGCGGCAACGACCAGCGATGGCGGCAGCAGTTCTGAGCTGTAGATGAACTGGAGTCCCGGACCCCGCAATTCCTGCAGGACGTCGATGACCGGCCGGCCCTTGTACGACGACGGCGCCGGGTCGTCCGCCGAGGCGGCGCCGGGGCAGGCCACCAGGAACACGCCGATCAGCAATCGGCAAAGGCCCGCGGACATCCGTGCATTTAAATCCGAGTCGCACCCCCAGCGCCACTCCACGCCGCGATTGAATGGCTGGCGTCGCGGCCGTGTAGACGGGCGAAAGCCGGGGACTACATGCCGTGCGTGGCGGGCGGGCCGCCGGATCAGGCGTCGCGGGTCGCGGCGAAGCGGGCGAGGCCGGCGAGCGCATCGCGGTACGGCGATGGCGGCACGCCTTCGAGCGCGGCCAGCGCCTTCTCGATCTCGCGGCCGGCGAGCTCCGCGGTGTAGTCGAGCCCGCCCGTGTCCTGCACCACGGCGAGGATGGAACCCTGTTCCTCGGTGTCGCCCTGTTCGATGGCGCGGCGGATCATCTCCGCCTCCCGGCCGTTCGCGTGGCGGAGCGCATGGATCAGCGGCAGCGTCGGCTTGCCTTCGGCGAGGTCGTCGCCGACGTTCTTGCCGAGTTCCTCGGCGTCGCCGCCGTAATCGAGCGCGTCGTCGATCAGCTGGAAGGCGATGCCGAGGTGCTTGCCGTAGCGCGCCAGCGCCGCCTCGAGCTGGGGCGGCGCGCGCGCGACGATCGCCGCGATCTGCGCGCCGGCCTCGAACAGCCGCGCGGTCTTGCGGTATATGACCTCCATGTAGCGCAACTCGGTGGTGTCCGGGTCGCCGGAATTCATCAGCTGCATGACCTCGCCGGCTGCGATCGTGTTGGTGGCGTCGGCCATCACCCGGATCACGGCCGCGGAGTCGAGCGAGGCCATCATCTGGAACGCGCGCGAATACAGGAAGTCGCCGACCAGCACCGAGGCGGGGTTGCCGAACGCTTCATTGGCGGTCTCGCGACCCCGCCTGCGGGCCGACTCGTCGACCACGTCGTCGTGCAGGAGCGTCGCCGTGTGGATGAACTCGATCAGCGCGGCGGCCGGGACCTGGGCCGTGCCCGTCGCGCCGGCGGCCCGCGCGGCGAGCACGACGAGGAGGGGCCGCAGGCGCTTGCCCCCGGCGCCGACGATGTATTCGCCCACCTGGTTGACGAGCAGGACGTCGCTCGCCAGCTGGCGGCGGATTTCAGCGTCGACTGCAGCGAGGTCGCCGGCGACGAGGGCCCGTATGTCGTTGAGTTGCATGGAATCCCGCCATCCCCCGCGGGAGAGGGGCATCCTAGCGACAAAAGCCCTTCCGGGAAATGCGGGGCGACGATCCGGTTTGACCCCGGGGGTCCCGTCACTACAATTGCCGGCTCTTTTCGGAGTCCAGACAATCATGTACGCCGTCATTGCCACCGGGGGCAAGCAGTACCGGGTGAGCGAGGGCACCGTCGTGCGGGTCGAGAAACTCGACGCGGACGCGGGGGCCACCATCGAGTTCAACCAGGTGCTCCTGATCGGCGAGGGCGCGGACGTCGTCCGTCGGAGCCCCGTACGTGACGGGCGCGCGCGTCACCGCGACAATCCAGGCGCACGGGAAGGCCGACAAGGTCCAGATCACCAAGTTTCGCCGGCGCAAGCACTACCTGCGCCAGAAGGGGCATCGCCAGCCGTACACCGAAGTGAAGGTGACCGGCATCTCGGCGGCCTGAGGACGAGGACATGGCACACAAGAAAGCAGGCGGCAGTACCAAGAACGGGCGCGAGTCCCAGTCGAAGCGGCTCGGCGTCAAGAAGTTCGGCGGCGAGCAGGTGCTGGCCGGCAACATCCTGGTGCGCCAGCGCGGCACGCCGTACCGCGCCAGGCGACAACGTCGGCGTCGGCACGGACCACACGCTGTTCGCGCTGAAGGACGGCCGGGTCCAGTTCAAGAAGAAGGGCGCCGAGGGGCGCACCTTCGTAAGCGTCCTGCCGGAGTAACCGGAAGGGCCGCGCGATTCGCTGAAAGACCCCGGCCCGGCCGGGGTTTTTCGTTTCGGCGGCAAGCAAAAGATGAAATTCGTCGACGAAGCGATCGTGAAGGTGCGCGCCGGCCAGGGCGGCCGCGGCGCCGTCGGCTTTCGCCGCGAGAAGTTCGTCCCGTTCGGCGGGCCGGACGGCGGCGACGGCGGCGACGGCGGCAGCGTGTGGCTGCGCGCCCAGCCGGGCATCAACACGCTGGTGGACTACCGCGTCCAGCGCACCTTCCGCGCGCAGAACGGCCAGCCGGGCGGCGGCCAGGATTGCACGGGCCGCGGCGGCGAAGACCTCTACGTGCCGATGCCCATCGGCACCGTGGTGTTCGACGACGAAACCGGCGAGACGCTCGGCGACCTGTCGAAAGCGGGACAGACCCTGCTCGTCGCGAAAGGCGGGAAGGGCGGCTGGGGCAACCAGCGCTTCAAGAGCTCGACCAACCGCACGCCGCGGCAGAACGGCCCGGGTTTGCCGGGCGAATCGCGGAGCCTGCGCGTCGAACTGCGGCTGCTCGCCGACGTCGGCCTGCTCGGCCTGCCGAATGCGGGCAAGTCGACGCTGATCCGCCAGGTATCCGCCGCGCGGCCGAAAGTCGCGGACTATCCCTTCACGACCCTGCACCCGCAGCTCGGCGTCGTCGCCGTCGGGCCACTCAAGAGCTTCGTGATGGCCGACATCCCCGGCCTCATCGAGGGCGCCGCCGAAGGCGCCGGCCTCGGCATCCGGTTCCTGAAGCACCTGCAGCGCACGCGCGTGCTGCTGCACCTCGTCGACATCGCGCCGCTCGACCCGGACGCGGACCCGGTCGCGGATGCGCGCGCGATCGTGAAGGAGCTCAGGAAGTTCAGTCCCGAACTCGCGAAGAAGAAACGCTGGCTGGTCCTCAACAAGATCGACCTGCTCGAACCGGCGGCGCGCAAGCAGCGCTGCGCCGAGATCGTGCGCCGGCTGCGTTACAAGGGCGCGGTGTTCCAGATCTCGGGCGCGACCGGCGAGGGCACGAAGGAGCTGTGCCAGGCCGTCATGCGGGAGTTGGAGAAACAATAAAGGGGAACGTCCCCTTTATGGCTTGGCGGAGAGGGCCTTGACCTGCGCGGCGAGGCGGCTCTTGTGACGGGCGGCCTTGTTGCGGTGGATGATGCCCTTGCGCGCCATCGAGTCGATGACGGGCGATGCCGCCTTCAGCGCCGCAGCGGCTTCCGCCTTCTTGCCGGCGTTGATCGCCTCGACGACCTTGCGCACGGCGCTGCGCACCTTGGAGCGCTGGGCGACGTTGCGCGCACGGCGGGCGACCGCTTCGCGGGCTCTTTTTTCGGCTGACTTGGTGTTGGCCATAAGGGCGCGCATTCTCCGGATGCGGCCCTCCATTGTCAACGCGCTATAGTTCCGGCCGCATGTCGCACGGATTCCTGCGCAATACCACGATCGTTGGCCTCCTGACGCTCCTTTCCCGGGTCACGGGCGTGATCCGGGACATGGTGTACCTGATCTCCTTCGGCGCCGGGCCGCTGATGGACGCCTTCCTCGTCGCATTCAAGATCCCGAACTTCATGCGCCGCCTGACCGCGGAGGGCGCGTTCTCGCAGGCCTTCGTGCCGGTCATCTCGGAGTACAGGGTGCAGAAGTCGCACGACGAGGTCCGCGAGCTGGTCGCGGGCGTCAGCGGCGTGTTCGGCCTCGTCCTGTTCGCCGTCACCCTGGTCGGCGTCATCGCGGCGCCCGTGCTGACCTTCCTGTTCGCGCCCGGCTGGCACGACGGCGACAGCCGTTTCGACCTGACCGTCGCGATGCTGCGCTTCACGTTTCCGTACATGTTCTTCATCTCCCTGGTGGCGCTCGGCAGCGGCATCCTGAACAGCTACGGCCGTTTCGCGGTGCCAGCGCTCAACCAGACGCTGCTCAACGTCGTCATGATCGTGGCGGCGGGGTTCGTCGCGCCGTACTTCGCGAGTCCGGGCCTGGTGCTCGCGATCGGCGTCTTCGTCGCCGGCGCCGTGCAGCTCGTCGCCCAGTTTCCCGCGCTTCACGCGATCGGCCTGCTGCCGCGCCCGCGCTTCGACCGCGCGCGCGAGGGCGTGCGGCGCATCGGGCGGCTGATGCTGCCCGGCATCTTCGGTTCCTCGGTCGCGCAGGTTTCGCTCCTGCTCGATACCGTCATCGCGTCCTTCCTGGTCGTCGGCAGCGTCACCTGGCTCTACAGCGCGGACCGCCTGGTCGAATTCCCGATGGGCGTGTTCTCGATCGCGCTCGCGACCGTCATCCTTCCCGGCCTGTCCTCGCACCATTCCGAGAAATCGCCGGAGAAATTCAACGCGACGCTCGACTGGGCACTGCGGCTCACCATGACCGTGGTCGCGCCCGCCGCAGTCGGCCTGCTGATGCTCTCGGGCCCGCTGATGGCGACCTTTTTCGGCTACGGCGCCTTCACCGATCATCACGTGCTCATGTCGAGCTACGCGCTGATGGCCTATTCCATGGGGCTGATCGGCTTCTCGCTGGTGAAGGTGCTGGCGCCGGGCTATTTCGCACGGCAGGACACGCGGTCCCCGGTCCGCATCGGCCTGATCGCGCTCTCGTTCAACATGGCTTTCAACGTCTGCGTCGTGGTGCCGGCATTCCTGATGGATTTCCCGGTCCCGCACGTGCTGCTGGCGGTTTCCACCGGCCTGTCGGCGATCATCAACTCGACCCTCCTGTATCGCGGCTTGCGCCGGGAAGGCATTTACCGCCCGTCGCCGGCCTGGCGAAAGCTGCTGCCCCAGGTCGTGCTCTCGAGCCTCGCCATGGCGGCCTTCCTCTGGTGGATCTCGGGTGACTGGTCGGACTGGACCGGCTGGTCGGCGGCGCGGCGCGCCGCCTGGCTCGGCCTCTCGGTCGTGGGCGGGGCAGTGGTCTACTTCGGTGTGCTCGCCCTGTCCGGCACGCGCCCCAGGGACCTGAAGCATCTATAATCGCGGGGCACGATCACCCGATACGGCAGGGCCATGCTGATTCGACGTGGTTTCAAGCCCTGTCGTGACGCGGACCCCGGGCGCGCGGTGGCCATCGGCAACTTCGACGGCCTGCATCTCGGGCACCAGTCGATCCTGGCAGCACTCCGGGAACGCGGCCGCGAGTTGCGGCTGCCGACGGCCGTCGTCTGCTTCGAGCCCCAGCCGAAGGAGCATTTCCAGCCGGCCGCTGCGCCGGCGCGGCTGATGCGCCTTCGCGACAAGGCCGAGGGCATCGCGGCGGCGGGCATCGACGAACTGTGCGTGCTGCGCTTCGACGCGAGGCTCGCGGGGTTCGACGCAGGGACTTTCATCGAGCGTGTCCTGGTGGACGCGCTGAGGACGAAGCACGTGGTGATCGGCGAGGGATTCCGTTTCGGGAAGGCGCGCGGCGGCGACGTCGAGGCGCTGCGGCGCGCGGACCTCCCCGCGGACGCCGTCCCGCCGCGCCTGCGTGCGGGCGCGCCCGTGAGCTCGACGCGCGTGCGCGAGGCGCTGGCCGCCGGGCGCATGGACGAGGCGGCGGCGATGCTCGGCCGCGACTTCCGCATCAGCGGTCGAGTGATCGAGGGCCGGAAGCTCGGTCGCGAGCTCGGATTCCCCACCGGCAACATGCGCCTGCACCGGCGGGTGTCGCCGGTGGCTGGCATCTTCGCGGTGCGCGTGTCGGGCGCGGGGCTCGAACGTCACGCCGGGATCGCCTCGGTCGGGACGCGGCCGACCGTCGGCGGCTCCGAGTGGCTGCTGGAGGCGCACGTGTTCGACTACGAGGGCGACCTCTACGGCGCGCGCCTCGACGTCGATTTCATCGCGCGCCTGCGCGACGAGGTCCGCTTCGACGATGTCGCGGCGATGACGGCGCAGATGCACGAAGATGCGCGGCGCGCGCGCAACCTGTTCGCCCACTGAGGTCACGCGTGGACTACAAGCAGACGATAAACCTCCCCGAGACAAAATTCCCGATGAAGGCGGACCTCGCGCGCCGCGAGCCGGACCGGGTCGCGCGCTGGCTGTCGGACGGGGTGTACCACGAGT
This sequence comes from uncultured Gammaproteobacteria bacterium, assembly GCA_963748465.1. Lineage (GTDB taxonomy): Bacteria > Pseudomonadota > Gammaproteobacteria > Steroidobacterales > Steroidobacteraceae > SCUD01. The sequence continues at coordinate 121,458 of CAVVJB010000006.1, forward strand.
TGCGCCGGCGCGCCGCCGGACGTCCGAAGTTCGTGCTGGTCGACGGACCCCGTACGCGAACGGGGTCATCCACATCGGGCATGCCGTCAACAAGGTGCTGAAGGACGTCATCGTCAAGTCACGCTCGCTCGACGGCTACGACTCGCCGTATGTGCCCGGCTGGGACTGCCACGGCCTGCCGATCGAGCAGCAGGTGGAGAAGAAGCACGGGCGCGTCGGCCAGAAGCTCGACGCCGACGCCTTCCGCAAGGCGTGCCGGGAGTTCGCCGCAAGCCAGGTCGACATCCAGCGCACGGATTTCCAGCGGCTCGGCGTGATCGGCGACTGGGACGATCCCTACCTCACGATGGCGTCGCGCTTCGAGGCGGAGCAGCTGCGCGCGTTCGCCGCGATCATCCGCCGCGGCCACCTGTTGCGCGGATTCAAGCCGGTGCACTGGTGCCTCGACTGCCGCTCGTCGCTCGCGGAAGCCGAAGTCGAGTACGAAGAGCGGACCTCGCCGGCGATCGACGTGCGGTTCGAGATCGCCGATGCGCACGACGCCGCGCGGCGCTTCGGCCTCACGACCGACGAGCTGCTGAGCGCCGCGATCGCGATCTGGACCACGACGCCGTGGACGCTGCCGGCCAACCAGGCAGTCAGCCTGCATCCGGCCTACGACTACGTGCTCGCCGAGCTCGACCGCGAGAGCGGGCAGGAGCGGCTCATCGTCGCGGAGGCACTGCTCCCGTCCTTTTCCCGGCGCGTCGGCGCGCGCTCGCACCGCATCCTCGGCAAGGTCGCCGGCAAGGCGCTCGAGGGACTGCGCCTCGAGCACCCGTTCTACGAGCGCGAGGTGCCCGTGGTCCTCGGTGACCACGTGACGCTCGACGCGGGCACCGGCGCGGTGCATACGGCGCCGGGGCACGGCGCCGACGACTACGAGATGGGCCGGCGTTACAACCTGCCGATCGACAACCCGGTCGGCAACGACGGGCGTTTCATCGCCGGCACGCCGCTGTTCGAGGGGCTGTCGGTGTGGGACGCGAACCCGAGGGTCGTGGAGACGCTGCGCGAGAACGGGCGGCTCATCCACTTCGAGCAGTACCAGCACAGCTACCCGCATTGCTGGCGCCACAAGTCGCCGGTGATCTTCCGCGCGACGCCGCAGTGGTTCCTCAGCATGGAGAAGGCGGGGCTGCGCCGCGACACCCTGGCCGCCATCCGGGGCGTCGAGTGGATCCCGAGCTGGGGGAACAGCGCATCACCAGCATGATCGAGGCGCGGCCGGACTGGTGCATCTCGCGCCAGCGCGCCTGGGGCGTGCCGCTCGCGATGTTCGTGCACAAGGAAACGGGCGAGCCGCATCCGCAGACTCCGGAGCTGCTGGAGCAGGTCGCGGAACTGGTCGCCGAAGGCGGCATCGAGGCCTGGTTCGCGCTGAACCCGCGGCATCTCCTCGGCGACGAGGCACTCGTCTACGAGAAGTGCCCCGACGTGATGGACGTCTGGTTCGACTCCGGCGCCGTGCACCACGTGCTGCCGGCGCTGCGCCCGGGCATCATCCCGTTTCCCGCGGACATCTATCTCGAGGGCTCAGACCAGCACCGGGGCTGGTTCCACTCCTCGCTACTGCTCTCGGTCGCGGGCCATCGCATCGCGCCTTACCGCCAGGTCCTGACCCACGGCTTCACGGTGGACGAGAAGGGCCGGAAGATGTCGAAGTCGCTCGGCAACGTGGTCGCGCCGCAGAAGGTGGTGCAGGCGCTCGGCGCCGACGTGCTGCGGCTGTGGGTTGCCGCCACCGACTACAGCGGAGAGATCAACGTCTCCGACGAGATCCTGAAGCGCATGTCGGAAAGCTACCGGCGCATGCGCAACACCGTGCGCTTCCTGCTCGGCAACCTCACCGGCTTCGACCCGCAGCGCGATGCGCTGGACACCGACGAGCTGGTCGAGCTCGACCGCTGGGCGCTCGCGCGCGCGGCGAGGCTGCAGGAGGAGGTGGTCGAGGCTTACCGCAAGTACGAGTTCCACCTGATCTACCAGAAGGTGCACAACTTCTGCGTCGTGGAGCTCGGCGCGTTCTGGCTCGACATCATCAAGGACCGGCTGTACACGACGCCGGCGAAGAGCGTCGCGCGCCGCTCGGCACAGACCGCGATGCACCACATCGCCGAAGCGATGGTGCGCTGGCTCGCGCCGATCCTCTCGTTCACGGCCGAGGAGATCTGGGAGCACCTGCCGGGCGAACGCGACCCGTCCGTGTTCTTCTCGACGTGGTGGAAGCTGCCTGTGGTGCGGCCGGCGGACGGCATCGACTGGGACGCAGTGATCGCGCTCAAGGCCGACGTCGCGCGGGCCCTGGAACCGCTGCGCGCCGCGGGTGCTCTCGGGGCGCCGCTCGAGGCCGCGGTGGACGTGTATCTCGACGAGGCGCAGCATCGGCGCATGGCTGCGCTCGGGGACGAACTGCGTTTCGTGCTGATCACCTCGCAGGCGAGGATCCGGCCCGCCGCGGAACGCCCGCCGGATGCCGCGCCCGCGGCGTCCGTGGCCGAGAGCGGCGCGTGGGTCTCCGTCGCGGTCGATCCCGCGCCCAAGTGCGCGCGCTGCTGGCACCGACGCGCGGACGTCGGCACCGACCCGGAGCACCCGGAGATCTGCGGTCGCTGCGTGACGAACCTCGGCGGAGCCGGCGAGACGCGGAGATTCGCATGAAGCGGCCGGTCATCGAGGGCAAGACCGCGCTGATCTGGGCCTGGCTGTCCGCCATCGTGGTCGCGCTCGACCAGTTCGTGAAGTGGTACGTCGTCGGGAATTTCGGGCTGTACGAGATCATGCCGGTCGCGCCCATCCTCGACCTGACGCGGCTGCACAACGAGGGGGCGGCGTTCGGGATCCTGGCCGAGGCGGGCGGCTGGCAGCGCTGGTTCTTCCTGCTACTGGCGGGCGCGATCGGCATCGCCATCGTGTTCTGGCTGCGCTCGCTGCCGGCGCGCGGCCAGTACTGGCTGGCCATCGGCCTCGCGCTGATCCTCGGCGGTGCGGTCGGCAATGCCTTCGATCGCTTCGCCGACGGCTACGTCGTCGACTACCTGCACTTCCATTGGGGCGACGCGTACTTCCCGGCGTTCAACGTCGCGGACATCGCGATCACGACCGGCGCGATCATGCTGATCATCGATGCGCTGCTCGATGGCCGGCGGAGAAAGGTGGCGGCCTGATGAAAGTCCTCCTCGCGAACCCGCGGGGCTTCTGCGCCGGCGTCGACCGCGCCATCGACATCGTGGAACGCGCGATCGAGCTGTTCGGCGCGCCGATCTACGTGCGTCACGAGGTCGTGCACAACAGGTTCGTGGTGGACCGCCTGCGCGGGCTCGGTGCCGTGTTCGTGGACGAGCTCGATGCCGTGCCGGACGGCGCCACCGTGATCTTCAGCGCCCACGGCGTGTCGAGCCGGGTGGAGCAGGAGGCGGAGCGGCGCGGCCTCACCGTGTTCGACGCGACCTGCCCGCTCGTCACCAAGGTGCACATGGAGGTCGGCCGCTACGCGCGCGACGGCCTCGACGTGATCCTGATCGGCCACGCCGGCCACCCGGAGGTGGAGGGGACCATGGGCCGCTTCGACGAGGCGCTGGGCGGTCGCATCCACCTCGTCGAGACGGTCGCCGACGCGGAACAGCTTTCCGTGCGGGATCCGGCGAAGCTCGCCGTGGTGACGCAGACGACGCTCTCCGTCGACGACACCGCGAAGGTGATGACGGCGCTGCGCCAGCGCTTTCCGACCCTCGCGACCCCGCGCAAGGAGGACATCTGCTACGCCACGCAGAACCGCCAGGACGCCGTGAAGCAGCTCGTCGCCCGGTGCGACGTGATCGTGGTCGTGGGCTCGCAGTCGAGCTCGAACTCCAACCGCCTGCGCGAGATCGCGACGACGCGAGGCATTCCAGGCTACCTCGTGGACGGCGCCGGGGACCTTCAGCCCGGGTGGTTCGCGGGCAAACAGGCGGTCGGCGTCACGGCGGGAGCGTCGGCGCCGGAATCGCTCGTGAAGGACGTGGTCGAAAGGCTGCGCGAGTGGGGCGGGCGTGAGGCGGTCGAGGTGATCGGGCGGGAAGAGCACGTGGTCTTCGGATTGCCGCAAGCGCTGCGCCCTCTCGCCAATCCGGAATCCACGGCGAACTGACTCCTACCAGCAGCGGTGGGCGCTGTCAGCGCCCCGGGAATCCACCGCGCGACGCCGGCCGCTTTCGTCGATGGACAGGATCCGGCAAGCCGGGTCCGCCTGGTTGCCGCTCGCGGTCGCAGTCACACGGAATTCAGACGGCGTCGCGATGTCGACGGCGAGCGTGTATTGCCCGCCAGGCGTGCGCGACGCCACGGGGAGACCCGGGAGATCGTCACCGACTGTCGCGTCGAGACGGTTTCCGTAGCTGCCATGCGCCAGGTGGAATTTTTCCTGTTCCGCGGCGGCCATGAGCAGTGCCTGGGCCGCCTGTGCGCGATGACCGCGACGGAGATGGTTCCGGTAGGTCGACGCCGCGATCGTCGTCGTGATCGCGACCACCGCGAGCGCGATCATGACTTCGATCAGGGTAAAGCCGGCGGCGGCACGCGCTTGCGCCATGATGTCCTCACGGGGTCGCCGGCATAGCCGGTGTCGAAAGTCTCTCCGCCGAGGATCCCGAACGGTCGCGGCTTGCAGCCGTTGCAGGCCTCGTCCCAGCGGCCGGGGAAGCCGAATTTCAGGCCGGGCGGCAAACCACTGGCCTCGATCTCCTCGGGCTCGTCGTCCTCGGACTCGACGGCGGTCGACACGGGAAGTGCCGTCCGGATATCGATCGCATAGCGCCGGGCTACCGAGGCCGGTGGCCCGCATGGCGCGGCCGGGGCGGGCGGCAGCGGCTGATAGGACTGGAACCGCAGGATGTGGTTGAACGTGACGATCGGGCCGGCGACTTTTTCGCCGGCACCATGGGCGTCGAGCCGGATGAACCACCCCGGCGCGTCCGGCGGAATCCCGGTACCGGCCAGCGAGGCGTCGTGAAGGTCCGCCTCCGCAAGCTCCTCGGCAGGCGTTCCGGAAATCACGTCGTAGACGACGAAGAGCGCGTCCTCGGCGGTCAAATCGCGCGGTCGCATCAGCGCGCCGGACGCCATCGCGATCGCGAGCCGGTCCTGCATGCCGGTTCGCACGACGGAGACATCCGGCGGGAAATGAAAGCGGCGGCCGACCGCATCCAGGCGCGCGAGCCTGCGCGCCGTCGCGAGCGTGCTGACTTCGCGGCCGCTCTCGAAATCGAATCGCCACAGGGATCCCACGACGTCCAGGACGTAGGCCCGGTCGATCCTTTCGTCACCATCGAGGTCGAGCAATCGTGGTGCCGCCGCGAGGCTCGAAATTCCCGCCACCGCAAGGTCGTCGCCGTCGCCGCCAGCCGACCATAGTCGGCGGCCTGTCGGCGCGTCGATCGCGAGCAACGTGCCGCCGCGGCCCGTACCGGCCGCGCCGGGCGCATTGAATCGCCGGTCGTAACCGCCTGCGAGCATCACGATCCAGTCGTCCGTGTCCTGGCCGGAGCCCGCGACTCCGAGCCGCGCGACGACCGGCTCCGCGAGGCCCAGCGTGAGCGGGTCGGGCAATTCCACGGACCACAGCAGTCGCGGATCGCGCGGTGCCGCGATGTCGAGCGCGTAGTAGCGCGCGCCGCCCCGGCCGAGGCCGAAGAGCAGCCACAGGTGTTCTCCGGCAGCTTGCTCTATGCGGCCATCGCCGTTCGGGTCGTGCCGGTGCACGACCAGCGCACCGTCGATGCCGTGACTGCGAACGGTCGTCGGCGCATCGAGAACGAGCGCCGGGATGCGTCCCAGCAGCTCTTTCGGCATCCAGCCCCAGAGTTCCACGCCACTGTTGCCGTCCAGGGCATGCAGCACGCCGTCCTGCGTCGCCACGAAAGCGATGCGAAGGCCTGCTTCCGGATAATCGACGATGGTGGCGCCCTGCAATCCCGGATCGCCGAGCAGCCGTTCGTCACGGAATGCGTCAAGCCGGTTCGCGGGATCGGTGAGCCGGTTGCCGGCGGCATCCGTGTATAGATTGCGTGCCTCGGCAATCGGCAGGCGGCCGGCCGCACCGCCGGTCAAGAGGTTCGCATCGGGTGCGTCGCTCCACAGACTTTGAGTTCCGGTTCCCGGCAAGCCGTCCGCCGCCATGGCGGGCATGCCGTCGCGATCCACGATGAGCGGCGGCTCCAAAGGTCCGGCGGGTGCGCGCAGCGCGTATTGCAGGACGTTACCCACCCACCGCTCGCCGGGTCGCGGCGCCGTCAACCCGAAAACGACACCGGCTGCGCCCGGTCGAGAGTTGAACGGCATCAGGGCGGCGGCCGACAGTTGCGGCCTTGCGGCAGCCGCGGCGTCGCGCAAGTGCGCGTGCGCGATCAGGTTGACGTAGGCGAGTGGATCGGTGAAGACGGTCGAGTCGGCAGCGGCTCCGTCAAGGGACGGCGTTATCCACCGCACGGGGGCTGACTGCGCGCCTGGCAGGTCGTCGCGCAAGTCGGTCGTCCCCAGCCAGGCGCTGAGGGCGGTGCCGCAGTCCGCACTCGCATCCGCCGGTGTCGGAGTGAAAGTGCGGCAACGAATCAGCCGCCGCCGCGGCCTGGTCGTCGTCGCTCGCAACGCCGGCGCTCAGGTATCCCATCGACACCGGCCGGCAGGCGTGCGTGAACGGCGACAGGTACATTCCGTCGGCCCGCGGATCCAGGGCGGACGTGTCGGTGCGGGCATCGAGGCCGAATCGGCGCGGCCCGCCCGCAAGCCAGCGCGCGGCTTCCGTCAGTGTCTCGGACAACGGCGCAGGACCCGCTGGCGGCGTCGCGGCCCAGCCGAGCACTTCAATGGCCGCTGTATCGCTCGGTACCGGTGCTCGCGCGACGAAACCGCCGTCGGGCCCGTCATCGTCGACGCGCATGAGCGCGACTTCGAGTTCCGCCGTGGCCGCGAGCGCCTGGCCCAGGCGTCGTGCCATGACTTCCGCGATGGACCTGTCCGTCACAGCGGGAGTGGCGTGCAGGTAATTGAGATAGTTGCCGGAGTAGAAAATGTACGGATCGGCCCAGGGCGACCGGTCCCACGGGATTTCGAGTGCACCGTCGCGGGTCCATGGCTCGCCCGTTCCGTCGCCGGCATACCACTCGCCCGCGGCACTTCCGTGACGACCCCGGTCGGCGCGGCATTCGACGGCCCCCGTACCGTCGTGCGGCGCGTCCCAGTGACCCCCGTCCACGCCGGCGCGCCACTGCGCGGCGCGCGAGGCGACGTGGAAGCCGGCAGTCGCGAGCGAGGCGCGGGCCGCCTCGCAATGCAGGCCGCTCGCGAAATCGCGCGGGTTGAGGTCAACGCCCTCCTGCCGCGCGCAGTCCGGCGCCGGTCCCGGGCCGCGACGAAAATAAACCCGGCGTGGATCGCATCGCGTTGTATCCGCCAGCATCGCCGCGTAGTCGCGCAACGGATCGTAGTCCTCGGTCACGGGGACGTTGACGCCGGTCGCTTCCGAGCGATCGAGAACCAGTGCGAGCAAGGGACGAACCGGTTCAGGCAACGGCGCACGGTGCAGCCATGCCTCATCCATGTCGGCCCGGCCGTGCCCTGCCGTGAGCGATGCCGCAAGCAACGCCAGTGCCCGCACCGTCAATCCCGTGTAACGCCATGTCACGACGACGGCACCACGAAATAGAAACCCTGCTCGAGCCGCTGGCGGGCGCCGCGGCCAGACTCGCCGTCGGCCGTGATGAAGAAGTGGCGTGCCGCGAACGTCCCGGTGTTTTCGCCGATGCTGAACCCGAGGGGCAGCGCGCCGGGCCCCGGCGCCTCGCGGGTCTCGGTGCGGTATACAGCCCGGGCCGTCGCAATATCGGGAAGGATCACCTCTTCGGCGGCGCCCCCGTCGCGCGCTTCGGTTGCCGCTAGGAGCGCCGAGACGATTCCGGTCTCGGCGGCTTCAAAGGCGTTCTGCGCCATCTGCTGGTGGCCGGCGAGCGCGAGCGCGGTCATGGCCGCCGCTGCGGCCGCGAGCGCGAGCGCACCGAGGCCGGACATCAGCACCAGCACGACGACGAGTGCCGATCCGCGCGACTGGCGCCTCACGGCTGCAGTCCCATGTTGCGGAGCTCGACGACGCGCACGGCGCGCTTGCGCCGGCTGAAGCCGGGCTGGTCACGCTCGGCCACGTCGCTGCGTGCCTCGAGCTCGATGCGCAGCGCCCTGGGCGCGCCGTTCCACCCCGTCTCTCCCGGGATGACCCAGCGGTCCACCCCCGTGTCGGCATCCGCGGTGTCGTCGAGGCCGACCGCAATCTGCAGGTCCGTAATGCCGCTCACGAGTTCCTCGTCCTGGAACGCCGGCCGCGTCCCTCCGATCAACCGCTTGCGGCGCAATGAAGGCCAGTCCCGACGTCCGGTCGAGTCGCTGCTGACGTAGAACACGCTCACTTCCAGGTCATGGCGTCGCGCGCCGTCGCCAAAGTGGGCGCTTCCATCCGCAGCCAGGCGCGCCGCGCGCAGGTTGGTCTCGAGCTGCAAGCGTCCCGGCTGGGCCGGCGACGGCTCGATGGCCGCATGGCGGATCACGAGAGTATCCGTCGCGGCCGCGGAGCGACCGTTCGGCGATGCGCGGCAGCTGAGCGGAACGCCGGGCGCCGCGGCAAATGCGGCGTCCACGGCGATGACGGGCGCGCGGAGATCGAGCGCCAGCGACGGGGCGCACCCGCCGGCGACGGCGAGGTCCGCGCGTTCCGTCGCGCCGAGCGGCGCGGATCCGTCGACGGCCGTGCCGGGCGGTGCGAGGCCGAGGTATCCGGCCAGCCGGATCTCGTCGGCCAGCATGGTAAACGCTGCATCGAGCGATTCCTCGAGGCGTGCCAGCGATTCGCCCGTGCGGTGTGCCGCGCGCCCGCGGGTGATGAACGCGGCCGAGCCGGAGATCACCGCGAGCACCAGCACCATCGCAACCATGACCTCGACCAGCGTGAGCCCGGCGTGGCGATTCACGGGGTCACCGGGAGCACGATGCGCTGCAGGCCGAGTCCGGCCACCGGCCACTCGATCGTGATTCGATACTGCGCGGGCATGCCGGGCGCGAGTTCGACGCGCGCCGTGCTGCCGACGGGCAGGCTTGCCCTGGCGGAATCGGACCAGGCTGCCAGCGCCGGCGCGTCGGCCGGAATCGAGTCATCGGTGTCGCGAGCGAGCGCGCGAAGTTCGTCGGCCAGGGATCCAGCCAGCCGCAGCGCGGTGCGTCGCGTGCCGGATTCGCGCTCGTACTGGATGCTGCGCCCGAGGACGATGCCCGCGCTCGCAAGGCCGGTGAGCATGAGGGCGAGCGCAACCAGTGCTTCGACCAGCGTGAATCCCGGCGTGGGTCGCCGCTTCAGCATGTGAGCGCGAGATCCGAGCCGTCGCGCAGGCTGGTTCGGGGACGGCCGCTGCGGCTGACGATGACCGCGCGCGCGGCCCGCGTGCCGCGCCGGTCGCACAGGGTGAGTGTCGCCGGCGTTGCGAATCCGGTTCCGGCTTCGAACTCGAGCGTCGACCGGTTGGAACGAAGGCGGGGCGAGCCGCCTTGCGGCAGGTCCAGCTGTTGCGCGAAGCGGTCGGGTTCGCCGGTCAGCAGGAGGCCGCCCGTCCAGTCCATCCGCTTCGAGCAATGGCGTGAATCGTCGCTGCCGCACAGCTGGACCGCTTCGCTGCGCGTGGCCGAGAACTGCCGCGCGAGGTTGATCGCATGCATGGCCGTCGCCACCGCCGCGTTCATGCGGCTCTCCAGGACGAGGTTCGAGAACACCGGTATGGCCGCTGCCGCAAGCACCGCGGCGATGCCGAGCATTGCGAGGAGCTCGGGCAGCGTATGCCCCTGCGCAACCGGGGTTCCGTCGTTCATGCGGCGAGGCTACGAATCCCTGCCGCGTGCCGCTGCGTGCAAATCCGCGGCGTTTGAGGCGTTTTCCGGCGAGGCGTATATTGCCGCCCCATGGACCATGCCAATCAACGCAACCGCCTCCAGGCGGAACTCGAGTCGCGGGGCATCCAGGCAACCACCCAGCGCATGCGGATCGCCGAGCTCCTGTTCGCCCGCGACCAGCACCTGACGGCGGAGCAGATCATCGACACGCTCGCCGGCCAGGGGAGGCGGGTCTCCAAGGCGACGGTCTACAACACGCTGAACCTGTTCGCCGAGAAGGGGCTGCTCAGGGCACTGAAGGTGGACCGCGAGCGGGGGCTGTTCGACTCCAACATGCGCCCGCACTACCACATCCACGTGGAGGACACGGGCGAGCTGATCGACGTGGCGCCCGGTGACGTCGAGTTCTCGCGCCTGCCCACCCTGCCGCCCGGCACCGAATCGGTGGCCGTCGACCTCGTGATCCGGGTCCGCCGCCAGGGGACCTGACGCGTTGCCCGCGCCCCGGGCCTTGCCTATACTGCGCGCCCCGCTGCCGGTGTAGCTCAGTTGGTAGAGCAGTCGCTTCGTAAGCGAGAGGTCGGGGGTTCAAGTCCCTCCACCGGCACCACAGACCCGTCCATTAGCGTCCTTTAGAACTACGCATCTCGCGGCCAGCACGACCTTGCACTCGAATGGCTCGAACGGGCATATGGGCAGCTGGATCCGGTTCTAGTCGTGATTGTTGGAGAGCACCTATTTCAAGGGTCTATACGATGATCCGCAGTACAGGTCCTTCCTGCGCAAGATGAGTCTGCGGAAACCCGCAAACCCCACATGATGTCGGTAAGGAAAGCGGATCTACCTACCGTAATTCCACTTGGAATTATAGGCGCAAAAAATGCCGCGCCCGGCTCTGAACCTGAGCCCCATCGCCACGCTGAGGGCGCGTAGAGCTCGGCCGGGTAGTGCACGAGCCTGATGCGGGCGCGTGCGGTGAACTCCTCGAGGAAGCTGTCAAAGCGGTACTGCTGTTGCGGGAAGTTCCGGGCGCGGTGGATCCGCTCGATGGCGAGGCCGAGCCTTCTGTCTCGGCCCCACGGTGCGACCTTTTCCGTCGGCGGCGGGCCAACGGCTCTTATTTCCTGTCCGGTCGACCACTACGGCGCGTAGGAAAAGACCCGCGCGACGAATGGGGCGCAAAGCATGGCGTAGCCGCGGCGTCGGGGGGCAATCTGGTTGGTGAAGCCGGAGCACGACATGCCGCAGGCCGTTGGCAAAGCCGACATCGAGACCATGACAGACCCCGTCAAGCATTTTGCTTGCGACTCCGCGGGACCTCGTCACGGATCGACGCGTGCTAGTGCCGGCCGGGACCCGTTCCAGCCCCTGGGCCTCTGACGTTTGTCGCTAAAACCCCGGGGCGGTCGACCGGCCGCGATTGGTTCCGCAGCGTCCCGACGTCCAACGGCCGAATACGAGTGCGCTACGCCATCAGGGAAATGACCCACGAGAAGCTACTGATCCGCAGGATGATCAAGGGATACGAGCAGGCGTTTGAGCGGTTTACCCTGCCGCGCTGAACAGGGACATGGGCGTCGCGAGGTCGTGCGGACGGCGTTCGCCCACGATGGCCGATGCAAACGTACTTCGCGATTCCTACTCAGCAGCGTGCCGCTACCCTCCGCGTCATAGAAAGGCTGAGCCCTTGGCGAGTCGCGATCGAGAATCGAGGTATCGGAATCGATTCGCGACGCCCCCGGTCGCCGCAGAAGTGTTGTCCGCTGTGTACTGCTTGAACGACGGACAGACGCCGGTTCAGGCGTTCGAACCGGTGCTCGAGATGTTGAACGTGCGGCACGCTCGCAAGCGACCGCGTCGTGGGTTACCGCGAACACATCCGCGATGAATACCGCGCAGATCGAGGTGCAGCGGCGCGCTGGCGCTGGAGGGCGGCGCGATTCGCTGCTCCGGCGACAGCCCCAGGCCGTGCGTGACGATGCCGCGGTTCCGCAGGTCACCATCATCCTGCCGACCTACAACGAGCGCGAAAACATCATCCCCGCGGTGAAGGCCATCGACGCCGCATTCGCATCGCAAGACCGTACATGGGAGGTCCTGGTGGTCGACGACGACTCGCCGGATCGCACCTGGGAAGCGGTCGAGCGTCTGGGCGATCGTCGCGTCCGCTGCTATCGCCGTCTAGACCGCAAGGGACTGTCATCCGCCATCGTCGATGGACTCAGTCTGGGTCACGGCGAATACCTGGTGGTGGCCGACGCGGATCTGCAGCACGACCTCGGCCGGATCCCCGAACTGGTGAAAGCTCTCGACCGCCATCCGCTCGCGGTTGGCACACGCTACGCCGCGGGTGGCGGTGCCGACGGCTGGTCGAAGCTTCGGCTGATCTTCTCGCATGTCGCCACCGTGGCATGCCAGTTGGCGCTTGGCATCCGATGCAGCGACCCCATGAGCGGGTTCTTCGCCATCCGCCGCTCCGCTTTTCAGGACCTGGCTCTCAGGCTGAATCCGCGTGGGTACAAACTGCTGATGGAATTGCTGTATGCCTTGCGCCCGGAATCGATCGGTGAAGTGCCATACGTATTCTCGCCACGCCGTGCGGGCGACAGCAAGTTGTCGCCGCAAGTGGCCTGGGATTTTCTCCTGTCACTGCTCGAACTGCTCAGCCGCCGCCTGGTCAGTGCACGTTTCGTCAAGTATGCGGCGGTCGGCCTTACCGGCGTGGCGGTGCAATATGCCATGTTCTATCTGGTATGGCGTCAGGTGATCAGCGATGAAGCTGCCACCGCCGCGGCCATCGCCAGCGCGTGCTGCTCGAACTACGTGATCAACAACTGGTGGACCTTTCGGGACCGACGACATCACGGGAGCGCCGAAATCATACGCGGCTTCGTGCTGTTCCTTCTGATCTCAGGCACCGGTGCCCTGATCAACCAGGCGGTGACCTGGTATCTGCACGAACTGCATGCGCTCGATCTGATCCTCACGATGGCGGCAGGCATCGCGGTTGCGACGGTATGGAATTACTTCCTCAACCTCGACCTGACCTGGCACGGACATGCCCGGCCGGAGTGAAAGCATCGCTCCATTTGCTCTCGCGACGCTGGTGCTGTTGTTGTTCCTTCCTCCGGCCGGTCTGCGTGACTGGTGGTATCCCGACGAACCCGATGTGGCGTTGCCGGCGATCGAGATGCTGGCACGCGGCGACTGGGTGATCCCGACCCACAACGGTGTTCCGTGGCTCGACTATCCGCCGCTCGCCTACTGGGGCGCACTTGCGGCCGGGACGTTGGCGGGCGGCATCACGCCGTCGGCAACCCGCGTGCCCATGGCGCTGTTCGCCGCGCTCATGGTGTTGGCTACCGTTTGGTTGGGCCTGCAGCTCGGCCAGGTACAGCGGGGTCTGCTGGCCGGTGCGGTGCTCATCGCCACTCCGACGCTGTGGTTCCATGCGAGCAACATACAGGTGGACCTGGGCTATGCCGCTTTCATCGCCCTCGGCCTGGCCGTCTATCATCACGGCGAGCTGGCAGGTGGCGTCGGCTGGCGGATCCTGGCCTTCGCGTGTTTCGGCGTCGCGATCCTCGGTAAAGGGCCGCTCGGCGTACTGCTTCCCGGGCTGATCCTCACTCTCTGGCACGCGTGGAACCGCGATTGGCGCAGCCTGCTGCTGATCGCTCCGCTCGCCCTTGTGGCACTCGCGGTCGCGCTGCCGTGGTATGTGCTGCTGTGCGACCGGCTGGGCACCGAGTTCGTATGGAGCGAGATCGTGCAGCAGAACTTTGATCGATTCGGCGCAGCGAAACGCGGGCATGGCGGCAAAGGGATTTTCTACTACCTGACGAGGCTGCCGGCTGATCTCGGCCTGTGGACGGCGTTCATCATCCCGGCGTTGTGGCAGGGATTTCGCACCCGACGACATGAGCGATCGTGGCGTCTGCTGGCGGTGTGGCTGCTGGCACCGCTGGTGTTCTTCACCCTCGCGTCGACCAAGCGCAACGTCTACCTCCTGCCGGTCTTTCCCGCGCTTGCCTTGCTAGTGGCCGATTGGCTGGCGCGTCGCGGTGTCAGCTGGGAGGAGGGGTTAAAAATCTGGAGTGGTCGCGCATTCGCCGCCATCCTGCTGCTTGTCGGGGTTGGCCTCATCGTGACCGGCATCCTCTGGGAACGGCTGCCGATGCCCGCGCGTGCGCCGCCCGAGGCGTGGTCTTCATTGCGCCCGGCCGCGTTTGCGACCGGCTGGTGGCTTACGGTGGCTGGCGGATGGATGCTGCGGGACGCGCTCGCCGGTACGCTCCGCGCGTGGTGGTCGCTCGCTGGCAGCACGACGCTGGCCTATGTCCTGAGCATGTGGTTGGTGCTGCCGTTGGTCGATCAAGTGCGTTCCTATCGTCCGGCGGCGCGGTGGCTGGCCGAACGGGTTCCGCCGGACGGCGTGGTCGGTTTCTTCTCACCCGGGCGTGAACTGAACAAACGAGCGGCGTGGCTGTGCCACTTGGACGGCCGGCGATTGCGCTTCTTGGGCACGCCGGACGAAGTGCGGGCATGGCTCAACTACGATCCGGCGCGATTGGTTCTGAGCTCGCCGGCGCACGTTGCCGCTCTGCAGCAGACGAGTGTGATCCGATCCTGGACCATCAGCTCCGACGAGTGGATCGTCCTTGCCACGGCGCGATGAGGCGCAGTATCCCACCGCGCGGGGTCTCTAAGGCCCGCGTACATATTCGGCACCAGGCCTTGAGTGGTAGTGGGCTAGTTAGTCCTTTAACCGGTACCCAATAACGCCGCAGTTCAGCGGCGGGCCGTCGGCAGGCCGCTTGACCGGATTGCGGCGCGAACGTCAGTCAGCGGACAAGCAGGTCCAGATCGCGCACATCGAGCCCGGCCTCACGATAGTGTTTTCGACACAGCTCGAGGGCAGTGAATCCGTCTTCGTAGGCAGCGACGCTTCCATTGACCGGCTTGTCCAGGTAGATGAGGCCGCCTTCGACCACGAACATGATCAGCGCCGGCTCGGGTGAGTCCTTCGTGATGACCAACGTGTGAGCCTCGCCGGCGGGCTCATAAATGAATGTTCCGGGCTTTGCGACCCAGTCGTGCTCCAGGTACCGCCAGTGACCACGCATCGTGTAACCGCGTACCGTGCCGACGTGATAGTGAGTTCCCAGCCTGGCATCGGGGAGACCCTTCAGTAACACGCTGAATCCCCCGGAAGTGACGTTGAAGTGGCAGGGCTGGATCCAGACACCATCCGCATACGGAACCCAGTGAGGACCTTCGGCGAGGTTCGTGTTGGTGACGAAGTGTTCGCGGCTTCTTCGATCCGGATCGAGGCCATCGGTGTAACTGTTGAAAGCGGTAATAGGCAAAGGTATCCCCTTGTGTGAGCCCGGGTTCGAGAAGCCAGTGTGACGTCGTGGATCCGGATAGCGGTCTAACACATATCATCGGCCGCGATGCACGAGATGCTCGCAATGCGCCATGAACGTGTGTCGAGGATGGCTTCGCCCTGCTGGAAGGAGTAAAAACGCGAACTGAGTCCCGCCACCGGCAACAGATTCCCATGTCCCAGCCGCCGACATCGATCGCCTTCCGGCTGATGCTGGCGATGGCCTCCATCGTTGCCTATTCGGTGCTCGCGCAGCTGGTGCCCGTGTTCGAATCCTTCGAGGGCATTCCCAGCATCAACACCGTGTTCCACCTCGTGGTCGGCGCGGTGTTCGGCGCGCTCGTGATGGCGCCTTGCGCGCGCGTGCCCCGGCGCGTGCTGCGCGGCATCGCGCTCACCGTCGCCGCCGCGGCGATCTACTACGGCGCCGTGCGCTTCGTGGTCAACTCCCCGCCCGGGCTCGATGCGCTGGCCACGTTCACGCTCGCGGGCGCCGGCGCCGCGCTCCTGTGCGGGCTTGCAGTCGCGGCGATCGCGCCCCTGGCGTTCGACCTCCGATTCACGGCACTGCTGCTCGTGGCCGGTGCCGCCGGCGGAGCGGTATTCGACGTCAAGTTTTCCTTCGACCCGAACCTCCTGCTCGGGCACGCAGCCTGGCAGTTGCTGGTCTGCTTCGCGCTGTATCTGGGCTCGCGCCGCGCATCGACATAATCCGACGATTCTTGCCTCGAATTTACGGTCCGGGTTAGATTTCCGCACGCAGCTTCGCTCCTCACTACCAGAACGACGGGCTTCCGGGGGATCACGGGATGCGCGGGAGAATCATCATGTGGCGTGGCGACAATGGCGTCGTCACGACCGGCACACGCCGCTACGACTTCGACATCAGCCATTGGAATGGAAACGTCGCGCCCGCCGCGAACATGACTGTCGACGTCGTGATCGACGACGGCGCGCTGGCGACGCTGACGCCGGTGAGCGAGGCGGATCTTGCCCGCGAGTCGCTCGCCGAGATGACCGGCAAGGGCAGCACGTACGCCCGGGCGATCTTCGCCGACGTCGGCAAGGACGTCGCGATCGGATACGGCGCCTTTTTCTTCGTCGCGTTGTTCGTAAGCCTCGTCTCGACCAACGGATTCATCGACGTGAAGGTCACGCTCGCCGACCTGCTTTCGGGCGACATGGCGCGCGCCGCGCGGGGCGGCGGCAGCGGCAAGGGCGTGCTGCTGGTGTTGCTCGCGACCGCCACGATCGCGGTGCCGTACTTCTGGAAGCACAGGCTGGCGCCGCTCGCATTCACCGTCCCGCTCGCGTTCACCGCCATGGCGTTGTGGCCGCTCTACGAGCAGCACCGCCAGCAGCGGGAAGCCGTGGAGGCGATGGGAGAGTTCGGCCAGGCGATGTCGCAGATGGCCGAGCAGATGGGTGCCGAGACGAGCGCCTTCGACGCGATCGGAATCGGGGCCTGGCTGCTGGTCGCGACCGTGATCTTCCTTGCCTTCAAGGGCATCACGCGCTACCTGGCGCGCGGCAAGCCGGCCGTCACTTCATCGTCGGCATCGTGAATTCGGCGCCGCGCGAGCCCTCCGGCCAGCGCGCGGTGACGGTCTTGAGCCGGGTGTAGAAGCGCACGCCGTCGGGCCCGTGCATGTGCAGCGGCCCGAACAGCGAGCGCTTCCATCCGCCGAACGAGTGGAAGGCCATCGGCACGGGGATCGGCACGTTGATGCCGACCATTCCGGCGGCCACGCGCCGGCTGAATTCCCGCGCCGCGCCGCCGTCGCGCGTGAAGATGGACGTGCCGTTGCCGAACTCGTGGCGCTCGATGAGGCCGAGCGCTTCGTCGAGGCTCGATACCCGCAGCACGACCAGCACCGGGCCGAAGATCTCCTCCCGGTAGATGCGCATCGCCTCGGTGACCCCGTCGAACAGCACGGGGCCCATGAAGAAGCCGCGCTCGTGGCCGGCAACGGTGAGCTTGCGACCGTCCACGACCAGTTTCGCGCCTTCCTGGATTCCGGTCTCGACATAGCCAAGCACGCGCTCGCGGTGCTCCCGCGTGACGAGCGGGCCCATGTCGGCGCCCTCGGCCGTGCCCGGAAGGACCTTGATCGCCGCGAGTTCGGGTTTCAGCGCCTCGATCAGCCGGTCGCCCGCGTCGCCGACGGCGACGGCGACGGAGATCGCCATGCAGCGCTCGCCGGCGGAACCGTAGGCCGCGCCCGCGAGGGCGTGCGCGACGGCCGCGGGATCGGCGTCCGGCATGACGACCATGTGGTTCTTGGCGCCGCCGAGCGCCTGCACGCGCTTCCCGGCCTCTGAGCCCGTGCGATACACGTGCTCGGCGACCGGCGTGGAGCCGACGAAGCTGATGGCGTCCACGCCCGGATCGGTGAGCAGCGTGTCGACCGCCTCGCGGTCGCCGTTCAGGACGTTCAGCACGCCGGCCGGCGCGCCGGCCTCGGCCAGCAGCTCGGCGAGACGCAGCGGGCAGCCGGGATCTTTTTCGGATGGCTTCAGGATGAACGTGTTGCCGCAGGCGACGGCGATCGGGAACATCCACATCGGCACCATGGCCGGGAAGTTGAACGGCGTGATGCCGGCGGCGACGCCGAGCGGCTGGCGCAGCGACCAGCTGTCGATGCCGCGGCCGACCGCGTCGCTGTACTCACCCTTCAGCAGCTGCGGGATGCCGCAGGCGAACTCGACGATCTCGAGTCCCCGCGTCACTTCGCCGCGCGCATCGGCGAGCACCTTGCCGTGCTCACGCGTGATGATCGCGGCGAGCTCGCCGGCGTGCTGCTCGATCAGGTCGCGGAACTTGAACATGACGCGTGCGCGCCGGAGCGCGGGCGTGTCCGACCACTCGGCGAAGGCCGCGCGCGCCGAGGCGATGGCCTGCCGGGTTTCGGCGGCGGAGGCGAGGGCCACCTCGGTCGCTGCGACGCCGAGCGCCGGATTGTAGACGGGCGCGGACCGGCCAGAGCCGCCGGCGGCCGGCTTGCCGTCGATGTAATGCCCGAGTTGTTGAAGCTTGGCGGTCATCGCTGGTCACTCCGCCGGTCGAAGCTGTGCTCGAACGCAGGCACGGGCTCGCCTTTCAGGTCGTTGGGTGTCGTCAGGAGCCGGATTGTGGCCCGATCTCCTTCAAGAGTCACATGCGCGAAACCCCAGACGAGGCCCCGCGTATAAAGGCTCGTCAGTTCCGGGTGCGCCGCAAGCTGGTGGCGCGCGAAGTTGGTGTTGAGCGGCCGCTGCTTGCCGGCCGCGCCTGACACGAGCTGCGGCAGTGGCGGACGTCCCTGCGCCTCCGGCACGTCCTTGCACCCGTCGGTATAGAGCTCCAGCGTGTGCTCGTGGCCGGCGAGATACATGTCGGCGTGGCGACAGAGTGCCGGAAGGATGAGCCGGCGCATCATCCGCGCCTGGTGGAACTTGCTGCCGGCGGACGACCAGATCGGGTGGTGGCCCATCACGATCTTCCAGCGTGCGGGCGACTCCGCGAGGCTCCTCTCGAGCCATTGCGCCATGCCCCATTCGTCCGCGTCCTGCGGCAGTGCCCAGGGCTCGGGCGTGTCGATCTTGCCGCTGTCGAGCTCGCGGCCGTCGTCGGTGAGGGCATCGTCGAGGACCGAGTGGTCCGACAGCATCACGTGCGTATCGAGCACGAAGATCTCGACTTCGCGCGGATCGCCCGTCGGCGCCACCCGGTAGCGGATGCCGTCCATGTAGAACGGCGGGGTCTCCGACAGGTACTTCACCTGGGCCATCGCGCCCGCGCGCGACGTCTTCCAGTCGTGGTTGCCGAGCGCCGCGTAGATCCTGAACTGCGGACCATTCGCCAGGAGCGGCGCGTAGGGCTCGTGGAAGACCTTGCGGAAGCGTTCGGCGTCGTCGCGCCCGTCGGCGCCGGCGGTCGCGCCCTCGGGATAGATGTTGTCGCCCAGCATGACGCCGAAGTCGCATGCGGGCGGCCCTTCGCAGAAGCGTCGCATCGCGGTCGCGACGGCGGCCTGTCCACTCGCAGGAACGAAACCGCCGGTCTGCGGTACCCGGTAAGCCGGGGGCGCGCCGAATTCGGCAGGCGGGCGCTTGTCCTCAAGCCACTCCAGGCGTTCGTCCTCGAGGTAGGCCTCGTATGTCTTCGGGCCCGGCTCGTCGTCGGCTTCGAGGTAGTCGTAGTGGTAGCCGCTGTCGCCGAAGGCGAGGAATTCGGCGATGGGCGCTCTGCGCCGCCGGCTGGCTGGCGCAGCCGCCGGCCACCAGCAGCGCGACGAGGGCAGCGTGCCGGCGCATCAGTAACACTCCCGCATCAGCCGCTCGACATCCTCGCGGCTGCGCTTGATGGGTCCTTCCGCCTCGAGCTTGAGGCTCGTGAGCGCCGCGGCCCAGCGGGTCGCTTCGGCCGGTTCCGCCGTGATCCGCTTCGAGGCGTACGAGCCGACGCAGGTGTCGCCGCGGCCGCTGCGGCCGCGCAGCTCGACCGGATGGAACCCCGCCTCGTGGTAGCTGCCGTTCGCGAGGACGAGCAGGCCGTCCCGGTGCGTGAGCACGATCTCGCGCGGGCCGAGCGCCGCGAGAATGCGCGCCGCCTCGCGGATGTCGGCGGTGCCGGTCAGGAATTCCGCCTCTACCGCGTCGGTCTTCAGGATGTCGGTCATGCCGAGCACGAGTTCACGCTCCGGCCAGGCTTCGTAGGCGAGGCGGCCCTCGGGCGTCACGACGCGCACGAATCCCTGCACGTCGAGCGCGAGGCGCTGCGAGCGGTCCTTCATGGCGCGCACGGTCGCGGCGCTCACTTCGCCGCGGATCGAGGCCGTGATCAGGAAAGTGTGGGCCTCGATGCCCTCGAGATGCTCAGGGCCGATCGGGTCGGCCACGCCCTTGACCGACAGGATGCGCTCGTCGACGTTCGCGGTGGGGTATTCGAGCCGCATCAGCGTGGAGCTCGGCGAGTCGAACGCGAATACATCGATGCCGGCGTCGGTGAGGGCCTTCGCGATGTGGGCATCCTCCGCGGCACGGCGCGTGACCGCCGCCACCCGGAGCCCGGCGAGGCGCGCGGCGTGGGCCGCGTAGCTGTAGCCGCCGCCGTCCACGTAGCGCGTGCCCGCCGCCGACACGATGGTGTCTTTCGTGTAGTTGCCGAACGTGACGAAATCGTAGCGACTCATTCGCGAAGCCTCACTTTCCAGAGCGTCGCGGCGAGGACCATCGACACCGCGCTCGACCCGATCCAGAACGCGATCGCCGGGCCGAAATCATAGATCCGTGCGCCGTCGACGACCTGCATGCCGGACTCGATCAGCGAACCGCTGATGTTCTCCTGCAGGGCCGCGCCGAGGTAGCTGAATACCCCGATGAAACCCATGGCGGCGCCGGCCACCTTCTTGGGCGCGATGTCGACCGCGAACAGGCCGCCGAGCGACGTCACGAGGCCGTTCAGGCCCATGCCGAACAGCACGAAGGCGAGCGTCAGCACGACGCCATTGCGCGGCCCGAAGAAGATGAGGACGAGGCCGATGAGCTCGGCCAGCGCAAACAGCAGGTTCGTCGGCGGCCGGCGCGCGGCGAACAGCTTGTCCGACGTGAAGCCGTAGAGCAGGCAGCCGGCAATGCCCGCGAGCGTGCCCACAGCCATGAAAAGGCTCGCATCGGCAAGGCCGTAGCCGCGGTCCTCCTGCAGGTACAGGATCCCCCAGCTCGCGATCGCATAGCGCGTGACGTAGACGGTCGCGCTCGAAACCGCGAGCACCCAGATCGCCGGGATGCGCAGGATCGAGAACTGCAGCGTCAGGACGCGCGTCTCGGGCGGCGCGAGCTGCGCCAGGTGGTCGTTCTTCCAGTCGGCGATCGGCGGCAGGCCGAGCGTGCGGGGGCGGTCCTGCATCAATGCGTAGATCCCGAGGCCCGCGAGGATGCAGAGGACCCCCGGCACCCAGAACCCGGCGCGCCAGCCGAGCCAGGCGACGAACAGCGCGACGAAGTAGTACGTCAGGCCCTCGCCCATGGAATGGGCCGTGCTCCAGATGCCGTAATAACGTCCGCGCTCGCGGTTGCTGAACCACGCGGTCAGCGAAACGACGCCCGAGGGCGCGCCGAACCCCTGGAACCAGCCGTTCAGCGCCCACAGCGCCACCGACACCCACAGGATCGTCGAGAAGCCCATGCCGATGTTGATCAGGGCCGAGGCGATCACGCCGGTCGCGAAGAAGATCTTGATGTTGGCGTGGTCGGCGAGGAACCCGTTGACGAGCTTGCCGAATGCGTACGAATAGAAGAGGGCGGAGCCGATCAGGCCGAGGTCCTGGGGCGAGAAGATGCCTTCGTCGATCAGCGGCTTCTTCACGACCGAGAGCGCGAGCCGGCAGGTATACGCAAAGGCGTAGCCGATCGTGATGGCGACGAGGACCCGGAAACGGTGGCGCCGGTACAGTGCATCGATACGCGAGGCGTCGGTGATCGCAGGCGCGGCGTGGCCGGTCGCGAAGGCAGCGAACAAGGACTTCACGTCGCGGCCCCGGTGCCGGGGTCGACAGGTTGAAACAGAATTTCCATTCTGTGTAAACTTAGAACATTCATTTCATTTCGTCCAGACCGCAAGGAAAGCCGATGACCCACCGTGCCTGGCTGATCGCCCTGACCGCGGCGCTTGCGGCCTGTTCGCAAGAGGCGCCGGCCCCGGAAGCCGGCCCCGCGGTCGCGACCGTCGCCCCGGCCGGGGAGACGGCCCCGACCGCCGAGGACGGTGCCAACGGTGTCGCGATCTGGGCCCACCCCGAGGACAGCGCCCAGAGCCTGATCCTCGGAGCGGGCGGCACCGGCGGCCTCGAAGTGTATGGTCTGGACGGCGCGCTGAAGCAACGTGTTTCCGACATCGAAGCCTCGCAGGTCATGGTGCGCTACGGCTTCGACGATCGGCGGCGGCAAGCGCCCGCTCGTGCTCGCGTACGACCCGATGCGTTCCGTGCTCGTCGGCTTCACGGTCGAGAACGGCAGGCTCAGACGCCTGGCCGGCGCCCCGATCGTCGCGGACGACGAGCTGACCGGCCTCTGCGGCTACACGAGCGCCATCACGGGCCGCGTGTACGCGCTCGGCATGACGGATTCCGGTGAAATGCTGCAATGGGAGCTGTTCGCGAAAGGCGATGCGCTCGAAGGCCGTCTCGTGCGCAGCGTCGCGCTCGGCAAGGGCGTCGAGTACTGCGTCGTCGACGACGCGAGCGGCACGATGTATTACGGCGACGAGGCGCTCGGCGTGATGTCGCTGCCGGTCGGGCCGGAGACCGACCCGGCGCGCAAGATCCTCGACCTTGCCGCGCCGCGCGGTGGCATCACGGAAGAGGTCAAGGGCATCGCGCTCGCGCAGGGCGCGGATGGCCAGGCGATCCTCATCGTTTCCGACACCTCGTCGGAGCGGTTCGCCGCCTACGACCCGGAGGGGAAGCTCATCGGCCGCTTCCAGGTCGGTGCCGGCGCAAAGGTCGACGCGGTCGGCGAGAACGAGGGCCTCGCGCTCGCCACCGTGCCGATGGGCGAGAGTTACCCGGAAGGCCTGCTCGTCGTCGCCGACCAGGACAACGACGGCGAACACAGCAACTTCAAGCTGGTCGGCTGGCGCGAGGTGCGCAGCGCGCTCGCGATTGCCACGAAGGAGTTTGCCGACCCGCGCGCGCAAACCACCGCCGCCGCACGCACCGTCGCGCCTGCGCTGGAGACTCCGGCAGTGCAGACCTGGGGCGACGCGGCCGACGACCCGGCGATCTGGGTCAACCCGCGCGATGCCTCGAGGAGCGTGGTGATCGCGACCGACAAGAACCTCGGCCTCTACGTCTACGATCTCGACGGCCAGCTGCTGCAGACGACGAGCGACGGGCGCATGAACAATGTGGACGTGCGCGACGGCCTGGTCGTCGACCGCCAGCCGCGTACCCTGGTGGCGGCGAGCAACCGCACCGACAAGACGATCGCGCTCTACTGGCTCGATCCGGCGACCCGCAAACTGTCGCGGGCGGGCGACCCGGTGCCGACGGGCTTCGGCGATCCCTACGGCCTTTGCATGTATGCGGACGCGAGCGGCACGTACGTATTCGCGAACAACGGCGGCGACGGCCTCTATCGCCAGTGGCGCATCACGGCCACGGCCGGCAAGGCCGTGGGCGAGCTGGTCCGGGAGATCCCGGTCGGCACTCAGGCCGAGGGCTGCGCGGCGGACGACGAGACCGGCGCGCTGTACATCGCCGAAGAGGGCGGCGGGTTCTTCAGGTATTCCGCCAGGCCGGACGGCGGGAACGGGCGCCGGGAAATCGACCGGGTCGACAGCGCGAACGGCCTCAAGGCCGACATCGAGGGCGTCGAGATCTGGGCGGGCCCGGATGGCACCGGTTACATCGTGCTGTCGAACCAGGGGGCGGACAATTACGCGGTCTACCGCCGGGATCGCGACAACGCCTACGTCGGCAGCTTCCACATCGTGGCCGACCCGGATCGCGCCATCGACGGCGTATCGGAGACGGACGGGCTCGACGTGGTGAGCGCGCCGCTCGGCGCGAAGTTCCCGCAGGGACTGCTCGTCGTGCAGGACGGCCGGAACCTCTCGCCGCGCGAGCGCCAGAACTACAAGTACGTGTCCTGGCGCGACATCGCCGGGGCGCTGGGGATCAAGTAACGGGCGTTGCGGCCGCGTCGCGTCGCGCCAGCTCGTCCGGGTCCATCTTCGCGCGCCAGGTCGCGGCGCCGTTCTTCAGTTCCGCGGGCGTCAGCGTGAGCGGTGCGTACACACGGTCGCCGCGCACGTCGCGCAGCGTGAACGTCACCGTCGGCTCGGGCTCCCAGGTGAAATCGAGCAGGCCGAAGTTGACCGTGCGGAAGTAGGGCAGCCGGATCCGCAGCTCCGGGTCTCCGTCGAGGAAGGACGTGCCCGTGCCCTGCGCGAGCGGCGAGCTCACGAGGTCGTAGAGGTCGTAGCCGCCGCGCTCCGACCAGGGAATCGCGTTGACCTGGCCGTAGTGCGTGTCGCCCGAGATCAGGACCACGCCTTCGACGCGGTTGTCGCGGATGAAGTCGAAGAGCGCGTTGCGCTCGGTGAGGAACGCGCCCCAGGTGTCGCCCGTCGGCCCGTCCTCGACCGACCAGCCGCTACCGCAGGCGAGCACCTTGAACGGCGCGCGGCTCGCCAGGAGCGCCTCGCGCAGCCATTCGCCCTGGCGCTTGCCCAGGAAGGACTTCTCCGGCCCGTCCGGATCCTGGTTGGGCGCGCGGTAATAGCGGCCGTCGAGCATGAAGAAGTCGACGCCGCCGTAGGCGAACGGGAAATAGACGCCCGGTCCATCCTCGAGGCCGTATGACGGGTTCGCCCAGTAATTCCTGAATGCGGCGAGCGAGGCCTCGCGCACCGGGCTCGTGCGGTCGGAGTTGTTGAGGCCGAAATCATGGTCGTCCCAGATCGCGAGCTGCGGAACGCTCCGCATGAGGGGCAGCGTCGATGCGATGGCGCGCTGGCGCCGGTAGTCCTCCGCGAACACCCATTCCGAGGCGGAGTCCGCGTAGATGTTGTCGCCGAGCCAGAAGAACACGTCGGGTTCCGCCGCGGTGATCGCGCGGAACACGGGCTGCTCGGCATCGAGCTGGTGGCGCGCGCAGGAACCGAAGGCGAGCCGGAAGGGCGCTGCGCCTGCCGGGGCGGTGTGGGTCGCGAACGGGAGCAGGCGATAGCGGTCCGGGATGCCGTCGACCAGCATCCGGTAGTAATAGCGGGTTCCGGGCACGAGGCCGCCGACGGTCACGCGCGCCGTGAAATCGCTCGCCGCGCTCGCGCGCACCGCGGCGCTCTTCTGCGTCGATTCGAAGGCGGGATCGGTCGAATACTCGACCACGACGTCGAATTCCCCGCTCGCGCGGCCCCAGAACGTGATGGATCCGGGCGTGACGGCCCCGACCATGGGACCCTCCATCAGGCGGGGATAGCCCGGCGCGACGGCGAAGGCGCGGAAGGGGCGGACCAATGTCGCGGCGAGCGCGCTGCCGAGGAAACCGCGGCGGCCGATCCTCGGCGTCACGCGAAGGCCGCCGCGTCCGCGAAGCGCCGGAGGTTGCGGTATCCGAGGTTGGCGTACTCGGCGGAGGGCGCGACGGCCGGGTCCTGCTCGGCCTCGACGACGAGCCAGCCGCCGTAGCCGGCCCGGGCGATCGGCTCGAGCACGGAGGGGTAGTCCACGCTGCCGTCCCCGGGCACGGTGAAGACGCCGTCGAGCACGGCGTCGAGGAAGCTCGAGTCACGATTGAGCGTGCGGGCGAGTACCGCGCGGCGCACGTCCTTGCAGTGCACGTGCGCGATGCGCGTCGCATGGCGCGTCGCGGCCCGCACCGGGTCGCCGCCGGCAAAAGTCAGGTGACCGGTGTCGAGGAGAAGCGACACGACGTCGTCGTCGCAGGAATCCATCAGCCGGTCGACCTCGTCCTCGGTCTGCACGACCGTTCCCATGTGGTGATGGTAGGCGAGCGTGAGCCCGCTGTCCCGCAGCCGGCCGCCGAGCTCGTCGAGGCGCTCGGCGAATTTCGGCCAGTCGGCGGGCGCGAGCACCGGGCGCTGCGAGAGCCGCGTGCCGCGCTCGCCGTGGATGCAGCGCGTCGTCTCCGCGACCACCACCACGTCGCAGCCGAGCGCCGACAGCAGCTCGCGGTGCGGGCGCATGGCCTCGAACTCGGAGGCCGCGTCGCGTATAAGGAGGTTCGCGCTGTACCAGCCCGAGACGAGGGCGAGCCCGTGAGGGGCGAGCGCCGCCTTCAGCTCGGGCGCGGTGCGGGGGAACTTGCAGCCGAGTTCGACGCCCTCGAAGCCCGCGGCCCGCGCCTCGGTGAGGCAGGTATCGAGGCTGGTCTCGCCGCCGACCTCGGGCAGGTCGTCGATGGTCCAGGTCAGCGGGTTGATGCCGATACGCACGCTCATGCGTCGCCGTCCGCGTCATCATCGACCGCGCGGCGCCAGGACTCGTGCGCGGCCCGCACCCGGGCGTCCTCGGACACCTCGGCGACCGGCACGTTCCACCAGGCGCCCCCCGCGGCGGTGCCGCTCTGCGGGTCGGTCTCGATGACGATCACGGTCGTGCGGGATGCATTGCGCGCATTCGTGACCGCCGACTCGAGGGCCGCGACGTCCGGGACCGCCATCGCGTCTGCGCCGAGCGCACGCGCGTGCGCCACGAAGTCGACCGGCGCCTCGGCAGGAAACGAGTCCTTCCAGAGGTTGTTGTGGGTCTCGCCCGCGGTCGCGCGCTGCAGGCGGTGGATGCAGCCGAAGCCGCGATTGTCGCAGAGCACGATGAGCAGCGGATTCCCGCTCGCGACCGAAGTCGCGATCTCGGAGTTCATCATGAGGTAGCTGCCGTCGCCGACCAGGACCGCGACCGTGCGGGCGGGGTCGGCCATCTTCACGCCGAGGCCGCCCGCGATCTCGTAGCCCATGCAGGAATAACCGTACTCGACGTGATAGCCGCCCGGCTCCGGGCAGCGCCAGAGCTTGTGCAGCTCGCCGGGCAGGCCGCCCGCGGCGCAGACGACGGTGGCGCCCCTGCCGAGCGCGCGATTGACCGCGCCCAGCACCTGCGCATCCGTCGGCAGGCCCGGGGCCGCGCGCGTCGCGATGTCCACCGCCTCGTTCCACTCGCCTGCGAGATTGCGGGCGCGATCGCGCCAGGGGCATCCGACTGCCATCCCGCGATCCCGGGCGCGAGCTCCGCGAGCGTCGCGAGGAGATCGCCGCGGAGCGCGAGTCCGCCGCGCTTGATCGCATCGTGCCGCGCCACGTTGATCGAGACGAGGCGGGCGTCGTCATCCGGGATGAGCTTGCCGGAGCCGGTCGTGAAATCCTGCAGACGCGTGCCGAGCGCGAGCACGAGGTCGCACTCTGCCAGCAGCGCGTTCGCGGCGCCCGAACCGGTGACGCCGATGGCGCCGGCGTTGCAGGCGTGGTCCCAGGCGAGCGCGCCCTTGCCCGCCTGCGTCTCGGCGACCGGTATCCCATGGCGTGCGGCAAATTCCGCGAGCGCCCCCGGCGCACCGGAGTAATGCACGCCGCCGCCGGCCACGATGAACGGGCGGCGGGCGGCCCTGAGCCGCTTCGCGGCCTCGGCGAGCCGCTCGCGATCCGGGCGCGGACGCTCGACGTCATGCACGCGCGGCGCGAAGAATCGAAGCGGATAATCGTAGGCCTCGGCCTGAACGTCCTGCGGCAGCGCGAGCGTTGCCGGGCCGCAATCCGCCGGGTCGAGCAGCACGGCGATCGCCTGCGGGAGGGCGGCGAGGAGCTGCTCGGGCCGGGTGATGCGGTCCCAGAACCGCGATACCGGCCGCAGGCAATCGTTGGCGGTGATCGTCGGGTCGCCGAAGTCCTCGAGCTGCTGGAGGACCGGGTCGGGCTGGCGGCCCGCGAATGTGCAGCCCGGCAGCAGCAGCACCGGCAGCCGGTTGGCATGCGCGAGCGCGGCGGCCGTCACCAGGTTGGTGGCGCCCGGGCCGACCGACGTCGTGCACGCCATCATGCGACGACGCTGGTTCGCCTTGGCGAAAGCGATGGCGGCATGCGCCATCGCCTGTTCGTTGTGCGCGCGGAAAGTCGGCAGCGACTTGCGGTGCGCCGCGAGCGCCTCGCCCAGCCCCGCGACGTTGCCGTGGCCGAAGATCGCGAACACGCCGTGGAACAACGGGAGCTCTCCGGCCGGCGCGCGGATCCGCTGGGCAGCGAGATACCGCACCAGGGCCTGGGCCATGGTCAGGCGCAGCGTCGTCATGCGTCCCTCATGCCGCCGCCGCGGTGGGCCGGCAACGGCGCCAGGCGTCGATCATGCGCGCGTAACCGGCGCCGATGCGCGCGACGGCGGCCGCGTCGTCGATGCTGCCCGCGAACCATTCCCGCGCCGGCGCGCCGAAGATGGTGCGCCCGATCGCGAAGCCGCGGCACACCGGATGGCGCGCGGCCACCTCGAAGGATTGCACGACCTGTTCCTCGCTGGCATCGAGGCCGAGCAGCAGCGCGCCGTGGCAGAGGGGGTCGTGGGCGGCGACGACATCGGAAATGACGCGCCACGCTTCGGCAGGCTGTGACTCGAGCTTCCACCAGGCCGGCCGCAGGCCGAGGTGGTAGAGGCGCTGCATCACGGCCGGCGTCGTGCCGGCATGGACCGTGCGGCCGGGTCCCGAGCTGATCACCTCGATGAGCAGTTCGCGCTCGAGCGATGCGGTTGCGTGCGCGAGCTCGGCGAGCCGCGCCTCCTGGGCGAGGCGGAGCTCGACCGGATCGGCCGGGTGGTAGTTCACCAGGCACTTGACGACGTGATGCCGCGGCCACTGGATCAGTTCGAGCCCGATGCCGCCCGCGGATTCGAATTCGAGCGGACGCGATGCGGGCAGCTCCACGGGTCGCCCGATCCAGACGCCGCTCGCATTCAGGCGCGCGAGCGCCTTGCCACCGTGGCGGCCGTCGACGATGGCTCCGAGGCTCGCGCCGGGATGCGCCGCCGCGGCCGCTGCGAGCACCGCATCGGCGACGAGCGCCTTGAAATCCGCGATCCGCGCATAGGCGGCGCCGCTCGCGGCCGCGAGCTGCTCCACCTGGCGGCGATGGTCGAAGGCGAGGATGCAGAGGTCGCCCGACCGCGGGCGAATCGTCGTCGCGCGATGCAGCTCGCCGATGCGGGCGTCCGTGTCCGGCCGCACCGGCGTCACCGAACGGCCGAGGAATTCCTCGAGCTCGGCGCGAGTCGGCATCGCCGGCGTGCAGCCGTGGCGGGTGACGACGATGGCGCCGGCCGCATTGCCGCGCCGGCCGCAGTGCGCGGCGGGCAGGCCCGCGATCCAGCCGCTCAGGTATCCGGACAGGAAGGCATCGCCGGCGCCGAGGACGTTCAGCACCTCGACCGGGAATCCGCCGACGACCAGCCCCTGGTCGACACTCGCCGGGATCGGCCCCTCGAACACCACGCAACCGGCGACCCCGCGCTTCAGCACGATGGTCGCGGCGGTGCGCGCGCGGATCGCCTGCAGGGCCTCGAGTGCGCTCGCCCCGCCGCCCGCGACCCGGATTTCCTCCTCGGTGCCGACCACGAGGTCGCAGTCGGGCAGGAATTCCTGCATCCGCCGCGTCACGTCGGCCGAGCCCTTCTCGCGCTCGGCGCCGCCGCCGTGGCCGGCGAGTCCCCACAGCACCGGCCGGTAGTCGACATCCAGCACGACCTTGAGCCCGTGCTGCTTCGCAAGCGCAACGGCGCGGCGCGATGCCGCGCGCACGCCATCGGTGGACAGGTGCGTGCCGGTGATTGCGAGCGCCTTCGCCGCTTCAAAGGGAGCCGCGTCCACGTCCGCCGGCTCGAGGCCCATGTCGGCGCAGTTCTCGCGGTAAAAGATGTGCGGGAAGCTCTCCGCGCTCTCGATGCCGAGCAGCACGAGGCCGGTGAGCCGGCGCGGGTCGGTGCGCACCGCGCGGACGTCGACGCCCTCGCGGGACAGCGCCTCCCGCACGAAACGGCCCATGTGCTCATCGCCGACGCGGGTCAGCATCGCGACCTTGAGGCCGAGCCGCGACAGGCCGGTCGCGACGTTGCCCGACGACCCGCCGAGGTACTTGGCGAGATGCTGCGCGTCCTCGAGGCGGGCGCCGCGCTCGAGGCCGTAGAGATCGACCGCGGCGCGGCCGAGACAGATGAAGTCGATGCTGCGGGTCACGCGGCTCACGCCTCCGGCTTGCCGTCGGCGGCGGGGCGCGGCGGAGGCTCCCACACCTTCGCGTCCGGCTTCATCGTCCACGCGTGCTCGGCCGTGAACTCGGGCACGTTGTAGGGCTCCCCGGGCAGGTGACGGATCACCCACGCGTAGTACATGCCGTAGCCGGGCGCGGCGACCTGGGCATGGTCGTTGCCTGCCCGGATCCGGATCGTGTCGTACTGGCGCACCTTGAAGACGTCGTCGCCATGCTCCGCGTGGCCGAAACCCTGCGCGTGCGTGAAGCGGTAGTGGTAGATCTCCGGTTGCGGATGGTGGTGCGGCGGGTAGCTCGACCAGCCCCCGGGCAGCGTCACGACCTCGCCGAGGACGAGGCGGACTTCGGGCGGCGAATTGCGCGCGTCGAATATCGTGCGCACGAGCCGCAGGCAGCGTCCGCCGACCTGGCCCTCGCCGCGCCGCTCGTCGGCGACGTCGGCGGGCCGGAAGACCCGCGGCACGAACGTGGCCGGGTTGTCGCAGGCATAGACGGTCAGCTCCGCGTCAGTGCGCGCATGGATTTCGACCAGCGCGCCGGCCGGCGCATGCACGCAGGCGGGCGAATCGTCGAACAGCGAGCGGCGCGCGAGGTCGAAGCCGTGTCCCCCGACCAGCCCGGTGACGCGGCCCTCCATCAGCAGGTACGCGGTCTCCTGCGCGAGCGTCACGACGTGCGACTGGCCGGCCGAGAGCCGCAGCACGCCCATCGAGATGCCGGTGTCGTCGCCGGGTTCGCCCGCGCGGGTGATCGCCGTGTAGCCGGGACCGAAACCCCCGCGATGCCTGGTGATCAGAGCTTCCATCGCCGTCTCCCTCACACTTTCGTCCACGCGCCGTCCGCGTGCGATCGTTCCATCGCATCCATCACGCGCTGCACCCGCAGGCCCACGTCGAAGCCCGGCCGCGCCGGTGAGCCGTCGGCGATCGCGCGCAGCAGGTTCCGCGCCTCGATCACCTTGAGGTCGTTGATGCCTAGGCCATGGCCGGGCGCCGGGCAGAAATGCGCGTAGTCGGGATGCTCGGGGCCGGCGAGGATCGTGCGGAACCCGCGGCGGCCCGCCGGGTCGGCCGAGCTGTAATGCCTGAGCTCGTTCATGCGTTCCTGGTCGAAGGCGAGGCTGCCGTGGCTGCCGAAGACCGTGAACGCGAGGCCGCACTTGTAGCCCGTCGCCACCCGGCTGATCTCGAAGCTGCCGCCGGTGCCGCGGGCGAAGCGCACCAGGCCGCGCGCGATGTCCTCGTTCTCCACCGGCAGCATCGCGCCGGTCGCCGGCACGCGGCGGGTCGCGTGGACCGTCTCCAGGTCCGCGAACACCGACTCGATCGGGCCGAGCAGCACCTCCGCCATGTCGATCAGGTGCGAGCCGAGGTCGGCGAGGGCGCCGGCGCCCGCGAGGCGCCGCTCGCAGCGCCAGCTGTGCGGCACCGCGGGGTCCGCCATGTAGTCCTCGAAATAGCGGCCGCTGAAGCCGATCACGGTACCGATGTCGCCCGACGCGATCATCGACTGCGCCAGCCGGATCAGCGGGTTCACCGAATAATTGAAGCCGACCAGGTGCACCACGCCGGCGCGGGCGGCCGCGTCGGCGACCTCCTTCGCCTCCACGGCGTCGAGCGCGAGCGGCTTCTCGCACCATACGTGCTTGCCGGCCGCGACGGCGGCCAGCGCCATCTCGCGGTGCAGGTAATTGGGCGAGCAGATGTCGACCACGTCGACCGCGGGATCGGCAACCAGCTCGCGCCAGTCACCGGTCGAGCGCGCGAATCCCATCGCCGCGGCGGACTTCACCGCGTGGGCCGCGTCGCGGTCGGCGAGCATCTCGCACACCGGCGTCGCCACCTCGGGAAACACGGCACCGACTTCCTGCAGCGCGATCGAATGGGCGCGGCCGATGTAGCCGCTGCCGATCAGGCCGACGCGGAGCTTCTTCATGCAGGAGTCTCCAGCAGGACGGTGGCACGCGTGCGCAGCGACTCGTCGCAGGCGGCGGCGATCTCGAGCGCGCGCACGCCGTCGCCGCCCGAGACGATGTCGGCAGCTTCGCCGTGCAGGCGGCGCACGAACGCATCGAGCTCGAGGCGATAAGCGTCGGCGTAGCGCTCGAGGAAGAATGGCAGGGCGGGGTCGGTCGCATAACCGTCGGCGGTCGCGCGTTCGACCGAGGTCGACTTGCGGTTGCCCGCGGCCAGCATGCCGCGCGCGCCGCAGACCTCGATGCGCTGGTCGTAGCCGAAGACGGCACGGCGCGTGTTCGCGACCTGCGCGATCCGTCCGCTCGCCGTGCGCAGCGTGACCGCAGCGGTGTCGATGTCGCCCGCGGCCCCGATCGCCGGGTCGACCAGGCAGCTGCCGTGCGCGGTGACCTCGACCGGCTCCTCGCCGAGCAGCCAGCGCGCCATGTCGAGGTCGTGGATCGTCATGTCGCGGAACAGGCCGCCGGAGCGCTTGACGTAGGCCACCGGCGGCGGCGACGGGTCGCGGCTCACGATCAGCACCGATTCGACGGTGCCGATCTCGCCGTCGTCGATGCCCCTGCGGACACGGCGGAACGACGGGTCGTAGCGGCGATTGAAGCCGATCGCGAGCAGGATGCCGGCGCGCTCCGCGGCGGCGACTGCGGCGCGCGCGCGCGCGACGTCGAGGTCCACCGGTTTTTCGCAGAGTATGGCCTTGCCGGCCGCGGCGCCGGCTTCGATCAGGTCCGCATGCGTGTCGGTCGGGCTCGCAACCAGCAGCGCGTCGACGCCGGCATCGGTGAGGACGGATTTCGCGTCGGCGACGGCGGCGCCCGCGGCGGCCGCGATGGCGCCGGCGGCCGCGGAGTCGACGTCGACGACGTACTTGAGGCGGGCGCCGGGATGCGCGGCGATGTTCGCCGCGTGGATGCGGCCGATGCGGCCGACGCCAAAGAGCGCGAACGTCTTCATGCCTGCGGGCTGCCTCCGTCACGGGACGTCAACTGGTACGCGTAGCCGATGACGAGCGTCTGCGCGAGGCACAGCGACGCGGTCAGGGAGCGGAACTTGCGGAACTCGGCGTCCTTGACCTCGAAGCACAGGTCGGCGCGCCGGGCGATGGGCGACAGCCGGCTGTCGCTGATCGCGATCACCCTGGCCTTTCGCTCGGCCGCCTCGTTGACGATGTCTGCCGTCTGCTGCGCGTAGGGCCGGAAGCTCGTCGCGATGAGCAGGTCGCCGGGACCCATCATCGAGCTCTGCTCCGCGATCATTCCGGCGAGGCCGTCGACGAGGTAGGTGCGCTTGTCGGTGTGCCGGAGCGCATAGGCGAGGTAAGCGGCGACCGGGAACGAGCGGCGCAGTCCCACGAGGTAGACGGCCTTGGCTTCCGCGATCAGCGCGATCCCGCGCTCGAGGTCCTCGTGGCGGGTGGCTTCGTCGAGGTGCTGCAGCGCCGCGATGTTGCCCTGGACGAACTCGTGCATCAGGTCGGAGGCGGAGTGGTTCGCAACTTCGCCGGCGCGCTCGTTGAACTGGCGGATCCGCTCCGCGTAGCTCGGGCTCGGGGCGAGCGACAGCAACTCGTCGCGGAACAGCTTCTGCATGTCGCTCGCGCCGTCGTAGCCGAAAGTCTGCGCGAAACGCACGATGGTCGAGGGCTGCACCTTGCAGCGCTTCGCGATCACGGCAAGCGTCTCGAGGCCGAGGTCGTTCGGGTGCTCGAGCGCGTAGGCCGCGACCTGCTTGAGCCGCGGCGACAGGGTTTCATAGCGCTGGACGATGCGCGCGCGCAGCGCTTCAACGTTATTGCGGGCCGTCATGGCGTTTTCTGCCTGCCGGGCCTGGGCCTCGGTCATGGGTGGAGCCCCGATCGTTTCAAGTTTCGAACAGACATTCCACGGCCGCGGAACGGCGCCAGTATAGAACAAAATTTTCATCTGTTGAAGCGAACAAAAATTTCGTTCTATACTGTCGCCGGATCGTCAAGTTCGATCTGCAGACTGATCACCCGTCCGGCATGGAGCCGGTCATACACGCGCGTACCCGAGGGGGTCTAATCCGATGAAAAAGCTTGCGGCATTTCCGCGAATCACGGTGGCCATGAGCCTTGCGGGCCTGCCCCTGGCGGTGTTCGCCCAGACGGCGCCCGTGGCGCAGCCCGAACTGTCCGAGATCGAGGTGCTGGCGAAGCGCGTCAACGCGCGCAACCGCGTGGACGAGGCGGCGCCGGTGCTGTCGTACGACGAGGAATATTTCCAGCGCTTCGAGCCGCTCTCGGTCGGCGACATGATGAAGCGCGTCCCGGGCGTCAGTTTCCAGAGTGACGTCGGCGAGTACGCCGAGCCGTCGTTGCGCGGCATCGGCAGCGAATACACGCAGATCCTGGTGAACGGCCGGCGGATCACCGGCGCGACCAACGACAACACCGTGATCGTCGACCGCATTCCCGCCGAGCTCGTGGAGCGCGTCGAGATCATCCGCAGCCCCTCGAGCGACATCGACAGCCAGGGCGTTGGCGGAACGCTGAACATCATCCTGAAGGAAGGCGCTGAGCTCTCCGGCGGCATCTACCGGCTAGGGGCCTATTACAACGACGGGGAGACCAATCCCAGCGGGTTCCTGTCGTTCGGCGACAGCAACGACAACTTCGAATGGGGCACGTCCCTGAACTACCAGGAACGCTTCAACCGCAAGGCGGCCTGGGAAGTGGAACGCGCACTCGACGGCGAAGGCAACGCGGAGCCGGCCTTCGGCGCCGTGGTCGAGGACCCGGACGAGCGCGAGAGCATCGACATCGCCTGGACCGGCGAGGTCCGTACCCGGGGCGAGGCGAGCGAGTGGTACGCCAGCGCCTTCTACATGGACTCGAACCGTTCCGAGACCGAGATCGGGCGCGAGTTCGCGGCCGAGGACGACGATGGCGAGTTCGAGGCGGAAGCCGAGCAGGCGAACCAGCGCGACGACTTTCACGAGCGCAATTACGGCTTGTTCACCGGTTACGAAAAGGGATTCGGTGGCGGCCACGAGTGGGCCATCGAGCTATCCTGGGACAAGACCGAATTCGACGGCGTCGAGTCCAACTGGGTCGACGACCTCGACTTCGACTTCGACGCGGCCGGCATCTCCGATGCCGACAGCTTGCTGGATTTCCTCAACCAGTCCGACCAGGAGATCTTCAAGCTGTTCGAGGCGGTCCCGCACAACGCCGAGGACCTGCGCACACCGGGTTTCCTCGACGGCCGCGAGTTCACGGACGCCGAGGACGACGAGCTTGTGTTGAAGACATCCGCCGAGTTCCAGCTCTCGGCTTCCAGGCTCAAGGTCGGCCTCGAGGGCTACGATCGCAGCCGTGACTTTTCCTTCCGCGTGTTCGAGATAGACGAAGGCGTGCTTGAAGAGGATGACGCGGGGCTGTCGCTGTTCGACGCCAAGGACCAGCGTGCCAACGTCTTCGCGAAGTGGACCAAGGAATTCGGCACTTCGCGCTTCGAATTGGGTGCCCGCGGCGAATTCACGACGCTCGACATCGAGTCGACGGTTTCCGAGGCGCTCGCCGAGGCTGCCGACGAGCTCGCGCCGCTCGGCATCGTCATCGAGGGCAACCAGATCAAGTCCTCGGAGGACTTCTCCGAGTTCAACCCGTCCGCACACTGGCGCTGGGACATGACGGACAGCACGCAGATGCGCCTGTCGTTCGCCCGCACCGTGCGCCGGCCGAGCTTCGACCAGCTGAACCCGACGCTCCTGATCGACGACGAGGAGAGTATCCTCGGCAATCCGACCCTCGACCAGGAGACGGCGCTCGGCCTCGACGCCGGCGTCGACTTCGAGCTCGGCGGCCGCGACGCGATCATGGGCTTCAATGCCTTCTATCGCGACGTCAGCGACAAGATCGAGCTGGACGGCGTGCCGGACGGCGTCAACGAGATCTTCCAGGAGTTCGTGGACGAGGACATCGAGGCAACGGTCTGGGTGAACAATCCCAACGACGGCAAGATCTACGGCCTGGAATTCGACTTCAGCTCCCCGGTCGCCTTCATCTCCGAGAACCTGCACGTGTTCGCGAACTACACCTGGATCGATTCGGAGATCCGCGACGCCAACGCGAACTTCCCGATCGACCGGCCGTTCTCCCTGCAGCCTGACTACATTTACAACGCGGGCTTCGACCACCTGATCGGGGGCATCGGCCTCACCTGGGGCGCGAGTTATCAGAAGCTCGGACCGGCGCAGGAGTGGGTGAACGTGAGCGCCGAGGCGAAGGAAGTCACCGACGTCGAGTACGGCGGCAACCTCGAGTTCTTCGTCGAGAAGACGCTCGCCGACAAGTTCGTGGTCCGCCTGGCGGCCCAGAACCTGCTCGATTCGGACAAGGACGAGATCCAGCGCGTGTACGAGTCGGTCGACCAGTACGAGGCGAAGACGCCGGTCACGCAGATCCACCAGAACGAGGAAGCGGACCCGGTCTACATCCTGACCTTCCGCGGCACGTTCTAGCGCCGCGCCCGGCCCGGGGCTTGCCGGGAATCGCGGTGCCGCCGGCACCGCGGTTCCGGTAAGCTGCCGCGGGCATGCGCCTACCGGCCCAGCTCCACAAGGTTCGCAACCAGCGCTTCCGCAAGCGCGCGGCGGATTTCGAGGACCGCAAGCCGTTCGAGCGGTTTCCGCTCTGGCTTCGCATCCTGTCGTCCCTGCCGCTCCCGGCCTGGTACGCGATCGCGAGCTTCCTCGCCTTCGTCCTCGACAAGGTGATGAAGTCCCGGCGCGAGATCGTCGACATGCAGCTCGCGGCCTGCTTCCCGGACCGCGACAAGGACTGGATCGCAGCGACGCGCACCGCGTTCTACCGGAATTTCGCGGACGTCTCGGTCGAGATCATCAAGGCCGTGACGATGAAGCCCGGGGAGATCGCGAGCCGCGTGACGCTCGAGAACCCGGAGGCGGCGCGCGCGGCCATGGACGCGGGCCAGTCGATCATCATCGTGACCTCCCACAACTGCAACTGGGAATGGGCGTTGCTCAAGCTGAGCCTCGAGATGGGCCACCCGGTCCACGCGACCTACAAGCCGCTGAAGGGGCGCTGGGGCGACCGCCTGATGATGACCATCCGCTCGCGCTTCGGCGCGGAGATGATCCCGGCCCGGCGCCTGCTGCTGCGCGTCATGCGCCACCGCGGCCCCGCGCGCGTGATTGCGATGGTCGCGGACCAGGCGCCGACGTCGTCGGGCGTCCGCTATTTCACGCAGTTCATGGGCCTCGACACGGCGTTCTTCATCGGCCCGGAGGCGATCGCGAAGGCCGGCAAGCTCCCGGTCTTCTACATCGCCATGCGTCGCGTGTCGCGCGGGCATTACCGCATCCATTTCGTCGAGATCGCCGCGGGAGGGGAAGAGCTCCCGACCGGCGCGGTGATCGAGCGCTATGCGGCGGAAATCGAAGCGGTCACGCGCGAGCGTCCACCCGACTGGCTGTGGAATTACCGGCGCTGGAAGGTGCAGCGCGACGCCGAGGGTAACCCCCACATCGTCAAGTCCGGATTCATCCGCCGACCGCATTGACATAAGGAACATAAGAAATACATACGGTTACCTTGCATTCCTAAACGTTTCTGACACAATGCGGCGCAAGTCGTGGAAGGACTGGTCGGCCGGTTTCGTTAACTGGTTCCTGTGGCCGACACCCGCCGCGCTGAGACACTGCCTCGAAAACAGGGGGAGCCCATCGGGGTGCCGCAGGTGCAAGGCGAATCGTTTCCCGAGTACACGGCTTCGGACGTGCTGTCCTCGAAGTTGTGGCAGCCGCGGCCGGACCGGCCGCCGCTCGGCATCGACCTTGCGTGCACCAAGATCGCCGTCGATTTTCAGAACATCACCGCCGGCAACGCCGATGCGGTGATCCGCCAGAGCCTCGACATCCTGCGCGAGGCCACCGGCACCGACGCCGTGTTCCTCGCGCTGCTGGACGGCCACGGCGAGCGCATCGAATCCATCGCGACCGCCAAGGGCCCCTTCGCGCAGTGCCGCCCGGAGGTCCTGAAGGGCGATGCGCTCGAGGCGCTGCCCTGGATCCGCTCGCGCCTCGAGCATGTGCGCATCCTCGAGATCCGCGACACGGTGAGCGCGCGGGCCGAGCAGGCGGGCGACGCCGCCCGCCTCGCGGGCCTCGACATCCGCTCGCTGCTGCTGATCGCCTTCGCCGTGCAGGGCACGGTGCGCGGATTCCTCGCTTTTGTGTCGTCCACGCCCCGCGACGGCTGGGACGTGAACCTGCACCTGCTGCTCAAGCTGGTCGGCACGAGCCTCGCCTGTGGCCTCGAGAAGGTCGCGCTCGCGGACAGGCTGGCGGACATGCAGGAGCGCGAGGAAATGGCGCTGCCCTGCGCCAACGACGGCCTGTGGGACTACGACGCGCAGAGCAACCGGACCTGGTTCTCGCCGCGCTGGAAGAGCATGCTCGGCTTTGCCGAGGGCGACGTCATCACCTCGCCGGACTGGCACCGGATGGTGCACCCGGAGGACCTCGCGCGGGTGTCGGCCTCGATGCGCGACCACATCGCCGGCAAGACGCCCATGTTCGAGAGCGTGCACCGGCTCAAGCACACCGACGGCGAGTGGCGCTGGGTCATCGGCCGGGCCTGCGCCCGCGTCGACGACCAGGGGCGGCTGCGCCGCCTGATCGGCGTCGAGCTCGACATCACCGAGCGCAAGCTTTACGAGGAGGCGCTGTTCCGCGAGAAGGAAAGCGCCCAGATCACGCTGCAGTCGATCGGCGACGGCGTGATCACCTGCGACGCGCACGGTCGCGTGGAGTACCTGAACCCGGTGGCGGAGGAGCTGACCGGCTGGCGCCTCGAGGACAGCCTCGGGCGCACCATCGACGAGATCTTCCGCGCCTTCCACGAGGAGACCTGCGAGCCGCTCGAGAACCCGCTCGCGGTCGCCGTGCGACGCATCCGCTCGATCAAATCGGTGCGGCCGATGCTGCTGATCCGCAAGGACGGCAACGAGCTGTACATCGAAAGCACGGCCTCGCCGATCCGCGACGGCACCGGCACCGTGACTGGCGGCGTGCTCGTGTTCCACGACGTGTCCGAGTCGCGCGAGCTGAACCGGCGCCTCTCGTACCACGCCAGCCACGACGTGCTGACCGGGCTCGTCAACCGGCGCGAGTTCGAGACGCGCCTCGAGCGCGCGCTGAAGAGCGCGAAGGCCCGCGAGACCTCCTACGCGCTCTGCTACATCGACCTCGACCAGTTCAAGATCGTCAACGATACCTGCGGCCACAGCGCGGGCGACGCGCTGCTCGGCCAGGTCGGCGCGCTGCTGAAATCCAAGGTGCGCTGGCGCGACACGCTCGCACGCCTCGGCGGCGACGAGTTCGGCGTGCTGCTCGAGAGCTGCTCGCTGGAGGAGGCCCTGCGCACGGCCGAGTCGCTGCGCGAGGCGATCCGGAACTTCCGCTACACCTGGGAGGACCGCACGTTCCGGCTTGGCTGCTCGATCGGCGTGGTGCCGATCAACGCGGAGAACGAGGACGTGGCGTCGGTCCTGTCGGCGGCAGACTCCGCCTGCGGAGCCGCCAAGGAGTCGGGGCGCAACCGCGTCCACTGCTTCGAGGAAAACGACATCGACCTGATGCGCCGCCGGCGCGAGATGCAGTGGGCGGCGCGCATCAACAATGCGCTGGAGGAGTCGCGCTTCGAGTTGTTCCGCATGACCATCCTGCCGCTGCAGCAGGAGGACGCGGGCGAGCATTTCGAGCTCCTGCTGCGCATGCGCGACGAGAGCGGCAAGATCGTCGCGCCGGACCAGTTCATTGCCGCGGCCGAGCGCTACGGCATCACTCCGTCCATCGACCGCTGGGTGATCGACAGCGCCTTCCGCTGGCTCGTGTCCGAGGCCGACGAGCGCAAGCGGCTCTCGATGTGCTCGATCAACCTGTCGGGCCAGAGCCTCGGCGACGACAAGTTCCTGCCTTACGTGATCGAGCAGTTCCACCGCAGCGGCATCGACGGCAGCAAGATCTGCTTCGAGATCACGGAGACGGCGGCCATCGCGAACTTCTCGCAGGCCAGCCGCTTCATCCAGGCGCTCAAGGAGCTCGGCTGCAAGTTCGCGCTCGACGACTTCGGCACCGGCCTGTCGTCGTTCGGCTACCTGAAGCACTTTCCGGTCGACTATCTGAAGATCGACGGCAGCTTCGTCAAGGGCGTGCTGCACGACCCGATCGACCGCGAGATGGTCCGCTCGATCAACGAGATCGGGCACCTCACCGGCAAGCAGACCATCGCGGAGTGGGCGGAAAACGCGGAGATCATCGAGGTCCTGCGCGGACTCGGCGTGGATTACGCGCAGGGTTACGGCGTCAGCCAACCGCAGAAAGTGCAAAGGGCTGCGATCGCCTGAAAAATGCGCGCGCCTTCCCGGTTCGGGAGTTAACCTGCCCGCAATAGCCGGAGGCCAAACAGTCGAATGCGCATTGGAATCATGCTCCGTCACCTGCCGCAGCACCCGGGCGGCGTCGTCGTCTACACAAAGGCGTTGCTCCCGGAACTTTTCAAGATCGGTTCCGCGCACGAGTTCATCCTGTTCTATCAACAGCAGTCCTTGCCGGGCTTCCTGTCGACGACGGCGTCGCTTCGCGACGTCGTGTTGCCGGTGCCGTCCCGGTTGATCTGGGACCAGGTGGCGGTTCCGATGGCGGCCAAGCGCGAGTGCGTCGACGTCCTGTTCAATCCGAAATATTCGATACCCCTGCTCGCCGGCTGCCGGACGGCGTGGGTCTGCCACGGCCTCGACTGGTACGTGATGCCGTGGGCCTCGCGCCGGGTGGATCGCTTGAGTCACAGCCTCCTCGTGCCGCAGTACGCGCGAAAGGCGGACGCGATCATCGCGGTGTCCGAGACGGTCCGCGAACACGCATTGCAGCACCTGGACGTCGGACCGGAGAAGCTTCACGTGGTCCACTCGGGAGCGCACGAGAGCTTCCGAGTTTCAGGCACGCCTGATGCGCGACGCGCACTCAAGGAGCGGCTCAAACTGCCGGACCGGTTCGTCCTCTTCGTCGGCGCCTTGTACCCGCCGAAGAATTTCACGCGGCTGATGAAAGCCTACAAGGCGGTCGGCCCGAGCCGCGGCTACCACCTCGTGGTAGCGGGAGGCACCGACCGGTTCCTCGCGGCGCATGAGGTCGACCTCGGTCGAATGCTCGGATTGCGGAACTGGGTGCACGAGCTTGGATGGCTTCCGCACGATGAACTGCCGGCGCTGTATTCGCTTGCGACGGGACTGCTGATGCCCTCGCTGTACGAGGCCTGTCCGCTACCCATCATCGAGGCGATGGCCGCGGGCTGCCCGATCGTGACGTCCGACCGTTATGGCACCGCGGAACTCGCGGGGGGAGCGGCCGTGGAGGTGGATCCTGAAAGCGTCGAGTCCATTGCAAACGGCATCGCCCGGCTGCTCGATGATGAGCAATTGAGAAGGGACCTGGCGGCGCGCGGCCGCGTACGAGCCGCCTCCATGACCTGGGAAAACACCGCGCGCCAGACCCTGAGCGTGCTCGAGTCCCTGCATTGAGTGACGTATCGTTCACGCTGCGGATATCCCCGCCCAGGGCGCTCCAGGTCATGGCGGTGCTGATCGGCGTGCTGGTCGCCGCGAGCACCGCGGCGGTCGGCGCGCTGGCGTTCTACCACTGGCCCGAGGGCAGCCTGGGCTATGAAAGCGTCAAGATCTTCTGGCTTGACACGGAAAACAACCTGCCGACGCTGTATCAATCGTTGATGCTGGGCGCCGCAGCGGCGCTGATGTTCGTCCTGGCCCGGGCGTCTCCTGCCGACCGGCCCCGGTGGCGTGCGCTCGCAAGCGTCTTCGTGTTTCTGGCGTTCGATGAGATCCTGCGCATCCACGAAACCTTCGCCGACACGTCGTCCTTCCATTTCGGTGCGGTGGGGCTCGCGATCTACGCGCCGCTGGTCGTGTTGCTCGGGCTTTTCTGGCTGCCTCAGCTGCGCCGCCTCGACGGGCGTTTGCGACGGTTCATGCTCGCTGCGGCCGCCCTCTACGTCGGCGGCGCCGCCGGCATCGAGGCCGCGAGCCAGATGTATGCCGGCGTCGCCGGCAAGGCGACGCCGTTGTACGTCCTGCTCGCCACCGTGGAAGAAGCCCTCGAGATGGCGGGTATTGCCGTTCTCGTGTACGCACTGCTCGATCACCTGTCCCGGCTCGAGGCCACGCCGTGCTCCGATCGCTGATCAAGTCTGCGCTGCGCCCGTTTCGTCCCGGGATCGAAGCCGCTCGTCGCGGAGTGCTGGGCCTGCCAGCCGTCGGTGCGGTGGACTTCGGCAGCCTGCGCCGGCCGGCACCGATCAGCCGGAAATTCGGGGTCGACCGCGGACTTCCCGTGGATCGCTTCTA
Source organism: uncultured Gammaproteobacteria bacterium (assembly GCA_963748465.1). Classification (GTDB taxonomy): domain Bacteria; phylum Pseudomonadota; class Gammaproteobacteria; order Steroidobacterales; family Steroidobacteraceae; genus SCUD01. The sequence goes on from CAVVJB010000006.1 coordinate 163,920, forward strand.
CATCGAGCGGTTCCTCGCGGCGCAGGCGGAATCGATTCGGGGTCAGGTCCTCGAAATCGGCGAGGACACCTATACGCGCCGCTTCGGCGGGCAGCGCGTGACGGGCAGCGACGTGCTGCACGTCACCGGCGACAATCCGGCCGCGACGATCGTCGCCGACCTCGCGAATGCGCCGCATATTGCTGACGGACGCTTCGACTCGATCGTCCTGACGCAGACGTTGCAGCTGATCTTTGACCCGCCGGCTGCGCTGCGGACATTGCACCGGATATTGCAGCCCGGTGGGGAGCTGCTGGTGACCGTACCCGGTATTTCGCCGGTCGCCACGGGCAGCGTATGGGGTCCGACGTGGTATTGGTCATTCACCGAGGCCAGCCTGCGCCGCCTGCTTGCGGCAAGCTTCGACGAACGCCATTGCCACCTCGAGACTCACGGCAACGTGCTGGCAGCCGTCGCTTTCCTGGAAGGGCTTGCGGTCGAAGACCTCACGCTCGAAGAACTCACGAGCGCCGACCCCGATTACCCGGTGATCATCACTGCGTTGGCACGAAAAACACCATGATGACGACGCGCGCCCGTGGTGAAGCGGTTCGGGTGGCGAAGTGGATGTTGCGTCCCTGGCGCCGGCGAAGCCGCGCCCACGCGCTTGTCCTTCTTTATCACCGGGTCGCGCAGGCCCGCAGCGACCCCTGGGAGCTGTGCGTCTCGCCGGAGAATTTTCGCGCTCACCTCGAGGTGCTGGGGCGGTATTGCGAGTTCGTCCCCCTGACGGAGCTGCCGCAGCGACTGGCGGCGGGCCGGGCGCCGCGCCGCACCCCGGTCGCCATCACTTTCGACGACGGCTATGTGGACAACCTGCGCCACGCCCTGCCTGCATTGACGGCCGCGAGTGCGCCCGCCACGGTATTCCTGGCGACGGACTGGATCGGGCGGGCCGGTGGTTTCTGGTGGGATCGTCTTGCTGCGATGGTGTTCGAGTCGCCTCGCTTGCCAGCGGCGATCAACCTGGAGGCCGGGACCGCCACATTCTGGTGGCAGGTTGGCCAGCTGGGCGCCTCGGGAAACAGGCAGCGGGCGAGGCTGCATCGGGCGTTGTGGCAGTTTTGCCAGTCACTGGCCAACGACGCGCGCGATGCCGCGTTGAAACAACTGGGCGGTATTCTCGGCGTCCAGACCCCCGCGGATCCGGAATCGCGGCCCATGCGGCCGGACGAAGTCCGCGAGCTTCACGCATCGGGGCTGGTGAGCATCGGCGCGCATGCGCAATCGCATCGACCGCTCCCCACGCTTTCGGAGTCTGAGCAGGCCACCGAGATCGCCGGCTCGCGGGATGCCTGCCGCAGCCTGACCGGTGTGACACCCGAGTGCTTCGCATATCCCCATGGCGAGGTTGCGCCGGGCTTGACGCTCCTCGTGGAGCGCGCCGGATTCAAGCTGGCGTGCTCCACCGTCCAGGAACTGGCCTGGCCGGGACGTGATCGCTACCAGTTGCCGAGGGTTTCCGTTCGCGATTCGAACGCCCGGCGCTTCGAGAGTTGGCTCACGGGAACATGGCTACGTTGACGCCCGAGCGGGCAGCGCAATCGTCGGTCGCCATTTCCGTGATCATGATTTTCAGGGACGCGGGCGACTTCATCGCCGAGGCGATCGAAAGCGTCCGCGACCAGACCTTCACTGATTGGGAGTTGCTGCTGGTGGACGACGGGTCCATCGACGCCAGTGGCGGCATCGCCGCTGAGTATGCGCAGCGATGGCCGGACAGGATCCGCCTGCTTCGCCATCCCGGCGGCGAGAATCGCGGCATGAGCGCATCGCGAAACCTCGGGCTCGATGCGGCCCGCGGCCGATATGTCGCATTCCTGGACGCGGACGACGCGTACCTGCCGGACCGGTTGCGGCGGCATGTCGAGATCCTGGACCGCATGTCGGGCGTCGACATGGTGCAGAGCGAACTCGTGCACTGGTACAGCTGGCAGCCGCAAGACGTGCGCCCGAACGAGGACTATGTCCGGCCGTTCCTGCGAACGGACGACCACCTGCTGCGGCCGCCGGACGGATTGTTGCTCGCGCTGGCCGTACCCCTGTGCTGTGCCGGAATCTGCACCATAACCGTGCGACGGGAGAAGTTGCTCGGCCTGGGGGGGTTTGAGCCGGCGTTCCGTGCGGCGTTCGAGGACCAGGTCGTCCTCGCGAAGCTTTACCTCCACGGGACGACGTACGTGCTGCACGCGCACCTGGCCCGCTACCGGCGCCACCCGGGGTCGTGGACGCGCCGGGCCAAGGAAATAGGCACCGTGGCCGTGTCGGCCGACTCGGCGAGGCGGGCCTATCATGCGTGGCTGGCGGATTATGTGGGTCGCTCCGACTTGGGCGATGCGGTCCTCGAGGAAATGCTGCAACCCTTGCGCGCAAAGGCGCGCGCCCAGGACCGCGTGGTCGAAGCGACGCCGCGCGCGACCATCGCGGCAGGCCTGAAGCGAATCGCCCTGCGATACCTGCCCCGGGGCGCGCTTCGGGCCATGCAGCACTGGAATCGTGCACGCGAGTTTCGCGAGGCGCGCGCGCAGTATGCGAGGCTGTGCGAGCGGCTGCGGCGAGCGGGACGAACCGACGCGAGCGGCCTCGTCGGAAGCCCGGTGCCGGTTCCTGTCGAGGGAGGTCCGTGCGTCTCGGTGGTCATGATTTTCCGCGATGCAGAGCGATTCATGGGCGAGGCCGTCCAGAGTGTGTTCGCGCAGACTTTCACTGACTGGGAGCTGCTGCTCGTGGACGACGGCTCGAGCGACGGCAGTTCGGCGCTCGCGCGTGGCTTCGCGGCCGCGCATCCCGGCCGGGTCCGCTACCTCGAACACCCGCTGCACGCACACCGGGGCACGGGCCCCTCGCGCAACCTCGGGCTCGCGTCCGCCACCGGTGCGTATGCGGCCTTTCTCGACGCCGACGACGTATACCTTCCCGATCGCCTGGCGCGGCACCTGGCGGCGTTCGCTGCCCATCCGCGCGCGCGCCTCGTCATCTCGCCGGAGATCTACTGGCGCCGGTGGTCCGCAGGGGAGCGCGGCCACTCTGGCGGAACGGACGAGATCGTCGGTCCGATGGCGCGGTACGATGTGCCGGTCGAGCCGCCGCAGCTGTTGCGGGCGTCCCTCCAACGAAAGGCTGCGATGCCCGGCATCTGCAGCGTGACCTTGGACCGGCGGCTGGCGCTCGATCTCGGCGCGATCCCAGCCCGGTTCACGAGCCAATACGAGGACCAGGCGCTGATCGCCAAGCTCATGCTGGCCGCGGTGGCGGTCGTGCTCGAGGTGCCTCTGGTCAAATACCGCCAGCACGCGGCGTCGCTCACGCACCGCCTCGCAGAGGCCGGTGAGTATCGTCCGGGCAGGCCTCATGCAGCGCTGTTCGAGTACCTGCAGTGGTTGCGCGATTACGCGGCCGAGTGCGCGCCGCAATTTCCAGAACTCGACCCTGTCTTGCGTCGGAGGCTGTGGCCCACCCGTCATCCCGCGCTCAGCGGCGCGCTCGACTCCGCGCGTTCCGCATACCGCGCGGTGCGGGGCATGGCGCGGACATGAGCGCCGGCCGGCCTCGGCGCGACGTGCCGGCAGCAGCGCCGCGCGTCAGCGTGGTCATGGTCTTCCACGACGCACGTCGTTACCTCGAGGAAGCGGTCGCCAGCATCCGGGCACAAACCTTCCCGGGCTGGGAGCTGGTACTGGTCGACGACGGATCCGGTGACGGTTCACGCGAAATCGCGGAATCGCTGGCGATGGCCGATCCCGGTCGGATCCGCCTGGTCGAGCATCCCGACCGTCGCAACCTGGGCATCAGCGCGTCGCGCAACCTGGGCGTCTCTCATGCGCGCGGCGAGTACCTGGCCTTCCTCGACGCGGACGACGTGTACTTGCCGGACCGTCTTGCGCGCCATGTGGAACTCCTCGATCGGTACCCGGACGTCGCGCTGGTGCAGAGCCGTGTCGAGTACTGGCACAGCTGGTCGTCGAACGAGGCGGCCGGGCGGGTGGACCGCCCGGAGCCCGTGTTGCCGCTTCCGTCAGGAAAGCCGATCGCGCCACCGCACCTGCTCGTGTTGCTGCTACGCTCGAAGGGTTATACGGTGCCGGCCGTGTGCAGCTTGACCACACGGACGCGCGAGGTGCGACGCGTGGGCGGATTCGAGGCGTCATTCCGGGGCGCGTATGAAGACCAGGTCATGCTGGCGAAACTGTATTCGCAGTGCCGCACCCTCGTCATCGACGACGTGCTCGCGCGGTACCGCCAGCATGCAGCGTCGGTCGTGCACCGGCTGGAGCGTGAGGAGGTTTACCTTCCCGGCTGGCCAAACCCGGCCGAGCGCGCATTTCTCGACTGGCTGCAGCGAGTATGTCGACACGCCAGGCGCCGAAATCCCGCCGCTCCGCGACGCGTTACGAGCCGCGCGTCGACCATACCTCAACCCCTGGGCGTGGCGACTGGCGCATCTGCCCGCCCTGTCGTTGCGCGCCGCGCGCCGCGCAGCGCAGCGCCTGCTGCCGTCGGCCTGGCTGGCTCCCGTCTTCGACCTGCGGAGGCGCCAGAAGGAGCGAGCGGCAGCGCGACGCGCCTGCACCGAAGGACGGCGAATCGAACACGCGCTGAACGCCCCTCAGTCGCGCGAAGGCCGGATGTGAGCGATTCTGCGACGCGCTCCCTGTTGCGGTTTTCCCGGGTCGAGCCCTGGACGGTGCCGGCGTTGGTGGTCCTGGGGCTGGTCGGATCACTGATGGAAGGCGTGGGCATCGGTCTCATGATCCCGCTGCTGGACCTGATGATCGGCGCCGGCGCCGGCGCCGGCGGCGCGGGCGCGGAGGCGGCCGGCGTATTCGACCGCTGGATGCAGGGCTGGGCCGGACAGATTGCCGCCGACTCCCGCATCGTCGTCCTGTGCGCCGCGATTCTCTTCCTGGTCCTCGTCAAGACGATCGTGATGGTGGCAAATGCAATGCTGGGCGCCGGGCTCGCCGCGACGGTGACGCACAATCTGCGAGTGCAGCTGTCGCGGCGCCTGCTGCGCGTCGGCTACCTGTATTTCGTGCGCCACGACCAGGGTCGCCTCATGAGCGTGCTCGAGGCGCAGACCTACCGCACCGGCGAGGCCATGACGCTGCTGGTGCAGCTGCTGGGCGCCGCCTGCGCAGTGGCAGTATTCGTCGTCCTGCTGCTGTTGCTGTCGTGGCGGTTGACCCTGCTGGTGATCCTGGTCGCGATCCCGGTTTCCCTGCTGATGAGAGGAGTCGCGCGTCGGGCATCATCGGTCGGGGCGGCGCTCGTCGAATCGTATGCGGCCCTGACCGGCCGCCTGGTGGAGCTCGTGACCGCGATGCGCACCATCCGCGTCTTCGGCCGTGAAACCGCCGAGGGCGATCGGATCGAGACGGCTTCCCAGGCCGCGCGCCGCCTGTCGGCCAGATCGGAAGCACTGTCGCAGAGCATTCAGCCGGCGGCGGAGCTCCTGTACACGCCGGTGTTCCTCGCGGCACTGCTGTATGGCTGGTTCACGCAGATGCCGATGGCCAGCCTCCTGACGTTCCTGCTTTTGTCATCGCGCTTGCCGCCGCACCTGAAGCGGCTGGACTACGCACGGGTCTCTCTCGGCACCTACGCGGCGGGCATCGCGGAAGTCGAGCAGATACTCGAGACCCCGGACCCGACCGCCCTGCGCTCCGGCAACGTCGAATTCCAGGCGTTGATGGATGGCATCGTTTTCGAGGCGGTCACGTTCCGCCACGCGGAGGACGGGGCGCCCGCCCTCGACGCCGTCACGTTCTCCATCCCGCGGCATCGCGTGGTCGCGATCGTGGGCCGATCCGGTTCGGGGAAATCGACGATCCTGAACCTCCTGTGCCGGCTCTACGACCCCACGTCAGGGCGCATCCTCGTCGATGGCCGGGCCTTGCCCGACTACGAACTCGGCTCCTGGCGGCGGAGGATCGCCATCGCGGGCCAGGACGTGGAAGTCCTGAGCGGAACGATACGCGAGAGCATCGAGTATGGCAGCGGGGCGCTGAGCGAGGCGGAGTTGCGACAGTGCGCAATCGCCGCCCACGCGGACGAATTCATCGGCTCGCTTCCCGAGGGCTTCGATACGGAAGTCCTCGCGCGCGGGTCGCGGCTTTCCGGCGGACAGCGGCAGCGCATCGCACTGGCCCGCGCGCTGGCGCGGCGGCCCGAGCTCCTGATCCTCGATGAAGCGACGAATGCCCTGGATCCCCAGTCCGAGGCGGCCATCCGCGAGACCATCGAAGGCCTCGCGGGGAAGTGCACGATCGTGATCGTCGCGCACCGCCTCGAACTGGTTCGTCGCGCGGATTACGTCGTCGTTCTCGCGGACGGGCGCGTGGTTGACCAAGGTCCGCCGGAAGTGCTTGGTACGCGTGAGAGAGGGCTGTAAGAAGCGACCCGCGAACGGTGGCGCCATCCGCGACGGCCCGGCGCTCTTGGCCCGCCGGATCGCAGCAGCCCAAGCGACGCAGAGAAGCAGCAGCGTCAAGGGCCCGACTGGTCCGCCGCCGCCGCTTTCGGACGGAGGAGGCGGGGGCGGGGGCGGGGGCGCTGGATCGTCGTCTTGTACCACGATGGTAGCCGTAGCCGGCGCGCCGATGATGGCCCCGCCGGTCGGGTTGTTCAGGTGCACCGAGAATTGCTCGCGAGGCTCGTCGTCAGAGTCGTCGATGATCGGGATGTCGACGCCTTTGTCCAAGTAATCGCCGTCGGCCCAGGAAACCGTGAGCGGCTCGTCTTCAAAATCCTCGCCGGCGGTTGCAGTTCCCGAAGACATCGTCACCGTCACTGAAACCGCGCCCTCGGAAGAATGGTCGCGTTCAATCCTCACGGGTACGAACCCATAGTCTTCTATCAACCGAATCTCGGAACTCTGGAACGCGAACCTGCCCGCAGCCGGTATGTCGGATGCAATGGAGACCGTAGCTTCTGGCGTGCCCAGGCCGGCGCCGCCCTGCACGTCGCTGAGTCTAAGAGCGAATGCCTCGGTTTCCTCCACCACGCCCTCGTCCGTTGCTACCGGGACGATGATCTGTTTTTCGTCGGTGTCGCCGTCCGCCCATGCCAGCGTTCCGGACACCGGCGTGAAGTCCTGCCCCGCGACGGCGTGGTATGCGCCGGTGCCGGTCGACACGGCTGCATACGCGACACTGATGCCGCCCATGCTGCCGCCGATGCGCCTGACCGTCACGATGGCTTGTCCCGAATCCTCGGTGGCCTCCACTCGCCAGTTCCTTACGCCGAGGACGCCGGGACTGTCGTCGCCATCTCCGCCGGCCATCCTGGCGACGAACGGATTCCCGCTCCCGCCGGCGACGAGCACGTCGCCATTTCCGAGAATGGTCGCATCGCGCGGGATCGCAAAATATGTGCGGCCGTCCGCAGTGGACAGGTCCACCGACGTGGTGCCGGCCTCTCCAAAGGACTCATCGGCCGCTCCATCGGCCTGCAGCCGCGCGACGGCGAAACCCGGCTCGTCGTCGTCCAGAGCCACGACGATCGCGCCGGTGTCCGGATCGACGGCGACGTCAGTTGCCTGGGCCATGGCGAGATCGGGCAAAGTGCCGGTCGCGAAATCCGGATCTCGCGCTCCGTTTGCCAGCAGGCGGACCAGGAAGGCGCGGGAACCTTCCGAGCCCGCCACCAGCAGCCGCCCGTCCGGGGCTTCGGCCATTGACTCGCAGAGCACGGATTTGCCCGGATCGCCGACCTCCGCGAATCCGTCGACACCGAATGCGGGGTCGACGTCGCCGTCGGGCGTCAGCGCGAGCACGCTGCATTTCCAATAACGGGCGGGAAATTCCAGGACCGTGATGCGGTATCCGCCGCCCGCCGCACTCAGGATATGAGTCGGGCTGGGGAGCTGCTCGATGTCGCCGAACAGGGCGAAGGCGCCTTCATCCCCGAAAGACTCGTCCGGCTCGCCCGTCGGAAGCAACCGTATGACCTTGAGGTCGCCGCCGGGCGTTTGCCCGGGGGCCCAGATTCCGGCGATGACTATGGTTCCGCCGGGATCGACCGCGACCGACGCTACGGCCGTGAGACGTGGCAATTCGACGATGCCTCCCGCGCCGAATCCGGTGTCCAGAGAGCCATTTGAATCGAGTCGAAAGGCGACGGGCTCGATGCCGGTCCCACCAAAGTTGTGATTGCCGACCCCGACAATCCGGCCGTCGGACTGCAGTTCGGTGTCGACGACCATGATGTCTTCGAGGGCCGGCGCCGCAAACGTCGAGTCGAGTATTCCGTTGGTTGTGAGGCGGACGGCGAATCCAAACGCCTGGTCGTCTACTTCCGTATCAAAGTCGCGGACGATCTTGCCCCCGGCAACGATGATGCCGTCGTCCCGCGCCGCGACAGACAAGGCCGGGCCGGGAAGGTCCGGCAAGAGGAGCCGGCCGACATCCCCAAACCCGGGATCCAGGTCGCCGGGCGCGGCCAGCGTGAGTGACGCCACGATGGCAAGGGTCAGGGCCCCCGGCGCCGCACGAGGCACGTTACGTAACGCCGCCGAAACTGGAATGGTCATGCACGTACCGAGCGGTTTGGTCGCGACAGGGCGGCTCCAGTCTACGCGCGCCGGCCGGCTACAGGAAACGTCGAGGGTAATGGAGGCGGCCTTCATCACGCCGCCACGTGCGGACGCGATGCTGTTGAGTTCCAACGCGTTGTTCGTTCAAAATCGAGCCAGCCGTTCAAACCTTCCTGACGGCGTAGCCCGAACACCATCCACATGCGGCGGGGAGACACCATGAGCCCCATCATTCGCCTGAACCCGACAATGAGCTGGCTGGTTTGCCTGGCATTCCTGCCCCTGGGCACCGCCGTTGCCAAGGACCAGGTCCTGGTAAACGGGCACGTGTTCACGGCGAACCCGCAACAGCCGTATGCAGAGGCGGTATCCGTACGCGATGGCCGGATCGTCGCCGTTGGCAGCCGCAGCGAAGCAACCGCCAGCGTGAGTGCCGATGCCACGGTGACCGATCTCGGCGGGCAGACGCTCCTGCCGGGCCTGATCGACAGCCACATGCATGCCGTGTACGGCGGCATCGCACTGTTGTCCGCCGATGCGAAGAACGACATTGCCGACATCGCAGCGCTCGAGGCATTCGTGGCCGAAGCCAAGCGCAGCGGCCGCGGGATGAACGGCGACGTGCTCGTCGTCACGGGTGTCCCCCTGGGGATCTGGTCGCAGAACGCGGCCCTGAATGAACGCTTCAACAGCGGCGCGTATGCGGATCAGCCGCTGTTCCTGCGCGGCATGGATTGGCATACCGGCTGGTCGAACGCGGCATTGCGAAAGCGCGCCGGTCTCGACAAGGCATTCATCGCCGCGCTGCCGGAGGAAAAACGCGAGTACTACGGCGTCGGCGACGACCTGTCGCCGAACGGGTTTGCGGTCGACGAGGGACTGGCGGTCATCGAGAAGCACATTCCCCCCGTCGATGCGCGCAAGAGCGCCGCGGGCGCGCGGGCGGCCGTCGAGTACCTCCACAGTCTCGGCATCACCTCATGGTTGGATCCGCTGGTCGACGAATCCACGCTGACCGCTTATCGGGACCTGGCGGCGGCGGGCGGTTTGTCCGCACACGTCGCGGCACTGCCGCAGGTCATGCCCGATGACCCGCAGTCCTTCACGAATGCGCTTGCGCTGCGCGAGAAGTTCAGTGGCATCCCCAATCTCTCGATTCCGGGCGTGAAGGTCTTTGCGGATGGCGTGGTCGAGTACCCGTCGCAGAGCGCCGCTATGACGCTCCCGTACAGCAACACCGGCAAGATGGGCGACCTTCTCTTCAAGCCGGAGAACTTCGCAAAGCTCTGCATCGACGCCGACAAGCTCGGCCTGTTCGTGCATACGCATGCCATCGGCGACCTTGCCGTGCATGAATCGCTGAATGGCTACGAGGCCATGCGTAAGGCGAACGGCGACAGCGGCCTCCCGGGAAGCATCACTCACCTGCAGTTCGTCCGGCCGGACGACATCGGGCGATTCAAGCGGCTCGGCGTCGTGGGCTCGTATCAGCTGCTGTGGGCGTCGTACGGAACTGATTCGGTCGACCTCATCAAGCCTTACGTCGCGGCGGACATCTTCCCGTGGCAATACCCCGCGCGCTCGATGCTGGATGCCGGGGCAGTGATCGCGGGAGCCAGCGACTGGCCGGTGTCGACTCCAGAAGTGTTCAAGGCCATCTACCAGGCCGAGACCCGCAAGGGCGAGTCCGGCGAGGTTCTCAATGCCGGACAGGTCCTGCCGCGGGAGTCGATGCTGTATGCCTACACGATCAATGCCGCCCGCACGATGAGGCAGGAAAAGGACATCGGCTCGATCGAACCCAGCAAAGCCGCCGACTTCGCGCTGGTCGACCGCGACGTGCTGACGGTGCCCGCCGAGCAGATGCGGGACACGAAAGTGCTGGCCACGATGGTGGCCGGCGAGTGGGTGTACCGCGCGCCGTGACCCCAGCCTGAGCGGGCGCTATCCCCGGATCACAGTCGCCAGGTGGCAGTCAGGCCGATCATGCGGGGTCGCAGGGCGACATCGGACCAGTCCTGGGGGTCGTAGTAGGAACTGGCCGAGAGCTCCAGCCGCGGAGCCTCGTTGGTGAGGTTCTGCGCGAACAGGGACACGTCCCAGGTGCCGAACTGCACGCCGAGCCGCAGGTTGACCAACCCGTAGGATTCCGTGGGCTTGAGGCGCGGATCGTAGAACGGGTCCGTGGGCACCTGGTCGCCCACGCGCCGCCACTCTGCCGACCAGGTGTAGTCGAGCCGTGCGTAGCCCTGGAAAGCGCCCAACGGCAGGTTGTATTCGCCGGTCAGCGAGAAAGTCTCCGGCGCACCCGCATTCGGCACGGCGGAGCCTCCGGCGAATATCACTGCACCGCCCGGCGACGTGGCGTCCTCGTCGAAACTCGGGTCGTTGTAGCCGTAGGCGCCGCTCAGCATGAACCGCTCGGTGAGCAGGTAGCTGAAGGCGATGTCGAAACCCTCCGAAGTGGCTGTGCCCAGGTTGTCGACGAAGTTGTAGGCGCAGTTCGGCAGGCTCACGTTTGCCTGAATGTCCTTCCACTCTATGCGATAGACGCTGCCGTCGAGGTACAGCTTGCCGTCGAGCAGGCGGCTCTTCGCGCCGAGCTCATAGCTCCACACCGAGTCGGAATCGTAGGTCTCGGGCTGGAACGGGTTGCCGTCCTCGTCGACGTAGCCGTTCTGGATCAGGTCGAAATCGCAGATCGCCGGCACGCGCAGCGAAGCTCCGGCCGGCCGGAACCCTTTTGCAGCGGTCGCGTAGAGCATGTGCGCTTCGCTCGGCTCCCAGGAGATGCCGAACTTCGGCGTATACGCCGTCTCGCTCCCGCTCGAGGAAGAGGTCGGGTACGAGGGCGCCGATGCGCCGCTGCCGAAGGTGCAGTCGCCCGGGTCGGCGCAGGGAAAGCCGAAGGGGGCATTGGCGTTGTTTTCCGGTCCCAGGTAGGCGGCGTTGAAATCGAGCTTGTTCTCGCTGGCCCGGATGCCCGCGGTCAGGGTGAGGGTGTCGGTGAGGCCGTAGTCGAACTGTGCGAAGCCCGCAATTTGCTCTTCCTGGGTGGCCCATTGGCCGTAGAACATGACGGCGTTCTCGAGCGGATTGTCGCCGAAGAAGTTCTGCAGCGCGGTGGAGCCAGGACCGAACGGCACGCCGTCATTCTCGGCGTAGTAGCCGAAGTCGAAGGCAGTGGGATAGAAGCCCATCCAGGTCGCGTTGATCATCCAGTTGTGGTTGATCGGCTGGCTCGCTTCCTGCTCGAGGTCCGAGTAGAAGATACCCGCCACCCACTTCAACTTGCCGTCGCCGGTTGACTGCAGGCGCACCTCCTGCACGAAGTTCTGCTGCGCGTTGTTGTACTGCGACATGCCCTTCATGCCTTCGGGCAGGTAGGTTCCGGTGGAGGTCACGCCGTCGGGCTCGAGGAAGAACTCCGGCGCATAGAACTGCGCGTAGCCCTTGGTGTAGTCGGCCCACTGGAACTGGTCGCGGTCGAAGTAGGACGTGTTGGACACCAGCTGCGCCCAGCCGAGGTCCCAGTCGATCGCCAGTGAGGTGAGGGTGAACTCGTCCTCGCCCCTCGCGTTCTCGGGCGCGGTCATCTCGTTCAGCACGGTGGTGTGCGGCGTGTTCGCGAACGTGAGCAGCGTGCCCGCGGCGCCCTGGATGTAGTGCGGGCGCGCGAAATCGGCATCATCCTGGTCCGACAGTGAAAGGTCGTAGCTCGGGGAGCCGTCGTTGTTCTCGACCCGCTGATAGAAGACCGACGGCGTGATCGTCAGGCTGTCGGTCGCCGCGAACTTGAGCGCCAGGCGCGCGGCCTTCGTTTCCGCCCAGTTGATGTCCTCTTCATACGTCGTGGTCTTGGTGAAATTCACCGACTCGCCGTAGCTCTCGCCGGTGGGATCGACGATTTCGTAAGTGCCGCCCACTGCGTCGATGAAGCCGCCGTCGCGGCGGATGTAGGCGCTGCCGCGCAAGGCGACTCGATCAGAGAGCGGAGCCCCGTAAGCCATGCCCAGTTCGTAGGATTCCTCACCGTTCTCGGTGCTGCCCATCTCGGCACGCGCGGTGCTGCTGGGAGAGTCCAGGTCAGGCTCGGTCGTGATGAAGCGCACGGTTCCGCCCTCGGAGCCGGCCCCGAACAGGGTGCCCTGCGGGCCGCGCAGCACCTCGACCCGCGCGATGTCAAACAGGCCCGGGAAGCTGTTGCCGGCACCGAAACCCATGTTGCGGACCTGGATGGGCGTGTCATCGATGTAGATGCCGGTCGTGCCCGAGCCGGCATTGGAGGAAATTCCGCGGATCGCGATCTGGCTGGCGCCGGTGAAGGACTGGCGGGTCAGGTTCAGGCCCGGCGTCAGGCGGACGATGTCGTCGAACTGCCGGGCGCCGCGCTGCTGCAGCTCCTCGTCGCCGATCGCGCTGACGCTGATCGGCACGTCCGAGAGTACCTGGCTGCGCCGGGTCGCGGTGACCGTGATCTCCTCGAGCTGCGGGCCCGCGGCCGACTGGGCGCCCGCCTGCGGGGCCAGTGCGACCCCGACCGCCATCGCCACGAGACTGGCATTCGATCGTTTGAGCTTCATGATGTCCCCCTTGGCCTAAGGAGACCAGAAGCCCCGAACCCGTGTCAAACCAGCGTTTCAGCCGCCGGCCCGGCGAAGCTCCAGCGTGGCCGCACGCAGCTTGGCGGCGACCAGTGCGACGGCACTGGCCGCGGCCTGCAGGGCCTCGGTGCGCGCCGCCTCCAGACCGGCGACGATCGCGGCCTTGTCCGCACCCGCATTTCGCAGCGCGCGGCAGGCCGCGTCGAAGGCGGGCAGCGGCGGCGGCGCGCGATGGCCGAAGCGGCTGGACCAGCCGCCCTCGCCGGACCAGAAACCGCGCTCGAACGCGTAGGCCGACCCTGACAGGCGCGCGCATTGCCGCCCTTCGTAGAGAACGGCAAGCGCATCCAGCGCGCCCGTGCGGTCGTCGGCACGCAGGCGTGCAAGCGCCTTCTCGAGCGCCGCCGCCCGGTTGGCGTACTCGCCGGTGCGCGGCACCTGGCTGAAATCCCCGTCCACGGCGTAGAGCCACGGCACCAGCACGTGGCGCGTCGCCATCAACAGGCGGTCGGCGTCCTCGCCGCGCAGGGCGGCGTGGCCCGCCTCCACCAGGCCGGCCGCGGCGCGAAAGTCCGCGAGCGCGGCGTTCAGGGCGTCGAAATCCACGCCCGCGAGGCGCGCGGCATCGGCCGCGAAGCGCTCGCCTGCGTGATCCGCCAGCGCGGTCAGCGCGGCGGTCTGGCGCGGCGCAGTGGCCGCGCGCGCCAGCGCCAGCGCGAGCATGCGCAGGTCACGCCCGAGGTTCGTGAAGCGCTCGGCCAGCACGACGTCCTCCTGCGTGTGATAGATCGGGAAGAAGCCCTCGTCCATCGAGTACAGGTGATTGGTCGCCGCACCGCCCAGCACACCGTAATTCCAGGCGTCGATGGCGCTGACCGTGTGCGGCTCCTGCGTGACAGCCTGCGCGACGCCCAGGTCCTCGAGCACGGCGCGCTGCGCGGCCGAGACGTCCGGCGTGCTGACGAGCCGCGCTTCCTGGGCCCGCCAGCCGAATCCGTCCACGTTGTAGACCAGCGCCGCATGGCGGAAGACTTCGGGGTGGGCCATAAGGAAAGCGTGCGAGCCCGCCAGCCAGTCCCGCTCCGGGTCCACCAGCCCGGCTTCCTCGGCGCCCACCGCGAGGAACATCATCGAGCGACGCGGTCGCAGGCCCGCCTGCGTGATGGCGCGCGCCACTTCCAGGATGGCCGCCGTGCCACTCACGTTGTCGAGCCCGCCCTGGAACCAGCGGTCGTAGTGCGCGGATGTCATGACCCACTGGTCCGGGTATTCGCTGCCCTCCAGCACGCCGACGACGTTTCGCGAATGACCGTCGCGGATGTCCACGCTGCTTTCGAGCGTGATCTCCACGGCGGCGTCCGCGAGCTTCGCGCGCAACGCGCGGCCCGAGGCGATGCTGACGGCGACCGCCGGCAGCTGCTCGTGCGCCCAGAGGCTGTCCTGGCGCAGCGCGTCCACTCGGTCGCCGGCCGACGGGTGGTCGTAGAACAGGATCGCCGCGGCGCCGTGCTGCGCAGCTTCGGTCACCTGCAGGGGCGGCCAGTCGCGCTGCTCGCGCCGCACCAGCACTGCCTTGCCGCGCACGTCTCCCGCGCGCGCGTAATCCGCTTCGTAGCCGTCGCCCGCATCGACCAGCCGGGCGCGCAGCCGCCTGCCGCCGGCCTCGTTGCCACGTGCGAATGGCACGCCGTCACGCCGCCCGCTGACCGCGCCGGCCGCATGCAGCGAGATCGCCTGCAGCGGCTCGCCATCCACGCGCAGGCGAGGCGGCGTGTAGCGGTACGCGCGTACCGGGAAGGTTTCGATGCGTGTCGCGAGACCGAGCTCGCGGAAGCGCCGCGCGATGGTCTCGGCGAGCGCGGCTTCCTCGGGGCTGCCCGCGACTACCGAGCCTTCGCCCACGCCCTGTGCGATGCCGTCGCTGCTGGCCGCAATGAGCCGCATGTCCGCCAGCGCGCGGCCGGCGTCGAGCGCGTCGAGCACGCGCTGTTCATCCGGCGTGATGGCGGGCGCAGCCGTCGAGTCGCAGGAGACGATCGCGAACGTCGCGGCGACGAGTGCGGCCGTCAGCGGGCGCGGCCAGCGCAAACAGTTAGTCGACATACGTTTTCACCGTGCCGGAGAGGCCGCCGGCCTCCTCGGGTGTATCTACTTGCGTTCGGCGGAGGAGGCATCGCGCGCGGCGCGGAACTCCGAGTCCGGAGCCCAGTTCGGGCCAGTCGCCGGAATTGGCGAGGTCGCGCGCCCACCTTGTACAGCAACTCGAGGTCGCGCTGCATGCCCGTGAACGGCCACTTCGCGTCCCATTCGTCGGCAGGCTGGTGGTAGCGGTCGGCGATGTAGGCCTCGGCCGCGGCCTTGCCGGCCTTCACGCCGCCCTCGACCAGGTCCTCGCCGGAGCCGAACGAGATCGCCGGCACGCCGCGCTTGGCGAACGGGAAGTGGTCCGAGCGGAAGAAGCGAGCCGGCCTCGGGCTTCGGATCGGGCGTGAAATGCCGGTCCCAGGCCTTCGCCGGTCGCTCGATCGAGCAGGTCGAGCAGGCCGAGCTTGCGCGCTGCCCGAGATGGTGAAGTCGCGCGCCGGGCCCCACGGGCTGAGCGCATCCATGTTGATCACGGCGACCGTCGTGGCCAGCGGATAGAGCGGGTTGGCGGCATAGTACTCCGAGCCGAGCAGGCCCTTCTCTTCCGCGGTCACCGCCAGGAACACGACCGACCGGTCGGGCTCGCGGGCCCTGCGCGAAGGCGCGGCCGAGTCTCGATCAGCGCCGCGGTGCCGGTGGCGTTGTCGACGGCGCCGTTGTAGATGCGGTCGCCCTCGCGCATCGGGCTGCCCGACGCCGAGGTGGTCCCAGTGGGCGCTGTAGATCACCGTTTCGTCCGGCCGCTTGCTGCCGTCGAGCACGGCCGACGACGTTCTGCGAGGTGATCACCTGGCGTCGCACGGCGTAGTCGGCGCTGAAGCGTGACGCCCTTGAGCTCGACCGGCTTGAACGTCGCGCGTCTGCGCCTGCTTCTTCAGCGCGTCGAAATCGAGGCCGGCCCTGCTGGAACAGGTCGGCGGCGACGTCGCGCTGGATCCAGCCCTCCAGCGTCGGATGCGACCGGCGGGGTCGTCGCGCACGACGTCGAACATCGTGTTGGTGTTGGAGTTCTTCACCGTCGCCCAGCCGTAGGAGGCCGGCGCGGTCTCGTGCACGACCAGCAGGCCGAGCGGCGCCCTGGCGCGCGGCCTCCTCGTACTTGTAGGTCCAGCGGCCGTAGTAGGTCATGGCCTTGCCGCCGAAGTCGCCCTGGCCGGTCTCGAAATCGGGATCGTTGACGAGGACGACGCGCGATCTTGCCCTTCAGGTCGACGCCCTTGAAGTCGTCCCAGTTGCGCTCGGGCGCCTTGACGCCGTAGCCGACGAACACCAGCGGGGCGTCGTTGATGCTGACGTGCGTTGGCGCCGTTCATCGCCGCGCGCACGGCGATCTGCTCGCCCTGCGTCCAGCTCAGGGTTTCGCCGCCGGCGGTGACTGACGACCTGACCGGGCCCGGTGATCTCGAACGCGGCCAGCGGCACGGCCTGCGTCCAGGCGCGCTTGCCGTCCTTCAGGTCGCCGCCCGGCTGCGAGGCCCGCGGCCTCGAATGCCCGGGTGAGGTAGTCGACGGTCTTGGTTTCTCCCGGCGAGTCGGGGCTGCGTCCTTCAAAGGCGTCGGACGAGAGTTCCCTGACGGCCGCGGAAATACGCCCGGTGTCGAACCGAGGCGGCTTCTGCGCGTGCGCGGAAAGTACGAGGGCGGCGCCGACCGCCACCGCGAGCATGCGCTTCACGGAAGTCCTAGAAAGGCAGGCCGTGCGTTGCGCCGGCCATGCACAGCAGCATCGGGATCGACAGGATGTAGTTGATTCGCGATGCATAGAGCGCCGTCTTGCGGGCGGCGGCCTTCTGCTCGTCCGTCGCCGGCTTGAGGCCGAGGATCTTCTGCTGGTTCGGCCAGATGAGGACCCAGACATTGAACAGCATGATCGTGCCGAGCCACATGCCGGTGCCGATCACGAAGCCGTAGGTGTTGAACTCATCCCCGCCGAGCCCAAGCGTCAACGCCGTGACGAAGGTCCCCGCGCGCAGCAGGTACCACGCGCCGGTGAGCCACGTCACGACCGCCGCCCAGCGAAACCACAGGAGCGCCCTCGGGGCGACGTACTTGGTGATGCCTGCGCCGCCCGGGCCGCCCTTGTCCGCGGCGGCTTCCGCGAGCGCCGGCACCTGCACGGCATTGAAGTAGTACAGGAGCCCGATCCAGGTGATGCCGGCGATGATATGCAGCCAGCGCGCGAGCCCGAGCTCGTTCCAGCCGCCGTCCACGGCGAGCACCGCGAACAGGATGGCGATGACGAAGCCTGTGATGAGTGAACCCTTGACGCTCAAGAGCGGATTCATGGCGTGTCTCCCCTGGATTCATTGAAGAATAGGCCACGGCACCCCATAATTCAACGCGTTAGCGACCCTTCCGCCATGGATGAACGCGGCCCCACTTCCCCGTGTCTTAACATCTGCTCGCTGGACGAGCACGGCGTCTGCCGCGGCTGTCACCGGTCGCTGGCGGAGATCGCGGAGTGGACTCGGATGACGGCCGCCGAGCGCTGGGCGACGGTGGCGCGGGCCGAAGCCCGGCGCCTCGGCAATGTAAAGGAGCGTGGATGACGATGATCGACGAACCGACGAGCCGGAAGATCCGGGAGCAGCTCGATGCCGCGCCGGTCGTGCTGTTCATGAAAGGCACGCCCGACTTCCCGCAATGCGGGTTCTCCGCGCAGACCGCGGGCGCCCTGCGGGCGCTCAATGCGGAATACAGGCACGTCAACATCTTCGAGGAGCCGGAGCTGCGCGAGGCGCTGAAGGCGTACTCGAACTGGCCGACGTACCCGCAGCTCTACGTGAAGGGCGAACTGGTCGGCGGCTGCGACATCGTGACCGAGATGTACCGCTCCGGCGAGCTGCGGACACTGCTGCAGGAAGCCGGCGCGGTCCGCCAGGACTGACGGCAGGGGCTCGTCCCCATCGGTTCACGTCACTCCGGCGCCGGCTCCAGGAGCGGGTTCGGCGGCTCATCGGAGGGGGCGCCGGCGAGGCGCCTGGATGCGGCCTCGTAGATCGGCTGGAACTGGTTGCAGACGACGCAGAAGAGGTCCGCCGTGCGTTCCGCGTCGTACGCGGCGGAGTGCGCTTCCCCGGAGTTCCATTCGA
Source organism: uncultured Gammaproteobacteria bacterium (assembly GCA_963748465.1). Taxonomy (GTDB): domain Bacteria; phylum Pseudomonadota; class Gammaproteobacteria; order Steroidobacterales; family Steroidobacteraceae; genus SCUD01. Next base: position 182,333 of record CAVVJB010000006.1, read on the forward strand.
GTCCCGCCGCCTGCGAGGCGCGCGACAGCACGGTCTGCCCGTACGCGACACCCGCGAGGGTCGCCGTGTCGAAGCACGAGAACGGGTGAAAGGGGTTGCGCCGGATTCCCGCGCGCGCGACCGCGGCGTTGAGGAATCCGAGGTCGAACGACGCGTTGTGGCCGACGAGAATGGCGCGCGTGCATTGCTGCTCGCGCACGGCCCGGCGCACCTCGCCGAAGATGGCGCCGAGCGCATCGCTCTCCGTCGAGGCGATGCGAAGCGGGTGGTAGGGGTCGATCCCGTTCACCGCGAGCGACGCCGGGTCGAGCCTTCCGCCCTCGAACGGCCGCACGTGCTCGCGGTGGGTCTTGCCGCGCGCGATGCGCCCGTCGGGGCCGATCTCGATCAGGACCGCGGCGATCTCGAGCAGGGCGTCCGTGGCGGCGATGAAGCCTCCGGTCTCGACGTCGACGACGACGGGCAGGAAGCCCCGGAATCGGTCGCGCATCAGCGGCGGACTGGCATTCATGGCGGGGTCCCTTCCGCCAGCCGCCACTCGAGCGTTTCCCCGGCGCACATCGGCACGATCTCCGTCGCCCCGTAAGGCAGCGTCGCCGGGACTGGCCAGGGGCGGCGTTCGAGCGTGACCGCGCCCCGGTTGCGCGGCAGCCGGTAGAAATCGGCGCCGCGCTGGCTGGCAAATGCCTCGAGGCGATCCAGGCGGCCCGCCTCGGCGAAGGCATGCGCATAGAGCGCGAGCGCGACCGGCGCCGAGTAGATGCCAGCGCAGCCGCAGGCGGATTCCTTGTCGCCTCTCGCGTGCGGCGCGCTGTCGGTGCCGAGGAAGAAGCGCGCGTCCGTGGAGGTCGCGGCTTCGAGCAGGGCCTCGCGGTCGCGCTCGCGCTTCAGGACCGGCAGGCAATAGAGGTGCGGTCGCAGGCCGCCGCGGAACATCGCGCCGCGATTCAGCAGCAGGTGTTGCGGCGTGAGCGTCGCCGCGACGCGCGGCCCGGCCGCGCGCACGAACTCGGCGCCGGCGCGGGTCGTGACGTGCTCTAGCACGACTCGCAGGCGCGGGTGGCGCGCCACGAGCGGCGCCAGCTCGCGCTCGATGAACACGCTCTCGCGGTCGTAAGGATCGACCTCGTCGCCGGTCGCCTCGCCATGCAGCTGGAGGACGAGGGCTCGTTCCTCCATGCGCGCGATGGCCGCCTCGCAGCGCGCGAGCGACGTGACGCCGGCGTCGGAGTGTGTGGTGCTGCCGGCCGGGTAACACTTCACTCCGATCACGAAGCCGCTGTCGGCGGCGCGGTCGATCTCGCCCGGCGACGTGCCGTCGGTCAGGTACAGGGTCATCAACGGCTCGAAATCCGAACCGGCGGGACGGGCGGCGCGGATGCGGTCGCGGTAGGCGGCGGCCGACAGCACGGTCGTGACCGGCGGCCTGAGGTTCGGCATCACGACCGCGCGCGCGAAAACGCGGGCGGTCGCGGGCAGCACCGCGGCGAGCTCAGGCCCATCCCGCAGGTGCAGGTGGCAGTCGTCGGGACGTGCGATCGTCAGTGTCGGAATCGGGCTCGACAAGGGGGATTTCAATCTTGACCCGCGGGCGCCGCAGACAGGATCATATCGGGCCGGCCGCCGGCATGGGAAAGTATCCAAAGTTTCCGAGGTGCCTGGATGGCTGACGGCCCCGAAGCCAGCGACATCGATCCGCTCGAAACACGCGAGTGGCTCGAGTCGATCGACGCGGTGCTGCGGGTCCACGGCCCGGTCCGCGCGCACTTCTTGCTCGACCGGCTCATCGACCACGCGCGCCGCTCCGGCGCCTGGCTGCCGTTCAAGCCCAACACGGCGTACGTCAACACGATCCACGTCTCGCGCGAGAAACCCTATCCGGGCGATCGCGCGCTGGAACGGCGCATCGAGTCGCTGATCCGGTGGAATGCGGTCGCGATGGTGGTGCACGCGAACCGCGTGAGTGCCGAGTACGGCGGCCACATCGCGACGTACGCATCTTCGGCGACGCTGTACGAGGTCGGCTTCAACCATTTCTGGCGTGCGCCTTCCGACCACCATCGCGGCGACATGATCTTCGCCCAGGGCCATTCCAGCCCGGGCATCTACGCGCGCGCCTGGCTCGAGGGCCGCCTGACGGAGGAGCAGTTGCGGCACTTCCGCCAGGAAGTGGGCGGCAAGGGGCTCTCGTCGTATCCGCACCCGTGGCTGATGCCGGATTTCTGGCAGTTCCCGACGGTGTCGATGGGCCTCGGCCCTCTGCAGGCGATCATGCAGGCGCGCTTCGTGCGCTACCTCGAGAACCGCGGCCTGGTCGAACCGGGCGACCAGAAGATCTGGTGCTTCCTCGGCGACGGCGAGATGGACGAGCCGGAGTCGATGGGCGCGCTGACCATGCCGGTGCGCGAGAAGCTCGACAACCTCGTCTTCGTCATCAACTGCAACCTGCAGCGGCTCGACGGCCCGGTGCGCGGCAACGGCAAGATCATCCAGGAGCTCGAAGCCGCGTTTCTCGGCGCCGGCTGGAACGTGATCAAGGTGGTCTGGGGCGGGCGCTGGGATCCCCTGCTGGCGCGCGACACGTCGGGCGCGCTGCGCCGGCGCATGGAAGAGGCCGTGGATGGCGAGTACCAGAACTTCAAGGCGAAAGGCGGCGCGTACACGCGCGAGCACTTTTTCGGCAAGTACCCGGAGAGCCTCGAGCTGGTCGCCAACCTGTCGGACGACGACATCGCGCTGCTCAACCGCGGAGGGCACGACTCGCACAAGGTGTGGAACGCCTATGCCGCCGCGGTCGGCCACAAGGGCCGGCCGACCGTGATCCTCGCGAAGACCGTCAAGGGTTACGGGATGGGCAAGGCGGGCGAAGCGCTGAACGTCACGCACCAGCAGAAGAAGATGGACGACGTGGCGCTGAAGGCATTCCGCGACCGCTTCAACATCCCGGTGACGGACGAGGAGATCTCGCGGCTCCCGTTCTTCAAGCCCGCCGAGGACAGCGCGGAGATGCAGTACCTCAAGGGCCATCGCAAGGCACTCGGCGGCTCGTTGCCGGCGCGCCGCGCGGTGGCGCCGCCCCTCGCGGTGCCCGCGCTGGAGGCTTTCAAGAGCCTGCTCGACGGCAGCGAAGGGCGCGAGATCTCGACCACGATGGTCTTCGTCAGGATCCTGACGCAGCTCCTCAAGGACAAGAACATCGGCTCGCACGTCGTGCCGATCGTGCCGGACGAGGCGCGGACCTTCGGCATGGAGGGCCTGTTCCGGCAGGTCGGCATCTACTCGTCGGTCGGCCAGCTGTACACGCCGCAGGATGCGGACCAGCTCATGTATTACCGCGAGGACAAGAAGGGCCAGATCCTCGAGGAAGGCATCAACGAGGCCGGTGCCTTCTGCTCTTGGATGGCGGCCGGGACGGCGTACGCGAACCACGGAATCAACATGATTCCGATGTACATCTTCTATTCGATGTTCGGCTTCCAGCGCATCGGGGACTTCGCCTGGGCCGCGGCGGACATGCGCACGCGCGGCTTCCTGCTGGGCGCGACCGCGGGACGCACGACGCTCGCCGGCGAGGGACTGCAGCACCAGGACGGCCACAGCCACCTGCTCGCGTCCGACCATCCCGAACTGCGTCGCCTACGACCCGTGCTACGCCTACGAACTCGCCGTGATCATGCAGGACGGGCTGCGCCGCATGTACGCGCAGCAGGAGAGCGTCTTTTACTACATCACCTGCATGAACGAGAATTACGCGCATCCCTCGATGCCGAAGGGCGTCGAGCAGGGGATCCTGCGCGGCATGTACCTGCTGCACATCGGCGGGCGCGGCGCCGTGCGAGTGACGCTGCTCGGCGCCGGCACCATCCTGCGCGAGACGCTCGCGGCGGCCGAGCTGATCGAGTCGGAGTTCGGCATCCCGGCGGACGTGATGAGCGTGACGAGCTTTTCGGAGCTTCGCCGCGATGCACTCGCCGCCGAGCGCGAGGCGATGCTGAGTCCCGGGGACAAGCCGCGCCAGCCGTGGGTGCGCGAGTGCCTCGCCGGCCGGCAGGGGCCTTTCGTCGCGGCGACCGACTACATGAAGACAGTTGCCGACCAGATCCGCCAGTGGGTGCCGGGCCGCTACGTGTCGCTCGGCACCGACGGCTTCGGCCGCAGCGATTCCCGCGCGGCGCTGCGCGGGCACTTCGAGGTGGACCGGCACTGGATCGTGGTGGCCGCGCTCAAGGCACTCGCCGACGACGGCCGCATCGACCGCTCGAGCGTCACGCTGGCCATCAAGAAGTTCGGCATCGACCCGGGCAAGCCCGATCCGCTGGTGAGCTGAACGCCCCGTGCCGGAGAAAACCACCGTCGTCGTGCCAGACCTCGGCGACTTCAGCGACGTCGAGGTCATCGAGGTGCTGGTGAAGGCAGGCGACTCGATTGCCGTCGAAACGCCGCTCATCACGCTCGAGACCGACAAGGCGACGATGGACGTGCCGTCGACCACGGCCGGCCGCGTGGCCGAGGTATCCGTGAAGAAGGGGCGACCGCGTTTCGAAGGGCTCTCCCGTCGCCGTCATCGAGGCCGCGCAGGCCGCCGGCAATGAGGCCGCAAGATCCGCGACGGCGCCGCCCGCCGCGACGGCGCCGCCCGCCGCGGGGAGCGCCGCGGCCGCATCGACGGCCACGCTCGAGGTCCGCGTTCCCGACCTCGGCGATTTCAGGGACGTCGAGGTCATCGAAGTCCTCGTGCGCGAGGGCGACGCCGTCGGCCTCGAATCGCCGCTGATCACGCTCGAGACGGACAAGGCCACGATGGACGTGCCCTCGTCCGCGGCGGGGATGGTCGCGAAGGTCCACGTCGCCAAGGGCGCGCGTGTCAACGCGGGCGATGTCGTGGCTACACTGCAGGCCGCGGCTGCGCCTGCTCCGCCCGCACGATCCGCGGAGCCCGCGCCCGCGGCGACCGCACCCGCGCCGACACCGGTTCCGGCACACGACGAGACGCAGCGCATGACGCCGCCTGCCGCCGGCGCCGCGTTGCCGGACATCCGCGGCGCGCATGCGAGTCCTTCGGTGAGGCGTTTCGCGCGCGAGCTGGGTGTCGACCTCGCGCTCGTCACGGGCAGCGGGCTCAAGGGCCGCATCAACGAGGATGACGTCAAGGCCTTCGTGAAGAAGGCGCTCGCCGGCCCGCCGCGCGCGGAATCGGGCGGGACCGCGCTGCCGCGCGTGCCGGTGGTCGACTTCGCGGCATTCGGCCCGGTCGAGGTCAAGCCGCTCGGGCGCATCCAGAAGATCTCGGGAACGCGGCTGCAGGCCGCCTGGGTCAACATCCCGCACGTCACGCAGCACGACGAAGCGGACATCACCGAGCTTGAGAAGCTGCGCGCATCGCTCAAGGACCGCGCGGCGAGCCGCGGCATCAAGCTGACGCCGCTCGCCTTCATTGCCCGTGCCTGCGCAAAGGTCATCGCGCAGTTCCCGAACTTCAATTCCTCGCTCGACGCGGCCGGGCAGAACCTCGTGTTCAAGAAATACCTGCACCTCGGCTTCGCCGCCGACACGCCGAACGGCCTCGTCGTGCCGGTGATCCGCGATGCCGGCCGCAAGGATGTCTACGAGCTCGCGAGGGACCTCGGCGAACTCGCCGGCAAGGCGCGCGCCGGGAAGCTCGCCGGCGGCCGAGATGCAGGGCGGCTGCTTCACGATTTCGAGCCTCGGCGGCATCGGCGGGACGGCCTTCACGCCCGATCATCAATGCCCCCGAGGTTGCGATCCTCGGCGTGTCGCGCTCACAGCAGCGACCGGTGTGGCAGGGCGGCAAGTTCGAGCCGCGCCTGATGCTCCCGCTGTCTCTGTCCTACGACCATCGCGTGATCGACGGCGCCGAAGCCGTGCGCTTCGTCGTCGCGCTGGCCGAGGCGCTCGCGGCACCGCAGGGCCTGACCGAGGCGGTGCCTTGAGCGAGCCGCTCGAGCAGCGCGTCCCGGATCTCGGGGACTTCCACGACGTCGAGGTCATCGAAGTGCTGGTGAAGGCGGGTGACCGCATCGAGCGCGACGCCCCCCTCATCACGCTCGAGACCGACAAGGCGACGATGGACGTGCCGGCCACGGCCGCGGGCGTGGTGCGGAGGTCAAGGTCGCGAAGGGCGACCGCGTCTCCAAGGACTCTCTAATCGCGCTCCTGTCTGCGACTGCCGGGCGACACTGTGACGATCCCCTCGCTCGGCGAGACGGTCGTTCTGGCGAAACCCGCCGGCGCGGCGCACCCGGCCCGGCCGCGCCCAGGCCGCGCCGGCGGTGCAAGAGCCGGCCGCGGACTTCCAGGTGCAGCTCCTGGTGATCGGCGCGGGACCCGGCGGCTACACCGCGGCTTTCCGCGCCGCGGACCTCGGCCTCTCCGTGACGCTGGTCGATCGCTGGCCGCAGCTCGGCGGCGTGTGCCTGAACGTCGGGTGCATCCCCTCCAAGGCCTTGCTGCATGCCGCGCGCGTGATCGAGGAAGCCGAATCGATGGCGGCGCACGGCATCCGGTTCCAGGCGCCGGAGATCGACGCGGCCGCGCTACAGCAATGGAAGAACAGGATCGTCGGCAAGCTGACGGCGGGCCTCACGATCCTCGCCAAGCAGCGCAAGGTGAGCGTGATCCGCGGCACCGTTCGCTTTGTCTCGGCCCATCGCGCGGAGATCGTGGGCGAGGGCGGCGGCCGGCAAGTGATCGGCTTCGAGCAATGCATCATCGCCGCCGGCTCGGAACCTGCGCGCATCCCGGGCCTGCCGGATGACCCGCGCGTCGTCGACTCGACCGGCGCGCTCGACCTCGCCGGCATCCCGCGCAGCTTCCTCGTGATCGGCGGCGGCATCATCGGCCTCGAGATGGCCTGCGTCTACGACGCGCTCGGCTCAAAGGTCAGCGTCGTCGAGCTGACCGACGGGCTGATGCCGGGCTGCGACCGCGATCTCGTTCGTCCCCTCGAGAAACGGCTGCGCGCGCGCTACGCCGCGATCCTGACGGGCACGAAGGTCACCGGCGTCGCGGCGGGCAGCGACGGGCTCGCGGTCACGTTCGAGGGCAAGGACGTGCCAGGACCCCAGATCTACGAGCGCGTGCTCTGCGCAGTCGGGCGCGTGCCGAACGGGCGCGCGATCCGCGCGGCGGCAGCCGGCGTCACCGTCGACGACCGCGGCCACATCCCGGTCGACCGGCAGATGCGCACCAACGTCCCGCACATCTTCGCCATCGGCGACATCGTCGGCCAGCCGATGCTCGCGCACAAGGCGACGCATGAGGGCAAGGTCGCGGCCGAGGTCGCGGCCGGCCAGAAGAGCGCCTTCGACGCGCGCGTCATCCCGTCGGTCGCCTACACGGATCCGGAGATCGCCTGGGTCGGGGTCACCGAGGCGGAGGCGCAGGTGGCTGGCCGCAAGCTCGGGAAAGGGCATGTTTCCGTGGATGGCGAGCGGGCGCTCGCTCGCGCTGAATCGCGAGGAAGGCTTCACGAAGCTTCTGTTCGACCCGGACACGCACCGCGTCGTCGGCGGCGGCATCGTCGGCACGAACGCGGGCGACCTCATCTCGGAGGTCGCGCTCGCGATCGAGATGGGCGCGACGGCGGCCGACGTCGGCCTCACCGTGCACCCGCACCCGACGCTCTCCGAGACGGTCGCCTTCGCGGCCGAAGCTTTCGAAGGCACGCTCACCGACCTCTTCATCCCGAAGAAGAAGTAGCCGCCGGCCCGGCCGCGGTCTTGTACGGCCACCTGCAGATGTCCCGGACGGGGCAGTGCGGGCACCTGGGCTTGCGCGCCACGCAGACATAGCGCCCGTGCAGGATCAGCCAGTGATGAGCGTCGCGCCTGAACTCCGCGGGCGTGGCGGCTACCAGCCGGTCCTCGACTTCTCGTACGTTGCGCCCCGGCGCGAGCCCGGTGCGGTTCGAGACGCGGAAAATGTGCGTGTCCACCGCGATCGTCGGCTCGCCGAAGGCCGTGTTCATCACGACGTTTGCGGTCTTGCGGCCGACGCCGGGCAGCGCCTCGAGCGCCGCGCGCTCGCGCGGCACCTCGCCGCCATGCTGGCTCAGGAGGATCTTCGTCGCCGCGATGACGTGCTTCGCTTTCATGCGCCACAGGCCGATCGTGCGGATGTATCGGGCGAGCCCGCGCCTCGCCGAGCGCGGCAATCGCCCGCGGCGTCGGCGCGGCGCGAAAGAGCGGCGCGGTCGCGAGGTTGACGCTCCTGTCGGTGGCCTGGGCCGACAGGATCACCGCGACGAGGAGCTGGTAGGGCGACGCGTAGGCGAGCTCGGTGCGCGGGCTGGGGTTCGCGGCGCGGAGACGCTCGTACAGCCGGCGAACCTCGGCGGGTCCGAGCCGCGCGCTTGCCCGCCGCCGCGCCGTCGCGCGGCGCTGCTGGGGCGGTGGCGCCTAGCCGGCATCGGTGCGCGAGAGGCGCTTGCGGCGCGCGCTCGTAGAGCCTGCGGAAGTGCAGCGGCGCGCTCCGCGACCGCCGCACGCGGGAGGGATGACGCCGGAAGGCCGGGCGCCGGCACCATGTCGAATGCAGTCGACCGGGCAGGCCGGCACGCACAGCCCGCAGCCGCTGCAATCGGCGGCGATGACGGCATGCAGGCGCTTGCGTGCGCCGATGATCGCGTCCGTCGGGCAGGGCGGCAGGCAGCGCGCGCAGCCGATGCAGGCCGGTTCGTCGATGAAGGCGACGAGCGGCGGCGCCTCCATCCCGCAGGCTGGGTCTAGCGCAAGCGCCGGTCGGCCGAGCAGGGCCGCGAGCTCCGCGATCAGGTCGTCCCGCCGGGCGGGCAGCGATTGAGCTCGGTCTCGCCGCGGGCCAGGGCGTCTGCGTAGGGCCGGCAGGCGTCGAAGCCGCAGCGGCGGCACTGCGTCTGCGGCAGCAGCGCGTCGATTCGCTGCGCGAGATCGTCCGCGGTGGACACGCTGTCCTCAGCTGACTTTCATGCCGGCCCTGGCGCCGGCGTCCGGCGAGAGGAGGAAAAGGCCCTCGTCGTCCGAGGCGGCGAGCGCCATGCCTTCCGACGTCCCGAAGCGCATCTTCTTCGGCTTGAGGTTCGCGACCACGACGACGTGGCGGCCCACCAGCGCCGCGGGCTCGTAGGCGCCGCGGATCCCGGCAAACACGGTGCGGCGTTCGCCGCCGAGGTCGACGCCGAGCTTCAGCAGGCGGTCCGCGCCCTCGACGAATTCCGCGGTCTCGACGCGCGCGACGCGCAGGTCGATGCGCTGGAAATCCTCGGGCGTGATCCTGCGCGGGTGCTGCGATGAGCGGCGGGCGTTTCTGTCGTGGGGCATTGGCATCTCCAGGAGCTTCTGCACGTTCGCGGCGTCGACCCGGGTCGCGAGCGGCTGGTATTCGTTGATCCTCGCGCCGAGCAGCGGCGTCTCGACGTCGCGCCAGTGCGCGACGCCGGAGCCCAGGAACGCCTCGGCGCGTTCGGCCGTCGCCGGCAGCACGGGCTTGAGGTACGCCATCAGGGCGCGGAAGAGATTGATGCCCTGGGTGCAGACGGCCTGCACCTCGGCGGCGCGCGCCGGGTCCTTGGCCGCGAGCCAGGGCTTCTGGCGGTCGATGTAGAGGTTGGCGCGGTCGGCGAGCGCCATGACCTCGCGCACGGCGGCGGCGAACTCGAGCGACTCCCAGGCCTCGACGATGCCGGCCCCCGCATCGACGAACTCACGGTAGAGGCCGGGTTCGGGCAATTCGGCCGCCAGCATCCCGCCGTAGCCGCGGTGGATGAAGCTGGCGCAGCGGCTCGCGATGTTGACGAGCTTGCCGACGAGGTCCGAATTGATGCGCGTCGCGAACTCCTCGAGGTTCATGTCGATGTCCTCGAGGCCGGGCCCGAGCTTGGCCGCGAGGAAGTAGCGGAAGTAGTCGGGCGGCAGGTGGTCGAGGTAGCGGCGCGCGGTGACGAACGTGCCGCGCGACTTCGACATCTTCTCGCCGTTGACGGTCAGGAAGCCGTGCGCGTGCACGGCCGTCGGCTTGCGGAATCCCGCGCCCTCCAGGGTCGCGGGCCAGAACAGCGAGTGGAAGTACAGGATGTCCTTGCCGATGAAGTGGTGCAGCTCGGCAGTCGCTGCCCGGCTTCCACCAGGCCTCGAAGTCCAGGCCATGGCGGCTGCAGTGGTTGTGGAAGCTCGCCATGTAGCCGACCGGCGCGTCCAGCCACACGTAGAAATACTTGCCCGGCGCATCCGGGATCTCGATGCCGAAATAGGGCGCGTCGCGCGACACGTCCCAGTCGCGCAGGCCCGCATCGAACCATTCGTCCAGCTTGTTGGCGACGGCGTCCTGCAGCGCGCCCGAGCGGGTCCACTGCGCGCAGCATCGGCCTCGAAGTTCCCGAGGCGGAAGAAGATGTGCTCCGACTCGCGCTCCACGGGACGCGTGCCGCTGACGACCGACAGCGGGTCGACCAGGTCCGACGGCGAATAGGTGGCGCCGCAGTTCTCGCAGCTGTCGCCGTACTGGTCCGGCGTCGCGCAGCGCGGGCAGGTGCCCTTGACGTAGCGGTCCGGCAGGAACATGCCGGCCTTCTCGTCGAAGGCCTGGCGGACGCTGCGGCGGGTGATGTGGCCCGCTTTCACGAGCGCCTCGTACATCCGCACGGTGAGCCGGCGATTCTCCTCGGAATGCGTCGTGTAGTAGTTGTCGAAGCCGATGCCGAATGCGGCAAAGTCGGCGCGCCGCTCGGCGCCGACCTTGCCGATCAGCGCCTCCGGCGTGATGCCCTCGGCCTCGGCTTTGAGCATGATCGGCGTCCCGTGCGTGTCGTCGGCGCAGACGTAGACGACCTCGTGGCCCGCGAGCTTCATCGCCCGCACCCAGATGTCGCACTGGATGGTCTCGGTCATGTGCCCGAGGTGGGTCGGCCCGTTCGCGTAGGGCAGGGCGCTGGTGACCAGGATGCGGCGCATCAGTCCTGCTCGCGCAGTGCCTCGAACCGGGCCTTGTTGATGGCCTTTTCGTAGGCCGAGCGCCCGCTGATCAGGCCCTGCTCGTGGAGCTGCTCGATCGCAGAGTCCATGGTGCGCATGCCGGCGGCCGCCCCGGCCTGCATCGTCGTCTCGAGCTGGTCGATCTTGCCCTGGCGGATCAGGTTCGCGGCCGCGGGCGTGTTCACGAGGACCTCGAGTGCCGCCACGCGGCCGGGCGAGCCCTTGCGGGGGATGAGCTGCTGCGAGACGACGCCACGCAGCGAGGTCGACAGCATGGTGCGCACGTGGCTCTGCTTGTCCGCAGGAAAGGCGTTCACGATGCGGTCCACGGTGGCCGCCGCGCCATTCGTGTGCAGCGTCGCCATCACGAGGATGCCCATCTCGGCGGCGGTTATGGCGGTCGAGATCGTCTCGAGGTCACGAAGCTCGCCGACCAGGATCACGTCGGGATCCTCGCGCAGGGCCGACAGCAGCGCCGAGGCGAAAGAAGCCGCGTGCGCGCCGATCTCCCGCTGGCTGATCAGGCAGTTCTTGCGCGGATGCACGAACTCGATCGGGTCCTCGATCGTGAGGATGTGGCCCTTGAGGCGCGAGTTGATGTCGTCGATCATCGCGGCCAGCGTCGTCGACTTGCCCGAGCCGGTCTTGCCGGTCACGAGGATCATGCCGCTCGACACCTTGGCGAGGTTCCTGACCGCATCGGGCATCTTGAGCTGCTCGAGGGTCTGCGCCTGGGACGGGATGGCGCGGAACACCGCGCCCATGCCGTTCAGGTGCCGCAGCACGTTGACGCGGAAGCGCGCCAGCGTGCCCAGCGTGTAGGCGAAGTCGGTGCCGTCGCGCGTCTCGAGCCGGTCGAGCGCCTTGCGCGGCATGATCTCGTAGATCGCCTCGCGGACGAAATCCGTGGACAGGCGCTCGGTCCGCAGCGGGGCGAGCTTGCCGTACTGCCGTATCCGCGGCGGGTCCCCTGCCATGAAGTGCAGGTCCGAGCCGTCCTTCTTGAGGACGTCCTCCAGGAATTCGTCGATCTTGGGCAAGACGCGCCCTACTCGAGCGTCTCGAAACGCGGCAGGAGGCTCCGGTCCACGACGTGCTTCGAGAAGAGCTTCTTGTCGCTTGCGTACAGGTAGGCGTCGTCCGGATCGATTTCCTTGGCGCGGATGGCGCGCATGAGCGCCTGGTCGAGCAGCTCCATCCCGACGTCCTTCCCGGTCTGGAGCTGCGCGGGAATCTGGTGGGACTGGTCGGTCTGTATCAGCTTCGCGATCGCCTTGTTCATCATCATCACCTCGCAGACCGCCCGCCGCCCGCGGCCCTCCGGGCGCTTGACGAGCACCTGCGTGATCACCGCGATCAGGCCCTGCCCGAGGAAGGTCTTGGTCTGCTCGCGCTCGTCGGCGGGAAGCGCGTCGATCATCCGGTCGATCGTCTTCACCGCGCTGGTCGTGTGCAGCGTCCCGAGCACCAGGTGCCCGGTCTCCGCCGCCGTCATCGCCATCGAGATGGTTTCAGCGTCGCGCATCTCGCCGACGAGGATCACGTCGGGATCCTCGCGCATCGCCGCGCGAACCCCCTCGGCGAACGACGGCAGGTGGGTGCCGAGCTCGCGCTGCACCACCTGGCTCTGCTTGCTGCGATGGACGAACTCGATCGGGTCCTCGAGGCTGATGATGTTGAGCTTCCGGGTCGTGTTCAGCAGGTCGATCATCGCCGCGAGCGTGGTCGACTTGCCGGTCCCGGTCGACCCCGTCACCAGCACCATACCCTGGTGGTAGTCGCACAGCTTCCTGACGATCGGCGGCAGCGCGAGCGAGTCGAGGGTCGGCACCTCGGCCGGGATCGTCCGGAACACGGCGCCGACGCCGGAGTCCTTGCGGAACACGTTGACGCGGAAGCGGCCGCCGTCCTCGGACACGTAGGAGAAGTCCACGTCCTGACCCGCGCGGAACCGCTCCGCGAGATTGCGCGAGAGGATCTCGGTGACATACGCCTCCAGCTCCGGGGCGGCGAGTTCGCGGAAGCGGATCGGGACCAGGTCGCCGTTCATTCGCAGCATTGGCGGGACGCCGACGGCAAGGTGGACGTCAGAGCAGCCCTGGGTGGCACCCAGCTTGAGGAATGCGTCGATGCGCGGCATTGCGCGGCGAGTGAATCACAAGAAGCGTTCGAGCGCCACACCGACCTCGTCCATGCTCGCGAAGCGCTTCTCCTTGTCGAGCGCCATGCACTTCATGATCAGCTCGGACATCTCCCGGGGGAGCGCGGGGTTGAGCTCGATCGCGGGCCGCGCACGCCCCTGCACGTGCTGGTACATGACGGACATGTGGTCGCCGCGGTGGTAGGGCGGCGTGCCGGTCGTCATCTCGTAGAGGATCACGCCCAGCGAATAGATGTCGGCGCGCTCATCCACCTTCTTGCCGAGGATCTGTTCCGGCGCCATGTACTTCGGCGAGCCGATCACGTAGCCGGTCTTGGTCAGCTGCGTGTCGCCGAGGTGCTGGGCGGCCGCGACGCCGAAGTCCACGATCTTGACGACCCCCTCGTCGTTGATCAGCACGTTCGCGGGCTTCAGGTCGCGGTGCACGATGCCGACGGCGTGCGCGACCGACATGCCTTTCGCGACGTCCATGCCGAGGCGCACGGCGCGGCGCAGCGGGAGCGGCTTGCCGTCCAGCACCTCGCCGCCGAGCGTGTGCGACGGGAAGTACTCCATCGAGATCGCGTAGTTGCCGCGGATGTGCAGGAAGTCGTAAATGCGGATCACGTTCGGGTGCGTGATCTTGCGGCTGTAGCGCAGCTCGTGCACGAAGCGCTGCATCATCTCCTCGTCCTGCGCGATGCTCGGGTTCAGGAACTTGAGCACCAGTTGCTCGTCGACGACGGTGTCCTCCATCAACAGCACGGTGCCGAAGGCGCCGCGGCCTATGCGCTCGATGTACTTGTAGCGGCCTTCCAGCATGTCGCCCGGCTTCAGCGTCGCGATGTCGAGCCGCTGCAGCGCCTCGGCCTTCTTCATGATCGCGGACACGTCGACGGACTCGATCAGCATCGTGCGCTGCTGGTCGGCGCGCGGCGGCCGCGGCCGCCTGCGTCAGCGTGCCCGGCGCCGCCAGCACGGAAGAAGTGCCGAAGCGCGCGTCGAGCTCGGAGATCGCCCGCTGCGCGGCGCCGGCGAGCGTCTGGTCGGAGAGCGTGGTGAACGGCAGGATCTTCTCGCGCACCGCGTCGATGGACCTGTCGTCGGCGAGGCGCGCCAGCGCCGACATGCCCTCGACGCGGATGTCGGTCTCGCTGTGGTCGAGCGACTGCAAGACGCCCTCGGTGGCCGAGGCGTCGCCGATCTTGCCGAGCGCGCGCACCACGGTGGGCACCGACTTGGGATTTGACTTCAGCATCTCGAGCAGCCGCGGCACGGCGTTCTTGTTGCCCATGGACCCGAGCGCGTCGACCGCGCGCTCGCAGACCCACCAGTCCTGGTCCCGGGTCGCTTCGATCAGGTAGGAGAGGGCGCGATCGTCGCGGGTCTGGTTGAGGATCTCGATCGCGGTGCGGCGCACCTCCTCGTCCTTGTCGGAGACGAGCTGGAGCGCCGCGGTGATGACGGTCGGGCCTCCGATCTTGCCGAGCGCATCCGCCGCCCGGCTCCGGACCCACCAGTCGGCGTCGCGGATGGCCTTCAACAGGAACTTGACCGAGCTCTCGTCGCCGACGACGTTCAGCACCTCGACCGCGGCCCGGCGCGCCCCCTCCGACTCGTCCTTCAATACTTCCACCAGGTGGCGAATCGTATCCGGGTGCTTGCTGCGGCACAGGATCTCGATCGCCGGGTTCTGGACGTCGATGTCGGGGTCGCGCAGCAGCGGCGCGATCGTCGACGGATCGGTCTCGCCGCTGCCGCTCGCGATCGCCCGCAGGGCGGCCGCGCGAACCAGCTTGTTCGGGTCCTTGAGTGTCTGCTGCAGCGCCGCACGCACCTTGGGCGTGTCGAACCGGGCGAGCATCGAAATGATGTGGGTGCGCGCGATGGTGTCCTTGCCTTCGACGCGCGAGATCAGTTCGTCGACGGAGTCCGTGTCCACGAGCTCGCCCGCGATCCGGAAAAGGGCGGCCTTCTCGTTGGGATCCTGGTTATAGGCCGCGTTCAGGAGCTCCCGCAGGTTGAAGCGGTTCTTCTGCGCCCCGATCACGTCGAGGACGGCGGGCTTGGAGATGCCGGGATGCTGCAGCAAGTCGAGCAGCAAGCCGGGCGAATAGTTCCGCGACGAGGCCAGCGCCCAGGCGACGGCCGCGACCGCGCGCGGGTTCTCCTCCGCCAGCGCTTGCGCAAACAGCGGGAAGGACTTGTTGTCGATGAGCGGCGTCAGGGCCTCGGCGAACGCCATCGTTTCCCGCTTGTCCGCGGTCGATAGCGCGTCGACGATCGGCTTGATGGCGTTCTGGCCCAGGCTCTGGAGCCTGGTCAGGGCCGCCTTCGCCTTTGCGCTGGTCGGGTCGCCACTTTCGCGTACCTCCGCGATGAGGCGATCCGCCCGGTAGCCTCCGAAAATTCCCATCCGACTCCGGCTTTTATTGGCAGGATGGCCCCAGCACATCCCGAGCAGTCAGTATGCCATAGCGCCTCCCGGCCCCGGCCGGCAGCAGGCCTTCGGCTACAATTCCGCCCCCCGACTGGAATGAACCCATGCCCCCCGATCCGCTGGATTCGCTGAAGACCGCGCTCGGGCGATACCTCGAGCCCAATCTCGGGATGACGCTGGCCGACGCCGGCGCCATCGAATCCGTGATCCCGGGCCCGCAGGGACCGGTGGTGCGCATCGTCCTTGGCTTTCCGGTCGGCGGCTACGAGGACGCACTGTCCCGCGCGCTCGACGCCATGCTCGCGGCGGAAGGGATCCGCGACACGCCCCGATACGAGATCGCCGCGCGCATACCGGCTTTCATCGCCGATCCGCGCCAGCGGCCCTTGCCACAGGTCGCCAACGTCATCGCGGTCGCTTCCGGCAAGGGTGGCGTCGGCAAGTCCACCGTCGCCGCCAATCTCGCCCTCGCCCTGGCGGCGCAGGGCGCCCGCGTCGGGCTGCTCGACGCGGACATTTACGGTCCGAGCATGCCCCGGATGATGGGGCTGCAGGGGCAGCGTCCGACGACGACCGATGGCAAGACGCTCGATCCGCCCCGCGGCCACGGCCTGCCCGTGATGTCGATCGGGTTCCTGGTCGATTCCGACCAGCCCATGGCCTGGCGCGGGCCGATGGTGACGCAGGCGCTCGCCCAGATGCTCGCGGACACGCGCTGGGGCGAGCTCGACTACCTGGTCGTCGACATGCCGCCGGGCACGGGCGACATCCAGCTCACGCTGACCCAGCGGGTCCCGGTCTCGGGCGCCGTCATCGTCACGACACCGCAGGAGATCGCGCTGCTGGATGCCCGCAAGGGACTGCAGATGTTCCGCAAGGTCGGCGTGCCGGTGCTCGGCATCGTCGAGAACATGGGATTGCACCGATGCCCCGCCTGCGGCCACGAATCCCACATCTTCGACTCCGGCGGCGGAAGCGCGCTCGCCGCGCGCTACCAGACGACCCTGCTGGGCGAGCTGCCGCTCGACGGCGCGATCCGCGAGCAGGCGGACTCGGGGCGGCCGACCGTCGTCGCGGAGCCGGGGTCTGCGGTCGCGATGGCGTTCCACGCGATTGCGCGCCGCGCCGCCGGCGCGCTCGCCGCCAGTGCGCTCCGGGGCGCGGTCACGATGCCAACCATCCGAATCGAGGGGGAGGAATGACGATCAAGTCGGACACGTGGATCCGCCGCAGGGCCGCGGAGGGCATGATCGAGCCGTACGAGGCGGGCCAGGTCCGCACGGCCGGCGGGCAGAAAATCGTCTCGTACGGCACGTCGAGCTACGGCTACGACGTGCGCTGCGCGCGCGAGTTCAAGATCTTCACGAACATAAACTCGACCATCATCGATCCCAAGCACTTCGACCCGAAGAACTTCGTCGACTTCGACGGCGAGGTCTGCATCATCCCGCCGAACTCGTTCGCGCTGGCGCGCACGGTCGAGTATTTCCGCATCCCGCGCAACGTCATGGTGGTCTGCCTGGGCAAGAGCACGTATGCGCGCTGCGGGATCATCGTGAACGTGACGCCGCTCGAGCCGGAGTGGGAAGGGCACGTGACGCTGGAGTTCTCGAACACGACGCCGCTGCCGGCGCGCATCTACGCGAACGAGGGCGTCGCGCAGTTCCTGTTCTTCGAGTCGGACGAGGTCTGCGAGACCTCGTACAAGGACCGCGGCGGAAAGTACCAGGGGCAGAAGGGCGTCACGTTGCCGCGTACCTAGGATCCCGCGCGGTAGCTCCTGATGTAGGACTGGAAGCCGCGCTTTCCGCCAACGCGCTGCTCTGCCTGTACCGCGGCGAAGCCGAGCTTCGGCGCGTGCCATGTCAGCGTTTCGCGGTCCGAGCCGTCGCGTGCGCTCCGGTAGACGACGGTCTCGACGTCGCCGACGGCGGTCTTCAGGGTTTCGCGGCGCAGCAGCGTGTAGCGGTAATACTTGACCTTGTCCTTCTCGATCATCGCGATCGTGCCGGGCTCGCGGCCGGTGCGCAGCCGCTCGAGCACCAGCGCTTGCATCGACGCCGCATCCTGGAGGCCGGCGACCGTCGCGAGGTCCACGGCCGCGTCCTCGGCGGTGCCGCGCACGCGCCCGGCGCGCCAGTCGAATTCCAGCGCAACGTCGCGGCCGGTGCGGTCGGTGCCGTCGTCGAATGCGTATCGCCGGGGGCGGGGTCCGTCCGCGACCAGCTCGAACTCGGAGCGCTGCCTGAGCATGCCCGCGGCGATCACGCGCGCGAAGCCGCTCGCGACCGAGGTAGTTTCCAGCGTCCATTCGGCGCCCGCACCAGTGAGTTCCGTGCGGCTGGTGCCGACCGCCATGCGGCCGTAGCGGACGTCGTACTCGGCAACGAAAGGCGCGAGCGCGCCTTCGGCGGCCGCAGGCGCCGCTGCAAGCATCGCCAGCACGCCGATGACCATGGCCTTCAATTCTCCTCCTCGACGACGACGGGTCCTGCCGGGACCCCGTCGATCCAGGCCCCGCCGTCGCGGCATTCGAGCCTGCCGGCGGCGAACCAGCCCACCGCGCGCGGATAGACAATGTGCTCGAGTCGCTGAACGCGGGCTGAAAGCGACCCTTCATCCTCGGCGGGCCGGACCGCGAGCCTGCCCTGAATGACTGCCGGCCCGGCATCGAGTTCCTCGACGACGAAATGGACCGTGCAGCCGTGCCTGGGGTCGCCCGCTTCCAGCGCGCGCCGGTGCGTGTGCAGGCCCCGGTAAGCCGGCAGCAGGGCGGGATGGATGTTGAGGAGCCGTCCCTCGAAGCCGCGCACGAAACCCCCGTCCAGTATCCGCATGTAACCCGCGAGTGCGACGAGCCCGGCGCCGCTCGCATGGACCGCTTCGGCCAGCCGCCGACCGTGGGACTCGCGGCTCTCGCCCGGCGCCGGCGCGACGACCGCCGCCGTGAGGCCGAGGCCGCGTGCCGCCTCGAGTCCGGCGGCGTCCGCGCGATCGGAGATCACCGCGGCGATGCGGCCGTCGATGCGTCCGTCGCGGGTCGCGCGCTCGAGCGCCAGCATGTTGCTGCCGCGCCCGGAGATCAGCACGGCGAACGGCAGCGCCATCAGCCGATCTGCACGCCCGTGCCTGCAACGACCTCGCCGATGATGGCGGCCCGCTCGCCGGCGGCACCCAGCCGCGCGAGCGCGGCTTCGGCCGCGCCGCGCGCGACGATGACCACCATGCCGATGCCGCAGTTGAAGGTGCGGTACATCTCCGCATCGCTGATGCGGCCGCTCGCCTGGATCCAGTCCCAGACCGGCTCGCGGCGCCAGGCACCGGAATCGAGCCTGACGCCCAGGCCGTCCGGCAGCACGCGCGGCACGTTGTCGGTGAGCCCGCCGCCGGTGATGTGCGCAAATCCGTGAACGTCCATCGCCGCGGCGAGCGCGAGCAATGGCTTCACGTAGATGCGCGTCGGCGCCATCAGGGCATCGATGAGCCGCGCCCCTCCGATGCGCATCGAGGTGTCCGCGCCGGTTTCGGCGAGCAGGCGGCGGATCAGCGAGTAACCGTTCGAGTGCGGACCGGAGGAGGCGAGGCCGACGACGGCATCCCCGGCGCGCGTGCGTCGCCCGTCGATGATCCGGTCGCGTTCTACGACGCCGACGCAGAATCCGGCGAGGTCGTAGTCACCTTCGGGATACATGCCCGGCATCTCGGCGGTCTCGCCGCCGACCAGGGCGCAACCCGCCAGCACACAGCCGTCGGCTATGCCGGCGATGACGCGTTCCGCGACATCCACCGAGAGGCGCCCCGTCGCGTAATAGTCGAGGAAGAAGAGGGGCTCCGCGCCCTGGACCACGACGTCGTTCGCGCACATGGCGACCAGGTCCTGGCCGATGCCGTCATGCAGCCCGGCGTCGATCGCGAGGCGAAGTTTCGTTCCGACGCCATCGGTGCCGGCGACCAGGACCGGCTTTTTCCAGCGGCCCTCCGGGATTTCGATCATGGCGCCGAATCCGCCGATTCCGGCCAGCACTTCCGGGCGGTGCGTTCGCGCGACGCGCGGCTTGATGCGCTCGACGAGTTCCTCGCCGGCATCGATGTCCACGCCGGCGTCCCGGTAGGTCAGCGAGGGTCGTTCTGTCATCTCGGGAAATCGGGCCTGGTCCGACGGGCCCGTCCGGCGGGCGGTGTACTATTGTAGCGTGAGCGCACGCCCCGACCCCGGCCTCCCGCGACGATGTCGCACCTGGCTCGCCGCCCTGGCATTCGCCCTGCTGGCGTTGCCCGTCCAGGCCGAGCCGCTCGGCGACCTGTATTCGGTGACCGTCCCGTACACGGGCGACAACGACTCGGCCTTCCGCGAGGCCATGCGTGCCGTCCTCACCCGGGTCACCGGCCGGGCCGACGCTCCGGACCTGCCAAACCTCGCGCCGCTCGTGTCGCAGGCCTCTCGCTACGTCACCAGCTTCCGGCGCGCGGCAGGCAGCCAGCTCGCCGTCAGCTTTAACGGACCGGCGATCGAGAATGCCGTGGACGCTTCCGGCCTCGCGTTCTGGGGGAACGAGCGGCCGGTCACCCTGGTCTGGCTCGCGCTCGATCGTGGCGGGGGCCGCCGCGCACTGGTGTCCGCGAGCGACACCAGCGCGGAGAAGGAGAGCGTCGATGCGAGCGCCGCACGCCATGGACTGCCGCTCGCCTGGCCTGACGCGGGCGACGACCTGGTGCGCGCGATGCAGCAGGCGTGGTCGGGCAATCACGATGCGCTCGTGGATGCGGCGCGACGCTACGGCGCGGACGGCGTGCTCATCGGCCGCGCACGCCAGTCGGCCGCCGGCACCTACGACGTGGAATGGACGCTCACCGCGGCCGGCGTCTCGGGCGGCGGCGCGGGAGGACTGGAGGCGGGCCCGGCACTCGCGGCCGAGCGCTATGCCGGCGTCTATGCCTCCCAGGGCGCCTCGCAGCGCAGCGAGCACACCGTCACGGTCACCGGGATCGCGACGCTCGAGGCGTATGCCGCGACGTTGCGCGCGCTCGCGAAGCTCGCGCCGGTGCGCGGCGTCGCCGTCGACGAAGTCAATGCCGATTCGGTGTCGTTTCGCGTCAACGTGCGCGGCGACCCGGACGCGCTCAACCAGGCGATCCTGCGCGACGGGCGGCTTGCGCCGGTCGACGCGGGACGCCTGATCTACGCGCTGGCGCCATGAAGCTTGCCACGGTCCCGAACTTCATCTGCCTGCTACGCATCGCGCTGACCGTCCCGATCGTGGTGCTGCTGGCCGAAGGTCGTTACGACCACACGCTGGTCCTGTTCGCGATCGCGGCGGTTTCGGACATGCTCGATGGCTATCTCGCCAAGACTTTCGGATGGACGTCGGAAGTCGGCAAGTGGCTCGACCCGCTGGCGGACAAGCTGTTGCTGGTCAGCGTGTTCATCACGCTGGCGGCGATCGGCCTGGTGCCGGTCTGGCTCGCTGCCGTCGCGGTCGCGCGCGACATCGTGATCGCCGGCGGCGCCGTCATCTACAAGTGGCTGTTCGGGCCGGTCGAGGGCCGCCCGACCTGGCCATCGAAGCTCAACACGCTGGTCCAGCTCCTGTACGTGATCGCGGTCGTCTGGCAGGCGGCTTTCCGCGATCTCCCGGACTGGATGGTGCAGGGCCTCGGCGCATGCGTGCTCGTGACCACGGTCGTCAGCGGTGTCGACTACGTGCTCACGTACGTCCGCAAGGCGATCGCGGTGAGCCGCGCCCGGCGCGGCGCAGCCTGACGCCGTGCGGCAGCTGCCACTCGGCGTCCAGCTCGGCGTCTCGCTGCGCTTCGAGACGTTCACCACTGGCGCGAATGCTGCAGCCATGGAGGCGCTCAGCCGGCTGGCGCAGGGCTCGACATTCGCGCCGGTCTGGATGTACGGACCCCCGGGATCGGGCCGCAGTCACCTGCTGCAGGCCGCTTGCGCCGAGGCGGGACGCCTTGGGCGTGCCGCCGCTTACCTGCCGCTCGCACAGTTGCGCGCGGACGGTCCGCAGCTGCTCGACGGCTTCGAGCAACTCGCCCTGGTTGCGCTCGACGACATCGACGCGGTCGCGGGCGATGCGGCCTTCGAGGCCGCGATCTTCACGCTCTACAACGGCCTCGCCGAACAGGGGCACGGCCTCGCGATGGCGTCCGCCGGCAGCCCGGCGGCAACCGCGGTGCGCCTGCCGGACCTCGCATCGCGGCTGGCCGCCTCCGAGGTCCACCGCCTCGAGCCGCTCGCGGAATCGGAACAGGCCGGAGCCCTGCGACGCCGCGCGGAGCGTCGCGGCCTCGAGCTGCCCGACGAGACGCTCGCCTTCCTGACCCGCCGCGCTCCGCGCGACTTCGCGACGTTGTGCCGGATGCTCGATGCGCTCGACTCGGAATCGCTGGCCGCGCAGCGCCGGCTCACCGTGCCGTTCGTGCGCGACTGGCTCGCGCGCGGGGCGGCCTGAATCATTCCCGCGGCAGGGTGCGCAGCGCCGCCAGTATCCCCGCGAATGCCGCGAGCACTAGCGCGAGGGTCGCGCCCGCAACCGGCCGTGCCGCGGGATTGACGAGGAATTCGGTGATCGCGAGTGCGAGCGCCGGCGCGAGCGCCATCGGCGCCGCGCGCAGCGTCCGTTGCGTGCCGCGAAGGAGCCCGGGCAGGGGCAACAGCAGCGGCAGGCCGGCGAGGAGCGTCGTGGCGATCCCGATGCCGGCGCTCGAAGCCGTCCACAGTGCGACCGAGCCGGCAAGGACGAGCCAGGCTGCGAGGGCGGCGCCTCGCGCGATCCGCGCCGGTCCGCTCATCGGCCGCGGAGGGCGAGCGCGATGGTCGCGACACGCGCGCCGAGCGCCTGAGCCAGCTTGCGTTCCTCGTCCGAGAGCGCACGCTTCTCGCCGTCGCGCACGACGCGACTCGCGCCGTACGGCGTCCCGCCACCCGAGGTTTCCGACAACGCGGGTTCCGTGAACGGCAGCCCGACGATCAGCATGCCGTGGTGCAGGAGCGGCAGCAGCATCCCGAGCGGCGTCGTTTCCTGGCCGCCGTGCATGGTGCTGCCCGAAGAGAAGGCGCCGGCGGGCTTGCCGGCCAGCACGCCCGTGAGCCAGAGGCTCGACGTGCCGTCGAAGAAAGCCATGAGCGGCGCCGCCATGTTGCCGAATCTGACAGGGCTGCCGAGCACGAGCCCGGCGCATTCGCGCAGGTCGTCGTGCGTCGCCAGGGCGGCGCCATCCGCGGGCGCGGCCCCGCTGACCGTGGCGGCAAGCGGGGCCACCGTGCGCAGGCGGGCGCCGCAACCGGCAACGCCGTCGACGCCGCGCGCCACTTGTCGCGCGAGTTCGGCGGTGGCGCCATGGCGGCTGTAATAGAGCACGAGGATGTCCGCCATCGCCTTGCCTTCGTTCCAGGGTCTGTACAGACTCGGTCAGCATGGATTCTAGGGCATCGATCGAAGCGGCGCGTCGCGCCCTCGTGCGCGGGCGCGTCCAGGGCGTCTGGTTCCGCGCGAGCACCGCCGAACGCGCCGCGGCCTTCGGCCTCCGCGGGCTGGCGGAAAACTGCCCGGACGGCACGGTGCTGGTTTACGCGGCCGGCTCTTCACCGGCGCTCGCGGCCCTCCTCGAGTGGCTGCACACGGGACCGCCCATGGCGCGGGTCGACGCGGTCGAGGTCGAGATCATCGATCCCGCCTCGAGGGAATGGCCCGAGGGCTTCCTGGTCCGCTAGCGCCGCCAGCGCGAGTTGAGGCGGCCGAGCACCAGGTCGGGGTATTCCCGGCGCCCGAGGCTGCCGTTGTAGCGTCCGAGCGCGCGCGTGTAGTTGCCTTTCTCGCGCTCGAGGTAGTAGGCGAGGATGCTCGTGCCCATTCGGATGTTGAGCTCGACGTCGATCAGGTCCTTGCGCGAGAGGCCGAGCTCGGTCGGCCAGAACGGCATGACCTGCATGAGGCCGACGGCGCCCGCGGACGACACGGCGAACGGGTCGAAGGCGCTTTCGACATCGATCACGGCGAGCACGAGCTGGGGCCGGTCGCGCAGCATCGTGTGCTTGCTGGACTCGCAATGCACCGCGCGCAGGATGCGCTCCGCGGCTTTCTTGAGGTCGTCGCCGAGCCTGAGGTCCGCGGGTTGCGCCCGCAGTCGCATCTCGACCCGCGGCTGCATCAGCGCGTACCAGACGACGTCGTCGTACTTGTCCTCGAAACAGGCCGTTGACTTGATGGCCGCCGCAATCACCTCGCGCAGGCCCGGGTCCTTCTGGCGCTCGGCCCGCGCCGCTGGCGACAGCGCGAGCGCAGCCACCGCGGCAGCCAGGATGCGCGCGGCTCGCGTCCTCCCGGCGCGGTCCCGCATCATCCGGCCGCTGCGCGCCCGCGCAGGAAGGCGGCGGCGTCCGCCTGCGGAAACTCTTCATTGGCCTCGGCGCGCCGGTGGCGGTATTCGAGCCGTCCCGCAGCGAGGCCGCGGTCCGAGACGACGATGCGGTGCGGGATGCCGAACAGCTCGGCGTCCGCGAACTTGACCCCGGGGCGTGCGTCTCGGTCATCGAGCAGGACATCGAACCCGGCCTCGCCGAGCTCGCGGTAGAGGGCGAGGGCGGCGTCGCGCACTGGCGCGGACTTTTCCCAGTTGAGCCCCACGATGACGACGTCGAACGGCGCGAGCGGGGCCGGCCAGGCGATGCCGCGATCGTCGTGGTTCTGTTCGATGGCCGCCGCCACGATGCGCGTGACGCCGATGCCGTAGCAGCCCATGTGCATCGCGATATCGCGGCCCTGCTCATCCTGCACGCTGGCCTTCATGGCCTCGCTGTACTTGCAGCCGAGCTGGAAGATGTGCCCGACCTCGATGCCGCGCGCGATCGACAGCGTCCCCGGACCCTTCGGGCTGGGGTCGCCGTCGACGACGTTGCGCAGGTCCGCGGTCGCGGGCTCGGGCAGGTCGCGCCCCCAGTTGACGCCCGCGAGGTGCGCATCCGGCTTGTTCGCGCCGCACACGAAGTCCGCGAGCGCAGCGGCCGCGTGGTCGGCGACCACGGCCAGCCGCAGTCCCACGGGCCCGAGGAATCCCGGTTCGCTGCCGAAGGCGGAAGCGATCCGCCCCGCGTCCGCCATGCGCAGCGGCTTCGCCACGGCCGCGAGCTTGCCGGCCTTCAGCACGTTCAATTCGTGGTCGCCGCGCAGCAGCAGGACCACGAGGCCGCCGTCCGCGCCCTCGACGACAAGTGTCTTGAGCAGGCGCGCGGGCGCCAGCCCGAGCAGCTTCGCGACGTCGGCGATGGTGCGCGCGTTCGGCGTCGAGACCTCGCGCATTGATTCGGCCGCGGCCGGGCGCGACGTGCGGGGCGGCAAGGCCGCGGCGAGCTCCAGGTTGGCGGCGTAGTCGTCACCGTCCGAGAACACGATCGCGTCCTCGCCCGAGTCGGCGAGCACGTGGAATTCCTGCGATGCGCTGCCGCCGATGGCGCCGGTGTCGGCGTGCACCGCGCGAAAGCGCAGGCCGAGGCGGGTGAAGATCGCGCTGTAGGCGTCGTACATCCTGCGGTAGCCCTCGGCGAGCGACGCCTCGTCGGCATGGAAGCTGTAGGCGTCCTTCATGACGAACTCGCGCGCGCGCATCACGCCGAAACGCGGGCGGATCTCGTCGCGGAACTTGGTCTGTATCTGGTAGAAGTTGACCGGCAGCTGGCGGTAGCTCTTGAGCTCGCGGCGCGCGAGGTCGGTGACGACTTCTTCGTGGGTGGGGCCGAGCACCATGTCGCGGTCGTGGCGGTCCTTGAACCGGAGCAGTTCGGGCCCGAACTTGTCCCAGCGGCCCGACTCCATCCACAGCTCCGCAGGCTGCGCGACCGGCATCGAGATCTCGAGCGCGCCGGCGCGGTTCATCTCCTCGCGGATCACGCGCTCGACCTTGCGCAGGACGCGCAGGCCCATGGGCAGCCAGGAATAGAGGCCGCCCGCCAGGCGTCGGACCAGGCCGGCGCGCAGCATCAGACGGTGGCTCACAATCTCGGCTTCCGCCGGGACTTCCTTGAGGCTCTGGATCGGGTATTCGGACAGGCGCATGGCTCACCACCGGGCGGCGGGTGTCGCCGGTCCCAAAGCGCGGTATCTTAGGCGCTGCCCACCGGCCTTGCCACGTCAGCCGCATGAAAGTCGACCTCAACGAGACACGCACGCGTCGCGGCATCTTCCTGCTGCCGAACCTGCTGACGACCTGCTGCCTGTTCGGCGGCTTCTACGCGATCGTCGCCGCGATCGACGGGAACTTCGAGCGCGCTTCGCTCGCCGTGTTCGTGGCGATGATCTTCGACGGCCTCGACGGCCGGGTGGCGCGCCTGATGGGCACTGAAACCGCCTTCGGCAAGGAGTTCGACAGCCTCGCTGACATGGTCGCCTTCGGCCTCGCCCCGGCGGTCGTCTGTTACCAGTGGGGCGTCGAGCGCATTGCAGAATACGGGCAGGCCTGGTGGCGCTTCGGCTGGATCGCAGCTTTCTTCTACGCGGCGGCCGTCGCCCTGCGCCTCGCCCGCTTCAACGCGCGCTCGGCCACGCAGGACAAGCGCTATTTCGAGGGGCTGCCGAGCCCGTCCGGGGCGGCGATCGTGGCCGCCTTCGTCGCGATCGCGCACGAATACGACGTGACCGGATTGCCGGGCCTGGTGCTTGCCTTCGCGATCACTCTGCTCGCCGCGCTCCTCATGGTGAGCAAGTTTCCCTACCGCAGCTTCAAGGACCGCGCCACCGGCGAGCGCGTGCGTTATTCGAAGCTCCTGCTCGTGCCGCTCGCCATCGCGCTCATCGCAATCAGCCCCGGCATCGTGCTGTTCGCGATGTTCGGCCTCTATGCCCTGTCGGGCCCGCTTGGCTGGAGCTGGATGAAGATGCGCCGCAAGCCGCGCGATGGGGCGGCGGGCGGGGGCGGCTAGAGCGATGCAGGCGCGCCATCTCGAAGCCCTCGAGGCACTCGGCGTCACGGCCCTCGTGCCGCGGGTCGCTGCCGGCGCGGCCCGTACCCGTCGCTCCGGAGGGTCCCGGCTGGGACGAACTCGCCGACACCGTGCGCCAGTGCCGCCTGTGCGGGCTGTGCGAGACGCGCACGCAGGTGGTATTCGGGACCGGCGACCGCGGCGCGCGCCTCATGGTCGTGGGTGAGGCGCCGGGAGCCGAGGAGGACCGCAGGGGGAGCCGTTCGTGGGGCGCGCCGGGATGCTGTTGAACTCGATGCTGCGCGCCGCCGGTTTCGAGCGCCGCGAGGTGTACATCGCAAACGTCCTGAAGTGCCGGCCGCCGCATAACCGGGATCCCAGCGACGAAGAAGCCGGGCGCTGCCTGCCGTACCTGCGGCGGCAGATCGAGCTGGTCTCGCCCGAAGTCATCCTGTGCGTCGGTCGCATCGCCGCGCAGCGCTTGCTCGGGACCGAGCTCCCGCTCGCGCGCCTGCGCGGGCGCGTGCACGACCTCGACGGCCTACCGGTGGTCGTGACCTACCATCCCGCGTACCTGCTGCGCTCGCCCGGCGAGAAGCCCAAGTCGTGGGAGGACCTCAAGATCGCGCTCAAGGTGCTGGAAGGCGCTCGTGGCCACGGCGCGTGACGACCTGGCGGTCGCCGGCTGGCGACTGCGGCCGATGGCGCAGGCCGACCTGCCGGAGGTCGCCGCGCTCGAGCGCGCGTCCTACGCGTTCCCGTGGAACGACCAGATCTTCGCCGACTGCCTGCGCGTGGGCTATCACTGCGTCGTCGTGGAGACGAGCGAGGGCGTGTCCGGGTATGGCGTGCTGTCGATGGGCGCGGGCGAGGCGCACGTGCTGAACCTCTGCGTCGCGGAAGCCCTGCGCCGGCGCGGGACCGGGCGCGAGCTCCTCGTCGCGCTGCTGACGCATGCGCGCGACCGGGGCGTGCGCGACGCATTCCTCGAGGTGCGCCGCAGCAACCGCGGAGCGATCGCGCTGTACCACGGCCTCGGCTTCGAATGCGTGGGCACGCGGCGGGGCTATTACCAGGCGCAGGACGGTCGCGAGGACGCGCTGGTCTACCGGCTCGAGCTCGGCACGCTGCCCTGATGTTTCGGCTACAATCGCGCGCCCCGCGCGATGCCATCCATGACGCCGAACGACGAAATCAACCGCCGCCGCAGCTTTGCGATCATCTCGCACCCGGACGCCGGCAAGACGACGCTGACCGAGAAGCTGCTGCTGTTCGGGGGCGCGATCCAGATGGCCGGGACCGTCAAGGGACGCAAGGCCGCGCGCCACGCGACTTCCGACTGGATGCGCCTCGAGCAGCAGCGCGGGATCTCGGTGACCTCGTCGGTCATGCAGTTCCCGTACCGCGGGCGGATCATCAACCTGCTCGACACGCCGGGCCACGAGGACTTCTCGGAGGACACCTACCGGACGCTCACCGCGGTCGATTCGGCGCTGATGGTCATCGACTGCGCGAAGGGCGTCGAGGAGCGCACGATCAAGCTGATGGAGGTCTGCCGGCTGCGCGACACGCCGATCATGACTTTCATCAACAAGCTGGACCGCGACGGGCGGTCGCCGGTCGAATTGCTCGACGAGGTCGAGCGCGTGCTCGGCATCCAGTGCGCGCCCGTCACCTGGCCCATCGGCATGGGGCGCGAGCTGACCGGCATCTACCACCTCGGCGAGGACCGCATCTATTCCTACGATGGCGCCCGCAGCGGCCGCGTCGGCACCAACCGGGTCATCGACGGCCTCGGCAGCCCGGCCGCGACGGAATTCCTGGGCGAGCAGGCAGCCGCGGTCCGCGAGGAAGTCGAGCTGATAGGCGGCGCCATGCCGGCATTCGACGTCGGGGCCTACCTCGCCGGCCGGCAGACGCCGGTGCACTTCGGCTCGGCGATCTCTAACTTCGGCGTGGAGGAGCTGCTCGGCTCCTTCGTGGCGCACGCGCCGCCGCCGCGGCCGAGGCGCACGACGACGCGCGAGGTCGCCCCGGACGAAGCCCCGCTCAGCGGCTTCGTCTTCAAGATCCAGGCCAACATGGACCCCGGCCACCGCGATCGCATCGCGTTCCTGCGCATCTGCTCCGGAGGCTACCGCCGCGGCATGCGCCTGCACCACGTCCGCCTCGGCAAGGAAGTGCGCATCGCGGATGCGCTCACGTTCATGGCGGCGGACCGCCAGCAGGCGGACGAGGCCTGGGCCGGCGACATCATCGGCCTGCACAACCACGGCACCATCAACATCGGCGACACCTTCACCGAGGGCGAGGCGATGATGTTCACGGGCATCCCGAATTTCGCGCCGGAACTGTTCCGTCGCGCCGTGCTCAAGGACCCGCTGCGCATGAAGGCGCTGCAGAAGGGCCTCGACCAGCTGTGCGAGGAGGGCGCGACGCAGCTGTTCCGCCCGCTGCGGAACAACGACCTGATCCTGGGCGCCGTGGGCCCGCTGCAGTTCGACGTCGTCGCGTTCCGGCTCGCGGACGAATACGGCGTGACCTGCGCCTTCGAGCCGGTCAATGTGGTCACCGCGCGCTGGATCGCGGGCGGCGACGAGGAAAAGCTCGAGCAGTTCCGCGAGCGCGCGCACGACAGCCTCGCGCTCGACCATGCCGGCAAGCTGGTCTACCTCGCGCCGTCGCGCATCAACCTCGGGCTGACGATCGAACGCTGGCCGGACCTCGTATTCCGCGAGACCCGCGAGCACCTGGCGGCCGCCGCGTGAAGCGCACGCTGTTCCGGCGGCCGGTCATCGGCTGGGCGCTCTACGACTGGGCGAACTCCGCGTTCGCGACCACGGTCATGGCGGGCTTCTTCCCGATCTTCTTCAAGCAGTACTGGAGTGCCGGCACGGAAGCCGCGGTCAGCACCTTCCGCCTCGGGATCCTGAGTGGCGCCGGCAGCCTCGTCATTGCGCTGGCCGCACCGTTGCTCGGCGCCATGGCCGACCGCGGCGGCGCGCGCGTACGACTGCTCGCTTTCTTCACGCTGCTCGGTGCGGCCATGACCGCCGCGCTGTACGTGGTGGAGCAGGGCGAGTGGGTGGCGGCTGCCATCGTCTATTCGCTCGCGGGCGTCGGCTTCTGGGGCGGCGTGATTTTCAACGATGCGCTCCTGGTCGACGTTGCAAGGCCGCCGGAGTTCAACCGCGTGTCGGCCCTCGGTTACTCGGTCGGCTACGTCGGCGGCGGGCTGCTGCTGCTCGTCAACACGGCCATGGTGACCAAGCCGTCGGCTTTCGGCCTTGCCGATGCCGAGGAGGCCGTGCGCCTCGCATTCCCGATGGTCGCGGCCTGGTGGCTTCTGTTCACGATACCGTGCCTCGCCTGGGTGCGCGAGCAAAAGCCGGCGGGCGTCCTCCCGGCGCGCGGCGCGCTGCGGGCCGGCTGGCGGGAGTTCCGCACGACGCTCCGCGAAGTCCGCAGGTTCCGCCCCCTGGTCTGGTTCCTGCTCGCCTACTGGCTCTACATCGACGGCGTCAACACGATCATCAAGATGGCCGTGGACTACGGGCTCTCGCTCGGATTCCCGCAGCAAAGCCTGATCGCCGCGCTCCTGATCGTGCAGTTCGTCGGATTTCCGGCAGCCCTGGCATTCGGCTGGCTCGGCGACCGCATTGGCGCGCGCAACGGCATCTTCGTCGCGATCGCGGTCTATGCCGCCGCCACCGTGGGCGCCTATTCGATCCGGGAAGTGCAGCATTTCTACCTGCTCGCGGTCACGATCGGCCTCGTGCAGGGCGGCATCCAGTCCCTGTCGCGTTCGTACTACGCGTCGCTGGTGCCGGAGGGAAAGCAGGGCGAGTTCTTCGGTTTCTACAACATGATGGGCAAGTTCGCCGCGATCCTCGGGCCCACGCTCGTCGGCGTCACGGCGCTCCTCACGGGCGACACGCGCATCGGCATGCTTTCAGTGCTGCTGTTGTTCGTCGGCGGAGCGTTCGTGCTCGCGCGCGTGCGCCCCGCGCAGGCGACGAGAGCGGGGTAGTACGGTGACGCAGGATCTCGCGAGGCCCCGGCTGTCCCTGTTGAGCGCTGCGCAACGGGAATCCGTGCACGAGGCATCCCTCGCCATCCTTGCCCGGTCGGGCCTGCGCCTGGACTCGGATCGCGCGCGCGACGTATGCCGGAAGGGGCAGGCCCGGGTCGACGGCGAGCGCGTCTACTTCAGCCGGGAACTGGTGGAGGCGGCAATCGAGTCGGCACCGGCGACGATCGAGATCTTCGATCGCCGCGGTCGAGCGGCATTCCGGCTCGGTGACGGAGAGACGCGATTCGGCTCGGGCGTCACGAACCTCTGGTTCCAGGACCCGGTCACCGACGAGCTCAGCCCGTTCAGCCGGGCCGACATGGCCCGTAGCGTCCGGCTCTGCCAGGCCCTGCCGAACTACGACGTCATCTCGACGCTGGGCGTCATCCGCGACCTGCCGCCCGAGATCGCCGACCTTTACGCCGTCCTCGAGATGGTCGCGAACTCGACGAAACCCCTGGTGCTGCTCATTTCGGACGAGAGCCTCTTCCCAAAGGCGCTCGCGCTGCTCGACGCGGTGCGCGGCGACCTCGGCGAGCGGCCCTTCGTCATACCGTACCTCAATCCCGTGACGCCGCTCGTGGTCAACGAGGGGACGTCGGACAAGCTGCTCGATTCGGCGGCGCGCTCGATTCCCGTGATCTATTCCAACTACGGGATGTCGGGCATGACGACGCCACTGCCGTGCGCGGGCGCTCTCGCGCTGCTGAACGCGGAGCTCCTGGGCGGGCTCGTCCTTTCACAGCTCGCGAAGCCGGGCGCGCCGATCATCCTCGGCAGCCTGCCCATGTATTTCGACATGAAGACGATGATCGACTTCTACGATCCGCAGACCCACCTCATCAACCTCGGCTGCGCGGAGATGATGGCCGACTACGGCATTCCGCACGCCGGCACGTCGGGCAGCGGTGACGGCTGGGGACCGGACCTGCTGGCCGCGGGCGCTTCCTGGATGAACCAGGTCACGAGCGTCGTGGGGCAGGTCGGGCTCGCGCCGTTCGTGGGAAGCGTCCTGAATTCCAAGGCCTACTCGCCGGCGATGACCGTATATGGAGACGAAATCATCGGCGCAGCCCGGCTTTTCGCCCGCGGATTCTCCGTCGACGCCGCCTCGGTGGGCGCCGAGGAGGCGATCGGGCAGCTTGCGACGGAAGGCCATTTCCTGACGTCGCCCTCGACGCTCGCGAACTACAAGAGCGCCTACTTCCCGAGCATCTTTCCCCGGATCGGGCTGGAGAAATGGGTGGACCTCGGGCGGCCGCGCGCGAATGCGCGCGTGCGCGAGCGGGCGCGCGACCTGCTGGCACAGGCCCCGGCCCCCGACGACCGCGAAGAGATCCTGGCCCGGGGCGAGGAACTCATCGCGCGACTTTGACGATGCGCGCCATTTCGGCTTCCGCCGCGAGGTGGCCGAACGACGGCCAGTCGGTTCCTTCCAGGATCGCTTTCCACAGCTCTTCTGCTGCGTCGCGGCGGCCGTTGACCAGGAGCCATGCGCTCACCCCGTAACGGGTCGCCGAACCGCCGGAATCGTCGCCGGCAGCGGCGAGCAATTCTTCCGGCGTCCGCTCGCCCCGGTACATGAGCAGGAGCTGGTGATACTCGGTGTTCTCGATGACGTCGAGGTCCGCCGTGATCGGCTGCAGGGCGGATGCCGCCTCGCCCGCCCGCCCGGCGCGACGCAACGCGAGATAGAGCCAGTGGCTCGAGGACACCAGGTTGTCGGCGTTTCCCACGGCGTCGCGCGCCCGCACCCAGGTATCGGCGGCGCGGTCGAACTCACCCTTCAGGTAATGGGCGAGCGCGAGGTGGTAATAGACATTCGAGTGGAGCGTGCCGGTGGGCAGGTCGCGCGAGTTCGGCAGGCCGTCCGGTTCGACCTCATCGGGCCGGCCCGCCATGAGGGCGGCCGCTTTCTCGAAGTCCGCGATCGCGAGCTCGATCTCGCGGACGGTGAGGTACCGATGGCCGCGATGGCGGTACATGCGCGCGTCTGCGGGGTGACGCGCGATGCCGTCCGAGAAGATGTCGATGGCCTCGCGGTACCGGCCGAGGTATGCCGTCCGCCGGCCGACCCAGATCAGCGCGTCCGCGTCGTTGCGGTCCTTCGCCCACCGGGACTCGGCGTCCGCGAGCTGGGCCGTCATGCGCGCCTCGTCCTCCGGAGCCAGCGCCGGTGCGACGAGCGGCTG
The DNA here is from genome assembly GCA_963748465.1 of uncultured Gammaproteobacteria bacterium. Lineage (GTDB taxonomy): Bacteria > Pseudomonadota > Gammaproteobacteria > Steroidobacterales > Steroidobacteraceae > SCUD01. The sequence continues at coordinate 215,071 of CAVVJB010000006.1, forward strand.
TCCGAGCAGGGACGTGATGCCGGTTTGCGTCCCGGGGTGCGCGGCGACGCTGGCGCCCGCGAGGGCGACGACTGCAGACAGCAGCGAAAGCCAGCGGCGCATGCGCGCCATGCTAGCGCTTGCCCCGTCCTCGCGCGCGGCCTTAGTGTAGGCGCCCATGCCGCGTCTTCATGTCCGCTGCGCGCGTGAACTGGCCGTCGAGCTCGACGGCGGGCAGCGCTTCGCGCTGCATCCGATCTGGCTGCGCGAGCGCTGCCGTGACGCGCGCAGCATGGACCTGCGGACCGGGCAGCGATTGCACGACCCCTCGGATCTCGATCCGGACCTGTCGATCACCTCCGTCAGCGAGCCCGAATCCGGCCTCTATCGCATTCGATTCAGCGACGGGCACGAGGCCGACCTGGTCGGCCGGCAGCTGCTTGAGGAGGTGGCGCTCGCGCCCGCGGACCATGACGTTCCCGCGCCGGTTCTCTGGGACGCGACGACGGGACAAGTCCGCCGCTTCGGCTGGACGGCGACCCCCGATGACGCACAGCTGCACGAATGGCTGCGCCGGTTCCTGGAGGCCGGGTTCATCGTGTTTCGCGGCGTGCCGGTTCGGCCGGGTTCGCTGCTCAGCGTCGGCGCCACGTTCGGCTTCACGCGGGAGACGAACTTCGGCGCTCTCTTCGACGTGCGCTCGACGGCCGAAGCGAGCGACCTCGCCTACACCTCGTTGCCCCTCGACCCGCATACGGACAATCCGTACCGCGATCCCGTGCCGGGCGTGCAGCTGCTGCACTGCCTCGTCAACGAGACGTCGGGCGGGCTCTCGACCCTGGTCGACGGTTTTGCCGCGGCGCGGGCCCTCGAGGATCGCGACCCGGATGCCTTCGCGTTGCTGTCGCGCACGCCGGTCCGCTTCCGCTACCAGGACGAGGCCACCGACCTGGTCGCGAGCGCGGTCCCGATACAGCTGGATGCTGACGGCGGACTCGTCGCGATCCACTTCAGTCCACGCCTGGATTTCGTCCCGCTCCAGCCGCCCGACAGGCTGGACGCGTATTACCGGGCGCGCCGCGCATTCGACCGCCTGTTGCGCTCCCCGGAATTCGAGGTCCGGTTCCTGCTGGCGGCCGGCGAGCTCCTGATGATGGACAACCGGCGGCTGCTGCACGGCCGCACGGGGTTCGATCCCGCCGAGGGTGTCCGTCACCTGCAGGGTTGCTACATCGACATCGACGGCCCCAGGAGCCTGTACCGGGTCGTGCGGCGCCGACTCGCCGGGAAGCACCGCGGATGAGCCGGATCGTCAGCTTCCGCAGGATGGAAGACGGCACGCGCGAGGATTACCTGCTGCTCGACCGGTCCGAACGGGAATTCGCGGCCGGGCTGCCGGACCGGGTGCTCGCGGCGCTGCGCAAGCTCGACAATTCGCTCGAGGGCTACCCGGTCACGCGGCTCGAACATTCGCTGCAGGTGGCGACGCGGGCGGAGGCCGCGGGTGCCGACGAAGAGCTCGTGCTCGGGGCCCTGATCCACGACATCGGCGACGAGCTCGCACCGTATAACCATGCCGAGGTTGCGGCGGGAATCCTGCGGCCGTACGTGCGGCCGGAGGTGACCTGGATCGTGGAGCAGCATGGCCTGTTCCAGACCTACTACTACGTGCACCATCTCGGCGGCGACCGCCATGCGCGCGAGCGGCTCAAAGACCACCCTTGGTACGCCGGCTGCGTCGCCTTCTGCGACTGGGACCAGGCCTCGTTCGACCCCGACTACGCGACGCGTCCGCTCGAGCACTTCGAGCCGCTGCTGCGGCGCATCCTGTCCCGGCCGCCGCACGATCCCCGTTACATCGCGGCCGGCGGCTAGCGCCCGTGTCGGCGACCGAATCACCCGAGTCGGGGCCCGGGGGGCGCCCGGTGTGGGCGGAGCTCTCGGACGCGATCCGCGGCACCGGCGCCGACTACACGAAGATCCCGCTCAAGCGCGCCGTCTTCCTGCTCGCGGTGCCCATGGTCCTCGAGCTCGTGCTCGAGTCCACCTTCGCGGTGGTCGACATCTTCTTCGTCGCCAAGCTTGGGGCCTCCGCCGTCGCGACGGTCGGGCTGACCGAGACGATGCTGTTCCTGCTGTACGCGATCGGCATCGGGCTCGCCATGGCGGTGACCGCCGTCGTCGCGCGCCGCATCGGCGAGGGCAAGCGCGAGGAGGCCGCGGTGACGGCCGTGCAGGCGATCTGGATCGCGCTGCTGGCGTCGGTGCCGTTCGCGATCGCCGGCATCGTGTTCGCGCAGGATCTCCTGCGCCTGATGGGCGCGGACGCCTGGACGCTCGCGCACGGTTACCGGTACATGCAGTGGGCGCTCGGCAGCAATGGCGTGATCCTGCTCCTGTTCACGATCAACGCGGTTTTCCGCGGCGCCGGCGACGCGGCCGCCGCGATGCGCGTGCTCTGGTTCGCGAACGGCCTGAACATCGTGCTCGACCCGATCCTGATCTTCGGTTTCGGCCCCGTGCCGGCGTTCGGCGTGGAGGGCGCGGCGATCGCGACGGCCATCGGCCGCGGTGCCGGCGTGCTGCTGCAGTTCTGGATCCTGTTCCGCGGCGGGCCCCACCTGCGCGTGCTGCGCGAGCAACTCGTCTGGCACGGGGGCATCGTCGCCAATATCGTGCGCACGTCGCGCGGCGGCGTCGGGCAGATGATCGTCGCCATGACCTCGTGGATCTTCCTGATGCGGATCCTCGCGGACATCGGCAGCGCAGCGGTCGCGGGCGCGACCATCGCGGTGCGCATCATGATGTTCACCATGATGCCGGCCTGGGGCATGTCGAACGCGGCCGCGACCCTCGTGGGCCAGAACCTCGGCGCCGGGCAGCCGGCGCGCGCGGAAGCCTCGGTGTGGCGCATCGGCGCTTACAACATGGTCTACCTGCTGGGAGTGTCCGTGGTCTTCTTTGCGCTGCCGCGCGAATTCATGGGCATCTTTACCGACGACCCCGGCGTGGTGGAGATCGGTGCGGAGTGGCTCCGGATCCTGTCGTACTCGCTGTTCGTGTACGGCTGGTGGATGGTGGCGGTGCAGGCGTTCAATGGCGCCGGCGATACCGTCACGCCGACCTGGATCAACGTCATCTTCTTCTGGCTGGTCCAGATCCCGCTGTCCTGGGTGCTCGCGATCGCGCTCGGCTGGCAGCACTCCGGCGTGTTCTGGGGAGTGTTCGTCTCGGAAACGGCGGTCGGGCTCTTCACCCTGTGGCTCTTCTCTCGCGGGAGATGGAAGTCCGCCCAAGTGTGATGCGGGGGCGGGCCCCCGCGGAGCCGGATCAGGGGCGGAACCGGGCGACCAGACCCCGCAGCAACCTCAGGTCCGCCGGCGCCGGCGCCGGCCCGTAGCGCAGGCGCAGGTAGGTCTCCGTGATCGCGAGGGCGTGCGTGCCGAGATCCGGGCGCAGCCGGCGCACGCGCCTGGCAAAATCGCGCGGCGCCTCGCCGACCCCGTTATCGATGCCACGACGAGCGAGCCGCCCGGTGAAGCGACGGTAGGCGGCCGCTGCCGGATCGGCATGGCGCGGCCGGAACTCGAGCGCCAGCCAGGCGACGAGGCCGGCGACCGCGAGGCCGAGCCCGAGGCCCAGCGCCGCGGCAAAGGCGCGCCAGTCGGGATCGTCGAACCCGAGGTCCGTCAGCAGCGCCTCCTGGGTCGCGCGGTCGAACTGGACCACGCCGTCGTTCCAGTGCGCGTTCAGGTTGTCCCAGAACATGCGCGCCTGCCACAGCAGCGGTGAATTGCGCGCGAGCGCGCCGGGCAGGAGCTCCGACCCCGCGAACGAGGCCTCGAGGCCGCGCTCGACGCGCTCGGGCGCGACGGCCGCGGTCGGATCGATGCGGCGCCAGCCGGCGCCCGGCAGCCAGATCTCCGACCAGGCGTGGGCGTGCGACTGTCGCACGATCAGGTAGCCGCCGAGCGGGTTCCAGTCTCCGCCCTGGTAGCCGCCGACGACGCGGGCCGGGATGCCGGCCGCGCGCATCAGGCTGGTGAACGCCGAGGCGAAGTGCCCGCAGAAACCCTGGCGGGTGTTGAACAGGAAATCGTCGACCGAGTCGCGCGCGAGGCCCGGCGGCGTCAGCGTGTAGTAGAACGCCTCCGCACGGAAGTGATCGAGCACGGCCTGCACGTACGCCGCGTCGCTGCCGGCGCGCTCACGCAGGCGCCGCGCGAACTCGATGGAGCGCGGGTTCCGGCCGGGCGGAAGCCGGAGGCTTGCGTTCCGCAGCGAGAGCGCGAGCTCCTCGCCCGCGCGGTACCGCGGGTAGGAACGCGCGTCGTATTGCAGCACCGCGTTGACGGGCCGGCGCGTGCGCAGCCCGAAGTCCCAGGCCTGGCCGGCGAGCCCCGGCGTCCAGCTCTCGACCATGTCGAGCGCGAACAGCATCTGCTGCCCGGTCGGCTCGAGCGTCACGGTGTAATCGACGGGCGATCCTGCGTGATCCACGCGGGGACGGCGGAAGGACTGCACATCGCCACGCGACCAGGTGTAGCCGTCGAACTGCGAGAACACGGGGCCGCGCCAGTAACGCAGCGGCGGCGGCGGCGGGTTGCCGTCGAAGCGCACGCGGAAGGCGACTACGTCGTTCTGCGTGAGGTCGGAAATGTCGCCGGGCGACATTTCGTCGCTGAGCCCGGTCAGGGCGCGCTCCGCCGACGGCGCGCCCCAGAAACTTCCCTCGACCCGCGGGAAGAAGAAGAACAGGACGAGCGCGACCGGGGCCGCCTTCAGGAGCATGCCCCCGGTCGTCCGGAAGGGTTGCGGCGCGGGGCCGTCCGTACCGCGGCGCGAGACCCGAAGCAGCGCCGCGGCGAGCAGCCAGACCGTCGACAGCACCCAGGCCGCGGTCGCGACGTCCTGCGCGTAGAGGAAGGCCGCGAGGCACAGGAACCAGCCGATGAAGATCAGCACCGTGTGGTCGCGCGCGGTCCTCGTCTCGAGCAGCTTCAGCGCGGACATCAGGGCGAGCAGGGCCGTGCCGCCGTCGAGACCGGTGATCGTCGAGTAACCGAGCACGACGCCGACCGTGACGCCGGCCGCGATGAGCCCGCGCAGCAGAGGCGGCGGCATGCGCCAGCCGCGGAGTTCGGCGAGCAGGCGCCACGCGCATGCGCCGATCACGAATGCGGAAACCCAGGCCTGCATGCGCAGGAGGTGCGGACCGAGCGCGGCCGCGAGACCGGCCATGGTCCAGGCCAGGCGCCGGAAAGCTTCCGTGCGCTCAGGCGACATCGGCTGCAGGCGCCTCGAAGCGGGCAATGGCGGTGAGGCAGCGCCGGCGTTGCGACTCGCCGGGCTCCGGCGGAATTTCCTCGCCCGGCAGGCGCAGCCCGAATGTCATGCCGCGGGCGCTCGCGTCCACGATCCAGCGCGCGAGCGTCGAGAGCCGTGCCTCGAGATCCGCGCCCGGCGCATCCGCGAGGTCGAACACCGGGATCGCTTCCGCGTCGCCGCTGAACTCCTTGACGAGGAGCTCGCCCGCGCGCGCATACGCCTTCCAGGCGATGTGCCGTGGCGGATCGCCCGGATGGTAGTCCTTGAGACCCGCGAAATCGTCCTCGCCGCGGCGCGCGCTGCCGCCGGCAGCGCGGCCCGGTGAGAGCGGCTGCGGCGGCGCGTTCGAAGCCGGCTGCGGATAGACGACGCATTCGAGACCGGGATGCAATACGGCCCAGGCGCGAAACAGGCCGTAGGGGAAACGGGTCGCGATCTCGATCCGTTGGAGCAGGATCCGGCCGCGACGGCGGGTCGGCACGCGGATCTCGACGGTCGCTTCGCCGCCGCCCGCGATGCTGGCCTCGGCGCCCTCGCCTGTGCCGGGCACGGCCTCGAGGTCGCAGCGCGGCGCGCGGCCGGGGTTCGACAGCGCGATGCGGAACACGGCCGGATGTCCCGCATAAGGCGGTTCGGTGCCGGCCGCATGGACCACCAGCGCCTCGAGGTTGCGGTGGCAGGCGTGCATGGCGACGACGCCCAGCGCCCCCAGCAGGAATGTCAGCACGAGGCCGAGGTTGTTCGCGTAGTTGAGCGAACCGAGCAGCATCGCGACCAGCATCACCCCGAACGCAAGGCCGAGGCCTGTGGGCAGTATGTAGATGCGTCCACGGCGCAGCGTCACGGATTCGCCGTCAGGGCCCTGTCGCCGGCGGATCCAGTCGCGCAGCCGGCCGCGCAGGGCGCGTTTCACGGCGTACGCGGTGGAGTGGCGCGCCGCTCTCAGGGGATCGGCACCGAGGCGAGGAGTGCCGCCGCGACTTCGGACGGACCGCGCCGGTCGGTGGCATCGCGCGGCCGCAGGCGGTGGCCGACGACTGCGGGCAGCACGGCCTGCAAGTCCTCGGGGAGCACGCCGGCATGGCCGTGCAGGAAGGCCCACGCCTGCGCGGATCGCAGCAGCGCGATCACGGCGCGCGGCGACAGCCCGGCCTGGTGGCGGCCCCCGTCGCGCGAGGCCCGGGCCAGCGCCTGCACGTAATCGAGGAGCGCGTCGCTCGCATGGACTTCCGTCACGCGCTTCTGCAGCGCCGGTATCGCCGCAGGGTCGAGCGCGGCCGGCAGGTCCGCGAGCAGGTCGCGCCGGTCGCGGCCACGCAGCAGCTGACGCTCGTGCCCGGGCGCCGGGTAGCCGAGCTCGATCCGCATCAGGAAACGGTCGATCTGCGACTCGGGCAACGGGAAAGTGCCGACCTGGAACGAGGGGTTCTGGGTCGCCACGATGAAGAACGGTTCGGGCAGCGCGTGCGACTCGCCGTCGATCGTGACCTGGCGCTCCTCCATCGCCTCGAGCAGCGCGCTCTGTGCTTTGGGCGTCGCGCGATTCACCTCGTCCGCCATCACGAGCTGGGCAAAGACCGGCCCGCGATGGAACTTGAAGCTGCCGCTCTCGCGGTCGTACACGGAGATCCCGATGACGTCCGCGGGCAGCAGGTCGCTGGTGAACTGGATGCGCTGGTAAGAGAGTCCCAGGACCCGGGCGAGTGCGTGCGCAAGCGTGGTCTTGCCGACACCCGGGATGTCCTCGATCAGCAGGTGCCCGCGCGCCAGCAGGCAGGTGAGCGCGAGGCGCATCTCGCGGTCCTTGCCGAGCAGGATCTGGTTCAGGCTCGCGAGCGCCGCGAGCAGCTGCCCGCGGCCGGCGTCCTGCGCATGCGCCTCGGCATTCATCGGAGGGAAGCTACCCGCTCGTGCTGCTCGGCAAGTTGCGCCAGTTCACGCTTGAAGGCATCGAGCCGCTCGCGCTCCTGCGTCACGACCTCTGCAGGGGCATTGCGCACGAAATTCTCGTTGCCGAGCTTGGCGCTGGCCCGGTTCAGCTCCAGATTGAGCTTTTCCCGACGCCTGGCGATGCGTTCGAGCTCGGCGCCCACGTCGATCAGGCCCGCCATCGGTATGTGCACCGACATGTCGCCGACCGCCGCGGCCGCCGACTGCGGGGGACGTGCATCGGGCGCCAGCCAGACGACCTCGCTGATGCTGGCGAGCTTGCAGATCGCGGTGGCGCTGGCATCGAACCGCCGACGGTCCTCGTCCGATGCATTCTCGAAGTACGCCGGGGTCTGGCGCGATGGCGCGATGTCGAACTGTCCCCGCACCCCGCGCACGGTGGTGATCAGGTTGACCGCCCAGCGCACCTGCTCTTCGGCGCGAGGGTCCTCCTGGCCCGGGTCCGGCGCGGGAAACGGCTGGATCATGATCGATGCGCCGGTCTTGCCCGCGAGCGGCCCGACGCGTTGCCAGACTTCCTCTGTGATGAATGGCATCAACGGGTGCAACAGCCGCAGGACCGTCTCGAGGGTCTCGACCAGCGTCCGCCGCGTTCCGCGCACCTCGTCCGGGGACCCCGGACTCGATTGCAGCGTCGTCTTGCTGAATTCCAGGTACCAGTCGCAGAACTCGTACCAGGTGAATTCGTAGATGGCCTGCGCGGCCAGGTCGAACCGGTAGATCTTCAGGCACCCGGCGACCGAGGAAGCCGTGACCTGCAGGCGGGAGCGGATCCAGCGATCGTAGACGGACAGCTGCTCGGCGCCGGGCGGGAGCCCGGACTCGACCGACATCAGCACGAAGCGCGCCGCGTTCCACAGCTTGTTGCAGAACTTGCGGTAGCCGTCGACGCGCCCGAGGTCGAAGCGCAGGTCGCGCGACAGCGTCGCCATCGACGCGAACGTGAACCGCAGCGCGTCGGTGCCGTAGGCTTCGATGCCGTCGGGGAACTGCCGGCGCGTTGCGCGCTCGATCGCCGGCGCGAGCTGCGGCTGCATGAGGCCCGCGGTGCGCTTCGCGACCAGCGCCTCGAGGCCGATGCCGTCCACGATGTCGAGCGGGTCGAGGACGTTGCCCTTCGACTTCGACATCTTCTGGCCGTCGTGATCGCGGATCAGGCCGTGGATGTAAACCTCCCGGAACGGCACTTTGCCGGTGAAGTGCATGCCGAGCATCGCCATGCGCGCGACCCAGAAGAAGATGATGTCGAAGCCGGTCACCAGCACGCTGGTCGGGTAGTAGGTTTCCAGTTCGCGGGTCTGGTCGGGCCAGCCCAGCGTCGAGAGCGGCCACAGCCCCGACGAGAACCACGTGTCCAGCACGTCCTCGTCCTGCGCGAGCGGCAGACCGGCGGCGAGGGAGTGGCGGCTTCGAACCTCGGCCTCGCTCTCGCCGACGTAGATCGTGCCGTCCGGTCCGTACCAGGCCGGGATGCGATGGCCCCACCAGAGCTGGCGGCTGATGCACCAGTCCTTGATGTTGCGCATCCACTCGAAGTACGTGCGGTCCCAGTTTTCCGGCACGAAGCGGATGCGGCCGTCCTCGACAGCCCGGATCGCGGGCTCGGCGAGCGGCGCGATGCGCACGTACCACTGGTCGGTGAGCCAGGGTTCGATCACGGCGCCGCTCCGGTCGCCGCGCGGGATCGTGAGGCGGTGCGGCTCGACCTTCTCCATGAGGCCGGCGGCCTCGAGGTCGGCGACGATCCGTTTCCGGGCCTCGAACCGGTCGAGCCCGCGATAGGCGGCGGGCGCCTCGTCGGCGATCCTGGCGTCAGCCGTCAGCACGTTGATCAGCGGCAGGCCGCGGCGCTGTCCGACCTCGTAGTCGTTGAAGTCGTGCGCCGGCGTCAGCTTCACGCAGCCCGTGCCGAACGCGGGATCCGCGAACTCGTCCGCGATCAGCGGGATCTCGCGGCCCGAGAGCGGCAGCGCGAGCGCCGTGCCGTCGAGTCCGCGGTAGCGTTCGTCGTCGGGGTGAAAGGCGACGGCGACGTCCCCGAGCATCGTTTCGGGGCGCGTGGTCGCGACAGTCACGTGTCCCTTGCCGTTCGCGAACGGGTAGCGGATGTGCCAGAGCGACCCGCTCTCTTCCTCTGCCTGGACCTCGAGGTCGGAAACCGCGGTCTTCAGCACGGGATCCCAGTTGACGAGCCGCTTGCCGCGGTAGATGAGGCCGGCCTCGTAGAGGCGGATGAAGGCCGTCTGCACGGCGCGCGACATCCCCGGGTCCATGGTGAAGCGGTGGCGGCTCCAGTCGACCGATGCGCCGAGCCGGCGCATCTGGCGCGCGATCGTTCCGCCGGATTCCTCCTTCCAGCGCCATACCCGTGCCGTGAAGGCCTCGCGGCCCAGCTCGCGCCGCGTCCGGCCCTCGCCGAGCAACTGCCGCTCGACCACCATCTGGGTCGCGATACCGGCGTGGTCCGTGCCAGGCTGCCACAGGGTGCGGTCGCCCGACATGCGATGGAACCGGATGAGTGCATCCATGATCGTGTCCTGGAACGCGTGGCCCATGTGCAGCGTCCCGGTCACGTTCGGCGGGGGAATGACGATGCAGTAGGGGGGACCGTCGCCCGCCGGCGCGAACAGCCCCGCGGCCTCCCAGCGCTGATAGATGCGCTCCTCGATCTCGCGCGGAGAGTAAGTCGTATCCATGCCCGGACGGATCCGCCTCAGTCGCCGGGCGCGAGCTGCTCGCGCAGCGCCGCCGCGACGAGCTCCGGCAGTGCCGCCCGCAGGCGGTCGATCACGCGCTCGAACATGACGGCCTCGATGTCGCGGGCGGCGGCATGCAATAGCTCGTCGGTCAGGTTGAGGGTGCGGCTGACGAGGAGCGCCTGCAGCGACGCGAGGTCTTCCTCCGACAGCAGGCCCGCCGCGAGTGTCGCCTCGTCCGCGGTCGCGCGTTCCGGTTTCGGGAAGCTGCCGGTCGCGTGCAGCTCGACGACGTCCGTCAGGATCGGCAGTTCGCGGGAGACGTCGCGGCTCATGCCTCGTCCTTCATGTCGTGCGTCTGCGGATCGAGGCCCTGCTCGCGGTAAGCCCGGAAGCGCTCGCGGCCCCTGCTGCGGCGCCGGGCGTCGGCATCGATCACTTCCGCGATGCGCGACCAATTCCCGGTCGCTGGCTGCGCGGCGGCGAGGTTCACGAGCACGTCGCCGTCGGCGGCATCGGCCGCGTCGCTGTCCGCGATCACGACCGGCGCGGGCGCGGGCGCCGGCGCGTCGTCGATACTTCCTGCGCGGCGATGCGGGACGAAGGCGCGGTCGGAAAACGTCCAGAGCATCCGGTCGAAAGCCTCGAGCTCGCCGCCCGGCTCGAACTGGACGCGCACGCGGTGGCGCTTGAGCCAGGCCTTTTCGACCAGCCGGCAGGCGAATCGCAGGCGCGCCGCGGGATCGTCGCCCGGCAGCACGTAGAAGTCGACCTGCGGCGTTGCCAAGGTATCAGTCCCCGTGCAGCAGCCAGTCGACCAGCAGCGGCACCGGACGCCCCGTGCTGCCCTTGTGGGCGCCCGTGAGGTAGGCGCTGCCCGCGATGTCGAGGTGCGCCCAGCGCAACCCGTCCGTGAACTTCCACAGGAAGCAGGCCGCGGTGATGGCGCCGGCCTCGCGGCCGGCGACGTTCGCCATATCGGCGAAGTTGCTCTTCAGCAGGTCCGCATACTCCTCGGCCACCGGCAGGCGCCAGGCACGGTCGTCCGCGCGCTCGCCCGCGGCGGCGAGCGACGCCGCGAGCCCGTCATCCGGCGAGAACAGTCCGCAGTAGTGCGCGCCGAGCGCGATCACGCACGCGCCGGTGAGCGTCGCGATGTCGACGACGGCCCGCGGCTTGAAGCGTCGTGCATAGGTGATGCCGTCGCAGAGGATCAGACGCCCCTCGGCGTCGGTGTTCAGGACCTCGATGGTCTTGCCGGCCATGGAAGTGACGATGTCGCCCGGCTTGGTAGCACGGCCGCTCGGCATGTTCTCGCAGGTCGGGATGATGCCGACCACGTTCACCGCCGCGCCGATGGCAGCGACCGCCTTGAAGGCCCCCAGCACGGAGGCCGCGCCCGACATGTCGAACTTCATCTCGTCCATGCCGGGCGGCTGCTTGAGCGAAATGCCGCCGGTGTCGAAGGTGATGCCCTTGCCGACGAGCGCGACCGGCGCATCGCCCTTCCTGCCGCCCGAATACTCGAGCACGATGAGCCGCGCGGGCTCGTCCGATCCGCGCGTGACCGAGAGGAACGAGCCCATGCCGAGGCGCCGGATCTCCCGCTCCTCGAGCACGCGCGCGCTCACCGACTTGTGCGCCTTCGCGAGCGAGCGCGCGGCGTCGGCGAGGTAGCTTGGCGTGCAGACGTTGGCGGGCAGGTTTGCGAGGTCCTTCATGAAGGCGATGCCGGCGGCGACGCCGACGCCCTCGCGGATGCCTCGCTCGGCGGCCGCGTGGTCCGCGTCGGGCACGACGATGCCGAAGCGCGAGAGCTTCGGCTGCGGGGGCTTCTTCGCGGTCTTGAGGTCGGGGATGCGATAGAGGGCGTTGTGCACGCTTTCGACGGCATGGCGCGCGGCGTAGCCCGCGTCGAGTCCCGGGACGCCGTCGCCTGCGAGCCAGGACGTCGCATTTGCGGCGCCACCCTTCGCGAGCCACTGCGTCGCGGCAAATATCGCGCGCCGGTAGGCCTTGCGCCCGAAGCCGGATTTCGGCCCGAGGCCGACCAGCAGGATCCGCTCCGCCGGCCCGCGCCGGATGCCGACGATCGGGAATGTATCGGTCGCCTTGCCCGAGAAGTCGCCGCGCTTCAGGACGCGCGTGATGGCACCGCCGCTCGCCCGGTCGACCCGCCGCGCGGCGTCCGACAGGAGTCCGCTCTCGTGGACGCCTACGATCGCGCAGGCGGTGCGCTGGCGAGCCGCTCCGGCCTTCATTGCATGAAACTGCATGATCCTCGATCCCCCGCATGCCGCGCCGACCGGCGACAGCCGTTGAGCGCGCTGTCGCGCTGGTTTACCGTGTCCCACCAGTTTAATCGAAAACGTCCCGGAAACCGCGCAGAACCGGCCTTGTTTGCCACCATCGACCGCTACGTGCTGCGCGAAGTCGCGACCGCCCTCGCCGGCGTGACCGTCGTGCTGCTCGCGATCCTGGTGAGCTACCAGCTCGCGCGCATCCTCGGGGTTGCGGCGGAGCGCGGTTTCCCGCACGACATCGTGCTCGCGCTGATCGGGCTCACGACCCTCGAGAACCTCATCGTGCTGGTGCCGATCAGCATGCTGCTCGCCACGATGCTCGCCCTCGGCCGTCTCTACCACGAGAGCGAAATGGCCGCCGTCCGGGCCTGCGGCATCGGGCCGGAGCGGCTCTACCTGCCGGTGTATTCGCTGGCGCTGCCGGTCGCGGCCGTGCTTGCCTGGCTCACCTTCGAGGTCGGTCCCGACGCGCGCAACGGCGCCGAGGAGCTGCGCGGCCGCGGCCTGCGCGACGCCGAGTTCGGCCAGCTGACGCCCGGCACGTTCCGCACCTACGCCGACGGCAAGGCGGTGTTCTATGCGGAGGAGAGCGGCGCCGACGGGCGCCTGATCCACGTCTTCATGCAGCACCACGCCGGGGACCGCATCGAGGTCGCGACCGCGGCCTGGGCGGAACAGCGCGTGCTGGCCGGCGGACGCACGCAGATCGTCGTCCTGCATGACGGCGAGCGCATCGAGGGTGTGCCGGGCCAGGCGGGCTTCAGGCGCATACGCTTCGCCGAGCACGGCATCCCGGTGGTGGTGCCGGAGGCCGGGGCGGGACGCACGGTGCCGGAGCGAAAGCCGAGCCGCGAGCTCATCGGCTCCGGCGAGCTGGTCGACATCGCCGAGCTGCAGCGGCGCATCTCGATGCCGGTCATGGTGCTCGTCCTCGCGTTCATCGCCGTGCCCCTGTCGGCACTGCGCCCGCGCGAGGGCCGCTATGCCCGGGTCGCGCTCGCGATCCTGCTCTACTTCATCTACGCGAACCTGCTGTCTGCCGCGCAGGTGTGGATCGAGAAGGGCAGGCTCCCGCCCGAGGCCGGCACCTGGTGGGTGCACGCGCTATTCCTGGCCGCGGGCCTCGTGCTGATCCATCGCCAGAGTCCCATCACGCGCTGGGCGCGCCGCAGGCGCTACGCCGCGTGACGATCCTCGACCGCTACCTCGCGAAGACGGTCCTCCTGCACACGCTGATGGTGATGGCGGTGCTGCTCGCGCTGATGACGCTGGTGACATTCATCGGGCAGCAGGACGACATCGGGCAGGGCAGCTACGACGTGGCGGGAGCGTTCCTCGTCACGCTCCTGCAGATGCCGCAGCAGGCCTACCAGCTGCTCCCGATCGGCGCGCTGATCGGCGCGATCATCGGGCTCGGCGGCCTCGCGCGCGACAGCGAGCTCACGGTCATCCGCGCGGCAGGCGTGTCGGTAGGCCGCATCGCCGTCTCCGCGGGACTGGCAGGCCTCGTCGTCGCCGCCCTCCTGTGGGTGATCGGCGAGTACTTTGCCCCGCCCGCCGACCAGTACGCGCGCCAGTTCAAGATCTTCAGCCGCTACTCGCAGCTCGAGTTCACGGGCAGCCGCAGCGCCTGGGTGCGCGAGGGTCCCTATTTCATCAACGTGCGTCGCCAGGCGGCGGAGAACCTGTTCGGCGGCGTCTACGTCTACGAGCTCGACGCCGAGCGACGGCTGCGGATGGTCGGCCGCGCCGAAACGGCGGCGCAGGACGCGAGCGGAAGATGGGTGCTGACCAACTATTCGGAGACGCGCCTGTCGGACGACGCCACCGCGGCGCGCTCGGTCGAGCGGCTGGTGACCGACCAGAAGTTCAACGCGGACTTCTTCGGTGTCGCGGTGGCCCAGCCGGGGTCGCTGCCGCTGGCCGACCTCTACGCCTACAAGAAGCATCTCGAGAAGAACGCGCTCAACTCGTCCATGTGGGAGATCGCGTTCTGGTCGCGCATCTCGCGGCTCGTCGCGGCCGTCGTCGTCTGCGTATTCGCCGTGCCGTTCGCCTTCGGGCCGCTGCGCTCGGCCGGCGCCGGCGCGCGCACGGTGATCGGGATCATGGCCGGCGTGCTGTTCGTGCTGCTCACCCAGACGCTCGAGAACAGCGGCCAGGTCTACGGCATCAACCCGCTGCTGGTCGCGTGGGGACCGACGGCGCTCCTCACCCTGGTCTCGCTGGCCGCGATCTGGCGGGTGCGCTAGGCGCGGCGCAGCACGCGTGCGCGCAGGGCGAGGTCCTGCAGGCTCCGGCCCGCGCGATCGAAGGGAATCCAGGCGAAGTTGAGCACGAGCGGCGCCAGCAGGAGTGTCGCGCCTGCCGAATGCAGCCAGTCTTCCGGCCGTCGCAGGTACCAGGCGCCCAGCATCGCCAGGAAGGCGATGCCGGTTCCGAGCAGGAACCGGGCGATCGCTCCCGGCCAGCGGAGCCTCTGTCCTGCGGTATCCAGCAACTCGAGGCGCCAGGCTCTCATGCCGAGGGTCTGGCCGCTACGCGTCCAGCACCAGCCGAAGTAGGCGAACACGACGAGCACCAGGACGGCGTGGTAGGCATGGGCGATTGCGCCCTGCGTCGACGGGAGAATCGCCTCGCCGCGCGTGAGCGGCAGCATCGCGAAGGTCGCCACGAACGCGAGCGCGATCACGAGCAGCAGGTCATAGAAGAGGGCGGACAGCCGGCGCAGCAGCCCCGCGCGCGTGCCCACCGTGGATATTTCATCCATGCGGGCAGCGATGTTAATGCGTCAGGAGCCGTCCTGCTGCTCGACGCGTTCCTCGATGGCGGCCTTGCTGCTGCGCAGGATCTGGCGCACCTGGGCGGCGCTCGGCCGGCCGGCGATTCGCGCGATCGCCTCGGGGAGCTCGTGCCAGTCGCGTCCCCAAGACAGCAATCGAGCCGCATCCTTGACCACGGCCGTGACGGTCGTGTCGTTGACCGGCTTGGACGCGCGGGCAGGGGCTTTCGGCTTGCCACCGGCGGCCTTCGCGGGCCGGGGCGGCGGAGTGGGTTTGACGACGGTGGCCGTCGTCGTCGAGCCGGTGGACCGGGGGGCTTTGGCCTGCGCGAGCTGGCGCTCGCGCTCGGGCTCGGCGATCGGCACGAATCGTTCGACGTGCTGGGAACCGACGAGGTTGGTGAGGAAGGACATGAGCTCGAGCGCTTCGGACAGCGAGGGGTCGCCGGTCGCGAGGCGGGTCTTGACGATGTTCTGCAGGTCGGCGAGGCGCTGGCGCGCGAGGTCGACGACCCACTTGGTCGGCCGCTGGTGATTGGGCCAGGGCTGGACCAGCCAGTACTGGTCCTCCGGCAGGTCGGCATAGCGCGCGTGCAGGTCGAGGCTCTTCTGCCACTTCTGCAGGAGCTGCAGCACGCGGTCGTCGGCGGGCGTCATGGCCAGTCAACATAAATCACCGCTGCCGGCGCTGCTTCGGATTCGCGGCAGTCCTTGACGGCCGTCACATTGGTTCTGGCGTCAGCGCGCGGGGCAGTCCGTGAAAACCGCGGGTGCCGCGGCGGCGGCCGCGTCGAGGTCGGGGCCAAGCGCCGCCAGCCAGGAGCCATACATGGGATTGGGCACCAGGAACCAGCGCCTGCCCCAGTAGTCCGAGTGCGCGCAGCGCGCAAGGTCGCGATCGGCGACCGATGCGCGGCGCACGCCCGGCAGGAAATCCGCGAGGTCATCGCCGACGTTCAGGACGATGCGGTGCGTGCGCGCGATTTCCCGGCGCTGCGCGAGCTTCTCCCCGTCCCACTCCGCGCGCTCGCCCTTCAGCATCACGTCGTCGGCGAGCGTGGCACTGCCGGCGCCTATCGCCTCGAGGTTCGCGAGGGTGTCGTCGTGCTGCGGGCAGGCCACACCGCTGCCCGCGCGCGGAGCGCATTCCCGGTTGCTGACGAAGAAGATGCGCACGGCGCGCCCATCGGCATCCCTCGATCCGCGCGCCGCGCGTATGAAATCGACGGCACCGGGCACCGCAGGGGCGCGCCTCCCCGCGAGCCAGTCGTCCCAGGCACGCGGGAACTCGTCGGAGCAGGTGCCTTCGAGGAGCATCGCGGCCTGCTGCTCGGAGTTGTCGAGCACGGTTTCGTCGATGTCCATGACGACGGCCGGCGGGAGCGCGGCGAAGTTGCCCGCCTGCGATGGTTCCGCCGTCCAGGCGGCATCCGCGAGGCCGCGGACGAGCGCATCGCCGGCGGCGCGGTAGACCGTCTCGCTCGCGGCGCGGAACTCGGAGGAATTGCGGATCCAGAGCGTCGCGCGGTTTCCGCCCGCTGCGAAAGCCGGCTCGCTGCCGCAGCGAGCCGCGCGGGCAGGCGGTTCCGGGCGACCCGGCTGGCCCGCGCAGGCCGCGGCGCAGGCGGCGATCGCGCCGACCGCAATCGCGCGCAGCGGCCGGCGCCTCGCCATTCAGTCCACGACCTTCGTGCCGCCGGCCGCCGTGCGCCTGGAATAGAGCGCCGAGAGCCGCGCCGTCATCGGGCCGGTGTCGCCGTTGCCGATCGTGCGGCCGTCCACTTTCGTGACGCCGGCAAGCTCGCCCATCGTGCCGGTGCAGAAGGCTTCCTCGGCGCGATACAGCTCGGTGAGGGAAATGTCGCAAACCTCGTGCGGGACCTTCTCGACGCGGCAGATGTCGAGCACGGTCGCGCGCGTGATGCCCTCCGGACAGGCGGCCACCGTCGGCGTGCGCACGATGCCGTCCAGCACCATGAAAAGGTGGGTCGCATTCGTCTCGGCGATGAACCCGCGCGCATCGAGCATGATCGCGTCGTCCGCGCCGGCGGCATTGGCCTGGATCTTGGCGAGGACCGAGTTCAAGAGGTTCGCGTGATGGATCTTCGGGTCCAGCACGTCCGGCGACGGCCGGCGCATCGTGCTCGTGAAGAGGGTGAGGCCGGCCTTCGAGTACACCGGTGCCTTGTGCTCGGCGAGCACGATCAGCGTGGGGCCGGACTGGTTGAGGCGGGGGTCCATGCCGGAGGTGATCTTCACGCCGCGCGTCAGGGTGAGGCGGATGTGCACGCCGTCCCTCATCTTGTTCGCTGCGAGCGTGCGGCGGATCTCCTCGGTGATGTTCTCGTTCGACGGGATGTCCTCGAAAGCGAGGGCAAGCGCCGACGAGCGCAGCCGCGCAAGGTGCTCCTCGAGCGCAAAGATGCGCCCGTCATAGAGCCTGAGGCCTTCCCAGACGGCGTCGCCGCCCTGAACCGCGCTGTCGAACGGGCTGACGCCGGCCTCGTCGCGATGCACGAGCTTGCCGTTGATGTTCACGACGAGGTCGCGATTGCGTTCGTTGAATTTCTGCAGCATCTCGGTTTCCGGTTCCCGGGTCTTCAGGCCCGCAGGCGAAGGGCGTAAAGCTTCTCATACCAGGGACGGCATTCGTCCACGAGCCGCTGCCGGGCCGGTGTCAGCTCCACGTGTCGCCTGCGCCAGGGTTCGAATCCGGTCGACGCCTCGACCGCCGCGTACCAGTGCGGGGCCCAGACGCCGTCGGTTTCGCGCCGGCCGACCGGCCAGGCCAGCATGGCGGGCAGGAAGGGAATGCCGAGCGCCTCGCACAGGGCCTCGAGTTGAGCGTGCGGGTCCTTCAGCACGTCGCTGGCGAGCACGACCGGCGGCGCGCGGCCGAGCCGCCCGGCCACGCGGTCGAATAGCTCGCACTGCTGCGGCAGGCCGGTGTCCGCAAGTCCCGCGTCCGGGTAGGTCGCGAGGAGCGAAGCGACCATTTCGTCCGGTTCGCGGATGAGGAATGCGTGGGTGAGTTCATCGAGCCAGCGCCGCTCGATCATGGGCAGCAAGTGGTGGGCCATGTGTTTCTGGTACCAGATCGTCCGTCCGCCCGGGACCGGGCCGGTCAGGGTCGCGGCGACGCTCCGCCAGTCGGAATCATGCGCAGCGAGGATCTCCGCGCGGCCGGGATGCGCAATTCCAGTGACCTTCAGGTAGTGCGCGTAGAGGGGCTCGTCGCTCACGAAAGTGTCCGGCCGGCTGCCGAAGGAACGCAGCATGGCGGTCGAGATGTTGCGCGGGCCGGACCACATGGCGATCCGCAGAGTCATGCCCGCCCTTCCCGCGAAAATTCGGGAGCGGGGCTTGCGGCGCCCCACAGGATCGCGATGCCCGCGATCGCGGCGAGGATCGAGGCGCCGAACACGGCCACCTTGGCCGCAGCGAAATCGGGCGCGAAAGTGAAAGCCTGCGCGGCGATGAAGAGCGACATGGTGAACCCGATGCCGGACAATGCGCCGGCGCCAAGGACCTGGCGCCAGGTGTACTCGGCAGGCTTCTGCGCCATGCCCGCGGCGACCGCCAGCGCGCAGAACAACGTCATGCCGAGCGGCTTGCCGATCACGAGGCCGCAGATGATTGCCGCCATCAGGGGACCGTGGCCGGCCAGCGCGTCGGCGCCGACCACGACGCCCGCATTCGCCAGCGCAAACACCGGCAGCACGAAATAGCTCGACCGAGGGGCGAGCCGGCGCAGCAGCCGGTCGGCAGGAGACTCGATGCGGTCGTGGATGGTGTCCAGCGCGCGCAGCACCGGGATCGAGGGGCCGTGCCGCAGTACTTCGTCGCCATGGCGCGCTTCCGCCGCCACCAGCGCATTGGCCTGCGTCATCAGCGCGTTGAGGTCGGGCGGGGGGCGCGTGGGGATGAAGAGCGCGAGGATCACGCCCGCAAGCGTGGCGTGCACGCCCGCAGCGTGCACGCAGACCCACAGCGCGATGCCGAGCAGCAGGTACGGCGTCACGCGATAGACGTGCGCGTGGTTCAGCAGCGCGAGCGCCGCGACGACCGCCGCGGCGGCGGCGAGGTAACCGACGTGCAGTTCGGTGCTGTAGAAGAGCGCAATGACCGTGATCGCGCCGATGTCGTCGACGATGGTCGCCGCGGTCAGGAAGATGCGCAGCGCCACCGGCACCCGCGGGCCCATCATCGCGATCAGCGCGACGGCGAAAGCGGTGTCGGTCGCCATCGGCACGCCCCAGCCGTGGTCCCACGACCCGGCCGGAATGACGAGCGCGTACAGCGCGGCGGGCACGATCATGCCGCCGAGCGCGGCGGCCACCGGCATCGCCGCGGACCGGCCGTTCGCGAGGTGGCCCACGGTGAACTCGCGCTTGATCTCCAGGCCGACGATCAGGAAGAAGACCGAAAGCAGGCCGTGGTTGATCCAGTCGAGTGCCGGCATGCGCAGCCCGAGGCGCCCGAACTCGAGCGCCCACGGCTGCTGCCACAACGCCGTGAAGGCCGCGCCCCAGGGCGAGTTGCTGAGCAGGACTGCAACGATCGACATCAGGAGCAGCAGCACGCCGGCGGACGGCGCCCAGCCGGCGAAGTCGAGCGCCGCCGAGCGGATGCGGTGCCCCAGCGATCCGAGCAGCGCATCGGACAGCGAGCTTTCGTCCCACGGCCCGTCGTAGCGCCGGCCATTGACGAAGAAAGTCGGCGTGAAGGCGACGCCGCTCGCGCGGGCGCTCGCGATGTCGCCGTCGACGCGCGCCGCCGCACGGGCGCGCGCAGCGCCGACATCCGTGACGCCGAGCTCGCGCGCGACGAACTCCAGGTCGGCTTCCGTCAATTCCGACGAGCGCGACATCAGCGTGACGTGGGCCCTCCAGAACTCGTCGTCGTTCCGGGCGCACTCGGCGAGGTCCGCGGCCCGGCGGGCGATGTCGCTGCCCGTCAGCGGCCGCTGGCGGAACACGTAGCGCATGCGGTCACCGAAGCGGTCGCGCACGGCTGCGATGCGTTCATTCGCAGCGCGGCAATGCGGGCAGGCGTAGCTGCCGTACTCGACCAGCGTGACTTCGGCGCCCGGCGGGCCGAGCACATGGTCGAACGCCGTGTCCACGGGACGGTCGAGCCGGTCGCGCGTCAGCATCCCCGGATCGCTTCTAGCGCCCCTGCACGGGGATGCGTGTCAGGGCGTCGACGACGCGACGCAGGCAGTCGGCGTTGATGCCGGAGCTGGTCTCGGGGCCGGGCATGTTTTCCTCGGTCGCCACCATGAGCTGCTGGAGCTGGTCCTTCCATTGCAGGAGGACCGCGTGCTTCTGCTCGGCGGAAAGCTCGGTCGAATTCTCGATCGCCTCCGGCGTGCCGAAGGTCCTGGCGGGATTCTTCATCGCGGTCTGCAGGTCCATCGTCGAAATCCCCCCGTCGGCCGGCTCCGGGCAGCGGTCGCCATGATACGCCGGCGCCCGCCTACAGACGCCTGCGGGAAGCCCGCGCAACGTGGTCCCACGTACGTCGATTGGAGTCGCGACCCCCATGGCAACACCGGCACCCGCCGAAAAGACCTACCCCCTCGTCGGTATCTTCGACACACCCAATGCCGCGGAACGTGCGTACGTCGCCTGCCTGGATCGTGGTTACGACCTCGGGCAGGTCAATGTCGTCGTCTCGGAGGGCACACGCCAGAAGCTGCTCACGTCCGGCAACGAGGTCAAGGCGGAGCTGGCCGGCCGCGAGGCGGAGGGCGGCGAACTCGGCGGCCCCGAAGGCGGCCGTGTCGGAATACTCGTCACCGTGCTCGCGGCCGTGGGTGCGGCGGTCGCCGTGCCGGCCATCGGCTTCGTCGTGGGACCTCTCGCGATCGCGCTGACGGCCGCGGGCGCAGCCGGCGCCGCCGGCGGGCTCTTCGCGGCGTTCAGCGACTGGGGCGTTCCCGAGAAACGCCGTCACGGCTATGAGGCGGACGTCCGCAAGGGCGCCATCCTGATGACGGTCGAGGCGAAATCGGCCGCCGATGCGCAGGCGATCGCGGAAGACTGGAACGCGTCCGGCGGCCGGGACATCCACCGCACCTAACGGCGATCACCGTCGCGATTCGTTATGCCGCGAGATCGTGGCGATGCCGATCAGCCGCGACACGACCAAGGCGATGTACATGACGCCGGCGAACGATTCGAGCATTACGATCGCGCGCGCCATCGGCGTCACTGGAACGATGTCGCTCAGGCCGACGCTGGAGAGCACCGCGACACTGAGGTACAGGAGTTCCATCCAGGTACGGTCTGCGGCGGCGCTGCCCGCGGCGGCGAAGCTGCCCGGGAAGAAAGCTTCGCAGACGACGTAGGCGTATGCGAACGCCCACGCGAGCAAGGTGAACGTCGCGCCGGCGGCGAAAAGCTCGTCGGTCGTGGCGACCCCGTCCTGCAGCATGTACGCGATGAGGCTGCCCGTCGCATAGAAATAGAAGACGCACTCCAGCGCCGCAGCCCACACCAGGAGCTCGGGGCCCGGGCGGAAGGCAGTGATCACGGACAGCACCACGACCGGCAGCGCGAACAGGATGCCGAGCCACGTGAGCCATGGGCTGCGTCGCACCACCCACAGCGCGGCGCCGAGCACGACCAGGCCGAACGCCCCGAACAGCGCCCGGCTGCTGGGCGAAGTCTCCATTAACGGATACAGGAGGAAGCCCAGGAGCTGGACTGCCAGCAGGCCGGCGGATGGATTACGGCGCAATCTATTCATGTTCGCCCGCACTCGAGTCAAGTGGCGCTCCCAGAGGAATTCGGACCCTCGTACAGCCCTGAGAGGGCTTCTGCTGACTCACATTCCCTAACATCCCAGAAACCGTGGAAAATCTCGACGAAGCAGGTGTTGTAAATTCTACGTCGGACTGATTAAAACCATTTTCTAGACTCGCAGTGGCGGCAAGCGGTTAATCTCCGGATCGCCCTCCAGGGAACCCGTTTCCCATCTGAACCCATGTTCAAAACGCGGAACGTCGACCGCTTCGCCATTGAATCGGCAGTTTCGCCGGAGCATCCTATACGGCGCCATGGAAGCCAAACGGCGGGAGTCAAGCATGTGACCCAAGTCTCCCGACATGGTGCGGCCCGTCATTCGGCGTCCCGTCATGCGTCATTCATCGGCGTAAACGACCAACCTGCAATCGTCGGGACATTGGATCGATGGCGCGAATGTGTTTCGCGTTTGCATTCACGTGTTCCCGATGCCGCGCCGCGGTCGATCCAGGGGCCGTCCCTGGTCGCGTATTGCGGCGACGATCGCGGTTTCTTCGAAGGCGACCGACACACGGTGGTGCTCGACGGGTTTATCGACAACTTGCGCGCATTTGCGACGTCGTCAGGTGGTCTCGACAATGTCGAAACGGCGCATGACGCCGAGCTGGTTGCCGGTCTCTTCGCCCGCATTGGCGAGGCAATCTTTGCTGCTTTTACCGGCAGCTTTTCGTTGGCAATCGTCACCCGCAGAACGGGCGAGGTCATGCTGGCCAGGGATCGCTTCGGCGACCGGCCGCTTTTCTACGCTGCGATCCGCGGGGGGTGGGCCTGGGCATCTGAGATAAAGAATCTCTGTCCGTTGCTCGAGCGCGTTGCATTGGATCCGGAAGGACTCAGGCAAGCGATCCATTATCGCTACGCGCTCGGCGAGACCCTGATTGACGGTGTCAGTCAAGTGATGCCGGCAAGTACGGTCCGACTCGTTGCCGGCAGCAATCCAGTCGAAACAGAGTACTGGAAGCTGGCATTCCAGCCGTCGAGCACAAGCAGCAGCCTTGACTCCTGGGCCGATCGGGTGGATGGCGGCCTCGACGCCTGCTTCGCGCGTCTTCGGGGCCAGTACCGCGATATCGCAATTTTGCTCAGCGGCGGTGTCGACTCCTCGCTGCTCGCCGCCAAAGCAGCGAAAAGCGGTTTCCGAACCTGCGTTGCGCTTACGGCAAAGTGGCCCGGCGACAATCCCGAGCTTGCAGCTGCCACGGCTGTCGCTCGTCACGTTGGCATAGAACATCGGGTCATCCAAATCGACGAATCATATGTTGAGAAGTCCTTTCCCTGGATCGTCTGGCGACTCGAGGAACCGCCAAGGCATTACAATTCATTTGTCCTGGCAAAACTATTTGGCGCTGCCAGCGGGCAATTCGACACGTTGTTAAGTGGTCATGCGGCCGATGTGCTCTTTGGACCACCAGGGATCATCGCGGTCGAGAAATTCCAGCGCAGGCAATCGCAACTGCAATACGTGCCGAGACTTCTGAAAAGGTATCTTGCCGCGCTGCTGGGGAACTCGGAAAACAGGCGCGTCGCCAGCCTCAAGCAGCACTTACGGATTGATGAACACGAATTCATAAAGAGCTTTTTCAAGATTCATTACCGTGACTTGGGCAATAGCTTGCTGCGACGTCAAGTTGGTTCTGCTGGCCCAGGGTCGCGGTCGGCCCAGCAGTTCTATGATCCGCTGGAGAGCGCTACGGAGCGGTTTCAGCGTTTTGATCTCTATACGTTCAACCAGTCGCACACGCAGGTTTACGACAGACTTGGCGCGCCCTTTGGCATTGGCGTAACGACGCCGTTTCTGGCGCCCGAAATCGTCGACGTTGCCGTGCAGCTACCGTCGAAGTTCAAGGCTGATGGCCGCGTCGCCAAGCCGGTTCTGAAAAAGCTCGCGGCGCGGTTTTTCCCGGAGGAATGGATATATCGGCCGCATCACGGGTTCCCTACCCCGACCTCGCACTGGCTCCAGGGGCCGCTCAAGTCCTGGAGACATGCGCTGTGCGGCGAGCGGACCGAATCCCGCGGCTTGGTGAATGTCGCGGCAATACGGGCTGATGCAGACCGCAACTACGAAGCAATTTGGTCTGCGATGACTTTGGAGCTCTTCTGCAGGCAGTTCATTGACGGGGACGGCGGCCCTGGCTCGGACGAGGACGTGGCTGCGATAAGCGGCTAGACCATCCAATCATGGCCTAAATTGGCGCTCCCAGAGGGATTCGAACCCTCGTACCAGCCTTGAGAGGGCTGTGTCCTAGGCCTCTAGACGATGGGAGCGTCGGGGCCCGCAAAGGGGCTGGTATTATACGGACCCAGTTCCCTGCCTCAAGCGGACGCCGACACCCTTTGGATCCTCAAACCGGCGCCCCGTCGCCGATCATCGTTGCACGTGCGGACCATCCGGTCTCGCGCTCCCACATCTCCGGCAATGCGCTCAAGGTGCTGTACCGGCTCAAGGACGCCGGCTTCCAGGCATTCCTCGTCGGCGGCTGCGTGCGCGACCTGCTGATCGGCATCGAGCCGAAGGATTTCGACGTCGCGACCGACGCCTCGCCCGAGGAAGTCAAGCGCCTGTTCCGCAACTGCCGCCTGATCGGCCGGCGCTTTCGCCTCGCGCACATCCGCTTCGGCTACCAGGTCATCGAGGTCGCGACCTTCCGCGCCGCGGGCGCGCCGATTGCGCCGGAACCCGACCTCGACGGCGTGACCGACGAAGACGCGGAGGCCGTAACCGAGGAACCGGACGAAGAGCGGGACGAAGAGCCGAACGGCAACGTCCACCGCGCGCACGACGCGCGCGGGCGGCTGCTGCGCGACAACGTCTACGGGTCCATCGACCAGGACGTGTGGCGCCGCGACTTCACGTGCAACGCCCTCTACTACAACATCGAGGACTTCTCGATCTGGGATTACGTCGGCGGCGTCGAGGACGTGCGTGCCCGCACCCTGCGCCTGATCGGCGATCCCGAGACGCGCTACCGCGAGGACCCGGTGCGGATGCTGCGCGCCGTGCGTTTCGAGGCCAAGCTCGGCTTCACCATCCACGAGTCGGCGCGCGCTCCCTTCGAGACCCTCGCCGGCCTGCTCGAGCACATTCCGCCGGCGCGCCTGCTCGACGAATTCCAGAAGATGTTCCTCGCGGGCTTCGGCCAGCGCTCGTTCGACCTGCTGCGGGCGCACGGCCTGCTCGATCACCTGTTCCCGGCGACGGCCGCGCACCTCGCCGGCGAGACGGACGGCATGTCGCTCGCGCTGATCCGCGCGGGCCTCGCCAGCACGGATCGCCGCGTGAGCGAGGGCAAGAGCGTCACTCCGATGTTCCTGTTCGCGGTGCTGTTGTTCGGCCCGGTGTCCGCGGCCGCGCAGAAGCGCTTCGAGACGGGCATGCAGCCGACGGTCGCGATCGCGGATGCCGTGGACGAAGTCGTCAGCCGGCAGAACCGGCGCATCGGCATCCCGAAGCGTTTCTCCATCCCGATGCGGGAACTGCTCGCGCTGCAGCCGCGCTTCCATCGCCGCGAGGGCCGGCGCGCGCTCGGCTTCCTGGCGCACCCGCGTTTCCGTGCCGCCTATGATTTCCTGATGCTGCGGGCCGAGGCGGGAGCCGAAGACCCGGCGATCGCGCGCTGGTGGACCGAGATCCAGTCGCTGCCGCCCGAGCAGCAGCGCGAGCGCGTCGGCGGCGAGGGCGGAGGCGGAGGCGAATCCTCCGGGCCGCGCCGGCGCCGCCGTCGGCGTGGCGGCCGGCGCCACGCGCCACCCCCTGCCGAAGGCTGAGCGCGGCACATGGCCTGGCGTCCAGCCTACGTGGCGCTCGGCAGCAACCTGTCCGACCCGCGCCGCCAGGTCGAGAATGCTTTCGAGGCCCTCGCGGCACTGCCGGATGCCCGGCTGATCGCGCGCTCGAGCCTGTGGCGAAGTGCGCCGCTCGGCCCCCAGGACCAGCCGGAATTCGTCAACGCCGCCGCAGGGACTCGTCACCACGCTGTCGCCGCGCGATTTCCTGGCGTCGCTGCAGGAAATCGAGCGGCGCCTCGGCAAGTCCGAGCCCGCGGTGCGCTGGGGTCCGCGCGTCATCGACCTCGACCTGGTCGCGTTCGCCGACGTGCGCGCGGCGGAGGAAGGTCTGACCCTGCCGCACCCGGGCCTGCACCAGCGCAATTTCGTCCTGTATCCTCTTTCGGAATTCGCCGCGGAGCTCTTCGTGCCGGGACTCGCTCGCGTCAGCCGGCTGCGTGAACGGGTTGCGCCTGCGGGCATCGAGCGGCTCGCGGGACGGGGTTGCGGTGACGACTGAAGAAAACCACGAAGTCTGGCCGCACCGCCTGGTGGTCGTCGAAGGCCTCATCGGCGTCGGCAAGACGAGCCTCGCGCGCAAGCTCGCCGACGCCGTCGGCGCCGGCACGGTTTTCGAGGAGCCGATGGAGAATCCGTTCCTCGAGCGGTTCTACAAGGACCGTCGCGCCGCCGCTTTCCCGGCACAGCTCTACTTCCTGTTCCAGCGTGCGCGCCAGCTGTCGGAATTGCGCCAGCACGACCTGTTCGCGCAGGTGCGCGTCGCCGACTACATGCTGGACAAGGACCGCCTGTTCGCGCGGATCGTGCTGGACGACGAGGAATTCAAGCTCTACGACCAGGTGTATGCGCGGCTCGCGCTGGACGCGCCGGTGCCGGACCTCGTCGTGTTCCTGCAGGCGCCGGTCGACGTGCTGCTGGCGCGCATCGACCGGCGCGGCGTCCCCTATGAGAAATACATCGACGCGGCCTACCTCGAGCGCCTGGGCGAGGCCTACACGCGCTATTTCCACCAGTACACGGCCTCGCCGCTGCTGATCGTCAACACCGCCGAGATCGATCCCGCGAACAACTCGCGCGATTTCGACGACCTGTTCGAGACGATCCGCCGCACGACCAGCGGCCGTCACTTCGTCAACCCCGTTCGCGGCTAGGATCCTGGCGGGCCAGCGCCCAGCCGACGTGCTCGCGCACGACGGGATCGGCACTGCGCTGCGCGCGCCCGCAGCGCCGCCACGCGCGCGCGCCGAGGGCGGCGCGTTGCCGAGCGCGACGGCGATGTTGCGCAGCCAGCGCTCGTAGCCGAGCTGCGCGAGCGCGCAGCCCTCGGTGCGTCTGCAGGAACTCGGCCTCGTTCCACGCGAACAGCTCGACGAGGTCGGGCTCGTCGAGGCGATTGCGCACGCGGAAATCCGGCTCGGCGGCGACGCGCGCGAACTTGTTCCAGGGGCAGACGAGCTGGCAGTCGTCGCAGCCGAAGATGCGGTTGCCGATCGCCGGGCGCAGCGCCTCCGGGATCGCGCCGTGGTGCTCGATCGTGAGGTAGGAGATGCAACGGCGCGCATCGAGCCGGTAGGGCGCGGTGATCGCGCCGGTCGGGCAGGACGTCGATGCAGGCGGTGCAGGTGCCGCAGCGGTCCTTGGCGCGTTCGTCGACCGGCAGCGGCAGGTCGGTGTAGAGCTCGCCCAGGAAGAACAGCGAGCCCGCGCGCTCGTTGATCAGGCTGGTGTGCTTGCCGATCCAGCCGAGCCCGGCATTGCGCGCCAGCGGCTTCTCCAGCACCGGCGCCGGAGTCGACGAAGGCGCGGTGGCCGAATGCGCCGATCTCCGCCGCGATCCGCGTCGGCGAGCTTCTGCAGGCGGCCGCGCATCACCTTGTGATAGTCGCGGCCGAGCGCATAGCGCGCGACGTAACCCTTGCCGCCGTCGGCGAGCACGTCCGCCGCGGCACGCGGCATCGGGCCGGAGGTGGCCATCCGCACGCTGATGACGCGCAGCGTGCCCGGCACCAGCGAGTCCGGCCGGCTCCTGCGACGCCCGTGGCGCGCCATGTAGCCCATGCCGCCGTTGCGGCCCTCGGCCAGCCAGCGCTCGAGGTTGGCCTCGTCCTCGGCGAGGTCGATGCCGGCGACGCCGACCTGGTGGAATCCGAGTTCGCGCGCGCAGGACCTCGATCCGTGCGCGGACCGTGCGAGATCGACGGTGTGGAGTGGCGTGGCCATGGAGCAGGGGCTGCGACGGAGCGCGCCAGTATAATCAGGCGCATGGACGCGCTGCCCGTCGAGGTCTATTCGGCCGCATCGGTGCGCGCCATGGACCGGCGCGCGATCGAGGCGGAGGGCATTCCCGGCTACACGCTGATGCAGCGCGCGGGCGAGGCGGCCTGCGCCGCAGTGCGGCGCCATTGGCCCGCGGCCCGGGCGATCGCGGTGCTGTGCGGCCCGGGCAACAACGGCGGCGACGGCTACGTCGTGGCGCGGCTCGCGCAGGCCGCCGGGCTCGACGTCCGCACGCTCGCGGTCTCGGATCCCAAGTCCCTGCGAGGCGACGCGGCGAGCGCCTGGCGCGACTTTGCCGCGGCGGGCGGGCGCACGGAGGCCTTTCGGGCGGGCGCATTCGAGCACGCAGACCTCGTCGTCGACGCGCTGCTGGGGACGGGATTCAGGCGCCCGCTCGCCGGTGAATTTCGCGCGGCCGATCGAGCTGCTGAACCGCGCCGCCCGGCCGGTCCTCGCGCTCGACGTGCCGTCGGGGCTCGATGCGGATTCGGGACTCGCGGACGGCGGCCTCGCGGTCCGCGCCACGCGCACGCTCGCGTTCGTCGCGCTGAAGAGCGGCTATTACCTCGGCGAGGCCGCGGACCACGTGGGCGCGCTCGAGTTCGCGGACCTGGGCCTCGCGCCCGGCGTGCGCGCGCAACGAGACTGCCGTGCTGCGCCGCATCGACGGGGGCATCGCGGGCCGCGCGCTGCCGCCACGGCTGCGCTCGGCGCACAAGGGCGATCACGGGCGCGTCGTCATCGTGGGCGGACACGCGATGCCGGGCGCGGCGCGGCTCGCAGGCGAAGCCGCACTCCGCACGGGCGCCGGCCTCGTCACGGTCGCAACGAGCGCGGCAGCCACGGCGGCTGTGCTCGCGGGGCGGCCGGAACTCATCGTGCGAGCGGCCGAGACGCAGCAGGAGCTGGCGACCTGTTCGCGGCCGGCACGATCGCAATCGGCCCGGGGCTCGGGACCCGACCGGAGACGGCACGCGCCATCGACACGGCATTGAGCGTTCCGGCCGGCATCGTGCTCGATGCGGACGCGTTGAACCTACCTCGCGGCCCACCCGCGCAGGTCGGATCGGTGGATTCTCACGCCGCATCCGGGTGAAGCGGCGCGATTGCTCGGCCTGAAGACCGAAGACGTGCAGCGCGACCGGCTCGGCGCGGTTCGCGCGCTGGTGGCGCGATACGGCGGCACCTGCGTGTTGAAAGGTGTCGAATACGCTCGTGTTCGGGCAGACGCCGACGCCCTGGGTCTGCGATCGCGGCAACCCCGGCATGGCGACGGCAGGCAGCGGCGACGTGCTGACGGGCGTCATCGCCGCACTGCTCGCCTCGACGCGCGAACCGCTGCTCGCAGCGATGGCAGGCGCTTTCCTGCATGCCGAGGCCGGTGACCGCGCGGCGCGGCGCGGCATGCGCGGCATGATCGCGAGCGACATCGTCGGCGAGCTGCGCGGCGTCGTGAACGCGCCGTGGACCTGATCACTCCCCGACGAGCCGGCGACACAGCGCGTCGGCGCGGCGCTGGCCGCGACGCTGCCCGACATCGGCCGCGAGAACCTGCTGGTCGGCCTGTCCGGTGAACTCGGCAGCGGCAAGACGACGCTCGCGCGCGCGTTCCTGCGCGCGCTCGGCGTCGGCGGCGCGGTCAGGAGCCCCACGTTCACGCTGGTGGAGCCGTACGAGACCGCGCGCGGCGCCGTACATCACCTCGACCTGTACCGGCTCGAGCCGGGAGCGGCCGCGCTCGACGGCGTGGGTTACCGGGACCTTCGGGCCATGCCCGGGGCTCCTGCTGGTCGAATGGCCGGAACGCGCCGGCGAGGCCCTCGGACTCGCCGATCTTCGCCTGAAGCTTGACCTGGAGGGCGCCGGCCGCCGGATTTCGCTCGTCCCCGGCAGCGAGGGTGGGCGCGCATGGCTCGAAGCGTGTCGTCCGCTACTCGAAGAGTAGTCCGTATCCTTCTGAAAAACTTGAACTAAGCAGTTGCCGCCGATACAGTAGCCCGAACCTCTGAGCACCGGACATGCGGCCACTGCAGCGGATCGGCTTTCTGCTCATGCTGCTCGCCTCAGGATCGGCGGCGGCGCAGGCTGTCGCGCTGAAGGACGTGCGCGTCTGGGGCAGCCCCGATTCCACGCGCCTGGTGCTCGATCTCACCGCGCCTGTCACCTACAACCTCTTCACGCTCTCCGGTCCCGAGCGCATCGTCATCGACATCGATGCGATCGACGCCGACCCGAAGGCGCTTGCGGCACCCGCGGCGGCGGGCGTCGTGAAGGGCGTGCGCTTCGGCGCGCGCGGCAAGTCGGGCCTTCGCATCGTGATCGACGTCAACGAGAAGGTGGAGGCGAAAGGTTTCCTGACGCCGCCGAACGAAACCTATGGCCATCGCCTCGTCGTCGACCTCGGCCACGCGCTGACGGCCGCGCCGCCGGCGCCGGTCAAGGTGGCTGGGGGCGACGGGCAGCGCGACCTCGTGATCGCGATCGACGCCGGGCACGGGGGCGAGGATCCGGGTGCCATCGGCAAGGCGGGGACGCGGGAGAAGACGATCGCGCTCGCGATCGCGAAGGAACTCGCCGAACGCATCAATGCGGAGCCGGGCATGCGCGCCGTGCTGACCCGCACGGGCGACTATTTCGTCAAGTTCAAGGACCGCATCGGGCGCGCCCGCACCAACCAGGCAGACCTGTTCGTTTCGGTCCACGCCGACGCTTTCATGGACCGCAGCGTGCGGGGTTCCTCGGTCTACGTGCTGTCGACGCGCCGCGCCAGCAACGAGGCGGCGAAGACGCTGGCCGACCGCGAGAACGCGGCCGACCTCATCGGCGGCGTGTCGCTGCACGACAAGAGCGACGTGCTCGCGTCGGTGCTGCTCGACCTGTCGCAGAATGCGGCGATCAGCGCGAGCCGTGACGCCGCCTCGCGCGTCCTCGCGGAGCTCGACACGGTCGGCCAGCTCAAGAAGAGCGAGGTGCAGCACGCGAGCCTCATCGTGCTGACGTCGCCGGACGTGCCCTCGATGCTGGTCGAGACGGCGTTCATCTCGAATCCCGAGGAGGAGCGCAGGCTGCGGGATCCCGCGCACCAGGCGCGGCTCGCGACCGCGATCCACGCGGGCATCCGCCGCTATTTCTACGACAACCCGCCGCCCGGCACGAGGGTCGCGGTGCTCGCCGCGCGCGAGCGCGGCCAGGCGCTGCGCCACGTCGTGTCGCCGGGCGAGACGCTGGTCGACGTCGCCGGCCGCTATGCCGTCGGCATCGACGAGCTTCGGCAGAAGAACCACCTGGAGACCGAGACGGTAGCCTCCGGGACGATCCTCGAGATCCCCGTCACCGGCACCTGACGCCGGGCGCGCTGATAGACTTGCGCGGCGATTGCCACGCAGCGCTCCGCCATGCCCATCCGGATACTCGAAGGCCCGCTCGTCGACCAGATCGCCGCGGGCGAGGTGATCGAGCGCCCGGCCTCCGTCGTCAAGGAACTGGTCGAGAACGCGCTCGACGCCGGCGCTCGGCAGGTCGAGATCGACGTCGAACACGGCGGCATCCGGCTGATCCGCGTGCGCGACGACGGCGGCGGCATTCCGACTGCCGAGTTGCCGCTCGCACTCGCGCGCCACGCCACCAGCAAGATCGCGTCGCTCGAGGACCTCGAGCGGGTCGCGAGCCTCGGATTCCGCGGCGAGGCGCTGCCGTCGATCGCGTCGGTGTCGAGCCTGCGGATCGCTTCGCGCGCGGCCGGTGCGCCGGGTGCCGCCGCGGTCGAGTCGGTCGATGGCCGCGCCGCGGAGGCGATGCCCGCCGCGCATCCGCCCGGCACCACGGTCGAGGTGCGCGACCTGTTTCACCGCGTGCCGGCGCGGCGCAAGTTCCTGCGCGCCGACGCCACCGAGTACCAGCACGTCCTGCGGACCGTGACGCGCCTCGCGCTGTCGCGCTTCGACGTCGCCTTCACGCTGACGCACAACCGGCGCGAGCAGTTCGCGTTGCCGCCGGCGACGGACCGGCACGACCGGGAGGCGCGGATCGCAAAGCTGGTCGGCGCGGACTTCGTCGCTGCCTCGCGCCATGTCGAGTTCGCGCAGTCGGGCTTCGTGCTCCAGGGATGGATCGGGCTGCCATCAGCCTCGCGCGCCCAGGCGGACCGCCAGTACCTGTTCGTCAATGGCCGCATGGTCCGAGACCGCCTGCTCGGGGCCGCGGTGCGCCTCGGGTACCGCGACGTCAGTTACGGCGACCGGCACCCGGCCTGGTTGCTGTACCTGACGCTCGACCCGCTGCAGGTCGATGTCAACGCGCACCCGCAGAAGCTCGAGCTGCGCTTTCGCGATCCGCGCGCCGTGCACGACTTCCTGTTTCGCACGATCGAGCGTGCGCTCGCGGCGGCGGGCCACGGGTACGCGGGAAGCGCACCGCGTCGCGGCGGCCGGGTGGGGCGCGGCGGCCCTGTCCGAGCGATTCGGCTTCGGCGACACGGCGACCCGGGCGGGATTCGCGGCGCCATGTCGCGGACGCGCCGGCACCGGTTGCGCCACCTGATGACCAGCCGCTCGGCCAGGCGATCGCCCAGCTGCACGGCATCTACATCGTGGCGCAGACGGCGGAGGGCATGGTGCTCGTCGACATGCACGCCGCGCACGAGCGCATCCTCTATGAGCGGCTGAAGGCGTCGCTGGACTCGGGCCGCGGCCCGCGCCAGGCCCTGCTGGTGCCGGCGCTCCTCGAGACGACCGAGGGCGAGGCGGCACTGGCCGAGGAGCACGCCGACGAGCTCGCCGCCGCCGGCTTCACGGTCGACCGCGCGGGTCCGGGGACGCTCGCCGTGCGCGAAGTGCCGGTCGCGCTCGCGGGCCAGGACGTCGCCGGCGTGCTCGCCGACGCGCTCGCGGACCTCGGCGCCGGCGGCACCGCGCACCGCATCGACGGCAGCCAGAACGAGCTGCTCGCGAACATCGCCTGCCGGAGCGCCGTCCGCGCGCACCGCCGGCTCTCGATCCCGGAGATGAATGCGCTCCTGCGCGACATGGAGCGCACCGAGCGCGCCGGCCAGTGCAGCCACGGCCGCCCGACCTGGACTCGCATGACCCTCGCCGAGCTCGACCGGATATTCCTGCGCGGCCGCTGATGCGAGCGTCCCGCGATCCTGTTGATGGGCCCGACGGGGGCGGGCAAGACCGACCTGGCCGCAAGCCTCGTGCAGCAGTTCCCGCTCGAGATCGTGAGCGTCGATGCCGCGATGGTCTTTCGCGGGATGGACATCGGCACCGCCAAGCCGCCGCGCGAGCTGCTCGCGCGCGCGCCGCATCACCTGATCGACCTGATCGATCCCGTCGAGAGCTACTCCGCGGCGCGCTTCCTGGCCGATGCCGAGACCGCGATGCGGGCGATCGAGTCGCGCGGGCGGACGCCGCTGCTCGTCGGCGGGACCATGCTTTACTTCCGCGCGTTCCAGTCCGGGCTCGCGCGCCTGCCGCCCGCCGATCCCGCGATCCGCGAAAGGCTGGAGGCGCGCGCGTCGGCGGTGGGCTGGCCGGCCCTGCATGCGGAGCTGGCGCGTCTCGACCCGGCATCCGCAGTCCGCATCCGGCCGGGCGACCGCCAGCGCATCCAGCGCGCACTCGAGGTCATCGAGCGCACCGGCCGGCCGATGTCGGCCCAGCTCGCCGAAGACCTGCGCGGCGCGACGCGCGCCGGCGACCTCACCGTGGTGCTCGCGCCGGCGGACCGCAAGGCGCTGTTCGGGCGCATCGGCCTGCGGTTCGAGGCGATGCTGCGCCACGGCCTCGTCGACGAGGTCGCCGGCTTGCGCTCGCGCGGAGACCTGCACGCGGGGCTGCCGTCGATGCGGCTGATCGGCTACCGCCAGGTCTGGGAGCACCTCGAAGGCGCGGCGACGCTCGGCGAAGCCACGGAAAGAGCCGTCGCGGCGACCCGCCAGCTCGCGCGCCGGCAGCTCACCTGGCTGCGCGCCGAGCCGGGCGCCGGGTGGTTCGACGCATTCGATGCCTCGAGCCCGGAACGGATTGCGGCGCGCATTGCCGAATGGTTTCACGAGCGAGGCATCGCGGTTCGGAGGTGCTAGACTCGGGCCATGCGGGCGACGCCCCTTGCGTCTCTGAAGGCCCGGAAAGTGTTCGTTTTTGAGCCGCCGGAAAACCCTAGAGCGGCATGAAAGTGCTAGAAAAAACAAGGAGATACCATGGCCAGAGGACAGTCACTCCAGGATCCGTTCCTGAACGCTTTGCGCAAGGAGCGCGTGCCGGTTTCAATTTATCTGGTCAATGGCATCAAGCTTCAGGGCCAGGTCGACTCCTTCGACCAGTTCGTCGTCCTGCTCAAGAACTCGGTCAGCCAGATGGTCTACAAGCACGCCATCTCGACGGTCGTGCCGGCGCGCAACGTGCGCCTGCCGACCACCGAGGGTGCGGAGGACGAGGCTCCCGTCCCGGCGGAGACCGCTTGACCGGGGAGCCGGCAGGAACCCTTGTTCGAACGCCCTGAGCGCGGCGAACGCGCGATCCTCGTCCGCATCGGACTCGGCAGGCCGCCGGATGCCGAGGAGCTCGGCGAATTCGATGCGCTCGCCCGATCCGCGGGCGCGATACCGGTCGCCACCATCACCGGGAACCGCAAGGTTCCCGAGCCGCGTTATTTCGTCGGCAGCGGCAAGGCCGAGGAAATCCGCGACCGCGCGCTGGCGGACTCCGCCGACGTCATCCTCGTCGACCACGAGCTGTCGCCCTCGCAGGAGCGCAACCTCGAGCGCCTCGTCGGGCGGCGCGTGCTGGACCGGGCGGGCCTGATCCTCGACATCTTCGCCAGGCGTGCGCGCAGCGCCGAGGGCAAGCTCGAGGTCGAGCTCGCGCAGCTGCAAGCACCTGTCGACGCGCCTGGTGCGCGGATGGACACACCTCGAACGCCAGAAGGGCGGCATCGGCTTGCGCGGACCCGGCGAGACCCAGCTCGAGACCGACCGCCGGCTGATCGGCAAGCGGATCCGCACGCTCACCGCGAAGCTCGAGAAGCTCGCGCAGCGCCGCGACACGGGACGCCAGGTGCGAAAGCGCGTGCCGGTCCCGGGCGTGGCGCTGATCGGATACACCAACGCGGGCAAGTCGACGCTCTTCCGCGCGCTGACCGGCGCGGACGCCTATGTCGCCGACCAGCTCTTCGCGACCCTCGACCCGACCGTGCGGCGGCTGTCGCTCCCGCAGACGCCGGACCTCGTCGTCGCCGACACCGTCGGCTTCGTGCGCGACCTGCCGCACGAGCTGGTTGCCGCGTTCCGCTCGACGCTGATGGAAGCGCGCGAGGCGGACCTGCTGCTGCACGTCGTCGACGCCGCGGACCCGGAGCGGGAGCAGCGCATCGAGCAGGTCGATGCCCTGATCGCCGGCATCGGCGCGGGCGAGATCCCGCAGCTTCGCGTGTACAACAAGATCGACCGCCTCGGACGCGACGCCCGAGCTTGCGCGCGGGCCGCAGGGACAGCCGTCCGCGGTCTGGCTGTCGGCCGCGACCGGCGCGGGCGTCGAACTCCTGCGCGCCGCGCTGCAGGAGATCTTCGGCCAGGCGGCGATGCGGCTCGCCATCGTGCTCCCGCCGCAGCAGGGCCGCCTGCGGGCCCGGCTGTACTCGCTGCGGCTCGTGCGCGCCGAGGAAGCGCTCCCGGACGGCAACGCGCGCCTGCTGGTCGAAGCGTCGCACCAGGAACTGGAGGCCCTGTGCCGTGAAGCCGGCGTCGATTTCGCCACCGCCGTTTCGCCTTGTTTGCCCGGCGCCGGCTTCGTAGAATTCAAGCGCGACGCCGCGAGCTCTGCGGCCTGACCTCCCGAACGCCCACAAGAGACACGATGGCCTGGAACGATCCTGGCAAGAAAGAGAATCCCTGGCAGCGCCGGCCCGACAAGGGCCCGCCTGACCTCGACGAGCTGCTGCGGCGATTGCAGAAGCGGCTGCGCGGCCTGTTCGGCGGCGCGGGCGGCGGCGGCGACGGCCCGCCGGGCAGCGGCGCCAGCCTCGCGATCAACTTCGGCACCATCGGTGCCGGCCTCTTCGCGCTCTGGATCCTGTTCGGGAGTTTCTACCTGAACGAGGCCGCCGAGCGCTCGGTCATCACGCGCTTCGGCAAGTACGTCAAGACGACGGCCGGCGGGTTCAACATGCGGCTGCCGTGGCCGATCGACCGGCGCACCGTGATCAACGTGACCGAGTTCCGCAGCTTCACCGACCGCACGCGCATGCTGACCCAGGACGAGGCGCTGGTGGACATCGACCTCGCCGTGCAATACCGGCGCGCCGACCCGGTGAAGTTCGCTTTCAACGTGCGCGATCCCGAGGAGACGCTCGGCGAGGTCAGCGAGAGCGCGATCCGCGAGGTCATCGGCCAGAGCAAGCTCGACTTCGTGCTCGAGGCGGGCCGGCAGGAAATCAGCGCCAAGACCAAGGAGCTCGTGCAGCGCACGATCGCGGCCTACAACACCGGAATCGAGATCATCAGCATCAACCTGCAGGGCGTGAGCGTGCCGGAGCAGGTCGCACCGGCGCAGAAGGACGCGATCAAGGCGCGCGAGGACAAGGAGCGCTCCACGCTCTCGGCCGAGACGTATGCGAACGACATCGTGCCGAAGGCGCGCGGCGCCGCGGTCAGCGTGGTCGAGGGCGCACGGGCCTACCGCAGCCGGGTCATCGCCGACGCGGAGGGCGAGACCTCCCGCTTCCTCGCGCTCGCGACGGAATACCAGCGTGCGCCGGCGGTCACCCGCGAGCGCC
Organism: uncultured Gammaproteobacteria bacterium; assembly: GCA_963748465.1. Taxonomy (GTDB): domain Bacteria; phylum Pseudomonadota; class Gammaproteobacteria; order Steroidobacterales; family Steroidobacteraceae; genus SCUD01. Next base: position 251,756 of record CAVVJB010000006.1, read on the forward strand.
TCTACCTCGAGACCATGGAGCAGGTGCTCGGTTCGGCGACCAAGGTCCTGGTCGACGTGGAGGGCACCGGCAACATGGTGTACCTGCCGCTCGACAAGCTGGTCGAACAGCGCGGCCAGCAGCGCGGCGCCGTCGACACGCCGCCGACGCTGCGCATGGAGGACGGCAGCCCGATCGAGGCCGAGGACCCGCGGGCCCGGAAGGAGCGCTGATGAACCGCAACCTGTTCCGGATCCTGCTGGTCGCGCTGGCCGCCGCCTGGGTCATCAGCGCGTCGATGTTCCATGTCAAGGAGACGGAGCTCGCCATCAAGTTCCGGCTGCGCGAGATCGTGGCGACCGACTTCGAGCCGGGCCTGCACTTCATGATCCCCTGGATCGAATCCGCGCAGAAATTCGACCGGCGCGTACTCACGCGCAACTACCCGGCGGAGCCCTTCCTCACCAGCGAGGGCAAGATCCTCAACGTCGATTTCTACGTGAAGTGGCGCGTCACCGACGTCGGCAGCTACTACCTCGCGACCAACGGCGACGAGGAGGCGGCAGCCGGGCGCCTCGCCGAGATCGTGAAAGACGGGCTGAAAGGCACGATCGCGAAGCGCACGATCCAGCAGGTCGTCGCCGCGGAACGTGCCGAGTTCATCGGCGACATCCTGCAGTTCTCCGGACGCTCGGTGACCCAGCTCGGGCTCACGCTGGTGGACGTGCGCGTCAAGCGCATCGACCTGCCGGAGGAAGTCTCCGAGTCCGTCTACAACCGCATGCGGCAGAATTTCGCGCGCCAGGCCTCCCAGCTCCGCGCCGAGGGCGACGAGCAGGCCCAGCGCATCCGTGCCGAGGCCGAGCGCGAGCGCACCGAGCTTCTCGCCGGCGGCAATCGCGACGCCGAGGTCATCCGCGGCGAGGGCGATGCCCTGGCCGCCTCCACGTACGCGCGTGCTTACCAGCGTTACCCCGAGTTCTACTCGCTGCATCGCAGCCTCCAGGCCTACCGCAAGTCGATCGGCCAGTCCAACGACATCCTGGTCATCTCGCCCAAGGGCGAATTCTTCAAGTACCTGAAACAGCCCGGCCGGTAAGGACCCATCCATGCACATCGCATGGCCCGACCTCGCGGCGGCGCTCGGCCTCATGCTCGTGATCGAGGGCATCCTTCCGTTCCTGAGCCCTGCCGGCGTGCGGCGCGTGTTCGCGCGTCTCGCTGGGATGGATGACGCGGCGCTGCGCGTGGCCGGCGCGGCCAGCATGGTCGCCGGCGTGGCCGTCGTCTGGCTGGTCCGCGCCTGAGCGCTGCCATGGGCCGCTTCGTCGTCGTGGTCGGCGCCCAGTGGGGCGATGAAGGGAAGGGCAAGGTCGTCGACCTGCTGACCGAGCGCGTGGCCGGCGGTCGCGCGATTCCAGGGCGGGCACAACGCCGGCCACACGCTGGTCATCGACGGCGTCAAGACGGTCCTGTCGCTGGTTCCCTCGGGCGTTCTGCGCGAGGGCGTACGCTGCTTCATCGGCAACGGCGTCGTGGTTTCCCTCGAGGCGCTCCTGTCCGAATCGGACATGCTCGCTGCACGCGGCGTCCCCGCGTTCGAGCGGCTGTCGGTGAGCGCGCTGTGCCCGCTCGTGCTGCCCTCGCATGCGACGATGGATCGCGCGCGCGAGCGTGCGAGCGGGGATCGCAAGATCGGCACGACCGGCCGCGGGGTCGGCCCGGCCTACGAGGACAAGATCGCGCGCCGTGCGGTGCGGGTCGGCGACCTGCTCGATCCGCGCCATTTCGAGTCGCGCTTGCGGGACCTGCTCGACTACCACAATTTCCTGCTCGAGAAGCGCTTCGCCGAGTCGCCGGTCGATTTCCTGCGGACGCTCGAGGCCTGCCTGGCCCAGGGCGAGCGCGTGCGCCCGCTGATCGCGGACGTCACGGCCGAGCTGCACGGGCTGCGCAGGCGCGGCGCGAACGTGCTGTTCGAGGGCGCACAGGGCACGATGCTGGACATCGACCACGGCACGTTCCCGTTCGTGACGTCGTCGAACACCGTGGCGGGGTACGCCTGCGTCGGCACGGGCCTCGGGCCGCGTGACGTCGACGACGTCCTCGGCATCGTGAAGGCGTACACGACGCGCGTCGGCGCGGGCCCGTTCCCGACCGAGCTCGACGACGACGTCGGCCGCCACCTCTCGCGGGTCGGCCAGGAATTCGGCGCGGTCACGGGCCGCCCGCGGCGCACCGGCTGGTTCGACGCCGTGGCGCTCGGGCGCTCGATCGTCAACAACGGGATCACGGGGCTGTGCGTCACGAAGCTCGACGTGCTCGACGGCCTCGCGGAAGTGAAACTGTGCGTCGATTACCGCGCGGACGGCACGCCTCGCTACGAGTCGATGCCGGGCTGGCGCGAACCGCACGGCAGGGCTGCGTTCGCTCGCCGAGCTGCCGTCAGCTGCGCGTGCCTACCTCGCCCGCCTCGAGTCGGCCTGCGGCGTGCCGGTCACGATGGTTTCGACCGGCGCCGAGCGGGACGAGATGATCGTTTCGCGCCACCCGTTCGGCTGACGCGCCCGGCGGCGGCGGACAGCGCGGCGACCTGACGTTTCAGCTCGGAGAACTCCTCCGCGGTGGGGACGCCGAGCTGCGGCCAGCGCGCGCTGCACGCGCACCTGGAATATCTTCTCGAGGTTGTCCCAGGTCTCGCCGGCCTGCTCCTTGACCGTGTCCACCCGGCGATCCACGGTCTGGCGCGCGCCCTGGAACGCCTGCATCACCGCCTTCTGCGCGGCATCGAGTGCGCCGCCCTGGATCTTGCCGCCCTCGCGCATCAGGTCGTCGAAGACCTTCGGTGCGCCGGCCTGTGCCTTGGCGAGCGCGCCGAGGCCCGCCTGCCAGATCTGCTGTGCCGTGTAGAGGATGTCCTTGCCGTCGTCCTTGCCCGAACCGGAGCCGCCGAGCTTGCCCTTTTTCTTCGCCGCCATGATCCTCTCCGAGTCGCGGCCGCGCGCCGCATCCGTTGGCTCAGAATAGCGCGTTTCCGGCAGGAGTCCACGATGGCCGCAACGAAGATTCCGGCGTTCCCGTATGAACAAGCCCCGTACGACTATGCGGGCGATGCGCTGAAGAAATCCTGGGAACGCCTGCATCGTGGCGACTGCGAGCCGTTTCCGGCCGACGTGAAGTTGCAGTCGGCCTGGCGTGCTTTCCATCGCGGCGATTTTTCGAAGGCGATCGCCGAAGGATCGAAGCTGAAAGCTTCCGGAGCCACGGTTGCCAGCAAGTCGGCCGCAGTCGCCGCGACTTACCTGGTGGACGATGACAAAGCTGCGATCCGGCTGCTGCTCGAGTCCGCAGCCCGTGCGGATGCCGCGACCCGCGAAACGGCGGGCAACGCCAATGCCTGGTACATGCAGGCCTTCGTGCTCGGCCGTTACGCGCAGAGCGTGTCTATCGTGAAGGCACTGGCAGCAGGCATCGGCAGCAAAGTGAAGAAGGCGCTCGACCGCGCGCTGGAACTCGAGCCGAAGCACGCCGACGCGCACGTCGCGCTCGGGCCTCTACCACGCCGAGATCATCGACAAGGTCGGCGCGCTCGCCGGCCGCCTGACCTATGGCGCCGACGCCGGCGCGGCAGTGAAGCACTTCGAACAGGCGCTGAAGCTCAATCCCGGCTCTGCCATCGCGCACATGGAATATGCCAACGGCCTGCTGATGATTCATGGCGACAAGAAACGGAAGCAGGCGGTCGAGCTCTACCGCAAGGCGGCGGCCTGCAATCCGGCCGACGCGATGGAGCGCCTGGACGTTGAACAGGCGAAGGCCGAACTCGAGTAGTGGCGCTAGCGGCCGCCCTCGAGATAGGGGCCGAGCAGGACCGACAGCACCAGCGCCTCGAACTCGATCGCGAAATGCGCCGTCACCGTGGACGGGTCGGGCACGCGCGTGGCGTCGGCGATGAGGCCGAACTGCACCTGCCCCGCATAGGACAGGATGCTGAGGCCGAGCCCGATGTGCCCCGACTGCGGGACCCAGAATATGAGCCGGCCGATGCGCTCCCCCGCGAGGTACAGCGGGTGCCGGGGTCCGGGCACGTTCGTCGCGACCGCCGATGCCTTGGCCGACAACAGGTCGATGGCGGCCGACTCGACCGAGGCGGGCATGCGGCCGAGCACCGCCATGAGGCCGAGCGTGAGCACCGGCTGGTAGGAGCCTTTCAATTGCGTCATCGCGGCGTGCACCGCGAACAGGCGCTCGAGCGGATCGCGGATGCCGATCGGCAGCTCGAGAAATACGAGGCCGAAGTGATTGCCGAGCGTGACCTCCGCCGAGGGATCGCGCAGGTTGACCGGCACCGCCGCGCGGATCGACAACCCGTCCGTGTCCTCGCCGTGCTGGCGCAGGTACGCGCCGAGCGCGCCGGCTGCGGTGGCGAGCAGCAGGTCGTTGACCGTGCAGCGCAGCGCGCGTGCCAGGACCTTGACCTCGTCCAGCGGCAGCGGCTCGGTCCACGCGGCGATCTTGCGCGGCCCCAGCGGGCCCTTGAAACGGGGCGGCGTGTCGTCGGCGAGCGCCGCGACGCGCGCAAGCTCGACCGCGATGCCGAGCCCATGGCGCGCAACCTCGCGCGTCTGCGCGGGATCCTGCAGCAGGGCGGCGGCCCGCTCCACGAAAGCGGTGCCCTCCGCGAAGGCCTGGCGCAGGAGGCCCGCGCCGGGCACCTCGAAGCGTGCCGCCCCGTCTTCCGCAGCGCCTTTCGTCCTTTCTTTCCGCGCAGCCGCCGGCCGGGAAGCCAGGCCCGGTCCCGCATCCGTGAGCGACAGGAACACGCGGATCATCGCCATGCCGTCGGCATAGCAGTGGTGAATGCGCAGCACCGCCGCGCTGCCGCGCCCGAAGCGCTCGACGAAATGGAACTGCCACAGCGGCCGCTTGCGGTCGAAGTCGGTGCTCGCGAGCTTCGACACGAATGCCTCGAGCTCGTCCTGCCCCGCAGGGGCAGGGAGCCGCGCGCGCACCAGGTGGTGACCGAGGTCGAAGTCTTCGTCCGGAACCCAGTCCGCGCCGAGCGTGTCCTCGCGCGCGCAGCAGCGAAACCGCGGAAACGACAGGAACCGTTCCTCGAGCGTGCGCCGGAATCGCCCGGGATCGACGCGCGAATCGAACACGACCACGCCGACGATCATCATCAGGTTGGTCGGGCGATCCATCCTGAGCCACGCGGCATCGACCGCGGACATTCGTTCCGTTTCGCGGGTCATCGGATTACAGTAAAGCACATGGCGTACTTCGTCACCGGCGCGACCGGGTTCATCGGCCGCTACCTCGTCGAGCGCCTGCTCGCGCGCGGAGACCGCGTGTTCGTCCTCGTGCGCCCCGAATCCATGGCGAAGTTCGAGGCGTTGCGCGAATTCTGGGGCGCGCGCGCGAGCCGCGCGGTGCCGGTCGCGGGCAACCTCGCGGAACCGAACCTCGGGGTTTCCAAGGCGGACATCCGGCGGCTGAGCGGCAAGGTCGACCACCTGTTCCACCTGGCGGCGATCTACGACCTGCAGGCGTCGGTCGAGGAGCAGGACCTCGCGAACATCGTCGGCACCGACCACGCGCTGCAGTTCGCGGAGACGGTGCAGGCCGGCACCTTCCACCACGCGAGTTCGATCGCCGCGGCAGGCAGCTACCAGGGCAGCTTCCGCGAGAATATGTTCGAGGAGGCGACCGGCCTCGAGCACCCGTACTTCCGCACCAAGCACGAGTCGGAGGCGCTGGTACGCAGCCGCTGCAGGCGGCCCTGGCGCGTGTACCGCCCAGGCATCGTCGTCGGCCATTCCCAGACCGGGCAGATCGACAAGATCGACGGGCCTTATTACTTCTTCAAGATGATCCAGAAGCTGCGGCAGTCGCTGCCGCCCTGGTTCCCGCTGATCGGGCTCGAAGGCGGCTACATCAACCTCGTGCCGGTGGATTTCGTGGTCGGCGCCATGGACCACCTCGCGCACCTGCCCGGCCAGGACGGCCAGTGCTTCCACCTGACCGACCCGCGGCAGCGTCGGGTCGGCGAGGTGCTGAACCTGTTCGCGCGCGCCGGGCATGCGCCGACCATGGCCTTTCGCCTCGACCCGAAGCTCGTCGACCTGATTCCGGCGGGCGTCACCGGCTCGCTGTCGGGCTACCGGCCGCTGCAGCAGGTGCTCGAAACGGTCCTGCGCGACCTGCGGATCCCGCGCGACGTCATGCAGTTCTTCAACTGGCAGACCCGCTTCGACTCGACCCGCACGCAGCGCCTGCTCGAGGGCAGCGAGGTCCGCGTGCCGGTGCTCGAGGACTACGCCTGGCGGCTCTGGGACTACTGGGAACGCCACCTCGACCCCGATCTGTCGCTCGACCGGAGCCTGGCGGGTGCGGTGCGCGGCAAGGTCGTGCTGATCACCGGCGGTTCCTCCGGCATCGGGCTCGCAGCCGCCGGGCGCTGCGCCGATGCGGGCGCGCGCGTCATCATCGTGGCGCGCGATCCGGGGAAGCTCGAGGCGGCGCGCAGCAAGCTCGCGGAATTAGGCAGCGTGCACGTGATCGCCTGCGACATCTCGGAGCCGGCCGCCTGCGACGCGCTCGCGAAGCAGGTGCTCGCCGAGCACGGTGGCGTCGATTTCCTCGTCAACAATGCGGGCCGGTCGATCCGCCGCTCGATCGACCTTTCCTACGACCGCTTCCACGACTTCGAGCGCACCATGCAGCTCAATTACTTCGCGGTCATTCGCCTGACCATGGCGCTGATGCCGTCCCTGCTCGAACGGGGCGGACACGTGGTCAACATCTCCTCCATCGGCGTGCTGTCGAACGCGCCGCGTTTCTCCGCGTACGTGGCGTCCAAGGCCGCGATGGAAGCCTGGACCCGCTGCGCCGGCGCCGAGTATGCCGATCGCGGCGTGACGTTCACGATCGTCAACATGCCGCTCGTGCGCACGCCCATGATCGCGCCGACCAGGATCTACGAGCAGATGCCGGTCGCGACGCCAGACGAGGCCGCGGACATGGTCGCGGAGGCGATCACGCTGCGGCCGAAGCGCATCGCGACCCGCCTCGGCATCGCCGCGGAGGTGCTCCACCTCGTCGCGCCGCGCGTGACCGAAGTCGTCATGAACACGGCCTACCGGATGTTCCCGGACTCGGCCGCGGCCAAGGGCGACGAGACCGGGCGCGGGCCCGACGCGCCGCCCACGAAGGAGGCGGTGATGTTCGCCTCAATCCTGCGAGGGGTGCACTGGTGACCGGCCGGGAGCGCGGGCGAGCAGGGCGCTGAACGGGGCGCGTTCCGGCCAGCGCATCCGCGCGCGCCGCACGATAATCGTCGTGACGAGCGCGAACTGCCCCTCGAGGCTCGCGTGGCTGACGCCGTCCGTGAACACCATCCAGGCCGAGAGCGGCGGGAAGCGCAGTTCGCGGTAACCCTGCATGTCGGCGCGGAAGTCCGGGTCGTCCTTCATGTAGTTGTGCAGGCGCCGCATCGCGCGGTCGTAGGGACTCGTGTCGAGTACGGTCGCGAGCGGATTGAGCCGCGCGAGGCCCGCGACGAGCGCGGAAACCACCCGGTCGCCGCCGCGTTTCTCGATGCGCAGTCGCAGCCGGCCGCCCGCTGCCCTTGGTCGTCCAGAGGCGGTCGCGCGGTTCGCCTCGAGCGCATCGCGAACCGCGCCGGGATCCGCGCGCGACGCTGCGTCGCCGAAGGTCGCGAGCATCGGCGAAACCTACGCCGGGGCGGCGGCAACTGTCAAACGCCCGCGGGCAGGTCCTACAGACCGCGTCCGTGCGCCCTGACGAAGTGCGCGGTATCCAGTGCGGGAGAAAGGAATGGCGAGGAAATACGGGACGAAGGCACAGCGCAAGGTGAAGCGCGCGATGCACGAGCGCAAGGAAGGGACGCTGCGCAGCGGGCGCTCGGGCAAGAAGGTGACGAGCCGCAAGCAGGCGGTCGCGATCGGGTTGTCGCAGGCGCGACGCGCCGGCGCGAAGGTGCCCCGCAAGCGTCGAGCCCCGGCGCGCTCGAAGCGCGCGAAGCGCGGTTAGTGGCCCGGCGGAAGGCGGCGGGAGCAGGCCCGCGAAAGTCGCCGGCGCGCGTCAGGCGCACCGTCGAGCGGCAGCGCGCCGTGCAGCGCCAGGTGGCCCGCGCCGACCGCGCGCATCCGGCGCAGAAAGCCCGCGGCGCGATGCAGGCCGGCGCGCGGGAATATCCCGAGCCGCCGCTGCCGCGCCAGCATGAGCGCAAGCCCGGCGCGGAACGCGAGCTCTCGCCGGCGCCCATGTACGAGGCGCCTTTCTATGTCGGCTCATCCAAGCTGTCCGGCAAGGCCGCGCTCGTCACCGGGGCCGACTCCGGGATCGGGCGCGCGGTCGCGGTGCTGTTCGCGCGCGAAGGCGCGGATGTCGCGATCCACTACCTGTGCGAGCACGCGGATGCGGAAGCGACCCGGGCGGCCGTGGAAGCGGAGGGCAGGCGCGCGATCCTGATCGCGGGCGACGTGGGCCGCCGCGACGACTGCATGAAGGCCGTGCGAGCGACGCTCGACGAGTTCGGCAGGATCGACGTCCTCGTCAACAACGCGGCCTTCCAGGCGCACGTGCCGAGGATCGAGGACCTCACCGAGGAACACCTCGATCTGACCGTCAGGACCAACCTGCATGGCTGCCTGCTGATGACACAGGCCGCGGTCCCGCACATGAAGCCGGGCGCCTGCATCATCAACTCCGGCTCCGTGACCGGCATCGAGGGCAGCGGCCACCTGCTCGATTACGCGATGACCAAGGGCGGCATCCATGCGTTGACGCGTTCGCTCGCGATCCACCTGATGCCGCGCGGCATCCGCGTCAACGCGGTTGCGCCGGGCCCGGTCTGGACGCCGCTGAACCCCGCCGACAAACAGGCGCGCCATGTCGCACAATTCGGCGCGTCGGCGCCGATGAAGCGCCCTGCGCAACCTGAGGAAGTCGCGCCTGCCTACGTGTTCCTGGCCTCGGCGCACTGCGCGAGCTACGTCAGCGGGGAGATCCTGCCCGTCATCGGCGGCTACAGCGGCGGCTGGTGAGCCCGCCGTGAAGAGGCGGAAAGTTTCGTTGCGCGCGGGATTTCACGTGGCGCTGACCCGTCGCAGCGCCCAGGCGGCGACCATGACGCTGATGCCGGGCGGCACCGAGGGCGGGCCCGCGAACCGGCACCGCGGCGCGGACCAGTGGCTGTACGTGCTCGAAGGGCGCGGCTCGGCGACCGTGAACGGCCGCAAGCTGGCGCTCGCACCGGGCACGCTGCTGCTCATCGAACGCGGTGACGTGCATGCGGTGCGCAACACGGGACGCCGCATACTCAAGACGCTCAACTTTTACGTCCCGCCTGCCTACACGGCCGACGGGGAAGAGCGCCCCGCCGCGCGCTGAACGGAGGTGCGCCGCAGCAGGTCGGGCGATCACGCTCATGGGTCATGAGCAGGACTCCCGTCTGTCGTACAATGGGAAGACGAAAGAATGGTGCCCAGGAGAGGACTCGAACCTCCACGCCTCTCGGCACTAAGACCTGAACCTAGCGCGTCTACCAATTCCGCCACCTGGGCACAGGTTGCGACCGGGGGGAACCCCCGGCGAGGGCGCGTCAATTTACGCAGGCACCTGTTTGATGTCAATTTTGAGCACACCATGACCCGCCGGCCCCGATGGCAGCAGGAAGACCCGCGCTTTCGCGAGGAGTCGGAACGCTACGAAAAGCCGATCCCGAGCCGCGAGCTGCTGCTGGCGAAGCTGGGGGAGGCGAAGCAGCCGCTCGGCTTCGACGCGCTTGCCGCGCTGCTCGGCATCCGCGATCCGGACGAGCGCCAGGCGCTCTCCAAGCGCCTCGGCGCCATGGCACGCGACGGCGAATTGCTGGTCAACAGGGCCAACGAATACTGCCTGCTGGACCGCCTGTCTATCGTCGTCGGCACCGTCAGCGGCCACCGCGACGGTTTCGGATTCCTGGTCCCGGACGAGCGCAACGGCGACGACCTGTTCCTGCCGTACCGCGAGATGCGCATGCTGTTTCACGGCGACCGCGCGGCGGCGCGCGTCACCGGGCGCGACGACCGCGGCCGCCCGGAGGGAACGATCGTCGAGGTGCTAGAGCGGCGCACCAGGCAGGTCGCCGGCCGGTTTTCCCTGGAAGGCGGCGTCGGTTTCGTGACACCCGACAATCGCCGCATGAGCCAGCGCGTCGTCGTGCCGCGCGAGGGCGCGGGCGCGGCGCGTCACGGCGACCTGGCCGTGGTGGAGATCGTCGAGCAGCCGAGCCGCAATCGCGACGCGGTCGGGCGGGTCCTGCGGGTGCTGCCCGAGAACGGCGGTGCCGATGCGGCGATCGAGCTTGCGATCGCGTCGCACGGCTTGTCCCATGCCTTCCCGGAGGAGGCGCTCGCGGAAGCGCGCCGCCACGGCCGCGAGGTGCCGCGCGAGGCCGGCGCGGGACGCGAGGACCTGCGCTCGCTGCCACTGGTCACGATCGACGGGGAGGACGCGCGCGATTTCGACGACGCCGTCTTTGCCGAGGCCCATGCGTCGGGGTTCCGCCTCGTGGTCGCCATCGCGGACGTGAGCCACTACGTTCGTCCCGGCACCGCGCTCGACGCCGAGGCGCGCGCGCGCGCGACCTCGGTGTACTTCCCCAGCCGCGTGCTGCCGATGCTGCCGGAGGAGCTGTCGAACCACCTCTGTTCGCTGATGCCCGAAGTGGACCGCCTGTGCATGGTCGCGGACATGCAGGTCACGCGGGCCGGCGCCATCGCCAGGAGCCGCTTCTACGCCGCGGTGATGCGCTCGCAGGCTCGCTTCACGTACACGCGCATCGCTGCCCATCTCGAGGGACGGGAACCGCTGGCGCGCGGTCCGCAGGCGCGCCTCGCGCCGGTGATCGACTGCCTGCACCAGGTGTACCGCGCCCTGCGCAAGGAGCGCGAGAAGCGCGGCGCGCTCGATTTCGAGGCGCCCGAGGTGAAGGTCCTGGTCGACGCCGCCGGCAACCCGACCGAGATCCGCGCGTACCCCAGGAACGATGCGCACCGCCTCATCGAGGAGTGCATGATCGCCGCGAACGTGCAGGCCGCCGGCTTCCTCAAGAAGCACAAGCTGCCCGCGCTGTTCCGCATCCACGGCAAGCCCGACGAGGAACGCATCGAGGAGCTCAAGCGTTTCCTGTCCATGCGCGGTGTCCTGCTGGAGATCGGGGGCGACCTGAAGCCGGCGCGCCTGCAGAAGGTGCTCGCGGGCATCTCCGGCCGGCCGGACGCCGCGGTGCTCGAGAACGCGATCATCCGCTCGCTGCCGCAGGCGCTGTACCAGCCGCTCAACATCGGCCACTTCGGCCTCGCACTCGCCGAGTACGCCCACTTCACCTCGCCGATCCGCCGTTACCCGGACCTGCTCGTGCATCGCGGGATCCGCCATGCGCTCGGCGGCGGGACCGCGGCGAACTTCGTCCACTCGGCGCGCGAGATGGAGACGCTCGGCACCGAGTGCTCGCTGCGCGAGCGCCGAGCCGACGAGGCTGCGCGTTCGGTGGTCGCGTGGCTCAAGTGCGAGTACATGCGCCCGCGCATCGGCGAGGAGTTCGACGCGGTCGTCACCGGCGTCACCGACTTCGGCCTGTTCGTGCAGCTGAAGGAGATGCAGGTCGACGGGCTCGTTCACGTCACCGCGCTGCCGGCGGACTATTTCCATTTCCACGAGGCCGACCGCGCGCTGGTCGGCGAGCGCACGCGCCTGCGCTTCTCGATCGGCGACGAGCTCCGCGTGCGGCTGGTGCGGGTGGATTCCGCCGAACGCAAGATCGATTTCGAGCACGTCGCCAAGACCGGCACGCATCACCATCCGCGCCGCCGCGCCGGCAAGGCGCCCGCGCGCCACAAGTGAGCGGCTCGCTCGTCTACGGCCTGCATGCCGTGCGCGCCGTGCTGGCGCGCCGCCCGGCCGACGTGCTGCGCCTCGCGATCGCCGCTGCGCGGGACGACGGCCGGATGAGGGACCTGCGCGATCTTGCCGCCGCGCGCGGCCTGAAGGTCGTGGCCGCGACGCCGGCAGCGCTCGACGCGGAGACCGGCGGCGCGGTCCACCAGGGCGTGGTGGCCGAAGTGCGGCCGAGCGTCCCGCTGGACGAGAACTCGCTGCTCGACCTGCTGACGGCGCGAGATTCGCCGGCGCTCGTGCTTGTCCTGGACGGAGTGTCCGATCCGCACAACCTGGGCGCCTGCCTGCGGACGGCGGATGCGGCCGGCGCGACGGCCGTGGTCGCCCCGCGCGACCGTGCGGCCAGCCTCACGCCGGTCGTGCGCAAGGTGGCGGCAGGCGCGGCCGAGACCATACCCTTCGCGCAGGTGACCAATCTCGCGCGGGCGCTGCGCGACATGAAGCAGGCGGGGCTGTGGATCGCCGGCACCGCGGAAGACGGCGACAAGACCGTGTTCGAGGCCGACCTGACCGGGCCGCTGGCGCTCGTGATGGGATCGGAGGGCCGGGGCCTGCGGCGCCTGACTCGGGAGAACTGCGACTTTACGATGCGCCTGCCGATGCGAGGGGACCGTCGCCAGCCTCAACGTCTCGGTGGCGGCCGGAATCGCCCTCTACGAAGCGCTCCGGCAGCGGCGGCGCCGGGTTGCAGAAACCCAGCCAGTCCGGTAACTTACGCGCCCCTTCCCCGGGCCACCGGGGTGTTTTTCTCCTTGCCCTACCGCCATCGCGTCAGCGGGGGGCCAAGACCATAAGGAGCACAAGATGCGGCATTACGAGATCGTATTCCTGGTCCATCCCGACCAGAGCGAGCAGGTTCCCGCCATGATCGAGCGGTACCGGGGCCTCATCGCCGCGGACGGCGGTGCCGTCCATCGCCTCGAGGACTGGGGGCGTCGGCAGCTCGAGTTTCCCATCGCCAAGATGCACAAGGCGCACTACGTGCTGATGAACATCGAGTGCAGCGGCAAGGTGCTCGAGGAACTGACCGGCGCATTCCGGTTCTCCGACGCCGTGCTGCGGCATCTCGTCGTCAAGATGGAACGCGCCGTCACGGATCCGTCGCCGATGGCGAAGGAGCCCGAAGAGCGCGAGCGCGGTGACCGGGGCGACCGCGGCGACCGCGGCGACCGCGGCGACGCGGCGACCGCGGCGACCGCGGCGATCGCGACAGCATGGGCCTGGACTGATCGGGAGGGATCACGATGTCACGTTTTTTCCGGCGCAAGAAATTCTGCAAGTTCACGGCCGAGGACACCGACCAGATCGACTACAAGGATCTGGCGACGCTCAAGGCCTACGTCACGGAAACCGGCAAGATTGTGCCGAGCCGCATCACCGGCACGCGCTCGTTCTACCAGCGCCAGCTCGCGGTCGCGATCAAGCGGGCGCGTTACCTCGCGCTGTTGCCGTACACCGACCAGCACTGAGGCGAGCGGGCGCAAGCCCGCGGCCGATGCGAACCGATGACGGCGCTGCTTCAATGGACGACCGCGAACCCGTTCCGGGCCTTCCTGGCGGCCGGCCTCGCCGCGCTCGTCGCGCTCTTTGCCCTGCCGATGGCGGCATGGCTGCCGGCGGGCGTCGTCGTCCTCGGCCTGCTCGCGGGCGGCCCGCCGGTCGCGGTTGCGGCCGGCGCGGGGGCGGCCATCGCGCTGGTCTGGGCGTTCGCGCCGACGTTCGGGGCGGGGCCGGCGTTCCTCATCGCCGTCGCGGCATTGCTGCCGTCGGCCCTGGCGGCGGCGGTCCTCGAGAAGAGCCACAGCCTCAGTTTCGTGTTCCAGGCGCTGACCGTCGCTTCGTGCCTGCTCGTGCTGGCGATCCATGGGCTGCTCGGGGACCCGGTGCGCGCGCTGGCTCCCGTCATCGCGCAGCTCGAGCCGATGCTGCAGCGCACGGCCGAGACGCTGTCGCAGATGGGCATCGAGAGTTCGCCCCAGCAGATCGGCGAGGCGACCGCCCGCGTCGCCTGGGCGACGCTCGGCTGGATGGTGCTTCTGCACGCTTTCCTGGCGCAATGCGCCGGCCTCTGGGCCTTCAGTCGCACGCGTGAGCCCGGTTTGTTCGGGCGCGAGTTCCGTAGCCTCAGGCTCGGGGGCTTCATCGCCTGGATGCTGGTGATCGCGTTCGTCGCGAGCTTCGTGGCGCACCGGGTGACCGGGGCCGGGTGGCAGGCCGTGGACGACGTGCTGTTCGTGCTGGCTGCGGCCTTCCTGGTGCAGGCGCTCGCCGTGGTGCATGGCTTGCGCGAACTGCAGGTGATCGGCGTGGTGCCGCTCGTCCTCGCCTACGTCGCCGTGCTTTTGGTGCCGATGGCCCTGGTGGGCATCGGTTTCGCGGATACCTGGGTCCGCTTTCGCGAGCGCTTTGCGCCGCGGCAAGGAGTGTAAGTCGATGGAAGTCATCCTGTTACAGAAGATCGCGAACCTCGGCAACATCGGCGACCGCGTGAAGGTCAAGCCGGGATTCGGCCGCAACTTCCTGCTGCCGGGCGGCAAGGCGACGCTCGCGACCGCCGAGAACATCGCCAAGTTCGAGAGCCGGCGTGCCGAGCTCGAGGCCCACGCGGCCAAGGAACTGTCGTCGGCCCAGCAGCGCGCGGCGGCCCTCGAAGGCTTCAAGCTCACGATCACGGCCAAGGCCGGCAGCGAAGGCAAGCTATTCGGGTCGATCGGCACTTCGGACATCGCGGAAGCCTGCGCCAAGGCCGGCCACGCCATCGAGCGCGCCGAGGTGCGCCTGCCGGGCGGGCCGATACGCATGGTCGGCGAACACCTGATTTCGCTGCACCTGCACAGCGACATCGACATCCCGGTGCCGCTGACGGTGGTCGCCGAAGAGTAAGCTTCCGGGCGATGGTCGCCATCCTCCGCCAGGACGAGGTCCGCACGCCGCCACACTCGGTGGAGGCCGAACAGGCCGTGCTCGGCGGGTTGATGCTGGATCCCAACGCGTGGGACGCGGTAGCCGACATCGTCGTGCCCGCGGACTTCTACCGCCGCGACCACCGCCTCATCTTCGAGGCGATCATCGAGACCGTCGAGGTCCGCGGGTCCTGCGACGCCGTGACGATCTCCGAGCACCTCGAGCGCAAGGGACGGCTGGAGGAGATCGGCGGGCTCGCCTACCTCGGCACGATTGCGCGCGACACGCCATCCGCGGCCAACGTCCGCGCTTATGCCGAGATCATCCGCGAGCGCTCGATCCTGCGGCAGCTCGTCACCGCGGGTGGCGAGATCGCGGCTTCCGCGACCGACGGGCGCGGTCGCGCCGCGCATGAATTGGTGGACGAGGCCGAGCGGCGCGTGTTCGCCATCGCGGAGCGCGGCAGCCGCGGGCGTCGGGATTCGTCGCGGTCCGCGACATCCTGCCGCAGACGATCGACCGGCTCGACACGCTGCACCAGAACCCGGGCGAGATGCGCGGCGTGCCCGACCGGGTTCACGCTGCTCGACCGCAAGACCACCGGCCTGCAGCCCGGCGATCTCGTGGTGATCGCGGGACGCCCGTCGATGGGCAAGTCGACCCTCGCCGTGAACATCGCGGAGTTCGCCGCGATCGAGAAGGGAGTGCCGGCGGCGATCTTCAGCATGGAAATGTCGTCGGAGCAGCTGACGCTGCGCATGATTTCCTCGCTCGGGCGCGTTAACCAGACGCATCTGCGCACGGGGCAGTTTCACGGACGAGGACTGGTCGCGCATCCAGGGGGCGATGGCGCAGCTCTCGGGCGCGCCGATCTACCTGGACGAGTCGCCCGGCCTGACGCCGACGGAGCTGCGCGCGCGCGCCCGGCGGTTGAAGCGCGAGCGCGGGCTCGGGCTCGTCATCGTCGACTACCTGCAGCTCATGAGGTGCCGGGCACCAAGGAGAACCGCGCGACCGAGATCTCGGAGATCTCGCGCGGCCTCAAGGCGCTCGCCAAGGAGCTGCACGGTGCCGGTCATCGCCATTTCGCAGCTCAATCGCGCGGTCGAGCAGCGCACGGACAAGAGGCCGGTCATGTCGGACCTGCGCGAGTCGGGCGCAATCGAGCAGGACGCCGACCTGATACTCCTGATCTATCGCGAAGAGCAGTACGACCAGAACACGACTCGCCGCGGGATCGCCGACATCATCATCGCGAAGCAGCGCAACGGGCCGACCGGCGAGATCCAGCTCACCTTCCTCGGCGAATACACGCGCTTCGAGAACCTGGTCGCCGAGTCGTACGGCGAGGGCGCGTTCTGAACGGGGCGCTGCGCGCCGTCATCGACACGGCGGCGCTCGGACACAACCTCTCCCGGGTCCGCGAACTCGCCCCGGCCAGCCGGGTCATCGCGGTCATCAAGGCGAATGCCTACGGCCACGGGCTCGCGACGGCGGCAAAGGCGCTCGCCGGCGCCGACGCGTTTGCGGTCGCACGCCTCGGCGAAGCGGTCGCGCTGCGCGAGGCGGGCTGCACGGCGCGCATCGTGCTGCTCGAGGGCTTCAGCGACACGTCCGAGCTCGACGCCGCGGCGCATCACGCGCTCGAGGCCTTCGTGCACCAGCCGTTCCAGATCGGCCTGCTGGAAGCCTGGCGCGGCCCGCAAGTCATCCGGGCCTGGCTCAAGGTGGACAGCGGCATGCATCGGCTCGGCTTCGCCGCGGGCGAGGTCGCTGCCGCCGCGGCGCGGCTCGAGGCTTGCCGCTTCGTCGCCAGGCCGCTCGCGTTCGCGACCCACCTGGCGGATGCGGAGTGCGGGGAGGACGGGCGCGCGCGCGCGCAGCTTGCAGCGTTCGCGCAGGCGACGGCGGGCCGCGCCGGCGAGCGCAGCATCGCGAACTCCGCCGGCCTCATCGGCTGGCCCGAAGCGCGTGCGGACTGGGTGCGGCCCGGCATCATGCTGTACGGGGTTTCGCCCTTTGCGGATCGCACCGGGACGGAACTGGGGCTGGAACCCGTCATGACGTTCGAGACGCGAGTCATCGCGCTCAAGGACGTCGCTGCGGGGGAGCGCGTCGGATACGGCGGGACCTGGACCGCCGCCCGGCCATCGCGCATCGCGGTCGCCGCCGTCGGGTACGGCGACGGCTACCCGCGCAGTGCCGCCAACGGCACGCCGGTCGCGGTCGGCGGCGCGCCGGCAACCGTCGTTGGCCGCCCGTCCATGGACATGCTGACGATCGACGTCACGGGGCATGCGCAGGTCGCGGTCGGCGACCGCGTCGAGCTGTGGGGTCGCGACGTGCCGATCGAGCGAGTCGCCGCGGCCGCGGGCACGATCGCCTACGAATTGACCTGCCGGGTCGGCCGACGGGTCCGCTACGCGACGCGGGACGCGTGAAGGTCCTCGTCACGGGATCGTCCGGCCGGATCGGCGGGACCATCGCGGCTCGACTCAAGCTGCGTCACCAGGTCACGGGGCTCGACCGGCGCCCCGGGCCGGTCACGAACGAACTTGCGGACGTCGAGGACACCGCGCGGCTCGCCACGCTGCTGGCGGGCCAGGACGCCGTCGTGCACACGGCGTCCCTGCACGTACCCGACCTCGCGTCGAGCAGCCGCGAGGCGTTCCAGGCCGTGAACGTGGACGCCACGCGGCGGCTGCTCGAAGCCGCCGGCGCCGCGGGCGTCGGTCGCTTCGTGTACACGAGCACGACCTCGCTCTACGGCGACGCGATGCTGCCATCGGCCGGCGCGGCGGCCTGGGTCGAAGAGTCGCTCACGCCGCAGCCGCGGGACGTCTACGACGAAACCAAGCTCGCCGCCGAAGAGGCCTGCCGGGCGGCGGCACGTTCCGGCCTGCCCTGCACCAGCCTGCGAGTGGCGCGCTGCTTTCCCGAAGAGCCGCGGCTCGTCGCGATCTACCGGCTGTACCGCGGCGTGGACCCGGAGGACGTGGCGCAGGCGCACGAGCTCGCGCTCGCCGCGGAGCGGGGGGGCTTCGAGGTGTACAACGTGTCCGCGCCGACGCCATTCCGCCCCGAGGACTGCCGGCGGTTGTACGAGGACGCGGCATCCCTGCTGCTGGAACGGTACCCCTGGGTGCGGTCGGAGTTCGCGGCCCGCGCGTGGCAGTTGCCACGTTCGATCGACCGTGTTTATGTTGTCGACAAGGCGATCGCGGGGCTCGGCTACCGGCCGCGGCACGACTTCGTCGCGCTGGTGAAGCGACCGGCAGGCTGACCGGGCGCGCAGGAGGATCGAAGATGTCGAGCGTCGGTTATCACGAGCCCATCGAGGAACTGTCGGACGCGACGCGCGACATGCACCGCGCGATCGTGTCGCTGATGGAGGAACTGGAAGCGATCGACTGGTACCAGCAGCGCATCGACGCCTGCAAGGACCCGGAGCTGCGCTCGATCCTCTCGCACAACCGCGACGAGGAAAAGGAGCATGCGGCGATGGTGCTCGAGTGGATCCGCCGCCGCGACGCGGTGTTCTCCAAGGAGCTGAAGGATTACCTCTTCACCGCCAAGCCGATCACGGACGACGGGCACGACTGAGCCGCGCCTGGGATACCGGACATGGCGATCGTCTGGCCTGCATTCGCGCTCGTCGCGCTGACACTGTTCTCGGTGGCCCGTCTCGCGCGCATGCGCTTCGCGGCCGCGCGCGCCGGGCGCGTCGACCCGCGCTATTACAAGGTCTTCAAGGGCGAGGGCGAACCGCCGGAGCTCGCCGCGGCGTCGCGGAACGTCCTGAACCTGTACGAGATGCCGACGCTGTTCTACGCCGGAACCGCGATTGCGTTCGCG
Organism: uncultured Gammaproteobacteria bacterium; assembly: GCA_963748465.1. GTDB lineage: Bacteria > Pseudomonadota > Gammaproteobacteria > Steroidobacterales > Steroidobacteraceae > SCUD01. Next base: position 270,461 of record CAVVJB010000006.1, read on the forward strand.
GCCAACGAATCCGGGCGCGCTGCTCGTCGCGCTCGGCTGGGCCTACGTCCTGCTGCGGGCGATGCACAGCGCGATCCACGTGACCACCAATCGGGTGATGTGGCGGTTCCGGGCCTTCTTCGCGAGCTGGGTGGTGTTACTCGCGTACTGGGCCGTCCTCGGCGTCGCGATCGCCCGGCCGGCCGCCGCGGCCTGAGCCGCGCTGCCAGGCCGCGATGTGGAAGGCCTTCCTCTTCGGCGTGATCGTGGCCGGCGCCATCGGGCCGATTGCGCTCCTGATCTTCGGCACGGGTGCCCGGCAGGGATCTGCGGCGGGAGCGCTGGCCGGCCTTGGCGCGGCGCTCGCCGACCTCGCCTACGCGCTCGCGGCGTTCTCGGCCGGGGCGCTGGTGCTGCCGTACCTGGCCCGTCACGGGCAGGTGATCGAGGTCGGCTGCGCGCTGCTCCTCGTCGGGCTCGGCGCGTGGATGCTCATCGCGCAGGCGAGGGCGGGCGAGGCGCCCCTCGCGCCAGCGGCCCCCGCGCGCGCCTTCCTGACGACCTTCCTGCTCACGATCGTGAATCCGATGACCTTCGTCATCTTCGCGGGCGTGGTGCCGCAGCTGCCGGTCGCCGGCTCCCTGGAGCGGGCGGCCGGACACGCGCTCGCCCTCGCCACTGGCAGCGCGATGGTGAACGTGGCGATCGGGGGAGCGGGCGCCATGCTCGGCCGGGTGCTGCCGGGCGAACGCGGGCGGCGCGCCGTGACGGCCGCGGCCGCCACCGGCATCCTGGCGTTCGGGGTCTACGGAATCGCGAGCGCGATCCAGGCGCCGGCCTAGGCTTCGAAGAATCCCATCTTCACGCCGGCCAGGGTCACGACGTCGTTGTCATGCAGCCTGCGCGCCTGCGGCCCGATCGGCTGTCCGTTGACCAGCGGGTAGTCGCCCGGCTTGCTGCTCTCGACGTGCACGACGTAGTAGCCGTCCGCGCGACGGCTGATGGCCGCGACCTGGACGCCCGGCCGGCCGAGCGTCGTCAGGGTCTTGGAAAGCTCAGCTCACGGCCCGCGAACTGGCCCGACAGGACCTGCAGTTTCGCGGGACGCGAGGGCGCGCCCTTCTCGGCCGCCGCAACCGCGGCTGGTGAAGGCGAGACGCTCGCCGCGGCCGTCGGGGCGGGAGCGACCGAATCGGCCGCTGCCTTGAGCCGCGCCTCATTGACCTGGCCCGGCTGGATCACGAGCGTCCGCTCGAATTCGTCCTGCTCGGAGCTCTCGACCTGGCTGTCCACGAACCGCAGGTGGTGGTGTCCGATGGTGATCACGTCGCCATGGGTGAGCGCATGCTTCTTGATCAGCTTGCCGTTGACGTACGTGCCGTTCGTGCTGTTCAGGTCCTCGAGGAAGGAATCGTTCAGGATATTGATGATCAGGCCGTGGTGACCGCTGACAGCCGCGTTGTCGATGCGTACGTCGTTGTCCGGCAGGCGGCCGACGGTGTACCGCTCCTTGGTCATGTTGTATTCGGCCAAAACCTGCCCGTCGAGACTCAAGATAAGGCGCGCCATCGTCTCCCTCGCTGCCGGTTATCCGAACCAGGCCAATATTCTGTCAAGTATGCCCCGCCGCGCGGGGAAAAGTTCGACCACCTGTGCCAGCACGACCGAGATGTTGTCGCGGCCGCCGCTGTCGTTCGCAAGCTGGACGAGTTGCCTTGCGACGGTGTCAAGATTACCGCCGAAGGTACTGATTGTTAAGTGAATATCCTCGTCCTCCACCATGTCGGTCAGGCCGTCCGAACAGAGCACCAGCCAGTCGCCGGCCTCGATCGGCAACTCATGGACCTCGACTTCGACCGTCTGCTCGACGCCGAGCGCGCGCGTGACGTAATTCTTGTTGGTCGCGCGCTGCGCTTCCTCCGCCGAGTAGAACCCGCGGTCCACGAGTTCCTGCAGCAACGAATGATCCATGGTCAGCTGCTCGAACGTGTCCTTGCGCAACCGGTACATCCGGGAATCGCCGACGTGCGCGACCGTGATCCGGTTGTCGTGCAGGAGCGCAGCGACCACCGTCGTGCCCATTCCCTCGCACTGGGTCTGCGACTTCGAGGTCTGGTGGATGATCTTGTTGGCCCGGGCGATGGCGTCGCGCAGGATGATGCTCGGGCGGTGCAGCCCCGTCGTCTTGTCGCTGCCGTCGAGTTCCTGGGCGACGTAGGCTTCGCGCACCAGGTTGGTGATCGTCTTGACAGCAATGCCGCTTGCGACCTCGCCGGCGTTGTAACCGCCCATGCCGTCGGCGAGGACGAACAGGCCGATGTCGCCGTCGAGCGCAATCGAATCCTCGTTGTGCTCGCGCACCTTGCCAGTGTCGGTCAACCCGACGGCCTGGATGCGGTTCCTGAGGGAAACGTACCGACCCATCAGCGCAGCGCCGGATCGATGTCGCGCGCGCAGTCGCGCAGCGCCTGCGCCATCTCGGCGCCGTTCCGGTAGCGGGCCTCCGGGTCCTTCTCGAGTGCGCGGTCGATGATGGCGCCGAGCGCCGGCGGCAGGTCGGGACGCACGACGCGCAGCGGCGGATGCGGTTCAGCGGATATCTTCTGCATGAGCCCCGGGATCGAATCCGAGCGGAACGGCAGCATGCCGGTGAGCAGCTGGAACAGCGAGACTCCGAGAGAGAAGAGATCCGATTGCGGCGTGACGGGCCGCGCGTCGAGCTGCTCGGGCGCCATGTAGGACGGACTGCCGAGAATGACGCCCGTGCGCGTCGCCCGGCTGTTCTCGAGCCGCGCCACGCCGAAATCCATGACCCGCACGCGACGGTTCTTCTGGTCGAAGACGATGTTGGCGGGCTTGATGTCGCGGTGGATGACGCCGCGCTGGTGCGCGAAGTAAAGGGCGTCGGCGACCCGCGCGCACATCTCGCACAGCAGCCTCGGCGGCAGCATGCGCCCCTCCATGGCGTGGGTCGCGAGGTTGACACCCTCGACGTACTCCATCGCCATGTAGACCTGGCCGTCGTGCTCGCCGGCCTCGCGGATCTCGACGATGTCGGGGTGCGCGAGCGAGCCGGCGGCCTCGGCCTCGCGCAGCAGGCGCAGCTTCGCCTCGTCGAGCAGGTCGTCGGGCCAGTCGTCGGCGAGCGCCAGGAGCTTCAACGCGACGACGTTGTCCGTGCGTTCGTCGACCGCGCGGTAGACCGTCGCGGTCGCACCGCGGCCGAGCTGCTGCTGCAGCCGGAAGTGATGGAACAGCTGTCCCGGGCGGAAGTTGGCGCCGCGCGAGCTGCGGTTCGCGGCCGCCGGCGTCGTCTCGGGCTGTTTTTCGGCGAGCGCGACCGACAGCGGTTTTCCGATCCGCGGGCCGTCATCCCTTGTTTTCTTGCCGGAACCGCCGGCAATGCCTCGCAGCCATCCGCCGCGACTCGAATCGTCAGGCATGCGAGGACCGGTCCGTTGCCACCCTGATCGACGGATCATAAACGGGCGCCGGGCGCGCCGATACGGGGACAGGCCCGTTTTTCAAACGCTTATGGCCGAAACCGCGACCTGCGCCGCAATCCCGCGTCGCCAGGCGCTCGCCATATCGCGTGCTAGCATCGCCGCTTCCCGGTTCCAGATTGCCCAGATGGCCAAATCCCGCACGGTATTCGTCTGTTCGTCCTGCGGTGCCGATGCACCACGGTGGAGCGGCCAGTGTCCGTCGTGCAACGAGTGGAACACGCTCGCGCCTTTCGCCGAGGCGCGCGCGCGCGGAACCAGCCGGCGCGAGGCATCCCGCGGCGAGCGACCCGCCGCGATCGCGCAGCTCGTGACCGAACCCGAGGTGCGCATGGCGACCGGCTTCGCCGAGTTCGACCGCGTGCTGGGCGGAGGCCTCGTTCCGGGATCGGTGACGTTGATCGGCGGCGAGCCCGGCATCGGCAAGTCGACGCTCCTCCTGCAGTGTGCCGCGGCGCTGGCCCAGGACCAGGCCGTGCTGTACGCGACCGGCGAGGAATCCGTGCGCCAGGTTGCCGAGCGCGCACGGCGGCTGGGGGTCGGCACCGGCGGACTCAAGCTGGTGGCCGAGACCGCGCTCGAGCGCATCCTCGATGCGACCGACGGGACGGGGGCGCGGGTGCTGGTGATCGATTCCATCCAGACCATGTCCGTGGCAAATGTCGATGCGGCGCCCGGCGCGGTGACGCAGCTGCGCGAGTCGACGGCGGCGCTCGTGCGCCACGCCAAGTCCACGGGAACCTCCGTGCTCCTGATCGGGCACGTGACGCGCGAGGGCGTGATCGCCGGCCCCCGCGTGCTCGAGCACATGGTCGATACCGTGCTCTACTTCGAGAGCGATTCCGGCAGCCGCTTCCGCGTGATCCGGGCGGTGAAGAACCGCTTCGGCGCGGCCAACGAGATCGGCGTGTTTGCCATGGAAGAACGGGGCCTGCGTGAAGTGCGCAATCCGTCCGCGATCTTCCTCGCCCGCGGCAAGGATCCCGTGCCGGGCTCGGCGGTGACGGTCGCGCGCGAAGGCACGCGGCAGATGCTGATCGAGGTCCAGGGGCTCGTCGATGCCAGCCCGCTCGCGAACCCGCGCCGGGTCGCGGTCGGGTTCGAGTCGAATCGTGTCGCCCTGCTGCTGGCTGTGCTGCACCGCCATGCCGGCGTCGCGCTGCATGCGCAGGACGTGTTCGTCAACGTCGTGGGCGGCGTCAGGCTGGCCGAGACCGCGGCCGACCTCGCGATCGTCGCGGCGCTCCTGTCGAGCCTGAATGGCAGGCCGCTGGCGCAGGATCTCGTCGTGTTCGGCGAGCTGGGCCTCACCGGCGAGATCCGCCCGGTGCCCTATGGCGAGGAACGCCTGCGCGAGGCCGCCAAGCATGGCTTCCGGAGGGCGATCGTGCCGTTCGGCAACGTCCCGCGGCAGCCGATCGAAGGCATCACCGTGACCGGCTGCGCGAAGATCGCGGAAGCCATCGACGCACTCGGCTGACTTCAGGCCTCGTCGGTTCGCATGCGCAGGGCCGCCGTGCGCACCGCGTTGCCGCCGACCTGGAGCACCTCGATCGAAACAGAGCCGACGCGCAGCACCGCGCCCGGCTCGGGTATCGATTCGAGCTGCTCGACGATGAGGCCGGACAGCGTGCGGGGACCATCCAGCGGCAGGTCCGACCCCAGGCGCCGGTTGACCTCCCGCAGGGACAGGCTGCCGGGCACGACGTGGCTGCCGTCGCCGCGCGCGTCGATGCGGCCGAGCGACGGCTCGGCCTGGGTCGTGAACTCCCCGACGACCTCTTCGAGGATGTCCTCGAGGGTCACGAGTCCCTGCAGGTCGCCGTATTCGTCCACCACGAAGGCGATGCGCCGGCGCAGGCGGCGGAAACGCAGCAACTGCTCGTAGAGCGTCGTACCTTCGGGCGTGAACAAGGCCTCGCGCCGCGCCGCGATCTCCCTGAGCCGCTCTCGGGTGAGGCGAGCCGCGGCGAGTTCGTTGGCGACCAGGCGCATGTGGACGATGCCCTGCACGCGGTCGAGGTCGCCGTCGAACAGTGGAATGCGCGTGTGCGAGGTCTCGCGCAGGCGGCGACTGATCTCGTCCCAGCCCGCGGCGATGTCGATGCCGTCGATCTCGCTGCGCGGCACCATTACGTCCTCCACCCGGCGGCGCTCGAGGCCGAGCAGCGCCTCCACCATGCCCTGGCGCTCGGCCGGCTCGGCGACCACCGCATCCGCGAGGTCCAGTGCGGCGTCGCCCTCGTCGCGGGGGACCCCGGCGTGGTCGCGGCGCGCGAGCGCGAGAAAGCAGGGCGCCACGAGCCAGGCGACGGGCTGCGCGGCGATGCGCCGCAGCGCGCCGTCCCGGCGCAGCCAGCCGAGTGCGCCGACGAGCAGCAGCAACGCCAGGCCGGCGGCCACCACGAGCGCGACCTCGAGTTGCGACGCGGGCGAGGCGAGCGCGATGCAGGCAACGAGCGCGGCGACCACGAGGGCGCGCAGCAGCGCGGCCGCGAGGCGCGTGCGCCGCGGCTCGTCGGCCATCCGCCGCGACAGGCGGGCGATCCAGGGTTGCGCAAGCGAGGCGGGCGCCGAACGGCGCGTGCGCAGGGCCGGCATCGCCGCCTCGATCAGCGCAGCGAGCGCGAGCAGTGCGAGCGCCGCACCCAGGTACACGTCAGCCCCAATGCCGGCCGAGCAGGATCTCCAGCACGAACTTGCTGCCGAAGTAGGCGACGGCGAGCACCACGAACCCGGCGATGGTGTAACGCGCGGCCTTGCGCCCGCGCCAGCCGAACCGCCAGCGGCCCACGAGCAGGCACGCGAAGATCGACCAGGCGACGAGTGCGAGCACCGTCTTGTGCACCAGGTGCTGCTCGAACAGGTCGGTGATGAACAGGAGCCCCGCGAGTATCGCGACCGTGAGCGCCGCCATTCCCGTCCCGATCACCGAAAATAGCGCGCGCTCGAGGCTTTCGACCGGCGGCAGGGTCGCGAGCCACCCGCCGGCGCGGCCGCCCCGCAGCGCGGAGTCCTGCAGCGCGAGCATGACGACGAGTATGGCCGCGATCGCGAACATGCCCGCCGAGCCCATCGCGAGCACGACGTGCACCGCGAGCGGCCATCCGCCGGACGAGATTTCCTGCGGCGCCGGCAAGCTGCCGGTGCCGGCTGCCAGCAGTGCCGCCAGGACGAGGCAGGTCGCGGCGATCGCGCGAAAGCGCGGTGCGAACAGGGCAAGGAGCCCGCCGGCGGCGATTGCGAGGCCCATGACGGATGCGCTGTCCGCGAGCCCGATCGAAAGGCTGCCCGCGGGCCCTACCGTCTCCGCAATCCACGCGGCATGGGCGGCCACCGCGGCAGCGGCGAGGTAGAGTGCGGGTTCCTGGAAAGCCGCGCGCGCATCCTCGCGCCGTGCCGCGTGCAGGGCAGCGGCCGCGGCGACCAGATAGAGCAGGATGACGAGAAATCCGCTCAACGAAGACGACTCCCCGGGTGCGCCGATTCATTGTACAGGCGCGAGGCGCCAGCTTCCGCGCCACCCTATAATCCGCGCCGGAACAGCGCGGCAAGGCGGTACCGGATGTTCGACACGCTCTCAGGCAGGCTCGGCAATGCGGTGGACGCGCTGCGCGGCCGCGGCCGTCTCACCGAGGAGAACATCGCCGACACGCTGCGCCAGGTGCGCATGGCGTTGCTCGAGGCGGACGTCGCGGTGCCCGTGGTGAAGGCATTCACCGACGCGGCCCGCGCGCGCGCGGTGGGCACCGAGGTGATGCGAAGCCTGACGCCGGGCCAGGCGTTCATTGGCGTGATCCACGAGGAACTCACGCGCGTCATGGGCGAACCGGGCCGCGCGCTGAACCTGCATGTGACGCCGCCGGTCGTGGTGCTGCTCGCGGGGCTCCAGGGCGCCGGCAAGACGACGACCGCCGCCAAGCTCGCGCGCCATCTCATGGAGAAGCACCGGCGCAAGGTGCTCCTCGCGAGCACGGACGTGTACCGGCCGGCGGCGATGACGCAGCTCGAGCGGCTGGCGGAACAGGTCGGCGCAAATTATTTCACGCCGCCTGCCGGAGCCGCGCCCGTGGCGATCGCCGAGGCGGCCGTCGATCACGCGCGACGCCACCAGCACGATGTCGTGATCGTCGACACGGCGGGCCGGCTGCACGTCGACGAGGCGATGATGGGCGAGGTTCAGGCGATCGATCGCGCCGTGGGCGCCACGGAGCGGCTGTTCGTCGTCGACAGCATGGCGGGACAGGACGCCGTGCGATCGGCGCAAAGCTTCAACGCCGCGCTCGACCTGACCGGCGTCATCCTCACCAAGGCGGACGGCGACGCGCGCGGCGGCGCAGCCCTGTCCGTCCGCCAGGTGACGGGCAAGCCGATCCTGTTCGTCGGCATCGGCGAGAAGACGGATGCGCTCGAGACCTTCCACCCCGAGCGCATCGCCTCGCGGATCCTCGGCATGGGCGACGTGGTGTCGCTGATCGAGCAAGTGCGCGACACCGCCGACCAGGAAAAGACCGCGAAGCTCGCGGACAAGCTGACCAAGGGGAAGGGCTTCGACTTCACCGACCTGCGCGAGCAGCTCGCCGAGTTCAACCGGATGGGCGGCTTGCAGGCGCTGGCGTCGAAACTGCCGAACCAGGCGCTGCCGCCCGGCGCGCTCGCCCAGGTGGACGACCGCATGATCCGCCGCCAGCTCGGCATCATCGACGCCATGACCCCCGGGGAGCGGCGCAGGCCGGCGATCATCGCCGCCTCGCGCAAACGCCGGATCGCCGCCGGGGCTGGGGTCCACGTCCAGGAGGTGAACCGACTCCTCAAGCAATTCATGCAGATGGAAAAGGTCATGAAGAAGATGCGGGCCGGCGGGCTCGCAAAGATGATGCGGAGCCTCAAGGGCTCCTTCCCGGGCGGCCTCGGGCCGCGCTAGGGCATGGCGCCAGCCCGAAGGCCTAAGCCTTTCATTCAACGGGTGATTTGAGTAGAATGCGCGGCTCTTCGACGGGCCCCGGGGCCCTGTGTTGCTGTGACGCAGCGAGGCTGCGAGGAATTCAATCGATGGTCACGATCCGACTGACGCGCCGCGGCGGCAGGAACTCGCCCTTCTATCACGTCGTCGTCACCGACAGCCGCAAGCGGCAGGGCGGCACGGTGCTCGAACAGGTGGGGTACTTCAACCCGGTCGCGCGCGGCAAGGACACGAAGCTGGAGCTCGACCTTTCGCGCATCACGTACTGGACGGGCACGGGCGCGACGATGTCCGATCGCGTGCGTACGCTCGTCTCGGCCGCGAGGAAGCAGGCGGCGGCCTGAAGGCGGCCGCCCGCGCGATTCCGGTGACACGGGTCGTGCTCGGTCGCATTACCGGGCCGTTCGGTGTCCGCGGCTGGGTCAAGGTCCACTCGTTCACCGAACCTCCCGGCCAGATCCTCGAGTTCCCGCGCTGGCACGCGGATGCGCCGGGCCGCGCAACGCGCGAGCTCAGGCTCGCGGAGGGCCGGGCTCACGGCAAGGGCTGGGTGGTGCGGCTCGAAGGAATCGACGATCGCGACGCCGCGATCGCGCTCGGCAAGCCCGAGCTGTGGGTCGACCGCGGCGAACTGCCGGCGCTGAAGGCCGGCGAGCACTACCGCGAGGACCTGGTCGGGTTCGAGGTGGTGAACCTCGCGGGCGAGTCACTCGGCCGCGTGGACGGATTCATCGACATGCCGGCGAATGCGGTGATGGTCGTGGCCGGGGAGCGCGAGCGCTGGCTGCCGGCCGGACCGGGCCAGTTGCAGCGGGTCGACGTGGAACGGAGGCGCATCACGGTCGATTGGGACCCGGAGTTCTGAACGATGCGCATCGAGGTCGTGACGCTCTTCCCGCAGCTGGTGGAGGCGAGCCTTGCGGTCGGTGTGCTGGGACGGGCGGTGGCGAAGGGCCGGGTCGCGATCGGACTCGAGGACCCGCGCCACCACGCCGAGGATCCGCACCGGACCGTGGACGACAGGCCGTTCGGCGGCGGGCCGGGCATGGTCCTCAAGGCCGAGCCGCTGGCGCGGGCCGTCGCGGCCGTGAAAGGTCGACTGCCGGAGGGCGCCCCGGTGATCGGCCTGTCGGCGCAGGGCCGGCGGTTCGACCAGGGACAGGCCGGGCGGCTCTCGGGGCTGCCGGGATTTGCCCTGGTGGCCGGGCGCTACGAGGGCATCGACCAGCGCGCGACTGACGTGCTGGTCGACGAGGAATTGTCGATCGGCGACTATGTGCTCTCGGGTGGCGAATTCCCGGCGCTCATCGTCATCGACGCGGTCGTGCGGCTCCTGCCGGGCGTCCTGGGCGACGATGCCTCGGCGCAGCAGGATTCGTTCGGCGACGGGCTGCTCGACTGGCCGCACTACACCCGGCCGGAAGTGTGGGATGGCCGGCCGGTGCCGCCGGTGCTGCTCGGCGGCAACCATGCGGCCATCCGGCGCTGGCGGCTGATGCAGGCGCTGGGAAGCACCTGGCAGCGGCGGCCGGACCTCGTGGCGCAGCGCGGCCTGACGCCGGAGGAGCGGGCGCTGCTCGAGGAATTTTGCAGGGCGGCAGGCATCGATCCGCCGCGCGGAACGGTTTGAAGGCATACGGTTGCACATCGGGGACAGAGCCATGAACAAGCTGATGCAGGAACTTGAATCGCGCTCGATGAAGCGCAAGCTGCCGGACTTCGGTCCCGGCGACACGGTCATCGTGCAGGTCAAGGTGCGAGAAGGCGACCGCGAACGCGTGCAGGCCTACGAGGGCGTCGTCATCGCCTGTCGCAACCGCGGCCTCAACAGCTCGTTCACGGTACGCAAGGTGTCGCACGGCGAGGGCGTCGAGCGCGTGTTCCAGACGCACAGCCCGTCGATCGCGGATATCGAAGTCAAGCGCCGCGGCAAGGTCCGTCGCGCGAAGCTGTATTTCCTGCGCGACCGTTCCGGCAAGTCCGCGCGCATCGAGGAAAAGCTCGGAAGCTAGGGCGGATGCCCGTGCTGCACGCCCTCTGGTCGGTCCTCAAGGGCATCTGGTTCGCCCTCGACGGCCTGCGCAAGGTCCTCCACCTCGTCCTTCTGCTCGCGTTGTTCGGCGTGCTCCTCGCGGCCGGCCAGTCCGAGCTGCCCTATGTCCCGGACAGCGCGGCGCTGGTGCTGTCGCCCGAGGGACAACTGGTCGAGGAAAATTCCGGCGACCCGCTCGAGCGCGCGCTGTCCCGGGCGAGCGGCCAGTTCCACGCCGAGACCCGCGTGCGCGACCTCGTGGACGTCGTGGATCAGGCGCGCGACGACGATCGCATCCAGGCGCTCGTGCTCGAGCTCGAGGGCCTCGATGCGGCCGGCCTGCCGATGCTGCAGGACCTCGCGCAGTCCATCCGCTGGTTTCGCGAGAGCGGCAAGAAGGTCTACGCGTACGCCAAGTCCTATTCACAGCGCCAGTACTACCTGGCCGCCCAGGCCGACGAGGTCTACCTCGACCCGATGGGATACATCCACATCGAGGGTTACGGCTACTTCCGCACCTACTACCGCGGCACCCTCGACAAGCTGGCCGTAGACATCAACGTCTTCAAGGCCGGGACTCACAAGTCGGCGCCCGAGGAATGGTCGCGCGTGGACATGTCGCCGGAGGACCGGGCGGATGCCGAGGTGTGGATCGGTTCGCTCTGGGACGCCTACAAGACGGACGTCGGTGCCGCCCGCGATCTGGACCCGGCCCTGATCCAGGCCTACGCCGACGAGGCCGCCGCAGGCATTCGCGGGACGGGCGGCGACGTCGCGCAGTACGCGCTCGCGCGCGGGCTGGTGGACGGCCTCAAGACGCGCCAGGAGTTCGAGGCCATCATCGCGGAAGTCGCCGGCGAGGACGAGGACACCGGCTTCGCCGCCGTCGACTGGCAGGGCTACCTGCCGTACGTGCGTTCCGAGGATTCGCTGCGCGGCCGCGGCGACGAGACGGTCGCGGTGGTGGTCGCTTCCGGCGAGATCCTGGACGGCGAGCAGGCGCCCGGCCTCATCGGCGGCGATTCACTGGCAAAGCTGCTGCGCGACGTGCGCAACGACGATGACTTCGCCGCCGTCGTCCTGCGCATCGACAGTCCCGGCGGCAGCATCATGGCGTCCGAGATGATCCGCCGCGAGATCGCGGCGCTGCGGGCGGCGGGCAAGCCCGTGGTCGCCTCCATGAGCACCGTCGCCGCCTCGGGCGGCTACTACATCGCGATGGACGCCGACCGCATCCTCGCCGCGCCGACCACGATCACGGGCTCGATCGGCGTGTTCGCGGTCGTGCCGACTTTCCAGCGCACGCTCGACAAGGTCGGCATCACGAATGACGGGTTCGGGACCACGCTCCTCGCCGGGCAGACCGACCTCGACCGGGGCCTCGGGCCCGATGCCAGGGAGATCCTGCAGGCATCGGTCGAACATCACTACCGTACTTTCGTGCAGGGCGTGGCAAAGGCACGCAAGCGCCGTCCGGAGGAGATCGACAGCCTCGCGCAGGGGCGCGTGTGGACCGGTGCCGATGCCAAGGCCGCGGGAATCGTCGATGAGCTGGGCGGGATCGACGAAGCGATCGCCGAGGCGGCCGAGCTCGCCGGGCTGGAGGACGACGAGTACGACGTGCGTTGGATGGAGCAGGAGCACACCTGGCGCGATACGCTCGCCGGGCACCTGCGCGGCGCTGCGGCCTGGGCGATCGACGCCGCAATGCCGCGCCGCGAGTCCTTGCCGCAGGTCAGCTTCGCCCTCGAGCGCGCGCGCGCGCTACTGGCGCTCGCCGCCCAAGGGCGGCCGGTTTACCTCTGTTCCTGCCGGGTGGAGTAGGAGGGGACGGTCACCCTTGCCGCTGGGCCGGCAAAGGTGCCCGCCCCCAGTCCAGGATCACCTTGCCCGACTGTCCGCCGCCCATGGTCTCGAAGGCGCGCGCATAGTCGGACGCGGGAAAGCGGTGCGTGACCACGCCGCTGACGTCGAGCCCGCTCTGCAGCATCGCGGCCATCTTGTACCAGGTCTCGAACATCTCGCGCCCGTAGATGCCCTTGATCACGAGACCCTTGAAGATGACGTGATTCCAGTCGATCGCCACCTCGCCGGGCGGGATGCCGAGCATCGCGATGCTGCCGCCGTGGTGCATCACGCGCAGCATGTCGCGGAAGGCCGAGGCATTGCCGGACATCTCGAGCCCGACGTCGAAGCCTTCCTCCATGCCGAGGTCGCGCATCGCGTCCTCGAGCTTCTCGCGCGACACGTTGAGCGCGCGCGAGGCGCCCATCCGCCTCGCGAGATCCAGCCGGTAGTCGTTGACGTCGGTGACGACGACGTGGCGCGCGCCGATGAAGCGCGCGATCGCGATGGCCATGATGCCGATCGGGCCGGCGCCGGTGATCAGCACGTCCTCGCCGACCACGTTGAAGGACAGCGCCGCGTGCGTCGCATTGCCGAGCGGGTCGAGGATCGAGGCGATCTCGTCGGAAATGCCGGCCGGCAGGCGAAACACGTTCGAGGCCGGCAGGACCATGTACTCCGCGAAACAGCCGGGCCGGTTCACGCCGACGCCCTGGGTGTTGCGGCACAAGTGGCGGCGGCCTGCGCGGCAATTGCGGCAGTGGCCGCAGGTGATGTGACCCTCGCCGGAGACGCGGTCGCCGATCGAAAGGCCGCGGACCTCACTGCCCATCGCGACGATCTCGCCGCAGTACTCGTGGCCGACCTGCATCGGCACCGGGATGGTGCGCGCGGCCCATTCGTCCCATTGCCAGATGTGGATGTCGGTGCCGCAGATCGCGGTCTTGCGCATCTGGATCAGCACGTCGTTCGGCCCCGGTTCGGGTTTCGCCAGCTCGCCGAGCCAGATGCCGGGTTCCGGCCGCGACTTGATCAGCGCCTGCATGGATGCCTCACTGGATGATCCCGAGCTCACGCCCGGCCCGGACGAATGCGGAAACGCCGGTCTCGAGCATCGCGCGGGTGTGGCTCGCGCACATCTGCGTGCGGATGCGCGCCTTGCCCATCGGCACGACCGGGTACGAGAAGCCGATCGCATACACGCCGAGTTCGAGCAAACGGTCCGCCAGGCGCACGGCCAGCGCCGCGTCGCCGATCATCACCGGGATGATGGGATGTTCGCCGGGTACCAGCCGGAAACCGGCCGCTGCGAGCTGCGCGCGGAACCAGGCGGCGTTCGCGGCGAGCTGGCGTCGTGGCTCGGCCGAGGACTCCAGCAGGTCGAGCACCGCGAGCGTCGTCGCCGCCACGACAGGCGCGATGGTGTTGGAGAACAGGTAAGGCCGTGAGCGCTGGCGCAGCCAGGCGATGACGGGCCCGCGGCCCGTGACGTAACCGCCGCTTGCGCCGCCGAGCGCCTTGCCGAGCGTGCCGGTCAGCACGTCGACGCGCCCGAGGACGCCGCAGTGCTCGTGCGTGCCGCGGCCGCCGGCGCCCATGAACCCGGTCGCGTGAGAATCGTCGACCACCACGGTGGCGCGGTAGCGGTCGGCGAGGTCGCAGATGCCGGGCAGCGGCGCGATCGTGCCGTCCATCGAGAACACGCCGTCGGTCACGACCAGGCGCGTGCGCGTGTCCTCCGCCTCGCGCAACCGGGCCTCGAGCTGCCCGAGGTCGCCGTTGTCGTAACGCAGGCGCCTGGCTTTCGACAGGCGGATGCCGTCGATGATGCTCGCGTGGTTGAGCGCGTCCGAGATGATGGCGTCTTCCTCGCCCGTCAGCGTCTCGAACAGGCCGCCGTTGGCGTCGAAGCAGGACGAGTAGAGGATCGTGTCTTCGGTGCCGAGGAAGGCCGAGAGCCGGCGCTCGAGCTCGCGGTGAACGGTCTGGGTGCCGCAGATGAATCGGACCGAAGCCATGCCGTAGCCGTAGCGGTCGAGGGCGGCGTGGGCCGCTCCCACGATCGCCGGGTGATGCGCGAGCCCGAGGTAGTTGTTGGCGCAGAGGTTCAGCACCTCGCGGCCGTCGTCGAGGCGGATCACGGGATCCTGCGGCGAGGCGATGACGCGCTCGCGCTTGAACAGCCCGGCGTCCGCGAGCTCCGCGGTCTGGGATTCGAGCCGGTCGAGCAGGGCCTGGTCCATGCGTTCGCTCCGAATGGCCAGCGGCGGATTATACCGGCCGCGCGCTGTGCCCCCCGTATAATTGCCGCGGGGAGGATGCATGAGTCGAACCGAGCGCGCCGCCCCAGCGGGCGCGGTCCCTGCAAACCCGGCCGCCGCGGTCATGGCCTCGCGCGAGGCGCGTCTGTTCATCGCGCTGACGGGACTCTTCGTCACCAATGCGCTCATCGCCGAGTTCGTCGGCGTCAAGATCTTTGCGCTCGAGGATACCCTCGGGCTCGCGCCCTTTGACTGGCGGCTGTTCGGGCAGGGCGGGTCGCTTTCGTTCACCGCCGGCGTGATGCTGTGGCCGGTCGTGTTCATCATGACCGACGTCATCAACGAGCACTTCGGCGTGCGCGGCGTGCGCCTCATCTCGTGGCTCGCAGTCGTGTTCATCGTCTATGCCTTCGTGTTCGCCTACCTCGCGATCGGCCTCGCGCCCGCGGGCTGGTGGGTCACGGTCGGCGCGGAACGCGGCGTCCCGGACATGCAGGCCGCGTTCGCGAGCATCTTCGGGCAGGGGCTGTGGACGATCGGGGGTTCCGTCACGGCATTCCTGGTCGGACAGCTCGTGGACGTCACCGTGTTCCAGCGCATCCGCGCGGTCACCGGCGAGCGCTTCATCTGGCTGCGCGCGACCGGCTCCACGGCCGTGTCGCAGCTCATCGACAGCTTCATCGTCCTCTACATCGCCTTCGTGCTCGGCCCGCAGCACTGGCCGATCCCGCTGTTCCTCGCGGTCGGCACGGTGAACTACGCCTACAAGATGGCGATGGCGGTCGCGCTGATCCCGCTCCTGTACCTGGGGCGGCACCTGATCCGCGCCTACCTCGCCAGGCCGGCCGAGGGCGCCGGCTGATGGCGCGGCCGCGCACGCCCGAAGTCTCGGTCGACCTCGTGATCGAGCTCGAAGACCGGCCGGGCAGGCCGGTCGTGCTCATCCGGCGGGGCCGTCCGCCGCACGGCCACGCGCTGCCGGGCGGCTTCGTGGACATCGGCGAGACCGTCGAACAGGCAGCGGTGCGCGAGGCGCGTGAGGAAACGGGGCTCGAGGTCACGCTCGGCGGACTGCTCGGCGTGTATTCCGACCCGGCGCGCGACCCGCGCGGGCACACCGTGAGCCATCGTGTATGTCGCCCGTGCGCGCGGCGAACCTGTCGCCGGCGACGACGCGGCGGCCATTCTCGTGGCCGATCCCGTGTCGCCGCCGCCGCTCGCTTTCGACCACGGACGCATCCTTGCCGACTACGTGGCACGGCACCGGCCCGCCGGTGGCGGCTAGAATCCCCCGATGAACGACAGCTCCGCACCCCGCTTCCTGCGCGCCGACGACGCCGAGTTCGAATCCGATCCCGGCCGGGCCATCAATCGGCTGTACCTGGCCGACGAAAAGACAGTCGTATCGGAACTGCTGGCGCTTGCGCGCCCGCCGGATGCCGCGCGCGAAGCGATCCGGCAGGAGGCCGTCGCGCTCGTGGTCTCCGCGCGCGCCCGGCGCGAGGGCAAGACGGGCATCGAGTCGTTCCTGCAGCAGTACGGCCTCGCGTCGCAGGAGGGCGTGGTGCTGATGTGCCTCGCGGAGGCGCTGCTGCGGATACCCGATGCCGATACGGCCGACAAGCTCATCGCCGACAAGATCGCGATCGGCCAGTGGTCCGACTACCTCGGCGAGGCCGACTCGCTGTTCGTGAACGCCTCGACCTGGGGCCTCATGCTGACCGGCAAGCTGGTGCGGGAGTCGGAGCTGGAGTCACGCGACCCGGTGTCGTTCCTGCGCCGCCTCGTCGCGCGGCTCGGCGAGCCCGTGGTCCGCACCGCCTTTCGCCACGCGATGCGCATCATGGGCCGCCAGTTCGTGATGGGCCGCGACATCGGCGAGGCCCTCGAGCGTGCCGAATCCGACGAGGGCGCGCGTTACCGGCACACCTACGACATGCTCGGCGAGTCCGCGCTGACCGAAGGGGACGCCGCGCGTTACCTCGACGCCTACCGCGCCGCGATCGAGGCGGTCGGGCGCTCGGTGCGCCCGGGCAGCCCGCCCGCCGGCTGGCCGAGCGTCTCCGTCAAGCTGTCGGCGCTGCACCCGCGCTACGAGTACGCGCGCGCACGCCAGGTTCTCGCTGAACTCGGCCCGCGGCTGGAGATGCTCGCCCTCGCGGCCAAGTCCGCCGGCATCGCGCTCACGGTGGACGCGGAAGAGGCGGAGCGGCTCGAACTGTCTCTGCAACTCCTCGACCTGCTGCTTCAGTCACCCGCGCTCGCGGGCTGGGACGGGCTCGGCCTCGCCGTGCAGGCCTATTCGAAGCGTGCCCCGGACGTGCTGCGTTTCCTGCAGCGGCGTGCCGACGCGACGTCGCGCGTGCTGAACCTGCGGCTGGTCAAGGGCGCGTACTGGGACAGCGAGGTCAAGCGCGCGCAGGAACGCGGTCTTCCGGGGTACCCGGTCTACACGCGCAAGGCCAATACCGACGTCGCCTACCTCGCCTGCGCGCGCATCCTGCTCGAAGGCACGCGCCGCATCTACCCGCAGTTCGCGACGCACAATGCGCACACGGCTGCCTCGATCATCCACCTCGCGCGCGCGAACGGCCGCGAGTTCGAATTCCAGCGCCTGCACGGAATGGGAGAGGAACTTCACGGCGAGCTCACCGACCCGGCAGGACGCGCGCTGCCGTGCCGCGTGTATGCGCCGGTCGGCTCGCACGAGGAGCTGCTGCCCTACCTGGTCCGCCGCCTGCTCGAGAACGGCGCCAACACCTCGTTCGTCAACCGCATCGTGGACGAGTCACTGCCGGTCGCCGACGTGGTCGGCGACCCGATCGCCGACGTCGAGCACGCGGCGAGCGGTCCGCACCCGCGCATACCGTTGCCGAGCGGGCTGTTCGGTGCCGAGCGCCGCAACTCCGCCGGGGTCAACCTGCCGGACGGCGACGCGCAACGCCGGCTCGCCGCCGGCTGCCGTGCGGCGCTCGCGCAGCGCCTGCGCGCGGGGCCGATCGTGGGCGGCGAGGAGCAGGGGGGCGATGCGCGCGAATGCCGTTCGCCGGCGGACCTGAAGCGCATCGTGGGCGAGGCGACGGACGCGGATGCCGCGCTTGCGGAGCGGGCGATCGGCCTCGCCGCGGCAGCCCAGCCCGGCTGGGACCGCGTGCCGGCCGCAACGCGCGGCGCGGATGTTGCGGGACGCGGCGGATCGCCTCGAACGCGACACCGCACGATTCGTCGGGATCTGCGTCGCCGAAGCCGGCAAGACCGTCCCCGACTCGATCGCCGAAGTGCGCGAGGCCGTCGACTTCCTGCGCTATTACGCGGCGCGTGCCGAGGGCGATTTCGGCCGGCCGCTGGCGCTGCCCGGGCCGACGGGAGAGTCGAACCGGCTGGGGTTGCGGGGCCGCGGTGTGTTCGCCTGCATCAGCCCCTGGAACTTCCCGCTCGCCATCTTCACCGGCCAGGTATCGGCGGCGCTTGCAGCCGGCAACAGCGTGATCGCAAAGCCCGCAGAGCAGACGCCGCTGGTGGCTGCCGCGATGGTCCGGCTGCTGCATGCGGCCGGCATCCCGGGCGACGTCCTGCACCTCGTGCCCGGGCGCGGCTCGCGCATCGGTCCCGCGCTGACCGGCGATCCGCGCGTCGCGGGCGTCGCATTCACCGGCTCGACCGACACGGCGCGGCTCATCAACCGCTCGCTCGCCGCCCACGATGGCCCGCTCGCCGGTGCTGATCGCGGAGACCGGCGGCCAGAACGCGATGATCGTCGACAGTTCCGCGCTGCCGGAGCAGGTCGTCAACGACGCAGTGACCTCGGCGTTCAATGCGGCCGGCCAGCGCTGCTCGGCGCTGCGGGTGCTGTTCGTGCAGGAGGACATCGCGCCGCGCGTGCTCGAGCTCCTCGCCGGCGTCATGGACACGCTCGCGATCGGCGATCCCGCGCTGCTTTCGACCGACGTCGGGCCGGTCATCGACGAGGATGCGCTCGCGACGCTCGAGGCGCATGCCGGGGCGATCGTCGCGGGCAGCCCGTGGCAGCACCGCGCGCGGCTGCCCGGCGGGCTTTCGCGCGGCCACTACTTCGCGCCGCTCGCGGTCGAGATCGACGGCATCTCGCGGCTCGAGCGCGAGGTGTTCGGCCCGATCCTGCACGTGGTCCGTTTCCCGGGCTCGCGGCTCGAGGCGGTCGTGGAGGAGATCAATGCGAGCGGCTACGGCCTCACGCTCGGCGTGCATACGCGCATCGACAGCGTGGCGCGCATGGTCGCGGCGCGCGCGCGCGTCGGCAACGTCTACGTGAACCGGAACATGATCGGCGCCGTGGTCGGCGTGCAGCCGTTCGGCGGCTGCGGACTCTCCGGCACCGGACCGAAGGCCGGCGGCCCGCACTACCTGCCGCGTTTCGCCACCGAGCAGACCGTCACGATCAACACCGCCGCCGTCGGAGGGAACGCGACGCTCCTGTCACTCGGGGAGAACTGATACCACTTCATGTCCGGCGCCGCGCGGGGAGGCCCTTTCGGGACCGCCGTGAATACATCCCTGTAGGCTTCGGGCGCGCCATCCATGGCGCGCACGATCCCGAAAGGGCCTCCCCGCGCGGCGTCATCCGTGCAGTGGCTACATCATTCCCGTTTGAAGGCGTGCCGCTTCCGACATCATCGACTGGTTCCACGGCGGGTCGAAGACGAGCTCGACGTCGACGTTGCGCATGGTAGGAATGAGTTTCAGCTTGTCGCGAACGTCCGCGACGAGGACTTCACCCATGCCGCAACCGGGCGCGGTTAGAGTCATCTTGACGTCGACGTCTCGTGTCGCGTCGTCATTGGTCGTGACTTTGCACTCGTAGACCAGGCCTAGGTCGACGATGTTGATCGGGATCTCCGGGTCGAAGCAGGTGCGAAGCTGGTCCCAGACCACGCGGTTCACGTCCTCGTCCGACGCGCCCGCCGGCAGCGCGGGCGGCTGGATCGGTTCCTTGCCGATCGCGTCGCCGTCGACGCCCGCGATGCGGAACAGGTTGCCTTCGACGTAGACCGTGTAGCTGCCCCCGAGCGCCTGGGTGATGGTGCCGACCGTGCCCGGGCGCAGCTTGACCTCCACGCCCGCCGGCACGATGACGGCGCGCACGTCGCGGTTGACGACGACCGGCTCCTGGGAGGCGTGACGCATGCTCATTCCGTCGTGACCGGGTCGCGTCCGCCGGCGAGCGCCGCGTTCAGCGTGTGCCAGGCGAGGCTCGCGCACTTGACCCGCGCGGGGAATTCGCGCACTCCCGCGAGCGCGGCCAGCTTGCCGAGCCGTGCCGGATCGGCCGGCTCGCCGGTCAGCATGCGATGGACGGCGCCGAAGATTTCGGCCGCCTCGACGCGCGTGCGTCCCTTGACGGCCTCGCTCATCAGCGAGGCGGAGGCGGTCGAGATCGCGCAGCCGCTGCCCTCGAAGCGCAGGTCCCGGATGACGTCGCCCTCGAGCTCGACGTCGAGGCTGAGGCGGTCCCCGCACAACGGATTGTCGCCGTCGGCATGGTGGGTCGCGCCGGGGAGGCGGCCGCGGTTCCGCGGGCTCCGGTTATGGTCGACGATGACGTCGCGATAGAGGTCGGCGAGGTCCATCAACGCAGCATCCGGATCGCGTCGCCGAGGGCGGCGACGAGCGCATCGACCTCCGCCCGCGTGTTGTAGAACCCGAACGAGGCGCGCGTCGTCGCCGGCAGTCCGAAGAACTCCATCACCGGCATCGCGCAGTGATGACCGGTGCGCACGGCCACGCCATGCGAGTCGAGCACGGTGCCGAGGTCGTGCGGATGGATGCCCTCGACCGCGAACGACACGAGGCTCGACTTCGCCGGCGCCGTCCCGACGAGCGTGAGGCCGTCGATCGCCGCGAGCCGCTGCGTCGCGTAGTCGAGCAGGTCGTGCTCGTGGGCGGCGATCGGCGCCGGGCCGATCCGGCCGAGGTAGTCGATCGCAGCGCCGAGCCCGACCGCGCCGCCGATGTTCGGCGTGCCGGCCTCGAATCGGTACGGCAGGTGGTTCCAGGTCGAGCCCTCGAACGAGACGGACAGGATCATGTCGCCGCCCCCCTGCCAGGGCGGCATGGCGGCGAGCACGGGTCGCGCGCGTACAGCACGCCGATGCCGGTCGGGCCGTACATCTTGTGCGCGGAGAACGCGTAGAAGTCGCAGCCCAGCGCCCGGACGTCGACGGCCATGTGCGGGACCGCCTGCGCGCCGTCGACCACGGTCGCGATCCCGCGTTCGCGCGCCGCGGCGATGAAGTCGGCGAGCGGCAGCACGGTGCCGAGGGCGTTGGAAACGTGGGCGAGGGCGACCACGCGCGTGCGCGGGCCGAGAAGCGCCAGATAGGCTTCGAAGTCGACGACGCCGCGCCGGTCGATCGGCACGACGCGAACCACGGCGCCGGTCTGCCCGGCGACGATCTGCCAGGGCACGATGTTGGAGTGGTGCTCGAGCCGCGTCACGACGATTTCATCGCCGGTCCCGAGCTTCGGGCGCGCGTAGGACTGGGCGACGAGGTTGATCGCCTCGGTGGTGCCGCGGACGAACACGATCTCCGAGGCGGTGGCCGCATTCACGAAGCGACGCGCTTTCTCGCGCGCGCCTTCGTACAGCGCCGTCGCTTCCTGCGACAACGTGTGCACGCCGCGGTGCACGTTGGCGTGGTGGCAGCGCGCGTAGTCCGCGACGGCGTCGATGACCGCCGACGGCTGCTGCGACGAGGCGGCGTTGTCGAGGTAGGCGAGGGCGCGGCCGCTGACCATGCGTGCGAGCACGGGAAAGTCCGCACGCACGCGGGCGAGGTCGAGCGTGACCGCAGCCTCGCGCGCGGCCGCCATCAGCTGGCACTCCGGATCGGGCCGCGATCCGTGAGGGCGCCTGCGACCAGCGCTTCCGCGGCGTCGCGCACCGGGGCGAGGGGCATGCGGCCGATCAGGTCGCGGCAGAACGCGAATGTCAGCAGGCTGCGGGCGGCGGCTTCGTCGAGGCCGCGGGACCGGAGGTAGAACACGTGTTCATCATCGAGCGTGCCGAGGGTCGCGCCGTGGCGGCATTGCACGTCGTCCACGTTGATCTCGAGTTGCGGGCGCGCATTGATCTCCGCCAGCGGCGACAGCAGCAGGTTGCGGCTGGACTGGCTGGCATTCGACCCGGGTGCCGAGGCCTCGACCGTGATGCGGCCGTTGAACGCGCCGCGCCCGCGCGCGGTCGCGATGCCGCGATAGTCCTGCACGGTTTCGGTGGCCGGGCCGCGATGGGTGACCTGCGTCAGGAAATCCGCCTGCCGTTCGCCGTCGACGAGGAAGAGCCCGTCGAGCTTGCATGCCGCGCGCGCACCCTCGAGCACGAGGTCGAGGTTCGAGCGCAACAGGCGTCCGCCGAGCGCCATCAGGTGCTGTTCGTAGCGGCTCCGGGCGGCCGTCCGCACCACCCAGGTCTCGACCTGGGCCGCTTCCGGGCCGTGCTGGTGCAGGCGCAGGTGGCTGACCGAGGCGCCCTCGCCGAGCGTGAGCTCGGCGGCGAGGTTACCGAGGACCGCCGAGTCGCCGAGGGCCACGAAGTGCTCGAGCAGCGTACAGCGTGCGCCGGCGGCCACGTCGACGACGACGCGCGCCTGGTGGACGGCCGGCGTGGCGGCCGTCGCGACGTGCACCAGACAGACCGGTCCGGGCGGTTCGCGGCCCGCCGCGACCCGGATCAGGACGCCGTTCACGGCGAACGCATCGGCGAGCAGCGCGTAACGATCGTCCGCCTTCTCGCCCGGCCTGCGCAGGAGCGAATTCGCCGCCTCCGGGTTGCGCTCGAACAGGGCGGCGAGGTCGACGACCTCGAGACCCGCGCGGGCTTCCATCGTCGAGAGTCGCGCGTCGTAGCGGCCATCCACCAGCACGACGCGGTGCGCGCCCGCAACCTCGAGAAGCCGCGCGGCGACGGCGGCAGGGTCCGCCGGTGCGGCCGGCTCGACGTCGAATGCGTACTCCGCGATGCGCGCGTGGTCGAGGTACTTCCAGTTCTCGTCGCGGCGGTCGGGGAGCCCGCGCGCCACGAGCGAGCCGAGCGCTGCATCGCGCCGGCGCGCCCAGGCGGCACCGCCGGCGAGCCGGGGCGCGAGCCGGGCATGCGCCGCGCGCAATGCGCTCGATCGGTGCGGGGACGCTCATGCCGCCGCCGTGCCCGGCTTGAGCCAGTCGTAGCCGCGGCGCTCCAGCTCGATCGCCAGCTCCCGCCCGCCGCTCTTGACGATGCGCCCGCCCGCCAGCACGTGCACGTGGTCCGGGACGACGTGGTCGAGCAGGCGCTGGTAGTGGGTCACGAGCACGATGGCGCGCCCGGGCCCGCGCATCGCATTGACGCCTTCGGCCACGACCTTGAGGGCGTCGATGTCGAGCCCCGAGTCGGTTTCGTCGAGCAGCGCGAGGGTCGGCTCGAGCAGGCTCATCTGCATGATCTCGTTGCGCTTCTTCTCGCCGCCGGAGAAGCCCTCGTTGACGCCCCGGTTCAGCAGGGTCTCGTCCATGCGCATCGAGGCGAGTTTCGCGCGCACCAGGTTCAGGAACTCGAAAGCGTCGAGCTCGGGGAGCCCGCGATGCTTGCGCTGCGCGTTCAGCGCGGCCTTCAGCAGGTAGACGTTGTTGACGCCCGGGATCTCGACCGGGTACTGGAACGCGAGGAAAACGCCCTCGCGCGCGCGCAGCTCGGGAGCCATCGCCAGCAGGTCGCGGCCGAGGTAGGAGGCGCTCCCGGACACGACGTCGTAGCCGGGACGGCCCGCGAGCACGCCGGTGAGCGTGCTCTTGCCCGAGCCGTTCGGCCCCATGATCGCGTGGACCTCGCCGGCGCGCACCGCGAGCGAGAGCCCGTCGAGGATCAGCCGCTCGCCGGCCCGGACGCGAAGGTCTCGCACCTCGAGGATCGGTGTCCCGTCTCCGCTCATCCGACCGCTCCTTCGAGGCTCACCGCGAGCAGGTTCTGCGCTTCCACCGCGAACTCCATCGGCAGCTCGCGGAACACCTGCTTGCAGAAGCCGTTCACGATCATGTTCACGGCGTCCTCCGCCGAAATGCCCCGCTGCAGGCAGTAGAACAGCTGGTCCTCCGAGATCTTGGAGGTCGTCGCCTCGTGCTCGACCACGGCGGTCGGGTTCCTCACCTCGATGTAGGGGAAGGTGTGGGCGCCGCAGTGAGGCCCCATCAGCAGCGAGTCGCACTGCGTGTGGTTGCGCGCGCCGTCCGCGCCCGGCAGCACCTTCACGAGGCCGCGGTACGAGTTCTGCCCGTGCCCCGCGGAAATGCCCTTCGAGACGATGGTCGAGCGCGTGTTGCGCCCCATGTGGATCATCTTGGTGCCGGTGTCCGCCTGCTGCCGGTGGTTCGCGAGCGCGACCGAGTGGAACTCGCCGACCGAGCCGTCGCCGCGCAGGATGCAGCTCGGGTACTTCCAGGTGATCGCGGAGCCCGTTTCCACCTGGGTCCAGGAGATCTTCGAGTTGCGGCCGCGGCAGTCGCCGCGCTTGGTCACGAAATTGTAGATGCCGCCGATGCCGTTCTCGTCGCCGGGGTACCAGTTCTGCACGGTGGCGTACTTGATCTCGGCGTCGTCCAGCGCGACGAGCTCGACCACCGCAGCGTGCAGCTGGTTCTCATCGCGCATCGGCGCCGTGCAGCCCTCGAGGTAGCTGACGTGCGACCCTTCCTCGGCGACGATCAGCGTGCGCTCGAACTGTCCCGTGTTCGAGGCATTGATGCGGAAATACGTCGACAGCTCCATCGGGCAGCGCACGCCACGCGGCACGAACACGAAGGAGCCGTCGGTGAACACGGCCGAGTTCAACGCCGCGTAGTAGTTGTCGCCGACCGGCACCACGGTGCCGAGGTACTTCTCGACCAGCGCGGGATGGTTGCGCACGGCTTCGGAGAACGGGCAGAAGATCACGCCGGCCTCGGCGAGCCGTTCCTTGAAGGTGGTCGCGACCGAGACGCTGTCGAACACGGCGTCGACCGCCACGCCGGCGAGCCTCGCCCGCTCGTGCAGCGGGATGCCGAGCTTGTCGTAGGTCTCGAGCAGCTTCGGATCGACTTCAGCGAGCGACTTGGGGCCGTCCTTGTTCTGCTTCGGCGCCGAGTAGTACGAGATGGCCTGGAAGTCGATGGGCGGATAGTGGACGTGCGCCCAGGCGGGTTCGCGCATGCGCGTCCAGCGCCGGTACGCCTTCAGCCGCCAGTCGAGCATGAATGCCGGCTCGCCCTTGATGGTGGAGATCTGGCGGATGACGTCCTCGTCGAGGCCGGGTGCGACGGTGTCGCTCGCGATGTCCGTCACGAACCCGTGACGGTACTTCGCGGGCGACCAGCGACTCGAGTTCGGGCTGCTTGGCGGACATGGCTCCCTCAGCTGCGCGCCGTCGTGCGGGCGGGGGCGGGGACACGGGAAAAATCCGGGGCGGCGAACGGCGCGTCGCGCCGCACCAGCGCCTCGAGGCTGACGTCGGCGAGCGCACGGCGGATGGACCGGCTGATGCGCTGCCATCCATGCCCGACGAGGCAGGTGGCCTCGATCTCGCAGTGACGCGTGCCGCCCGAGCATTCCGTCAGCGCCACGGGGCCCTCGACCGCGTCGATGATCTCGGCCGCGCTGATGGACGCCGCCGGGCGGGACAGCTGGTAGCCGCCGCGGGCCCCGCGGACGGAACGCACCAGGCCCGCATGCTGGAGCTCCTTGAGGAGCTTGCTCACGGTCGGCAGCCCGATGTGGGTGCGTTCGGCGATATCCGCCGCGCTCGCGAGCGCGCCGCCCGCGAGGCTCGCCAGGATCACGGTCGCGTAGTCCGTCAGGCGGCTGATGCGCAGCATGTTGGGGTCTCCGTAGGGCCGACTTTAAACAGGACGATTTTAGTACTATTAAGCCATCGGCGGTAGGGGGTCGCATCGCTCTGGTATCCTTCGCGCCCTGAATTCGGAGGGTCGATAATCCATGGACATCAAGGAACTGGACAGCAACGCGCGGGCGATGGTCGCCCCCGGCAAGGGCATTCTCGCGGCCGATGAATCCACCGGCACGATCAAGAAGCGATTCGACAAGATCGGGCTCGAATCGAGCTTCGAAGCGCGCCGCGCCTACCGCGAACTGCTGTTCACGGCGCCCGAGGCCGAGAAGTACATCTCGGGCGTGATCCTCTACGACGAGACGCTGCGCCAGCAGACGGCCTCCGGCCAGCCTTTCCCCGAGCTCCTCGCCGCGCGCGGCATCCTCCCGGGCATCAAGGTCGACGCGGGCGCGAAGGCGCTCGCCGGCTTTCCGGGCGAAACCGTGACCGAGGGCCTCGACGGCCTGCGCGAGAGGCTCGCCGAGTACCGTGGCCTCGGCGCGCGATTCGCCAAGTGGCGGGCCGTCATCGACATCGGCGCCGGTATCCCGACCGCCGCCTGCCTCGCCGCGAACGCCGAGGCGCTCGCGCGGTATGCCGCCCTCTGCCAGGAGGCCGCGATCGTACCGATCGTGGAGCCGGAGGTTCTGATGGACGGAGACCACGCGATCGAACGTTGCGAGGAAGTGACGGATGCGACGCTCGAGCTGGTGTTCGACGCCCTGTTCCTGCACCGCGTGCGCCTCGAGGGCATGGTGCTGAAGCCGAACATGGTGATCGCCGGCAAGAAGTGCGCAAAGCAGGCGACGCCCGCGCAGGTGGCCGACGCCACCGTGCGCTGCCTGCTGCGACGCGTGCCCGCGGCGGTGCCGGGCATCGCCTTCCTTTCGGGCGGCCAGAGCGAATCGGAAGCGACGCTGCACCTGTCGCTGATGAACCGCTCGCGCAAGCTGCCGTGGGAGCTGTCGTTCAGCTACGGCCGCGCGCTCCAGCAGAGCACGCTCGATGCGTGGAAAGGAAACGCCTCGAACGTCGCCGCGGCGCAGAAGGCCTTCCTCAAGCGCGCGAAGCTGAATGGCCTCGCGCGCGACGGTCGCTACGAGGCGGCGATGGAGCAGGCCGCGGCCTGAAGGCCGCCGCCCGGCCCCGACTTGGGATCAGAAGGCAGTCACGGGCCCGGGGCAATCGTCCGCGTCCGCGGCCTGCACTACAGTGCGGGCGGCCGCGAGATTTTCTCCGGCGTCGACCTCGACTTTCCGCGCGGGGCCGTCACCGCGGTCATGGGCCCGAGCGGCAGCGGCAAGACCACGCTGCTGCGCCTCATCACCGGCCAGGCCCGGCCGGAGCGGGGCCGCGTCGAGTTCGACGGCCAGGACGTGTCGCAGCTCCCGCGCGCGGCGCTGTACCGCATGCGCCGCCGCATGGGCATGCTGTTCCAGAACGGCGCCCTGCTCGACGGACCTCGACGTGTACGAGAACATCGCGTTCCCGCTGCGCGAGCACGCGCGGCTGCCGGAGCGGCTGCTGCGCCACGTGGTGCTGACGAAGCTGCAGGCGGTGGGGCTGCGGGGCGCCGCCCGCCTGATGCCCGCCGAGCTCTCGGGCGGCATGGCGCGCCGCGTCGCGCTGGCGCGCGCGATCGTGATGGACCCGGAGCTGCTCGTGTACGACGAGCCGTTCGTCGGACTCGACCCGATCTCGATGGGCGTGGTGCTGCGCCTGATCCGGCGGCTGAACGACACGCTCGGCGTGTCCAGCATCGTGGTCTCGCACGACGTGCGCGAGATCACGGCCGTGGCCGATCATTGCCACCTGCTGTCCGCCGGGCAGATCATCGCGAGCGGGCCACCCGCGGTGGTGGCCGCCAGCGAGCGCGAGGACGTGCGCCAGTTCATGCACGGGCTGCCGGACGGGCCGGTGCCGTTCCACTACCCGGCACCCGAGTACTCCGAGCAGGCGCGGCGGGTGACCTGAATGATCCGCGGCCTCCTGCGTGAGCTCGCCGGCAGCGGCTCGGAAGCGCTGCGCGCGCTCGGCCGCTACGCGCTGTTCGCGGGACGGCTCGCGGCCGAGACGCCGCGCGCGCTGCTGCGCTTCCGCCTGGTGGTCGAGCAGGTCCACAACGCGGGCGCGCTGTCGCTGGTGATCATCATGCTGTCGGGGCTGTTCGTCGGCATGGTGCTCGGCCTGCAGGGCTTCGACCTGCTCGAGCGATTCGGCTCGGAGGAATCGCTCGGCACGGCGGTCGCGCTCGGGCTCCTGAAGGAGCTCGGCCCGGTGGTCACGGCGCTGCTGTTCGCGGGGCGGGCGGGCACGGCGCTCGCTTCCGAGCTCGGGCTGATGCGCGCCACGGACCAGCTGTCGGCCATCGAGATGATGGCGGTCGACCCGGTGCGGCGCGTCGTGATGCCGCGGTTCCTCGGCGGCGTCATCGCGATGCCGCTGCTCGCGGCGATCTTCAGCATGGTGGGGCTGTTCGGCGGCCAGCTCGTGGGCGTGCAGCTCATGGGCGTCGACCAGGGCCAGTTCTGGTCGCAGATGCGCGGCGCCGTCGAATTCGGCGACGTGATGGAAGGCGTGCTGAAGAGCGCCGTGTTCGGCGTGGCCTGCAGCCTGGTCGCGGTGTACGAGGGCTATCATTCGGTGCCGACCGCCGAGGGCGTCGGACGCGCCACGACGCGGACGGTGGTGATTTCTTCGGTCAGCGTGCTGCTGCTCGACTACATGCTGACCGCGGTAATGTTGTAAGGAGACGGACATGAAACAGACGCGGGCGATCGAACTCGGGACCGGGCTGTTCGTGCTGCTCGGCTTCGCCGCGCTCTTCTTCCTGGTCACGCAGATCACGAGCCGCGAATTCGGACTGGGCGAGGGCGGCTACCGGCTGACGGCTTCGTTCGACCAGGTGGGAGGACTGAAGCCCGGCGCGCCGGTGTCGATGTCCGGCGTGACGATCGGCCGCGTCGAGTCCATCGCCTACGACTTCGACGAGTACCGGGCGCGCGTCGTGCTGCGCATCGAGCCGTCCTACGACAGGATCCCCGAGGACAGCGATGCCAGCATCCTGACGGCCGGCCTGCTCGGTGGCCAGTACGTCGGGGTGGGCCCGGGCGCCTCGGAAACCTTTTTCAAGGATGGCGATCGAATACAGTTCACGCAATCGGCCATCGTGCTCGAGAACCTGATCAGCAAGTTCCTGTTCTCGAAGGCCGCGGAACAACAGCCGGCGGAAGGATCCGCAGAGGAAACCCAGCCATGACCCGACGTTTCGTCCTCGTCCTCGCAGCGCTGCTCCTGCCGGCGTGGTTCCCCGGGGTCGCCCGCGCCGCCGAAGCCGTACCGGGGCCGGCGCCCCAGGAGCTGATCGACACGACCGCGAAGAAGCTGCTGGCCGCGCTCGACGCCGACCGCGCTCTCGCAAAGAAGGATCCGGCGCGCGTGCGCGCGATCGTGGACGAGATCCTGCTGCCGCATTTCGACACCGACTACTCGGCGCGGCTCGTGCTCGGCAAGCACTGGCGCAACGCGACGCCGGAACAGCAGAAGCGCTTCGTCGAGGCGTTCTACAAGTCGCTGCTCAAGAACTACGGCACGGCGCTCGCCGAGTTCACCGGCGACCGGCTCAAGGTCCTGCCTTTCCGCGGCGACCTTGCGAGCGGCCAGGCGATCGTGCGCACCGAGGTCAAGCGCAGCAACGGCCAGGTCGTGCCGGTCAACTACACGCTGCGTGCGACGCCCGCGGGCTGGAAGGCCTGGGACGTCACGATCGAGGGCATCTCCTACGTCCGCAACTTCAGGAACGACGTCGGCACGGAAGTCGACCAGACCGGGCTCGACGCGGTGATCGCGCGGCTCGAGAAATCGAATCAGGATGGCGCGCCGACTTCCGGGGGCTGACGGCGCCGCGCAGCCCGGCGTCCTCGCTGCGGCCGGTCCCGGCCGCTTCGAGCTCTCCGGCGACGTCGGCTTCGCCGATGCGGCGCGCCTGCTCGTGGCGGGCGACGCCGCGTTCGCGGGCCTCGAACGGGTCGACGTCGACCTGGCCAGGGTTTCGCGGGTGGACAGCGCGGGACTCGCGCTGCTGCTCGAGTGGTCGCTCGCGGCGCGCGAGGCGGGCCGCGTGCTGCGCTACCTGAACATCCCGCCCGCGGTCGCCTCGCTCGCCGGGATCAGCGACGTCGCCGAGCTGCTGGCGCCCTCCGCGGGGGGCTGATCCGGCGCCGGGTCCTCGAGATCCCACTCGTCGAGCGGGATGTCGTCCGCGACGTCTCCGTCCTTCACCTGGTATTCGCGCCGCTGCAGCCAGGCATCGCGGATGAACGCGTAAGGGTCGTAGGCGCCTTCGTACGAAGAATCGAACGCCAGCAGCTCGGCGCGCCGGTTCACCAACGACAACCCCACAAGCGCCCACTCGGTGGTCGAATCGAGGTATTCGCCGATGCGCAGGTCGGTCTGCACGTCGACGTAGAACGACGGCGCGTCCCTCACGGACGACGGGCCGAGGAACGGCAGCACGACATAGGGACCGGACGGGACGCCCCAGCGGCCGAGCGTCTGGCCGAAATCCTCGTCATTGCGCGGAATGCCGAAGTGCGAGGCAGGATCGAGGATGCCGCCGAGTCCCAGCGTCGAGTTGACCGTGAAGCGGCCAATGTCGATCAGCGTGTCCTTCACCTTGAGCTGCAGCAGGTCATTCACGATCGTGGTCGTGTAGGCAAGGTGGTCGAGGAAGTTGTTCACGCCGGTCTGCACGACCTGCGGCACGTGCTTGCGGTAGCCGACCGCGACCGGCCGCAGCACCGCGCGGTCGACGGAAACGTTGAAGCGGTGAGTCGCGCGGTTCATGCGTTCGAGCGGGTCGCCCGACGTGCCCATGTTCGTGGTCGCGCAGCCGGCGAGCGACAGGACGAGGAGTGCGCCGGCGACGGCGCGGGTCATGGGGGGCATCTGCAGGTCCCTTGCGGTGTCTTCGCGCCGATTCTAGCCGTTGCCGCCGGCATCCGGCTCCGGCCCCTGCGGCTCGGCCACTTCGCGCGAGCGTTTGCCCTTCGGCAGGTATTCCTGCAGTTCGCTGATGCGCGCGCCGAACCGCTCGCGCTGCACGGCATTGATGCCGGGCACTGCCTGCGCGAGGCGCAGCTGGTTGATCGCGAGGGTGAGATCGCCGCTGATCACGTGGTACTCGGACATGTAGTAGTACGAGTCTGCGATGTCACCCGCGGCGTTCGCGGCGATGGCGGTGAAACGGGCCTGCTCGGCGGTCGGCGGCACGTTGTTGAACAGGTCCAGCAGCACCACGTGCGCCTGCCTGGCCTCGCCCGCGCGCAGCAGCGTCTCCGCGTAGCGGACAGTGACCGGCACGTTGCGCGGGAACAGCCGCATCGCCTGCTCGAGCGTCGCACGCGAATCGTCGACCCGCCCTGCCGCGAGTTCCGCCTGGCCCAGGGCCGTGTGGTAGAGCGTCACGTCCGGCCGCCGGTCGCGCAGCGCCTCCAGCATCGGGATCGCCTGCGCGGCCTCGCCGGCGCGCACCAGCGCAAGCGCGCGCCCGTATTGCTCGCCATCGGTGGACGGGTAGTCGGCGCTCTTGGCCGCACCGAACAGGTCGAGCGGCGACGTCTCGCCCGGCAGCGCCTCGAGCTGCAGGCGGTCGCGGATCAGCGCGTAACTGGTGCTGTCCGGCGTGCGCGGCCGGTTCATGCGGCTCGCGCGGTCGCGGGTCTCGGCGATGCGCTCGCTGGTGACCGGGTGGGAACGCAGCATGTCCGGGATGTTCCTGCCGGCACCGCCGGAGCGCTGCTGCATGGTCCCGAAGAATTCGGGCATCGCCACCGGGTCGAAGCCCGACGCCGAAAGGATGCCGATGCCGACGCGGTCGGCCTCGGCCTCGTTGGCGCGCGTGTAGTTGATCTGGCTCTGCGCCGCGAGGCCCTGCGCGGCAGTGACCCCGCCGAGCACCGCGTCGCCCGGCAGGCCGGTGGTCGCGCCGATCAGTATCGCCGCGAGCATCGCGGCCATCGACGCCATGTTCGCGCGTCCGGCGTTCTGCAGCGAGCGCGCGATGTGGCGCTGCGTGACGTGCGCGATCTCGTGCGCTAGCACGCCCGCGAGCTCGGCCTCGCTGCGGGTCGCGGTGACCAGGCCCGCATTCACGCCGATGAAGCCCCCGGGCAGCGCGAAGGCGTTGATGCTGGAGTCGCGCACGGCGAAAAAGGTGAAGCGATGGGCCCCCTCGTGGGCCTGGCTCGACAGGCGCATCCCGAGCGCCTTCAGGTATTCGTTGATCTCGGGATCCTCGACGATCTGACCGGCCTCGCGCAGCTGCCGGACGATCATCAGGCCGATCTTGTACTCGTCGGCGAGCGAGAGCGTCGTGCTGGCGGGCGTGCCGATGTCCGGCAGCTCGCTGCCGGTGGTCTGCGCACGGGCCGCGGGCAGGCCGGCTGCGAGCTGGAGGACGAGGACGGCGGTAAGCGCGCGCATCGAAGGCTTCCTGGCGGGAATCCCGGTTCGACCGCGGCGCGGGCGCATGGTTCGCGGCCCGCGCTCAGAGCGTTTCGGAGGCGAAATCGGCGAGGCGCGAGCGCTCGCCGCGCACCAGCGTGACGTGCCCGGCGTGCTGCCAGCCGCGGAAGCGGTTGACGACGTAGGTGAGCCCGGAGGTCGTTTCGGTGAGGTAGGGCGTGTCGATCTGCGCGATGTTGCCGAGGCACACGAGCTTGGTGCCGGGCCCCGCGCGCGTGACCAGCGCCTTCATCTGCTTGGATGTGAGGTTCTGCGCCTCGTCGAGGATCAGGTAGCGGTTGAGGAAGGTGCGGCCGCGCATGAAGTTCAGCGAGCGGATCTTGATGCGGTGACGCAGCAGGTCCTGGGTCGCGGCGCGGCCCCAGCTGCCGCCCTCCTGCCCCTGCGTCAGCACCTCGAGGTTGTCCATCAGCGCGCCCATCCACGGCTCCATCTTCTCTTCCTCGGTGCCGGGCAGGAAGCCGATGTCCTCGCCGAGCGGGATCGTGACGCGCGTCATGATGATCTCGCTGAAGCGGTTGGTGTCGAGCGTCTGCGCGAGGCCCGCGGCGAGCGTCAGCAGTGTCTTGCCCGTGCCGGCCGCGCCGAGGATCGTCACGAAGTCGATGTCCGGGTCGAGCAGCAGGTTCAGGGCGAGGTTCTGCTCGCGGTTGCGCGCGGTGATGCCCCACACCGCGTGGCGTTCGCTGCGGTAGTCCTGCGTCACCTCGAGCGTGGCGACTTCGCCGTCGATCTTGCGCACGATCGCCTGGAAGCCGTCGTCCTTCGCGTCGTAGAGGAACTGGTTCGGGTGCCACTCGTTCACCAGCGGCCCGCGCACGCGGTAGTAGGTGCGCGCCTGCTCGTGCCAGGACTCGACGTTGTTGCCGTGCGTCTCCCAGAAATCGGCCGGCAGCGCGGTCACGCCGGTGAACAGGAGGTCGGCGTCCTCGATCGTGCGGTCGTTGTAATAGTCCTCGGCGTGCACGCCGAGGATCGCAGCCTTGATGCGCAGGTTGATGTCCTTGGACACGAGCGTGACGCGCGTGCCGGGCAGCTCGATCTGCAGCGCCAGCGTGTAGCCGAGCAGCGCATTGTCGATGCCGTGGCCGTGGCCGGGGAGTGTGTCCGGAAGTCCCGCGGCCAGCCGCCGGGTCTGGAAATAGAGCCGGCCGGACGGCGGTTTCTTGCCGTGGTTGCCCGAGCGGCCGCTCGGCAGCTCGAGCCCCTTGTCGATCTCGGCCTTGGTCGCGTTGGCCATCAGCTCGTCCAGGAACCTGCTCACCTGCCGCACGTTCCGGGCCGATTCGGACAGGCCCTTCTTGCCCGCATCGAGCTCCTCGAGCACGCCCATCGGCAGGTAGATGTCGTGTTCCTCGAAACGGAACACGGCCGCCGGGTCGTGCATCAGGACGTTGGTGTCAAGCACGAATGCGCGGCGCGCGCCCTTGGCGGGGCGGTTCTTCACCATCGCCTCAGAGCTCCCGCGCCGCGGCGAGCACTTCCGCCGCGTGACCCTTGACGCGGACCTTGCGCCACTCGCGCCGGATCGCGCCCTTCGCGTCGATCAGGAACGTGCTGCGCTCGATGCCCATCGTCCTGCGCCCGTACATGCTCTTCAGCTTCCACGCCCCGAACAGCGAGGCGACCGCGTGGTCCGTGTCCGCACCGAGCTCGAACGGAAACTTCATCTTGTCCCTGAACCTGCGGTGCGATTCCAGGGTGTCGGTGGAGATGCCGAGTATCCGCGTGCGCGCGCGACGGAAGGCCGGCGCGAGGTCGCGGAAGTCCCCGCCCTCGAGCGTGCACCCCGGCGTGTTGTCGCGCGGGTAGAAGTAAACCACCAGGTTCATGTCGCCCTGGTCGCCGAGCCGGAACGCGCCGTCCGTGGTCGGGATCGTGAACCTCGGCGCCTTCGGACTGCGCGGGGCTGCTGCCATCCTCAGTTTTTCACCGGCTCGAGGATCGCATCGAGGTTCATCTGGTCGCAGAAGTCCATGAACTCCTCGCGCAGCGCCCCGACGTGGATCCGCGAAGGGACGTTCACGACCATGTAGATCGAGAACATCTGGGCGCCGGTGTGCGCCGCCGCGTAGTTGCGCGTGGACAGCTCGCCGATGTCGATGCCGCGCGACGCGAAGAACCCGGACAGCCCGGAAACGATGCCCGCCTGGTCGATGCAAACGACGTCGACCGAGTAGGGGACCATGTCCTCGCGCGCGGCGCGCTGCGTCGTCCGGCGCACCTGGATGGTGATCCCGGATGCTTCGGCGAGCTTGGCGAGGTCGGTCTCGATGCGTGCGACCGAGTGCCAGTTGCCCGCGACCAGCATCAGCATCGCGAAATCCGAGCCGAGCGCCGTCATGCGGCTCTCGCTGATGCTGCCGCCGCAGTCCGCGACGACCTTCGACAGGTCGTGCACGAGGCCGATGCGATCGTCGCCGATTGCAGATATTGCGATGAACTGTTTCATGCGGAAAAAGCGGGCTTTTGTGGAGTGTACCGGGATCGGCGGGGCGATGATACGATGCCGGCACCGTTGCCGGCCGTTCGGCCGGGGGGTGACATGTTCCGCGGCAGCCTCGTTGCGCTCGTGACGCCGATGACGGAGTCCGGCGACGTCGATCCGGTCGCGTTCACGCGCCTGCTGGACTGGCACGCGCGCGAGGGCAGCGACGGTGTTGTGGTGGGCGGCACGACCGGCGAGTCCGCGACGCTGACCGCGGCGGAATCGGCGGAGCTTCTGCAGATCGCCGTGCAGCGGCTCGGCGGACGGCTGCCGGTGATCGCGGGCACCGGCGGCGCCTCGACGACGCAGGCCGTGGAGCGCACGCGCGCTGCCTGCGAGCTCGGTGCCGACGGCGTGCTCGTCGTGACGCCGTACTACAACCGGCCGCCGCAGGAGGGACTGTACCGGCACTTCAGCGTGGTCGCAGACGCGGCGAGCGTGCCTCTCATCCTCTACAACGTGCCCTCGCGGACCGCCTGCGACCTGCTGCCGGAGACGGTCGAGCGCCTGTCCGGCCATCCGCAGGTCATCGGCATCAAGGAAGCGACCGGCAGCGTTGCACGCGGCCGCGAGATCCTCGAGCGCTGCGGCGACGACTTCCTGCTGCTGTCCGGGGACGATGCGAGCTGCCGCGAACTGATCGCGCGCCGGCGCGCAGGGCGTCGTCACCGTGACCGGCAACGTGGCCCCGCGGCTCATGCACGAGATGGTGGAAGCGGCCCTGCTCGACGACCAGGAGGGCGCCGAGGGAACTCGACGAGCGCCTGTCGGGTCTGCACACTGCGCTGTTCGTGGAGTCGAATCCGATACCGTCCAAGTGGGCGCTCGGCCGGCTCGGGCTGATCGGGCCGGGCATCCGCCTGCCGCTCATCGGCCTGCCTGAGTCACAGCATGCAACCGTACTTGCGGCGATGCGCCGCGCCGGGGTGATCGAGTGAGGAATTTCCTGAAACGGGCGGGCTGGATCGCGGCCGTCCTGCCTCTGGCCGGATGTTCGGTGCTTCCCGATGCCTACACGGGTTGCGATGAAGTCCAGCCGTACGAGCTGGCGCAGCAGGCGGAGCCATTGCGCGTTCCCGCCGGCGCCGACCTGCCGGACACGCGCAGTGCGCTCAAGATCCCGGAGCTGAAGAGCCCGGCATTGCCCGCGGAGCCGGGCGGCTGCCTCGAGCACCCCCCCTCGATAACGACCGGCACGCCGGCAAACGCCAGCGGGGATGTTCCCGCGCCCACGGGCACCGAAGGGACGGCTGTCGCATATCGAGAGCCGGACCTGGCGATGGATGACGGCAGTCCCTGGCAAACTCGCCTGGGCGTCAACTACCAGTTTTCGAACGACGCGGACTTCGACGGCGGAACCACGGCCGATTTCAAGAGCAGCACCGGTTTCCTGGTGGGGCTGGGTTTCGACCTTTCGGATCACTTCGAAGTGGGTGCGAATTTCACCTACGACGACCGCGACTATGACGCGCGGCTTGCCGGCGACGAACAGGGCGAGTTTTTCCCGGTCAAGGGCAGCCTCGAGTCCATGGGGGTCATGTTCAACGTCAACTACTATTTCATGACGGGCCGCTTCACGCCCTTCATCACGACGGGGGTCGGCTGGAACTTCGTGGACACGAACATCCCGACCGAGCCTCCCCAGGTCGGCTGCTGGTGGAATCCCTGGTACGGCTACATCTGCCAGGATTTCCAGGACACGAAGAACGTCGACGGGTTTGCCTACCAGGTGGGGGCCGGATTGCGGTATCGCCTGAACGAGACCTTCTCGTTGACCGGCACCTACCAGATGAGCTGGCTCGATTTTCCGAAGGCCGACGGCACGCCGAGTTTCGACGGGTTACAGCTGATCCTGAACTGGGGGTTCTGAGCGGGAGCCGGCCCGGTTGCTGCGGGCCGCCCGGCTCCAGTAGGCTGTGCCCCCTTCGACGGAGAGGTGGCCGAGCGGTCGAAGGCGCTGGACTGGAATTCCAGTAATATCTAACAAGGTATTCGTGGGTTCGAATCCCACCCTCTCCGCCAGACTTCAGCGCGTATCGCCGGGACTGCGCGCACTGCCGCCGGCAGCGATCGCCTCGTAGGCGCGTGCAAATGCGACCAGGAAAACGGCCGGGAGGCCGACGTCACCGGATTGCACCGTCGCCCGGAACAACTCGAGGTACCGGTTCCACAGCCGCGCCTGGAGCTCGACCCCGGCCACGCCCTGGGCGCGCCGCCCGAGCTGCTCCTCGAGCGCCTCGGGGTTGAGCTTCTCGAAGACCGCGGCGAGCGCCTCGCGCAGCGCGGCAGTCATGGCGACCTCGTGCTGGCGCGCGCGCGCGAACTGCGCGCGGATCTCGTCCACCGCCCGGGCATCGCCGGGGCCGCGTCCGGCGAGCATCATCTCGAGCACCTGTTCCACCGCCGCGATCCGCGCGAATGCGCCGGTGGCGTCGCGGCGGCGGGCGCCGGATGAAATCCCGAACTCGCTCGCGAAGTCCGCTCGCGTGCGCGCGAGCTCGGCGAAGCCGACGAGCGACTCGCGCAGCAGCTGGCCGGCCTGCGCCAGCGCGATGCCGCGCACCTCGGCGGGCAGCGCGATGGGGTCGATGCCCGCACCCCTGCACAGCGCGACGAGGCCGGGCCACAGTTCCTGGTCCTCGCGGCCGCGCGACGCCTGCGAAGCGGCAGGCGGCTGCGGGGCCGGCGGCACGCCGCGAGGAGGGACAGCCTCGGCGCGCGGGCGTGGCGCAGCCGGCGACTGGCCGTCGCGTTCGCGTTCTC
This sequence comes from uncultured Gammaproteobacteria bacterium, assembly GCA_963748465.1. GTDB lineage: Bacteria > Pseudomonadota > Gammaproteobacteria > Steroidobacterales > Steroidobacteraceae > SCUD01. Next base: position 307,694 of record CAVVJB010000006.1, read on the forward strand.
GCTCGCGCCGGCCGGTGGAGATGAAATTCTTCACCTCGAACGACGCGTCTAGGTCCGAATCGGTCACCGGGGCGGATTCCCGGGCCGGGAAGTCGTTGCCGCCGGTGATCTCGACCTCGATCTCGTATTCGCCGATGCGGAAGCGGTCGCCGTTCGAGAGCGCATGCGGGCGTTCCGGCCCGAGCGCCTCGTCGGAGCCATTGACGAACGTGCCGTTGGTGCTGGTGTCGCGCAGGAGCCAGGTGCCGCCGCGGTGCTCGATCTCGGCATGGCGACCGGAGACGTAACGCTCGGGGTCGCGCAGCACCCAGTCGTTGCTGGTGTGGCGGCCGATGCGGCCGCCGTTCACGCCGAATGTCCAGCGCGACTGCTCGCCTGCGCCTGCCGCATTGTCACTGACGATTTTCAGCCGGAGCGCCATCCCACGTATAATAGCGCGCCCACGCCAGGGCAACCCCCACCCGGATCATGGCCGCCAGTCATATATTCAGGATCGTGTTCATCAACCAGGGCAAGGTCTACGAGATCTACGCCCGCAAGGTGAGCCACGGCGACCTGTTCGGCTTCATCGAGGTCGAGGAGCTCGTGTTCGGCGAGCGCAGCAGCGTGGTCCTCGACCCGGCCGAGGAGCGCATCAAGTCGGAGTTCGCCGGGGTCAAGCGCAGCTTCCTGCCGTTGCACGCGGTCGTCCGCATCGACGAGGTCAAGAAACAGGGCGTGAGCAAGATCAGTGCGCTCGAAGGCGGCAATGTCGCCCAGTTTCCGGTGACCCTGTATCCCGCCGGCGGCGACCCGGGCGTGAAGCGTTGACGGCCTGATGCTGCGGTTCAGGGGCGCGCCCGCACTCTCGAGCTTCCGGATCGAGAGGCTGCTCGCGTTGCTTCGGCGCATCGAGCCGGGCGTCCGGGCGATCGAGGCGGATTTCATCCATTTCGTCGACACCGAGCGCACCCTCGAGCCCGCGGAGCTCGGCGTGCTCGAGCGCCTGCTGGATGCCGATCGCCGTGACGAACCGGGAACCGGCGGCGCCAGCTTGTTCACTGTCCCGCGCTTCGGAACGGTTTCTCCATGGTCCTCCAAGGCGACGGACATCGCCCGCGTCTGCGGTCTCGCCGCCGTGCGGCGCATCGAGCGCGGCAAGGCCTGGCGCATCCGGGCCGGGCCTGGGCTCACTCGCGAGGCGCTGGCCGCGCTCGCGGCGCCACTGTTCGACCCGATGACCGAGACGCTGATGCTCGACGAGGGGGAGGCACGGCAGCTGTTCGAGACGCACCCGCGTCGCGCGCTCGGTCACATCGGGCTGGGCGCGGATCCGCAGGCCGCGCTCGCGCGCGCGAACGCGGCGCAGGGCCTCGCGCTGTCCGACGGCGAGATTGCCTACCTCGCCGACGTCTTCGCGCGCCTCGGCCGGGATCCGACCGACGTTGAGGTGATGATGTTCGCGCAGGCGAACAGCGAGCACTGCCGCCACAAGATCTTCAACGCGGACTGGCGCATCGACGGCGTGGCGATGCCGCAATCGCCATTCGCCATGATCCGCAACACGACGGCGCAGAGCCCGGACGGGGTGCTGTCCGCCTACAGCGACAACGCGGCCGTCATCGCCGGGCCGGTTGCGGCGCGCTTCTTCGCGGCGGGCGACGCCCATGCCTACGCCTGGACCACGGAGCCCGTCGACATCCTGCTCAAGGTCGAGACCCACAATCATCCGACCGCGATCTCGCCGTTCCCGGGCGCCGCCACCGGCTCCGGCGGCGAGATCCGCGACGAGGGCGCGACCGGGCGCGGCTCCAAGCCGAAGGCCGGGCTGGTCGGATTCACGGTGTCGAACCTGCGAATCCCGGGATTTGTGCAGCCGTGGGAGGCGGACAACGGCCGACCGGCCCGCATCGCGTCCGCGCTCGACATCATGCTGGAGGGACCGATCGGCGCCGCGGCCTTCAACAACGAATTCGGCCGCCCGGGGATCCTCGGCTACTTCCGCAGCTTCGAGCAGCGCGTCGCGGGCGAGGGTCGCACCGAGGTGCGCGGCTACCACAAGCCGATCATGATCGCGGGCGGCATCGGCAACGTGAGGCGCGGGCACGTCGACAAGCTGCCGGTGCCGGCGGGAGCCCCGCTCGTGCTGCTCGGCGGGCCGGCGATGCTCATCGGCCTCGGCGGCGGGGCGGCATCCTCGCAGGGCAGCGGGACCGGCAGCGAGGCGCTCGACTTCGCCTCCGTGCAGCGCGGCAACCCCGAGATGCAGCGGCGCGCACAGCAGGTCATCGATGCCTGCTGGGCAATGGGCGAGGGCAATCCGATCCTGATGGTCCATGACGTCGGTGCCGGCGGGCTGTCGAACGCGGTGCCCGAGGTCGTCGCGCCCGGCGGCGGCCGGATCGACCTGTCGAGCGTGCCGACCGACGAACCCGGCATGTCGCCGCTCGAGATCTGGTGCAACGAGGCGCAGGAACGCTACGTGCTCGCGCTCGATCCCGCGGGGCTGGGGCATTTCATCGCGCTCTGCCGCCGCGAGCGTTGCCCGCACGCGGTGATCGGCGAGGCCGCGGCCGACGGCCGGCTCGTGGTGGAAGATGCGAAGTCCGGCGAGCGCGTCGTGGACATGCCGATCGCGGACCTGCTCGGACGTCCGCCGCGCATGCAGAGGAGCGCGACGCGCCGCCGGCGGCGCGGCGACGGCTTCGACGGCGCATCCGTGGAGCCACGCGAAGCCCTCGAGCGCCTGTTGCGCCTGCCGGCCGTCGCGGACAAAGGGTTCCTCATCACGATCGGCGATCGCAGCGTGGGAGGCCTGATCAGCCGCGATTCGCTGGTCGGTCCCTGGCAGGTCCCGGTGAGCGACGTCGCCGTCACGACCTCGGGCCTCGCCGGCGTGACCGGCGAGGCCATGGCGCTGGGCGAGCGGCCGGCCATTGCGCTGCTCGACGCGCCGGCCTCGGGACGCATCGCGGTCGGGGAGGCGATCACGAACATCGCGGCGGCCGACGTGCGTGCGCTCGGCGACGTCAAGCTCTCCGCGAACTGGATGGCGGCCTGCGGTGACCCCGCCGAGGACGCCGACCTCTACGACACGGTGCAGGCCCTCGGCGAGGCACTGTGCCCCGCGCTCGGCATCGCGATCCCGGTCGGCAAGGACTCTTTGTCGATGCGCACCCGCTGGAGCGACGCGGCCGGCGCGCACGCAGTCAACGCGCCGCTTTCGGTGGTGATCACCGCCTGTGCGCCGGTCGTCGACGTGCGGCGGACACTCACGCCGGTACTCGTCGCCGACGCGACGCCGACGGCCCTCATCCTGGTCGACCTCGGGGGCGGGCGCGACCGTATCGGCGGTTCCTGCTTCGCGCAGGTCTACGGCCGGACCGGTGAACAGCCGCCCGACGTCGACGACCCCGCGCGGCTCGCATCGTTCTTCACCGCGGTCCGGGAGTTGCGCGATGCGGGACTACTGCTCGCTTACCACGACCGCTCGGACGGCGGGCTCGCGGTCACGCTGCTCGAGATGGCGTTCGCGGGTCGCGCCGCGATCGACGTGGACCTGGGTGCCCTCGAGCGGCCCAATGCGGCGCTCTTCGCGGAGGAACTCGGCGCCGTGCTGCAGGTGCGCGAGGCGGACCTCGGGCGCGCCGAGGCCGGGCTTTCACGCCACGGCCTCGGTGCGTTCGCGCGCCGGATCGGCAAGGCCGGTCCCGGCGATTACATCCGGATCGCCGCAGCGGGTCGCATGCTCGTCGACGACAGCCGGCGCGCGCTGCATGCCGCCTGGTCCGAGACGACCTGGCACATGCAGAAGCTGCGCGACGAGCCGTCCTGCGCGGACGAGGAACGCGACGCGCGCCTCGATGCCGATGATCCGGGCCTCGCCTGGCGGCTGACTTACGACGCGGATGAGGATGTCGCCGCGCCCTTCATCGCGACCGGCCGGCGGCCGCGGGTCGCGATCCTGCGCGAGCAGGGTGTCAACAGCCAGGTCGAGATGGCCGCCGTCTTCGACCGCGCGGGATTCACGGCCGTCGACGTGCACATGACCGACCTCATCGACCGGGGGGCGACGCTCGATGACTACCAGGGCCTCGTCGCCTGCGGCGGATTCAGCTATGGCGACGTACTGGGCGCGGGCGAGGGCTGGGCGAAGTCGATCCTCCTCAACCCGCGCGTGCGCGGGATATTCGAAGCCTGGTTGGCACGGACCGACCGGTTCACCCTCGGGGTCTGCAATGGCTGCCAGATGCTGGCGGCCCTCGCGGAACTGATTCCCGGCGCCGCGCGCTGGCCGCGCTTCCGGCGCAACCGTTCGGAGCAGTTCGAGGGAAGGCTGTCGATGGTGGAGATCGGGCAAACGAACTCGATTTTCTTTGCCGGCATGGCGGGTTCGCAGCTGCCGATCGCCGTCGCGCACGGGGAAGGCCGCGCCGAGTTCGCGAGCGCGGCCGACGCCGCCGCGGTTCGCCGGCAGGTGGCGCTGCGCTTCATCGACAACGGCGGGCGCGTCGCCGGGCGCTACCCGGCGAACCCGAACGGCTCGCCTGACGGCATCGCCGGCCTCGCCTCCAGCGACGGGCGGGTCACCCTGCTGATGCCGCACCCGGAACGCGTGTTCCGCACGGTGCAGAATTCCTGGTACCCCGCGGGCGCGGGCCAGGACAGCGGCTGGATGCGGATGTTCCGGAACGCGCGCGTCTGGGTCGGCTGACCAGGAGTTTAAGCGCGCGAGCTTCGCCGGCGGGACCGCCTCCGCTCGCTCGGAAGAACGGACACTCGCTCGCTCCGGGGTCCCGCAACGGCTCGCTCGCGCGCAGAAGCGCCTCGACCGCGCGCCCCGAACGCGGGATCGCCCGGCGCGCGTGAGGTGGCGGGGTGCCCCGAGCGAGCGCATAAAGTTCCGGCGCGAGCGAGGGGACACCCCGCCACCTTACGCGCTTGTTTGAAAGCGACTTAGGGGCGTGCGCCGGGCAGCGGCGTGACTTTCGAGTCGTCCTCGGCGAAGTAGCGCCGCACCATCATCGCCTGCTGCAGCCGCCCGCGCCGGACATAGGCCTGGTAGAGGAGGTCCTTCAGCACTTCGAGCAGCACGCCGGCCTGGAGGGCGTCGATCACCGGCAGGTTGCCGCGGCCCTGCTCGTCGAAGTCGAACAGGATCTTCCTCACCACCTCGAACGTGGGCTCGTCGATCTCGGCGAGCCGGCGCACGTTGGCGAGCTCGTTGTAGAGCTCGAGCTTTCCGTCCGCGCCGAGGTCGGCGAAAGTCCGCTGGGCCACCCGACGGCACATCGAGGCGAACGCGTTGTAGCAGGCCGACGTGAAGCAGGAGAAGGTTTCCTTGAGGAGCGCTTCGGTGTCCTCGGGAAGGTAAGTGAAGTTGAACTTTTCCCGCGCGCGCTCGAGCTCGACGAAGTTCGGCGCCAGCTCGACGCGGCTGCCGCCGTAGAGCTTCACCGTGAAGCGCAGGAAGACGGGCGCGTTGCACGCCGCGCACCGGTAGACGAGGCCGACCTGCGCGGGCTTGTGCTGCTGCAGCACGTTGAAGTCCGGCACCGAGACCGGCGTGACGTGCGCGAGCACCTGGCAGTGCGGGCAGTGGAGGGCGAGGCCGCTCTCCTGGTCGTGGTGCAGGCGTCCCGAAGAGTCGATGTAGACGGCCATGGAAGACCTCCGGCTGTGCGGAGTCTAGCAGGAGCGGACAGGCGCCTACGCGTGCAGCGGCTTGTAGCGCAACCGGTGCGGCTGGTCCGCATCCTCGCCCTTGCGGCGCCGCAGGTCCGCCACGTACTCCTGGTAATTCCCCTCGAACCAGACCACTTCGCTGTCGCCCTCGAAGGCGAGGATGTGGGTCGCGATGCGGTCGAGGAACCAGCGATCGTGCGAGATCACCACCGCGCAACCCGGGAAATTGAGGAGGGCCTCCTCGAGCGCGCGCAAGGTCTCGACGTCCAGGTCGTTGGTGGGCTCGTCGAGCAGCAGCACGTTGGCGCCGCTCTTCAGTACTTTCGCGAGATGCACGCGGTTGCGTTCGCCGCCAGACAGCTCCCCGATGTGCTGTTGCTGCTGGTTGCCGCGGAAATTGAAGCGACCGACGTAGCCGCGGGATGGCGTCTCGTAGTTGCCGACCTTGATGATGTCCTGCCCGCCTGAAATCTCCTGCCAGACGGTCTTCGTATCGTCGAGCTTGTCGCGGGACTGGTCCACATAGGCGATCTGCACGGTCGGGCCGGTGCGGATCGTGCCGGCATCGGGCTTTTCGGCCCCGGTCAGCATGCGAAACAGCGTGGTCTTGCCGGCGCCGTTCGGGCCGATGATGCCGACAATGGCGCCGGGCGGCAGCCGGAACGAGAGGTCGTCGATCAGCAGCCGCTCGCCGAAGGCCTTGCGCAGCTTGTCGACCTCGATCACGAGGTCGCCGAGCCGCTGGCCCGGCGGGATGTAGATCTCGTTCGTCTCGTTCCGGGCCTGGAACTCGACGGACGACAGTTCGTCGAACTGGCGCAGCCGCGCCTTGCTCTTGGCCTGTCGTGCCTTCGGGTTCGCGCGCACCCACTCGAGTTCGCGGGCGAGCGTGCGGCGCAGCCCCTCCTGCTGCTTTTCCTCCTGGGCGAGGCGCTGCTCCTTCTGCTCGAGCCAGGACGAGTAGTTGCCCTGCCAGGGTATGCCGTGGCCGCGGTCGAGCTCGAGGATCCAGCCGGCGACGTTGTCGAGGAAGTAGCGGTCGTGCGTCACGCAGATGACCGTGCTCGGGTACTGCTCGAGGTACTTCTCCAGCCACGCCACGGATTCCGCGTCGAGGTGGTTGGTCGGCTCGTCGAGCAGCAGCATGTCCGGCTTCGAAAGCAGCAGCCGGCACAGCGCCACCCGGCGCCGTTCGCCGCCGGAGAGCTGCGAGACCTTGGTCTCCCACGGCGGCAGCCGCAGCGCGTCGGCCGCGACGTCCAGCTGGCGCTCGAGGTTGTGGCCGTCGACGCTCGCCAGAAATGCCTCGAGCTGGCCCTGCTCGGAGGCCAGCTTGTCGAAGTCCGCATCCGGCTCGCTGTACAGGGCGTAGACCTGTTCGAGGCGGGCGAGCGCATCCTTCACCGGTTTCACCGACTCCTCGACGATGGAACGCACGTCCGCCGCGGGATCGAGCTGCGGCTCCTGCGGCAGCAAGCCGACCTTGATGCCCGGCTGGGGCCGGGCCTCGCCCTCGATGTCCGTGTCGGTCCCCGCCATGATGCGCAGCAGGGTGGATTTGCCCGACCCATTGAGGCCGAGCACCCCGATCTTGGCGCCCGGAAAGAAGGACAGGGAAATGTCGCGCAGGATGTGCCGCTTCGGCGGGACGACCTTGCCGACACGGTTCATCGTATAAATGTATTGGGCCATGCGTCGTCGAGGTGCCTTGGGGGGCCGCGGATTATCTGCGATGCGGGCGTCCACCGCCAGCCATGCTAGGCTCGGGGCCGCTCCTACGAATCGTGGCGGCATCGCGTGGCTGATACTGGCCGAACGTCCACCTGTGTCGTCGCCGGCGAGCGCATCGCCCGCTACGGGTTTCCCGACGGCCACCCGTTCGGGCCGGACCGGCATGATGCCTTCTGGCGCGAACTCGTTTCCCAGGGCCTCGACGCGCAGGTCTTGCAGCTCGCCCCGCGCCGCGCCTCGCGCGCGGAGCTCGAGCAGTTCCACGATCCCGGTTACATCGATTTCGTCGTCGCACGCTCCGCGACCGGCGAAGGATGCCTGGACGGCGGCGACACGCCGGCGTTCAAGGGCGTCTTCGAGGCCGCCTGCGACGTCGTCGGCGCGTCGCTGGTGGCTGCCGCGGCCGTGATGGACGGTCGCGCGCGCCGCGCCTTCGTGCCGATCGCGGGACTGCACCATGCCGGCCGCGCGCATGCGGCGGGATTCTGCGTCTTCAACGACATCGGCGTCGTGGTCGAGGCGCTGAAGCGCGAGCACGGGCTTTCGCGCATCGCCTACGTCGACATCGACGCGCACCACGGCGACGGTGTGTTCTATGCGTTCGAGGACGATCCGGCGCTCGTCTTCGCCGACACCCACGAGGACGGGCGCTTCCTGTATCCGGGCACCGGCGCCGCCACCGAGGTCGGCACCGGCGCCGCCATCGGCAGCAAGCTCAACCTGCCCTTGCCGCCCGGTGCCGGGGATGCCGAGTTCCTCGCGGCCTGGCCGGCGATCGAGTCCCACCTCGAGCGGTACGAGCCCGAGCTCGTGATTCTCCAGTGCGGGGCCGACAGCCTGGCGGGCGACCCGATCACCCACCTGCAGCTTACCGAGGCGGCGCACGCGCACGCGGCGTCCCGCCTGTGCGCGGTCGCCGAGCGTCACGCGTCCGGGCGCATCCTCGGATTCGGTGGCGGCGGCTACAACCGGCGCAACATCGCGCGCGCCTGGACCCGCGTCGTCCAGTCCTTCGTCGAGGCGGCCTGAGGCCTGCGCGGTGCCGCGACGTCGCATCGGGTAGACTTCGCGCTCCATTTCAGGGCGTTGACGCGAGAAAACCCATGTTTGGTCCCGGCATGAGCATCGGCGGATTCGACCCCCGGCTGGCGCAGGCGATCGCCTCGGAACGCCGCCGCCAGGAGGAGCACCTCGAGCTGATCGCCTCGGAGAACTACGCGAGTCCCCGCGTGCTCGAGGCGCAGGGGTCGGTTCTCACCAACAAGTACGCCGAGGGCTACCCCGGCAAACGCTACTACGGCGGCTGCGAATTCGTCGACGTCGCCGAGGAGCTCGCCATCGAGCGCGCGAAGACGCTGTTCGGCGCCGCTTATGCCAACGTGCAGCCGCACTCGGGCTCGCAGGCGAATGCGGCGGTTTATTTCGCGCTGCTCGCGCCCGGCGACACGCTGCTCGGCATGAGCCTGGACCACGGCGGTCACCTGACCCACGGCGCGAAGGTGAACTTCTCCGGCAAGTTCTTTCATGCCGTCCAGTACGGCCTGGATGCCGCTACCGGCACGATCGACTACGCGCAGGTCGAGCGCCTCGCGCACGAGCACCGGCCGAAGATGATCGTGGCCGGGTTCTCGGCCTACTCGCGGGTGATCGACTGGCAGCGGTTCCGCGCCATCGCGGACTCGGTCGGCGCATGGTTCGTGGTCGACATGGCGCACGTGGCCGGCCTCGTCGCGGCCGGCGTCTACCCGAACCCGGTGCCCGTCGCCGACGTCGTCACCACGACGACGCACAAGACGCTGCGCGGCCCGCGCGGGGGGCTCATCCTCGCGCGCGAGCACCCGGACCTGCACAAGAAGCTCAACTCCATCGTGTTCCCCGGCATGCAGGGCGGACCGCTGATGCACGTGATCGCGGCGAAGGCGGTGGCGCTGCTGGAGGCGCTCGCGCCGGAGTTCAAGGCCTACCAGCAGCAGGTGGTTGCCAACGCGCGGGCGATGGCGAGCTCGCTGCAGGATCGCGGCTACCGCATCGTGTCCGGCGGCACGGACAACCACCTGTTCCTGCTCGACCTCATCGGCCGGGAATTCACGGGCAAGGACGCCGACGCCGCGCTCGGGCGTGCCCACATCACGGTCAACAAGAACGCCGTCCCCAACGACCCGCGGCCGCCGTTCGTCACCAGCGGGCTTCGCATCGGCACGCCCGCGATCACCACCCGCGGATTCGGGGAAGGGGAGTCGCGCCAGGTCGGGAACTGGATCGCCGACGTGCTCGACGCCATGGGCGACGAGACGACCGTGCTGCGCGTGCGCGAGGCCGTGCGGTCGATCTGCGGGCGTTTTCCCGTTTACGCGTGACGGCGCCGAGGCCGCGGCCGTGCACTGCCCGTTCTGCAACCACGACGACACCAAGGTGACGGACTCGCGCCTCGCGGGCGAGGGCCACCAGATCCGGCGCCGGCGCGAATGCCTCTCCTGCGGCGAGCGGTTCTCGACCTTCGAGACCGCCGAGCTCGTCATGCCGCAGGTCGTCAAGAATGACAGTACGCGCCAGCCGTTCGACGAGGGCAAGCTGCGTGGCGGCATCATGAAGGCGCTGGAGAAGCGACCTGTCGGCCGCGAGGCCGTCGAAACCGCGATCGAGCGCATCGGCCATCGCCTGCGCGTCCTCGGGGAGCGCGAGGTGGCCTCGCGCGTGATCGGCGAGATCGTGATGGAGGAGTTGCGGCAGCTCGACGAGGTCGCCTACGTGCGCTACGCCTCCGTGTACCACCGCTTCCACGACGTCGACTCGTTCCGCGTGGAGCTCGAGCAGCTCGACAAGCGCCGCCGCAGCGATCCTTCGGCCGGCCAGATGTCGCTGCTGCCGTCCCAGTCGCGCGATCCGCGGAGCAAGCGGTGACGGCGGTGCGCTCGCTCGACGACGGACACATGGCGCGCGCGCTCGAACTCGCGCGCCTCGGCCTCGCGACGACGGACCCCAACCCGCGCGTCGGCTGCGTGATCGCCGCGGGCGAGCGCGTGATCGGCGAGGGCTGGCATCGGCAGGCGGGCGGCCCCCACGCCGAAGTGCTCGCGCTCGAGGCCGCGGGCGCGGCGGCGCGCGGCGCGACGGCCTACGTGACACTCGAACCCTGCTCGCACCATGGCCGCACGCCGCCGTGCGCCGACGCGCTGGTCGCCGCGGGAGTCGGCCGCGTCGTCTACGCGATGCGCGATCCCAACCCCGAGGTGGACGGCGCCGGCATCGCGCGCCTTGCCGCCGCGGGGATCGCCGTCGAGGGCGGCGTGCTGGAGCGCGAGGCGCTCGAGCTCAATCCCGGCTTCGTGTCGCGCATGACGCGCGGCCGGCCGTGGGTGATCGTGAAGCTCGCGGCCAGCCTCGACGGCGCGACGGCGCTGCCGGGCGGCGAGAGCCGGTGGATCACGGGCGAGGCCGCCCGCGACGACGTGCAGCGGCTGCGCGCACGCGCTTCGGCCGTGATGACGGGCAGCGGCACGGTGATCGCGGACGACCCGCGTCTGGACGTCCGCCTTCCCGGCACCGTCCGCCAGCCGCTCCGCGTGGTGCTCGACTCGAAGCTGCGCACGCCGCCCGGCGCACGCATCCTCGGGCCGCCGGGCCAGGCGCTGGTCCTCTGCTCGGACGAGGATCCCCTGCGCGCTGCGCCGCTGCGTGCCGCGGGCGCCGAGGTGCTGGCCGTGGGCTCATCCGGAGGCGGCGTCGACCTGCGTGCGGCGCTGGCGGCGCTCGCGGCCAGGCAGGTGAACGAGCTGCTCGTGGAGTGCGGCGCGGGGCTGGCCGGTGCGCTGCTCTCCGCGGGCCTCGCCGACGAACTTCTCCTGTATATCGCTCCGACGCTGCTCGGGCGCGGGTCGCGGCCGTTGGCGGACCTCGAGGCGCCCGCGACGCTGGCCGGACGCCTGCAGTTTACGATCGTGGAGCGCCAGGACGTCGGGGACGACCTGCTGCTGCGCCTGCGGCCGAGACACTGAGACCATGTTCACCGGCGTCGTCACCGCCATCGGGAGAATTGCCGCCGTGCGCGAAGCCGGCGGCGGACGCCGGCTGACGATCGAGACCGGTGCGCAGTCGACCACGGGCTGGGCGATCGGGGACAGCGTCGCGGTAGCTGGCGCGTGCCTCACGCTGGTCGCGGTCACCAGCGGCCGTTTCGAGGCCGACCTGTCGGGCGAAACGCTCGCGCGCACCACGCTCGGCCTCCTGGCGCCCGGCAGCGCCGTGAACCTCGAGCCGGCGCTGGCCGCGGGCAGCGCGCTGGGCGGCCACCTGGTGACCGGCCACGTGGACGGGATCGCCACCGTGCAGGACTGCCGCGAGGAGGCCGGTGCGATGGGCGCTACGGTCGAGGCGCCGGCCGCGCTCGCGCGGTTCATCGCGGAGAAGGGTTCGGTGACGCTCGATGGCGTCAGCCTGACAGTCGGCCGCGTCTCGGGCAGCCGCTTCGAAGTCACGCTCGTGCCGCACACGCGGGCGGTGACGACGCTCGGGGAAATCGCTGCCGGGCGGGGGTTGAACCTCGAGGTGGACCTCGTCGCGCGTTACATCGACCGGCTGCTGGAAATGCGGGGCACACGTTGAACACGATCGAGGAAATCCTGGCCGAGCTCGCCGCGGGACGCATGGTCGTGGTCATGGATGACGAGGACCGGGAGAACGAGGGTGACTTGCTGATGGCCGCGGCCCGCGTGCGGCCCGAGGACATCAATTTCATGGCGCGGCACGGCCGCGGGCTCATCTGCCTGACGCTCACCGAGGACCGTTGCCGGCGGCTGCGATTGCCGCTGATGGTGCGCGAGGCCGAGGACCGGCACGGCACGAACTTCACCGTGAGCATCGAGGCCGCCCAGGGCGTCACCACCGGGATATCGGCGCAGGACCGCGCGCGCACGGTTCGCGCTGCGGTCGCGGACGACGCCCGGCCGGAAGACCTGCGCCAGCCCGGCCACGTGTTTCCGCTGATGGCTCGCCCGGGCGGCGTGCTGACGCGCGCGGGGCACACCGAGGCGGGCTGTGACCTCGCGCGGCTCGCGGGCTTCGAGCCGGCGGCGGTGATCGTCGAGGTGTTGAACGACGATGGCACGATGGCGCGGCGTCCGGAGCTCGAGCGCTTCGCCCGGGAGCACGGCCTCGCCATCGGCACGATCGCGGACCTCATCCGCTACCGGCTCAGCAAGGAAAGCTCGATCGAGTGCGTGGCCGACCGCATGGTCGAGACGGCCGCCGGGCCGTTCCGCATGCGCTGGTACGTGGACCGCGTGCACGGGCGGCTGCACCTTGCCCTGGTGCGCGGCGAGGCGGGCCCGGCGCCCCCGCTCGTGCGCGTGCACCTCAGGGACACGCCGCGCGACCTGATCGGCATCCGCGGCGAGCACGCAGGCTGGACGCTCGGCGCGGCCCTCGAGCGCATCGCGCGCGAGCCGCACGGCATCGTGGTCCTGCTGCGACCGGAGGAAACTCCGGAGGACATCATCGGCGCGGGCGCGCACGAGCACGGCGCGGATGCGCCGGCGGGCGCGGTGCTGCGCACCTACGGCATCGGCGCGCAGATCCTGCGCGACCTCGGCGTCACCCGCATGCGCGTGCTGTCGGCGCCGCGCCAGCTGCTCGGCATCTCCGCATTCGGCCTCGAGGTCACCGGTTACGAGGAGTGAGCGCGGCCGTGCCTGATATACTCGCGGCGTGGACGCGATTCGCATTGTCGAGGGCGACCTGCGGGTCGGTGACCTGCGCATCGCGCTCGTCGCGTCGCGCTTCAACGAAGACGTCGTCGAGCGCCTGGTCGCAGGCGCGGTGGAGGCGCTGGTCGCGCGCGGCGCCCTGAGGTCCGGCCTCGAGCTCGTCCGCGTGCCGGGCGCCTACGACCTGCCGCCCGTGGTGCGGCGCATCGCCGCGTCGGGCCGCTACGACGCCGTGGTCGCGCTCGGTGCCGTGATCCGCGGCGAGACGCCGCACTTCGACTATGTCGCCGGCGAGTGCGCCGCCGGCCTCGCGCGCATCGCGGAGGAGACCGGCGTGCCGGTCGCATTCGGCGTGCTCACCACCGAGAACGAGGAACAGGCGCTCGAGCGCGCGGGCGGCAGCGAGGGCAACAAGGGCGCAGATGCCGCGCATGCGGCGATCGAGCTGGCAAACCTCCTGCGCAAGCTGGGCTGAGGCCGATGCGCGCGCCCGGCCGCGAACATTCGAAGGCGCGGGCCGGCGCGCGCCGGCTCGCCGTGCAGGCGCTCTACCAGTGGCAGCTGGGACGGCAGGGGGCCGCCGAGCTCGTCGCGCAGTTCGCCGCGACCCCGGAGCACGCGCGAGTCGACCCCGAGTACTTCCGCGCGGCCGTCACCGCGGTCTGCGCGGACCACGCCGCCATCGACGCGGATCTCGCCAGGCATTCGGACATCGAGCCCGCGCGGCTCGACCCGGTCGAGCACGCGATCCTCGCGCTCGGTTTGTGGGAACTCATGGCCCGACCCGAGGTTCCATACCGGGTGGTCATCAACGAGGGCATCGAGCTCGCCAAGCGCTTCGGCGCGACCGACGGGCACCGCTTCGTGAACGCCGTGCTGGACCGCGCCTCGCGCGCGCACCGCGGCGCCGAGCGCGGCGAAGTGGCGTGACCTTGCCGGCCGGCGAATTCGAGCTGATCGAGCGCTTCTTCACGCGGCGTGGCGCGAGGCGCGAGGACGTCCTCGCCGGCGTCGGCGACGACGGCGCGCTCGTCGCCGCCCCCGCGGGCGGTACGCTCGTCTTCGCGCTCGATACGCTGGTCGACGGCGCCCATTTCCCGGCCGGCTTCGACCCGCGCTTCATTGGCCACCGCGCGCTCGCGGTGAATCTCTCCGACCTCGCGGCCATGGGCGCCGAACCCGCGTGGGCGCTGCTCGGCCTGACGCTGCCGTCCGCCGACGAGCACTGGCTCGCCGGATTTTCCGCGGGGATCGACACCCTCGCCCGGCGCCACGGCGTCGCCATCGTGGGCGGGGACACGACCCGCGGCCCGCTCACCGTGTCGGTCGCCCTCGCGGGCACCGTGCCCCCGGGCCAGGCACTCCTGCGCGAGGGCGCGCGTCCCGGCGACGACCTGTGGGTGAGCGGCACACCGGGCGACGCGGCGGCCGGTCTCGCCATCCTGCAGGGCCGGCTGGTCGCGCAGGGGCGCGCGCGCGATGCGCTGCTCGCGCGCTTCCAGCTGCCCCAGGCACGGGTGGCGCTCGGGGTCGCGCTGCGCGGCATCGCGACCTCCTGCATCGACGTTTCGGACGGTCTCGCGGGCGACCTGGCCAAGATTTGCGCGGCAAGCGGCGTCGGTGCCGACATCGAGGGCCGCGAACTGCCGCTTTCGGCTGGCCTGTGCTCGGTGGCGCCGCCAGAGGCGCGGCTCGCCTACGCGCTGGGCGGCGGCGACGACTACGAACTGCTGTTCAGCGCGGATCCGGAACATCGCGCGCGCCTCGCGGGCATCGACGCCGGCGTCGTTCTGAAGCGCATCGGCACGATCGCCGAGGCGGATGGCGTGCGCGTCGACGGCGCCCCCGTCGAGCGAGAGGCCGGTCACGGTTTCGACCACTTCACGGGAGGGGCGCCGGGCCCCCGGTGAAGCGCGATCCGGTTCACGGTTCCGGGCCGTTTGACGAAATATCCTCGTGATCGATCCGGCGGCACAGGCGCGCCGCACCCGTCCACGAGGAGCCGGTCATCGCAACCGCAACAGTGCCGACCATCATGCGGCCCGCCGAAGGCTCGGCCAGCATCGGTGAGCGCATCGGCAAGTACGACGTGATCCGCGAGGTCGGGCGCGGCTCGACCGGCACCGTCTACCTGTCGCACGACTCCTACTACGGGCGCGACATCGCGATCAAGGCGTACCGCATCGCGGCGGACGACGACCCGGCGCGCGCCAAGGTCGCGCGCAAGATGTTCCTGTCCGAGGCGCACATGGTCGGGATGCTGCAGCACCCGAACATCATGCCGATCTACGACGCCGGCGAGGAGAGCGGCTATTACTACGTCGTCACGGAGTTCATCCATGGCGCGCGCACGCTCGCGGCCTACACGCGTCCCGACAACCTGCTGCCGGTCGAGGACGTGCTCTCGATCATGTTCAAGTGCGCCAAGGCGCTGCACTACGCCCATTCGCGCGGCGTGATCCACCGCGACATCAAGCCCAGCAACCTGATGCTGACGACCGACAGCGACGTCAGGCTGATCGACTTCGGCATCGCGCTGCACAACGATGCCGATTTCTCGCGCATCGAGGGCATCGCGGGCAGCCCCAGCTACATGTCGCCCGAGCAGGTCCAGTCGCTCGAACTGACCAACCACTCCGACCTCTACTCGCTGGGCGCGGTGATGTACGAGCTGCTCACGGGCCACCGCCCGTTCCGCGCCGGCGCACTCGCGAAACTGCTGCACCAGATCGTCTACGCGACGCCGCCGCCGATGCTGTCGATCCGGCCGGACCTTCCGCCCGAGCTCGAGAACGTGGTCGCGACGGCAATGCACAAGGAACCGGACAAGCGCTATCCCAACGGAGCCGAATTCGCCAATGCGATCGCCCGGGTGCACGCGCAGCAGCGCAAGGACACTGACCGCAGCGACCGCCAGGAGCATTTCAACCTGTTGCGGCGCCTGAAGTTCTTCCACGATTTCTCGTCGAACGAGATCTGGGAGGTCCTGCGCGCCGGCACCTGGCAGCGGCACGCGCCGGGCGACGAGATCGTCCGCGCGGGCGGCATCGACGACCGCTTCTACGTGATCGTGACCGGCACCTGCCGCGTGGAGCGCGGCGGCGCGGTGGTCGGCAAGCTCGAGGCGGGCGACTGCTTCGGCGAGACCAGCTACCTGCGCGGTGCCAAGCGCCAGGCCGCGGTGATTTCCGGCGAGGACGTCACCATCCTGCGCGTGAGCTCGACGCTGCTCGAGCAGGCCTCGTCGGCCTGCCAGCTGCGCTTCAACAAGGTATTCCTCAAGGCGCTGATCTCGCGCCTCCAGAACGGCGAATCACGCGTCGCGAGTTGAAAGTCACGCAATGTCCTGCGCGCGCACTTCGCCGGCCGGCCCGGTCGGGCGCGCAGGTCAGGCGGGCTTCTCGTCCTTGTCGCGCGCGATGCGCGCGTAGGCGGAGTGATTGTGGATCGACTCGAAGTTCTCCGCCTCGACGACGTATGAGCGGATGCGCTCGTCGGCGTTGAGCCGCGTGGCGATGTCGCGCACGATGTCCTCGACGAACTTCGGGTTGTCGTATGCGCGTTCGGTCACGAACTTCTCGTCGGGCCGCTTCAGGATGCCGTACAGCTCGCAACTCGCCTCGGCTTCCGCCACCTCGATCAGCTCCTCAAGCCACACGTGCTCCGCGATCTTCGCGGAAAGCGTGAGGTGCGAGCGCTGGTTGTGGGCGCCGTAGTCGGAGATCTGCTTGGAGCAGGGGCAGAGGCTCGTCACCGGCACCAGCACCTTCAGCCAGGTCTCGATGCGGCCATGCTCGATCTCGGCGGCGAGCGTCGCGCGGTAGTCGAGCAGGCTCTGCACCCCGGTGACGGGCGCCTGCTTCATGACGAAGTACGGGAAGGTCATCTCGAGGTGCCCGGCTTCGGAATTCAGGCGCGTCGTCATCTCCGACAGCATGAGGTTGAACGATTCGACGGAGATCTCGCGCTCGCGCTCGTTCAGGATCTCGACGAACCGGGACATGTGCGTGCCCTTGAAGTTGTGGGGCAGGTGCACGTACATGTTGAAGTTCGCGATCGTGTGCTGCTCACCGCCCGAGCGGTCCTTGACCCGCACCGGGTGGAAGATGTCCTTGATGCCGACACGGTCGATCGGCAGGCGGCGCGTATCCGCGCGTCCCTGCACGTCCTCGATGATCGGGGCGACGACGGACCCCGCGCTCTTCGCATTCATGCGGAAATCATACCATATTGGTCCTGATTAGCCGGCGGGGCGAACGCGTGCGATGCCTTGCCCGCGCCAGAAGCGCTCGACCGCGGCCCGGATCGCCGCCGGATCGAGACCGGCGGCCTCCAGATTGTCCTCGCGCGAGCCATGCTCGACGAACGCGTCGGGAATGCCGACCTGGAGCACCGGAACCGCGCTCCCGATAAGCTGGAGCACCTCGAGCACGGCCGAGCCGGCGCCGCCGGCCACCGCGTTCTCCTCGAGCGTGACGATCGCGCGATGGCTCGCCGCGACCTCGGCGATCAGCGCCTCGTCGAGCGGTTTCACGAAACGCATGTTGACGAGGGTCGCGTCGAGCGCCTCGGCAGCCGGCCGCGCGGCCTCGACCATCGTGCCGAAGGCGAGCAGGGCGAGTCCGCTGGCGCCGCTGCGGCGCGATTCCGCGCGGCCCAGCGGCAGCGCCTGCATCGTCCTCTCGACCGCGACCCCCGGTCCGCGGCCGCGGGGATAGCGCACGGCGGCCGGCTGGTCGAGCATGCCGGCGGTATAGAGCATCTGCCGGCACTCGTTCTCGTCGGCCGGCGCCATGACGACCAGGTTCGGCACGCACCTCAGGAACGTGAGGTCGAACACGCCCTGGTGCGTCGCGCCGTCGCCGCCGACGAGACCGGCACGGTCGATGGCGAACACGACCGGCAACCGCTGCAGCGCGACGTCGTGGATCAACTGGTCGTAGCCGCGCTGCAGGAAAGTCGAGTAGATCGCCACCACCGGACGCATGCCGTCGCAGGCGAGGCCGGCGGCTAGCGTGACCGCGTGCTGTTCTGCGATCGCGACATCAAAATAGCGATCCGGGAACCGCTGCTCGAACTCGACCATCCCGGAGCCCTCGCGCATGGCCGGCGTGATGCCGACGAAGCGCTGGTCCTGCGCCGCGATGTCGCAGAGCCATTCGCCGAAGACCTGCGAATAGGTGGGTCCCGAGGACTGTTCCTTGTAGAGCGTGCCGCTCGCGGGGTCGTAGGGACCGGGCCCGTGCCACTTGATCGGGTCCGCCTCGGCCGGCGCATAACCTTTCCCTTTCTGCGTGACGACGTGCAGGAACTGCGGGCCGGGGAGGCTGCGCATGTTGCCGAGCGTCTTCACGAGCGCGTCCACGTCGTGGCCGTCGACCGGCCCGATGTAGTTGAATCCCAGCTCCTCGAACAGCGTGCCGGGCAACACCATGCCCTTGGCGTGCACTTCGGAACGCCGCGCAAGTTCCCACGCCGACGGCATCTTGCGCAGCACTTTCTTGCCGCCGGCCCGCAGGTGCGCGTAAGCGCGCCCGGACAGCAGCCGGGCGAAGTAATTGGACAGCGCGCCGACGTTCTCGGAGATCGACATGTCGTTGTCGTTCAATACGACCAGCAGGTCGACGTCCATGCCGCCGGCGTGGTTCAGCGCTTCCCAGGCGAGTCCCGCGCTCATCGCGCCGTCGCCGATCACCGCGACCACGCGCCGGTCACTGCCGGAGAGGCGGTTCGCGACCGCCATGCCGAGCGCCGCGCTAATCGAGGTGCTCGAATGCCCGACGCCGAAGCCATCGTAGACACTCTCGGCACGCGACGGGAATGGCGCGAGGCCGCCGCGCTGCTTGATGCTGCCGAGCCGCCGGCGGCGGCCGGTCAGCACCTTGTGCGGATAGGCCTGGTGGCCGACATCCCAGATCAGGCGGTCGTAGGGCGTGTCGAAGACGTAGTGGAGCGCGACCGCGAGTTCGACCGTACCGAGACCGGCGGCAAGATGCCCGCCCATCTGCCCCACGGTCTGGATCAGGTACTGGCGCAGCTCGTCCGACAGCGGGCGCAGGTCGCCGCGCCCGAGCGCCCGGAGGTCGGCCGGCGTCTCGATCGCCGCCAGCAAGCCGTCGGGCTTTTCCTCAGCCATGGCGGCAGTTTACTGGAGCGCGGGCAGGCGGCATACGAAGGCCCTCAGCGGCCACGCTGCACGAGGTCGCTGGCGAAATCCCGGAGGCGCGATGCCTCCGGCCCGAAATCCTCGAGCGCCGCGATGCCGGCGCCGGCGAGTTCCGCTGCCCGGACGCGGGCCGCCGTGACGCCCGCGATGGCCGGGTAAGTCGGCTTGCCGCGCAGCGCGTCGGAACCCGCGATCTTGCCGGTCACCGCGGGATCGCCCAGCACGTCGAGCAGGTCGTCGACGATCTGGAAGCAGAGGCCGATCGCGCGTCCGTACCGGTCGAGCGCTTCGCGCTTCGCGGCGGGCAGGGCGGAATCCGCGGCGCAGGCCATGAGCACCGCCGCGCGGATCAGCGCGCCGGTCTTGAGCGCATGCATGTCCTCGATCTGGCGGGGCTCGAGGCGGCGGCCGGTGGCGGCAAGGTCGAGCGCCTGTCCGCCCGCCATGCCGAGCGTGCCGCTCGCCCGGGCGAGCAGGCGGATCATCTCGATGCGCGCCCCGTCGGCGATTCCCGGCATCGGGTCGTTCGCCAGCAGGTCGAACGCGAGCACCTGCAGCGCATCGCCGGCCAGGATCGCCGTCGCCTCGTCGAATGCCCGGTGCGTCGTCGGACGTCCGCGCCGCAGGTCGTCATCGTCCATGGCAGGCAGGTCGTCGTGCACGAGCGAGTAGGCGTGGATGAGCTCGACCGCGGCCGCGGGCGGATCCAGTCTTTCCGGTGCGATGCCTATGGCGGTACCGGTCGCATAGACGAGCAGAGGCCGGATCCGCTTGCCTTCGCCGAGCGCGGCGTAGCGCATGGCGGCGTGCAGCCTCACCGGCTCGAGGCCGGCCTCCGGCAGGATGCGCGCGAGCATGCGCTCGAGGCGCTCACGGCATGCCAGCTGCCAGTCGCCGGCCGGTAGAGGAGCCTGCATCGGCGATCCCGTCAGTCTGCGTCCGCGGCCTCGAAGTCCTGCTCGCGCAGTTCGCCGTCCGGACCCTTGGCGAGCACGCGGATCTTCTGCTCAGCCTGGCTGAGCGCCTTCTGGCACAGGCGCGTCAGCACCACGCCACGCTCGAACTGCCGCAAGGATTCTTCCAGCGGCAGCTCGCCCTGTTCGAGCCGCGCCACGATGGACTCGAGTTCCGCGAGGGCCGCCTCGAAATCGGGTGTGGCCTGTTTCTGTCGGGTCACGGGCTGCGTCCGCTGCCGCGGGGAAGGGGCTCGCAGTGTACTTCACGGGCCGAAAAGCGGTGTTAGAATCTGTCTAAACCGCCGGTCACCACGGCCGGCCTCGACAGGAGGACATCGTGAACCTGAAGGGCAGCAAGACCGAAGGAAACCTCAAGGCGGCCTTCGCGGGCGAGTCGCAGGCGAATCGTCGCTACCTTTATTTCGCGCAGAAGGCGGACGTCGAGGGCTACAACGACGTGGCCGCCGTGTTCCGCTCGACGGCTGAGGGCGAAACCGGGCATGCGCACGGACACCTCGAGTACCTCGAGCAGGTAGGCGACCCGGCGACGGGCCTGCCGATCGGCCCGACCTCCGACAACCTGAAGGCGGCGATCGCCGGCGAGACGCACGAGTACACGGACATGTACCCGGGCATGTCGAAGCAGGCGCGCACCGAGGGCTTCGCGGAGATCGCGGACTGGTTCGAGACGCTGGCGAAGGCTGAACGCTCGCACGCGAACCGTTTCCAGAAGGCGCTGGACCAGCTCGCCTGACCCGGGTGAACACCCGGATGCGTCGCGCGTGAACGAGCGCGGGACGGGCGGCGCGCGCGAGGGCAGCCTCGAGGCGCCGACACGCCATCCGCTCGGCTGGGAGTCGCCGGAATTCTGGGACGAAGCGGCGCTCGATGCCGAGCTCGAGCGGGTCTTCGACATCTGTCATGGCTGCCGGCGCTGCTTCAGCCTGTGCAATGCATTCCCCGTCCTGTTCGACCGGGTCGACGAATCGCCGACCGGCGAGGTCGCCGCGGTCCCGCAGGCCGCGCGCTGGGAAGTCGTGGATCACTGCTACCTCTGCGACATGTGCTACATGAGCAAATGTCCGTACGTGCCGCCGCACCCCTGGAACGTCGATTTCCCCCACCTGATGCTGCGCGCGAAAGCGGTGCGCAACCGCAGGGAGGGACTGAGGCTTCGTGACCGGCTGCTGTCCTCGACCGACGTGGTCGGGCGCATCGCGGGCATACCCGTGGTGCGGGAGATCGTCAATGCGACCACCCGGTCCCGCGGCGGCCGGCGATTGCTCGAGGGCGCGCTCGGCGTGCACCGCGACGCCCCGCTGCCCGAGTTCCATGCGCCGTTCCGCACGCGGGACTCGCGACGCGAGACGCCCGCGTTCGTGGCCACCCCGGCCGGCGGAACGCGCGGCCGGGTCGCCGTGTTCGCGACCTGCTACGGCAATCGCAACGCGCCGGACATCGTCGAGGACCTCGTCGCCGTGCTCGAGCACAACGAGATCCCGGTGGCGCTCGCGCGCGAGGAGCGCTGCTGCGGCATGCCGAAGCTGGAGCTCGGCGACCTCGACGCCGTCGCGAAGCTCAAGCAAACGAACATCCCGGCGCTCGCGGCGATGGTGGCCACGGGCCACGACATCCTCGCCGCGATCCCATCCTGTGTCCTGATGTTCAAGCAGGAACTTCCGCTGCTCTTCCCGGACGACCCGGAGGTGCGTGCGGTCGCCGAGCACACCTTCGACCCGTTCGAGTACCTGATGCTGCGGCATGGCGAAGGGCGGCTGCGGACCGACTTCAAGTCGCCGCTCGGCAAGGTCGCCTACCACGTGCCCTGCCACCTGCGCGTGCAGGCGATCGGGCAGAAGACGCGCGAGCTGCTCGCGCTGGTGCCCGGTACCCAGCTCACAACGATCGAACGCTGCTCGGGGCACGACGGCACCTACGCGGTCAAGCGTGAGTTCCGCGAGGTGTCGATGAAGATCGCGAAGCCCGTCATCGACCGCGTCGCCGCCGCGGGCGCGGACCACCTCGCGAGCGACTGCCCGATGGCCGGCGCGCAGATCGCTTCCGGGCTGCCGGACGGGCCTGCGCCTCTGCACCCGCTCAGCCTGCTGCGGCTGGCGTACGGGATCTGACGCCGTGCCCCACGCACGCGGCGCGCTGCAGGCCGGGGAACTGATGACGCTCGAGCGCTACGCGCGCGAGCGCGCGGCCTTCCGCGCCCGGGTCCTCGAACACAAGCGCGCGCGCACGGTCGCGATCGGTCCGAACATGACCTGGGTATTCGAGGACCGCCTCACGATCCAGTACCAGGTACAGGAAATGCTGCGCATCGAGCGCATATTCGAGCCCGAGGGCATCCAGGAGGAGCTCGACGCCTACAACCCGCTGATCCCCGACGGCGGCAACTGGAAGGCCACGATGATGATCGAGTTCCCCGACGCCGCCGAGCGGGCGGCCGCGCTCGTCATGCTGCGCGGCGTCGAGTCCCTCTGCTACGTCGAGGTCGCGGGCCACGCGCGCACGGCGGCGATCGCGGACGAGGACATCGTGCGCGAGAACGCCGAGAAGACGTCGGCCGTGCACTGGCTGCGCTTCGAGCTGCCGGACGCCGCGTGCGCGGCCGTTCGGGCCGGCGCCGCGGTCGCCGCCGGCGTCAACCATCCGGCGTACCGGCACGAGACCCGTCTCCCCGCGGCGACGGTCGAGTCTCTCGTGCGCGACTTCGGCTGACGCGGCAGGGTTCACGGCTGGTAGAATCGCCGCGCCCGGCGGCACCGCCGCCTCCGTGAAGGCAAGCATGGCGCAGTCGTATACCGCATCGGACATCGAGGTCCTGAAGGGACTCGAACCCGTCCGCCGCCGTCCGGGCATGTACACGGACACGCGCAACCCGAACCACCTCGTGCACGAGGTCGTGGACAACAGCGTCGACGAGGCGCTGTCCGGGCACTGCGAGCACATCGGCGTCACGCTGCACAAGGACGGCTCGGTCTCGGTCGAGGACGACGGGCGCGGGATGCCGGTCGACATCCACCCGAAGGAGAAGGTCAGCGGCGTCGAGCTGATCCTGACGCGGCTGCACGCCGGCGGGAAATTCAACGAAAAGAACTACGAGAGCGCCGGCGGCCTGCACGGCGTCGGCGTGTCCGTGGTCAATGCGCTGTCGAAGCACCTCGAGTGCAACGTGCGCCGCGACGGCAAGGAATGGAACATCGGATTCCGCGAGGGCAAGGTCGTCTCGAAGCTCGAGGCGGTCGGCAGCGTCAAGCGCGGCGAGTCGGGCACCACCTTGCGCTTCTGGCCGGATCCCGGATTCTTCGACTCGGCGAACATCTCGGTGCCGCGCCTCAGGCATGTGCTCAAGGCGAAGGCGGTGCTCTGTCCGGGGCTCAGGGTCCGGCTCACGGTCGAGGCGAGCGGCGAGACCGAGGAGTGGTACTTCACCGGCGACCTCGGCGCCTACCTGCTCGAGCAGCTCGGCAAGTGCGGGCGATTGCCGGAGGAGCCGTATACGGGACGCGTCAAGGGCGGCAACGAGAGCGCGGACTGGGCCCTGTGCTGGGCGCCGGACGCGGAATCGCCGGTCACGGAGAGCTACGTGAACCTCATCCCGACGCCGGAGGGCGGGACGCACGTCAACGGACTGCGCTCGGGCGCGACCGACGCGGTGCGCGAGTTCTGCGAGTTCAGGAACCTGGTCCCGCGCGGCCTCAAGCTCGCGCCCGAGGACGTCTGGAACGGCGTCGCCTTCGTGCTGTCCGTGCGCATGCAGAACCCGCAGTTCGCCGGACAGACCAAGGAACGGCTGTCCTCGCGGGAGTCCGCGGCATTCGTCTCGGGCGTCGTCAAGGACGCCTTCGCGCTCTGGCTCAACCAGCACCCCGAGGCGGGCGAGAAGATCGCGCAATTCGCGATCAGCAACGCGCAGGAACGCACCAGGGCCGCCGCCCGCGTCACGCGCAAGCGGATCACGTCGGGCCCGGCGCTGCCCGGCAAGCTCGCCGACTGCACGCTGCAGGAGCCCGAGCGCTGCGAGCTGTTCCTGGTCGAGGGCGACTCCGCGGGCGGATCCGCAAAGCAGGCCCGTGACCGCTCGTACCAGGCCGTGATGCCGCTGCGCGGCAAGATACTGAACACCTGGGAAGTCGAGGCGGCGGACGTGCTCGCCTCGCAGGAAGTGCACGACATCACGACGGCGCTCGGCGTCGACGCCGGCTCGCCCGACCTCTCGGGCCTGCGCTACCACAAGGTGTGCATCCTCGCCGACGCCGACTCCGACGGCGCGCACATCGCGACCCTGCTGTGCGCGCTCTTCCTCAGGCACTTCCGCCCGCTGGTGGTGGCGGGCCACGTATTCGTCGCGATGCCGCCCCTGTTCCGAATCGACGTTGGCAAGAACGTCTACTACGCGCTGGGCGAACACGACAAGGCGGGCGTGCTGGACCGCATCCAGGCCGAAGGCATCCGCGGCAAGCCGGTGATCACGCGCTTCAAGGGCCTCGGCGAGATGAGCCCGCTGCAGCTGCGCGAGACGACGATGGCGCGCGACACCCGCCGGCTGGTGCAGCTCACGATCGAGGCCAAGGACGGCGCCGACCAGGTCCTGGACATGCTGCTCGCGAAGAAGCGCGCCGCGGACCGGCGCGAGTGGCTCGAGGCCAAGGGCAACCTGGCGAGCGTCGAATGAAGGGCCAGCCACCGCTCGATTTCGAGGGCATCGAGAAGCAGCCCCTTCGCGCGTTCACCGAGAAGGCGTACCTCGATTACTCGATGTACGTGATCCTCGACCGCGCGCTGCCGCAGCTCGCGGACGGCCTGAAGCCGGTGCAGCGCCGGATCATATTCGCGATGAGCGAGCTGAGCCTCGCGGCAGGCGCCAAGCACAAGAAGTCGGCGCGTACGGTGGGCGACGTCATCGGCAAGTACCACCCGCACGGCGATTCGGCCTGCTACGAGGCGATGGTGCTGATGGCGCAGGAGTTCTCTTACCGCTACCCGATCGTGGACGGCCAGGGCAACTGGGGCTCGACCGACGACCCGAAGTCGTTCGCCGCGATGCGCTACACCGAGTCGCGCCTGCGCCCGTACGCGCAGGTGCTGCTCTCGGAGCTCGGGCAGGGCACCGTCGACTGGCAGCCGAACTTCGACGGCACGCTCGAGGAGCCAAGGCTCCTGCCGGCGCGGCTGCCGAACGTGCTGTTGAACGGCACCCAGGGCATCGCGGTCGGCATGGCGACGGACATCCCGCCGCACAACCTGCGCGAGGTGGCGGCGGCATGCGTCCATCTCCTCGACGATCCCGAAGCGACGCCCGCGGAGCTCTGCAAGCACGTCCAGGGGCCCGACTTCCCGACCGGCGCCGAGATCGTGACGCCGAAATCGGAGCTGCGCGCGATCTACAAGTCCGGCAACGGCACCTATCGCGCGCGCGCCGTTTACGAGGTCGAGGACGGCGAGATCGTCGTCACGGCGCTGCCGTACCAGGTCTCCGGCGCCAGGGTCCTCGAGCAGATCGCCGGGCAGATGCGCGCGAAGAAGCTGCCGATGGTCGAGGACCTGCGCGACGAGAGCGACCACGAGCACCCGACCCGGCTGGTCATCACCCCGCGCTCCAATCGCGTCGACGTCGGGCAGGTCATGGCACACCTGTTCGCGACCACCGACCTCGAGCGCAGCTACCGCGTGAACATCAACGTGATCGCGCTCGACGGCCGGCCGCGGGTGTTGGGCCTCAAGGAGCTGCTCGCCGAGTGGCTCGGCTACCGCAGGGAAACCGTGAAGCGCCGCCTGGGGTACCGGCTCGAGAAGGTCACCGCGCGGCTGCACATCCTCGACGGCATGCTGATCGCGTTCCTGAACCTCGACGAGGTGATCCGCATCGTGCGGCGCGAGGACGAGCCGAAGCCGGTCCTGATGAAGCGGTTCAAGCTCACGGACCCGCAGGCGGAGGCGATCCTCGAGACCAAGCTGCGCCACCTGGCGAAGCTCGAGGAGCTGAAGATCCGCGGCGAGCAGAAGGAGCTTGCGGAGGAACAGGACCTGCTGGAGAAGACGCTCAAGAGTTCCGCGAAGCTCACCAGGCTGATCCGCGACGAGCTGCTGGCGGACGCGGAACACTACGGCGACGCGCGGCGCACGAAGATCGTCGAGCGCGCGGCTGCGCAGGCGATCGCGGAGGAGGAGCTCGTCACGGCCGAGCCCGTCACCGTCGTGCTCTCGACTCTCGGCTGGGTGCGCCAGGCGCGCGGGCATGATGTCGACCCGACCACGCTCTCGTACAAGACCGGGGACGCGTTCCAGTCGGCGGCGCGCGGGCGCAGCACGCAGCAGGCGGTGTTCATCGATTCGACGGGCCGCGCATACTCGCTTCCGGCTCACACGCTGCCGTCCGCGCGCGGCCAGGGCGAGCCGCTCTCGGGGCGGCTCGATCCGCCCGAGGGCGCCACCTTCGCCGCGGTCGCGATCGGCGAGCCCGCCGACAAGTGGCTGCTCGCCTGCGACGCCGGCCACGGGTTCATCGCGCGGCTCGAGGCCCTCACGGGCCGCAACCGTGCCGGCAAGACAGTCTTCCGGTTGCCCGAAAATGCCCGGGTGCTGCCGGCCGCGCCGGTGCCCGCGGAGGATGGCGCGCTCGTCGTCGCGGTCAACAGCGACGGCCGCATGCTGGCGTTCCCGGTCGCCGACCTGCCGGAAATGGAAAAGGGCCGTGGCAACCTGATCTTCGGCATTCCGGGAAAGCGGTCGCGGTCCGGCGAGGAGCTGATGGTCGCCGTCGTCGTCGCGAAGCCCGGCCAGTCCGTCACCGTGCACTGCGGCGATCGCACGATGTCGCTGTCCTGGAAGGAACTGCAGGACTACGTCGGCGCGCGCGGCCAGCGTGGCGCGGTGCTGTCCCGCAATTACCGGAAAGTGACGCGCCTTACCGTCGCATAGGAACGAAGGGGACGCTCACCATTGCCGCGATGCGCACAGGTGAGCGTCCGCTTCGTTTCAGCCGATGACGACTTCCTCGGGCGCGTTGACGAAGTAGCCCTGGATGAATTCGACGCCGAGCTGCCACAGCACGGCCATGGTGTTGGCGTCCTGCACGCGCTCGCCGATCGTGACGGCCTTGCACTTGCGCGCGAGCTCGACTACCGATTTCACGCGTGCCTGCTTGCCCTGGTCCGCCGACAGGCCCTGCATCAGGGCGCCGTGGATCTTCACGAAGTCCGGCTTGAGGTGGTTCAGGAGCAGCTCGGTGTCGCGCCCCATGCCGAAGCCCTCGATCGCGAAGCGGAAGCCGCGGTCCGTCAGCATCTTATGCAGCACGACGGCCTCCTTGACCTGCTGTGCCACCGCTTCTTCGCGCACCTGGAACACGATCCGAGCGGGCTCGATCCGTGTCTTCTTGAGCTGATCCGCGAGCCAGGCGGGAAGCGAGGCGTCCGCCAGCGTGTCCTGCGACAGCCTGACGAACAGGGCGCCGGGCTTGCGCGCGGCGCAGAACGACATCGCGGCGCCGACCACCCAGCGGTCGACGTTCTTCATGAGGTCGTTGCGCTCGGCCGCCGGCATGAAGACGGACGGCAGCACTTCCTGGCCCTGCTCGTCGAGCATGCGCACCAGCACGTCGAACATGCCGAGGTCTTCGCCGACCAGGCTCGCGATCGGCTGCTGCACCAGTCTGAAGCGGTTCTCCATCAGCGCCGCCCTGATCTGCCTGACCCACAGGCGGTCCTGGTCCTGGAGCCGCAGCATCATGCCGGTGTGCTCGAGCAGCTGCACGCGGTTGCCGCCCATCTCCCGGCCCTGGCGATGGGCCTTGTGCGCGTCGTTGGCCGGCCCCTCGGGTGTCTTGACCTCGGCCGGGACCGGGCCGAGGCCGATGGTGCAGGTCGTCGACATCGACTTCGCGCCCGCCTGGAAAACTTCCGTCGCGACCTTGTGCACGACGTGCTCCGACCAGGCCTCGACGTCCTGCGTGTTTCCGCGCTCCACCAGCAGCATGAAGCCGTGGCCGCCGAAGCGGCCGGCGAGGTCGCCGGGCTGCAGCTGTTCCCGCAGGAGGCGCGCGAAGTCGCCGAGGAAATCCTCGGCCATCAGCACGCCGAGCTCTTCGTGCAGGGCGTCGTACTTGTCGGGCTCAACGTAGGCCACGCAGCGCACGCCGCCCTTGGCCGCCTCGGCGAGGCGCGTGCGCAGCTTGTCGACGAAATTGCGCCGGTGCAGGAACCCGGTCGCCGGGTCGCTCTGCAGCGCCTCCTCGAGCTTGCGCTCGTACTCTCCGGCGTCGGCGACGCGCGCCGGCACCACGACCTGCACGCAAGGATCGCCGTCGAACTCGGCGCGCACCAGCTGGAATTCGAGCGACGGGTGATGGCCGCTCACGACCAGGGCCGAGGCATGCAGCGTGTGGCCGGACCACTTGCCCTGCATGCAGGCCACCAGCGCGCCCTTGATGGCGGCGTGATCGTCGGGATCGAAGGCGTCCATCAGCGGCGTGCCGACCACCTCCTCGGGATTCGAGTAACCGAATAGCGCCAGCCACGCCGGGTTGGCATCGACGATGATGCCTTCCTGCACCAGCGCTATCGCGTCGGTCGATCCCGCGACGATGTGCTGGAGCTGTTTCTTCGCCTCGCGCGCCGAGGCGAGCGTGGAGGAGAGCGCGCGGTCGAGGCGGTAGGTGCGTAGCTCGCGCCCCACGACGAGTTGCAGTCGCGCGACGTTGTCGAGGGTCACTGCGTCCTGGGCGCCGAGTGCCAGGGCCTCGGCGATGACGACTTCGTCGACCTTCTCGCGCACGATCAGCACCGGGACGTCCGGCGCGAAGCGGGCGCGGAAGTCCATGGCGCTCGCGAGGTCGACGATGCCCTCGTCGGCAAACAGCATGAGCATCTCGGCGGAGGCCTGGGTGAGGGCGTCGCCGAGGTCGCGCGCGTCGGGCAGCCAGGTCACATGGACCGGGTGGCCCGCGTTCCTCAGCGCCTTGTTGATCGCCTCGACATTGTCCTGGCTGCGCGTCAGGGCGATCATCGGGACCGCGGCAATGGGCTTCAAGTCACGCTCCGGCGGCGTCCTGCCTGGGGTGGCGGCCGGGATAGTAACACCTTGAATTCCCCGAATTTCGCGACCCGCGTCATGCTCCGGGACGGGGTGGTGGCCCCCGCGGGCAGCGGCTATGATACGCGCCCTTCCAGTTCCACCCGCCCGACCGTCCCGGGCGTCCACGGCGAAATCCGATGTCCAGCTACAACACCAACGAATTCCGCTCCGGCCTCAAGATCCTCCTCGACAAGGACCCGTACACGATCGTCGAGAACGAATTCGTGAAGCCGGGCAAGGGCCAGGCCTTCAATCGCGTGCGAATCAAGAACCTGCGCACCGGCCGCGTCATCGAGCGCACGTTCAAGTCCGGCGAGTCGGTGGAGGCGGCGGATGTCGTCGACGTCGACATGCAGTACCTGTACGGCGACGGGACTTTCTGGCACTTCATGCAGCCGGAGTCGTTCGAGCAGTTCTCCGCCGGCGAGACGGCCGTGGGCGATGCGGCGCAGTGGCTCAAGGAAGGCACCGTCTGCATCATCACGCTGTGGAACGGCCAGCCGCTCACGGTCACGCCGCCGCCGCACGTGGAACTCAAGATCGTGGAAACCGACCCGGGCATGCGCGGGGACACCGTGACGGGCGGCACCAAGGTCGCGAAGCTCGAGACCGGCGCCGTCGTGAAGGTGCCGCTCTTCCTCAACCAGGGCGAAGTCGTCCGCGTCGATACCCGCAGCGCCGCCTACATCGCCCGCGCGAAATAGCACCCATCAATAACCATCGATGCCCGCGAGCCGCCAGTCCGAGGCGGCGACGAGCGCTTGTGCGAGCGCTTCGAGGACTCGCGCGTCGGCCGGCGTGAAGCGGTCGAGGCGCGGGCTGTCGACGTCGAGCACGCCGATCAGGCGCTCGCGGTCCACGAGTGGCACGACGATCTCCGAATTCGAAGCGGCGTCGCAGGCGATGTGGCCCGGAAAGAGGTGGACGTCCGGTACCACCAGAGTCGCGCGGCGCGACGCGGCCGTGCCGCACACGCCCTGGCCGAGCGGGATGCGCACGCACGCGACCCGGCCCTGGAACGGCCCGACGACGAGGCCGCCGCCCCGCAGGAAATAGAACCCGGCCCAGTTGAGGTCCGGTAGCTGCTGGTACACCAGCGCGGCCGCGTTCGCGGCATTCGCCCACGGGTCGCGCTCGCCGGCGAACGCGCCGGCCGCGAGCGCCAGCAGGTCGTGCTCACCCTCCTGCAAGGCCTGCATCGAGTCCTCCCCAGGCCCGCGAAGCCGGAAATGCCATTGCCGCATCCAGCGATGGCAGCCGCCAGGCTGCCATGACCAGCCGGTCGAAGCCGAGCGCGACGCCCGCGCAATCGGGCAACCCGCTGCCGAGCGCCGCGAGCAGGTTTTCGTCGAGCGGGTTCTGGGCCTGGCCGTGCGCGGCGCGGGCGACGCGGTCGCGCTCGAACCGCCGCCGCTGCTCGGCCGTATCGCCGAGTTCGTGGAAACCATTCGCGAGTTCGAGCCCGTCGACATACAGCTCGAAGCGATCCGCGACCAGCGCGCCGTCGCGCGAGGTGCGCAGCCGCGCAAGCGCCGCCTGCGAGGGCGGGTATTCCTCGACGAACACCGGCGCCCCGTGACCGAGCGCGGGCCCGACGACCGTTCCCATCAGGAGGTCGAGCCAGGCATCGCGATCCCACTCCCCGGCGCCGGCCGGTTCGACCCCGCGCGCCGCGAGGGCCGCCCGTATCTCCGCGGGCGTGGCGCACTCGCTGTCGATGCCGGCGGCGTCGCGGACGGCATCCCGGTAAGTGATGCTTCGCGTCGGCGCGAAATCGCGCACCTCGGCACAGGCGACGCGCAGCACGCGGTCCACGTCGTGCTGCATCTCGGCCACGCCGAAGTCGAGCCGGTACCATTCGATCATCGTGAACTCGGGATTGTGCAGGCGGCCCGACTCGCCGTCGCGAAACACCGGGCAGACCTGGTAACAGTCGCCGAAGCCGGCCGCGAGGAGCCGCTTCATCGGATATTCGGGCGAGGTCTGCAGGAACAGCCGCGGCCCGCGCGCCGGGCTCGCGGAGATCGATTCGATCTGCGGATCGCTCACTGCGGCGGCCGAGAGGACCGGCGTCTGGACTTCGAGAACGTCCTGCGCGGCGAAGTAGGCGCGAATGCGCGCCAGCATGGCCGCCCGCCCGCGCAGGACCTCGACCGATGCCCCCGGCCGCCATGCGGGCTCCGTCATCGCGGCAGGCCCAGGAGTTCGCCGACTCGCACCGAGCGGCCGGCCGCGATTCCCGGGGCGAGCGCAGGCCCCTGCGGCGCGAACAGCACGACCACGGTCGAACCCATGTTGAACCAGCCGAGCTCGGCGCCGCGGTCGAGCGCGATGATCGGGTCGCGGCACGGCAGGTCGCGCGGCCGGTCCCGCCTTTCACCTCGGATACGGCCGGCCCAGGACAGGCTCATGCTGCCGACGAACAGCGCGCCGACCAGGACGACGGCCATCGGCCCGGCTGCAGTGTCGAACACACAGGCAATGCGCTCATTGCGCGCGAACAGCCCCGGCACGCTATCCCCGGTCGCCGCATTGACGCTGAACAGGTCGCCTGGCACGAAGCGGGCGATGCGCAGCGTTCCGCCCAGCGGCATGTGCACGCGGTGATAGTTGTGGGGTGCGAGATAGATCGTCGCGAAATCG
The DNA here is from genome assembly GCA_963748465.1 of uncultured Gammaproteobacteria bacterium. Taxonomy (GTDB): domain Bacteria; phylum Pseudomonadota; class Gammaproteobacteria; order Steroidobacterales; family Steroidobacteraceae; genus SCUD01. The sequence continues at coordinate 339,640 of CAVVJB010000006.1, forward strand.
CCGCCCGCAAACTCGGCGGCGAGCGCCGCGTCGCCGCCGAGCAGGGCCGTCGCCGAATAATCGATGCCCTTGGCCTGCAACAGCGTGTCGCCGGCGATGCGGCCGGCCTGGCTCACCGTGCCGTCGGCCGGGCAGACGGCGGCTCCGGCTTCCGCGTCGAAGGCTCGCGCGCCGGCGCGCAGCCGGCGCGTGAAGAAGTCGTTGAAGCTCGCATAGCGGTCCGGCTCGGGCTGCGCCGCCTCCGCGAGGTCGACGGGGTAACGCGCGAGGAACGCGCGAATCAGGCCTGCACGCACGAAGCCGATCCGCGACTCGGCGATCCAGCCGACGATGCGGGACAGCACGTGCTGCGGGAGCAGGTACTGCATCCCGATGAAAGCGCGATCGCCGAGGCTCCCGCCGTTCATGATTTTTGCGTCATCGTGTACCGACGATCTTAAGGTAATCTCGCACGATCGCCCGGGCCTCGTGCGGCGTGTTGAACAGCGCTGCAACCCGCCCCGCGGGATCGACGAGGAATATCGCAGCCGTGTGGTCGACGGCGTAGCTGCCATCGTCGGCCGGGGCACCGACCGCGACGGCGACGCCGAGCGCGCGCGTCAGGGTTTCGATGGCCGCGGGATCTCCGGTGACGCCGGTGAACGACGGATCGAAGTGCGCCACGTATTGCGCGAGCACGGGCGGCGTATCGCGTCCAGGGTCGACGCTCACCAGCACCACCTGCGGGACGTCGCCCGCGGAGGCGGTCGCGATCCTCGCGCGCACGTCCGCGAGCATCGCCAGCGTGGTCGGGCAGACATCCGGGCAGTTCACGAACCCGAAAAACAGGAAAGTCCATCGTCCGCGCATCCGTGCCGGCCCGAAGGGCGCGCGAGCCTGGTCGATCAGCTCAAAAGCGGGCAGGGCCCGCCGTTCGGCATACAGGGTCGCGCGCTCGAGCGACGGCGGCGCCGCCGCCCGGTTCCGGAGGAGATGCGCGACGAGTACGCCGGCGAGGGCGCCCGCGAGCACCACGATCGCGACGTGGGCGCGTTTCATGGCGTGAAGTATCCCACGGTCGCGCGCTGCGGGCGCGCGCCGCGGTTAGACTGCGCGCCATGGCGAAAAAGCCCCGGGCCGCGGGCGGGCCGGCCGCAACCGTCGGTTCGCTTCTCGACCGTGCCGCGTCGCAGCTCGCGAAAGCCCGGCTGCACTACGGCCACGGCACGGACAACGCGCGCGACGACGCCGCCGCGCTCGTGTTCCACGCGCTCGGCCTGGCGCACCGATCCGCGCCGGCCAGCTACCGGCTGCCGGTGTCGGCGCGCGACGCGGCGCGCGTCGACGCGCTCCTCGAGCGCCGTATCCGTGAACGGCTGCCGTCCGCCTACCTCACGGGCGTCAGCTGGTTCGGCGGCCACGAGATCCGCGTGACGCCGGACGTGCTCGTGCCGCGCTCGCCGATCGCCGAGCTGTGCCTCGCCGGTTTCGCGCCCTGGATCGATCCGGCGCGGATCCGCCGCGTCCTCGACATCGGCACGGGTTCCGGCTGCATCGCGATCGCCGCCGCGCACGCGCTTCCACGCGCCCGCGTCGATGCGACGGACGTCTCCGCGGGCGCCCGCGCGGTCGCACGCGACAACGTGAAGCGGCACCGCCTCGGGCGCCGCGTGCGCGTGGTCGACGCCGACGTGTATGACGGGCTCGGGGCGCGGCGCTACGATGTGATCGTGAGCAATCCCCCGTATGTCCCTGCAGCCGAGATGCGGCGCCTGCCGCGCGAGCACCGCGCGGAGCCCGCGACATCGCTGTGCGCCCCGCGCCAGGGCCTCGCCATCGTCGAGCGAATCGTGGCGGGGGCCGGTCGCCACCTGACGCCCGAGGGGATCCTTGTGGTCGAGGTCGGCAACTCCGCGGCCCGCGCGCGGCGGCGGTTTCGGGACCTGCCGCTCGTGTGGCTCGAGTTCGAGCACGGGTTCGCGGAGATATTCCTGCTGCGGGCAGCGGACCTGCCGGGCTAGTCTTGCATCATGTCGGGCAACACCATCGGCCGTTCCTTCTGCGTGACGACCTTCGGCGAAAGCCACGGGCCGGCGATCGGCGCGATCGTCGACGGCTGTCCTCCCGGCCTCGAGATATCGGAGTCGGACATCCAGGCCGACCTCGAGCCTCGCCGCACCGGCACGTCCCAGTTCACGAGCCAGCGCCAGGAACCCGACCGGGTGAAGATCCTCTCGGGCGTGTTCGAGGGCCGCACGACCGGGACCTCGATCGGCCTCATGGTCGACAACGTGGATGCCCGCGCGCGCGACTACGAAAAGATCAAGGACCGCTTCCGTCCCGGCCACGCCGACTATGCCTACCAGCAGAAGTACGGCATCCGTGACTATCGCGGCGGCGGGCGGGCCTCGGCGCGGATCACGGTCGCGACCGTCGCGGCCGGCGCGATTGCGCGCAAGTGGCTGCATGAACGGCTCGGCCTCACGGTCGCGGGATTCCTGTCGCAGATCGGGCCGCATCGCGCTCGAGTGCCTCGATGCGGGCGCCGCGCGTGAAAATCCGTTCTTCTGTGCCGATCCCGGCCGGCTGGCCGAACTCGAGTCGTACATCAGGGAACTGCGACGCGATGGCGATTCGGTCGGTGCGCGCGTGACGGTGCGGGCGCGCGGCGTCCCGCCGGGCCTCGGGGAGCCGATGTTCGACCGGCTGGATGCCGACATCGCGTACGCGATGATGGGCATCAACGCAGCCAAGGCCGTCGAAATCGGCGATGGAGTCGCGGTCGCCGGACAGCGCGGCACGGAGCATCGCGACGAGCTCACCCCGGAAGGATTCGCCACGAATCATGGCGGCGGCACCCTGGGTGGCATCAGCTCGGGCCAGGACCTCATCGTGCACGTGACGTTCAAGCCGACTTCCAGCATTCCGTTGCCGGGCCGGACGATCGATGTCGCCGGCGCGGCGACCGAGATCGCAACCACGGGACGGCACGACCCCTGCGTGGGCCTGCGCGCCGTGCCGATCGTGGAGGCCATGCTGTTGCTGGTCCTCATGGACCACGTCCTGCGGCACCGCGCCCAGTGCGCCGACGTCGTGGCCGTCACGCCGGACATCACCCGCTGAATCCCGGTGGATCAACGCATTGCGGTCCCTGGTGGCACGCGCCGGGAAGCCCGCCATTGCGTGACGCGGGCCAAGATTTTGGTAAATACGGCGTGTAAGCTATAGTCCCAAAGGATCAGGGACTTGTGATCGGTTTCACACCCATTTCGCAAGCTCGCGCTCCCTTTTGGGCGGCTGCGACCTTGGGGAGTCACGATGAGCGGTAAATTGCGCGTCCTCATTTCGGCGATCTTGTTGACGCCGGCGGCGGCCTTCGGCCTCGGGCTCGGCGAGATCCGCCTGAACTCGTCGCTCAATGAGCCGCTTTCTGCCGAGATCGACCTGGTCGCGGCGACGCCCGAAGAGCTCTCGACGCTCAACGCGCAACTCGCTTCGCAGGAAGTCTTCACCCGCTATGGCCTCGACCGGCCAGCCTACCTGGGCTCGCTCGAGTTCAGCGTCGGCCGCGGGAAGGACGGACGCTCGGTACTGCTCGTGCGCTCGCGCGACGCGATCAGCGAGCCGTTCGTTTCGTTCCTGATCGACGTGAACTGGCCGCGTGGTCGGTTGCTGCGCGAGTACACGGTGCTGCTGGACCCGCCCGCGATGCTGGCGCCGGGCGACAGCCCCGCCCCGGCGCCGGTCGCGGCGCCGACGACCGCGCCGCAGCAGTCCGCGGCAGAACCTCCCGCGCCACAGCAGTCCGCGGCTGCAGAACCTGCGCCCGCTCCGGTCGCGGCGCCGCAGCCTTCGCCTTCGGCTGCGCCGGTGGCGAGCGGTGGATCGACCTACGAAGTCGCGCGCGGCGACACGCTCTACGCCATCGCCGGCGGCATCGCGGGCGGGGAGCGCCCGGCGATCGAGCGCACGATGATCGCGATGTTCCGCGCGAACCCGGAAGCCTTCAACGGCAACATCAACCAGCTGCGTGCCGGTGCGATCCTGCGCGTGCCGTCCTCCGACGAGGTTGCGGGCATCTCCTCGGCCGAGGCCGCGAGCGAAGTCGGCCAGCAGAATGCGGCCTGGCGCGCCGCCGGCGGCGGAGAAGCCGGCCGGTTGAAGCTCGTCACTCCGCCGGAAGGCGAGGCCGAGGCCGCGACGCCTGAACCGAGCGGACGCGTCGAATCCCAGATCGATTCGCTCGAAAAGGGCATTTCCGAACAGAAGCGCCTGCTCGAGCTGCAGAACCAGGAATTGGCCGACCTGCAGAAGAAGCTGGCCGAAGCGCGCGCCGAGGAGTCGCAGGCTGCAGCGCCTGCGCCGCAACCCGCTCCCGCGGCGCCCGCCGACGAGACGGCGGTTGCTCCCGAGGACGACGCGCCCAAGCCCGCGGCGGCCCCGCCCGCGGAAGCGCGACCGAAGGCCGCGAAGACGCCGAGGCGAGCGCCCGAGGCGGATACGGGACCGTCGTTCCTCGATACGCTCACCGACAACTGGATGATGCTGCTCGGCGCGGCCGCGCTCGTGATCCTGGGACTGCTGGGCTTCAATTTCTACCGCCGCCGCCGCGAGGAAGATGTCGACGGAGCCCTGAAGGGGCTGGAACTGCCGGCGTCCGCGCCCGTGCCGACGGAGACCATGCGCCTGCGTGCGCTCGCAACCGGGGAGCGGACGGCCGAGTTGCCGCGGCCGACGATGTTCGAGGACCGCGACGACGACGAAGACATCGTCGTCGAGGAACGCCCGATCGCCCGCCCGAAAACCGAGGCGCCGCGTCCCGCGCCCGGTCACGAGGAAACGATCAGCGCCGAGGCGGCGCTCGACCTCGACCAGGCGGACCCGCTCGCCGAAGCCGACTTCCACATGGCCTATGGCCTATACGACCAGGCCGTCGACCTCGTGCGCATGGCGCTGTCGAAGGAGCCGCAGCGCCATGACCTCAAGTTGAAGCTCGCCGAGATTCATTTCGTGGCGGGAGACACCAACCAGTTCCTCGCCGTGGCACGTGAGCTCAAGAAGCAGCTCGGCCCCGGGGGCGACTGGGACCGGATCGTCATCATGGGTCGCCAGCTCGCGCCTGACGAGCCGATCTTCGCCGGTGCGGTGCACGACGCCGGCGTCGACCTGTCGCTCGAGGGCGGCGACAACCTCGTCGACCTCGACCTGCTTTCGACGCCCGACGGCGACGAAGGTCTCGACATCGACCTCGGCAAGGTCGCGTCGGCCTCGACGGATGCCGAACCCACGGGAGAGAACACGGCGATCGAGTTCGACCTGGGCGACGGTTCGTCCTTCAGCACCACGCAGGAAATCCGCGGGCGCGAGGGAAGCGGCACGATCGAGATGCCGACGCTGGAACTGCCGTCGTCCGAGACGCCGACGGTCGAGACGCCGGCGCTCAAGGCGAGCCAGGCAGCCCGGGATCGCATGCAGCCGGCCACGCCAGACTCGACCGCCGAGATGGCGATCGACGACCTCGGCCTCGACCTCGGCAACCTCGACAACCTGCCGGAGATCGACGATGCCACTGCGATCGCGGCCGGCGGGCACGACGATTTGACACAGATCGCGCACCGCAACGACGCGACCGCGGTGCTGCGGAGCGATTCGCAAGACGACGGCACGGCGCTGATGCCGCGCGACGCCGGGGCGACGGCGGTCCTGCCGAAGATCGACTTCGGCGAGATCGACCTCGACATCGGCGCGGCAAACGACACGGCCGACGATTCCCCGACCGTGCGTGACGCGTTGACGACCGGGCAGATGCCGCAGCTGTCGAACCTCGAGCCGGTCACGATGAGCGAGGTCGGGACCAAGCTCGACCTGGCGCGCGCGTACATGGACATGGGGGATCCTGACGGCGCCCGCAACATCCTGCAGGAGGTGCTGGCCGAGGGCAGCGCTTCGCAGAAGCAGGAGGCGCGTCGCCTGATCGATTCCCTGCCGGGGGCGTGAGCAAGACCGGCCCGACGCGACGACTGGCCGTCGGCATCGAGTACGACGGCACGCGCTACGCCGGCTGGCAGCACCAGCCGGGGCTGCTCACCCTGCAGGACGAGGTCCAGAAGGCGCTGTCGACCGTCGCCGACCACCCCGTCACCGTCACCGCCGCCGGCCGCACCGACGCGGGCGTGCATGCCTGCGCCCAGGTCGCCCATTTCGACACGCAGGCCCAGCGACCGATCCGGGGCTGGGTACTCGGCGCCAACAGCCACCTGCCGCCGGACGTCGCGATCTGCTGGGCGATGGACGTCGACCGCACCTTCCATGCGCGACACACCGCGCAGGGCCGCAGCTACCGCTACTGCATGCTGCGCCGGGCCACGCGCCCGGCGATCCTGCGCGATCGCGTGTGCTGGATCCGTTCGCCGCTCAACGTCGAGGCGATGCACGAGGCCGCGCAGGCGCTCGTCGGCGAGCATGACTTCACCTCGTTCCGCGCGGTCGAGTGCCAGTCGACCACGGCGGTGCGCCACGTCGACGCCGTCTCGGTGCGGGGCGACGGCCCGCTCGTCGTGATCGAAGTCAGCGCCAACGCCTACCTGCACCACATGGTGCGCAACATCGCGGGCACGTTGCTCATGGTCGGGGCGGGCGAGCGTCCGCCGGGGTGGGTGGCGGAGACGCTGGCCGCCCGCGACCGCAAGCGCGCCGGCATCACCGCGCCGGCGAGCGGGCTGTACCTGTGGCAGGTCAGGTACCCGAAGTCGCTCCAGGTGCCCGAGGCCGTGTTCAGCCGTCCTTGGGCTATGATCACGGGCCTTCCCGGGGAATCAGGGAACCTCTGATTTATCCTGGCATGGGCGCGACCGTGGCGATATTCGTCCCTGGCAAGGCGCGAGGAGCGAGATGTATCAGGGCATACATGAGCGACGAGCAACTCCGCCAGGGACGACTATCGCCCGGTCCCTGCGGGTTACGTGCGGGCCTTGGCGGAACTTCGTTGCTCGCCTTGCCCATAGGCTCGGCTATTGGGCTTCGGCTCGCGCCTTGCCCCGCCAAGGCGCGCGCGTAACGCGCTCCATGCCAGGATAAATCAGAAGTTCCCATATGACCTGGTTCGAGAAGATCATCCCGTCGCGGATCAAGACGGAGCGCCGCACGCGTTCCGTGCCCGAGGGCCTGTGGATGAAATGCCCGGCCTGTGACTCGGTGCTCTACCGGCCGGAGGTCGAGCGAAACCTGCAGGTCTGCCCGAAATGCGCGCACCACATGCGCATCGGCGCGCGCGAGCGCCTGACGCAGTTCCTCGATCCGGACAGCGCGGTCGAGATCGGCGCCGACGTGACGCCCGAGGACCCGCTCCGGTTCCGCGACAGCAAGCGTTACCGCGACCGTCTGGCCGCTGCGCAGAAGGCGGTCGGTGAGCGGGACGCCATCGTCGTCATGAGCGGCGCGCTCGAGGGCATCGAGATCGTCGCAGGCGCGTTCGAGTTCTCCTTCATGGGGGGCTCGATGGGTTCGGTGGTCGGCGAGCGCTTCGTGCGCGGCGTCGAGCACGCGATCGCCAACCGGAAACCGCTCGTGTGCTTCTCGGCGAGCGGCGGCGCCCGCATGCAGGAGGGGTTGCTCTCGCTGCTGCAGATGGCCAAGACGAGCGCTGCGCTTGCGGAGCTCGCGGCCGCGCGCCTGCCGTTCATCTCCGTGCAGACGGACCCGACGACCGGCGGCGTCTCGGCGAGCCTCGCGATGCTCGGCGACGTCAACATCGCGGAGCCCAAGGCGCTCATCGGCTTCGCGGGCCCGCGCGTGATCCAGCAGACCGTGCGTGAAACCCTGCCCGAGGGCTTCCAGCGCAGCGAGTTCCTGCTCGACCACGGCGCGATCGACATGATCCTCGACCGCCGCGACCTGCGAGAACGCATCGCTTCCATGCTGCGCATCCTGCTGCGCATGCCGTCGGCCACCGGCTAGGCATGCGATTCGCGACGGTCGCGGCCTGGCTGGCGTGGCAGCAGGCCGCGCATCCGGTCGAGATCGACCCGGGCCTCGAGCGGGTCGGGGCAGTCTGGCTGAGGCTCGGCAAGCCGCTGAACGCCGTCGTGCTGACCGTCGGCGGCACGAACGGCAAGGGCTCCGTCACCGCCTACCTCGACGCGATCCTGGCGGCTGCGGGTTACGAGACCGGCTGGTTCACGTCCCCGCACCTGGTGCGTTACAACGAGCGCATCCGCGTCATGGGCCGCGAGGCGGCGGACGCCGACCTGCTGGCCGCGTTCGCCGAGATCGATGCCGCGCGCGGCGACATCTCGCTCACGTTCTTCGAATGGAACACGCTGGCCGCGTTCATCGTCTTCGCCCGTGCCGGAATCGACGTCGCGGTGCTCGAGGTCGGCATGGGCGGGCGGCTGGACGCCGTGAACCTGCTCGACGCGGATGCCGCGGCCGTGGTCTCGGTGGGACTCGATCACCGCGAATGGCTGGGCGACACGGTGGAGTCGATCGGCCACGAGAAGGCGGGCATCTTCCGTGCCGGCCGGCCGGCGATCTTCGGCGGGCGGCGGGTGCCGAAGAGCATCGTCGCGCACGCGGCCGCCATCGGCGCCCGGCTGCGGCGTATCGGCACGGATTTCGATTTCGTCGAGCGCGCCGATGGCTGGGACTACGTGGGATTCGGCTCGCGGCGACGCGAGCTGCCGTTGCCGGGTCTTGCCGGCTCGGCCCAGCTCGGCAACGCCGCGGTCGCGCTCGCCCTGCTCGAGGCGGTGGAGCCCCGGCTGCTGGTACCCGACGAGGCCGTGCGCGCGGGGCTCGCGGGCGTGCGACTCCCGGGCCGGTTCCAGGTGCTGGCGGGATCGCCGGAGTGGATCCTGGACGTCGCACACAACCCGCAGGCTGCCGAGGCGCTGGCGGCGAGCCTCGCCGCGCGTCCCTGTGCAGGCCGGACGCTGGCCGTGTGCGGAATCCTCGGCGACAAGGACATCGACGGCATCGTGGCCGCGCTCCATGGCCGGATCGACCGCTGGATCGCCGTCGGGCTCGACGGCGCTCGTGCGTTGCCGCCGGCGGCGCTCGCCGAACGCATCAGCCGCGCCGGCGCCGGGACCGTGCTGGCGGCAGCGGACGTAGGCGCGGGGCTTTCCGCGGCGCGCGCCGAGATGGTGCCCGCTGACCGTGCGATCGTATTCGGTTCGTTCCTGACCGTCGGGCCCGCGCTCGCGTTGCTGGGCGTCGGTTCCTAGGTGCCCCAAGGCTACAATCTCCGGCCATGGAAGTGCGCGTGCGCGAACGTCTGGTCGGTGCGCTGGTGCTGGTCGCCATCGTGGTCCTGTTCGTGCCGGCCATCCTGCGGGGTCGCGCCCCAGCGCCGGCAGCGCCGCCCGACGCCGCACCGACGCAGCGGGTCGAAGTGCCGATCGACAGCGCCGCGCCCGCGCCCGAGGAGCAGATCCTGGTGCCGGAGCCTGCGCTCCCCGAGAAGCGGCCCGAGGTCGCCCCCGCGCCGGTCCCGGCCCCTGACGCCGGGCCCGCGATTCCCGAGGTTGCACCGCCACCCACACCATCGCCCGGGCCGCCGGGAAGCGACAACGGCGGCGCCGGCGAAATCCGGGCCGGCATCGGTACCTCCCGCGCCGGCGTCTGCATGGGCGGTGCAACTCGGCGCCTTCTCGAACAAGGCGAAAGCGGAGCAGCTGGTCGCGGAATTGCGCAAGCGGCGCTACGCGGCGTTCATGCTCGAGTACCGGGCCGGCGGGCAGGTGCTGTACCGCGTCCGCGTGGGGCCGGAACAGGACCGCTCACGCGCCTTGGAAATTGCGGGCCGGCTCGAGAAGGACGGGTTCCAGCCGGTCGTCGCCCGGCACCCCTGATCGGCTAGAATGCCGCACGTTTCGCGGGGTACCCAGGGATCAATGGACGGCGCCGACCACCTGTTCGCCATCATCCTGCTCGTCTCGGGTACGGTCGGTTTCTTCCGCGGTTTCATCCGTGAAGCCATCGCGCTGGCCGCCTGGTTGATCGGCCTCTGGCTCGCCTGGCATTTCGCCTACATCGTGAACCCCTGGCTCGGCGGCGCACTCTCGGAACCGGGAGTGCGGGAATGGACCGGTCGCGCGATCGTGCTCCTGCTCGTGCTCCTGTTCGGCGCGCTCGTCGGCAGCGTCGTCTCGCATTTCGCGCGGCGCACGGTCGGGCTCGCGGCGATGGACCGCACGCTCGGGGCGGCGTTCGGTCTGGTGCGCGGCGTGATCGTCGTCGGACTGCTCGTGCTCGCGGGGCGCGCCGTCAACCTCGACCTCGAGCCGTGGTGGGAACGCACGAACTCGATGCCGGCCGCGGATGCGGTCGCAAACTGGATCGAACGCTACGCACAGCCGGCGGCCATCGAGCTGTACGACCAGGCGATCGCGCCCCCGGAGACCTGAACAATGTGTGGACTCGTCGGCATCGTCGGGACTTCCGCGGTAAACCAGCGCATCTATGACGCCTTGACCGTGCTGCAGCACCGCGGCCAGGACGCCGCCGGAATCATGACCATGGACGAGCACGCGCTGTTCGTGCACAAGGACGAGGGCCTCGTGCGCGACGTGTTCCACGAGGAACACATGCGCCAGCTGGTGGGCAACGCCGGCATCGGCCACGTACGCTATCCGACGGCGGGCTGCGACGGCGTGGACGAGGCGCAGCCGTTCTACGTCAATGCCCCGTTCGGCATCGGGCTCGGCCACAACGGCAACCTGACCAATGCCGCCGAGCTCGCGCGCACCATGGTCGAGGAGGACCGCCGGCACCTCAACACGCGGTCGGACTCCGAGGTGCTGCTCAACGTGTTCGCGAGCGAGCTGCAACGCTCGACGGCCGTGCAGCCGGCGCCGGCCGACGTGTTCCGCGCGATCGAAGCGCGTGTTCCGCCGCTGCCGCGGCGGCTATGCGGTCGTGATGATGATCGTGGGCCACGGCGTCGCGGGTTTCCGCGACCCGCACGGCATCCGGCCCCTGGTGCTCGGCAAGCGCAAGACGGCGCGCGGCATCGAGTGGATGCTCGCCTCGGAGAGCGTCGCACTCGACATGCTGGGCTTCACGCTCGAGCGCGACGTCGGCCCCGGCGAGGCGATCTACATCGACATGCACGGCCGCATGTACGCGCAGCAATGCGCCCCGGCGGGCGCGGCACACGCCCTGCATCTTCGAGTACGTCTACTTCGCCCGGCCGGACTCGATCATCGACAACATCTCCGTGCACAAGGCGCGCATGCGGATGGGCGAGAAGCTCGCCGAGAAGATCCAGCGCCTGACGCCCGACCACGATATCGACGTCGTGATCCCGATCCGGACACGAGCCGGACCAGCGCGCTGCAGCTGGCGCTCGCGCTCGGGGTCAAGTACCGCGAGGGTTTCGTCAAGAACCGCTACATCGGCCGCACCTTCATCATGCCGGGACAGGACCTGCGCCAGAAGTCGGTGCGCGGCAAGCTCAACGCGATCGACCTCGAGTTCGGCGGCACGCAACGTGCTGCTGGTCGACGACTCGATCGTGCGCGGCACGACGTCGGCGCAGATCATCGAGCTCGCGCGCGAAGCAGGCGCGCGTAAGGTCTACTTCGCCTCGGCCGCGCCGCCGGTGCGGTTCCCCAACGTGTACGGCATCGACATGGCCGTCGCCTCGGAACTGGTGGCGAACGGGCGCAGCGAAGAGGACGTCGCGGCCGCGATAGGCGCCGACTGGCTCGTCTACCAGGACCTGGACGACCTGGTCAGCGCCTGCCGTCACGACGACGCGCGCATCACCGCCTTCGACACCTCCTGTTTCTCCGGCGAGTACGTCACGGGCGACGTCACGCGCGAGTTCCTCGCGCGCATCGAGCACGAGCGCTCCGACGGCGTGCGCGCCCAGCGGCTGCTCGACCTTCCGGGCGGACGCACCGCGCGCGCGGTCTGACCTTGAAGGGGACTGTCCCCTTCGAACGGGCCGATCCGCGACGGGCATTGCTTCTCGACCTGTTTCGGGACGCCGTCGCGGCCGTCGACGGCCGCCGTCGCGTGCGCGCCGCGCTAGCCGGGAGCCGCGGGGGCGGCCCGGTCAGCGCGTTCGCCGTCGGCAAGGCCGCGGGCAGCATGATGCAGGGCGCCGCCGATGCGCTGGGCGCACGGCTCGTGCGGGGCCTGGCCGTCGCGCCGGACGGTGGGATTCCCGCCGGACTTCCCGGCATCCCCGGCATGTTGTGCCTGGAGGCCGGGCATCCGCGCCCGGACGCGCGCAGCCTCGCCGCGGGCCAGTTCCTCCTCGCATTCGCGGCAGCGACGCCGCCCGGGAGCCGGGTTCTGCTGCTCGTCTCCGGGGGCGCGTCCGCGCTGCTGGAAGTCCCTGCGCCCGGCGTCGGCCTGGCCGATCTGTTGGCGCTGTTCGAGCGCTCGCTGTCGGAGCGGCTCGACATCGAGCAGCTGAACCGCGAGCGCATCGCGCTCTCGCGGATCAAGGGCGGGCGGCTGCCCGGTCTCTTCGCCGGGGCCGAAATCGAAGCGCTGCTGATCTCCGACGTCCCGCGCGACGATCCGGCGGTGCTCGGCTCCGGGCTCGTCGACGACCCGCGCGTCGCATGCCGCGTGGTCGGGTCGCTCGACGATGCTCTCGACGCAGTCGCCCGCGCGGCAGCGGCGCACGGGCTGAAGGCGTTGCGCGACCCTCGACGACTGTCAGGCGATGCCGAAGCCGCGGCGGCGCGCATCTGCCACGAACTCGCGGTGGGCGATGCCGACCTCGTGATACACGGCGGCGAGACCGTGGTGCGATTGCCCGCGCACCGCGGTCGCGGCGGCCGCTGCCAGCACCTCGCGCTCGCGGCAGCGCGGGCGATCGCAGGCCACCCGGAGTACGTGTTGCTGGCAGCCGGCACCGACGGCCGCGACGGCGCCAGCGACGATGCCGGGGCGATCGTCGACGGATCGACCGCGGCGCGCGCACTGGATGCCGGCGTCGACCTCGCCGCGGCGCTCGCCGCGGCGGATTCGGGCACGCTGCTGGAAGCGACGGGCGACCTCGTGCACACCGGGCCGACCGGCACGAACGTGGGCGACGTGGTGCTGGGGCTGCGGCTGCCGCCTTCACCGGATGGGCCGATGTAGAATGCGGCGATGACCGTCCGGGTTCTGATCATCGACGACCAGGACGAATTCCGCCGACTGCTGGCACGCCACGTGGTCACCGCGTTCGACGATCCGTCCGTCGCCGAGTACGAACCGGCCGCCCGCGGGCGCCTGCCGGCGGATTTCTCGGGCAGCGCGTATGACGCCGTGCTGCTCGGCGACAGGGTCGGGCGAGAATTCGGCGTCGACTGGCTGCGCGACTTGAGCCGCCGCAACGGCTTTCCCCCGATCGTCTACCTGATGGCGCGGCCGTCGCCGGAGACTCGAGGAAGTCGCCATACATGCCGGGGCCCAGGCCTGCCTGTCCCGCGACAAGGTCGACCATGCCGCCCTGGTCGCGGCGCTGCGCGCCGCGCTCGCGCGGCGGGGCCAAGTATTCGAGGCCCGCGCCGCGCGTCGACGACTCGGCCCGGTACCGCGACGCTTCGGCGACGCCACCATCCGCGGCTTCCGCTACGTGAGCCAGCTCGCCGAGAGCCCGGTCTCGAGCGTGTACCTCGCACATAGCGAGCGCACCGGTGCCCAGGTCGCGCTCAAGGTACTGCACCAGCCACCCGACGAGGGCACCGGGCGTGCGCAACTTCGACCGCTTCCTGCGCGAGTACCAGATCGCGGCGTCGATCGAGCACCCGAACGTCGCGCGCGTGCACGATTTCGGCGTGGCCGACGACCACGCTTTCATCGCGATGGAATACTTTCCGCTCGGCGACCTGCGCGGCCGCATCAAGAAGGGCATCCAGCCGCTGCGCGCGCTGACCTTCCTGCGGCAGATGGCGGAAGCGCTCAAGGTCCTGCATGACGCGGGAGTGCTGCACCGGGACCTCAAGCCCGGAAACGTGATGCTGCGCGACGAATCTTCGCTTGCGCTGATCGACTACGGGCTGTCGAAGCACGTCGAACTCGATGCGGCGCTTACCAACAACGGCGAGATCTTCGGCACGCCTTATTACATGAGCCCCGAGCAGGGACACGGCCGGGACACCGATGAGCGCAGCGACATCTACAGCATCGGCATCATCTTCTACGAGCTCCTGATGCGGCGGAAGCCGTACGTCGCAGGCACGCCGATGCAGGTGATCTACAAGCACGCCCACGCGCCGCTGCCGGAGCTGAAGGCGGAGCTGAAGCGCTTCGAGGGCATCCTCTACAACTGCATCGCCAAGGACCCGAAGGGGCGCTACGCCAGCGCCGACCAGCTGCTGGACGCTGCGCGCGAACTCGAGCGCGACGAAAGCGAACACTCAGCAGGCACGGCGCGCTTGCCTGGCCGGGCGGGGTTCCGTCGCTCGCTCGGAAGCAGACACTCGCTCCGCTCAGGACCCCGCCGCCAGCACGCGCGCCCTGGGGCAGCGGCCTGCGCGGCCCGGCACGCCGACCTGCCGACGCGGCATGAGCGCGTCGGACGTCGTGCCAGGCACCGAGCACCATCGGTGCCGACCGGCGCCGCCGTCTGCGGCCATCGACCGGCAGCCGTACGCCGGGACGGTGCGTGTGGCCGTGGATCATGAGCGCCGACGCCGGCGCCGCGGAACACGGTCTCGACGGCGGCCGGGTTGACGTCGGTGATGTAGTTGCCGGCGTTCGCGAGGTGCTCGCGGCTGCCCTTCACGCGCCTCGGATGCGAGCCGGCGCCGCGCGTCGATCGGCAGCCGGCGAACCCGGCGCGCAGCGCGGGATCGCGCACCGCGCGCGCAGTTTCTGGTATGCACGGTCGTCGATGCAGAGCCCGTCGCCGTGGCTGATCGCGATCCGCTCGTCCGGCGACGGTCAGGATGGCGGGGTCGTCCAGCAGCGTCGCCCCGGCCTCGCGGCAGAAGCGGTCGCCGAGCATGAAATCGCGATTGCCCCGCATCACGTAGACGAGCGTGCCGGTGGCGCCAGCGCCGCGAGCCTTCGATCACTTCACGGTGGCAGGCTCCGGGTCGTCGTCGCCGATCCAGGCCTCGAACAGGTCGCCGAGCAGGAACAGGGAGCGCGCGCCCTGTACCGGGCCGTCCAAAAATCGATGGAAGCGGGCGGCGATCTCGGGCGTCGAAGGGTCGAGGTGCAGGTCCGAGGCGAACCAGACGGTCACTGCGCGGGTTCCGCCTTCGCTTCCGCGGGCGGCTGGGTCGCGGGCGCGGCCGCCGCATTGACCTCGACGACGTAAGCCTTCAGGACCCGCGGCCGCTCGACCGGGACATCCGGTCCGAACGATGCGACGGTTTCCGTGCGCAGGTAGCCGATGCGATCGACGACGTCCATGCCTTCGACGACGCGGCCGAACACAGCGTAGCCCCAGCGGCTCGGCAACGGGTCGAGTCCCGCGTTGTCGGCGAGGTTGATGTAGAACTGCGAGCTGCCGGAATGCGGCGAGTCTTCGCGTGCGAGGCCGAGCGTTCCCCGGCGGTTCGAGAGACCGTTGCCAGCTCTCGTTCGGGATCGGCGCCTGCGGCGTCCGTGCCGCGAGCCTGTCGTCGTAGCCGCCGCCCTGGATCACGAAGTTCGCGATCACGCGATGGAACACCGTGCCGTCGTAGCCGCCGTCGCGGACATAGCGCAGGAAGTTTTCCGCCGTGAGCGGCGCCCGCACTGTATCGAGTTCGACGAGGAAATTCCCGGCGGTGGTCTCGAAACGCACCCGGGGCGCCAGCGACGTCTGCGCCTGAGCCAGCGCGGCGAGCGGCGAGAACAGGGCCAGCAGGATCGTGATCACGCGCGTCATGGCATTCTCCTCGCGGCGATTCTAGCCTACGCCGCGTGAGGCGGAGGGCGCGATCCCTTAGACTGTCCGCATGGATCCGGAAGTCGTCACGCGGTTCGCGCCGAGCCCGACGGGCGCCCTGCATCCGGGCAACGCCCGGACTGCGCTCTTCAGCTTCCTGTTCGCGCGCCGTGCGGGCGGACGTTTCATCGTGCGCGTCGAGGACACCGACCGAGGGCGCGGCAGCGAGTCGTTCGTCGCCGGCCAGCTGGTGGACCTCGCCTGGCTGGGCCTCGATTTCGACGCCGGGCCGGGCCGCGAGGACGGCCGCGGTCCCTACCGCCAGTCGGAACGCGCCGGACTCTACGCGGGATTGTTCGAGCGCCTCGAGCGCGAGGGCCACGCCTACCCGTGCTTCTGCACGCCGGCCGAACTCGAGGTCACACGCCGCATGCAGGTCGCGGCCGGGTCGCCGCCTCGCTATCCCGGGACCTGCCGCGGCCTCGACGGCCCCGCGCGCGCGGCGCGTGTCGCCTCCGGGCGCCAGGCCGCGCTGCGCTTCGCGATCCCCGGCGCGCAGACGCTGCGCTTCGACGACCTCGTGCGTGGCCCGCAGGCGGTCGAGGCGGAAGCGATCGGTGATTTCCTGGTGCGGCGCGCCGACGGCGGGGCCGTGTTCTTCTTCTGCAACGCGGTGGACGACGCGCTCATGGGCGTGACGCACGTGCTGCGCGGCGACGATCACCTCAGCAATACGCCGCGACAGCTGCTCCTGCTGCGCGCGCTGGGATTGCGGGTGCCGCGCTACGGCCACCTTCCGCTGCTGCTCGACGCGGGCGGTGCGCCTCAGTCGAAGCGGCGCGGCAGCGTGACGGTTGCCGCGCTGCGCGAGCGCGGCTACCTTCCCGCGGCGCTCGGCAACCACCTGCTGCGCCTCGGGCACCACGGCGCGCCGGACGACTGGGTGGACCC
Organism: uncultured Gammaproteobacteria bacterium; assembly: GCA_963748465.1. Classification (GTDB taxonomy): domain Bacteria; phylum Pseudomonadota; class Gammaproteobacteria; order Steroidobacterales; family Steroidobacteraceae; genus SCUD01. The sequence continues at coordinate 356,399 of CAVVJB010000006.1, forward strand.
GCAGGACCTGCCGCGGCATTTCCACGTCGACAAGCTCGGCCGCGCGCCCGCGCACTTCGATTCCGTGCAACTCGATCACTGGCAGCGCGAGGCGGTGATGAGGCTGGACGCACGGGACGCGGCGCGCTGGCTGGCCGCGGAGTTTCCGGCGGACTGGCCGGAGGACCGGCGCGAGGCGGTCGCGGCCCTGCTGCAGGGCAACTTGCTGCTGCCGAGCGACGCACGCGACTGGCTCGCGGTACTCGGTGGCACGTTGCCGCCGCTGCCTGCTGGACGCCGCGCACGCGATCGCGGAGGCGGGTCCGGCGTTCTTCAGCGCCGCGCTCGCGTCCTTCGACGAATCCGGCGGCAACCTCGGCGCGCTGGCCGAACGGCTGAAGTCACGCACCGGCCGCAAGGGCAAGGCGCTCTTCATGCCGCTCCGTTTCGCGCTCACCGGACGCCACGACGGCCCGGACCTCGCGGCGCTGCTGGCGGCGATGCCGCAGGCGCTGGTGCGCGACCGCCTCGAATCGGCGTCGCACCTCAAGGACGCCTGAATTGCCGCTGCGCATCCACAACTCGATGAGCGGCCGCAAGGAAGCGCTGGATCCGCTCGAGCCCGGCCATGTCCGCATGTACGTGTGCGGAATCACGGTCTACGACCACATCCACGTCGGCCACGCGCGCTCGCAGATCGCGTTCGACGTCGCGCGGCGCTGGCTCAGGGCCAAGGGCTACCGCGTCACCTACGTGCGCAACATCACCGACATCGACGACAAGATCATCGATCGCGCGCGCGAGCAGGGCGAGCCGATCGAGACGCTCACCGCGCGCTTCATCGCCTCGATGGACGAGGATTTCGCCGCGATCGGACTCGAGAAGCCGGACCAGCGAGCCGCGCGCGACCGCGTTCATCCCCGAGATCGTGTCGATGATCGGCCGGCTGATCGCAAGCGGCCACGCCTACGTCGGCGCGAACGGCGACGTCTATTACGCGGTCGCCCGTTTCCCGGGGTACGGCCGTCTCTCCGGCAAGAAGCTGGACGACCTGCGTGCCGGCTCCCGCGTCGAGGTCGACGAGGCAAAGCGCGATCCGCTCGATTTCGTGCTCTGGAAGCACGCCAGGCCCGGCGAGCCCGCATGGGATTCACCGTGGGGCATGGGCCGCCCGGGCTGGCACATCGAGTGCTCGGCGATGGCGGTCGCGCTGCTGGGGCCCGAATTCGACATCCACGGCGGCGGCATGGACCTCAAGTTCCCGCACCACGAGAACGAGATCGCGCAGAGTTGCGCGGCCTGCAACGCGACGTTCGCGAAGCTCTGGATGCACAACGGCTTCGTGCGCGTGGACGACGAGAAGATGTCGAAATCGCTCGGCAATTTCTTCACGGTGCGGGAGGTGCTGCCGCGGCTGCGCCCCGAGGTACTGCGCGCCTTCCTGCTCGCGTCGCATTACCGCGCGCCGGTGAACTACACGGAAGAGAACCTGCGGCAGGCCGACGCTTCGCTGCAGCGTCTCTACCTCGCGCTGCGGGACGTCGAGCCTGCGCCCGCGTTCGAGCCGGGCGAGGCCACGCGCGAGTTCGCAGCGGCGATGGACGACGACTTCAACACGCCCGGCGCGATCGCCGCGCTGCAGTCGGCGGCCCGCGCGCTCAACGTCGCCAAGTCCGGAGGCGACCACGAGCGGGCACGGTCGCTCGCTGCGGAAATCCGGCAGCTCGGCGGGATCATCGGCCTGCTCGAGTGCGCGCCGGATGCCTGGCTTGGGACGCGATCGGAACTCTTCGCCGGCGAGGACGGCGGGTCCGAGGGCCTCGAACCGGCCGAGATCGAACGGCTGGTGCAGGCGCGCATCGAGGCGCGCCGCGCGCGCGACTTCGCCGAATCCGACCGTATCCGCGACCGGCTCGCCGCCGCCGGCGTCGTGCTCGAGGATGGCGCCGCCGGCACGAGCTGGCGGCGGAAATAGCGAGCGGAGGTCCGGTCTATCCGCGGCGCTGCGCGGATTCCAGTGTGTTTTTCATGAGCGCGGCGATGGTCATGGGGCCGACTCCGCCGGGCACCGGCGTGATCCATCCGGCGCGCTTCGCCGCCTCGTCGTAATCGACGTCGCCGACCAGCTTGCCGTCCGGCAGGCGGTTGATGCCGACGTCGAGGACGACGGCACCCGGACGGACCCAGCTGCCCGGAACGAACCGCGGCTTGCCGATCGCCGCGACCAGGATCTCGGCCTCGCCGACGTGGCGCTCGAGGTCCCGGGTCTGGCTGTGGCAGACCGTGACCGTCGCGGCCTTCATGAGCAGCTCGAACGCCATGGGCCGCCCGACGATGTTGCTCTGCCCGATGATCACGGCGTTCTTGCCTCGCGCATCGATGCCTTCGCGCTCCAGCATCAGGATCATCCCGTAGGGCGTGCATGGGCGCATGACCGGCATGCGCTGCGCGAGCCGGCCCACGTTGTATGGATGGAATCCGTCGACATCCTTGGACGGGTCGATGCGCTCCAGCACGGCCGTCGAGCCGACGTGCTGCGGCAGGGGCAGCTGGACGAGGATGCCGTCGATCGCCGGGTCGGCGTTCAGCCGGTCGATCAGGGCGAGGAGCTCGGCCTCGGACGTGGATGCCGGCAGGTCGTGGGCGACGGAGACGATGCCCGTCTCCTCACAGGCGCGGCGCTTGTTGCGCACGTACACCGCCGAGGCCGCGTTATCGCCCACCATGACGACCGCGAGGCCCGGCCGGCGGCGGCCCTGCCGCTCCAGCGCGTCGGTTCCGGCTCGTACCTCCCGCCGGAACTCCTCCGAAATCCGCTTGCCGTCGATGACCCTTGCGCTCATATGCCTGCCGCCTCGTTGAAATCGACCATGACTTCGGCGAGCCTCGCGACCGCGTCGCGCTCGGCCGCCGTGAGGTGCGGGTTCCAGACATCGATGATCAGCACGACGCGCGTGCTCGATCCCCGGTTCCAGGCCTCGTGTTCGTAGGTGTCGTCGAACGCCAGCGCCTCGCCCTCGCGCCAGGCGCGCGCTTCGCCCCCGACTACCAGTGCGCAGTCCCCGGGGACGACCAGCGGCAGGTGGCAAACCACCCGCGTGTTGGTGACGCCGCGGTGCGGGCAGTATGTGCGTGCCCGGCGTGAGCACGGAGAACATCACCTCCGGCGCGTTGCCCCGGATCCGCACGAGCGGCAGCGCTTCGAGCGCCGCCGACGTGCGCGGGCAGAGCGCATGGTTGGCGTCGCGTCGTTCGCCGTGGCGCCAGAAGTAGAACCCGTTCCAGGACGGCGCGCCGCTGGCCGCGGCGAGGCCGCGCCGCTCGGCTTGCTCGGTCGCGAAGACGCGCTCGCTGTGGTCCGTGCGCGGCATCACCGCGAGCAGCTCCTCGCGGATTGCCGCAGTCTGGCGCTCCAGCGGCTCGAACCAGGGAAAGCTGCTCCGCTCATACCAGGGAGCGGCGGGCAGCCCCGGGAAATAGAGCATCGACGGCTTCTGCCGCGCGTCCTCGTACTGCGCGCGGCGCTCGCCGGCCTGAATCGCGAGGCAGGCATCGAAGCGGACCAGCGCCTCGCTGCCATGTCGGTCATAGACGGGCGCAAGGGCGGCGTCGAAGGCGCGGCGACGGCCGGCCTTGACGTAGCGCATGGCGTACGTGACGCGGCCGAGGATATCCGGGGCCGTCGATCCCGCATCGAGCCAGCGGGCCGAGCGCTGTGCTTCGATGATCGCGCGGTAGTAGGTGAGGAGTGCGCGTCCGTGGTCCTGGCGCTCTTCAAACGCCCGGCCGAGGTCGAGCCGCGCCTCGGGCGTCATGGGACGCTCGCTGCCTTCGACCGCATCCGCCATCCAGCTGTCTCCGTCGTCCCGCGGGCGCGGCCGGGCGGCCATTATAGGGCCGGCGATCGCGCCGCCGCGGCGCGAGCCGGACACGCCAAAGAAAAGCCCCCTTGCGGGGGCTTGTCTTCGCCTCGAAGGCGGGGTGCCGTCAATTCTGGAACGAGGCCCGCAGGTACCAGAACTGGCCGGCGATCGGGTAGATCGTCCCGTCGAGGCTGTTCAGGTCGCAGGAGTAGCAGATTGGCGGCTCTTCGTCCGTCAGGTTCTGCACGCCGACCGCGAATTTCCAGCCGCCGCCGAACAGGTCGTCCGGCGCCCAGCCGAGTTGCAGGTCCGTGTAAAGCTGGCTGTCGAGCTTGTTGGTCAGACCGGCCGGGTCGGAGCACAGATCGGTGAGGCCGAAGTCCGCCACGAGGCCGACGCACTGTTCCGTCAGCGAGCTCAGGTAACGCAGGGCCAGCATGGCCGAGAAGTTGCCCAGCTCCCAGAACGTGTTGAGCGTCGCCTTCTCCTCGACGAAGCCGCGGGTCGGCGATCCGAGCTCCTGGCCTGCGCGGTCGACGCGATCGAAACCGCCCGCGGAGTTCGCGAACAGCTCGTCGTAGTCCATCAGGAACGAGGCCATGAGCTGGAACCGGAACGATCCGGCTCCCGACTCGGCGAGCGCGAGGTCGAAGTTGATGTCCACGCCCGAGGTCTCGATGCCGCCGATGTTGTTCAGCGTGCCCTCGATGCTGGTGATCGTGCCGCTGGGCCTGCGGTTGACCTGGTTGCAGAAAATCGGGTCGAGCGTCGCGATGCAGGCATCCAGCGTGTCCTGGGCATCCGGCGCCTGGATCGCACCTTCGATGTCGATGTCGTAGTAGTTGGCCTCGACCAGCAGGCGCTCCATGGCGCCGCTGAGCGGGACCTGCCACGTAAAGCCCGCCGTCAGCGTTTCCGACGTCTCCGGCTGCAGCTCGCGGTTGCCGCCGGTGTCGACCGACACCTGCGGGTTCAGCTGCACGTAGTCGTCCGGAACGCCGAGGGCCGCGCAGTTGGCCGGCGGGACCGGGTTGACGGCCGTGTTGCAGGGGTCGGTGATCCCGGAATCGAAGCGCGATCCGAGGTTGTACAGCTCGCCGATGTTCGGTGCGCGGAAGCCTTCCGCGTAGCTCACCCGCAGCATCAGGTTCTCGGTTGGGCCCCAGTTCACGGAGAACTTGGTGCCGGTCTCGCTATCGAACAGGCTGGAATCCGAGACGCGCGCCGCGGCGCTCAGGGACAGCGAGTCGAACGCGACCCGGTCCTTCAGGATCGGCACGATGACCTCGCCGTAGACCTCGTCCACGTCGTAGCCGCCCGCCGTCGGGTTGGTGGGCACGTCCGCCGTTTCGCCGGACGCCACGACCGGATCGGGGACGAAGCTGCCGTCCTCCTCGCGATGCTCGTAGCCGATCGCGAAGCCGACCGCGCCCGCCGGCAGGTCGAACAGGTCGCCCGACAGGTTGGCGGTCACGTCGACCAGCTTCTGGCTGCTGGTGTCGACGCCGGTGTAAGTCACGAAGTCGAGCATCTCGCGCGTGAGCGAACCCTCGCCGAAGATGTTGATCGGCACGCAGCCCGGCGTCGCGGCGCAGACCGCCGGATCGCCCAGGCCTACGTTCAGGAAGCGGGCATTGAACTGGTTGAGCTTCGTCTGCCGCGCGTTGTTCTCGGCGCGGACACCGGTGACGTCCCAGTACATCGTGCGGCCGGCCAACTCGAAGTCGCCGGTGAAGCCGCCCGACAGGTACCAGGTGTCGACGTCCTGGTTGAAGATGCGCGGACCCGCCTCGGTCGGGCGCTTGGTGAAGAACGGCGCGTTCGTCGTGCCGTCGAGGTCGATGTCGAACGGGTTGTACGGGTGGTCCGCCGGCATGAAGAAATTGACCATGTACGGCGTCGAGCCGCCATCCACGCCGAAGAACAGCGGCACCGGCGCCGCGCGACCCTGCGACTTGCGGTTGTTGAAGCTGCCGAGCGCCTGGAATTTCACGTTGTCGGAGATGTCGAACTCGCCCTTCGCAAACAGGTTGAAGCGCTCGTTCGGCGTCACCAGGTGGTTGTACGGCTGGTAGTTAAAGCGATCCTCCAGCGCGAAGTCGTGGAAGTCGTCGCCGGCACCGTTGCCGGGCGTGTATACGGGGTTGGTGTTTTCCGGCGCAACGCTCACGAAGTCGCCCGCCGCCGGGTCGAAGAACACGAAACGGCCCGCCGGCGTGCCGGAGCTGACGCCGAAGGGAAAGCCAGGGATCGGGAACTCCGATGTCGAACGGTCGGCCGTGTTCACGGCCTTCTGGTTGGTGTAGCTGATGTCGACGAGTGCGCGGCCGCGTTCGCCGCTCCCGCCCAGGCGCATGTCGAACTCGGCGGTCTCGCCGTCGCCGTCGCCGTACTGGCCGGTGTAACCGGACAACTTGAAGGTGTCGTAGTCATCGGCGGTAATGATGTTCAGCACGCCGCCGATCGCATCCGAGCCGTAGATCGCGGAAGCGCCGTCCTGCAGGATCTCGATCGACTTGATCGCATTCGCCGGGATCGAGTTGAGGTCCACCGCGCCCGACACGCCGGAGCCCGACGAGCCCTTCACCCAGCGGCGGCCGTCGACCAGAACCAGCACGCGCTTGGAGGCGAGGTAGCGCAGGTCCATTTCCGCCGCTCCCGCGCCGATGCCGCCGCCATCCGGCGGGTAACCCAGGTTGCCGGAAGAATTGTTCGTGCGATTGATGGCGGAGCCCGCGATCGGCAGCTTCTGGATGAAGTCCGCGATCGACGTCGCGCCGCTGGCCTCGTAGTCATCCTGGCTGACCGACAGCACCGGCAGCCGCTCCTCGAGCGGATTCTGGCGAATGCGCGATCCGGTGATGACGACCTCGTCGAGAGCCGCCTCCTGTGACAAGCCGACCGTGGACGCGAGCGCCGCACTGAGTCCCGCCGCACCACCGATGGCGATCCGGATGGCACGTGCCAAGGGCATTGATTTCTTCACGTTCGTCCCCCGTCGTTTGCGTAAATACGACAATCGCGATGCGATTGATATGCCGGAAATCTACACCCTTCGACAACCCGATTGCTACTGTGGTTTAAAAAGAACAGTTTTTCCGGGCGCGGCCATCGGCTTCGCACCGGCACGCCGAAATTGACCTGCCGGGAGTGCCTTCGTACGATGCCCCCGCGTCGGGGCATGGCGCAGTCTGGTAGCGCATCTGCTTTGGGAGCAGAGGGTCGGGGGTTCAAATCCCTCTGCCCCGACCAATCCAGCGGACGTTGACGGTCCACGCTGACGACCAGCCGCGCCGCCCGCTGATGCGCCTGCCCGCGGCCCCCGGTCACCCTGAGTTCAGATTTCCGCCGCGAGAGCGGCCCGTCCGGAGGTTTTACCCATGCGTGCACTTGCGAGTTTCTGGCCGTCACCCTGACCCTGGCCGCGTTTGCGGCATTCTCGGATGACTCGACCTTCCTCAAGACGCTCGCCGAGGGCGGGCGCGCGGAGGTGGAAGCGGGGGAACTCGCGGCCAACAAGGGTGCGAGTCATGACGTGCGCAAGTTCGGACTCATGATGGCGAAGGATCACGGGGCGGCGAACCAGAAGGTCGCGACGGTTGCCAAGGCCAAGGGCCTGGCGTTGCCGACCGCGCTCGGTCCCGACAAGGTGGAGATGATGAAGATGCTGCAAGCCCAGGAGGGTGTGCGCTTCGACCAGGAGTACCTCAAGCACCAGGTCGCGGCGCACGAGAAGACGCGGGCCTTGCTGAAGTCCGAGATCGCGAGCGGCGAGTCGACAGACACGAAGGCACTCGCGCAGGAACTCCTGCCCACGGTCGAGGCGCACCTGCGGGAGGCCTACCGGTTGACGGGACAGCACGAAAAAGCCGCGGCACTTCCGACCTCGGGGCACTGAGTTGAACGTCAGCGACGTGATGACGAAGCGGGTGAGCTGGGTCGGGCCGGATTTCACGGTCTCGGAAGTCGCCCGCCGCATGCGCGCGGAGGAAATCGGTTCCCTGCCGGTCGCGCACAACGACCGGCTGATCGGCATGGTCACCGACCGCGACATCGTCCTGCGGGCGGTCGCGGACGGCGGCGACATCGAGCGCGTCACCGCGAGGCAGGTCATGACGGGCCCGGTGCTCTATTGCTTCGAGGATGAGAGCATCTCCGCGGTCCTGAAGAAGATGGCGGACAAACAGGTCCGGCGACTGCCGGTCCTGGACCGCAACAAGCGCCTCGTGGGCGTCGTGTCCCTCGGGGACCTCAGCCTCGCCGCCGAGCAGAAAGCAGGCGGCGCCGCCTTGCGTGAAATTTCGGAGAAACCGTCCTCTCCCCGGAACCCGAACGCGGGTCGGCCGCAGCTCGAGTCGCCATTTTCCAGGGCCTAGGGCGTCTGCAACCCGGTTGAGCGTGTAATACACTCGGGCCCGCCGCACAGGCCGTGCGCCCGTAGCTCAGCTGGATAGAGCAGCGGATTTCTAATCCGCCGGTCGGGGGTTCGAGTCCCTCCGGGCGCACCATCTGGCGCGCCGGCATTCGCGTTCCTATATAATTTTCACGGACCACGATGGCGGGCGTAGCTCAGCTGGTAGAGCCCCGGATTGTGATTCCGGCCGTCGCGGGTTCGAATCCCGTCGCTCGCCCCACTTTTGAACCCGGGCCATTAGCTCAATTGGTAGAGCTCCGGACTCTTAATCCGTAGGTTGTAGGTTCGAGTCCTACATGGCCCACCAACCCTTCCGGTGACACGCCGCGACGATGAACCGGCCCCAGCAAGAAACCCGCCGCGAGATGCCCGAGCCGAGCCCGCACTGGCCGGGCGGCCTGACCGCCCACGACGACCCGACACCGGTCGAGTCGGCTCTCGCCGCGCTCAAGTTCGGCGCGATCCTCGCCGCCGGCATGACCATCGTGTTCTTTTACCTGGCGACTTATTCCGGGTTCGTGGCGCCCCGGGCCGGCGCGAGTCTTTCCGTGCTCGCCGCATTCGTCCTGCCGAGCCTCATCGCCGGCCTCAAGACCGCCTGGGCCCGCAGGCAGCGCCGGCCGCCGGCCGGCTGAGCCGCTGGGCTATAATTGCTGGCTGGGAATGCGGCGGGGGTTGCCGCGTTTTCGGGCCGGTTCCAATTGCGAAAGTGGCGGAACTGGTAGACGCGCCGGATTTAGGTTCCGGTGGGGAAACCCTTGAGAGTTCGAGTCTCTCCTTTCGCACCACGAGGTTGATCGAGCGATGATGGTTTCGGTGGAGAAGCTACCCGGGCTCGAGCGCCGTCTCGAGGTTTCGGTGCCCGCGAGCCGCGTGCGCCAGCAGGTCGACGCGCGGCTCCTGAAAGTGAGCCGCAATGCGCGCATCAAGGGCTTCAGGCCGGGAAAGGCGCCGATCCACGTCGTTCGCAAGCATTATGGGCCGCAGGTCCGCGAGGAAGTCGTTTCCGACCTCATTCGCGAGACCTTCGCGGAGGCCTTGCGCCAGGAAAAGCTGCAGCCAGCGGGCGGCCCCCGCATCGAGCCGAAGAAAACCGGCGAGCCCGACGACCTGCGCTATACCGCGACCTTCGAGGTCTACCCGCAGGTCGAGCTGAATGACGTCGGCCGGATCGAGCTTTCGCGCCCGGTGGCGACCGTGGGCGACGGCGACGTGGACACCATGATCGAAAGCCTGCGACGCCAGCGCCCGAACTGGAGCGAGGTCGCGCGGGGCTGCCAGGACGGCGACCGCATCACGGTCGACTTCGAGGGCCGTATCGGCGGCGAGGCCTTCGAGGGCGGCAAGAGCGAGAACCTCGTCGTGATCCTCGGAACCGGCCGGCTGCTGCCGGATTTCGAGCAGGGCGTGCGCGGCGCATCGGCGGCGGACCAACGCGAATTCGACCTGCGCTTCCCCGACGATTACCAGGCGCGCCACCTCGCCGGCAAGACGGCGCGCTTCCAGGCCATCGTGCGCAAGGTCGAGGAAAGCAGCCTGCCGGAAGTCGACGACGCCTTCTGCGAGGCCTTCGGGATCGCCGAAGGCGGCATCGCGGCGCTGCGCACCGAGGTGCGCGAGAACATGGAGCGCGAACTGGCCCAGGCGGTCCAGGCGCGCCTCAAGGCCCAGGTCATGGAGCAGCTCCTCGCCACGAACCCGATCGCGGTGCCGAAGGCGCTGGTCGAGGCCGAAATCCGCGACATGCAGATGGAGTTCCTGCGTCGGAGCGGCGGGCGCGACCCGCGGCAGCTGCCGCAGCGCGAGACTTTCGAGCCCGGCGCGCGCCGGCGGGTGGCGCTCGGCCTCATACTCAACGAGGTGATCCGCAAGGCGGGCATCCAGGCGGACGCCGCCAAGGTGCAGAAACGCCTCGACGAGCTGGTGTCGACCTACGCGGATCCGGACGCGGCGCGCCGGCAGTACCTGCAGAACGACGCGGCGACGCGCCAGCTGCAGATGTCGGTGCTGGAAGACCAGGCGGTGGATTGGGTGGTTGGCGCGGCCAGGGTCACGGACCAGCCGGGCAGCTTCAAGGACATCATGAACTTCGGTGCCGATCCGGCGTCCGAAGAAGGGTGACTACGTGGGTGGACAAATCGATACCAAAGCCTTGAACCTGGTCCCGATGGTGGTCGAGCAGACTGCCCGGGGCGAGCGCGCATATGACATCTACTCGCGGCTTCTCAAGGAGCGGGTCATCTTCATCGTCGGCGAGGTCGAGGACCACATGGCCAACCTCGTCGTCGCGCAACTCCTGTTCCTCGAGTCCGAGAACCCGGACAAGGACATCCACCTGTACGTCAACTCGCCGGGCGGTGCCGTGACGGCGGGCCTCGCGATCTACGACACGATGCAGTTCATCAAGCCCGACGTCAGCACGATTTGCGTAGGGCAGGCGGCCTCGATGGGCGCGGTGCTGCTCGCCGCCGGCGCAAAGGGCAAGCGCTTTGCGCTGCCGCATTCACGCATCATGGTCCATCAGCCGCTCGGCGGCTTCCACGGCCAGGCGACCGACGTCGAGATCCACGCGCGCGAGATTCTCGACGCGCGCCGGCGCCTGAACGACATCCTCGCGCACCACACGGGCCAGTCGCTCGAGAAGATCGGCAAGGACACCGACCGCGACAATTTCATGAGCGGCGAGCAGGCGCGCGAGTACGGAATCGTGGACGGAGTTCTCGAAAAGCGCGGCCAGCTGCCTCAGCTGGGCAAGGATTGAACGAGAGTTTGCAGGAGCTAACAGGGCCAACTGGTTGAGCTAAAAAGGATTTTACCGGCGGAAACCGGCGTGCTATATAGGTGGCAGCCGGCCTCCCGGCGAACGAGGGGCGCGACGAATGGTTGACGACACGCGGGGCAAGCACGACGACGGCAAGCTGCTTTATTGCTCCTTCTGCGGCAAGAGCCAGCATGAGGTGCGCAAGCTGATCGCCGGCCCGTCCGTCTTCGTGTGCGACGAGTGCGTCGAGCTCTGCAACGACATCATCCGCGAGGAACTCGAGGAGAAGCAGGAGCGGTCCCGCGACCGCCTGCCGAAGCCGCACGAGATCCGCAAGGTCCTCGACGAGTACGTGATCGGCCAGGACCGCGCCAAGAAGATCCTCGCGGTCGCGGTCTACAACCACTACAAGCGCCTGCAGGCGCGCCCGGCCGACAAGCGGCACCGGAACGACAAGGACGAGGTCGAGCTCGCGAAGAGCAACATCCTCCTGATCGGCCCGACCGGCTGCGGCAAGACGCTGCTCGCGGAGACGCTCGCGCGCCTCCTCAACGTGCCATTCACCATCGCGGACGCGACGACGCTCACCGAGGCCGGTTATGTCGGCGAGGACGTCGAGAACATCATCCAGAAGCTGCTGCAGAAGTGCGACTACGACGTCGAGAAGGCGCAGACCGGCATCGTGTACATCGACGAGATCGACAAGATCTCGCGCAAGTCCGACAACCCGTCCATCACGCGCGACGTGTCGGGCGAGGGCGTGCAGCAGGCGCTGCTCAAGCTGATCGAAGGCACGGTTGCCTCGGTCCCGCCGCAGGGCGGACGCAAGCACCCGCAACAGGAGTTCCTGCAGGTCGACACGACCAACATCCTCTTCATCTGTGGCGGTGCCTTTGCCGGCCTCGAGAAGATCATCGAGAAGCGCAGCTCCCGCGGCGGAATCGGCTTTGCCGCCGAGGTCAAGGCGCCGTCGGAGCGACCGCAGGGCGCCGACCTGTTCAAGGACGTCGAGCCGGAGGACCTCATCAAGTTCGGCCTCATACCGGAGTTCGTCGGCCGCCTGCCGGTGGTCGCGACCCTCGAGGAACTGGACGAAGAGGCGCTGGTCACGATCCTCACGCAGCCGCGCAATGCGCTGTCGAAGCAGTACGCGCGCCTGTTCGAGATGGAGAGCGTGGACCTCGATCTGCGCGAGGACGGCCTGCGGGCGGTAGCGCGCAAGGCGATGGACCGCAAGACCGGCGCCCGCGGCCTCAGGACCATCCTCGAGAACGTCCTGCTCGACATCATGTACGACCTGCCCTCGCTCAAGAACGTGGCCAAGGTCGTCGTCGACGAGACCGTCATCCTCGGCGACAGCAAGCCCTATCTCGTGTATCGCAGCGACGATTCCCAGGTCGCCGCGCCGGAGATCCGGCGCGCCGCGGGGTCGGACACGCACTGATCCTGCAACCGCGGCCCGCCGAAGGCTCGACGGGGAACCGTCCCGTTCGGCTCCTGCAAGGCCCGAGTCGTGACGGCGTCCACAGCTCGAGGGGACCGTCCGCTCGGGGACGTCTCCAGTCTTGCGACTTGCATCGCGCGTGCATCGTCCCCATGACGTATCCTTCCTGAAGCCAGGCGGCGCCATTGCGCCGGAGGATCCAAACGTGCCTGAAGAGAAAAGCCAGTCCCCAGTGCTCCCCGGCCACCCGCGTGCCGGTCCTGCCGTTGCGCGACGTCGTGGTCTACCCGCACATGGTGATCCCGCTTTTCGTAGGCCGCGACAAGTCGATCCTGGCGCTGGACGAGGCCATGCGGCGCGACAAGCAGGTGCTGCTGGTCGCCCAGAAGCAGGCCGACGTCGACGATCCGAAGGGCCGCGACCTCTACACGGTCGGCACGGTCGCGACCATCCTGCAGCTCCTGAAGCTCCCCGACGGCACGGTCAAGGTGCTGGTCGAGGGCGTCGCGCGCGCCATGGTCGAGAACATCGAGTCCGACTCGTACTTCACGGCCGACATGACCCCGCTGCCCGACGTGGAGCAGTACGAGGAGCGCGAGATCGACGTGCTGACGCGCTCGGTCGTGTCGCACTTCGAGCAGTACGTCAAGCTCAACAAGAAGGTCCCGCCGGAGATCCTGACTTCGCTGGCCGGCATCGAGCAGCCGGGGCGCCTCGCCGACACCGTCGCCGCCCACATGGCGCTCAAGCTGTCCGAGAAACAGAAGGTCCTCGAGTCCCAGGACGTGCGCGCGCGCCTCGAGCAGGTGATGTCCCTGATCGAGGGCGAGATGGAGGTGCTGCAGATAGAGAAGAAGATCCGCGGCCGCGTGAAGTCGCAGATGGAGAAGAGTCAGCGCGAGTACTACCTCAACGAGCAGATGAAGGCGATCCAGAAGGAGCTCGGCGACCTCGAGGACGCCCCCAACGAGCTCGGCGAGCTGGAGAAGCGCATCGCCAAGGCCGGCATGCCGAAGGAGGCACGCGAGAAGGCGACCGCCGAGCTCAACAAGCTGAAGCTCATGTCGCCGATGTCCGCGGAAGCGACCGTCGTCCGCAACTACGTCGACTGGCTGGTCAAGATGCCGTGGAAGAAGCGCACCAAGGTCCACCACGACATCGCGACCGCGCAGCAGGTCCTGGACGAGGACCACTACGGCCTCGAGAAGGTCAAGGAACGCATCGTCGAGTACCTGGCGGTCACGCAGCGTGTGAAGCGCCTGAAGGGCCCGATCCTCTGCCTCGTCGGCCCGCCCGGCGTCGGCAAGACCTCGCTCGGCCAGTCGATCGCGCGCGCGACCAACCGCAAGTTCGTGCGCATGTCGCTCGGCGGCGTGCGCGACGAGGCCGAGATCCGCGGCCACCGCCGCACCTACATCGGCTCGCTGCCCGGCAAGGTGCTGCAGAACATGTCGCGCACCGGCGTGCGCAACCCGCTGTTCCTGTTCGACGAAGTCGACAAGATGTCGATGGATTTCCGCGGCGACCCGTCGTCCGCGCTGCTCGAGGTGCTGGATCCCGAGCAGAACACGTCGTTCTCCGACCACTACCTCGAGGTCGACTTCGACCTGTCCGAGGTCATGTTCGTGTGCACGGCGAACACGCTCAACATCCCGGCGCCGCTGCTCGACCGCATGGAAGTGATCCGGCTGCCCGGCTACACCGAGGACGAGAAGCAGAACATCGCGCGCCGCTTCCTGCTGCCGAAGCAGGTCAAGCAGAACGGACTGAAGGACGGCGAGCTCAAGGTCGACGATCCGGCGATCCTCGACATCATCCGTCACTACACGCGCGAGTCGGGCGTGCGCAACCTCGAGCGCGAGACGGCGAAGATCTGCCGCAAGGCGGTCAAGAAGCTGCTGCTCGAGCCCGAGACCAAGAAGGTCGAAGTCACGGCCGACAACCTCGGCGACTACCTCGGCGTGCGGCGCTTCCGCTTCGGCCGCGCGGAGGAGTCGAACCGCGTCGGGCTCGTGACCGGGCTCGCGTGGACCGAAGTCGGCGGCGAGCTCCTCACGATCGAAGCGGCCGTGGTCCCGGGCAAGGGCAAGCTCCTCTATACCGGCCAGCTCGGCGAGGTCATGCAGGAGTCCATCCAGGCCGCGATGACGGTCGTGCGCAGCCGCGCCGACCTGTTCGGCCTCGAAACCGACTACCACCAGAAGATGGACGTGCACGTGCACGTGCCGGAGGGCGCTACGCCGAAGGACGGCCCGAGCGCCGGCACCGGCATGTGCACCGCGCTGGTCTCGGCGCTGACGAAGATCCCGGTTCGTGCCAGCGTCGCGATGACCGGCGAGATCACGCTGCGCGGCGAGATCCTCCCGATCGGCGGGCTCAAGGAAAAACTGCTGGCGGCGCAGCGCGGCGGCATCGAGACCGTGCTGATCCCGAGCGACAACGAGAAGGACCTGGTCGAGATCCAGGCGAACATCAAGGACAAGCTCGACATCCGGCCGGTCAAGTGGATCGACGAGGTGCTCGAGATCGCGCTCGAGAAGAGCCCGCAGGTGACGACCACCACCGCCGCCGCGGCCGCGCAATCGCCACCGCCGGTGGCGGCGCCGAAGGAGCCCGAGCGCCGCACCGCACGCCGCGCGGTCAAGCCCATCCAGCCGCACTGAGGCGGCGTCGCCCGGCTTGGCCTTCCCGGGCCGATGCCGTATAGTTGCGCGCCTCCCAGGGGGCCGGATTCCGGTCCGCTGGGTGCTTAGCTCAGCTGGTAGAGCGTCGCCCTTACAAGGCGAATGTCGCAGGTTCGAGCCCTGCAGCACCCACCAGTGACCTGGAGCGGTAGTTCAGTTGGTTAGAATACCGGCCTGTCACGCCGGGGGTCGCGGGTTCGAGTCCCGTCCGCTCCGCCAATTCAAGCAAACGAGGGGTCGTCAGCGATGACGACCCTTCCTCGTTTCACTTCTGCGCGGCCGCCGCGGCGGGCGCCGCATTCGCGTCGTGCTTGGCGAACCAGGCGAGGATGTAGGCGATGCGGGCGTTGAGCTGGCTCGGGCGCCGGTCGAGCGAATGCGAGGCGTCCGGCACCCTCACGAGCAGCGTGTCGACGCCGCGGATGCGCAGCGCCTGGTAGAACTGCTCGGACTCGGCGATCGGCGTGCGGAAATCCTGCTCCCCGGTCACCACCATGGTCGGCGTCTTGACGTTGCCGACGCGCGACAGCGGCGAGCGCTGCCAGTAGGCCTCGTAGTCTTCCCATGGCGGCGCCGCAAACCAGTACTTGTAGAAGACGTTCGGCAGGTCGGCCGTCAGCGCGAAGCTCGCCCAGTTGATGACCGGCTTCTGCACCGCGGCCGCGCGGAAGCGGTCGGTGGTGCCGACGATCCACGCCGTGAGCACTCCACCCCCGCTGCCGCCCGTCACGAACAGCCGGTTGGAGTCCACGCCGCCGCGCGCGATGGCCGCATCGACCGCGGCCATCAGGTCGTCGTAATCGCGCCCCGGGTAGGCGTGGTGAATGAGGTTGCCGAACTCCTCGCCGTAGCTGGTGCTGCCGCGCGGATTGGAGAACAGCACGTTGTAGCCGGCCGCGGCATACAGCTGGAGCTCCGCAGCGAATCGCGGCCCGTAATTGGCGAACGGGCCCCCGTGGATCTCCAGGATCAGCGGGTACGTCTTCGACGGGTCGTACCCGGGCGGGCGAATCAGCCAGCTCTGCACGCGGCGCCCGTCGGCCGGGGTCGTGCTCCAGATCTCCTCGACCTTGCCGAGCTCGCGGGTCGCGAACAGCTGCGCGTTGAGCCGCGTCAGGCGGCGCGCCTTGCCGCCGTCGTACAGGCCGACCTGCGCGGGATCGAGCGGGTCGTTCGCGCTGTAGGCGATCGTTCCGTCGCGTGCGACGCTGAACGAGCCGCCGCCGTAGGGCCGCGACCAGCCCTCGCCGCCGAGGTCTTCCACGAGGTTCGTCACGCGGCCGGCGAGGTCGCTCTCGGCGATGCGCGTCGTACCCTGGTCGTCGTACTGGAAGTAGATGCGGCGGCCGTCTCGGCTCCAGGTCGGACTCTGGACGTCGCGGTCGAGGTCGGAGGCCAGCTCACGCACCTCGCCGTTGTCACGGCGCAGGAGATACAGGCGAGCGCGCTGGTAGCCCTGGTAGGCGTCGTCGAAACCGGTGTACGCGACGTACTTGCCGTCGGGTGAGGCGGCGGGCTCCGCGTCCGGGCCAAAGCGCCGGGTAAGCGCGCGTATCGCCCCAGTTGCGACGTCGATCGCGTAGACCTCGCTGTCCGCGGGCAGCAGGTCCGCATTCTCGTGTCGGTTCGCGGACAGGAGAATTTCCGCGCCATCCGCCGACCAGGCGACGTCATCGTGGTCCCACGCGCCCTCGGTGAGCTGGCGCGCGGTGCCGCCGTCGGCCGACACGACGAACACCTGCGCGTATGCGTCCGGCAGGAAGCCCTCGCCGTCGGCGCGATAGACCATGCGGTCGATGGCCTTGAGCGGCTCGGCCCATTTCGCGTCCTTGGGGGCCTCCGGAAGCTCGACCTTGAGCGGCTGGCGTTTCGCGGGGACCCGCATCACGAACGCGAGATGGCGACCGTCGGGCGACCACACGAGGCCGGCCGGCGCGTCGAGCAGGTTGGTGACGCGCGCGGTGACGCCCTGCGCCAGCCAGTGCATGTGGATCTGCGCGCCGCCATCGTCCGCCGAGACGAACGCGAGCCGCTTGCCATCGGGCGACCAGCGCGGGCTCGCCTGGCTCGCGCTGCCGCCGGCGAGCGGCCGGTGATCGGCGCCGTCGCGGTCCACCAGCCAGATCATGCGGCGCCGGCTGTCGCTCTTCACGTCGAACGACTGGCGCACGTATGCGACTTGCGCGCCGTCCGGCGAGATCTGCGGATCGCTCGCCCACTCGAGCGCGAACACGTCCATCGGCCCGAACGCGGGTTTCGCCGCCGCGGCCGGCACGGCCGGCAGCAGGGTGAAAGCGGCGAGCAGCAGGGCGGCGACACGGATCGGCATCAGGGGCTCCTGGCTACGGGGCAGGGCGGTCATGCTAACCTAGCGCCCCGTTTTTTGGGCACCGCACAGCATGCTGCAGACCATCCACGACAGGCTGAAGGGGATTTTCGCGATCACGATCCTGGTCGCGCTCGGCGTCGTCTTCGTGTTCTGGGGCATCAACTTCAGCACCGATTTCGGCGGCCTTTCGCGCGCGCAGGGCATCGAGGTCAACGGGCGCGAGGTCCCGGTCGAAGACGTGCGGCAGAGATACCAGGAGCAGCTCTCCCGCATGCAGGTCGCCTTCGGCGACGCCGGCGTGCCCGAAGAAATGCAAGGCGCGATGCAGAAGCAGGTCCTCGAGCAGGCGGTGCGTACGGAGCTGATCCGCCAGCGCACGCTCAAGCTCGGTTTCGAGGCAACCGATGCCGAGGTGCTGGAGGCGATCCGCCAGGTGCCGGCCTTCCAGGTGGACGGCAAGTTCTCGCCGGACGCGTATCACGCGGCGCTGCGCTCGATCAACATGTCGCCGGAACGCTTCGAATCCGAGCAGCGCGAATACGTGCTGGCGCGCCAGCTCGATCGCGGGCTCTACAGCTCGGCCTTCGTGCTGCCGGCGGAACTCGAGCGGCGCGTCGCGCTCGTCGAAGAGACCCGCACGATCGGCTGGGTCGCGGTGCCGGCCCGCGAGTTCGAGCCGGCCGTCGCGCTGGACGACGCCGCCGTCGCCGCGTACTACGAGGCGCACAAGTCGCGTTACATGTCCGAGGAGCACGCGACGGTGGATTTCGTCGAGCTCGACATCGACGCGTTCGCGGCCAAGGCCGACGTCAGCGAAGCGGCGTTGCGAGAGTTCTACGACGAGAACAAGGCGCGGTATACGCAGGCAGGCCGCCGGCGCGCGCGCCACATCCTGATCGCGGCAGGCGGCGACGAGGCGGCGGCCGAGGCGAAGGCGAAGCGCGCCTACGAGCGTGCCGCCGCGGGCGAGGACTTCGCGGCGCTGGCGCGCGAGCTGTCCGAGGACCCGGGCTCGAAGGACGCGGGCGGCGACCTCGGCGAGGCGGAGCGCGGTGACTTCGTCGGCCCGTTCGGCGACGCGGTCTGGGACATGAAGCCGGGCGAGATCCGCGGGCCGGTCAAGACCGAGTTCGGCTGGCACGTCATCAAGCTCGAGAGCGCATCGCCGGAAGTCACACGCAGCTTCGAGGAGGTTCGCGCCGAGCTCGAGCCCGAATTCCGCCGTCTGCAGGTCGAGAAGGCCTTCGGTGACGCCCAGGAGGAGCTCGACACGACCGCGTTCGAGGCACAGGGCGACATCGGCGCCGTCGCAACGAGGCTGAACCTCCCGGTAAAAAGGGTGGAGCGCTTCACGCGGGCGGGCAGTGCCGAGCTCGGTGCCACTCCGAAAGTCACCGAGGCGGTGTTCTCATTGGACGTGATCGCCGGCCGCGAGCTGCGTACGGTCGAGATCGCTCCGGGCAAGGTGGTTGCGCTTGCCGTCAGGTCCCACGAGCCCGCGCGGCCGAAGCCGCTCGAGGAAGTGCGTGCCGAAGTCCTGGAGTCCGCGCGGCTCGAGGCTGCCGGCAAGCTCGCCGCCGCGAGGGCCGGCGAGATCGTCGCTGCCCTTGAGGAAGGGGCCGCCTGGCCGGCGGATGCGTCACGCTGGACGGGCGAGGACGCGACGCACGCGCCAAAGCCCGTCGGCCGCCAGGATCCCGGCATGCCGCCGGAGGTGCGCGACGCCGCGTTCCGGGCGCCCCTGCGTGACGGGAAGCCACGCTACGGCGTGGCGACGCTCGCGAACGGAGACACCGCGCTCTGGACCGTGACATCCGCCCAGAAAGGCCAGCTTTCCGCGAAGGCCGCCGAAGCTCGCCGCCAGGCTGGCGACGAAGCGCGCGATCGCCAGGCAATGCTGGACGCCACCGTTTACATCACCTCGATGCGCGCCAATTCTGACATCGACATCAACCCGAAACTCTTCGAATAGCGCATCGCCCGCCGCGCGCATAGGCCGGGCGGGTCCCCGAGCGAGCGCATAAAGTTCCGGCGCGAGCGAGGGTTCCCGACCGGCCGAATGCGCGCGGCTGATGGATCCGCTATTCGGCGAAGCTCATTCCGACGTGTGAATAGCCGGCGTCGACGTAGAGCGTCTCGCCGGTGATGCCGGCCGCCAGGTCGGAGCACAGGAATGCCGCGGCATTGCCCACGTCCTCGACGGTCACGTTGCGCTTGAGCGGCGAGACCTGTTCGACGTGGTGCAGCATCTTGCGGAAGCCCGGGATGCCCGCGGCGGCGAGCGTCTTGATCGGTCCCGCGGAGATCGCGTTCACGCGGATGTTCCTTGCGCCGAGGTCGGCCGCGAGAAACCGCACGTTCGCCTCCAGGCTCGCCTTCGCGAGTCCCATGACGTTGTAGGCGGGGATCGAGCGCACGGCGCCGAGGTAGGAGAGCGTGAGTATGGCGCCCGCACGACCCTCCATCAGCGGCAGGGCGGCGCGCGCGAGCGCGGTCAGGCTGTAGCTCGACACGTCGTGAGCGACCGCGAAGTTCTCCCGCGTCGTCGACTCGACGAAGCCGCCGGTGAGCGCCTCGCGCGGCGCGAACGCGACCGAGTGGACGAGGACGTCGAGCGAGGTCCACTCGGCGCGCAGGCGCGCGAACGCCGCGTCGATCTCCGCATCGATGCCGACGTCCATCGGCATCACGAGCCTGGATCCTAGCTCGTTCGCGATCTCGACCACGCGTTCCTTGAGGCGCTCGTTCTGGTAGCTGAATGCGAGCTCGGCACCCTCGCGCCTCATCGCCTGCGAGATGCCGTACGCGATGGAACGATCGGTCGCGAGCCCTACGATCAGGGCCTTCTTGCCTGCCAGGAACCCCATGCCTTCCCTCCGCCCGGACTCAGCCGCCGACGTTCGCGCCTCCCCCGACGTGGATCGTCAGGGACTGGCCGGCACGCAGCGACGTGCTGCGGCCCATGTTATTCCAAGCCTGCAGCTCGTGGATGGTGACCTCGAAGCGGCGCGCGATGCCCGAAAGCGTGTCGCCACGCCGGACCCTGTAATTGACCTTCCCATTCGCAGCCGCGACCTTCGGTGTGCCGCCGGAGGATTCCGCAGCGGCGCTGCCGCCGCTGCCGGCCACCTGCAGGCGCTGGCCCGGCTGCAGCACGGTCTTGGTGGACATGTGGTTCATTCGCGTGAGCTGCGAGACCGTCATGCCGTAGCGGCGCGAGATGCTCCACAGCGACTCGCCGCTCTTGACGCGGTGGACGCGCCGTTCCATGTCGGCGCCGAGGCCGGCGCGCAACTGCGAAACGTCGCCGGCCGGCACCCACAGTTCATCGCCGGGGCGCAGGCCGAGGCGCTTGCCGCCGTTCATGCGGTCGACGAAAGACTCGGGCACCTTGTAGCGGCCGGCGATGGACGTGAATGACTCGCCTGGCGCAACCGTATGCACCACGAGGCGTGCGCGGGCATTGCCGTCGAGGGCCGCCAGCTTCTCTGCGAACCCGTCGGCCACGACTTCGGGCACGAGCACCCGGTGCGGCCCATCCGGGTCCGTGATCCAGCGGTTCCACGACGGATTGAGGGCGTGCAGTTCCTCGGTGTCCACCCCAGCGATCTCCGCCATCAGGCGCAGGTCCACCGGGCCGCCGGTCGGGACGACGCGAAAGTAGGGCGTGTCGGGTATCGGCGGCAGGTAAAAGCCGTAGCGCTCGGGCTCGCGCACCATTTTCGCGAGCGCGACCAGCTTCGGCACGTAGGCCCGCGTCTCGGCGGGCAGCGACAGCGAGAAGAAATCCGTGCTGCGGCCGAGCGCCGCGTTGCGGTTGATCGCGCGCTGCACGTTCCCCGGGCCGTAGTTGTAGGCAGCGATCGCCAGGAACCAGTCACCCTCGAACCGGTCCCGAAGGCTGGTCAGGAACTCGAGCGCGCCGCGGGTCGACTCGACCACGTCGCGCCGCTGGTCCTGGTAGTAGTTGCGGCGCAGGCTGTACCGCTCGCCGGTCGGGGCGATGAACTGCCACAGCCCCGAGGCGTGCGCGCGGGAATAGGCAAACGGGTTGAAGGCGCTCTCGACCACCGGCAGCAGCGCTAGGTCGCCCGGGAGCCCCCGGGCTTCCACTTCATTCGCGATGTAATGCAGGTAACGCTGCGCACGACCGAACACGCGCGCGAGGTAGTCCGGGTTTCGCTGCAGCCACTCGATCTCGCGATCCACGCGCGGGTGGTCGACCTGCGGCAGCGAGAGTTCGCCGCGGATGCGCGCGATGACGTCGCCATGGGACACCGCGGGTGCCAGCGGCTCCACGGAGGGCGCCGCGGCCTCGAGCTCCTCCGGCGGCGGTTCCGGGGCGTCGGCGCCTTCCGCGGGGAAGGCTACCTCGTCCGGTTCGTTGACGATCTGCTCGACCGGCAGGGAATTGGGCGCCGGAGCCGGCGTCGTCGCGCAGCCGGCCGCGACGAGGACAGCCGCGAGAAGCGGAAGTAGCCGGAAACGCGGTTCATTCATCGGAACGTATCCTTCCAGCTGCGAATCTCGGCAAACACCGCCACCGGCGTGGACAGCATCCTGCCCGCCCGGCGCTCGGCCGCTGATTTGACATCTTCATGCCGGCATCGCAGAAAAGGATTGACGCGTTTCTCAAGCTCGATGGTTGAAGGCAACGTCGGTCGGCCCTGGGCCCTTTGCCCGGCCGCCCGTTTGACATAGTCCATTATGTCCGAGTTGGCAGGCTCCACGGCCATCGCGAACCGTAAATTGGCTTCCGTGTACTCGTGACCGCAGAATATGCGGGTTTCACCGGGTAATGCCGCCAGGCGGTCCAGGGACTGCAGCATGTCCTCCGCCGTGCCTTCGAACAGGCGGCCGCAGCCCGCGCTGAACAGCGTGTCCCCGGGAAAGACGGCACCGTGGCCTGCGTAGGCGATGTGGCCGGCGGTGTGGCCGGGGACGTCCAGCACGGTGAACTCGAGGCCGAGTTCGGGAATCGTCGCGCGATCACCTGCGCGAGCGGCTGCACGCGATCCGGCATGCGTTCCCGCGCGGGCCCGAACGCGCGTGCTCCGGTCGCCGCGACGAGCGCCGGCACGCCGCCGACGTGATCGGCGTGGTGATGCGTCGCCAGGATGGCCGCGAGCGAAAGTCCTTCGTGCGCGAGCGCGGCGAGGACCGGCCCGGCATCGCCGGGATCCACGACCGCGACGACACGCGGGTCGACGGCACCGCGGATCAGCCAGATGTAGTTGTCGCGAAAGGCCGGAATGGGCCGCACGTCGAGCATGCCCGAGTGTAACTGGCCCGAGGCTGCGGCCCGCGGGTATGCTTTCCGCATGGCCCCGCACAAGTCCGAACTCGACGCCTGGCTCGCCGGCCCGCTCGGCTGCCTCCTGCTCGAGCAGGAGCGCGCCGTGGCAGCCGCCACCCTCGAATGCGCGTTCGGGCTGCATTGCGTGCAGGTCGGGGAGTGGGGCACCGCCGAGACTTTCCTCGCCGCGGCGCGCACCCGCCGCACCGCGCTCGTGACGGGGCGGCCGGTGCCGGGGGCCGCGCTGGTCGCCGAGCCGGCGGCACTCGCGCTGCAGTCCGACAGCGTGGACGTCATGCTGTTGCCGCACACGCTCGAGTTCGCGCCGGACCCGCACGAGGTGCTGCGCGAGGCCGCACGCGTCCTCGCGGGCGAGGGAGAGCTCGTGGTGCTGGGCTTCGACCCGCTGGGGAGCTGGTCGATCCGCAATGCCTTCACCCGCGGCGGCTGCCCGCCGGGAATCGCGCGCACGATCCCTGCCGCGCGGCTCGCCGACTGGCTGAAGCTGGTCGGGTTCGAGGTCGGGCCCACTGAGCGCTACCTCTATGCCCCGCCGATTCCGGGCCTGCGCACTGCGCCCGCGCGCGGATTCCTCGAGCGCATGGGACGCCGAGCCTGGCCGCGCTTTTCCGGCGCCTACCTGCTCCATGCGCGCAAGCGCGTGTATTCGATGACGCCGGTCAGGATGCGCAAGCGACTGCGCACTGCCGTCATCGGCGGGCTGGCCGAGCCGGCCGCGCGGCGCGACACTTGAGCCGCGTCGAGATCTATACCGACGGCGCCTGCCGCGGCAACCCGGGCGTCGGCGGCTGGGGCGCCGTGCTGCGCTATCGCGGCCGCGAGCGCGAGCTTCATGGCGGTGAGGCGGACACGACCAACAACCGCATGGAGCTCACCGCGGCGATCCGCGCGCTGGAAGCTCTGCAGCGGCGCTGCAAAGTGTCGCTTTACACGGATTCGAAATACGTGCGCGAAGGCATCACCACCTGGATGGCGGACTGGAAGCGGCGCGACTGGCGCACGGCCGACCGCAAGCCGGTGAAGAACCGGGACCTTTGGCAGCGCCTCGACGTCCTCGCGGCGGCCCACGACGTCGAATGGCACTGGGTGCGCGGCCACTCGGGCCATCCGGAGAACGAGCGCGCCGACGCCCTCGCCAACCGGGGCATCGATGAGCTTCAGGAAGGCCTGCCGGCGGCCTAGCTGGTATCCTTCCGACCCGTGCGCCAGATCGTCCTCGACACCGAAACCACCGGACTCGAAGTCTCCGAAGGCCACCGCATCATCGAAATCGGCTGCATCGAGCTCCGTCACCGGCGCCCGACCGGCCAGAGATGGCACCGGTACCTGCGGCCGGGCCGCCAGGTCGAGGCGGGGGCGCTCGCGGTCCACGGCATCACCAACGAGTTCCTCGAGTCCCAACCGGGATTCGCCGACGTGGCGGAGGAATTCCTGGCGTTCGTCGAGGGCGCCGAACTCGTGATCCACAACGCCGAGTTCGACGTCGGTTTCCTGGACGCCGAGCTCGCCGCCGCCGGCCGGGCCACGCGGATCGCCGACCACTGCCGCGTCTACGACACGCTCACCCTCGCGCGACGCATGCACCCAGGCCAGCGCAACAACCTCGATGCGCTGTGCAAGCGCTACGGCGTCGACAACTCCGGCCGCGACCTGCACGGGGCCTTGCTCGATGCGCGCATCCTGACCGAGGTGTACCTCGCGATGAGCGGCGGCCAGGCGGCACTGGGCCTCGACGGCAGTCCGTCGGGCACGGGCATGGCCGTCGCCGCCGCGCCGGTTGCGCGCGGCGCGGTCTGCATCCCGGTCATCCGCGCGACCGAGGCCGAACTGGCCGCGCACGAGTGCGCGCTGCAAGCGATCGACCGGGCATCTAACATCCGCGCCATCTTCCGTGCAGGTGGCGGCCATGGCCCATAAGCGAGTGCCGGAGCTGTCGCTCAGGAGCTGCCGAATCGGCGTGATCGGCCTCGGCTACGTCGGCCTGCCGCTGGCGGTCGAGTTCGGCAAGCACTACGACACGACCGGATTCGACATCAACCCGGAGCGCATCGCGGAGCTGCGCCGCGGCAAGGATCGCACCCTCGAGGCGGATTCGCGGGAACTGCGAGCCGCGAAACTCCTGCGCTTCTCGTCGGAACCGAAGGACCTGCGCTCGTGCCGCGTCTACGTCGTGACGGTGCCGACGCCGATCGACGGCGACAAGCGGCCGGATCTCGGGCCGCTCGAGCGGGCGAGCGACACCGTCGGGCGGGTGCTGAAGCGCGGCGACATCGTCATCTATGAATCGACCGTGTTCCCCGGCTGCACCGAGGAAATCTGCGTGCCGATCCTCGAGCGGCGGTCGGGGCTCAAGTTCAACCGCGACTTCTATGCCGGCTACAGCCCCGAGCGCATCAACCCGGGCGACCGTGAGCACCGCCTGACGTCGATCCGCAAGGTCACGTCCGGCTCCACGCCGGAGGCCGCGGCGTTCGTCGACAAGCTCTACGGCTCGATCGTCAAGGCCGGCACCCATCCAGCGTCCTCGATCCGGGTCGCCGAAGCCGCCAAGGTGATCGAGAACACCCAGCGCGACGTCAACATCGCGCTCGTCAACGAGCTCGCCATGATCTTCAACCGGCTCGGCATCGACACCCAGGAGGTGCTCGACGCCGCCGCCAGCAAGTGGAACTTCCTGCCGTTCCGCCCGGGCCTCGTCGGCGGCCACTGCATCGGCGTCGACCCGTACTACCTGACGCACAAGGCGCAGCAGATCGGCTATCACCCCGAGATGATCCTCGCGGGCCGCCGCATCAACGACAACATGTCGCTGTACGTCGCGGGCGAGATCGTGCGCCTGATGGCGGCGAAGCGCATCCACGTGAAGTCCTCGCGCATCCTCGTGATGGGCCTCGCGTTCAAGGAAAACACGCCGGACCTCCGGAATTCGAAGGTCGCCGACGTCGTCGCGGAGCTCGCCTCGATCGGCGCGCGCGTCGACGTGTGGGACCCGTGGGTGAGCGCGAAGGAAGCCGAGCAGGAGTACGGAATCCGACTGATCAAGCGGCCCCAGCGCGGCCGCTACGACGGCATCGTCCTGGCGGTCGGGCATCGCGAGTTCGCGGCGATGCGGCCGACGGAGATACGGCGCTTCGCGAAGCGCAAGCATGTCCTCTACGACGTGAAGTACCTGTTCGAGCGCGGGCAGGCCGACGGCAGGCTCTGATGAGGGTGCTCGTGACCGGCGCGGCGGGCTTCATCGGCTTCCACGTCGCCGGGCGCCTGCTGGCGCGCGGTGACGAGGTCGTCGGCCTCGACAACCTCAACGCGTATTACGACCCGACGCTCAAGCAGGCGCGCCTCGCGCGGCTCCGGGCCCACGCCGGCTTTCGCTTCGAGCGCATCGACCTCGCCGACCGCGCGGCGATGGAAAAGCTGTTCGCGGACGGGGCGTTCGAGCGCGTCGTGCACCTCGCGGCGCAGGCGGGCGTGCGTTACTCCATCGAGAATCCGCATGCCTACGCGGAGAGCAACCTGACCGGCACGCTGCACGTGCTGGAAGGCTGCCGGCACCACCGTGCGGCCCACCTGGTATTCGCCTCGACCAGCTCGGTCTACGGCGCCAACACGAAGATGCCGTTCTCGGTGCACCAGAACGTGGATCATCCGCTGTCGTTCTACGCAGCGACCAAGAAAGCGAACGAGCTGATGGCGCACACGTACGCCTCGCTCTACGGCCTGCCGGTGACGGGACTGCGATTCTTCACCGTCTACGGGCCCTGGGGCCGGCCCGACATGGCGCTGTTCCAGTTCACGCGCAACATCCTCGCCGGCCAGCCGATCGACGTCTTCAACTACGGCAACCACCGCCGCGACTTCACCTACGTCGACGACATCGCGGGCGGCGTCGTCGCGGCGCTCGACCACGTGGCCGCTCCGGACCCGGGATGGGACGGCGACGACCCGGATCCGGCGACGAGTCGCGCGCCGTACCGCCTCTACAACATCGGCAATAACCGGCCCGTCGAATTGATGCGGTACATCGAGGTGCTCGAGGACTGCCTCGGGCTCAAGGCACAGAAGAACCTGCTGCCGCTGCAGGTCGGCGACGTGCCCGACACCTGGGCCGACGCCGAGGACCTCGTGCGCGAAGTGGGTTACCGGCCCGCGACCCCGGTCGAGGAGGGCGTCGCGAAGTTCGTTGCCTGGTACCTCGACTACTACCGCGACGGCGGTCCGCCCGACCCGCGGGTCACGAACCTTGGCTGACTCGCTCGTGCAGGCGGCGGCACGCCTGGCCGCCATGCCGGTCGCTGCGCATTTCGCCGCGGATCCTGACCGGTTCGGGCGGTTCTCGCGCGAGGCCTGCGGGCTGCTGCTGGATTTCACCCGCCAGAGGCTCGATGCGCCCGCGCTCGAGGCTCTGCTCGGGTTTGCCGCGACGCAAGGACTCGACGCGCGCCGGGCGGCGCTCTTCGCCGGCGAGGCTGTCAATGAAACCGAACGCCGCGCGGCGCTCCATCCGCTGCTGCGCACCCCGGCCGGCGCGAGCCTGCCGCCGACGCTCGCTCCGCTGCACGCCGAGGTACAGGCCGTGCGCGCGCAGTGCCGGGCCTTCGTCAGTGCCGTCCACGCCGGCCGCCTGACGGGAGCTACCGGCGAGCGCTTCACCGACGTGGTGAACGTCGGCATCGGCGGCAGCGACCTCGGTCCCGCGATGGCGACCGCCGCGCTCGCGCCGTACGACGCGGGGCTCCTGCGCACGCACTTCGTCTCGAACGTCGACGGCACGCAATTCTCGGACCTGGCGCCCGCCCTCGATCCGGCGCGCACGCTGGTCATCGTCTGCTCCAAGACCTTCACGACGCAGGAGACGCTCGCGAACGCCGGCAGACTGCGCCAGTGGTTCGCGGGGCGGCTGGGTGAGTCGGCCGTGCCGCATCACTTCGCCGCGGTCTCAACCAACCACGCGGCGATGGACGAGTTCGGCGTCGGCGCCGATGCGCGCTTCGCGATGTGGGACTGGGTCGGCGGGCGCTATTCGATGTGGTCGGCCGTCGGCCTCGCGCTCGAGCTTGCGGTCGGCAGCGACCATTTCGAGGCGATGCTGGCGGGCGCGCACTCGATGGATGCGCACTTCCGCTCGAGCCGCCCTGCCGACAGTCTCCCGTTGCTGCTCGGGCTCATCGCGCACTGGAACCGCAACCTGCAGGGCTGCGCGAGCCATGCGGTGCTGCCGTATACGCAGCGGCTCGCGCGGCTGCCGGCCTACCTGCAGCAACTCGAGATGGAAAGCCTCGGCAAGCGAACGACACGCGCCGGCGCGCCGGTGGCGGCCGAGACGGGCGCGGTGATCTGGGGCGAGCCCGGCTCGAATGCTCAGCATTCCTTCTTCCAGCTCCTGCACCAGGGCACGGCTGCGGTCAGCGCGGACTTCCTGCTGCCGCTCGAGGGCGCGGCCGACCCTGGCGCAGACGAGCTTTCGATCGCCAATTGTCTCGCCCAGATGCAGGCGCTGATGGCCGGCCATCAGTCGCCGGACCCCCACCGGGTGCATCCGGGCAGCCGGCCGCAGTCCCTGATCGCCTTCGCGCGCCTCGACCCGCCGACGCTCGGGGCGCTCATTGCGCTCTACGAGCACAAGGTCTTCGTCGAGTCCGTCCTGTGGGACATCAATCCCTTCGACCAGTGGGGTGTGGAGCTCGGCAAGAAGATCTGCGTGAGCTTGCTGCCATTCGGTCAGGCGCCGGTCCCGCCGGAACTGGGGGACCTGGCGCGCTGGATCGCGGCCCGTCGCCGGCGGTGAGTGGATATTGTAAAGTGCGTCAGGCACTTGCGGATTGATTCCCGACCCCAAATGAGACTGGCGGCTGTGTTGCCCGCCTGCATGCTGTCGTTCGCGATGGCGCAGGCTTTTGCGGACCCGTGGATCGCGCCGGGCGATGCGCGCCTGCGCCACGACCTGGAACTCCTCGCCGATGCCGGCATCGTGCGCGCACCGCTCACGGCCTGGCCCGTGTCCTGGGCAGAGGTCGCGCGCGACGTCGGCGGCAAATCGCCCGGGGCCGGGGAGCCGGCCTGGCTCGCTGCCGCTCTCGCGCGCGTGCAGGCCGCGGCGGGCGTCGCCACGCGTACCGGCCACCTGACCGGAGAACTGCGCATCGCCGGCTCCGAGCAGCCGATGGCCCTGCGCCGCTTCGGTGACACGCCGCGGGAGGAGGGCGAGCTGGCGGCCGGCGTGCAATACACCGGCGAGCGTTTCGCATTCCGCGCGCAAGCCACCGCCGTCGCGGACGCGGACGACGGCAAGACGTATCGGCCCGATGGCAGCTACGCCGCCGTCGTGCTCGGCAACTGGATGCTGCATGCCGGTTACATCGACCGCTGGTGGGGGCCGGGCTGGGAGGGCAGCCTCATCTACGGCAGCAATGCGCGGCCGATCCCGTCGATCACCGTCGAGCGCAACTATTCCGATGCCATCGAACATCCCTGGCTGCGCTGGATCGGGCAGTTCCGCGTCGCCGCGACCATGGGGCAGCTCGAAGGCAGCCGCGCTGACGCGCCGGACGCGCGCTTCTTCGGCGCGCGCATCACCTGGAAGCCGCACCGACGCGTCGAGGTCGGCCTCTCGCGCAGCGCGCAGTGGTGCGGCGAGGGAAGACCCTGCGGCTGGGACACGTTCTGGGATCTTTTCACCGGCAACGACAATGACCAGCCGCTCGAGGAGCAGCCCGGCAACCAGATGGCGGGCTTCGACGCGCGCTGGTCGCTGCCCTTCGCGCCGATCGCCGTCTACGGCCAGATGATCGGCGAGGACGAGGCGGGATTTCTGCCGAGCCAGTATCTCGGCCTGTTCGGCGTCGAGCTCACGGGCGGCTTCGGCGACCGTTCCTGGCGGGCGCACGTCGAGTACGCCGACACCGCCTGCAGCTTCTACGACAGCAACCCGAACTTCGGCTGCGCGTACCGGAACGTGATCTATTCGGACGGCTACCAGTATTACGACCGTTCGATCGGCCATGCGCTCGACGGCGACAGCGAACAAGTGGCCGCCGGCCTGCTGCTCGCTAATCCCGACGGATCGAGCTGGGAACTGGCCGTCCAGTCCGCCGACGTCAACCGCGCGAGCGAGAACCCCGTGCACTCGGTCGAGCCGGCTGCCGCTAAAATCCGCTCCGCCGACCTGTATCATCGGCGTTCGCTGTGGGGCGGCGACCTCAGTCTCGCGGTCGGCTACGAGCGGCGCGAACGGGAAGGCCCGCCCGGCGACTCGGAGGACCTGCGGGGCTTCGTGCAATGGACCTGGGAGTTTCAGTGAAGGACAAGTCGTGTCGGCCGTCGATCCGCCGTGGCCTCGCCGGGTTTGCGGCCGCGCTGGCGATCGCCGGTGCCGGGGCCCAGGTCCAGCCCACACCCCCGCTGATCAGCACGCCGGTCCCGGGAACGGTGCCCGCGCAGGCGCCGACCGCCGAGCAGCTGCAGATGCTCCAGCAACTGCCCGAGTCCGAACGCCAGGCGCTGATGCAGTCGCTCGGCATTTCGGGCGGAGTCCTGCCGGGCACGACCAGCAGCAGCGCACCGCTGCAGCAGGCCGCGCCAACGGTTGCGCCGCCGCTGGCTATCGACGAGGCCGCCGGTCCGCCGGTCCTGGCGGCGGGCAACACGGTGATCGTGAAGCTACGCCTGCCACGCGCGAGCGGCGAAGTGTCCCTCGACGAACAGCGCCGCGCCCAGGCCGCCGCCGCCGGGGCGACGCCGACAGTCGACGAGGAACTGGGCGACCTGCAGCAGCTCGCGCGTATCGAGTCGGGCGGCGCGGTCGATCCGCAGGTGGAGCGCCTGTTCCAGCAGCGCGTGCAGCGCAATGCTCAGCTGGGCATGCTGCTCGGGGCCTCGACCTATGTCCTCGATCGCGAGGGCCGGATCACGTTTCCGGGCGTCGCCACGCTCGCGCTGGCGGGGCTGACCGAGAACCAGGCCGCGCGGCGCATCGAGGCCGAGCCGAGCCTGCGTCCGCTGACCGCGGAGGTGCTGCTCCTGCCGCTCGAGCGGTTCGGCGTAGACGCCCTGCAGCCCTTCGGCTACGACATGTTCCGCGACCTCGCACTGACGTTCTTCCCCGCGACCGACGTGCCGGTTCCGCCCGACTACACGCTCGGTCCCGGCGACGAGGTCCGTGTCCAGCTCTTCGGCAAGCGCAACGAGACCTTCAATTTCATCGTGACGCGCGAGGGCGAGATCAACTTCCCGGACACCGGGCCGGTCGCGGTCGCGGGCCTCAGCTTCGGCGAGCTGCGCGACCTCATCCATGAACGCGTCGCCGGGCAGATGATCGGCGTTTCCGCGAGCGTCACGATGGGACAGGTCCGCACGATCCGCGTGTTCGTGCTCGGCGACGTGGAACGGCCGGGATCCTACGTCGTGACGGGCCTCTCCACGATGATGAACGCGCTGTTCGTGGGAGGCGGCGTCTCCGAGTCCGGCTCGCTGCGCCGCGTGCAGCTCCGGCGCGGCGGCCGCACCATCGAGACGCTCGACGTGTACGACCTGCTGCTGCGAGGCGACAGCCGCCGCGATGCGCGACTGCAGTCCAACGACGTGCTGTTCGTGCCGCCGCGCGGCGCGACCGTCGCCGTCGGCGGGGAAGTGCAGCGGCCGGCGATTTACGAACTCGGCGGCGAGAAGACGCTCAACGAGGTGATCGCCCTGGCGGGCGGCCTGACGGCGACGGCGTACGCGGCGAGGGCGCGCATCGAGCGCGTCGACGTCTCGGGCGGCCGCGCCGTGCACACGCTCGACCTGGACGAGCCCGCCGGCAAGCAGGCCGCGGTGCGAAACGGCGATCGCGTCACCATCGATCCGCTGCCCGACGACGTGCTCACCGACCACGTCACGCTCGCGGGCCACGTGCAGCGCCCGGGACCGTACGAGTGGCGACCGGGCATGCGCCTGACCGACCTCATCCGCTCGGTCAACGACCTGAAGCCCGACGCAGACCGGCGCTACGTCCTGATCCAGCGCCAGTCCGACCGCACCGGCCCGATCCAGGTGTTCTCCGCGGACCTCGCCGCCGCGCTCGCGGCCCCGGGCGGGCCCGACGACCCGATGCTGCAGAACCTCGACGCCGCGACGGTGTTCGATATCGGCAGCGGCCGCACCTCGGTCATGGCGCCGCTGTTGCGAAAACTGCGCCAGCAGGCCGTCTACGGCAACCCGGCACGCGAGGTCGAGATCGGCGGAATGGTGCACGCCCCGGGCACGTATCCGCTCGAGGAGGGCATGCGTGTCAGCGACCTCGTCCGTGCGGGCGGGGACCTCAACGAGTCCGCCTACGGCCTCTCGGCCGAGATCACGCGTTACGCGGTCGAAGGCGGCACGCGACGCGTCATAGACCTTCAGGAGGTCGACCTGGCCGCGGTGCTGGCCGGCGACCCGACTGCGGACCTCGTACTCGAGCCCTTCGACCAGATCAGCATCCGGCAGGTGTCGCAGTGGCGGCGCAAGGGCTCGGTCACGATCGTGGGCGAGGTGCAGTTCCCGGGCCGCTACACGATCGAGCCGGGCGAGAAGCTCTCCAGCGTGCTGACGCGCGCCGGCGGCACGACGAGCCTCGCGTTCCCGGAAGGCAGCGTGTTCCTGCGCGAAGACCTGAAGGAACGCGAGCGCGAGCAGATCGACCGCCTCGTGACGCGCCTCGAGACCGACCTCGCGACCATGATGCTGCGTGCCGGCCAGGCCGCCGCGATCCAGGGCGTGCGCGCGCCGGACCAGTCGATCGCGGTCGGGCAGTCCATCCTCGGCCAGTTGCGGCGCACCGAGCCGCTCGGGCGGCTGGTCATCGACTTGCCGGCCCTCCTGGCGGGCAACGCGGAAGTCGACGTGGCGCTGCGCGACGGCGACCGCCTGCTGATCCCGGAGGTCAAACAGGAAGTCATGGTGCTGGGCGAAGTCCAGTATGCGACGTCGCACCTCGTGAAAGGCGCGCTCAAGCGCGACGACTACGTCGCGGCAAGCGGCGGGCTCACCGCCAATGCGGACGACGACCGGATCTACGTGGTGCGCGCGAACGGTTCGGTGGTCGGCACCAACGGCAGCCGCTGGTTCAGCCAGGCCGACAACGTCGAGATTCGCGCCGGCGACGCCATCGTCGTGCCGCTCGACATCGATCGGCTGCCTGCGCTCGCCCTGTGGCAGAGCTCGACCTCGATCATCTACAACCTCGCGGTCGCCGTGGCGGCGATCGGCGGGCTCTAGCCGGCATGGCCCCGCAAGCCGGCAGCACGGACCGCGACTACGCGTTTCGCGTCTATGCCGTGGATGACGCGGACGAAGTCCGCCTCGCGGACCTGTGGCAGGCGATCTGGCGCGGCAAGTGGCTGATCGGCGCGTCGGCGCTCGGCGCCGCGGTCCTCTTCGTCCTGCTGTCGTTCGTCATCACGCCCGACTTCCGCTCCTCGGTGCTGGCCGCGCCGACCGCCCAGGCGATGCCGACCTCCGGTCTGGCGTCGCTGGCGTCGCAGTTCGCCGGCGTGGCCGCTCTGACGGGTTTCAACATGGAGAGCGGCACGCCCACGGCCGAGGCCATCGCGACGCTGAAATCGCGCGCCTTCACCGAGCGGTTCATGCGCGAGCACAACCTGCTGCCGATCCTCTACGCCGACGACTGGGACGCCGAGGCGCAGGCCTGGCGCGACCCTGACGAGGCGCCGACCTACTGGAAGGCGTTCACGCGTTTCGACGGCATGCGCGGCATCGAGCAGGAACTCGAGACGGGCATGGTGCGCGTGACGGTGGACTGGAGCGACGCCAGGCTCGCCGCGCAATGGGCGAACCAGATGGTGGCGGACGTCAACCGGGACCTGCGGGCGCGGGCGATCGACGAGTCCAAGCGGAACCTCGAGTTCCTGCAGGCCGAGCTCGCCAAGAGCAGCCCGGTGCCGCTGCAGGCGACGCTTTACGGGCTGGTCGAGGCCGAGATGAAGAACGCCATGCTCGCGAGCGTGCGCCAGGAATACGCATTCCGCGTCGTGGACCCCGCGCTGGTCGCGGAGAAGCCCTATTGGCCGAACCGTTTCCTGTTCGCCGTCCTCGGCCTCGGGCTCGGCCTCGTGATCGGCACGCTCGTCGCGGTCCTTCGCAACCCTGCCCGAAGCGGCTGAGGCCGCGCCGATGCCTCCGGGCGGCGGCTCGCCGCCGATCGACCTGATGATCGTCGGCGCGCCGAAAGCGGGCACGACCTCGCTCAAGGCCTACCTCGGCCAGCACCCGGCCGTCGCAACCCACGATGCGCGCGAATTCATCCATTTCGCGAATGACGAGGCTTTCCGCCAGGGCTATGACGCGGCCTTCGCCGCCCATTTCGCCGCCGACGCCCGCACTGCCGCGGCACGCGTCGCCAAAAGCGTCGCGATGATGTATTCGCGCGAGGCACTCGCGCGCCTGAAGGCGCACAACCCGGAGGTGCAGGTCGTCCTGGTGCTGCGCGAGCCGGTTACGCGGGCGCACTCGGAGTTCTGGTATGCGAAACGCCGCGGGCGCGAGCCCGCTGCGTCGTTCGCCGAGGCGCTCGACCGCATCGCCGCGCAGCCGGCCGACGATGCGCGCACGCACGATGCGTACCTCGCCCGCGGCCGCTACGCCGAGTTCCTCGGGCCGATCGTCGACCTGTTCGGCTCCGCGCGGGTGAGCGTGCTCCTGCTGGAAGAACTCGAACGCGACCCGGTGGAGGCGTGCCGAGCCCTGTTCGCCAGGCTCGCCGGCGTCGACGCGGGGTTCGCGCCCGCGGCCGACCGGCGCCACAACGAGGCGGCAGTGCCGCGCAGCCCGTTGCTGCTGGAAGCCGTGACCCGCGCCCGGCGCCAGCCGCTGCTGCGCGGCGCATTGCGCGCGGTGCTCGGCGCGCCGGGGCGCAAGCGCCTGCGGGCTGCGCTGTTCGGGATCAACGAGGCGCGGTTCGAAATTCCGCCTCTCGATGCGCCCACCCGCGAACGCCTCGATGCCTACTTCGCGCCGTGGAACGCAAGGCTCGAGGCCATGCTGGGCCGCAGCCTCGCGGCCTGGCAACCCGTCAGTGGTACGTCAGCCGATAAAGCCTGACGCCGACCCCGTCGAGATCCAGCAGCAACGCCCGGCCGCCTTTGCCGTCGCCGCCTTCCAGGGATTGCGGCACGGGCTCCAGGGCTGCGCCGTGGGCGTCGAAACGCAGCTCCTCCGCCTTCGTCACGCCCGGCGCGCCATCGAGCTGCACCTGCACGCTCTCGCGATTGGCGCTGCGGTGGAGCACCACGAGGTAGGGAGGCGACTTCGCGCCGGGCGCGCCCGCGAGCTGCGCCACGACGTTCGCGGGGGCCCCCGCCGATGCCTTGCGGGACGACGTCGTGCTGCGGACGGTGACGCCGGACTTGCAGCCGGGCAGGGCGCCGAACACAGGCCCCATCAGCGCCTCGAGGTTGTCGAGCCGCTTGCGCAGCGCACTGTCGTAGAGGGAGAAGTAGCGCGAGTAGAGCACGGCCCCGTCGACGCCGGACATCCAGACCGAGCCGTACATGTAGAGAAGCTCGTTCCAGGTCGGCGACCGGCGGGCCTTGCGTTCGCGCGTCGCCTTGCATTCGGGGCCGTCACAGTCGTCGCGCAGGCCATACGCCTGGAAGGAAGCATAGACCGGCCGGCTGCCGAGCCCCGGCACCTTGGTCGACGCGACCAGCGAGTCGTAGTAGTCGCCGAGGTTCTGGAACTCGTTGTCCATGAGGTTCTCGCGCCCGGCCTTGTCCGACTGCAGCCCGAGCTTGCCGCTCATCCCGGTGCCCCCTTTCGCGGAGGCGTTGCCGTAGGCGCGATACACGGGGTAACGGTTGACGAGCAGCTCGTCGAAAATGCGCGGCTCGGCAGTGGCGTAGGAGCGCACGAGCGGCTTGTTCTCCGCGACCGCCGAAGAGGCGATCGAGATCGAAAGCCGGCTCTTCGGCGCGATCCCGCGGATCACGCCGGCGACCTCGGACAGCGTCGAGGCCGGTACGTCCGACAGTTCCGGCTCGTCGAACAGGTAGAACCCGGTCGCCGCCGGATGCCCGGACCAGCGCTTCACGAAGTCGCGCAGCAGGTCGCGGGTCTGCGGGTCGGCCGCCCAGTGCGTAACGATGTCCGGCGGCACCTGGATGCGGACCGTGATGCCCTTCTTGCGCGCCGCGTTGAGATAACCCTCGATGTCGCCCTCGCGCTCCTGCATGCGGGCGCGGATCTGCTCGATGCCGACGTCGCCCCCTTCTTCTTCGGTCTTGACGGTCGAGACGTCGCTGTAGAGCACGACGATCCCGCCCTGCGCGGGGGGTTGCCAGGCCTGCGCGGCGCTCTGGTTGGGCTTCAGCTTCGGCTGGCGGCGGTACCAGGCCGCCGTGTGGTCGAAATAGCCGACGACCATGGGCGCGCCGCCGGCAGCGCAGGACTTCGGCGAACCGGACTGTGCGCCGGCCGTGCCGCAGGCGGCGCAGGAAGCGGCGAGCCCGAGCGCCACGGCGACGGCGCGAAGGTTCGGAAGTTTCATTGCAGGATTTGCTCGATTTCCGCCAGCCATCTTTGGGACCCTCCGCCAGCCAGCCTGGCCATGATCTTAGCTTCAGCCCGGTAACGCTGCGCAGCATAACGCCTCACCGCCTGCGGCATCGACGTGCCTCGGGCCGACGAGTTGACCTGCTCGCGCAACCGCCCCCGCATTGCCGCAGGAAACCGGTCGATGCCGATAAATTCGCACAGCCGGTCGAAGAACGGGCCCGGTTCTCCGCGTATGTCCTCGTAGGAACCGATGAACAGTCGCTGGCGCGGGAAATGATCGAGCCAGCGGGACAGGTTCGAGCCGAAGTCGGCGCGGCTTCGGCCGGTCGGCACGGCAAGGCGCGCGATCAGTTCCGCATCCGTGAGCGCCGCCGGCGAGGCACCCGCCTCGCGCAGGCGCTTGCACAGGTCCGACCAGGCCCAGTCGAGCGGATTGCGGAGCATCAGAAAGGCGCGCGCCTCCGGCAAGGCGGCCGCGAATTCCGCGATCGCGGGCGGGGACAGCATGCAGTAGGCCGGCGTGATCTCCCCGCAGGTGAGGCCCGCCGACTCGCCTTCGCGAAACAGCCCGCGGTACCAGGCGAGCGACGCATCGCCCGTGAAATAGCGGTACGTCCAGGCGACACCCGGCGCGTGCATGGCGCGCAGCGGCAACCAGCGCCGCGTCGCCGCGGCCGCTCCCGGGACGCTGCTGACGGCGAGGCGGCGCAGGGCCGCAGGCCAGCCGGCCCGCAGGCGACGGCCGCGGTCGCGGATGTCGTAGCCGGAGTTCGTCTCGGGATCGATGCTGTCGAAGTAATGGATCTCCTTCCACGGCATCCAGACTGCGGGATGCATGCATAGCATCTTGAAGATCCAGGTGGTGCCGCAGCGCGGCGCGCCGATGCCGACGAAATGCGGTGCGGTGGCCATCAGATCCCCAGCACCGCGGCGTAGCGATCGAGCGCCGCCTCGACGTTGAAGGCCTGCGACCTTGCGACCGCGCTCGGGAAGGCCGGGCCGCCGAGGCTGGTGTCGATCGCATCCGCGAGCGCCGAGGGGTTTCCCACCGGCACCAGCCGGCCGTGACGGCCGCCCTCCAGGATCTCGCGCGGGCCGTTCGGGCAGTCCGTGCTGACCACCGGCACGCCGCAGGCCATGGCCTCGACCAGGGCGTTGCCAAGTCCCTCCCAGCGGGACGACATCACGAACGCCCCGGCGCGTTTCATGTACCGGTACGGGTTGTCGTCGAAACCCGGGAGCGCTACGTCGTCGTGCACCTGCAGTTCCCGCGCCAGGGCCGTGAGCGGCCCGCGTTCCTCGCCTTCGCCCAGGATCAGCAGCCGCACGCACCGCCGCCGGCGCAGTTCCGCGAACGCCCGGATCAGCGTCCCGAAATCCTTGGCGGCCGTGAGGCGGCCTACGCCGAGAATGACGGGGGGCGCGGCCGGCGCGAACCACGGGTGGTCGAGCGGTTCCACGGCCAGCGCATCGAGGCGCCTGGAAACGACCGGGTTGTAGATGCGCGTGACGGTCGCCCGCGGGAGGCGCAGGAGCCGGGCCAGGTCCTCGGCGACGCCGTCGGATACCGCGACGATCGCATCCGCCTTCGGATAGGCGCGCCGCATGAAGAATGGCAGGAGACGGGCCCCCCGGTGGGTGCCGAGCTCGGCCGAAAGACTCGCGGTCGTGTGCTCGGACAGCACGACGCGCGTCGGCGCCCGCGCGAGCGAGCGGGCCCACAGGGCGATCACGTTCGCGTGCGGCAGGGCCGAGAGCATCACCGCCGGCGCCTCGCGGCGCAGGTAGCGCGCGAGGCCGGGCAGGGCCGCCATCGCGCGGCGGGCACGCAGGTCGACCACGCGAAACGCGTCATCCGCCGCCGGCGCATTGGGGCCCGCGTTCTGCGCCACCGCGACGTCGACGGCGTGGCCGCGCCCGGCGAAGCCGCGCGCCAGCGCCAGCATCACCCGCTCGGCGCCGCCGCCGCGGAACGAGGGGACGAAGACGGCGAGGCGCCCGCGCCGGCCCGCGGCACTCATGATTTCCGTTCGGATGCGGCCGGCGCATCCGCGGCGCGCGCCGGGAACCAGCCGGGCAGTGAGGCCGGCGTCCGCGCGCGCCAGGCGACGATGGCGCGCTCGAGCGCGGCCGACGGCAGCATGCGCACCAGCCAGCGGCCGGACGCCATCGCGACACGCTGCCGCGCGGTGAACGCGGGCGGCGCGTCGGCGAACGACGAGTTCCGCTCGATCGCGGGCGGCGGCGCCGGGCCTGCGATGCCGAGCGCGGCCATGAGTCCCTGCATCGTACCGGCGAAATCCGCGAGCAGGTCTTCGTAGCGCACGACGATCGCCCGGCGCCTTGCGATGACTTTCTCGTAGGCAGCGGTCGCCGCGGAATGGCGGAACCAGTTCCAGGCCGACGCCGGCGTGCCGAAGCCATGGACGTTCGACCCGACGACGTCGCGGTAGTCGCGCTGCACGGCGACGAAGACGGCGTCGGGGAATGCCTCGGACAGAAATCTCGAGTGCATCGTGTGCGCAGGCGTCTTCTCGAGCCAGTAGCGCGCGCCCTTGCGGCGCGCGCCGGCCTCCATGATCGCGCGGAAGTAACCGGCCGGCCCGAGCCGCAGGATGTCCGGCCCCTGCGCCTGGCCGGTCAGCGCGAAGAAACGTGAATGCTCGAACAGCCGCTTGATCTCGCGCAGGTCCGATTCGGTGCGCCCGTGGTTGCAGTGGCGCACCAAATGCGAAAAGAACGCGCTCTCGTGGGTCTTCCGCGGCGACGCGTGTTCGGGCGCATAGACCTCGGGCAGGGTCGCCAGGGCATTGGCGAGCCAGGTCGTCCCGGACCGGTGGCGGCCGAGGATGAAGAGGGGTGTCGGGTTTCGCGTCAACGCGTCGGGGATCCGTCTTACAATCGCGAAAGCGTACCGTACACGAGGTCACATTGCAGTCGACTGCGGCTACCGACCTGGCGGGCCTTCGGGTCCTGCGCGTGGACGCGCGACCCGCGACTCAGGTTCCGGGGCGGAGCCTCGCCGGCGCGTACGAAATCCTCGTGCTCGTCTACCTCGCGTCGCTGCTCTACGTGTATCCCTACGGGATCTCGCTCGGTGCCGAGGCCAGCATCCGTGCGCCGGACCTGCTCGGGCTGCTGTGCCTCGCGGCCGGCGCCGTCGCGATCGCGATGCAGCAGCGCATGCGCGTCGACCGCCTGTTCCTGGCGATCGTCGGCCCCTTCGTCCTGCTCGAGATCGCGACGCCCGTCATCGGCGCCCTCGGCTATCGCAAGATCTACGACGTCGTCTCGAGCCTGCGCATGGCGATCCTGTGGCTGCCGATGGTCATGCTGGTCGTGCTGGCGGCGCCGGTGGCGGAGCCACGCTTCGAGCGCCGCTTCCGCGCACTCCTGATCGTCAGCCTGTGGCTCAACATACCGTACGGGTTGGTGCAGATCGCCGTCGACTTCGGCGTACTGCCGGCATGGATGGCATTCACGCGCTTCCTCGAGCCCTGGGCGGTCGCGACCAACTTCGAGGTGGTACTCGGCCTGCGCCCCGCGGGATTCTTCACCAACACCACGGCGCTCTCGGTCTTCGGCGTCGCCTGCCTGTGCTATTTCTACGCCCAGTACGTCGCCCGCCGCGAGCCGGTGGACCTGCGCTACACGCTGGCCTCGCTGTTCGTGATCCTGATGACGACGTCCCGGGCCGCATTCGCCACCGCCGCCCTGATCCTCGCGGTGGGATGGTTCGGGCTGGACGGCCGCCGCAAGCTTAAGCTGGTCGCGATCCTGCTGGCTGGCGTCGCCGCCATCCTCCTCGTCATCGAGCAGACGATCGGACTGCAGCAGGCGTTCTACCGCTTCACGCGAATCGTCGAGAGCGGGCTCCTCGCCGACGTGTCCTTGGGGCAGCGCATCCAGCACACCTGGCCTGCCGCGCTCGCGGTGGCCCGCGACTACCCGTTCGGCACGCTCATTTCCGCACCGCGGATCGCGGCGCTGATCGACTCGGGCTACCTCAACTTCTACATGCAGGGCAAGTGGGTGTTCATCGCGAGCGTCGTGGTGATGATCGGCGGCATGCTCGCCGTAGGCTTGCACTGCCTCGGCAGGCCGCGGCCCGCCGCCGGCGGGCTGATGATCCTGTTCCTGTCCCTGTTCCTCGTCTTCGCAATGGTCACCTCGAACCCGGTCCGCACGCCGATCGTGATCGCATTCCTGGTATTCGCGTTCTGGAAGCTCAAGACCGAGCGCGACAGCCGGCGCGTGCGCGCCACGACGCACCCCATCGGGGCGCCATGAGGGACGATCGGCTGCGCCTCGTGTACCTCGTGTCCACGTTGCGCCGCGCCGGGCCGACGTCGCAGCTCCTCAACCTGCTGAGGCACCTTGACCTCGTGCGCTTCGATCCGGTGATCGTGACGCTGTCACCGGAGGGCGCGGAATCGATGCGGGCGGACTTCGAGGCGCTCGGCACCCGCATCCTGTCGTTGTCCATGTCGCGGCTGCGCGCGCTGCTGAACCGCGGCTGGCGTGGCGACGTCGAGCGGCTGGTCGGCGCGCCCCTGGGCAGCGGCTGTGTGGTGCACTCGCAAGGCATCCGCGGCGACGTCATCTCGTCGCGGCACCTGGCAGGCGTCCCGCGCGTCGCCACGGCCCGGAATTTTCCCCACGACGACTACCCGCTGAAGTTCGGCCGGCTGCCAGGACTCTGGATGGCGCATGCCCATCTCAGGGCGTTTCGCGCGCTGCCCGACGTCGTCGCCTGCTCGGCGACGCTCGCGACGCTCCTGCGCGCGCAAGGCATCGACGCCGCCGTGATCCCGAACGGCGTCGACACCGCGGCGTTCCGCCCGGCATCGCCTGCGGAGCGCGCCGGGCTTCGCGCCCGTCTCGGCTTGCCGCCGGCCGCGCGGATCGGCATCTCGGTCGGCGCACTCTCGGCGCGGAAAGACCCGGGTCTCGTCGTCCGCGCGGCGCGCGCCGCGACCGATCCCGCGCTCGCGCTCATCTTCCTCGGCGAGGGTCCGCTCGAGGCCGAATGCCGGCGCGACGCCGGCGGCGATTCCCGCATCCGGTTCGGGGGACAGGTCGACGACGTCACGTCCTATCTGCGCGCGGCCGATTTCTTCGTGTCAGCCTCGCGCGCGGAAGGCCTGCCGAACGCCGTGCTCGAAGCCATGGCCTGCGGCCTGCGCGTGGTCCTCACCGACATCGGTCCGCACCGGGAGTTGCTGCAACTCGCTCCGGATGCCGGCGAGACGGTGCCGGTCGGCGACGGGCGCGCGCTCACGGCCGCCATCGTGCGCGCGGCCGCCGCATCCGGGCGGCCGCCGGACGCAGGCGTGCTGGAGCAACTCGGCGCCGAGCGCATGTCGAGGAGCTACCAGGACCTTTACCTGCGCCTCTCCGGCGGCGGGGCGGGGCGATGAACGGCAGGCCGCAGACGCGTTCGTGCCCGATGTGCGGCACACGTGAGACCGTGCCGGAGGCCGCGATCGACTACCGCGGCGTCGGTTTCGCGATCGAACGCTGTGCCCGATGCGATTTCCTGTACGTGACGAACCCGTCGGGCACGACCTTCGACCACGTGCAGGACGCGCCGATGCAGGTCCCGGAGAAGGCCAGGCACCGGCAGATCAAGCGCGTCTGCGACAACGCGCTGAAGGCCAGGTCGGCGCCGCGCGCCGCGCTTCGCGTGGTGGAAGTGGGCGCGGGGTGGGGCGGCCTCGCCCAGGTGTTCTCGCGCGACCCCGGCTGGCACTACACCGGCTTCGAACCGAGCGCGGCGCGCGCCGCGTTCGGCCGCGCGCGCGGCTTCGACGTGCGCGAGGGCCTCTTCGACGCGAGCGGCGCAGCGGGCGTCGCCGATGCCGTGGTTTTCGACAACGTGCTCGAGCACGTCGACGACCCGCGCGGCCTGGTGCGCGACGCGACTGCGTCGCTGCGCGCCGGCGGCGTGCTGGTCGTGATCGTGCCGAACCGCAACGACATCCGGCGCTTCCATCCGGCGTGGCGCCAGCGACACTACTGGCAGCCGCATTGCCACATCAACTATTTCTCGCGCCGCGACCTCGACCGGCTGTTCGAGCCCCACGGCATGCAGCCGCGTTTCTTCGGCTTCGAGGCGGTCGGGGGCTTCAGCGACGACGTCGGCCTGCTGCCGCGCGTCGTCGCCGACCGGCTCGGCGTGCACGTCCTCGGCCTCAACGCCTACGGCATCAAGCCGGGCGGGCGCTAGGCGCGCGAACCATGCCGTACAACCGACTGGAACGGAAAGTGGCCGCTCTGCTCGACGCTGCGCCCGGCCTGCGCGCGCTCGCCAAGTCGGGCTACCAGCGCTTCAACTACCTCGTGCACGGCGGGCGGCGGCAGGCGCTGCGTCTGCATCCGTCCGCCGCGATCGAGCGCGCGACCTCCGGAGGCGAGGGCGTGAACCTCGCAAGCGGCAGGACGGAGTGCTTCTTCGGTTACTTCGGGCTGCAGCCCTGGAGCGCCGACGGCCGCCGTTATCTGTTCCACCGCTGGCGCGCACGCGCCGGGCGGGTCGACATCTGCGCCGTGGATCGCGGTTCCGGCGCCGTGCAGGTCGTGGGAGACAGCGCCGCGTGGAACTTCCAGCAGGGCGCGATGGCGCAGTGGATCCGTCGCGGCGGGGTCGAGTGCGCGATCTTCAACGACGCGGTCGAGGGTCAGCTCGCCTGCCGCATCGTGGCGCCCGACGGCAGCGAGCGCGGCGTTCCCTGGCCGATCCAGGCCCTGCATCCGGGCGGATGCGACGCGCTGTCCCTCAACTACCGCCGGCTGGCGCGGATCCGGCCCGAGTACGGCTACGACGTCGCCGTGCAGAACTTCTCGCCGGACCAGCCGCCCGAGCGCGACGGCCTGTGGCGCGTCAATCTCGACACGGGCGCCGCCGAGCTCATCGCATCGCTCGCCGAGCTCGCGGCCTCGAAGCCGCGCGCGGACATGGCCGCAGCCGAACACAAGGTCAACCACGCCGTGTATTCCCCGGCGGGCACGCGCTTCGTCTTCATGCACCGCTGGCTCGGCGCGAGCGGCAAGTTCTCGCGCCTGTACGTCGCGGATGCCGACGGCTCGAACCGGCGCCTGCTGCTCGACCACCGCATGGTGTCGCACTACGCCTGGCGCGACGAGCGCCGCCTGCTGGTGTGGGCAAGGGCGCCGGACAAGGGCGATCGCTACTACCTGCTCGACGTCACGACCGGCGCGCGCGAGGCCTGCGGCGCCGGCACGCTCGACCGGTACGGCGACGGCCACCCGTCCTTCTCGCCCGACGGGCGCTGGCTCGTGACCGACTCCTATCCCGACCGCGGCCGCATGCGCCGCCTGCTGCTGTGCCGGCCCGACGCTGGCCTCGTGCTCGAGGCGGGCGCCTTCCACTCGCCCTGGCGCTACGACGGAGCGGAGCGCTGCGACCTGCATCCGCGCTGGAGCCCGGACGGCACGCGGATCTCGATCGATTCGGCGCACGAGGGCGTGCGCTGGACTTACGTCGTGGACGTCTCGCGGCTCGTCGCCTGAGCCCGGTGCCATTCCACCGTCCGCCGCAGCGCTTCGGCGTTGCCGACCGCCTGCACGAACCCTTCGCCGCGGATGCGGCGCGCGGCGAAATTCGTCGCGGTGCAGAACTTGCGCACGCGCGCGCTGGTGATCGGCAGGTCCACGCGGAACAGGCTTGCGGCCGCATCGCCGGCGAGCGCGAGCGGTGCCGCGAGCGCGAGCGGCAGGCGGAAGCGGCGCGGCCGGCGGCCGAGCAGGGCGTCGATCCGCGTGACCAGCTCGGCCGTCGTTTCGCCGGGCTCGTCCACGTAATGGAAGATCTCGACGCCGGTGGCCGGCCGCCTTCGCTCGCGCTCCGCCAGGAAGGCGTGCGCATCGAGCAGGTTGTCGATGTAGGACGTCGTCTTCACTTCGCCGCCGCGGCCGATCATGACGAAGCGGTTGCGGTCGATCGCGTCGATGAGCCGGTAGATGTTGGTGTTGTCCGGGTTTCCCGGGCCGAACACGACTGACGGGCGGATCACCACGATCCGCGCGTCGGGCGTCTTGGCGGCGTAACGCTCGAGCAGCGACTCGCACTCGGCCTTGGACGCGCCGTACGGGTTGGCGGGCCGGCGCGGCGCGCCCTCGTCGAGGGCGGTGTCGCTCGGCCCGAGCACCGACACGGTGCTGTAGAAGACCCAGCGACGGATGCCGGCCCGGTGCGCGCATTCGAGCAGCGTCGCGGTCGCAACCACGTTGTCGAGCGCGTATTCCTCGTCGCTGATGCCCCAGTCGCCTTTCGCGGCGGCCAGGTGGCAGAGGAGGTCGAGGCCGGTCAGGGCGCCCTCGTAGGCCGCAGGCTCCGTCAGGTCGCAGCGCAGGAACGAAGTGCCGGTCACCGCACCCGGCGCGGGCGCCGCGCGGTCCAGCGCGAGCACGTCGTGGCCGGCGTGCCTGAGGCGCTCGACGAGGCGACTCCCGATGTACCCGG
The DNA here is from genome assembly GCA_963748465.1 of uncultured Gammaproteobacteria bacterium. Lineage (GTDB taxonomy): Bacteria > Pseudomonadota > Gammaproteobacteria > Steroidobacterales > Steroidobacteraceae > SCUD01. The sequence continues at coordinate 401,202 of CAVVJB010000006.1, forward strand.
CTGCGCCGGTCACTCCTACGCGCATCGCATCCTTCTGCTATAGAGTCCGGCGGTGCAGGAATCCACGAGCGTCCCGGTCGGCGTCCTGATGTCCGTGTTCGTGCGCGACACGCCGGCGCTGTTCGAGCGCGCGCTCGAGTCCATCGAGCGCCAGGATTACCGGGGCGGGCCCGTGCGGATCTACCTGTGCGTAGACGGGCCGCTGCAGCCGGAAACGGCCGTCGTGCTGGAACAGCACGCCGGGAAAATCCACCGGGTCCTGCATCACACGGTCAACCAAGGGCTCGCGCGCTCACTCAACCGCCTGCTGGACGTGCTCATCGACGAGGCCTTCGTGTTCCGCATGGACAGCGACGATTTTTCCCACGCGCACAGGATATCAGCCCAGGTCGCGGCGCTGCAGTCGCGCCCGGACGTGGACATCCTGGGCAGTGCGATCCGCGAAGTGGACGCGGGCGGTCGCGTGCTGCGGACCGTGCGCTATCCGGCGGACCGCGACGAGGTGCGCCGCTTCATCGCGCGCCGGAACCCGCTCGCGCATCCGACGGTCTGTTTCCGGCGCGAGGCGATCGAGCGCTTCGTGCACTATCCCGAAGTCGCCGTTAACCAGGACTGGGCCCTGTGGTACGAGTGCCTAGCGCTCGGGCTCGGCATCTCGAGCCTCGACGAGGTCCTGGTGGACATGACCGTGTCGGAGGAATTCTTCCGCCGCCGCGGGTCCGGCCGCGCGATCGACGAGTTCCGGATCTCCTGCCGCGGGATTCGCCGGCTTTTCGGCGTGAGCTGGCGCTACGTCTATCCCGTGCTGCGCTTCATCTTCCGGATGCTGCCGCAGCCGCTGATCCAGCGGGCGTACCGCAGCCGGCTGCGTTGAACGCATCCAGGATGCGCGAATGGATTTCGGCGAGCGGGAACTCCGGCGCCGGCAGCGAATCCGGCGAGGCGGCGCTGTCGAGGAAGTATCCGATTCCATTGTGCCGGCCGTTCTTCAGGGCGACGAACGCGACGTCCCGGTCGAGGCCCGTGAACGTCTCGCCGTCGATGGAGAAGGTGAATCCCGGGCCGATTTCCCCGGCATAGACCAGCTCCACGAACAGGTCCGATCCGCGGTTGTCGATCGCGAACAGCGGCGCGCCGTCGGCCGCGATGGCGCCGGCTAGGCGCGCCTCGGCGCGCGCCGCCTGCGCCGCGGAATCGCAGACCACGAGGAAGTCGCGCGACATGCGCGGCTCGACGCGCCGGCACTCGATGCGGATCCGCGACAGGAACGCCGCATGCTCGCGCAACCGCCAGTAGTACGTCACGCGATCGTGCGGGTCCTGGTGCAGCCCGGTCGCGACCATGATGCGCGCGTCCGGGAAGGCGGCGATGACCTGGCCGACGATGCGGTCGTAGAGCGCGTATGACTCCAGTACCGGATCCGCGCCGGCCGGCAGGTACCAGTCGGGATTGCGGTGCGGTCCGTCGTAACAGGGGGACGAGTACAGGTAGTGATGCTGGATGTGGGCGCCCGCGTTGAGGAACAGGCTCGCGAAATCCGGCGACGTCCGACGGACTTCCCTGACGAACACGTCCGCGAGCAGCAGGTCCAGCACCAGCGCCTTGCGCCACGGGCAGCGCGGACTCGAGGCCGCGAGCCGCAGGTAGCTGCCGTAGTTCGCCGGGCGCGCATACGCGGCGAAGCCTGCCAACAGTCCCGCCAGGGACCGCGGCGAAATCCTGGACTGGGCGTTCTCGTTCACGGCCTGCGCGATGCCCCGGTACAGGGCCGCGAGCCGCGGGGTGGCAGCGGGCGGCGTCGCGGTCCACGGATCCGGCACGAAGAACGCCGCCTGGCGCAGGCGGTTGGTGGCGTTCATCGGGCTGATCGCGCCGACGGTGAACCCGTGGCTCTCGAGCTGGTCCCAGACCTGGGGCAGGTCGCGCTTGACGATGTCGCCGAGGCGGAACACGCCATGCGCCGCGAGCGGCAACCCGGTATGGGCAGTGACCCATTGGATCCAGGGTTCGAGGTCCTCGTAGCGTTGCTCGGAGACCGTGCGTGCCACCCCGTTACGGCGGATCAGGCGGCCGAGGTTCGGCAGTCCGCCCCGTCCGACGTACCACGCGACGTAGTCGAAATTGATCTCGTTGAGCTCGAGGAAAAGCAGCTGTTGCGGCATAGGGCGGCCCGATTCTGAGCGAGCGGGGTGGCCGCTGTCGAATGGTTGACCGCTTCTGTATACTCCGCACCGCGCAGGGGGCTGGGCCGGATTCGGGAAGGGAAGGATCGTGCTACATCTGCTCCTGCCAGCCGCGGCCAGTTTCGCGCTGACGCTGCTCGCGATCTTCGCTCTGCGGCCGCTCGCAATCGCCGTCGACCTGGTCGACCGGCCGGGCGGACGCAAGACTCACTTTGGCGACGTGCCGATCGTCGGCGGTCTCGCCATGCTCCTTGGCATCGTGCTGGGGGGCGGCCTGCTGCCGCCGCAGGCGGCACCCGCCGCGGCATTCCTCGCGGCCTGCAGCGTGCTGGTCACCGTCGGGCTCGTGGATGACCGTTTCGAGATCTCTCCCTGGGCGCGCCTGCCGGTGCAGGTCATCGCCGCGCTGATCCTGATGGTCGGCGCCGGCGCCGCCGTCACGACGCTCGGCGATCCGCTGGGCACCGGGCCTATCGAGTTCTCCACCTTCGGCTCCGTGATCTTCACGGTTGCCATCGTCATGGCCGCGATCAACGCGTTCAACATGCTGGACGGCCTCGACGGCCTCGCCGGCGCGATCGCGCTCATTGGTTTCGTCGCGCTCGCCGTCGTCTCCGGCGCGGATGGCGGTGCCGGCCAGAGCCTCGTCGTCGCCGGATCCGTGGCGGCATTCCTCGTCTTCAACATGCCGTCGCAGTTCAATCGGCGCGTGCGCTGCTTCATGGGCGACTCCGGCAGCACTCTGCTCGGCTTCTGCGTCGCCTGGCTGTGCCTCCAGGTTTCGCAGGGCGCGGGCCGCGAGGTCGCGCCCGTCACGACATTGTGGGTCGTTGCGCTGCCGGTCTACGAAGTCGTCTGGTCGACGGTCCGGCGCCTGCTGCGGGGCACCTCGCCGTTCCTTCCGGACAGCAAGCATTTCCACCACCAGCTGCTCGCGGCCGGCTTCGGCGTGCGCGGCACGTTCGCCATCCTCACGACGCTCGCGCTGCTGCTCGCAGCCTTCGGCGTCGTCGCCCATTACGCGGGCCTGTCGGACACCGTTTCATTCGTGCTGCTCGCCGCATGCGGGGTCGCGGTCGTCGGCCTGATGTACCGGGCCGAGCTCCTGTGGAAGCTCGTCCCCGACGCCCTCAAGCCGGTTTTTGCCCGGCCTGTCGAGCCGCATCATCCCGTCTGAGAATTGCTTCACGGTGGCGGCGTCCGCCGCTTTACCATAGCGCCTCCTTTCGGTAGGCTGCCCGACGCTTTTTCGAGAAAAATCAGGGATATATCTTGCAGATCACGATCTTCGGCTCAGGTTACGTCGGTCTCGTGACCGGCGCCTGCCTGGCGGACGCCGGCAACGACGTGATCTGCGTCGATGTCGATGCGGCCAAGATCGCGCGCCTGAATGCCGGCGAGGTCCCGATCCACGAGCCCGGCCTCGACGAGATGATCGCCCGCAACCGGGAGCAGGGGCGGCTCGCCTTCACGACCGACGCGAAGGCGGCGGTCGACCACGGCCTGTTCCAGATCATCGCGGTCGGCACGCCGCCCGACGAGGACGGCTCGGCGGACCTGCGCCACGTGCTGGCGGTCGCCCGCTCGATCGGCGAGCACATGACCGACTACAAGGTCGTGATCACGAAGTCGACCGTGCCGGTCGGGACCTCGGACAAGGTCAAGGCGACGGTCGGCGCGACGCTGATCGCGCGCGGCGTGCAGGTCGATTTCGACGTGGTTTCGAACCCGGAATTCCTGAAGGAGGGCGCGGCGATCGCGGACTTCATGAAGCCGGACCGCGTGATCGTCGGCACCGACAACCCGCGCACGGCCGAGCTGCTGAAGGTCCTTTACGACCCGTTCACGCGCAACCACCAGCGCATGATCATCATGGACCTGCGCTCCGCCGAGCTCACCAAGTACGCCGCGAACGCCATGCTGGCGACCAAGATCAGCTTCATGAACGAGCTCGCGAACATCGCGGAGAAGCTCGGCGCGGACATCGAGATGATCCGCAACGGCATCGGTTCCGACCCGCGCATCGGCTACTCGTTCATCTACCCGGGCGTCGGCTACGGCGGCTCCTGCTTCCCGAAGGACGTCAAGGCGCTGGCCCGTTCCGCGGGCGACGCCGGCTACGAGGCGCGGATCCTCGGGGCGGTCGAGTCCGTGAACGACCGGCAGAAGCACGTGCTGTTCGGGAAGATCTCGCGCTTCTTCGGCGGCAGGCTCGCGGGACGCACGATCGCGGTATGGGGCCTCGCCTTCAAGCCGAACACCGACGACCTGCGCGAGGCGCCGGCGCGCGTGCTGATCGAGGCGCTGTGGGCGGCGGGCGCGAAGGTGCGCGCGTACGACCCGGTGGCGATGGCCGAGACGCGGCGCATCTACGGCGAGCGGCCCGACCTCGCGCTCACGGCGAGCGCGGCCGAGGCGCTCGAGGGCGCCGATGCGCTCGCCATCTGCACCGAGTGGCAGGAATTCCGGAGCCCCGACTTCGGGCGCTTCAAGACCGTGCTGAAGCAGCCGGTCGTGTTCGACGGGCGGAACCTCTACGAGCCGTCGCTGATGGCGCGGCAGGGTATCCGTTATTTCGCAATCGGCAGGGGAGAACGTCTGGGTGATTGACCTCAAGCAGCACATGACGCAGCTCGAGCGCCTCGAGGCGGAGAGCATCTACATCATCCGCGAGGTGGCGGCCGAGTTCGACAACCCGGTGATGCTGTACTCGATCGGCAAGGACAGCTCGGTGCTCCTGCACCTGGCGCGCAAGGCCTTCCACCCCGGGAAGCTGCCGTTCCCGCTGATGCACATCGACACCACCTGGAAATTCCGGGACATGATCGCGTTCCGCGACCGCATGGCGCGCGAGCTCGGCTTCGACCTGATCGTGCACACCAACGTCGAGGCGGCGAAGGCGGGCGTCAATCCCTTCACCCACGGCTCGCGCTACACCGACGTCATGAAGACCGAGGCGCTCAAGGCCGCGCTGTCGAAGCACAAGTTCGACGCGGCCTTCGGCGGCGCTCGCCGCGACGAGGAGAAGTCGCGCGCCAAGGAGCGCGTGTTCTCCTTCCGCGACAACCAGCACCGCTGGGACCCGAAGAACCAGCGCCCGGAGCTGTGGAGCATCTACAACGGGCGCATCCGCCAGGGCGAGAGCATCCGCGTGTTCCCGCTCTCGAACTGGACCGAGCTCGACGTCTGGCTCTACATCCACCTCGAGGACATCCCGGTCGTGCCGCTGTACTTCGCCGAGCCGCGCCCGGTGGTGGACCGCGACGGCATGCTGATCATGGTCGACGACGACCGCATGCCGCTGAAGGACGGCGAGAAGCCGCGCATGGAGACCGTGCGGTTCCGCAGCCTCGGCTGCTACCCGCTGTCGGGAGCGCTGCGTTCGACCGCCACCGACCTGACGAGCGTGATCGAGGAGATGCTGGTCACGCGAACATCCGAACGCCAGAGCCGCGCGATCGACTTCGACCAGGCCGCGGCGATGGAAAAGCGCAAGCGCGAGGGGTATTTCTGATGGCCGCCGTGAAGCTCAAGGATTTCCTCAAGAAGCACGAGGCCAAGGGGCTGCTGCGCTTCATCACCTGCGGCAGCGTCGACGACGGCAAGAGCACGCTGATCGGCCGCATGCTGCACGACAGCCAGCAGATCCTCGAGGACCAGCTCGCCGCCGTCACCAGCGACAGCCGCAAGTGGGGCACCACCGGCAACGAGGTCGACCTCGCGCTGCTCGTCGACGGCCTGCAGGCCGAGCGCGAGCAGGGCATCACCATCGACGTCGCCTACCGCTACTTCGACACGGAGAACCGCAAGTACATCATCGCGGACTGCCCGGGACACGAGCAGTACACGCGCAACATGGCGACCGGCGCCTCGACCTGCGACCTCGCGATCATCCTGATCGACGCCTCGCGCGGGGTGCAGGTGCAGACGCGCCGGCACGCCTACATCATCTCGCTGCTCGGGATCCGCCACGTGGTGGTCGCCGTCAACAAGATGGACCTGGTCGGCTACGACGAGAAGGTGTTCCGCAGGATCCACGACGACTGCCTGAAGATCCGCGGCATCGAGGGCGCCGACGCGCGCATCGTCCCGGTCTCGGCCCTGAAGGGCGACAACGTCATCAAGGCCGGCACGGGCATGCCCTGGTACAAGGGCCCGACCATCATCGAGATCCTCGACACCATCGACGTGAGCCACGACCGGGCGCTCGCGGACCTGCGCATGCCGGTGCAGTACGTGAGCCGGCCCGACCACACGTTCCGCGGCTACGCGGGCACGGTCGCGGCGGGCGGCGTGGCCCTCGGCGACCCGATCATGGCGGTGCCGTCGCGCCGCATGAGCAAGGTGCGCGACATCGTCACCTTCGAGGGCAAGGCGAGCCAGGCCGGCGTGGGCCGCGCCGTCACGCTCGTGCTCGAGGACGAGCTCGACATCACGCGCGGCGACGTGCTGGTGCACCCGGACCGTTCGCCCTCGGTAAGCCGGATATTCGACGCCCACATCATCTGGATGAGCGACACGCCGCTGCTGCCGGGACGGCAGTACGAGTTCAAGCTCTCGCACCGCTACTTCCGCGGCACCGTGGAGAGCATCCAGCATCGCATCGACGTGAACGACCTGTCGGAGCATGCCGCGCGCGAGCTCAAGCTCAACGAAGTCGGCCTGTGCCGCATCGTGCTGTCCGAGCAGGCGGCCTTCGACACCTATGCCACCTGCCGCGACACGGGCGCGCTGATCGTCGTGGACCGCCTGACGCACGCGACCTCGGGCGCCGGCATGATCCTGCGCAGCGCCGCGCCGGCCGGTTCCCAGCACGACGTCTCGGTCTACTGGCAGCCGACCAAGGTCACGCATGAGCAGCGCGCCAACCAGAAGGCGCAGCGTCCCTGCATCCTCTGGTTCACCGGGCTCTCGGGCGCGGGCAAGTCGACCATCGCGAACGCGGTCGAGCAGGCGCTGTTCCTGCGCGGACATCACAGCTACCTGCTGGACGGCGACAACATCCGCCACGGCCTCAACAAGGACCTCGACTTCAGCGACGCCGGGCGTGTCGAGAACGTGCGCCGCATCGGCGAGGTCGCGAAGCTGTTCGTGGACGCGGGCATGATCGTCGTCACGGCATTCATCTCGCCGTTCCGCAGCGACCGGCGCCTGGTGCGCGACCTCGTGACGCAGGGCGAGTTCGTCGAAGTGTTTGTCTCGACGCCGATCGAGGTCTGCGAACAGCGCGACCCGAAGGGCCTGTACAAGAAGGCGCGCGGCGGCGAGCTCAAGAACTTCACCGGCATCACCTCACCGTACGAGGCGCCGGAAGCCGCTGAGATCACGATCGACAGCTCCAAGCTCTCGGTGCCCGAGTGCGTGGACCAGGTGATCCGTTACCTCGAGGCGCACGGGCGCCTCAAGAGCTGAGCCATGCTGGTCCCGGTCATCCTCTCGGGCGGCGCCGGCACGCGGCTGTGGCCGCTGTCGCGGGAGCTGTATCCCAAGCAGTTCCTGCCACTCGTGGGCGAGCGGACGATGATCCAGGAGACCGCGCTGCGCACCGCCGGCCTGCCGGACGTCGCGGCCCCCATCGTGGTGTGCAACGAGGCGCACCGCTTCCTGGTCGCGGAACAGATGCGCGAGCTCGGCATCACGCCGCAGGCGATCCTGCTCGAGCCGATCGGCCGTAACACGGCCCCGGCGGTCGCGGTCGCCGCGCTCGCCGCGCTCGCCGGCCATGCCCGCAACCCAGGCAAGGGCGGCGCTCCCGTCCTGCTCGTGCTCCCCGCGGACCATGTGCTCAAGGACGTGGAGAGCCTCGGGCGTGCCGTGACGACGGCCCTGCCGGCGGCACGCGAAGGGCGCCTGGTGACATTCGGCGTCGTTCCCACCCAGGCCGAGACAGGCTACGGCTACATCCGGCAGGGCGGCGGCGACGGTCCGGTGCGCCCGGTCGCGGAGTTCGTCGAGAAACCCGATGCCGCACGCGCGAAGGCCTTCGTCGCGAGCGGCGACTATTTCTGGAACAGCGGCATGTTCCTGCTGCCGGCCCAGGGTTACCTGGACGAGCTCGGCCGGCAGGACCCGAAGATGCTGGAGGCCTGCCGCAAGGGCCTTCGAGGCGGCCGCGGTCGACCTGGATTTCGTGCGCCTCGACAAGGCCGCCTTCGAGGCCTGCCGCGCCGATTCCATCGACTACGCCGTGATGGAAAAGACGAGCCGCGCGGCCGTGGTGCCGCTGTCTGCGGGCTGGAGCGACGTCGGGTCATTCGCGGCGCTGCAGGACGCGCTGCAGCCGGATCCGGCCGGCAACGTCATGCGCGGTGACGTGGTCGCCGAGGGCGCGAAGGACTGCCTGCTGTACTCGACCCATCGGCTGGTCGCTGCCGTGGGCCTCGACGGGCACGTCGTGGTCGAGACCAAGGATGCGGTCATGGTCGCGCCCAGGGGCCGCGTCCAGGACGTGAAGAAACTCGTCGACCGGATGAAGAAAGCGGGCCGCAGCGAGCCCGGCCTCAACCGCGAGGTGTTCCGGCCGTGGGGCAGCTACGACAGCGTGGATGCCGGCCCGCGCTTCCAGGTGAAGCGTCTCTCGGTCAAGCCAGGCGCAAAACTGTCGCTGCAGAAGCACGCGCACCGCGCCGAGCACTGGGTCGTCGTCAAGGGCCGCGCGCGGATCACGCGCGACCACGAGACCTATGACCTCGGCGAGAACGAGTCGACCTACATACCGATCGGCGCGGTCCACCGGATCGAGAATCCCGGCACCGAGATGCTGCAGATCATCGAGGTGCAGTCAGGCGGCTACCTCGGCGAGGACGACATCGTGCGCATCGAGGACACCTACGGACGCACCGGCCGCACGGACTGAACCAGACCCAAGGCTCCGACATGAAAGTTCCCCTGCTCGACCTCAAGCCGCAGTACCACGCCCTCAAGGCGGGTATCGACGCGGCGCTCCTGGACGTCGCGGCCTCGCAGCACTTCATCCTCGGGCCCGCGGTCAAGGAGCTCGAGGCGAAGGTCGCCGCGTATTGCGGCGCCAGGCACGGCATCGGGCTGTCGTCGGGCACGGACGCGCTGCTGATCGCGCTGATGGCCTACGACCTCGGCGCGGGAGACGAGGTCGTCACCTCGCCGTACACGTTTTTCGCGACGGGCGGCACGATCGCACGCGTCGGCGCGCGCCCGGTCTACCTCGACATCGACCCGGCCACCTTCAACCTGCGCGTGGACCTCGTCGAGCAGTTCCTCGAGAAGGACTGCGAGCGGCGCGCGGACCAGCTCTACAACCGCAAGACCGGCGGGCGCGTGCGCGCGATCATGCCGGTGCACCTGTTCGGCCAGTGCGCCGACATGGAAGGGTTCGGCAAGCTCGCGAAGCGCTTCGGGCTCGCGCTCATCGAGGACGCCGCGCAGGCGATCGGATCGGAATGCCCGGGCGGGCGGCGCGCGGCCGGTATCGGCGACATCGGCTGCCTGTCGTTCTTCCCCACCAAGAACCTCGGCGCGTTCGGCGACGCCGGCATGGTCGTCACCAACGACGACGCGCTCGCGGCGAAGCTCAGGATCCTGCGCGTGCACGGCGGCGAGCCCAAGTACTACCACGCGATCATCGGCGGCAACTTCCGCATCGACGAGATCCAGGCCGCCGTCCTGAACGTGAAGTTCCCGCACCTCGAGGACTGGCACCGCGGCCGGCAGCGCAACGCGGCCCATTATGACCGCGCTTTCGCCGCGGCCCGGATCGCCGCCCAGGTGGTCACGCCGACCGTTCGTCCGGGATACCGGCACATCTACAACCAGTATGTGATCCGGGTCCCGGATCGAGACGGGCTGCGTGCCTACCTTGGCGAGCAGGGCGTCGGCACGGAGATCTACTACCCGGTGCCGCTGCACATGCAGAAGTGCTTCGCGTACCTCGGCTACAAGCCGGAGGACTGCCCCGAGTCGGCGCGGGCCGCGGGCGAGACGCTCGCGCTCCCGATCTACCCGGAGCTCGCCGAGGCGCAGCTGCAGTACGTCGTGGACACGATAGCCGGCTTCTACCGGAAGCAATGACCCACATGGACCTATCACGCAGCTTCAAGGCGTACGACGTCCGGGGCCGCATCCCCGACGAACTGAATCCGGAGGCCGTCTACCGGATCGGGCGCGCGTACGCCGAGTGGCTGAAGCCGAAGCGCGTCGCGGTCGGCCGCGACATCCGCCATTCCAGCCAGGAGTTCGCCGACGCGCTGATGCGCGGGCTCACGGACTCGGGCGTGGACGTCGTCGACATCGGGCTCGGCGGCACGGAATGCGTCTATTTCGCGACCTTCTCGCTCGGCCTCGACGGCGGCGTCATGGTCACGGCGAGCCACAACCCGACCGACTACAACGGCCTCAAGTTCGTGCGCGAACAGGCCAAGCCGGTGAGCGGCGACACGGGCCTGCAGGACATCCGCAAGCTCGCCGAGGCCGGCGAGTTCGTCGATGCGGCGCAGAAGGGCAGCGTCGCCCAGTTCGACATCCAGCCGACCTGGCGCGACCACCTGATGTCCTACGTGGACGCGGCCCGCCTGAAGCCGCTATCGATCGTCTGCAACGGCGGGAACGGCGGCGCGGCGATCGGCATCGACCTGGTCGAGAAGCTGGTGCCGTTCCGCTTCACCAAGGTCCACCACGAACCGGACGGCGACTTCCCGAACGGCGTGCCGAACCCGATGATCGAGGAGAGCCGCGAGGTGACGGCGCGCAACGTCCGCCTCGCGCGCGCGGACATGGGCATCGCCTTCGACGGGGACTTCGACCGCTGCTTCTTCTTCGACGAGCAGGGGCGGTTCATCGACGGTTACTACATCGTGGGCCTGCTGGCCTCGACGTTCCTCGAGCAGCACCGCGGCGCGCCGATCGTGCATGACCCGCGCCTCGTCTGGAACACGCAGCAGATCGTGCGCGCGGCCGGCGGCCGGCCGGTGCAGTGCAAGTCGGGCCACGCCTTCATGAAGCAGGGCATGCGCCAGGCGGACGCGGTCTACGGCGGCGAGATGAGCGGCCACCACTACTTCCGCAACTTCGCCTATTGCGACAGCGGCATGATCCCGTGGATCGTGATGGCGCAGCACCTCTCGCGCACCGGCAAGCCGCTGTCGACGCTGGTGGACGAGCGCATCAGGATGTTTCCGTCGAGCGGCGAGATCAACCGCAAGATCGGCGACGTCCCGGGCGCGGTCGACGCCGTCCGCCAGCGCTACCAGCCGGGCTCGGTCAACATCGAGAACGTCGACGGCCTGTCCATCGAGCATCCGCGCTGGCGCTTCAACCTGCGCAGCTCCAACACCGAGCCGCTGCTGCGGCTCAACGTCGAGTCGCGCGGCGACCTCGCGCTCATGCAGGAGAAGACCGAGGAGATCCTCGAGCTGGTCGCCACCTTCGCCTGAGAAAGCGAGCGACCCTGCTTGATGGTGGGCGGTGCAGGGCTTGAACCTGCGACCCCTGCCGTGTGAAGGCAATAAGGCAGATAAATAGCCGTAAGCGGTCGTAGCAGAAAACACCGGGATATCGGCGTGAACTATGCAATACGCGTAAATCACGCGTAAATGGTAGGATTTCCGTACCAGTTCCGTACGGAACTGAACACAGGGAAATCGCCATGTCGCAAGTTCACAAGTGCCGGGGTCCGGAAGAGCCTGCCAGTCGCGTCGCGAGCCGTACTGGGCGCGCCTCGTTCGCGGCCTGTATCTCGGCTTCCGCAAGATCGACGCCGACACCGGGACGTGGATCGCCCGCGTGCAGGGACGAGGACGGCAGCAGAACTATCGCTAGCCTCGGCTACGTCTCGGACGCGTTCGGCTTCGACGAGGCGAAGGCGGCGGCGGAGGCGTGGTTCAAGAACCGCGAGTCCGGCGTCACCGATGAGGTCGTCACCGTCGAGGATGCCTGCCGCGAGTACGTCACCGACCGCAGGCGCGAGAAGGGCGAGGCGACCGGCCACGACGCCGAATGCGGTTCCGCCGCACGGTGTACGAAACGCCGTTCGGTCGCCGCCCGCTCGACAAGCTGCGCATCGTCGCACGTCAAGGAATGGCGCGAGGGCTTGGGGCTTTCACCGGCTGCGTCGAACCGCACGCTGATCGCGCTCAAGGCCGCGCTGAATCTGGCCGTGACGAATCGCCGCGTGGCGGCCTCGCAGGCGATTGAGTGGGCGAGCGTGAAGCCGATCAAGGGCGGCAACGGACGCCGCGACCTGTACCTCGACCTCGGGCAGCGGCGGGCGCTGCTGGCCTCCTGCGAGGGCGCGGTGCGCGACCTGATCGAAGCCGCGATGGTGACGGGCGCGAGGGCGGGCGAACTGGTCAACGCAACCCGCTCGCAATTCGACGCCCGCACCGGCTCGATGACGTTCATCGGCAAGACCGGCATCGCGCACGGTGCCGCTCGGCCCGCAGGCCGTCGCGCTGTTCACGCGCTTCGCCAAGTCGAAACTCCCGGCAGCGCGATTGCTGGTGCGCGACGACGGCAAGCCGTGGGCGCATTCCGACTGGGACGAGCTCGTGCAGGGAAGCCGCCACCAAGGCGAAGCTTCCGAACGGCGTCTGCCTGTACGTGCTGCGGCATTCGTTCATCACGCAGGCGCTGCAGGACGGGATGCCGACGCTCGACGTGGCGCGCCTCGTCGGCACCTCGCTCGCCATGATCGACAAGCATTACGGCCACCTTGCGCTGTCATCCGCCCGCGAACGGCTCGCCAAGGTGCAACTGCTGTGAACCGGCCCAAGGACAACGAGACGATCGTCGAAAACGTCAAAGCTTGCTTGCGCGTCATCTTGGCACCTTATGCGCCTGGCCGCGTTCTCGGCCAGCAAGCGGCGTGGAATACCCGACTCGGCACTGAGTCACCCGACTTGAAGGCGCTGCGGGATACATGGCGAAACGTCGATCTCGAATTGTTGGCCAAGCGGGCCGAACATGACCGGGGCGTGTGGGACGGTTGCGCTGCGGTGCTGAGGTATGGCGATCCGACGAGCCGCGGCTTTTATGCCATCCGCGAGCTCGCCGCCCGCTTCATGCATGACGAAGTGAAGCGCCCGCCCTCAATAAAAACGCCACGGCATCGCAATGACTTGGTCATAGAAACGATCGTGATTGCTACAAGTTTCACCGGCATCGAGGCGACCGCGTCATCCTCGAATTTTAGTGTATTCGAGCTTGTCGCCGACGTCTTGAACGAGCTTGGAATACGCCCCGTGAAAGGCAAAGAGTTTACGTTCACAAGCGTCGAGAAAATCTGGAATGGCCGAGCGAAAAAATAATGGCGCTCTGACTTTTCCGGCTTCCGTCGCTCGCACGATCTACGGCTTAGAAATTTTCCACACGACTTCGCCGTGACGAAAGATCGGCATCTCTGGCGGAATTCGCGTTCGTCTTTGACTTCGACCGCCGCTCGACCGGTCTTCGAGCCGGACGCAATGGCTCGTAATCGGGTCCACTTCCTCGTTACATGAGCAAGCAGTTTTTCTTGCGTTCTCCGGCTCTTGTGGAAGGACATAGGCCAAGCCCACGCGGTTCGCGGACAAGGTCGAGGGGCATGGAACTGATCGCGGCCTTCACCATTTCCCGAACGACTCAACTAGCGAGCTCGCCGAGGACACGACTATGGAACTTACTCTACCGAGGCCGCTTCACGACCGTGTATCAGGTGAACACCGCTCTGCTGCTAGAGCGTCATTCCGTATTCGGTCCGGATGGGAGGAGTGCGGAAGAAGAACGCGTATTCGACAATGCGGCATACTCGGATAGTCTGGCATGCCGTCTCCATCACGACTAGACTTCAGGTGGCGAACGACAGCGGTCCGCTCGTCATAGCTCCTCGCGGCGTGCTCACTTGTGCTTACGTTGTGCTTCACTTTCCTGCATCGCCGCCCGGAACGGCTTCGAGAGGTAGAATCTGTGCGAAAGAATGCGTCCTTTCCGGAACTGGGTTTGAGGACGGGTCCGTATTGGTCGCATTGTCGAGAGGGCATGACGTTGCACTCGTCCGCGAGCACTCACACGATTCCAACGCCGTCGCGTCTACGTTGAAGTACCGCTCGGTGATTTTCAGCAGTCTCTAAGCAATCGGCTACATCAAGGCCAATACAGCAAGAAGCCTGCGCCGAAAGCTATGGAACTGCAGGCTCTCCGTAACGGGCTACATCAAAAGCTATTAGGGCACCCGAAGGACGCGAGTATCCTCGGCGTAACGTTAGTAGTGACGGATGAAGTTGACTGTTGGAGCGGTCCATGACAGAGCCAGGCGAGCGAGCGCGGCCCGCTCAACGCGGACGTTAGGCGCCAGGCGGCGTAATGCTTATGGTTCACGCGCCAGAGCAAGGTCATCTCTACTCCTCGGTTGTCGAGCCCTATTGGGACTCTCTAAACGAGTCATGGGATGCGGGCGTCAACAAATTTCTTTCTCAGATGAAACAGACGCCGGAGAGAGCTCGCCACCTCTATGCAGCGCACTGGTGCCAGAGCGAGGTGTGCAATGGAGGGTTCTATCAATTCTTCTACAATACGACTGGAATCCTCGCTCCGGACGCTGCGGAAGGGTTTGAGGCCATAGGCTTCACCGAGCTTTCGACCGTAGTCTTGGAGGCGATGCGATACTTCGGGCCCGCATATCCTCGCGAACGATCCCGCCGACTCGAGCTACTACCTGTAGACGCGCGGCGTAAGCGGCAAGAGTGGGATCCATTCATCGCACTGGATGAACGATTCTATGACTGCATTGATTCCGAGAAGAACCTCTGGGAAAGGATGGCTAACTCCTATGCGAGTGGCGCCTAACTATGCGTTGGAGCGGTCCGTGACGGTGAGCGAGCGCGCGCAGGCGCGCGACCCATCATGCGTCTGCGTTTTTGATTGAGCTGCGTTAACGATCAGCTTGTAACCACCGACTTGCGCTCGTACAGCCAACTTAGCAATGCACGGCGCTCATTCTCGCACAGCCTGGTAGGGCGTGTCCGTAGACCGTCGCCGTAACGGTAGGTGACGATGTTCCGGCTGGCTTCGATCAGCGGCATGCCGCCTACGAAGGCGGGGCGGAAGGCCCAGACCGGGGCGAGCTCTCGACGCTTCAGGATCGACGGTGTCTGCCGCTAGCGCAGTCCTAGGTGGTCGTTTTATGTGTCCGTACGGCTGTCCGTACGGCTTTAGGGGAAATCAGACGAAACGACGTAAATCTTGATTTAACTGGTGGGCGGTGCAGGGCTTGAACCTGCGACCCCTGCCGTGTGAAAGCAGTGCTCTACCGCTGAGCTAACCGCCCGCCAAGGGCGGCGATTCTACGGGCGGCCGCCGGGAGGGGTCAACGCGCCGACCCCGTCAGGGCTTGTCCTCGGGCCCCTGTCGCGCCCGCCCGAGGAGCAGGCCGAGTTCATAGCGGCGCCGTGCCTCCTCCGGGTCGCGCCCGCCCTGAACCGGGACCGCTTCATAGCCGCATTCGACGAGCGTCTCGTTGGCGATGGCGCCCAGCCGGCCGATCGTCCAGCGCGACAGGGATTTCCAGCGTCCGACACTTTCGGGACCGATCGTGCGGCGCGAGTAGGTCTTCCAGTCGCCGAGGCCGACGTCGCCGGCGCCCTGCAGTGCACCCTCGAGCAGGCCGGGGTCGAACGACTCGCCGACGAAGCGGAAGGCGTTTGAAAGGACCTGCGCCGGGTCGGCTACGAGGTCCTCGTAGCGCAGCAGCAGGGCATTGCGGGGGTGGCGCGCGGCGAACGCCCGTATCGCCCGGGTCATGTCCACCCAGGCGTGACTGAACGCCTCGAGCGGCCGCGGATGGCGTTGCACGTAGCCGTGCAACTCGCGCAGGTAACCGCCGTTCTTGCCGGACAGCTCTTCCAGGCTGCAGGCGACGTCGAGACCGTGGCGGATCACGCACAGGAAATACGCGTGCTCGCCGCAGAGTTCCTCGATGCCGCCGACATGGAACGCATCGAACGCCGTCTTCTCCGCCCAGCGCGGCTTGCCGAGGCGCGCCGCGTGATCGCGATGGAAGGCGAATGCGAACTCGCGCAGCCTCGACAGCACCTCGTCGCGCGGAAATCCTGCCTGGCCGAGGCCGGCGAGCGCGCCGATCTCGACGTCCTCGGCGATGCGCTCGCTCTCCAGGAATCGCGCGCAGGCGCCGAGCAGGTTGGTCTCACCCATGGCGGCGATGTGCGGATGCGCACCCAGCACGCGCCGCAGGAGCGTCGTGCCGGAGCGCGGCGTCCCGAGGACGATGATGCCCGCATGCGCAGGCTTCGTCATGGCACGCCGACCCGGGCGTCGGTGATGTCGCGCACCGAGCCGCGCTCCGCCGCGAATTCGCGCGGCGGCGCGTGGCTGATGAAGTCGACGGGGCTCGCCGTCAGTCCGTAGGCGCCGCTGCAGTGCACGCCGAGCAGGTCGCCCTCCTGCAATTCCGGCAGTTCGACGCCATGGCCGAGCGTGTCGATCGAGGTGCACAGCGGACCCACGAGCTCGTACGGCCGCGTCGCGCCGCCCGGCGCGCCGCCGACCTTGAAGATCCGGTAGTTGCGATGGATGACGCTGCCGAGGTGTCCCGCGGCGCCGAGGTGGTGGTTCATGCCGCCGTCGAGGATCGCGATGTCGCTGCCGCGCGAGCGCTTGATGCGGGTCACGCGCGCCAGGTACAGGCCCGCCTCGCCGACCAGGTAACGGCCCATCTCGAGGTAGCGCTTCGCGCCTGCCGTGCGCGGATCGGATGCGAGCCGTTCCAGTGCGGGCGCCGCCGCGGCGCCGACGGCCGGCAGGTCCAGGGCGTTCATGCCGACATGGTAGGGGATCCCGAACCCGGCGCCGAACACGAGAGCCTCGGGGCTGAAGTCGAACTGTTCCGCGAGGCTGCCGAAGATGCGGGCGAAGATGCCGAAGTTCTCGCCGACCGCCTTCGCATCCACGCACTGCGTGCCCGAGTACGCATGAAAACCTGCGAGCTTCAGGTTCGCAAGCTTGCGGATCGCGGCCACGGCGGCGGGCGCGTCCTCCTCGTCGACTCCGAACTGCGTCGGCTTGCCGGCCATGTTCACCCCGAAGCCGCGCGGCAGCGAGGCGGGCGCGATGCGCAGCAGGACCGGCTGGATGCGACCCGCTTTCGCCGCAAGTGCATCCAGGTCCTCGGCTTCGCGCACCGATTCCAGAACCAGCTTGGAGACGCCGGCCGCCACGGACTCCTCCAGCTCCCATGGGCGCTTGCCGGGGCCCGTGAAGCTGATGCGCTCGCCGCTCCACCCGGCCGCGAGGGCGCGGCGCAGCTCGCCGCCCGAGGAGATGTCGAGCGCCGGCACGTGATCCTTCATCCACGCGACGAGCGCCGGGTTGGGATTGCTCTTGACCGCGTAGCTGACCTCGAAAGCCCCGCCGAACGCCTGGCGGATCGCGTCGAGGCGCGCGCGCACGTCATCCAGGAAATAGATGAAGTATGGCGTGCCGAAGCGCTGCGCCACGTCCGCGAGGACGTCGTGCCGTCCGGCGATCACGCCTCGGCGCGCCGGGCGTCGACGAAGCGGAGGATCCGTTCGATCGAATCGAGGTTGTCGAGGCTGACGTCGGTCGGGTTCAGCCTCACGCCGCCCTCCTTCTCGATGAACATGATGAGGTCCACCATGCTGAAGGAGTCGAGCAGGTTCGACGAAAAAAGCGGCGTTTCGTCCGCCAGGGAGGCCGTGTCGAGGCCCATCCGTTCACCGAGGTAGTTTTTCAGGGATTCGCTGTTCATGGCGCAGGATTCTAGGGGCTTTGCGGCGCCGCGGCATCCATGCACGCCGACGCTTCGGCGACGAGCGCCGGATAGTCGGGCTTGCCGCTCGCCGTGCGCGGAATGGCGTCCTTCGCCAGCACCGCCGCCGGAACCATGTAGGCCGGGACACGGGACGCCATCTGTCGCCGCAGTTCGGCGGACGCCGGCGCGTCCGGGTCGAGCACCACGAAGGCGACGAGCCGCGACCCGCCATCGCCGCCGCCCACGCCGACGACCTCGGCCTGACGCACGCCCGGCAGCGCCAGGAGCTGTGCCGCGACTTCGCCCGGATACACGCGATTGCCCATGACCTTCAGCATCGCATCGCGCCGGCCGCGAAGGTGTAGGTAGCCGTCCTCGTCGAGGTGCCCGATGTCGCCGGTAAAAACCGCCTTGGCACTGGAATCGTCCGGGCCCCGGAACGGATTGTCACGCAGCTTGTGCTGCTCATCGCCGCCGTCGAGGTAGCCGAGCATGACCCCGAGTCCCGTGGCGACGACCTCGCCCTGTTCGCCGGGGTCCGCGCGGGAGCCGTCGTCCCGCACGACGTACACGCGCGAGCGCCCGAATGGCCGGCCGACGCTCTGCCGGTGCGATGCGAACTCGCCGGGCAGCAGGCAGGTCGGCCGGAAGACCTCGGTCTGGCCGTAGGTCTTGAAGATCTGCAGGCCCACGCCGAGCGATGGCAGGGATTCGAGGTGGGCCGGATTGAGGTCGCCGCCGGACACGGTGACGTATCGGAGCGTCCGGTGCGCGCCCGCGCGATCGAAGCCGAGGCCTGCCTTGAGGAAGTCGAGCCAGATGCTGGGCACGGCCGAGATGCCGGTCACGCCGCGTTCAGCGACGGCGCGCCGGATATCGGACGGCATCCAGGAGTCCAGGATCACGAGCGTCGCACCGGCGACCAGCGAGGCGATGAGCTGGTTCAGTCCGACATCGAAGGAAAACGGCAGCACCGAGAGCAGCACGTCCCGCTCCGTGAGCCCGAACCACTGGATTTCGGTCTCGGCGCGCTCCAGGAGGTCGCCACGGCCGACGAGGACGCCCTTGGGGACACCCGTGGATCCGGACGTAAAGAGGCACACGGCCGCCGTATCGGGCTCGAGGACGGGCAGGGCGACGTCTTCATGCGCGACCGGCCAGTCCTCGACGGCGGCTGCGCCGCGCATCGCCCCGGCCGCCTGCTCGTGCATCGCCATCCAGTCCGCGCCGCGCACCAGCCACCAGCGCGTGCCACGGATCGGGGAGTCGGCCGAATAGATTCCGCGAAGCGCAAGGAGGCCGGTGCCGTCCACGACGGCGACGCGCGCCCGGCCGACGGTGAGGATCCGTTCCAACTGCGGCACGCGCAGCTTCGGATTGAGACACGCGGCCGCATGACCCGACGCGACGGCTCCCAGCAACGCGGCCACGGTCGTCGCTGACTTTCCCGCGAGGATCGGGTATGATGCGGGCCCCGGGCGCGTGCGTCGCGAACGCGCGCGCGAAGGCGTCCGCTTCCGATACCAGGTCGCCGAATGTCGTCTGCGCGTAGGAGCCGTCCGACTCTCGTCGCACGATCGCGACAGCTTGCGGGTTACGAGTGGCGTGGGCGCGAATACGTTGCAACAGGTCGATCACAGGTGGGCGCAAGGATGCCAGAAGTCTCCCGTGTTTCCGAGGCGGATTACGCCGCGCTTTCCAGGTTTCTCGCCGCGTTTCCGGACGATGAATCGGGCAGCGCCAAGGCGTGGCTCAACCGCATGCGCAGCTGGTGGGACCTGAATCCCGCGTATGACGACTCATTCGCCCGCGGCTGGATGCTGCGTGAGCGGGGCAAGATCGTCGGCTTCCTCGGCTCCATTCCCTGGAATTCCAGCTCGGCGGGCGGGAGACGACCGTATTCGCAGGCACCACCTGGCGCGTGCTGCCGGAGTACCGCGGCATGAGCATCGCGCTCAAGCGCCGGCAGATGGAAGAGCACGAGGACGTGCTGCACTTCTCGACCACGCCGCGCGCGGAAGTCGAGCGCCTGCTGCCGCGGCTCGGCTACGAGCCGATGCGCCGGGGGCAGGGCGACGAAACGCACAGCGTCATCGTCCTGAACTTCGAGAAGTGGTTGCGGACCAGGCTCAAGGGCCGGGCCTCCACCAAGGTCATCGCGAAACACGCGGCGCGGCCGCTGAAGGCGTTCCAGAAGCTGCGCATGCGGCGGCTCGCGCGTTGCGCGCATCACAAGGTGCGCGAGCTCCACGAGGCGGATGCGGCGTTCGACGATCTCTGGGAACGGACGAGAAACCGCTACCCGACCACGAACGTGCGCACGTCGGAGGCGATCAACTGGTACTGCTTCTCGGCGCCCGAGTCCGGCAAGAAGCTGCTCGGATACTTCGACGGCGAGCGGCTGGCCGGATACATGGTGCTGCTGCCCGCGGAACGGCGCGGCCTGCGGATCCTGGAGTGCGTCGACCTCTGGATCGAGCCTGGCCCGCGTCGCGAGGTGGTGCTGGGAGCGCTGGTCGAGAAGGCGCGGCGATTTGCCGAGAAGGAATCGTTCGACCTCCTGCACCTGCCGCATTTCGACCGACGCACCGCCGCGGCATACGGGCGGCTGGGCTTGCTGCAGAGGAGGGGCCCGCGCAGGCCCGCGTTCTACATGGGCCCGAGCGAGCTCATGCACCAGCTGACGCCTGGAAACTCGTACATCGTCCTCGCCGAGGGCGACTACGGGCTCTGAGTCAGCCGATATCCAGGAAGACGAGGCGGGCGAGCACGCGCACCGTATCCCACGCACCCTGGCCGCTCAGCGCCGTGATCAGGAAACCCGCCGCGACGAACGCCGCGGTCACCGGCCAGCCCCAGAACCGCAGCAGGCCGCGCTCCGCGGGTTTGCGGCCTTTCTGGCGCCTGATCCTGGCAAAGGCGAGGAACGCGACCATGCCGGCCGCGTGCCAGGCCCCCCAGGCGATCCAGTGCAGCGAGCCGGAGTGCCACAGCCCGATCGCGATGAAGGTCGCGAAGACGGCCGCATACGGATTCCGGGTCAGCCCGATCATGGGCATGTACACGTAGGCCTGGCACCAGCCGGCGAGCGTCATGTGCCACCGCTTCCAGAAGTCGCCGATGTTCGTTGCCAGCACCGGCCAGCGGAAGTTCTCCATGATCCGGATGCCGAAGAGGCGCGCCGAGCCGATCGCGAGGTCGGAGTAGGCCGAGAAATCCAGGTACGCAGCGATGTAGGTGAGGACCGCGAAGCCCCAGACCTGGACCGTCGAGAGCCGGTCGAGGTGCGAGACGAGGGCGGCGCCGTCCGGATTGCTGCCGTAGAGCGGGGCGATCATCAGCTCGAGGATCACGAATTTCTTGATCAGCCCATGGATGATCCGCGCGAGCCCGGCGAGCACGTCGTCGGCCGCCAGCCGCGCGGCGCGGTTCGCGAGGAAATGGTCGTAGCGCTCGATGGGGCCGGCGGTGAAGATCGGGAACAGCAGGATGTAGGCGAAGAAACTGCCCGAGCGAGCGGTCCTTGATGTTGCCGCGCGCGACCTCGACCGCATAGTGGATCAGCTTGAACGTGTAGTAGCTGATGCCAAGCGGTATGACGACGTGCGCCAGCGCGAAGTGGCCTTCGAGCGCCTGCAGGATCGGCGGCACGTACTTGAACCAGGCGAGGTAGGCGAGCGCCGCGAGGATGAGCAGCGAGAGGACGCGCCGCGGCGCACGCCCGGGACGGGCGACGACCGGCCCGAGCAGGTAGAAGGCGAACGTGAAGCCGAGCAGCACCGGGATCGTCACTACGCCGCCTGTGAGCGCGAACTCGGCCCACAGCAGGTAGCCGAGCGAGACCGTGGCGAGGAAGCCCATGCGCCAGCGCGCCGGTAGCAGCCAGTAGCCCGCGACGCTGGCCGCGAGCGCCACCCAATGCCACAGCGACTGGATCAAGGGCTCAGAACCCCTGGTAGCGGAAAACGGTCGCGCCGGATTCGACCGCCACCATGCGCATGACCGCAATGAAGAGGAGATAGCCGAGCAGAGCCGCCTGGACCGCGATGCCGGCGAGTCGCGCCATCCTGTTCCTCACGAAGATTCCTCCGGCGCCTGCGAGAAGTCGCCCAGACCGGCGATGCGTTCCGCGAGCGCGCGCGTGTAGCGCACCCGGCCGTCGTTGTTGCCGAGGTGACACCAGTCGTCGAACTCGTCCTCGCGCAGCGCGGCCTCGTCGTCGAGCCGCCACAGCTCGACGCCGGTTGCCGCCGCGAATGCACGCGCGTCGGCCATGAAGCGCGCATCGACGCCCGGGTCGAACTCCGCAAGGGCGCGCGGGTTGATCGGCGTGACGAGAAGCGCCACCCGCACGTCGCCGCGTGCCCGCGCGCGTGCGATGAGCCGGCCGAGCACCTCGAGGTTGGCTTGCGCGTGGGCGGGATAGCCGTCGCGGATCCACTGCGACACGCGATCGACCTGGAAGCGCCAGGTCCTGGCATCGAGGGACTTGCGCCAGTCGGTATGTCGCGAGTGCCGGATCGGTCCCGTGACCAGCCGGCCGATGGCGCCGATGCGAGCCGTGAAGAACTGCGAGTTGTCGATGAAATAGTTGCCGGTCGCGGGCAGCGGCTCCATGCCGGCGATTTTCAGCTCCTCGTCGAACGCGGAAGTCCGGAACGCGAGCCGCGGGTGCCGCCGCAGGCCCTCGAGCTCCGAGGGCGGCGTCGCAAGGAGTTCGGCGCCGATGCCGAGCACGATCACGCCGTTGAAATCCGCGCCGATCCGGTCCATGAGGCCGGCGGCTTCCCAGGGCGACAGCCCGCCCGCGGTCAGGTCGTAGACCGGCACGCGCCTGTCCGTGCGCTGCGCAATCACGCGGGCGACGTCGGCATCCGAGGTGATGCCGTGCAGCATCGACGAGGCGCCGAGCAGCGCCACGGCGGCCGGCTGCGGTCCCGCCTCGACGATCTGGAAGGCGCGCCAGGAGATGAACGCGAAATCGTCGCGCGCGTCCTCGAGCAGGTAACCGACGTCCGCGCGGGCCAGGCGCTGCGGCGTCACCAGGAACACGCAGGCGGCGAGCAGCGCGGCGGCGACGAGCAGCGTGCCGAGGACGCTCCCCCACGACGGGGTCACGAGCGCCTTCAGGAAAATCCGCGCCGGATTCCCGGCTGCGGTGGGTGATGGAGTGGGGGGAATGATCGGCGGATTCTGAGTCGATATCGCCCCGGCAGGCAAGCGCGCTGGTAAAATTGCGGCCCATCATGACCGTACGCACACGTTTTGCCCCGAGCCCCACCGGTCTCCTGCACATCGGGGGCGTGCGTACCGCGCTGTTCTGCTGGCTGTACGCGCGCCGCCACGGCGGCACGTTCATCCTGCGCGTCGAGGACACCGATCGCGAGCGTTCCACGGCCGAGGCCGTGCAGGTGATCCTCGACGGCATGCAGTGGCTCGGTCTCGATGCCGACGAGGGGCCGTTCTACCAGACCGAGCGCTACCCGCGATACCGCGAGGTGATCCGCGAATGGCTCGAAGCCGGCAAGGCCTACCACTGCTGGTGTTCGAAGGAAGAGCTGGAGGCGATGCGAAACGCCCAGCTCGCGCGCAAGGAGAAGCCGCGTTACGACGGCCGCTGCCGCAACGGCGCCACACCCCGCGAAGGCGTGAAGCCGGTCGTGCGCTTCAAGAACCCTCTCGACGGGACCGTGGTGGTCGCGGATGCGGTGCACGGCGACGTCGTGTTCCAGAACGCGGAGCTCGACGATCTCATCATCGAGCGCTCGGACGGCAACCCGACCTACAACTTCTGCGTGGTCGTGGACGATCACGACATGAAGGTCACGCACGTGATCCGCGGCGACGACCACCTGAACAACACGCCGCGCCAGATGAACATGCTGCGCGCCATGGGCGTCGAGCCGCCGGTGTACGCGCACCTGCCCATGATCCTGGGTCCCGACGGGACCAAGCTCTCGAAACGGCACGGCGCGGTGTCGGTCCTCGCGTACCGCGAAGCCGGGTACCTTCCCGACGCGCTCCTCAACTACCTCGCGCGGCTCGGGTGGTCGCACGGCGACCAGGAGATCTTCTCGCTCGAGGAGATGACCGCGCTGTTCGACATCGCGGACGTCAACAAGTCAGCCTCGGCCATCAACCCCGACAAGCTGGCCTGGATCAACCAGCAGCACCTCATGCGCCTGCCGCCGGCCGACGTCGTTCCCGAGCTGCGCTGGCAGCTCGAGCGCCTCGGGGTGAGTGCGCCGGATGATGCCGTGCTCGAGGCGGTGGTCCTGGCGCAGCGCGAACGCTCGAAGACGTTGAAGGAAATGGCGGAGTCGAGCCGGTACTTCTTCGACGAGCCGATCCGGATGGACGAGAAAGCGGCGAAGAAACACCTGGGGCCCGAGGCCCGGACGGTGCTCGAGGGCGCGCGCGAAGCCCTCGCCACGATAACGCCCTGGGAGGCGGGAGCGATCCACCTGGCGGTCCAGGGACTGGCGGACACCCGCGGGCTCGGCCTCGGCAAGGTCGCACAACCCATTCGGGTCGCCGTGTCGGGCGGCAGCGTGTCGCCGCCCATCGATCAGACGTTGTCGATCCTCGGGCGCGAAAAGACGCTACGGCGACTTGACGACGCGATTGCCGGGCTGGCGGGGTAGCACGGCCGTTGCCTGCCTGCGCATCGCGGCAGCACCCGCCTTGGCACAGCAGGCGGCGCGGATGCCCGCTTGCGGCGGCCCCGGAGTGACGCCACCATCGCCTTCGCAGGCTGAAAAGGGCCGGGATGCGGGTTTCGCCGCCAAGTCGTTGACAGTACGGCTCGTCTTCCCGACAATTCGGCCCCTCTGAAACGGGGCCATAGCTCAGCTGGGAGAGCGCTTGCATGGCATGCAAGAGGTCGACGGTTCGATCCCGTCTGGCTCCACCATTTTCCGGTGTCCCCATCGTCTAGAGGCCTAGGACACGACCCTTTCACGGTCGCGACCGGGGTTCGAATCCCCGTGGGGACGCCATTTCAGTTTGGGTCCATTCCGGGCACATGGGTGACGGTTTATACCGGAGACATGGGTAACACTTTAGCTGCGAATGGGATTGTCGGCGCGGGTTCGAGCCGACAGGTCATCCTGATCGAAGAAGCCAGATCGTAGTCATGAAGCTGACCAGCCAGATGTGGTCGGTCGATCTGTTCGGATGCCGACGTTCTGACCGGCGAAGCACATTGCTGAGGTTGATCTTGCGGCGGCCGAAGCAGATGCGGCCGCAGCCGCGTGACGCGTGAGCGGATGCGATCGTGGAACGGGTAGTCGAGGATCCGGCGGCGGCGATAGGGGCGCGTTGAAGGTGATAGAGATCGGCGGGGTAGCGCATGTCGAGCGCTTGGTGCGGGCGCTGTGAGTTGTAAACCTCGACGAAGCGGTCGAAGCGCTCCTGCTGCTGGAGGAAGTTGAACGAAGCGGGCTTGGTGGCTTCGTGCTTGAGCGTGAGGTGCATGCGCTCGTGGCGACCGTTCTGTTGCGGGTTGCCGGGCTTGATGCGCTGGATCTTGATGCCGAGCCTGAGCCACCAGACGGAGAGCTTGGAGGGTCCGAACAGCTCGACCAGCTCTCGATCGCCACCTCGTCGGTGCACCAAATCCTCGTGCGCCACGCCGCAGGCTGCCTGCAAACCAGAAGCACCGTCCACACAAACAGCGCTGGAAGCGCTACGAGAAGCCCCAGCTGGGCCATCGGCTGCAGATGAACGTCAAATTCCTCGAGCGACGCCCATCGACAACTGCACCCGCATCCGGGTACTCAAGATTTACGACCGTTGCAAACAGGCGACGGCAATCCAGTTTATCAACGAGGTGCGCCAGTGGCTGCCCTTCCAAGTACTGGTCGTCCAGACCGACAATGGCGCCGAGTTCCAGTCCCGGTTCCACTGGCACCTTGAGGACTTGGACATCCCACATACCTATATCCGACCGCGCACGCCGCACCTGAACGGCAAGGTCGAGCGATCCCATCGCGTGGACGATCAGGAGTTCTACCGACCCATGAAGCGCTCGACGGACAGACCCCGTTCGATCGGCTCCTTGCGAAGCCCAGGGCCGGACTGTCGCCTGCGTAATGGGGAGTTACACGGCTCGATTCCGACGCGCAAGTGGAAGTGCGCTGCGATGCCGCGTTCCGTCGAAGCTCATTTTCAGAACCAACAAAAATTTGACTTCTGACACTGACCGATTCGCTGCGCGAACTTTTTGCCTTGCCATTACTTGTCTCGTTGTCTGTCAGACATGGACGACGTGTCGCCTCATCCCGACACTGTCCCGTACAAGCCTTCGCCTCAATTCGTCAGAATTTCGCCGGCCCAAATACGGAAACGTCCTACGGGCTAACACCGCATCGTCCTATTGACTAGCCAGGGGAAACAATGCATCGATTCAGCGCTGAAGAACTGGCCACCGCCCGTACCGCCATCAAACTGGCGCTCATCGCCATCACAAGCTTTCTGGCGAGTGAATCTGCGCTCGCAGCCGACCACAAGATTTCAGATCAGACGTCGAGTTTCAATTGCTCGTCAGCCAAGCCTGGCGACACGATCACGCTTCCGTCGGGAGACCGAGGGCCGCTCACCATCCACGATTGCAAGGGCTTTGCTAGTACTCCGATCATCATCAGAAACGATCCGAATGGCAATGGGCCGGCAGTCTTAAGGCGGACGAGAACAACTGCCGGCGGCTTCGTGCTGAACTGCAATAACTGCGTCGGCGTCGAAATTGACGGCAGCTACAAGTGGAATGGCGCTCCCTCAGGCAGGTCCTACGGCATCAAGGTCACAACGACGACAGGCAAGGGGCCGGCAGCTTTTGTCAGGATCGCGGGCCTGTCGCGATTCGTGACGATTCGCAATGTCGAAATCGACGGTGCATGGCCCAGGATTGAGAGCGAAGGCAGTGGAATCAGCGTCAACGATGTCGACGTCAAGGCCAGCTCGCATCCGGGACTGTGGCGGGAAGGTATTCTCATCGAGGACAACTACATCCACGACGTGCAGCGCGAGGGCATTTACGTCGGTTCAGCCTATTCGCAGCGCGGCCTTCCGTTGCGCAATATCGAAATCCGGTACAACCGGGTCGAGGATACCGGCTTCGAGGGTATCGGCACTAAATCCATGTGGTCTGGCAACAATTCCATACACCACAACGTAATCATCCGCAGTGGCGCGAACGGCAAATCCACAAACGAGGCGTCCCAGTACTCGGGAATCATCAACCTCTCGGGCACTGTGGACATCTACAACAACTGGATCGAGAAGACCGGCCAGCACGGAATTCGGGCGTGGACCGGGCAAGGGCCAAAAGTCTCGGAGGATCGCGGCCCATTCGTGACCCGAATCTGGAATAACGTGATTGTGGACGCGGGCGCGTTATGGCGTTCGTTCATGCTGAAGAGCTATGGCATCAGCGTTGGCGCCGACAGCGGCTGCGAGGAGCCAGTTCCGTATATTTACAACAACACGATCGTAAACTCGCGCCTAAGCGGCATCTACCTGACTAGCGCGGTCGGCGGTGCGGGGTACGTGCGCGACAACATCGTTGCCGGTGCGGGCAGCAATCCAGCCATCGTAGTTCCCCAATTTGTCAATCTAGGTAACAACGTTGTCGGCTCGGTCTTACAGTTGCGATTTGTGGACCCGAGTCGCCGAAACTTCCGATTGACGGTCAACAGCCCGGCCTGGAACGAGGGCGGCAGCAACTATCCGTCGCACGATTTTGACGATGTGCGCCGGCCCAAAGAAGGCTCTTCCGACTTGGGTGCATTCGAAGGTAGTTAGTCTCGGTGTCCGGGCTGCGCGCTGGGAGGCTTGATCGTCCAGCGCGTAGCCCGCCCCAGCCGGGCTGAAGTGGTGGATACCCCGGGCCGGCTGTTTGACTTAAGGGCGGGATTCCTTCCGGGAAAATAGCCCCGCTGAACCCACGGCATGACCGCTGCTTTAGATTCTAATCTCTATCCGCAGGGAACTAGCTTCTTTACCCGCCGGAAAATGGAATCTGAAGCTGCCTAGTTACGTCACCTCTACCTTACCTTGTGAATTATCAGCGGAGAGGGCACGATTCTCCGCACGCCTTCAACTCCGCTCAAACTTGACGTTCTTCCTGTCGACTTGGCAACAAAAGCTTGATACTGGGTAGCGTGAGTGACGGGATGCAGCCGCGCATGCTTTCGGAGCGGCCGATCCCCCTCCGACAGCCAGCGAAAGCATGCGAGGTCGAATGGATCTCAACCCGACTAAACGCCGAGACGACGATTGAAGCTCGCTTACCTGACAACAGAGTATCCGAAAGTCAGCCATACTTTCATCCGGCGCGAGATTCTGGAACTGGAGCGGCGCGGCCATGAAGTCCTTCGAATGGCAATTCGAGACCCGGGCGACGCGATCGCAGACAGTGCAGATCGACTGGAAGCGAGTCGAACCATTCACTTCATGCGTCTTGCAAAGCTAAAGATTCTTGCAAAATTGACGCGTACGGTTCTGTCTCGGCCGGTTCGATGGCTGAAGGCGCTTCGCATGACATTGGCCATGAGCAAGGGGAGCGAACGTGGCTTGTTGCGTCACCTCGCTTATCTCGCCGAAGCCTCCGTATTGCTGCGCATTTTGGACAGCCACGGCATTCGTCATGTCCATGTTCACTTCGGAACCAATGCCGCAGACGTTGCAAGGCTGATCCACTGTCTTGGCGGGCCAACCTACAGCATGACGATTCACGCCGTGGAGTTCGAGGCCCCATTGGGGTTTTCCTTGGCCGAGAAAACGGCGGACGCTACTTTTGTCGTCGCGATAAGCGAATATTGCCGCGCTCAGCTTCATCGGTGGGTGGCGTCTCACGAATGGGAAAAAATACACGTCGTGCGTTGCTCGGTGAACGAGGATTTTCTCGAGCCGCTGGCTCCAATCGATGGCTCGTCCCGAATTCTGCTTTGCATCGGGCGCTTCTCACCCGAGAAAGGGCAGCTATTGCTTCTGGATACGATGAAACTGCTGATTGCCGATAAGCCGGAAGCACGGCTTTACTGGTTGGTGATGGCGACCAACGGCCATTGATCGAACAACGCATTCTTGACCTAGGTCTCCGGAGATACGTAACGCTGACTGGTTGGCTGGACGAGTCCGCAGTTAGGGCATACATCCGAAAAGCGCTAGTGCTCGTTGTGCCAAGCTTTCGCGAAGGTCTACCGGTAGTCATCATGGAAGCCTTCGCCCTAGGTCGGCCGGTGGTCAGCTCATCGCTCGCCGGCATCCCTGAGCTCGTTCGCACCGACGAAAATGGATGGCTTGTGCCTGCAGGTAACATGAACGAACTGGCTGTCGCGTTAAGCAAGGCGCTGAGCATGCCGATCGCGCAGCTCGAAAACATGGGTAGAGCAGGCCGGGAACTCGTCCGGACGCAACATAATGTGGCTACGGAAGTCTCAAAACTGGAAAGGTTGCTGAGAGCCGCGATACTTGAGTAAGGCAGCGAGAACACAGCCTGTAACGAGTGGGAATACATCAGAATTACCGCGACCCGCTGGATTTGCATGCACTTTTCGCATAGCAGATCTACGATTCCGGTGTCGTCGAAACGTCGCCTCCTGAGAAAAATGTGAATCAAGTCTAAGTTTTGCCACCGGCGCCGTGGTATTCAAGCGCTAATTAGTGGGGTCGACGCTGTCAGCAGGAGCCACTCTTAAGAACGGCACTCGCACAGCGGCATTGGGTGGGAGCGCGAATGATCGGTGAAGGTTCGACGCCTGGCGCAATGGCGCCACGCGGTTCCCTCGGGTCTCAGGTCAGTTTCGGTTCTTCTTGTCGGCTTCGCGGCCAGCGCGGCATTCCCCGATCAATCAATGGGGCGTGGTTATCGCCGTCGGCAGACAACTGGCCGTTCGTGCCAGTACATGCGGCTCTGACGCCAGACGGCCGCGTCCTGTCCTTTGGTTCCAGCGCGGACGGGCAATCGACGGGTTTCTTCAGCTATGACGTCTGGGATCCGGAGGAGGGTCTTTCAGGCGGCCACACGACGCTGCAGAACATGACTCTCACGGACATTTTCTGCAGCTATGCAGTGATACTTCCAACCAATGGCAGCATGCTCATTGCAGGCGGCGACAACTGGACGGGAACAGAGGTCACCAATACCGGCAACGACGATTCAAACATCTTTACGCCGTCCGACAACCTGTTGACACGCGGCAACGAAATGAAGCGGCCCCGCTGGTATGCGAGCGCAACTCCTTTAATGAACGGGGAAATTTACATTCAAGGCGGCAAGAACGGCGAAGATGTCGCGGAAGTACGGGACGTCTTTGGGCAGTTCCGCACTTTGACCGGCGTGCAGACCGGAGACCTGGACTGGTGGTACCCGCGAAATTTTCTCGCGCCGGATGGACGCATTTTCGGATTGGAGGACAAGGGCCTCATGTACTACGTGAGCACGGAGGGCCAGGGCACATTGACAGTCGCAGGACAACTCGATCACGACGGTCGTCGGTCGACAGTCGACGTCCGTCATGTATCGGCCTGGCAAGATCCTCATTGTCGCCGGCAAGTCCAGGAAAGCCTCGATCATCGACATCAATGGATCCCAACCAACGTTGTTGCCACCAAGCCTTTGCTGGCTAGGCGCACTGACGCCAGTTCAACCGTGCTTCCCGACGGCAAAGTCCTTGTAACGGGTGGCAGTGGCATCCATGAACAACTACGGACGTCACCAATTACGTAGAAATCTGGGATCCTACGACCGGTAACTGGACTCGAGGTGCCGAGGGCGCACGTGCGCGCCTGTACCACTCGATTGCGCTGCTTCTGCCCGATGCGTCTGTGTTCGTCGCGGGTGGAGGCGCGTCCGACGGCGCTCCTGTCGACCAGCTTCACGGCGGAGATCTACTACCCGCCGTACCTTTCAGTTCTGGCGGCGGTTTCGCAGCACGTCCGTCGATCATCTCCGCGCCGGACGTTGTTGCGGCCGGGCAGGAATTTACGATGCAGGCCAGCACGACGACCATCCAGCGCGTGACTCTGCTGCAGCTTGGCACTTCGACCCACAGCATCAATCTGCAGCAGCGATTCTCGGAACTAAGCTTCACGAAGGATGGCCAGACGTTACATGTCAACATGCCAGCGAGGGCGACGGACGTGCCGCCGGGCTACTACATGTTGTTCGTACTGGACGGAAGCGGCGTACCATCCAAAGCGAAGATCGTCCGCATCAATGTCGAAGGTGGCAGCGGCGGCGGCGGGGACGAGGTCGCGCCGTCACGGCCCCAGAATCTGGGCATCACGAAAGTCAATGGCAATCCAAGGCTGGTTTGGAGTCCTTCCAGCGACAATGTCGGCGTTAGCGGGTACTCGATTCACCGGGCCACGAGCTCAACTGTCGGGCCGGAAATCGCGCTGACGAGTGGCGAGACATGGACGGACCTGGATGTCGTCGAAGGCACGAAATACTGGTATTCAGTTAGAGCGTATGATGCGGCAGGGAACTTGAGCACTGCATCGGCACTGGACAGCATCGTCGCGTACGCCAAGCCGACAAAGCCCGACAATTTCAAAGTGACCTTAAGCGCCGGTGATCCGAGTCTCAGCATTCATGCATCGACGGACAACGTCGGCGTCGTCGGCTATGACGTCTACCGTTCCACGAACGGAACCCTGGGTCCGCTATTCGCGCAAATCGCGGATTCGCCATGGGTGGACACGTCTGCCCAGGCGGGCTTCACGTACACGTATGCGGTGCGCGCCCGCGATGCTTCCGGCTACCTCAGCACGGCGACGGCACTCAAGTCGGTGACGGCGCAGTGAATTGCCGGGCTCTGCTGGCGCTTATCGCCCTTACTGCATGGTCCGCCGTGCTCGGTGCACCGGCTGCGGATCCGCGGGTCCAGATTTCCACGGACCCGCAATTGGTCGAGGATTTCACGTTGACCGACCAGAACGGCCAGCCGTTTCGCTTCGCAACGCTTCGTGGCGAGCAATCAGCTCTTGTTCTTCGGATTCACACAGTGCCCGGACATTTGTCCTGCTGCCATGTTCAAG
Source organism: uncultured Gammaproteobacteria bacterium (assembly GCA_963748465.1). Classification (GTDB taxonomy): domain Bacteria; phylum Pseudomonadota; class Gammaproteobacteria; order Steroidobacterales; family Steroidobacteraceae; genus SCUD01. The sequence continues at coordinate 433,164 of CAVVJB010000006.1, forward strand.
ATGAAGCTTCTGACGAACCGCATCGAAATGTACCAGGCCGAAAGGCCCCGACCGTCGTGTTGATCAGCGTGGACGGCGAACGAGACTCGCCCGCGGCGCTGAAGAGCTATTTGGCCGGCTACCCGGGCAACTTTGTCGGTCTGACCGGTGATCCGAAGATATGTCCGCAAGATCGCAGCCGGGTTCAAGGCAGTTTCTTCAAAGGGTTACCGTACGACAACGCCGGCAACTATCAGGTGGAGCACACGTCGATGGTTTATTTGGTCGATACGGAAGGCAGGATTCGCGCAACCTTCCTCGATGCCCCCGTAGAGGCTATGGTTGAGACGTCGAGGCGGCTTGCCGCGCGGCTGCGCTGACCCAGCAGCTCAGTCCTGCTCGCGGCGGCCCACTCGACTTGCGCCGCTGGCTCCCGGCATACAAAACGCTGCGCTCCTGGCCGTAATTAAAACGGCGTCCGAGCTCGTCCTCACGACGATCTAAATATTTCTTGAACCGGCAGCGGCAGCCCGCCGGCATGGTGAGCCCGGAACGGGCAGCACTGGGGCGTCCCTGGCTAGGATTCGCTTGTCCTCAAGTGTGCCAACGGCAGCGCAGCGATGCGTGCCCGTTACAATGATAACAGCGGGAAATTTCTTGCTATCGGCCATAACAAAGAGTTAATCACCGATTTCCGGGGTAAGTGAACGAGCTCACGGCCCCTCCGCAAACTTGGTGATGTCTCTACGTCGAGATCAGGAGGGCAACGGCCCCTGCATCAGTGTATTTCCCGGTTCGGCGGCTGGGAAGGCTACGAGGTAGGTGCGGATCAAAGGAGCGTCGGCAGGGGCAGTCGTGGTGAGTGATCGCGCTGGAGCCGGTACGCGGGCAGCCGCGCTGTCGCAGCGGCCAGCACAGCAGCGCGATCCACGATCTGGAGCAGCGGCGCATCCGCGATCTGCCGCTGTTCGAGCATTGGGTCGAGCTGGTTCAATGCCGCCCCAAGCTCGAACGGCTGACATCGCTCGATCGCCATGTTCTCGTGACCCGGCGTCTGGCCAAATCGGTCGCACGTCTGTACCAGGTGGCGGCGGTAATGCGCGTGGCGCGGTTCTTGGGACTCGACCGGGGGATGGTCAAGAATCTGGATCGGGCCTACCTGCAACGCACGCTGGGCCGGTGGACCAGGCCGGGATCGAGGTGATTGCGCGATCCGGAAGGGCCATCGCTACGCCAGCGTGGTGGTCGAGCCGACCCGCAAGTGAAGCCGCGCCTTGCTGCGTCCAGGCGAGGACGTCGAACTCGAGTAATTGCTCAGCGCCAATCGCGCCTTGTTTGTGGTCTACGTGCTGCGCGATGCGTTTAAATGCCTTCGGCATTGCCGCCATGCCGGTGATGCCACCCGCGCCTGGCGCAGCTGGTTTCGACAGGCGTTACGCAGCCGCATCGAACCGCTGATCCGCTTCGCACGACGACAACCTGGCCGACGGCATCGACAACAAGATCAAGGTTATCAAACACATGACCTACGGCTTCCGCGATGACGTCTACTTCTTCCTCAAGATCCGCGCCGCCTTCCCCTGAGTTGGGAGACGAACCATAAAAAAGGGGGCGGCCGTAGCCGCCCCCCATTCCCCAGCGGAACAATCACTTCTTGTTCTTGGTACGCATTCCCCCCCTTCGATCCCTGCACGATGACGGCGATGCACTGCGCCTGCGCGCGGGCCACAGGGTCGTGGCCGCGTGCAACCGTCATCGCAAGCAATTCCTGGACTGAAGCAATGTCGCAAGCTCCGTGCCGGTTACTGACAGCGGTCCTGTTCGGTAACCCGGCAGTCTTCCCATTGCGGGGAGACCCGTGGCTTTGCGACCCCGCCTCGCAGCGGGTGTGCCGTTTCGAAAGACGTGCTCTATACGGCGCTTATCCTAGCATCGCGTCGCCGATGAGCGACAACGGAGCTCACAATAATTCGGGACAGCAGCATCCCGAGGTCCTTGAATCCCCGAAAATTCCGATGCCTTTCACCTGCCGTGACGCGTTTCTCGGTTTGCCGGGAATCACGCTACTAGACTCGGGCCTGCACTAAGGGCAAACCCATCGAAAGGTGGGGACGCAAAGCTTCCGGGCTACAGACTCTACGGGGTCCATGCCAGCGGGGTTGCCGGCAAGAGAGCGCACCGTCACGCGTCACTACCGCGTCGCTGCGCATCTGTCGTCAATGACCGAGATTCGGCGGCTGAGCGGTTCCCACCTGTCCGATCGATACCTGCCCTTTTGCGAGCAAGAGGGACAGGCATGCAGACGAAGACGCGTTTGGCTTGGGTACTGGGCACGGTTTTCCTGTTATCCGGTTGTTTTGAAGAGTCAAATGACGCCAGCCGCAGCTTCGGCAACGGCGGGGGACCTGGTAATGGCGCCGAACCAAACCACGCTCCGACTATCGCGGGCGCTCCTTCCGCGAACATTCTCGAGGGCGAGTTCTACGAGTTCCGGCCGAGCGCAAGCGATCCGGACGGCGACGCGCTGGAATTCTCGATCGCGCGCAAGCCGGCCTGGGCCCAGTTCGACAAGGCCTCGGGTCGCCTATGGGGCACGCCCGGTGCGGACGACGTCGGCAATTTCACGAATATCGGCATCTCGGTCTCGGACGGCAAGGCGCAGGCCACGCTCGCGGAATTCGACGTATCCGTCAACCAGATCTCCGCTGGGGCTGCCACGCTGTCCTGGAACCCGCCCACCGAGAATGCCGATGGCAGCTCGCTGACCGATCTCGCCGGATACAGGATCTATTACGGCCGGAATCCCGACAACCTGACCCAGGTCGTCGTCCTGAACAACCCGGGTCTCACGCGGTACGTCGTCGAAAACCTGACGCCCGCTCGATGGCACTTCGAGATGACCTCGGTGAACACCGAAGGCGTCGAAAGCCGGCGCACCCCGACCGCCTCCAAGACCATCGGCTGAGCCCACAGCCCGATTGACGCCCCGAACCGCCCCGCGCCACCATGCGCGGGCGGCGTCGGGGTGTGTCCTATGCCAGGTCTGGAACAGCGCTGTGAGGCGGCCCAGAAGGGCGCCAAAGCGCTGCGCGACAGGCCGGATAACGACACCCTCCTGGAGCCCTACTTCCACTTCGAGCAGGCGCCATGGACGGCGATGTCGCCGTGCGAGCGACCGGGGGCCTTTGATTCGTCACCAGGCCAGTACGACACCTGGGCGCCGTAAGGACATGAAGCGGGTCGTAGCGATCAAGTATTAGGCCGGGAACGCGGTCAAGGGCTTGACATAAGCGTCCCGGGACAAAATTCACGCTTTCAGCCGTGCCGAACAGGGAAAATAGGCGTTCGGTGAACGATGAACGAACCAATCGTATTCAAGCGTAGCGTCCTCGTCGGGCAGCTCGTCCTGGTCCAGGTCCTGGTACCGCCACTGCTGGCGATCGGGACGCTGTACGGGCTTACGTTCATCTATGGCGCACAGTTCGGCGGCGAGCTGCGCGTCCTCGCGGTGCTGGTCGCGATCCTGGCGCCCATGGTTTTCAAGCGCCCGGAACTGAGCACGCTCACCATCCTGCCGCGCTGGGGCACGATTGCCTTCAGCCTCATCGTGCGCTGGCTCGTGCTGCTCGCGCTGCTGTTCGCCATCGGCTATGCGACCAAGACTTCGGCAGAGTTTCCGCGAAGGGTCGTACTGACCTGGGCGCTCCTGACGCCGATTCCGCTGATCTTCGTCAGCATCGCGGTCAATGAGATCGTACGCCGCTTCATGCTCGCGCCCGAGCAATATACGGACTGCGGTCATGGCGGGATACAACGACGTCAGCCAGGTGCTTATTGCAGCGTATTCAGGCCGACCCCGGGCTCGGCTTGCGGATGGTGGGATTCTTCGACGATCGCAGCGTGGAGCGACTCGGGTTGCCCGCGAACGGCGAATTGCTGGGCGGGCTCTCGGAACTTCCGACCTACGTCCAGACCCACAAGACGGACGTCATCTTCATATCCCTGCCGATGCGCCAGGTCCAGCGCGTCGTGGATCTCCTGGACGAACTTCGGGACACGACGGCGTCGATCTATTTCGTGCCGGACATTTTCGTGATGGACCTGATCCAGTCGCGCACGGCGGATGTTTCGGGCGTGCCGGTGGTTGCCATGTGCGAGACGCCGTTCCAGGGGTCGCGCGGCGTGATCAAGCGGATGATGGACGTTTCGATCAGCGTCGTCGCGCTTATTCTGCTGGCGCCGTTCCTGGTCGTCGTGGGGCTCCTGATCAAGCTCGGTTCGCCGGGCCCGATCATCTTTCGCCAGCGAAGATATGGCCTCGACGGGCAAATCATCGACGTCTACAAGTTCCGTACGATGTCGGTGACCGAAGACGGCGCGCGCATTCAGCAGGCAACGCGCGATGACGTGCGCATCACGCCCATCGGCAAGTTCCTGAGGCGCTATTCGATCGACGAACTGCCGCAGCTGTTCAACGTGCTCGAAGGAAGCATGAGCCTCGTGGGGCCGCGGCCGCATGCGGTTGCGCACAACGAGCAGTACCGCAAGCTCATCAAGGGCTACATGATTCGACACAAGGTGCTGCCCGGCATCACGGGACTTGCCCAGGTGAACGGTTGCCGCGGCGAAACCACCCGTCTCGAGGACATGAAGGCGCGGATCGAGTACGACCTGGACTACCTGCGTCAGTGGAAACCTACGCTGGATATCAAGATACTTTTCAAGACCGCTCTCCAGGTTTTCGGCGATCGCAAGGCCTACTAGGGACTCCAAACCGACATAATCCGTTCGATGGGATTACGACCACGTCACAGTGCCGGAGTGTCCAGAGTTCCATGTGATACAGTGCCTTAGGGGCTGCGGTGGGTTCGGTAGAATGCGATTCGGTGAGGGCCAAACTCGTGAGAAAGCCAGTCCTGACGTCGCTCGCGATTGCGGCGACCTTGTCATTTTCCAATCGGCGGCAATTGCGGCGGACGTGCACACGGAGCCGCGGGTCGATCTGCGTGTCGAGCAGAACGACAATCTCGATCTCGATCCGGAGACGACTTCGGAGTCCGACGTCCTCGGCTACATCGCCGAGATGGATCTCCTGATGGGCATCAGGACGCCGAAAGGGCGAAACTTCGCTGCGTCCGCGCGTGCGGTTCCAGGACTATCCGGACCGGGAGGATTTCGAGCGGTTCGAGGGGTTCCTGGACATGCTGTCCCGCTACGAATGGCAGCGCAGCATGTTTGAGTTCAACGGCAACTTTTCGCACCAGGACCTGTACAACTCGGACACCCCGGGCGGCGGCTTTGACCCCCTGGATCCGGGTGGCGGCGACCCGGACGGTGGTGCCGCAACGATCGGACAGACCCGCACGGCGCTCGGACTGCGGCCGACTTTCGAGTACCAGGTCTCCGAGCGGGCACGGCTCGGCATGTTCGTGGACTATCTCGCGACGCGATACGACGCCGACGAGGGCCCCTCGACCCGGACCGACTACGACTACGGCGTCGTCGATGGGTACTTTTCCTGGGCGCTCAGCCCTTCCAGCGACTTCACGGCAGGCGCATATGCGTCACGCTATGAGGCCGAGGACGATACCGAGACGACGGATGCCATCGGCGGGCGGCTCGGCTACGCGTATCGCTGGAACGCCACTGACGGGCTCGAGGCCACAGTCAATTACGAACGCAACGAGACCACGACGCTGGTGCCCGTGCTTTTCGAAGAAACGACATCTGATTTTGGCGGCACGCTGACGGCGTTCCGCAAGCTTGAGGTCAGCGAGTGGCGCTTATCCGTCGGCCGGGCTTTCATTCCGACAGGCGACAGCGGCAAGTCGGTATCGGACCGATTTCGGATTCAGTACGACCGGTTGCTGTCGCAGCGCCTGTCGTTCAGGGGCGCGGCCCGCTACGACTCGCGCAGCGGGCTCAGCGAGCTCGACAAGGCAACGATCGCGACTATGCGCGCGTCGACCTGTCCATGAAGTGGCTCATCACGCAGAAGTGGTATGTGGGCGGCGGCTACAGCTACATCTGGGAGGATCGCGAACAGGCAACCAGCGACGCCGAGAACAACCGATTTTTCATCAATTTCGGATACCAGGGATTGAGCCAGCGGTCGCTTGGGGATCGTCTGTGAAGCGAAGACGCAAGTTCATGAGCAGCGCATTGCGATATCTCGTTGATTGGCTTCTGTGCGGCGTTACTGGGGCTCGTCGCACCCATGGCTGCATTGGCGCAGGAGACTAGCGCCGACTACAAGCTGCATGCCGGAGACAGCATCACGGTTTCCGTGTGGAAGGAGCTCGAGCTTCAGCGCAAGGTCATCATCCGGCCGGACGGGCGGTTCTCGTTCCCGCTGGCGGGCGAAGTGCAGGCCGCAGGGCGTAGCGCGGACGAGATCCGCCTGGATATCGAGAGCAAGCTGACGAAGTACATCCCGGAAGCCGTCGTCGCCGTCATGGTGGAAGACGTTTCCGGCAACCGCATTTACGTGATCGGGCAGGTGACCAAGCCCGGCATGTACGTCATGAATCCGGAACTCACCGTGCTTCAGGCGCTCAGCCTCGCGGGTGGCGGAACGCCTTTTGCCAAGCTCGACAACATCAGCGTGATCCGCGGCAAGGGCACGGCCCAGAAAACATTGCCATTCCGCTACGACCAGGTGATCGAGGGCAAGTCGCTGCAACAGAACATCACGCTGGAAAGCGGCGATGTCGTCCTGGTTCCATAATTACAGGTTGAAAACGATGACGATCGAGGAAGCGATCCAGCGCGCGAAGCGCATGGGCCAGGCCCGCCTGCAAAGGCAGGAGCGCGGAGCCCATGCGCCCGCTTCAGAAGGATCACGTCCGCAGGAGACGGGCCGCGGGCCCGCGCGGCCGATTGCGCCGGCCGTGCCGCTGGAGCCGCTGAGCACCGTCGAAATCTCGACGGTCGCCTGCGAGCAGAATCGCGTGCTGCTGACGGAGAGCCAGCAGCGTGAATACCCGGCTGCGGATGCGGCCTACCGACTCCTGCGCGGCCGGCTGCAAAACCGCCTGAAGCAGAACAACTGGTTTTCCCTGGCCATCGCGAGCCCGAGCCAAGGCGACGGCAAGTCGCTGACGTCGGTCAATCTTGCGGTAAGCATCGCGCGCGAAAAGCAGAAGCCCGTCTACTTGATCGACCTGGACATGCGCAATCCGAGCATGTGCCGATTCCTCGGGATCCGGGACATCCGTCCGCTGCCGGACTATCTTCGATGGGCATGGCGAAACCTGAAGAGGTGCTCGCGCAGACGACGTTTCCGAATCTGATCGTCGCCGGCGCCTTGGTGCCGGCAGAGAACCCTTCCGAACTGCTCGCGGGCCCAAGATTCAGTGACTTGCTGGCGCACATCCGGCTGCGATCGCCGAATGCTTGCGTGTTGCTCGACCTTCCGCCCGTAAACCTCACGGATGAAGCCTTGCTTGTTGGCCCTCGAGTGGACGCATTTCTGGTCGTCGTGTCGGAAGGCAAGACTGAACGCAAACAACTCGCGCAGACCCTCAGCACGCTTGGCTGAATTTACGGTCGCCGGCGTCGTAGTCAATCGGTCCAGCGACAGTCAACTCAGTACGGGTATAAGCACTACGCGGCCTGACGTGACACGCCGTCAAGCGGCGCGGCATGGCGGTCGCTTGTGATTCGGACGACATGACACGCATGAGACTGATTGCCGGCTCGGGCCGGAGCGGCACGACCTGGGTTCAAGATGCCTTGGCGACGGCCAATGGACTGCGACCGATATTCGAACCCCTGCATCCGGCGTGTCTCGCCGATTGGCGAGCGCTACGCATTCCGGGCATTGTCACCGGACGAATCGCATCCTGAACTGCGCCGCTTTCTCGAGGAGGTTTGCCTTGGACGAAGCCACGCGCTTTGGACGAGGTATCGACGGCAGCGTAGCTGGCTATTTCCGCCCCGAGAGAAATTCTCCACCTTGCGCGATGCCACGCGGGTGTATCGCAACTGGAAGATGTTCCTGAAAGAAGTTCCATGGCTGACGCGGATGGCGCGAGGGCAGGTCCGATTGATCAAGTGCATCCGGGCGAACTTGATGCTCGGCTGGTTGTCACGGCAGTTCGAATGCAGCGCGGTCCTACTCGTCAGGCATCCCGGCGCGGTTGTCGAGTCGAAACTGCAGGGCTACTGGAACGTACCAGCGGTCCTGGATGGCTTTCGCAGAGATTCGAGATTTCACGAGCTGACCGGCGGCCGCTATCGTTCACTTCTCGATCGCGATACGACGGCTGTCGGAGGCATGGCCGCATTGTGGGTCATCGAGAATCAGTACGCCATCGAGCATGCTGCCAGGGACGGAGTCACAGTCGCATTCTATGAATGCCTGACATCGAAACCCGACCTGGAATGGCAGCGCATCTGCCGCGCATTGAGCCTATCGAACGTCCCGCCCCCCGAGGTCATCGCAAGACCATCTCAACAGAGCTCACCGGCCTTTTCGACGTCGGAAGCCGTTGCTGCAGAAGTTCCGCGATGGATGCACAGCCTGACACCGGCGCAACAGGACCAGATTCAGAGCGTCTTGGACCAGGTTGAGTTCGGGCTTTACAAGATGAGCGATCCGGCCCCTCAGCTGGCAGCCATTCCGCAGGCTCGCGATGGCGCCATCGGGATAGCGCGATGACTTCATCGGTAGCCTGGAATATGGCGTGGGCGTTGATCGCCGTCATCGCAATATTCGCGCTAGCAGCGGGCACGAAGCGCACGGTTTCCATCGGAGTGCTGCTGGTCCTGATTCCGTTTCAACAGATTCACACGCCCTATGCGTCGTCGAGCGTATTGATTGCGTACGTGCTGGCAGCGGTATTGCTCATACAGGGCGGGCTCAAACTGCGAATGCTGCCGTCAATCGCAATGATCATATTTGCATATTTTGCGAGCTTTGCTCTTGCCAATGATCCCAGCATGCGTCTGTGGCACATGACGTTCATGTTCCAGTTCTTCTCGTGCTTCGTGGTGTTCCTGCTGGCGTACAATTTTGCGTTACTCGTTGAAAATGGGCGCAGCATTTTCGACGTCCTGCTGGCTACCAATGTCCTGGCAATTCTTTACTGCGGCGTGCAGCTATGGGTGGGACCGGGTGAGAGCTTCGTGCCGTTCGGCATCGAGGAGCTTGCGCTCAACAAGAATAGGCACGCAGGCGACCCACGCCTGGTTGGCCCGTTTGACAATCCCGGCACGACCGGCGGTTATTTCACGTTGATGGTTCTCGTTTGCGCGGTCGACCTGATGTTTGCACAAGGCCGGCGACGTTGGCTCTTGTGGGCCGTCGTTGTCTGCAATTTGTTCGGCCTGGTGGCGACAGGAAACCGGGCGTCGTTTCTCGTACTGCTGGCGATATTTCCGGCGATGCTGTTCGTGTTTCGCCGGGCAGCTTGGCACAAAGAGAGTCGTACTGTACTTGGTGGGAGGCGCGTCGGTGCTTGCCGTGGCGGCTACGCTTGCCGTGACCGTTTCAGGATTCAATCAGATGTTCATGCGGATGGAGACGGTGACCGAGACGGAAGGAGGCGTTCCGGCGACCCGCAGGCATGGGCTGGCCCGTGGCGCTGGAGAAAATTCGCCAGGATCCATGGTTCGGCGAGGGACCATACTTCTGGACGGCAGAAGATGCAGAAAAGAAGGGTGAAATGAGGGCGGAATTCGAGGACTTGGGTAATTTGAGCACTGCCTTTGATCCGTATCCGCACAGCCTGTACCTGTACCAGCTCAGGACGGTTGGCATATTTGGCCTTGTCGCCGTATTGGCATTTTTTCTGCGGGCGTGGCGAATCGTGTATGTCTCCACTCGACGCGAAACAGGCGGCGACTACAGGTCGGCATTCGTCCGACTTGGACTTCTGCTGATACCCGCTTTTCTCGTGGCACAGATTACGCTCGAGTTCAACCGCCCCGACACGATTGACTATGCGCAATTCATCCTTGCGTTGATGGGCCTGCTGGTCGGCTCGAGCGATCGCAATCTGCAATTGGTTGCCGCTGCGAACACGATCGCGCCAGGACATGCAGCGCTATTGCCTCGCCGGTCTTAACGGCGGCCGGAGAGGAAGGGGCAGACCGTGCGGGTCATGATGATCGGTCCGTATCCAAGATCCCCTGGCAGGATCGACGGCGGGGTAGCGGCCGCGATGACGTATTTGTCGCAGGCGCTTGTCGCCGTGCAGGGAGTGCAACTCATTGGCGTGCGGATTGCCTGGGATGCCGAAAGCTCGCGGCAATGTGACGAATTCGGCTGGCCAATTGTCGATCTTTCGCTTGGCAGGTTTGGACTTATCACCCTCTATCGACGCCAGAAGGCGCGGTTGCGAGATTTGATCCGTCAGCATCGGCCGCACATCATTCACGGGCAGGGTGTCGACGTGGCGGGATATCTTTCGGTGAATTCAGGCATGCCGACTGTCGTAACGGTGCATGGATTGCTGTCTGAGAACGCGAAGTATCAGACGGATCTGGCGACCAAGGACGCGCGCCATCATGGCGGGAATGCTGACTGAAAGACGGACGATTCGCCGGGCAACCGACTTGATCGCCATCAGCCCGTTTGTAACCCAATACTACGGCGCGCAAATTGCGGGACGCGTGCATGAAGTGCCGAATGCGATCTCACCGCGTTTCTTCGGATTAAAGCGGTTCCCGGAAAGAGGCCGCTACTTGTTCGCCGGCCGTATCGCCCACGGCAAAGGATTGATCGATCTGTTGCGCGCAATCGCCAGGAACGTATCGACGGTGACGAAGGTCGTGCTTGCGGGTGCGGCGCCGGACAAGTCATTCGAGAACGAAGTCCGAATGGAGTCGGAAAGACTGGGCTTGAGTGACGTCGTGACGTTTGCCGGCCTGTTGGATGAAGAGGCATTACTGGGAGAGTTCAGTCGCGCCGAGGCTTTGTTATTGCCCTCTCATCAGGAGACGGCGCCCATGGTCGTACAGCAAGCCATGGCGGCCGGGCTTGCTGTGATTGCGTCAAAAGTTGGCGGAATCCCGTATCAGATTGAGCATGACGCGACCGGGCTCCTGTTTGAGCCGGGAAACGTCGACGAATTAACAGGCCTTCTCTGGCGGCTCGCTGCCGACAGCTCACTCGGTCCCAGGCTCGGAGGGCCGCGCGGAAGTCGGCGAGAGCACGTTATGACGCAAACGAGATCGCGCGGTCGCAACGATGTCAGTCTACAAACCATCCTGAGTTCCAATGCGCTCCTGGCGGTACATCGGAAACCGCAATGAATGCATTCGACTTCGAATGGGGCGCCAGGAACTGGAATCGCGCACTGGTCCTCGTGCTCGGTCTGGCGTGCCTGTTCCGGCTGTGGGGAACATGGTACGGGCTCCCATACAGCTACTATGATGACGAGTACCACGAAGTCATGAGAGCGCTCGAGCTCGGCATGGGCGGCTTCAATTTCGAGCGCACCGGCAAGGGCGGATTCTATTTCCTGTTGTTCCTCGAATATGGCCTTTACTACGTCAGCCTCAAGCTCTGGGAATCGTCGACTCGACGCGGGAGTTTGCGGAGTACTTTGTCCGGGATCCTAGCGGGTTCTATCTCATTGGGCGCGTAACGGCGGCGCTAATAGGTGCGATTACGGTTGCGGCGGCCATATATTTCGGCAAGCGAGCATATGGTGCAACCGCCGGACTGCTTGCCGGCCTTTTTCTCACGGTCAATGTCTTGCACATCGACCTGTCGCGATTGATCGGCGTCGACGTGCCTATGACGATGCTCGCGGCGATATCGCTTTGTTTCGGCTTGCGGATAGCGGAAGGTGGCGCCCGTCGGGACTATGTGTTGGCCGCGCTCTTCGCAGGGTTGGCGACGACGACAAAATTGCCGGAATACTCCTGTTCGTACCGCTCCTGATTGCCCACGGCTACGCGGTCGCAAACAAACGTGGCACGCCACGGGACTGTCATCCGGGCACCTAATCTGTGGATCGCAATTGGAATGTTCTGCTTGTGGTGCTCGTGACAAATCCAGGCATCGTCGGGGGCGACGGTGTTTTTATCTTTGTTTGCGGAACGTTCCACCGAGACGGTAGGCGACTTGCCCATGGAAAGCTTCCGGAGATTTCGTCGGGGCCGAGCGCCCAAACCTGTATTTGTTCTATCTCGGGTGCGATCAAGGACTCGATGGGTTGGCCGCTATTCGGCACTTGGACTGATTGCCGCCGCATATGCATTGTGGAGACACACGGCGGCAGACGTCATGTTGCTGTCGTATGCGTTGGCGAACTACATTCGCGATTTCGAGCACCACTTCGGAGTCACTCTATTACCCTCGGTACGCGCTCCCGATCATTCTCATCATGGCGATTCTCGGCGGTCGCTCTTTCGCGGCAGCGATACAGTGCAGGACTCACGAAAGCGACGCATTGGCGGCTGCGGCCGCCGTGATGGTGTGCATCGTCGTCCCTTTCAGCACGTCGATTTCGACTTGCGAATGACATGACGCGAGCCCGACACGAGAACGCTTGCGAAGAACTGGTTTATGCGAACGTTCCGGCCGGCAGCCGAGTGCTGATCGAAGGACTGAAGATCGGCCCAGTAAGATCGACAGCGCCTTTGCACGAGACTCCGGAATCGATTCTGCGCCGCATGGAATATTGGAAGCTCAGGAACCAAAGCAGGCAAAGTTTCTGGAGCTTCAGCTTGCAGTACACCCAGGAGGCGGATATGACCTGGAGTTCGTCCGGCTTGAAAGCATGCTGTCGCTTGACGAATACCTGGCACGAGGCGTCGAGTACTTTGTGATCAGACCCGACGTGTTCGTAAGGGCGAGAAGGCGAGTGTCGCCAGTGGCTCGCCTTGTCGGCGAGCTCCGATCTGATCCGCGGGTCGTACTCTTGAAAGTTCCCGGGGCATCGGCGTCTTCAACTCGGTCCCACGATCGAGATTTATGGGCTCGCGAGGAAAACCGACAGCTCGGTGCGACCGGCGGCAAATGACGCAATCGCCTGTCGTCCCCTTGGCCGTCATCTCTCCGGTTCGCGACGAGGCGCAGTTCGTTCGAAAGACCCTGGATGCGATGCTTGCCCAGACAGTTCGCCCCCAGGAATGGTTATTCGTCGATGACGGTTCGCGGGACGATACCGAGCCATTGTCGAATCCTATGCCCGCGAACACCCATGGATCCACGTGATCAGCAGAGCGCGATCGTGGATATCGTCAATTGGGTTCCGGAGTCATCGCCGCGTTCAATTTCGGCCGGGAGAAACTCAGGAGGCAGGACTATCGGTACATCGCGAAACTGGATGGCGACATGTCATTTTCGCCCAAGTACCTGGAAACAATGCTGCTCAAGCTCGAGAGCGACCCGCAATTAGCCGCGGTATCGGGCAAGGTATTCCGGCCTGAAAAAAGCGGCCTTGTCGAAGAGTTCATGATCGACGAAATGGTCGCCGGCCAGTTCAAGCTGTACAAGCAAAACGCGTTTGACGATATAGGCGGGTTTACGCAAACCATCTTGTGGGATGGCATCGACATTCACCGATGTCGCATGAAGGGCTACAAAACCCTGTCGTTCTTCGATCCAACGCGCGCCTGATTCACCATAGATTGATGGGTTCTTCGGATGCCAACGTATTCAAAGGCAGGATGCGACTGGGACGAGGCATCTGGTTCATGGGTTACCACCCTCTGTAGCGTTGGCATCCGGGTGTTCCGCATGAGAGAGCGGCCCTACATACTCGGCGGAATGATCATCATAACGGGCTTTGCCTTAGCTGCACTTCGACGAGAGCCACAGTTGACGATCCACAATTTATCCGCGAGCTAAGACGCTGGCAATTGCAACAATTCAACAGAGGATAGGTCGGGCACTACGACTAAGACACTGACGTTTGGCAGATCGCACCGCCGCACTCGAGCCTATCGGGCCAATTGATCGCCACATCAAGCCAATGGCATAAGGAAGGTTTCGAAATATGTACCGCGAAAACAGGCGCCTGGGTTCATGATCAGCCGATGAAGCCACTCAAGGCCGGTAAGTTGCATCCAGCGAGGTGCCCGCGGAACGTCGCCTGCAATGAAACTCAGGCTGATGCCGCAGCCGAGCATCCAGGCCTGCGGGAACTCGTGTCGCAGGGCCCGCATGAGGTGTTCCTGCTTTGGCGAGCCGAATCCGACGTAGACGAGATCTGGTCGACTGCGATGAAGTCTTCCCGGATGGTCGCAAGTTCGGTCGTCGTGACAGGGCAAGAATGACGGGGCTCGAGCAGCCGACGATCCGGATTTCGGGCCAACGGCGTGACAAGACACTGGCGGCTCGACGCGCCGAATCCCCGCTCCACCCAAAGTGTACAAGCTGCGATTTCACGCGCAGCCCGCTCGGCAAGTGCCAAACCAGATCCGCGCCGGTAATCCTCTGAGGGATCGGTGTTCCTTGAAGCCTCGCGGCCCACACAAGTGGCATACCGTCAGCAACGACGACGTCTGCGTCTCCATAGAGTCGGCGACATTCAGGGTCAATATTTGCGCGTGCGAGGAAATCCAGGTTGGCGGTAACCAAAATTCCGCCGCGATTGCGATTCAACGATGAGAATACATAGTCGACGACTTCGGTATCTCGCGCCGCGGCCAAGGACAGTCCCTCGAGACAATCACAGGAGGGGCTGCCTGATCAGGGGCCCGGTGATTCCGGGAGAGGCCGCAAGCTTCGTCAACTTTTGCCTCAGGTGGACTTCGAATCGGGGGAGTGGAGAATAGCACGGCGAGCATTGTCAGTTCATGCGGACAATTTGCAGTCGCGGCTTCCCGGGGTAATGAATGGTCATCAGCCACGTACACCGGTACCTGTTCGTCGAGATTCCGCAGACCGCATCGACCGCACTTGCGGCGGAGCTGGTCAGGCACTATGAGCACGCCGGATTTTCAAAAGCACACGGATTACAGCGAATTCTTGCGTGAGCATCAGCCGCCGAGCGTCAGTATCGAGTGCTGGCGACCGTGCGAAATCCGCTCGATATCGTCGTCAGCAAGTTTGTGAAAGCCCGTGACGACCACGGGACCATTACGCTGATCGCAAGGAGCGGGACGCGCCCTGGGATTCCGTTTCCGTCCGGAAGCCAGGGAAAACGCCTTCATAGCCCGTCACGGACCTGATTTCGACGCATTTGTCCGCAATTCTACCGCCGAACCTACAACAATCGCGCCTGCTTTTGCCGGCACATGCGCATGTGCTGCGATACGAGAACCTGAACGAGGATTTCGCTGATGGCTACAAAAATCGGGTTACCCGCCGCGGGGCCCATCCCGCGCCGAAACCCTACTGAGGGTCGTAAGCGAAATTTTGCTGATTGGTATACCGGCGACCTCAGACAGCACGCGTCGCAAATCTTCGGCCCGTATCTTCAGCAGTGGGGATACGCTTTGCCGGCGGACTGGCCTGCGACACGGTAGCTCCCTAGACAGGTCCCTCTTTCGAACCGATACCGCGTTGCGCCGTTTTTACCTACGGCACATCCATTATGGCTGGATCATGCCTGGGAGTTCGCGGTCCGGTCCCACAAGCGATGACAAGTAAAGTCAATAGGTAACCTTCTGCTATCAAGAGGGGATGGGCAACTCATGGCACCCGTGATCGAAGTCGCAAAAAGCCGGCAAAGATCGTTGACCAAGCCACGTGCGATTGGTAGTTTCCGCAAATGAGGGGCAAACCTGTCGTGAGGCAGGGGCGCAAAGCCTCCGGTCTTAGGGTTCGCGCCTAACGATAGCGGGGTTGCGGCACTGATGGATCCACTCCGAACTGGAAGTGCTTTGCGGCCGCTCCTTTTTGTGAGCTGCGTCTCAATAATTTGGGTTCGTTAAAAACTTGCCATTCGAGCCGTAAGGATTCGCAATGCTCAAAACCATATCTCTCGTGGCCGCGCTAGTGGTTGCTGGCAACGCTGTCGCACAGCAAAATTTGTCTTACGTCGGAAACTTCGAGTCTGGCAGATCCAACGCTCGAGTCAGCTAAGGACGGGTTTTACGTCAAGACGCTACCGGACCCGCAAAGCGGCACCGCCAGCATTTCCAGCGGCGATGGCGGATTCGGACCGGACACCAAGGCCGATACGCGCGTCGTTAACAGCGAACTCGTAGGCTCCGAAACGATCGGCCCCGAATTGGGAACTATTTCGTCCGCTCCGCGCTTTACTACAACAAGAACTATCTCGGACTAAACGCCGGATCGGGCAAAGACAACCCGCGTACGGGTTTCGCGATGAGTGACCCTGTACACCGTTTTGGCTACGACACGGAGGTCTATCTTGGGTTTT
>CAVVJB010000007.1:0-522170 GCA_963748465.1 uncultured Gammaproteobacteria bacterium
TCGCGCCCGACGAGATGCTCTACGCGCTGCTCGGCGAGAGCATGTGGAGCGGGCGATTGGAGATCCTCGGCGCGCCGAGCGGCTACTACGGGCTCTACCCCCTGCTCCCCGGCGGGCTCCTGCGGCTCTTCGGGCCCGATCACGCCCGGGTCGCGGCGCTGCTCATCCAGACCGCGGTCGGCTGCTCGACGGCGATCGTGACGTACCTCTGGGCTCGTCAGGTCGCGTCCGCGCGATGGGCGCTCGGCGTCGCGGCGCCGTTCTCGCCCTTCCTGCGCTCAACTACTCGGCCTTCCTGATGACGGAGTCGGTCTCGCTCCTGGCGGTCACGTCGGCGCTCTTCCTGCTCTGGCGGTCGTTCGCGCACCCGTCCTGGACCAACCAGATCGTCGCGGCCGGCGGGGTCGTTCTCGCGTCGCAGCTCCGCCTCCAGGCGCTGTTGCTCGTGCCGGCCGCGATCCTGGCGGTGGCGCTCTTCGGTCTCGCGGGACGTGGGCTCCAGGCGGTTCGCGAGCAGGCGCTGCTGGTGTCGGGCCTGGCTGCATTGCTCGTCGCCGGGCTTATCGCGGCTGCGCTCAACGGGAGCCCGCTGGGCGGCTACTCGTCCGTCATCGAGAGGCCGGTCCCGGCCGGCGCGGCTCTGGAATGGTCGATCTGGCACCTGGGAGCGCTCGCGGTCATGAGCGCTCTCGTGCCCCTCGCCGGAGCGGCCGCGCTGTTCCTGCTCACCTTCCGGCGCAAGGTCGAGGAGACGCGGGTCCAGGCGCTCGTGGCCATCACGGTCGCCTGGACGATGCGTCGCGCTCGTGGCGGCGGGCGGTTTCGTCGCGCAGAACGTCGGCCATCTCAAGGAGCGCAACCTCTCGACGCTCGTGCCTCCGATCCTCGTGTGCTTCGCGGCCTGGGGCACGCGTCGGCTCTGGTCGTTCCGTGGAGCGACGGTGGGGTGCGCGTGCTTCGTCGGGCTCATGGTCGCCGTGATGCCCGAGCGGGTGCTCGACTTTCCCCGCGTCGAGAGTCGATGCCCCGTCGTTCGTGGGGATTCACCTCGCATCGGAGCACCTCTCGGAGCTGGCCTTCCGCGCAGCGCTCGTGGCCGCGATCGCCGCCTGCCTGCTCGGGTCGTGGTGGATCGCGCGATCGAAGCTGGTCGGCCGGGCACGGCTCCCCGGGTTGCTCGTCGTTCCGCTCGCGCTCCTCACGCTGATGTCCGTCGTCGCCGCGCGAGAGGTCCGCATCGCCTCCGACCGCGACCGCGAGTTCTTCCTCGGCTCCGGAGCTCCGGACTGGATCGACCGCCACACCGCGAGCCCGACCCTCCTCTTCGACGAGGGCTCGTTCTACTGGAACGACTACTGGCATCAGGCGTACTGGAATCGACGCGTCGCCGGGGTGCTCGCGGTCGCTCCGGGGCAGGCCCCGTTGCCCGGCCGAGTCGACGCGCGGCTGCACGAGGACGGATCGATCACGAACCAGCTGGGCCAACCGGTCCGGTCGCCGAGCCTGGTGACGTCGAACTCGATCACGGTCGCGGGCACCGCGCAGGCCCGACTCGTGCGAAGCGGACGGGAGCAGCCGCGCTCGTTCTCTGGAATGCGGAGCAGCCGCTCCGGCTCCGCTACCGCATCAGGGGAGCACCGCTCGGGCGAACGTCGACCGGGCCCTTCGAGATCGACGTCTTCGATTGCCGGCGGAACGCCCTGCGCGTGCTGATCCGCGGGTCGTCGGCGCCCTGCGATCGTCCGCCACACCGGCGGCGCATCCGCACCGAAGGTGAGTGTGGTGGCCGGCCGGCGCTGGACGCCCGTCTGGGTCGCGTTGCGCCGCGAACCGGGCTCAAGGATGTGTGTGGCGCGCTTCGAGCCTGCAGCATGGTCGACATCGGAACGATCGCCCACGTCGACGCGAGCCGCTCGATTGTTCGCGGAGCCTGACGCTTTCCGGCAGGGGCGGTAGAGCACGCCGCGCTCACCTCGACGCGCGCCACTGTCGCTCAGAGGTCGTCGAGCGGGATCGTCTGTCCGGTCCGACCTTGCCGCCGACCAAGCGTCGCGCGCTCGAGAGCACCGGGAATGCCGTTCAGGAGCTCGACCATGGACTCGGCGTCGATGTCGGCCTCGTCGATCGCGCGCGAGAGCAGCGAACGCAGCGAGGGTCTCCTCCTGGGTGTAGGCCTGCTCCGCCATGCGTCGCAGCTTCTCGGCATGTGCGTGATCCAGCGTCACGTTCAACCGGCTGGTGCCTCGTTCCGGATCCATGCTCTGAACGTAGCACGATCTGTCACGCGTCGTGTAGTCGCCGCTCCTGGCGCTCAGAGCCGAACCAGCGCCCAGCGCGCGTCGCGGTAGGCGGGGAACGCCGGGGAGAGGTCGCCGAAGCGCTCGCGGTCGACGACGAGCCACGTCGCGCCGCAGCGACGCGCCGGCGTCTCGATGTCACCTGCTCGGGCGAAGCGCAGGAACTCGCGCGACCCGCTCACGCGGGCGGTTGTCGACGGTGTCGGCGACGTGGCTCACCGGATTGAGGCAGACGCGCACCGGCGCGTAGGCGCCCAGCCGGTAGCTCGCCTGGGGGTCTGCGTAGACGATCGCTCCCGTCGGGACGCGCTCGCGGACGGCCGCGATCAGGCCGTCCGAGAGGATCTCGGGCGGCCGCGCAGGGCGACGGGCTCCAGTTGGTGAGCCCGTGGACGAACGTCGGCGCGAGCAGCAGCACCGAGGCGAGCGCCGCGCGGCGCTCGAGCGGAGGCCGTCCCCGGAGGCCGACGAACAGCGCCACGACGCATCCGACGACCGCGAACCACGTCGCCCAGGCCGGCCCTCCGTCCTCGAGGAAGTAGCCGAAGTCGCCGGGATAGAGGAGCTGCAACGCGATCCCACCCGCGAGGGCAACCGGCGCGACCAGCGGGCCGATCAGCCGAGCGAGCACGCCGATCCCGCCGGCGAGCGCGATCCCGAAGGGGAGGAACCCCGCGAGGCGCCGGGACTGCGAAAGGGACACCGCATCGGAGAACGGCGTGAAGATCCACGGCACGAGCGTGATCGCGAACACCGCGAGCGCGCCCCCGACCGCGTAGGCCGCCCAGCGCCGGCGCGCGGCGAGCGCCGCGAGGGGGAGCAGCAGCAGCGCCGCGACCGCGATCGCGCCCGAGCGGCCGAAGAGCTCGGGAACGACGGAGAACAGGTCCGGCGTCCCCTCGAGCTGGCCGTCGTACTGCTCGAAGCCGCGGAGGCGCTCGCGCTCGCTGGGGCTCACCGAGGCGGTGTCGCCGATCACGGGCAGGAGCCACGCGAAGAAGGCCGCCATCGGCACCGTCAGCGCTGCGAGCGCGAGAGCGTCCGGCACGGCGTCGCGACGCACCCAGAGGAGCCGCACGGCCAGGAACCCGGTGAACGGCACGGCCAGGAAGAGCGCGTACGTCGGGTGCACCACCGCGATCACGAACGAGGCGGCCGCGGCGGAGGCGAGAACCGCGGGCTTCGGGCGCCGGGTCGCCTCGATCGCGAGCGCGAGCGCGGCCGGCACGAGCAGCTGGCGCGACGCGGTCGCGGGAAGCGCGAGGGCCGTGTACGCGCCGCCGTGGGCCGGCGCCATCGCCACGATCGCGGCCCCGGCCAGAGCGGACGCGAGCGCGGGCGTGACCCGCCGGAAGAGCGCCCAGCCCGCCTCGAAGCCGAGCACCACCGCGAAGGGCGCAAGCACGCTCGGCTCGTGGAGGACCACCTCGGACGGATCGACTCCGCCCACTTTCGCCACGAGGGCAAGGAAGCCGTGCCAGAGCGGGAACGCGTAGCCGGGATGAAGGCCGCCGTCGGGGAACTCGTTCGCACTCTCGAGCGACAGGTCGTCGAACGCGAGGAGCTTCTGCACGCGGGCGAGGTGGAAGAACCCGTCGCCGCCGATCTCCCCTGCGACGCGCCAGAGGAGGATCCCCAGCGCGACGCCGACCAGCGACGCGAGCCCCCACCCGCGCACGCCGTGCACCCTTGTCCCGCGACGGATCGCGAACGGGAGCGCCACGAGGCCGGCGACGAGCACCAGCACGAGGGTGAGGGTCAAGGAGGCCGAGGCGACGAAGGTCACGGTCATCGCGCCGAAGATCAGGAGGAGCGCCCAGGCGACTCCCGCGGATACACGCGTCACCCCGAGCGCGCGTGCGACGACGAAGCCCGGGACGAGCACGACCCCGGTCGCGAGCGCGAGCCGCAGGAACAGCCAGGCTTCGGTCATGCGTCAACCTTGGGGTTGTCCCCCGCGACGCCAGGGTCATCCTCGGGGACGCCCGGGGCCGGCCGCCCGGAGAACTAAGCTGACGACACGCGCAAGCTTGCCCTTCTCGTCGTCGTTCAGATCGCGGCAGCTCTCGTCTTCGTTCTGCTCGCGGCGGGGTCCGCCGCGAGCACGGCAGCCGCCGCGAAGCCTCGCGTGCTCGTCTTCACCAAGACGGCGGGGTACCGCCATGACTCCATCCCTGCGGCCATCGAGGCGCTGCGCACCCTCGGCGCGACAAACGGGTTCGCGGTCGATGCGACCGAGGACGCCGCTGCGTTCACGAAGGCGCGTCTCGCACGCTACGGGGCGGTCGTCTTCCTGCTCACGATCGGCGACGTCCTCGACGACGCTCAGCAGGCTGCGTTCACGGCCTACATCCGCTCCGGCGGCGGATTCGTGGGCGTTCACTCGGCCGCCGACACCGAGCGCGACTGGCCGTGGTACGGGCGCCTCGTGGGCGCCTGGTCGTCGGGACATCCCGAGATTCAGGCCGCGACGATCGACGTTGTCTCGCCGCGGGACGTCTCCACCATGCATCTTCCGGCGCGCTGGGCCCGCACGGACGAGTGGTACGGGTTCCTCTCGAACCCGAGACGCAACGGCGTGCGCGTCCTGCTCACGCTCGACGAAGCGACGTACCAGCCGCGCGACTGGGCGATGGGGGCCGACCATCCAATCGCGTGGAAGCACGAGTTCGACGGTGGACGCGCCTGGTACACCCAGGGCGGGCATACCGCGGAGTCGTACGCGGAGCCGTTGTACGTCCGGCACCTCCTCGGAGGGATCCGCTACGCGCTCGGAGCATCTCCCCTCGCGCCGGCCTTCCGATCGCTGAACCTGACAGTGCGCGGGGGACGCGTCCTCGTCAGCCTGCGCGCCGCACGCTGCGCGCCTTGTACCGCGATCTCTGCGGGTTCGCTCCACATCGGTCCGGCTCCGCATGGCGGGTGGCACCGCGAAGGGCTCGAGCGCATCGCTGCCGAGGGGACGCTGGCAGGTGACGGTCGTCCTCACCGATCGCGACTCCGGCCTGAGCCGGACTGCTCGACGCTGGGTCCGGGTCACCTAGTCCACCGGGGAGCATGAGACGGTCGAGAGCAGGTGTCTGGCTGGAGCCGGACACCTTCCGGGAGACCCTGGGCGTGCCGCCCCTGGGCGCCGCCCTCGTCATGCGGCGAGCAGGGCCTCGACGTCGCCGGAGCCGAGCCACGCAGCAGCATCCCGATAGACCTGCCCACGGTCGCCGCCGTGGATGCGGCCGCGCACCACGAGCGACGCGCGGAGCATGCGCCGCGCCTGCTCGGCCTCGCCGGGCCGTCCGTGCAGCGAGAGGTACCGCAGGTGGCCGCGGACGTTCTCGCGGAAGAGCCTCCCGCCGTGCGCTGCGCCGCCCACGTGGACGCACCGCGCGTCCGGGGTGAAGACGACCGACCAGCCGCGATCCGCCGCGCGCTTCATCCAGTCGACCTCCTCGCTGAAGAGGAAGTAGTCCTCGTCGAACGGGCCGACCTCCTCGAACGCTGTCCGGCGGACGAGCATGCAGGCGCCCATCACCCACTCGACCGTGCGCTCGCTCGCGTGGTCGAACCCCGCCCCGTAGAACGCGTTGAAGGCGCGCGAGCGAGGGGCGAGCTTCCGCAGGTAGAGGTACTCGGTCGAGAGCCGCCAGAGCGTCGGGAAGCCGCGCACCGAGCGCTGGAGCGTCCCGTCGGGGTTCAGGAGCCGCGGCCCGATCAGCGCCGCTCGGGGGTGCCGCCGGGCGGCGTCGAGCAGCCGTCGCGAGGGAGTCCTCCACGAGCCACGCGTCTGCGTTGAGCGCGAGCACGTGCTCGGCGGACGTCTCGGCGATCCCTCGGTTCCAGCCGGCCCCCAGCCCACGATTCTCCGCCTCGACGACCCGGACCTCGGGAAATCGTTCACGGACGAGGTCGACGGTCCCGTCGGACGAGCCGTTGTCCACGACGACCGTCTCCGTGCCGACGACGCTTGCGAGGCACCGCTCGATCCACGGCAGCGCGTCGTAGGTCACGACGACGCAGGCGGCGTCCCCACCGTCAGCCATGCTCGAGCCGTCGGTCGGCGCCGCCGCGGAACCCCTCCCAGAGCAGGATCGCCCCACCCGGCAACGCCAGGGCGGTGGTGACGAGGAAGAAGACGAAGCCGGCCGCAAACGCCTGGTCGGCCGGGACACCGACGCTGCCGAGGAAGCTCACGAAGAACGCCTCGCGCACCGCGATCCCGTTGAGCGTGAACGGGACGAGGAGGACGAGGAAGAACAGCGGCCCCATCACGTAGTAGATCCGCGGCCCGAGCTCGATCCCGACGGACTTCGCCGGCCGCCCAGATCGACAGGACGCGCACCGCCTGGATCGCCGTCGTGAAGACGAAGACGCCGACGAGCAGCGGTACGTGGTTCCGGAAGTGGTGCACCCCGTCGTAGAACGCGCGAAGGTGACGGTCGACTCGCAACCGGCGCAGAAGCGGCTGCGTCCGGGCCAGGAGCGGGCGAGCGGAACGGGCGAAGAAGAGGAAGATGAGCACGATCGTCCCGAAGACGAACGCCCCCTCGAGCCACAGGTACGCGCCGACGTCGTAGGTGCCGAGCGCCAGCAGGAACCCGATCGCGCCGAGCAGGACGGTGCCCGCGCCGCCGAGGCCGCGCTCGAGGAGGATGATCGCCGTCACGTCGCCGGTTCTGCCCGGGTGGCGCCGCGCGGTCTCGTAGACGCGCATCGCGTCGCCGCCGATCGACGTCGGCAGCACCTGACTCGCCGTGTACGAGACGAGGTACGCGCGCGTCAGCCAGCGCGAACGTGTCCTCCATGCCCTGCGCCCGCATCATCCACTGCCAGCGGAGCGCCATCGGCAGCGCGGTGCCGATCATGATCGCGACCGAGAGGGCGAACCACCACGGATTCGCGTCGAGCAGCGTGTCGATCGTCTTGCGGAGGTCGACCTTCCAGACGAGGTACGCGACCGCGAGCCCCGTGAGGACGAGCGTCGCCGCAATCCGCGTGCGGCGACTCATCCGGCGAAGCGGGAATGCACCCGACGGAGCGCGTCGATCGCGTCGAGGATGTCCTCGTCCGCGTGCGCGGGCGACAGCGGCAACGAGAGCACCTCGTCGCCCGCCCGCTCTGCGACGGGAAGCCGTGGCTGCTCCGGATAGCGCTCGCGGAACCACGTCAGCCGATGGACGGGGAGGAAGTGGATGCTCGTCGCGATGCGCTCCTCCGTCAGGGCGCGCTGGTACTCGTCGCGCGTGGCGCCCGCAGCCTCGGGGTCGATCCGCACGGCGTACAGGTGCAGCGCGTGCGTGTCGCGCGGGTCGCGGGCGAGCGGTGTGATCCCTTCGAGGTCGGCGACACCCTCGTCGTACAACGCGAACTGCCGAGCGCGGATCTCCGTGTGCTCCTCGAGCCTGTCGAGCTGGACGAGCGCGATCGCCGCGAGCACGTCCGACAGGTTCGCCTTGAAGCCGGCCGTCACCTGGTCGTAGCGCGCGCCGTCACCGCGTCGCGTGAGCCGCATGTTCCGGATCCGCTCCGCGACGTCGTCGCGGTTCGTCGCGACGAGCCCTCCCTCCCCGGCGGCGAGGTTCTTCGTGGCGTAGAGCGAGAAGCACGTCGCGTCCGAGAGCCCGCCGAGCTTGCGTCCCCGGTAGCGGGCCTCGAGGGCATGCGCGGCGTCCTCGACGACCGGGAGCCCGAGCGCGTGGATCGGATCGAGGTCGCACGGCTGCCCGCCGAGGTGGACGGGCAGGATCGCCTTCGTCCGCTCGGTCACGAGCTCCGGGAGGAGCGCGGCGTCGAGGTTGAGGTCGTCCTCGCGGACGTCGCAGAAGACAGGCGTCGCGCCGCAATGCTCGATCACGTTCGCCGTCGCGGGCCACGTGATCGGGGAGGTGATCACCTCGTCGCCCGGGCCGATGTCGAGCGCCATCAGGGCCAGGTGCATCGCGGCGGTGCCGGAGCTCAGCGCGAGGACGTGGTCGACCTCGAGGTAGGCGGCAAGGCGCTCCTCGAGGAGCGCGGCGCGGGGGCCGGTCGTCAACCAGCCCGAGCGCAGGGTCTCGGCGACCGCCTCGACCTCCTCCTCCCCGATCGCGGGAGGCTGGAAGCCGAGCGGAGTGTCACGGCGCGTCCGCATCGACCCGGAAGCGTACGGCGTCCGCCGCACGGCGAGCCCGGGCGAGCGCCTCCTCGCGGCTCGGGCCGGTCGCGAGCACGGCGCCGGCCCGGTCGGCGCCGCGGCGCAGCGGGCCGAAGACGTGGCCCGGGCGGCGGTAGATGCGCACCCATTCGACGCCCTCGACGGCTTCGGCGTCGGTCGACGCCTTCGACGGTCGAGGAGGCGGCCGGCCGGTGGGACGAGGAAGGCGACACACGCGCCACCAACCAGGGGACTGACCCCGGAGGGGTCTGTCCCCAGTGATGCGTCGCCAAGCCCGGGCGTCGCGGGGGACAGTCCCCGTTCGGGGACAGTCCCCAGAGGCGAAATCGATCGCGAGCGCGTTCAGGTCGACACCGGTCGCGACCTCGCACAGCTCAGCGTCGTGACCGCCCCCCAGACGCGCCGCGACCTCCATCACCACCGGCCCGCCCGGGCCGAGGCGGAGCTGCGTGTACGACGGGCCGTTGCGAATCCCGACGGCCTCGACGGCGGCTCGAGCGACTTCAGCGACTGCAGCGATGTCGTGCTCCGACGGCCAGACGTGCGCGAGCGCGACGCCGAAGGCCGGAGGCTCTGCGGTCAGCCGGTCGGTCACGGTCAGCGCCGTGAAGCGGCCGTCGAGCGAGAAAGCGTTGACGGTCACCTCCGGCCCCTCGACGAGCTCCTCGACGAGCGGCACGCCACCCCTCGACTCCGCCGCCGCGACCGCGAGCGCCTCGGCGAGGTCCTCGCGCCGACGGACGAGCGTGAGCCCTCGCTGTCCTTGCCGGTCCGACGCCTTGACGACGCACGGGAGCGGAAGCGACGGGTCGCGCGGGTCCAACCCGCGCGGGTGCGGCACGCCGCCCGCTGCGAAGGCCTCGCGCTGCCGCGCCTTGGACGTCGCGACCGCCGCAGTCCGTGGGTCGATGGGATGCGCGATGCCGATTCGATCGGCGACGCGCGCCGCAATCCCGACCGGCCAGTCGGCGCCGGGCGAGATGAGCCCGTCGACGTCACGGGCCCGTGCAAGGCGGTCGATTCCCTCCTCGTCCTCCGTGGAGAGGATCGCCCGCTCGTGCGCGAGCGGAAAGCCGACGGCCTGCGGATCGCGATCTACCGCGATCACGTCCACGTCGCCGCGCGCCCGGGCGGCCTCGAGCAGGCCGAGTTGGGCGGGGCCGGCGCCTAGGACGAGGAGACGCGGACGCGCCCGAGGACGCCCCGCCACCAGGCCTCGTTGTCGCGGTACCAGGCGACGGTTCGGTCGAGCCCGTCCTCGAAGCCGATCGAGGCGCGCCAGCCGGTCAAGCGCTCGAGCTTGTCGGTCGAGCCGATGTGGCGGTCGACCTGGCCGGGGCGCTCGTCGACGTGGATCGTCGTCGCTTCCGGGTTGCCGACCGCGTCGAGCACCAGTCGCGCGATCTCCAGCACCGAGATGTCGACCCCCGTCGCCACGTTGACGACTTCGCCGGCCACGGCGTCGAGCGGCGCCTCGATCAGCGCCTCGATGGCCGACGCCGTGTCGTCGACGTGCAGCCAGTCGCGGCTCGCGGCGCCGTCCCCGTGGATCGTGAGCGGCTCACCGGCGAGCGCCTGCGTGACGAAGCGCGGGACGACCTTCTCGGGATGCTGCCGCGGCCCGTAGTTGTTGAACGGCCTCACGATCACGATCGGCAGGTCGTACGTGATCCGATAGCTGTACGCGAGCCGGTCGCCACCCGCCTTCGTGGCCGCGTACGGGCTGCGTGGGTTCAGCGGGTGCTCCTCGTCCATGGGATCGCGCTCTGCGGTCCCGTACACCTCGCTCGACGAGACGAGCAGGAAACGCTCGACGGGCGTGTCCCGGATCGCGTCGAGCAGGATCTGCGTCCCCTCCACGTTCGTGGTCACGAACTCCGAGGCGCCCTCGCGAATCGACTTCTCGACGTGCGACTCGGCGGCCGCGTTGACGATCACCTCGACGCCCGCCGCTACCTCTCGCACGAGGTCCGCGTCGCGGATGTCCCCGTGCACGAACTCGAGGCGAGGATGGCTCAGCACGTCGGCGAGGTTCTCGAGGTTTCCCGCGTAGGTCAGGGCGTCGAGGGAGATCACCTCGTGATCGGTGTGCTCCAGAAGGTGGCGGATCAGGTTCGAGGGAATGAACCCCGCGCCACCGGTCACGAGAACACGCTTCGCCATTCAGAGCTCTCGATCGACGAGGTAGAGGGGCCGGTGCTCCACGACGCGCTGGATTCTGCCCAGGTACTCGCCGACGAGCGCGAGGATGAAGCCCTGGACGCCGAGCACGGCGACGACGAGCGCGCCGAGCAGCAGCGGGCCGGGGAAGTCGTCCTCGCCGATCCAGTAGACGATTCCGTAGAGGCCGAGCGCCAGCGACGCGACGGAGCAGAGGAGCCCGAGGACGATCCCGGCGGTCTGGATCGGCTGGGGCCAGAAGCCCGCGAGCACGTGCAGCGCGAGCCGGGTCAGGCGTAGCGGCGAGTAGCGGGACGACCCCTCGCGCTCGGCGTGGGCGACGTCGACCTCGATGACGGACGCGCCGCCCGAGAGGACGAGCGCCTTCGTGAACTTCTGGCGGCCGATCGCTCCGAGCATGGGCTCGACGGCCTCTCGCCGATAGGCGTTGAAGGCGCAGCCGAAGTCCGAGATGTCGACGCCCGTGAACCGGCGCAGCATGCCGTTGATCAGCCGCGAGGGCAGCGTGCGACCCCACGAATCGCGTCGAGCAGCGCGCCGGCCGCTCGCGACGTCGTAGCCCGCCTCCACCGCCTCGACGAGGAGAGGGACGTCCTCGGGCTGGTTCTGGAGGTCGCCGTCCATCGTCACGAGGATCGAGCCGCGCGCGCGGGACAGGCCTGCGTGCATCGCGGGATGCTGGCCGCTGTTTCGCTTCAACCGGACCGCCCGGACGTGTGCATCGGCGGCGTGGATGCGCTCGAGCGCCGCGAACGTGCCGTCCGTCGAGCCGTCGTCGACGTACAGCACCTCGGCCGAGCGTCCGAAGGCGTCGAGCGTCGCCCTGAGGCGCCGGTGGAGCTCGTCCAGCGTCCCGACCTCGTCGTAGAGCGTCACGACGACCGAGAGCTCGGGAAGCGGCCCGGCGTCCACCGCGCTCGTCGGCGCGCTCAGAGTCTCGGGCCGGGCCATCGTGGAGGGGAGCGTACTCGCGTCGAAGCGCTGCGTTGCGCGAGCGGTGTCAGGTACCGATTCCTGTCAAGTCGTCCCGCAGGGACATGTCCCCCCCAACGGGCGCACAGCCTCGTAAGGCATGAGCGCGTCGGGGAGGCCTGTAGAGCAATTGGCGCCGAATCGGCACGCTTTCCCCTTGACAGAAATCGGTACCTGGTACCGATCTCGCGCATGCCGGTACCGTCGCGGGCATGCTGTGGCGGCGAGGCGACGTGATCGTCCACCGCGAGGTATGGCGCGATGCGCCCTGGTGCGCGTCTCCGGTCGTGGTCGTCGAGGATGCGCCCGACCTGCTCGTCACGTACCTGCCGGAGGAGTCGCCGTTCGTGTTCCCGCCGAGCGCCGACGGCCGTCCGCACCCGTGGGCGGGAAAGCGCGCCTGGGAAGGCCACGGCGTTCTCACGCTGCGACGCCCGGGGGAGGCGTACTCGGTCTGGCACTTCTGGGACGGGCCGGAGCGTCGCTTCGCCGGGTGGTACCTGAACCTCGAAGAGCCGTTCCGACGGACCTCGATCGGCTACGACACGCAGGACCTGGAGCTCGACGTCTGGATCCCGATCGACGGAAGCTGGCGCTTCAAGGACGAGGAGCTGCTCGAGGATCGTGTCCGCGAGGGCCGCTACAACGAGGAGCAGCGCGACGCGATACACAGCCTGGGACGCGAGGTCGGCGCGATGCTCGAGCGTGGCGATCGATGGTGGGACGACGGCTGGATGTCATTCCTCCCGATCCCGCCTGGCGGGCGCCGTCCTTCCCGCCCGGGTGGGAGAGCGCACCGATTCCCGAGCCGCCGGCTCTCTCGGCATATCGCACGCTGGACTGAGCCGCAAGCGGTTCGGTGTCCGACTCTCGGTCGGGTGCCTGCTCCCTACCTCGCGCGTCCCAAGGGGAAGAGCACCGCGCCCGGGGCACCCCGAGCTCGCTCATCAGGAGACTGAGCGTTCACCCCTCGAGGGAGCAGTCAGGTCTCGAACAGCTGATCGACGAAGAAGTGGGCCGCGACGTCGAGCCGATCGCCGAACACCTCTTCCGCGGTCGCGAGCACCTCGGTTCCGGTCGTCAGCCCGAGCGTCGCCGCGAGCAGACGTACGTCGTCTTCGTCCTCGCCGACCCGGTGCGCAAGCACCTTCAGCGCGAGCAGGATGCGCGGCGAGGCGGTCGAGACCCGTATTCCCGGGGCCTCGAGCGCGACATCAGCGTCCGGATCGGGGCCGGCAAGAAATCCCTTGACCCCGTCGTTGAGCCAGCCTTCGTCGAGCTCGAGCGCGGCGGCCATCCTCGTCGCCTCCTCGTAGACGGCCGCCTTGGGCTCGAAGACCGCATCGATGTCGTTCGTCGACCGCCGTGCGTCGAGCGCCAGCGCTATCGCCGCCCCGCCGGCGACGTAGAGCTCGGCCTCGATCCCGCGCTCATGGAGGCGGCGCCCCAGCTCGACGAGCAGCCTCCGGATCTCGGCTCGGTCCATCACACTCGATGGAGCGAACGCTCGGGCCAGAAGATCCCCCGTCGCTTGAGCGAAACAGGCGTCTGCGCAATCGCCACGGCGCGAAAGCCTCGGACGTCACTGACGAACCAGAAGCGGTCGAGGAAACGCTCCGGGGCTTGGGCCCAGCGCGGGCAGGGGAAGCCATGCCTCACGGCCAGATACTCGGCGACAGCGCCGAGCAGTGCGTCGGCGCGGGCCTCGCCGGTCGGTCGAGGCTCCTGCTCGACCAGCCGCATCAGCATCTCCGCCTCGGCGCGACCCGCGCCGTCGAGGAAATCACGTACGGCATGGAGAGTCGGCTCACCGCGGACGATTCGGTCCGCGGCGAGCGACAGCGTCACGGTTCGGCCGGGCGCGGCGACGGCAGGCTCGTCTGAGACGTATTCCCCGCTCCTGATCCGGTCGAGCAACCCCATGCGACGAACGCTAGCGCCGACCTCGGCGAGCGATGCTGGTGCCTGGCTGAGGACCGAGGACCACGGCACCGGCGAATGGCCGGCTCCCCCGGGCACCCGGAGAAGCCGACCCTGGGTTGTCTTACGAGCGCCCGAGCGGCTCTGCGGTCGGCGTGGGCTCCACCACTGGTCGCGTCTCGCCCTCGTGCGGCGATTCGACCGTGATGCCCGGAAGCAGCCGATCGAGCCAGCCCGGGATGTACCAGGTCTTCTCGCCCAGGAGCGTGAAGAACGCCGGGACGAGCGTCATCCGCACGATGAGCGCGTCCACGAGGATCGCGACCGCGAGCAGGATCCCGAACTCCTTCGAGACGCGATCCCCGCTCAGGATGAACGCCGCGAAGACGGTGCCCATGATGATCGCTGCGGCCACAACGACGCGGCCGATCGCGGCGATGCCGTGGTCGAGGGCATCGCGGGTCGCGAGGCCGTGGACATGCTCCTCCCTGACCCGGCTCATCAGGAAGACCATGTAGTCCATCGAGAGCCCGAACAGGATCGCGAAGGCGATCGGCGGGATGAACGTCTCGATCGGGCCCGTCCGGTCGAGGCCGGTGAGGCCTAGCAGGTGGCCCTCCTGCACCACGAGCGTCAGCACGCCGAAGCCGACGAACGCCGAGAGGATCGTCGTGACCGCCGCCGTCAGCGAGACCACGATCGAGCGGAATGCCATCGCCAGCACGAGGAACGTGACGCCGATGATGTAGAGCAGGAACAGCGGCGCCCGCTCCATGATCCGGTCGCCGATGTCCTTGAACGCCGCGGTCTGACCCGAGACGTAGGCGACTGCGTCGCCGCCCGAGACGGCCGCCGGCACGACATCCGAGCGGAGGCGGTCGACAAGGGTGTCGGTCGCCTCGGCCTGCGGCGCCGTCGTCGGCGTCACGAACACGAGGCCGACCGTTCCGGCATCGTTGAGCTGCGGCTCACCGACGGACGCGACGCCGTCGAGGCCCTGGACGCCGTCGAAGATCCGCTGCGGCGCCTCCGCGTCGCCGTTCACGTCGACGACGATCGGGATCGGGCCGTTGAAGCCCGGCCCGAAGCCCTCGGCCAGCAGGTCGTACGCGCGTCGAGCCGTCTGCTCCGTCGGCTGTGTCCCCTGGTCGCCGACCCCGAGCCGCACGAGTCCCGAGGTCGCGGCGAGGGCGAGCATGAGCAGCAGCACAATCGGGAACACGAACCGGGCGTTCCTCGTCACGAACCGGCCCCAGCGGGCGACGAGCGTCTTCTCGCGCGCCTCCTCCGAGTCGTCGATTGCGGGCAGGAACGGAATCTTCAGCCGGTCGATCTTGTGACCGAGGAGCCGCAGCACCGCGATCAGCAGCGAGTTCGCGAGCAACACCGTGGTCAACACGCCGAGCGCGCTCCCGATCCCGAGCTTGGTGACGAAGTCGAGCCCGAAGAAGGCGAGACCACTCACGCCGATCGCGACCGTCAGGCCGGCGAACAGCACGGCCCGGCCGGCGGACGCACCCGCCTCCGATGCGGCGTCCACCGGCGACAGCCCTTCGTGGAGGAGCTGCCTGAAGCGGGTCACGATGAACAGCGAGTAGTCGATCCCCACACCGAGCCCGATCATCGTCACGAGGATCGGCGTGATCGTGTTGATGTCGGTCAGACCCGCGAGAATGAAGAGCAGGAGGAACGCCGTCGCCAGCGCGGCGATCGCCAGCACGATCGGGATGAACGCCGCGACGAAGGTGCGGAACACGATCAGCAGCACGATGATCGCGGCCAGCAGGCCGAGCAGCTCGGACGTGCCCTGCTCGATCGGCGGGAACTCCGCCTCGCCGTTGTACTCGACGGTCACGCCGACCGGCTCGACCGCCTCGCGAACGGCGTCCTGGACGGCGACGACAGCCTCGCGGTCCTCGTCGTAGATGACTCGGTCGAACTGGGCCTCCGCGTACGCGATGCGGCCGCTCTCGGAGAAGGTCTGCTCGCTGAACGGGTCGCCGACGCTCGTAAGCCCCGCCGTGTCCTCCGTCGGCTTGAACTCGTCCGACCGAAGGTTCGCGATTGAGTCCTCGATCGCGGCCTTCCGCTCGGCCGTGTCCAGACGTTCGCCTTCGGGCGCGGCGAAGACGACGTTGAGCACGCCCCCCTGCTCGGTCGCGAACTCCGACTCGATCAGGTCGGTCGCCCGCTGCGTGTCGGATCCGGGGATCTCGAACTCGTCCCGGAGGCCGCCGCCGACCGTGGCGACGAGCACGATCAGCGCGACGACGATCCCCAGCCAGCCGAGGAGCACGCGCCACGGGTGTGTGGCGCACGCGCGCATCCACCCGGCGAGCGCGCCGGTGGCAAGTCTTTCGTGGGCTGCCAGCCTTCCGTTCCCGTGCTCCCTCTCGTCAGTTCCCACGTCGACCTCCGATCACGCTCTCAGGGTTCTCACTCCGCAGACCGATTCCGGTGGCGGATCTCATCGGCTGCACAAGGTTCGCACCGACGGCATCCAGCCACAGTAGGGCGTCCAACCGTCTCGAGGGTGCGGTTGCCCGTACTCACGGGTGTAGGGCTCCAGCCAGACACAATGCGCTGAGCCGAGGGCGCCGACCGAAGCTCGGGCACCGCGTGTGGTTGTCTATCGGGTCGTGGACGTGCTCACGCCCCGTACTCTCCAGGAGGCGCTCCAGCTGAAGGCCGAGCGTCCCGAGGCACGGTTCATCCAGGGCGGCACGGACGTCATGGTCGAGCTCAACTTCGGCCACTCGCGACCGCCGGCGATCGTCAACCTCGCCGAGCTCGAGGAGCTTCGCGGCTGGTCGGAGGAGGGTAACCGTCTCCGTCTCGGCGCGGGGCTGACGTACACGGAGGCCATGGCCTCACCCCTCGCGGAGCGGCTGCCCGCGCTCGCCGAGGCCTCGCGCACCGTTGGATCGCCGCAGATCCGGAACCGGGGGACGGTCGGCGGCAATCTGGGCACGGGCTCGCCGGCGGGCGACGCGCTGCCACCGCTCCTCGTCGAGGGCGCCGAGGTGGAGCTGGCGAGCGTACGCGGCGTCCGCGCGCTTCCGCTCCACGAGTTCCTCCTCGGCGTGAAGCGGACGGCGCTCGAGCCGGACGAGCTCATCACGTCGGTACGGCTCACCCCGAGCGGCGCCGCTCAGACCTTCATGAAGGTCGGCCCGCGAAACGCGATGGTGATCGCCGTCTGCTCGCTCGCGGTCGTGGTCGACGCCGACGCCGGACAGGTCCGGGCCGCGTTCGGATCGGCCGCCGTCACCGCCAGGCTCGTCACGGCGCCCCTCGCGGACGCTGCCACCCTGCCCGACCTCGTCGCCGAGGCGGCGAGCCCGATCGACGACGTCCGTGGCAGCGCGGCCTACCGTCGCCACGCGTTGCGCGTCCTCGCTGCTCGCGCGCTGGAGAGGTGCCTGCGCTCGTGAGAATCACGCTGACGGTCAACGGCGAGCAGCGCGAGGCCGACCTGTGGGGCGGCGAGAGCCTGCTCGAGATGCTTCGCGACACGCTCGAGCTCCCGGGCTCGAAGAACGCGTGCGAGCAGGGTGAGTGCGGCTCGTGCTCGGTGGTGCTCGACGGTGAGCTGGTGTGCGCGTGCCTCGTGCTTGCGGCGCAGGCGGACGGCCACGAGGTCGTCACCGTCGAGGGGCTCGCGCGCGACCACGAGCTTCACCCCGTGCAGGAGGCCTTCGTGGAGGCGGGCGCCGTGCAGTGCGGGTTCTGCACACCCGGCCTGGTCGTTGCGGTGGCCGACCTGCTGGAACGGGTCCCCGACCCGACCGACGACGAGGTGCGCGAGGCACTGTCCGGCAACGTCTGCCGCTGCACCGGCTACGTGAAGATCTTCGACGCGGTGCGACTCGCCGCGGAGCGGCGATGAGCGTCACCGCGCCGCGCACGCGGCTCCGCGTCGGAAAGGTCGGCGAGCGGCTGCTCCGCGACGACGCCGTCCCGAAGGTGCGGGGCGAGTTCGCGTACTCGAGCGACCTCTCGGCGCCGGGGATGCTCTGGGGCGACACGCTTCGCAGCCCGCACGCGCACGCGCGGATCGTGTCCCTCGACATCGCGCCAGCGCTCGCCCAGCCCGGCGTCCACGCAGTCCTGACGCACGCGGACGTCCCCGGTCGGAAGACGTACGGGCTCGAGTTCGCCGACCAGCCCGTGCTGGCGATCGACCGGGTGCGCTACGTCGGCGAGCCTGTCGCTGTCGTCGCGGCCGAGCACCCCGAAGAGGCCCGGCGCGCACTCGAATCGATCGTCGTGGAGTACGAGCCGCTCGAGCCCGTCGTCGACATGGAGCGCGCGCTCGAGCAGCAACCACTCCACCCCGATCGTCCGACCATGGGCCACGGCTACCGCGACGATCCGCGGCCGAACGTCGTCCGGGACATGGTGATCCGCCACGGCGATCCCGACACGCCCGGGGACGTCGTCGTCGAGGGCGTCTACGAGCTCGGCATCCAGGATCAGGCGTTCCTCGGCCCCGAGTCGGGCCTCGCGGTCCCGGACGGCGAGGGCGGCGTCGACATCCACGTGGCAACGCAGTGGCTCCACGTCGACCGCGACCAGGTCGCGCCGTGCCTCGGGCTCCCGATCGAGCAGGTGCGCATCCACCTGGCGGGAGTCGGCGGCGCGTTCGGCGGCCGGGAGGACCTCTCGATGCAGATCCACGCCGCGCTGCTCGCGCTCCACACGAACCGGCCGGTGAAGATGGTCTACGACCGCGCGGAGTCGTTCACCGGCCATGTTCACCGGCATCCCGCCCGGATCTGGTGCGAGCACCGCGCGACGCGCGAGGGGCGTGTCACATGTGTACGCATGCGCATCTTGCTCGACGGCGGTGCGTACGCATCGAGCTCGACCGCAGTCGCATCGAACGCTGCATCGTTCGCGATCGGCCCGTACCGCGTCGACAACGCGCTCGTCGAGTCGACCGCCGTGTACACGAACAACCCGCCGTGTGGCGCGATGCGCGGGTTCGGCGCCGTGCAGACGTGCTTCGCCGCCGAGGCGCAGATGGACAGGCTCGCCGCCGAGCTCGGCATCGACCCGGTGGAGCTGCGCCTGCTGAACGCACTCGAGCCCGGCGACACGCTGCCGACCGGCCAGGTGATCGCCGGCTCGCTCCCCACCCGCGAGGTGATCCGCCGGGCCGCCGCGCTTCCCCTGCCCGCAGCGGAGGAGCTTCCGCGCGACCCGCTCAGGTTGCCCGGCGGGGCCGGCAACACGACCCACGGCGAGGGCGTGCGCCGCGGCGTCGGGATTTGCGGTGGGGTTCAAGAACATCTGCTACTCGGAGGGCTTCGACGACTCGTGCGCGGCGCGCGTGGTGCTCCATGCCGACGGCAGCGCGGAGGTGCACTGTGCGGCCGCCGAGGTGGGTCAGGGTGTCGAGGGCGTCATCCTCCAGGTGGCGCGCACCGAGCTCGGCACGGATCAGGTCTCAGTCGCGTCGCGCACGACGTCGTCGGTCGGCTCCGCGGGCTCGGCGTCCGCCTCGCGCATGACGTGGATGGCCGCCGGCGCCGTGCGCGACGCCTGCCGCGCGGCGCTCGAGGAGCGGGAGCGCGCAGGTGGCGAGGTGGACGTCGAGCGTGTCTACCGCCACCCACGTACGACTCCGCTCGACCCGGAGACCGGCCAGATCACCGGCGAGCGAGCGCACGTCGCGCTCGCAGTAGCGGCGATGCGCGTCGTCGTGGAGGTCGACGTCGAGCTGGGGCTGACGCGGGTCGTCTGGGTGGGCACGTCCCAGGACGTCGGCAAGGCGGTCAACCCACTCGCGGTCGAGGGTCAGATCGAGGGCGGCACGGCGCAGGGGCTCGGGCTGGCGCTGATGGAGGAGATCCAGACGCGAGACGGCGAGATCCTCAACGCGAGCTTCACCGACTACCTGATCCCGACGGCGCTCGACATGCCGCCGGTGGAGATCGACCTCGTCGAGGTCGCCGAGCCGGACGCGCCCTACGGTGCGAAGGGGGTCGGCGAGCCGCCGACCGTGGTCTCGACCGCCGCGATCGTCTCCGCGTTGCGGGACGCAACCGGGAGACCGCTCACGCGCGTCCCGGTGCGCCCCGACGACATCTGCCTGTAAGGGAACGCCGGCGCTACGCGTAGGGCGCGAGTGCCGAGGCGACGCGATCCACCTCGTCCTCGGTCAGCGTCGACGCGAACGGCAGCGCAAGCGCGCGAGCGAACGCCGCGTCGGCGCCCGGGAAGGCACCGCGGTCGCGGTAGGCGCTCAGGCGGTTGACGGCGTACGTGCCGATCTGGGCTTCGATCCCCTCGGAGCGGAGACCTGCGAGCGCGTCGTCCCGTCGCTCGAGCGACACCACGTAGGCCTGCCAGCCGTGCCGGTCACCCTCGGAGACGCCGGGAGTCTCCACCAGGTGCTCGAGCCGTTCCGTATACCAGCCGGCCACGCGCTCGCGTGCCTCGAGCAGGGAATCGAGCCGTTCGAGCTGCGGGATCCCGAGCGCGCAGAGGACGTCCGGGAGGCGGTAGTTGAAGCCCGGGGCGGGGATGTCCACGACGTCGCCGGCGACGATCCCGTGGTGTCGCAAGCGGCGCACCGCCGCCGCGAGCTCCGCTTCGTTCGTCGTCACTGCGCCGCCCTCACCGGTCGTGACGATCTTGCGGGGATGGAACGACAGGCACCCCATCAGGCCCAGCGCTCCGCACGGCGTGTCGCGGTAGCGCGCGCCGAGCGCGCCGGCGGCATCCTCGACGAGCGCGACCTCCTGCGGCACTGCGGTCTGGAGCTCCTCCCAGGCAACGGGCCGGCCGAAGAGATGAACCACGAGCACGGCGCGCGTGCGAGGCGTGACCGCCTCCGCGACGAGCTCGGGCCGGACGAGGAAGGTCTCCGGGTCGACGTCGACCAGGACGGCCCTGCCGCCGCACAGCTCGACCGAGCTCGCGGTGGCGGGAAACGTGTACGCGGGGACGATGACCTCGTCGCCTGGGCCGATCCCGAGTGCGAGCATCGCGAGGTGGAGCGCCGCGGTGCCCGACGACACCGCAACCGCGTCGGCCGTGCCGACCGCCGCGGCGACCGCACGCTCGAACGCGGCGACCTGGGGGCCCATCGTCAGCTGCCCGCTCTCGAGGACGTCTGCGATCGCGGCGAGCTCCGCTTCGCCGACGTCAGGCCGCGCCAGTCGTATCTCTGCGCGCGCCTTCGAGGACGTCATGCGGGCGCGCCGAGCCGGCGCGGTACCACGCGATGGTGCGCTCCAGCCCCTCGTCGAGCTCGACCCGGGCATCGAACCCGAGGAGTGCCCGTGCCTTCTCGACGTTCGGGATGCGAAGCTCGACGTCGGTGTATTCGAGTGGCACGAAGCGGATCTCGCCGGGACAGTCGGTGATCCGCCTGATGCGCGTGGCAAGGTCGTAGATCGTCACCGCAGAGCGTGGGTTGCCGACGTTGAAGCTCTCGCCCACGGCCGCCGGGTGCTCGAGCGCAAGCAGGATCGCCTCGACCATGTCGTCGACGTAGCACCACGCGCGAATCTGCGAGCCGTCGCCGTGGATCTCGAGATCGCGACCCGCAAGCGCCGCCTCGATGAAGGCGCGGATGGCGCCGCCGCCGATCTGCCCGGGTCCGAAGATGTTGAACGGACGCACGGAGACGGTCGGCAGGTCGAACTCAGAGTGGTACGCGTGCGCCATGTGCTCGCCTGCGAGCTTCGACACGGCATACGTCCACCGCGCCTCCCCCACCGAGCCGATGCTCGTCACGTGGGCTTCCTGGACGTTGAACGCGTGCTGGCCGAACACTTCGCTCGTCGAGAACTCGACCATCCGCTCGATCGTGTCACGGGTCGCGAGCGCGGCCTCGAGCGCGTTGTACGTTCCGATCACATTGACGCGCATGGTTCGCACGGGGCTCGCGAGCACGGTGTCGACCCCGGCGATCCCTGCGGCGTGGACGATGTGGGTGCACCCCGCCATGAGCTCCGTCAGCCGCGCGAGGTCGAGCACGTCACCCTCGACGAGGCGAAAGCTCGGGTGCTCCTCGAGCTCCGTGCCCGACAGCGCGTCGCGGTGAAGGTTGTCGAGCGCGATGACCTCGTTCTCGTCGACGAGTCGCCGAGCCAGCGTCGTGCCGATGAAGCCGGCGCCGCCCGTGATCAGCACGCACTTCCCCTTCAGTGGCACGCGGGGATCGTAGATGGTCGGGTCGTCGCCCCGGCCCCGGCGTGCGGGTCGAGTGACGGATTCGGTCTTCGGCGGCGTAGATCCTTGTAGAGCATGCGCGCACTCCTCGTCCTCGGCTGCGCCGTTGCCCTGCTGGCGCCCGTCGCCCAGGCGGCGCCCTCGACCATGCTCACGATCACGTACCTGGAGGACTCCGCCCGACCGACCGAGCGCGTCCGCTGGATCCTTCGTTGCGACCCCGTCGGCGGCACGCACCCGCGACGAGTCGCGTCGTGTCGCGAGCTCGCGCGTCTCGGCCGGCGAGCATTCAGGCCCGTGCCGCCGGACATGGCGTGCACCGAGCTCTACGGCGGCCCGCAGCAGGCGATCGTCTCGGGGCGAGTTGAGGGACGACGTGTCTGGGCGAAGCTGACACGCGTCGACGGCTGCCAGATCGCGCGCTGGGACCGCGTGCCCTCGCTCCTCCCGCCCGGCGGCGTCCGCTAGCAGCGCTCCGAGCTCCCTCCTCTCCGTACTGGGCGTGTCTCGGTCCGTAGTGGACGTGTCGACGTCCTTGGTGGATGGGTCTCGTCCGTACCGGACGTGTCTCGTCCCTTTCGGACCTGTCTCGCCGCCCCGCTCTCGGGCCACCGACCTCCTCCCCACGGCTCATAGCCTAACTGACAACACGCACGCATGGGATACGGAATCGTGTCGACTTCGTGCCGATCGTTCCCAGGCCCCGGGTAGCATCGCGCCGTGCCGAGCGTCCTCTTCGTCGGCGCGGGCCGCCACCAGCGCCGCGCGATCGCGCAAGCTCGAGAGCGCGGGCTCCGCGTCGTCGCGGTCGACCGCAACCGCGAGGCGCCCGGGCTGGCACTGGCCGATGTTGCGGAGGTCGTGGACTTCGCGGACATCGCGGCGGTCGAGGAGGTCGCGCGGCGCCATGCCGTGGACGGCGCGCTCACCGTGTCGGCCGACCGTGCGGTGCCCGTCGTCGCAGCGGTGACCGAGTCGCTCGGGCTGCCGTCGATCGGCACTGAAGTCGCCCACCGGATGACGCACAAGATCGCCATGCGTCGCACCCTGGCCGAGGAGGGAATCCCTCAGCCGACCTTCGCAGCCGTCCGGAACCTCGCCGAAGGCCGTCACGCGATCGAGACCGTCGGGCTGCCCGCCGTCCTCAAGCCCGTCGACTCCGGCGGACAGCGGGGACTGTTCCGGATCGACGAGCCCGGCGACCTGGAGTCCAATCTCCACACGGTGCTCGCCGAGTCGCCTACACGCGAGGCGATCCTCGAAGGGTTCGTCGAAGGCACGGAGATGAACGGCATCGTGATCGCCCGCGAGGGCCGCGTCGATCTCGTGACGCTCTCCGACCGCCTCCGACCGCCCGGCGCCGGGTTCGGCGTCGGCTGGATCCACCGCTACCCCGCGACCATCCACTCCGACCAGCTGGAGCTCGCCGAGCAGACCGCGGAGCGGTCTGTCGCTGCGCTCGGGCTCACGGACGGGATCGCGTTCCCCCAGCTGATCGCGAGCGCGGACGGCGGTGTCGCCGTCGTCGAGGTCGCAGCGCCGAGACCAGGTGGCCAGATGGCCGATCTCGTGCGCCACGCGGTGGGGGTCGATCTCGTCCGAGGCGGCTCTCCGGTTCTCGCTCGGCGAAAAGGCGTCCGACGACCTGGCGCTACCGCGGTTCTCGCAGCCGCTGGCGATCCGCTTTCTTGATCCCGCCTCGCCGGGCCCGCTGCCGACGGGCCGCGTGACACGGATCGGCGATCTGGCTCCGGCGCCGGAGAGCGCCGGAGTGGTCCAGGCCGAGACGTACCTCGTCGTCGGCGAGACGATTCGCCCTGTGCGCCTCGACGGCGATCGGCGCGGGTATGTGATCGCGACGGCGGGCACGTCGTACGAGGCTCTCGATCGCGCCGAGCAGGCCGCGGCGTTGCTCGAGGTCGAGGTCGAATGACGTTCCCCTGGGTGTCGGCACGCTCGTGACCTGCAGGTTCGATCTCGACCACTACCGCGAGCTGCTCGAGGCTGCCGGTGCTGGCGGCTACCGCTTCGCGCACTTCGACGCGGCGCCGAAGCGCGGCGAGCCTTCCTGCGCCCATGGCGATGAAGAACGGGAATGCGATGGGCACACCATAATGGGCGAGCACCGCGAAAATCGGCAGCGTCAATACGAAAAACAGAGTGACGGCGCGCAGCAGTTGCGCACCCTCGAGGTGGTGTCGCAACCGGCCGTACAACGGCACGACGATCATCAGTACCAGCGCCATGGCCGCCACTGCGTAGGCACGCGTCTCGGCCGAAAACTTGGCGAGCATGAATGCCTCGCGCAGCGCCTTCATCACCTGGTAGGACGAAAGCAGCAGGAACCCATGCAGGAAGAACAGGAATGCGGTGCGGCCCTCGCCGGGCGCCACGCGAGTGATGTTGGTCAGCAACCGCTCAAAGCGGGTCAGGCCGACGTGGTGGTTGGATTCCAAGCGATCAGCGCCCCCCTAGATGCACGCTGGCGATATTAAACATGCCTTTCAGTAGAAGCCAGCGAATCAGAACCCGGCCAGGTAGCGAACTGCGTAATAACCGGCAATTGCCGCGCCCAGGATCCATATCGCAACGATTACGCCAGCCGCGACCTTGCTTAGGGGCCTC
The DNA here is from genome assembly GCA_963748465.1 of uncultured Gammaproteobacteria bacterium. GTDB lineage: Bacteria > Pseudomonadota > Gammaproteobacteria > Steroidobacterales > Steroidobacteraceae > SCUD01. The sequence goes on from CAVVJB010000007.1 coordinate 24,331, forward strand.
TTGGTCGCCGCCTCTGCGGTAACCCGAAGTTCTGCCAGTACATCCCTGGGGATCATGCGCACAACCAGCCAGATACCCAGGGGGACGATGATCAGGTCATCCAGGTAGCCAAGCAGCGGAACGAAGTCCGGGATCAGGTCAATCGGAGAAAGCGCATAGCCAGCAATGAATAGAGCCAGAGCTTTCGCATACCACGGCACCCGTGGATCGCGTCCAGCAAGATAGAGCGCGTAGGCATCGCGCCTGATCCTGCGCGCCCATGATTTCAGTCGGTGCGTTAACTCACCTTCTGAACCGCCGGCGGTTTCCAGGTTCCGTCCCAGATTATTAGCCAGCTGCAATCGTAGCGCCATGGGGAGCGTTGACCCAAATTACTCGCAGTCGTGCCTATTGGCTGCCGGTTTGGGAGTGCGGCGCGGCGACGGGTTTCGATTCCGGTGAACCCCGTTGGCGCAGGTGAATACTCAGCAGGACCATGGCAGCGATCGCGAGAAACTCGCTCTGCCAGTTCTGGAAGGACTCGAACCAGAAGCGAGATGTCTGCACGTAATCCAATACGCTCACTCGCGATCCGCCGTGTGCGACCTGGTCGTCGCTATACGCCTTGGCGCCGCCAATCGCGTGTGCAGTGAAGGAAGCGAGAAACAACAGCACGAATGCGAGCGACAGAGAGTGCTCGTACACCGTCAGCATCCAGCCGCCGCGGCGAACGGGCCAGGGAGCGTTCTCCAACGCCTTGCCGCGGACTTTGCGAGGATCCGCGTCGACCGCCTCGCCATCCCTCGGGCTTTTTCGATTCTGAAGAGCCTTTTTGGACGAGCACCACGGTCAGCAGGACGTACGCCGCCATCTGGAGAAACTCGCTCTCCCAATTCTCGGCAGTCGTCTCGATGAAATGCCCCGAAACCAGGTATTGCCGGAGCGTCAATGACTCCAGGCCATGCTCGGCGCGGTCGGCGTTTAGCTCATGCGCACCGACCAGGGCCTGTGCAACGAGCAGCGCCAGGAAGACCGCCAGTAGAACCAGGGAAAGGCCGTTTTCTCGCACTCGGCGTCGCGTACGACCCATCGTTCGCCGCCTGTCTAGGCGACTGGCTTCTTCCGCTCCAGTTCCACGCCCTTCATTGACCGGGTGGCCGGCGTCGGCACGCCCGCGCTTTTCATCATTGCCACCAATTCGACCTTGCGATCCTTCATGTCGCGGGCAAGCTCATCGAAATCGATGTGATCCTTTCGGGCTTGCGCAAACAGGCCGCCGGGCTGCTCTTCTTCCTTGACGTGGTGCTTGATCATCTCCGCGAGGACGGTGACTTTGGCGTCGTAGAATTCGTCCTCGGGCGTGCCCTTCAGCAGTTCCGCGATGAGGACCTTGGCGCCATCGTGTTCGACGTAGGCTTCGTCGTAGATTTCCTCATCGACGGCGCCTTGTACTTCCGGATAGAACAATTCTTCCTCGATCGTCGTATGCACCGAGAGCTCTAGACAGATCTCGTGGGCGAGTTTGGCTTTTGCGCTCTTGCTCTTCGACTTTTCGTAGCGCTTGAACAAGCCTTCCACCTTGCGGTGGTCGGCCTTCAGGAGCGCGATGGCGTCCTTGCCAACTTTCCGCTTGGACTTGCGGTGGGGTATTTCCCCGCGGTTGCCTCGTTCCATGTTCGCACTCCCAAAGGCCGGATGCGCGAGAGTCTAGGCGCGACGGAGGCTGCTCCCTGTCGGGAGAACTCGGATACCGACGTAGGACCTCCACCGAGGGTGGGCAGACCGCCCCGCGCCCATAATTCCGTCATGGCTACCAAGAACAATCCTGACCTCCACGGTTCCGCCCCCGACGAAGCCCGCGATGCGCTTCTGATTCTAGACATGATTTCAAGATTCGAATTCAAGGACGGTGCGCGGATGTTCAAGAGAGCGTTACCGGTCGCGAACCGTATCGCTCGTCTCCGGGACCGCGCGAGCGCGGCCCATGTGCCGGTCATCTACGTGAACGACAATGAAGGCCGGTGGCGTTCCGATTTCAGAGGCCAATTTGAAGCGAGCATCCGCAGGGGATCGCGCGGCGCTCCAATCGCGATCGTACTAAGGCCTCGAGCAATCGACTATTGCATACTGAAACCGAAACACTCGGGATTCTATGCGACTCCCTTGGGAACATTGCTCGAACATCTTGGTACACGCCGGCTCATTCTTACCGGCATCTCGTCTCATCAGTGCGTGTTGTTTACCGCGAACGATGCTTATGTTCGCGACTTCAAGCTCGTCGTGCCGCCGGACTGCATCGCTGCCGAAAACTCGACGATGGAGAGACTTGCCCGCCAGTACTTTCGAAGTGTATTAGGCGCGAGCCTCACGCAATCACCGCGGGTGAGTTTTTGACCCTTGAAAGGTATATCCGAGGCGTTAATTGCCGCTCAAGTCACGCTCTACATTTCATTGCCGGCACATTTGAGTCGATGTACTTGATGAATTCAGGCTCGTACTCGTCACACGCCAGAGTGCCTCGCTCCAGAAAGATTGCATGATCGCGGATGATGGCTTTGATGATCCGCTCCCATCGCGGATCATGACCCTGGAGTTTCCAAAGCGTCTGGGCGGTAAACAAGGCATTGGCGGCGAACCAGGCATGCCTGAGATCTATGGGCTCGCCATCTTCGAAGCTCGCGAGCTCAGGATGCTCTACGGCCACCTTGAGGTAATCCTGTAATACGCCGAGCGCCATGGACTGCCGCTGTTCGTTTGCCGTGCGACGATACGTCATCACGCCGAAAACCATGGATCCGGCTGTGACGAGCGCACCCAGAATAGTCGCGTATTGCACCCAGCGACCAAGCTTCGTTTCCGTCACGACACAAAACTATCACGTCGGGAAAAGAAACTGCAGCTGTAATCGCAGTTGCCATTCTGCTCCATTGTCCTGCCTGTCCACGTTGTAATACGCTACTTTACTTCTTCAATCTCGCCTGGCAGCCAGGTCTTTTCGAACCACGGCTCAAGCGGGCCATAGAGCCGCAAATAGGCAAATGCCGTGCTGCATTCAGGCGCACGAAGTCGCCATAATGACGGGATGAAACGCTTATACCGGGAACCACTCGTTCATTTCCTGCTGCTTGGAGCCGGACTGTTCCTGCTGTACGGCTGGCTCCAGGGCGGACTGCTCGCCTTCCCCAACGAGATCGTGGTCTCGCGCGCCCAGATCCAGGGACTGCATTTGCAGTTCGAACGCGCCTGGAGTCGACCGCCGACCGCGCGGGAACTCCAAAACCTCATCGATAGCTGGGTTCGCGAGGAAATATTCTATCGTGAAGGCGTGGCCATGGGCCTCGATCGCAATGACCCGATCGTGCGGCGCCGGATCAGCCAGAAAATCGAGTTCATCGTCGACAGTGTGACGCCTGCTTCGCCCACAGACGAGGAGCTGCAGGCCTGGCTCGATGCCCATCCAGACCGCTACGCCATCGAGTCCCTGCACTCCTTGCGCCAGGTCTATTTCGATCCGATCGCGCACGGCGAGCGGCTTCAAGCCGACGTCGCCGAAGCCTTGCGACGCCTTCAGCAGGGCAAACCAGTTACAGGCGACTCGACGCTGTTGCCTGAATCGCTCGAATCGGCGCGCCGGTCCGAGGTGGAGCGGAATTTCGGCGCTGGACTTCGCAACCTCGATCGAGTCCCTCACCGTTGGCGGCTGGCAGGGACCGGTGCGCTCCGAATTCGGCTTGCACCTTGTCGAGGTGACCGCGCGCGTGCCCGGCCGCAGGGCGGCGCTCGAGCAAGCCCGCGCGGCGGTTGAGCGCGACTTGCTGCATGCGCGCGCCGAAGACGCGGGAGAGTCGTACTACCAGCGGCTGCGTGCGAATTACAGAGTGCGCATCGAAAGCGCCGGCGAAATCGAAGCGGGGCCCGCCGGATGAAGTGGCGGCCGCACTCCTCGCCTGTGCATTGGCTCTGTCAGCCCAGGCGGACATATTCCGCCCAGCCTACCTGGAGCTGCGTGAGGCCGGCCCGGACGCGGCCGGCAATCCAGCCTACGAGATCCTGTGGAAAGTGCCTGCGCAAGGAGACATGCGCATGCCCGGGCGCGTGCGTCTGCCCGTCGGCACGACTAACCTGACCGAACCGCAGGGTATTTTCATCGGCAATGCGTTCGTCGAACGTTGGCGGATTTCCCGGGCTGAAGGGCTGGTCGGGCAGGAAATTCGGATCGACGGCCTGAGCCGCGGGGTATCGGACGTCATTGTACGGTTCGAACGTCTGGACGGCAGCAGTCAGATGGAACGCTTGCTGCCCGAATCACCGCAATTCACGGTCAAAGCATCCGCGGGAACGGCCAAGGTTGCCTGGTCGTACCTCTGTGCTCGGGGTCGAGCACATCCTCGGCGGTGTCGACCACCTGTTGTTTGTACTGGCACTGCTTCTGATCGTGCGTGGCGGGAGGCGCATCCTATTCACGATCACCGCCTTTACGGCGGCGCACAGCATCACTCTCGTGGCCGCAACGCTTGGCTGGGTGCGCGTGCCCGGACCGCCGGTCGAGGCGATGATCGCCCTCAGCATCGTCTTCGTCGCCGCAGAAATCATTCACGGACTGCGCGGGCGGCTCGGACTGACGGCGCGTGCGCCGTGGGTCGTCGCCTTCAGCTTCGGCCTACTGCACGGATTCGGATTCGCCGGTGCGCTCGCCGAGGTCGGCCTGCCCCAGCAGGCCATACCGGTGGCGCTGCTGACCTTCAATATAGGTGTCGAGATCGGCCAACTGATCTTCGTAGCCCTCGTCCTGGCCGTCCGGGCATTCATCGCGCGGCTGGCCCTTCCGAGCGCGGCGTGGTTGCCCTATGCAGTGCCTTATGCGATCGGTTCGGTCGCGATGTTCTGGGTCATTGAGCGAATCGGAGCCTTCTTCTAGCCGTACGAGGCGAATCCCACGTTCAGGGCGTGTACCAGATCGGCGAGGTGTAGGCCCGCTCCTGCGTGGAGGTCGGCACGCCTTCCGGAATCTCGATGCCGAAGTACTTGGCGTCGTAGGTCGTCCAGCGCGGCGTCGGGATCTCGATCACGCGCGCGTAGTAAACCGCGCGCAGCTTCGGATCGAAGTCCGGATCCTTCCACGCGGTGATCAGCTCGGAGGCGCCGATCGTGTTGGTCCAGGTCGCGTTCGCGACGTCGACCGTATTCCCGACCGCCGGCAGCTTGCCGTCCGCGCCGGGCTTGCGGTTGTCGGACCAGGCGACGTCGTAGACTTTTCCTGGCGTGCACCCTTCGCGTCGACCCAGCCCTTCACGATCTGGATGCGATCGAGGTTGCCGGAGAGCGGATCCTTCATCGCGCCGACGAGGAAGGTCGGCGACTTGCCCGCGGGCGCGGCGCGAAGATCCCCGCCCATGGGCACACCCTTCGCGTAACCGACGTCGGCCGGCAGGCGGTTCGCGGCGTCAGCCGCCACGAAATCCCAGCCGCCGAAGAAGCGCACGGTCATGCGCGGGCCGGTGGTCGCGTAGGTCTCCTTGCGCTCCATCGCTCGAAGATCGATTCGCGCGTGTTCTCGGCCGCCCAGACGGCCGCATAGCCGGACGCTGCCTGTTGCCAGCCGATGATGCAGTTGTCGCCAAAGCAGCCGACCGGATGCGACATCCGCTTCGGATTGGGTTCCGTGCCGCTGTGCTTGCCGAAGAAGTTGTCCTCGTCGGCGGTCGCGAGGGCCGTGTGCGTGTCGGTCGATCCGATCATGCCGAACTTGTAGGGGTTCGTGCCGAGCTTCGCCTCGAGCTGCAGGCCGATCTGCAGCGCCGTGCGCGCATATTCGTACTGAAGCATGTCTTTTTCTTTCGGCACGCTCATGTTCAGGTTGAACTTGTCCCAGATCTCGTAGCCGGCCAGCTCGTCGGTCGGCGAGAGATAGCGATGTGCTTCGCCGTCACCTTTGATCTGGGTGGCCTCGTACAGCGGCTCCCAGCGCGCGCGCGTCTCGGCATATTCCTTCGTGATGGGCTTGCCGGTGAAGGAGTCGATCTCCGGGAACATGATCCCGTTCGAGAGGTTGCCGTTGTGCGCGATTGCAAGGATCTCGCCGCCTGTCTTGTCCTCGTAGGCCTGCAGGTATTTCCAGAGGTCCTTCGGATCGTCGCTGCCGCTCGGGCGGATCGTCGCGAGCGGTTCGACCTGGCCTGCCTTGTCGCCGCCGTCGCGCATGATCACGACGCGGTGCAGGTTGTTGCCGCCGGTGTTCGAGGTCCACTCGAAGCCGATGAAGGCCGTGAACTGGTTCGGCTTGTTGTATTTTTCCGCCGCGTTGATGGTGACTTCCCAGGCATCGCGATAGGTCTTCGTGCCGGGCAGCGAGGCCAGCGCCGGCGGGAAGGTGTTCTTCGAGAACCTGTCGACGACGTCGGTCGCGACGGCTACCGCCGCTTCGCCGCCTTTCTGGATGTCGTCGTACCATTTCTTGCCGGTTGGGTCGGCGAGATACGAGGGTCGCCCGCGAACAGCTTGGGGAAAAACCCATGTTGTCGGAGTGGTCGGCGACCACGATGAAATCGAGCGGGCGCGACAGCTTGACGCGCATGCCGTTCGACGCCGTGATCTCTTCGCCGCTCGCGAACCGGAAGGCATCGGCGGGTCCGAGGCGGGCGCCAAAGGCGCCCGCGTCCATCGAGGCGCCGGTATGCACGTGGGTGTCGCCGAATAACGGTCGCGTCGGGAAGTTGCGCCCCGCATGCGGCGAATAGCTCTTCTTCGGGAAAGAGTTCGTCAACGTTTCCGCAGGTGCGTGGGCCTCCTGGGCCAGGGCCGCTGCCGCCAGCAACGCCGCAACAAGACCAGAAACAATCGTCCGTGATTCCCTGGAAATCGTCATGACAACGCCCCCCAATTGAAAGCTGCCGGAATGGTGGATTCGGATTCGCGCTAACCGGCCGGCGTGTACCAGATCGGCGAGGTATAGGCGCGCTCCTGCGTGATCATCCGCACCTTCTTCGGCATCTTGACCTTGTAGCGAGCGGCGTCGTACGCAGTCCAGCGCGGCGTCGGGATCTCGAGTACGCGCACGTAGTACACGGCTCGCAGGGCCGGGTCGAACTCCGGGTCCTTCCACACTGCGGTCAGCTCGGCCGCACCGATGCTGTTGGTGTAGGTGGCGGTGGTGAGATCGACCGTGTTGCCGACCGCCGGCAGCTTGCCGTCGGCGCCGGGCTTGCGGTCGCCCGACCACGCTGCGTCGTACACCTTTTCCTGGCGTGCGCCACTTGCGTCGACCCAACCCTTGACGATCTGAATGCGGTCGAGGTTGCCCCCTTCCGGATCCTTCATCGCCGCCACCAGGAAGGTCGGAACCTTACCCGCCTTTGCGGCCGTCAGGTCGCCACCCATCGGAACGCCCTTGCCATAGCCGGCGTTGACGACATCACGGCCGAGATCCGCGTCGGTGAAGTCCCAGCCACCGAAGAAACGCACGGTCATGCGAGGCCCGGTGGTGGCGTAGGTTTCCTTGCGCTTCATCGCATCCCAAATGGCCGCGCGGGTGTTCTCCTTGGCCCAGACCGCGGCGAAACCGGATGCGACCTGCTCCCATCCCTCGATCGTGGCGCGCGGCGTCTTCATGAAGGGGTGATCCCAGCGCTTTGCCGACGGCTCGGCCGGCGTGTTCTTGCCGAAGAAGTTGTTGTCGTCGGCCGTGGCGAGCGACGTATGCGAGTCGGTCGATCCGATCATGCCGAACTTGTACGGATTCACCCCCAGCTTCTGCTCCAGCTGCAGACCGATTTGCAGGGCGGTGCGCGCATACTCGCCTTGCAGCATGCTCGTTTTTCTTGAGCTCGCTCAGGTTGAGGTTGGCCTTGTCCCAGAGCTCGAAGTCAGCGAATTCGTCGTTCTTGGAAAGGAACGGGTGCGCTTCGCCATCGCCCTTGATCTGGGTCACCTCGTACAGAGGCTCCCACTTGATGCGCGTCTGCGCATACTCACGGGTCAGCGCTTCTTTGCTGGCGGGGTTGATGTCCCACGGGAACATCCAGCCGTTAGACAGGTTGCCGTTGTGGGCGATCGCCAGTACCTGGCCGCCAGTCTTGTCTTGATAGGCCTGCAGAACCTTCCAGAAATCTTCAGGCGTGGTGCTGCCAGCGGGCGGATAGGTCGTGAACGGCTCGGTCTGGCCCGCCTTGTCGGCGCCGTCACGATAGATGACCACACGATGCAGGTTGTTGCCCGGCGGCACTTGGGAGGTCCACTCGTAGCCGATGAACGCGGTGAACTTGCCAGGCTCGTTGTATTTCTCGGCGGCATCGAGTGGTGATCTTCCACGCCGCGCGCGTAGGCCTGCGTGCCGGGGAAATACATCAGCGTTTTCGGGAAAGGTGCCGCGCGAGAAGTTGTCGATGATTTCAAACGCCGCCGCGTTCCCCTCACCGGCCTTGATCATGTCCGACCACTTTTTCCCGGTGGGATCGGCGAGGAGTTCCGGCTTCTCAGCGAACAGGTCCGGGAAGAATCCCATGTTGTCGGAGTGATCGGCCACCACGAGGAAATCGAGCGGGCGCGACAGCTTCGCCTTCTGTCCGCTGGAAGCCATCACTTCCTCGCCGCGCGCGAAGCGGTATGCGTCCTCGACGCCGAGGCGATTGCCGAATGCGCCCGCGTCCATCGACATGGCGGTGTGCAGGTGCGTGTCACCGAAGAACACGCGCGTCGGGTAAGCGGCGCTCGCCATTTCCGCTGACCCGGCCGCCTCAGTCGACGACGTAGCAGCAGCCTGTTCAGGCTCCTTGCGCGAGCATCCGACGATGAGCGCCGATACAGCCAATCCCAGCACCATGGCAATTGGGAGTCGGGAACTTTGCATGACGATCTCCATAGTCGTTGAGCGATCTAATCTGGCCGCCAAATCACGCGCCCGGGAATCTTACTACGGGTTTTGGCAGATCAAGGATTCATTCCGTAAACTCGATCAGCTTGACCGGCTTTGGATTGGGGTGCTTCTCAAGGGATTTGTAATATTCGCCGATTAGTTTCAGGTACGAGCCGACCACCCGGGCGTTGGTGCCGACGACGTTCACCTCTTCGCGCGACCGTTACGGAATCAACTCGACGTCCGGCATCTTCCATGTCCCGTCGAACGCGCCCTCCGTCGGGCCGTAGAAGCGGAAGAACGGATAGAAACCCTTACCGGGCAGCGTCTCGATCCAGTTGCTCTCCAGCCCCGCGGGTGCTTTAGCGCCGAAGTAGAGATCGATCGAGCCGTCCGCATTGGTCTTGAGTTTGTCGTAGCCGGAAAGCGCCGAGTCGTTGCGCCGTGTTCTGGACCATGGAACGGGTTCCAGTGTCGTATAGAGTGAGCGACCAAAAGCTCGACACCGGTATGTTCGCGGGCAGGTGCAAGCGGTAGGACTTGCCGCCGTCGAAGTGGTTGCCGTCCTTGTCCGCGAAGGCCTGGATGTAGGTCGCGCCGGGTCCCGCCGTCTTTCTCCCGATGGCGGGTGACATGTAGATCGCGCCGTAGAAGTAGTGCAGCCGCTCGTCGAGCTGGCTGTAAGTGTCGGTTTCCTGGTCATGATCCAGGAGCACGACCCAAGCCCAGTGGGTGCCCGGAAATGCGATCGCGTTACTGATGCGCTGCTCAGCATGGAAGAGGAGCGTTCGCGCCATCTGATGGCCAACCTTTGCAGCGTCCTCGAGGATTGCGCGTTGCCGCGCATCCGGCTTGAACTCCTTGCCTTTCTCGATACCGAGCGGCTTGAGCATGGCCATGTAAAAGCGGTCGCGCTCGTGAACGGGGTTGTTGTTGATGAACGCGGAGAGCCGAGCCCAATATTCGATGCCGTTGGGCGGAGTCGTATCGTACGTCTTGGCCGACATGGAGAAGACCTTGTTCGCTTTGGGGTTGTCGCGCTGGCTCCACGGATAGACCCGCAAGTTCTTGATGAGGTTTACCGCCGCCGCGAGATCGTTGTTCTCCACCAGGCCGCGATCCATGATGTTGTAGTTGTTCATCGTGCCCTGCAGAACAAAGTAGCCTTCCTTGGGAACTTCGCCGTTATAACCGGGCGGCAGGAGAAGATACTTGCCGCCCTTGCCCTTGTCGGGACCAGGCAAGCCGAAGTCGGTGATCGCCCGCTGCCAGAAGTCGTCGATAAGGCCTACACCCGGCCCGGCCGGGACCTCGAGGACGACCGGCCCCTGACTGAGATCGACGTTCACCATGCCGTAGATCGTGGTGTCGTTGGCCGTCAGCCAGATGCCCTTGGGGTCGGCGAAGTTGTCGGCGATGATCAGATCGTTGTAATCGGCCCCGAGGCCTTGCTTGATCCCAACCCGGATCGATTCGAACGAAACGGCCGGAAAGGACCACAAGAAGGCCTGAACGGCGCGCTGAAAATCCATCTCGTCGTAAAGTTTTTGCGCGGTCTCGTCAGTCGGGTAGCCCTGCTCGAAGTTCAAGGTCACCGATGCGCGTTTCTACGCGCTCGGGGGTTTGCGCGTGAGCGGTCGCCGTGGCTCAGAGCGCCGGCAATCGCAGCGAAGATGAGGAAGCCGCTTGTTCGCGAGTTTCATGATCTGCTCTCCCATGTGTCGTTCAATTCACCAGCTCGATATCGCCGGGTTTCCAGGTCCGGTTGTGCCACGCCTCGAGCGGTCCATAGAGCCGGAGGCACACGTTCCAGGTCTTCCCCGGCATGGTCTGAACCCAGTTTCCCTCCTGACCAGCGGGCGCCTTCGGGCCGAAGTAGATCGTGGCCGAGCCGTCGGCGTTCTTCTTCAGGTTTGGAAACGTGCTGTCGAGACCGGCAGCTGACCTGATCGGTCTCGAGCATCGAGCGCGTCTGGTTGTCATAGACCGTGAACGACCAGAAGCGGGCGGCGGGGATCGGGGCCGGCAGCGTGACCTTGTAGGTCTTGCCGCCGTCGAGCCACTCGCCGCGCGAATCGCTGGCCGTGTATGCATAGGCCGAACCGACGCCGGGCTTGATCGCGGCCATCGCCGGGGTGACGCCGGTCGCGTAATAGTGGAACACCGTTCGCCCATCGAGAATTCGCTCACCGCCATCCGAGAACGTGTAGCCGCCTAGGAAGCCGGTGTTCCATTGGCGGTCAGTGAAGAACCTCTGTCGCGGGTCGCGCGGGGCAAAAGTCACCGCTCGCGCAGTCGCGTTGCCGACCGCAACGGCGTCCGTCAGGATCGCCTTCATCCTCGCATCGGGCGCAAAGGTCTTGCCCTTCTTGATTCCGATCGCCGCAAACAGTCCGGCCGTGTCCGGATCGAAAACATTGTCCGGCTCGTGCTGCACGACCTCATTCAGTTCTTCATAGAATCTGAAATTGTTGGCGTGGACCGTGTTGAACTTGCATGACCCGAGATGTTCACGAATTTCTGTTCGGGCGGATTGGCCGCGGCCGAAAGCGGGTAGAGCCGGGTCGCTGCCTTAACGCGCTTGACGGTGCCTGCGAGGTCCCCACCCTGCACAAAGGCAGCGGATGACGATGAGGTTATTGTTGGAAGGCGTCTTGACGATGTAATAGCCCTCCTTCGGCAATTCTCCCGTGTAGTCCGAACGCACGATCAAGAATTTTCCGCCTTTACCTTGATCGGGACCGAATTGGCCCATGTCGGACACGAAACGGAAATACGCGTCATCGATAAGGCCCAGCACTCCGGGTGGCACCTCGATCACCATCGGTCCGCGTTCCACGTCAGCGCAGGCCCATTCATAGACGACTGTCGCGTTGGGCGTCAGGAAGACCGAGCGGGCGTCCGCGAGGCTTTCGGTAATCCCGATGCCCTCATTTGGCGGAAAGCCGGCTTCAATGAAGCCATTCTTCAATGCCTGGACCGAGGTTGCCGGTATGCCGGCCATGAAGGCCTCGACGCCGCGAGCGAAGTCGAGGTTGTCGTAGACCGTCTGCACCGTTTGCCTTGTCCGGCAGGCCGTCGTGGAACTTCAGGGTCCCGATGCGGGTCTGCACCGTGTCGGGCGTAGTGACCGACGGCGGAACATTCGCGTCGTATTTCGGAGTGGGTTGACCTTGCGCCCAGGCGGCAGCTGCGGCAATCGTTGAAACTGCTGCAAATAGAATTGCTTTCATTGTCCCACCCTCTAAAGAATCGAGGTCTGAATTCAGAATTTCATCGCGAAGTTCAATCCGATCGGACTCGCCTTGGAATCGATCTTTCGAATCGAATTCGTTAACGTAATGGAAAGTTAGTGCCATGTTCGTTGGCACATGAGTCAATTCCAACCTGCACGCCCACGGCATCCACTTAGTCCTGACGAGTCCGACATCGAGTAGCAAGGACTGATCTGCCCATAAGGGCAGGTCATTGATCAACGCCCCAACTGAGCGTCAGCACGTCACCGGGCGTGAGGTCGAAATCCACTTTCTTGCTATGGTTTCGGACACGAAATCCGCAAATTAGGTCGTATGGCCTATAAATTAGGTCAAGTGCCCTAGACAGTCAAGACGTTGTTCCATAGAATGCACTCGTGAAATCGCAGGCTTCCGCCAGGCGCAGCCGCGCGCATACCCCCCGTGTGACGCGAGGACCCGTCCGTGCACTATTCAGCACGCGCGAACAAATCCTTGCTGCTGCCCGCAGTGTGCTTTTACAGGAAGGATATGAGCGATTCACGACCCGGAGGGTCGCCGGCAAGGCAGGAATAACGGTTGGAAACCTTACCTACCATTCCCCAGCAAGCGGCAGCTCCTGGACTCGCTGATCGAGCGATTGCTTGGAGAGTATGTGTCCGCCTTCGAGGGGTTTTTCGCTGATCTATCAGTTCCGGCCGACCGAAAGTTCAAGGCGCTGATCGAATGGTTGATGGCAGACGCCATTACCGTCGAATCGAATCGGTTGTTTCGCGAGCTATGGGCGATGTCGCTTCACGATCGGTTCCTGGCGCGCGCGCTTGACGGTTTCTACGATGAGGCGATTGAGCGCATCGCCCAGATGCTGTGCCATGCTGATCCCGCACTCGGCCGGGAGTCCGCTCTCGTCATCGCTCACCTCGTTGGAGTGATTTCGGAAGGTACCGGGGTCATCTACGGGACCCGTTTGAACCGGTCAGCCAGCCATGCCGACGTGCAAGCGCTGGCAGTTCAGCTTTTGACTGGCGCCGCGCGAGATGCAGCATCAAACGTCAGGACAACGGACGCGGCGGCCCCGCGGCAGCGAGTCCTGTAGTCTTCGAGCGGCTTTCTTCTATCTGTGATTCCACTTCTTCGAGTGCGTCGTTGCAGGACTGGCTCGATTTCACCACCGGCGCTCCATCTTCAATCGCCTCGACTTTGCTGACCGGAAGCTTGCCGCGTATGGCGCGCAGGGCGTCGCGACCCTCGAGACCAAACAGGCTGCGAACATTGAGATCAGTCGTCGGGAACGGAATCCCGATGCCGTTGCTGCGCAGTGCATTGTCCAGCGCCCAGGTATAGGCGGCCTTGACCGCGCCGGGTCGCTTGGTCGCTTCCGCCGTCAGCCATACGACCAACTCGAAATTGAGGCCGCTCTCTGCGAATTCCACGAGCCATACTTGTGGCTTGCGTCGTTCCCTTCCGGTCAGCGTGAAGGGCACCTCAGCAGCCGCATCGAGCGCAGCCTTCTTCACGAGGTCCTTGTCGACGCCGTAGTCGACGCTGAACGGCACGTGCAGCCGGATCATGTTGTCGCCGAGTGTCCAGTTCACCACGCGGCCAGTCACAAACTCGGCGTTCGGCACCAGGATGTCGATGTTGTCGTTCGTCATGATGCGGGTCGCGCGGATGCCGATGTCACCGACTTCGCCGCGGACGCCGGATTCGAGCTCGACGAAATCGCCGACTCTGAGGCTGCGATCGAAAAGCAGGATCAGTCCCGACACGAAATTGCTGAAGATCGCCTGCAGGCCGAATCCGAGGCCGACGCCGACGGCGCCGGCGAGCACCGCAAACTGGGTCAGCGGGATTCCCATGAGTCCGGCTGCAACCAGCACGCCGACCACTGCCAGTACGTACTTGGCGAGGCGTGAGACGGTGTAAATCGCCGGCCTGACGGCCGGCTGATGGCTCATTGCGTAACGCGTGAAGCCTTTCTGCATCAGCCGGGAGAGTGCCCACACGACCACCAACGTGAGGATCGCCGCCAGCACACCCGCGACGTTCAACTCAAGCTTGCCGACTTGAATGCTGTATTCGAACAGCGATTGAGTACGCTCCCCGACGTTGTTCATGAAAGAATCAGACAGCGAGCGTCGCGCTAAGTTGCCGATTTTTCGTCGGCGAGACGGCTATCCGAAAGCACGCGTTTCGGAGAACGGCTGTAGTCGATGAACTACAACCGCAACCGAGGGGTCAGGGCTCTTGCACTTCGACCAACAGTCTTATTTCGCCTGCGCATTGATCGCCTGGGCCGCGCTCTTGATCAGCGCAGCCACCGCATCCGGCTGCGACAATTGGACGACGTGGCTGCCATTGGATTCAACGACCGTCGCGCCCGCGCGCTTGGCCATCAAGCGCTGAGCCGCGGGCGGGATCATTTGGTCGCCGCCTGAAATCAGGAACCAGCTGGGCTTGCTCTTCCACGCGGGCTTGCTGATTGCACCGCCGATCGCTTGCAGGCCCCATGGAACCTGCGAGTCAGCCAGGAATACCGCCTTGTCCCTGGGTATATCGGCGGCAAAACTTTCCGGGAACTTGGACTTGTCCAGGGTCAGAAACCCGTCCTGCGGCGGCAGGATCGGTGCCACGGGCGCGCCGGGGATCGGATCCTTGATGATCCCGGCTACCGACTCTCCGGCGTCCGGAGCGAACGCTGCGACGTAGACGAGTCCAGCGACGTTTGGATTGTTGCCGGCCTCGGTAATCACGACGCCGCCGTACGAGTGTCCGACCAGGATGACAGGACCGCCATGGGCGCCAATTACGCGCGTCGTCGCTGCGACGTCATCTGCGAGTGAAACGGTCGGGATCTGAACGATGCTCACTTCGTACCCGTCCTTTTTTAGAATCGTGTAGACGCCCTCCCAACCGGAGCCGTCTACGAAAGCTCCATGGACCAGGACCACGCCCGTTTTTTCCTTGCTTCTGATGGTAGTCATGACATTTTCCTTTCTGGGGTCTCAGTCGCGGCCCTTGGCCAGTTCATCGAGGATGACACGGACATTCCTGCCCACGAAGATCTGCGGGTTCGAGAATCCATCGTCCTTCTTCTCCGCGATCTCGCGTTGCCTGATTACGGGCACCGCCGCATTGAATGCCTGTTCGAATGACAGTGTCTTGCGCAACTGCTCGTCAAACACGGCACGACCGAAGAAAGTCAACTCGGACTTCGATCCGCACCCGTACGACGTGTGCTCGCTGTCGGCGGCCGTCATGATGAGCGTGTCTTCGTTCTGCAGCGGGCCGATCCATCCGCCGGAGTAGCACGCGGAAACCGCGATGACGCGGTAGCGAATGCCCAGCTCATCCAGCATCACGCGCAGCTGATTCGCAGCCAGGTCCTCGACCTCCAAGGGCCAATTCATTGCGGCAAGCTTGAAATCATCGCCGCCATGCGACGTGAGATACATGACCAGGACATCGCGCTCGGTGTCCATCGCCTCGGCCAGCGCCCGGAGACTGCGCTCGAGATTCAGGCTGGTCGCCCATGGCAGCTCGGCCACGGTTGCCGAATTGTTCACCAGGCTAACGACACGTCCACGAGCGCCGAATCGCTCTTCGAGCACCTGTATCACCATCATGCTTTCGCGCAGAAACACGTCCTCATCGTATGGCGCATAGACCAGGCCGTAGACATTCCGTTCGCTGCCCGTGGAGGGAGTGATCTTCCTCAATGCATCCTTCAGCAACGCTTGCTGGGACTCGAAGTTTTCCTGGCTGAGTTCAAACGAGGCGAACTCCTCGTCGGAGTAGGTTTCGGCGGGCAGCCACTCCTCCGTCTGGAGTTGCCAGCTGGAGAACATGAGTACGACGAAAACGTACAAGACCAGGCTCGCGGCTACGCCTATCGAACGAGTGACTGCTCGCGAAACACGCCACGTTGCGGCGATGAACCAGACAATGAGTGCCGCGTAGATTGCCCAGCCAATCCAACCGCCATCAGACCACCACTGCGGCAGGTACCCGCGTGCTTCCAGGGCTCCGATTGCGACTCCAGCCAGGCTGATCGGAAGCAAGGCGATCGCGGTAAGCAAATACCAGGCGGCAACCGGAGTGGCATGCGTGGCTTTCTCCCGCGACCAGTTGAGCAAGAACCAGATGCCGAAAATGAGGAAGGCATCGGGCGCCCAGCCGAACAACCAGGATTGCAGGTCGAATGTTGCCGGACCATCCACTTCGAGGCGCGATGCGCCAGTGAGGATCGCCGTCACCGCGGATATGAGCAGCAGCATCGTCCATGCACCCGGCCCTTCCGGCAGAACGTGCACTGACCGCAGGGTGGCGGCTCTCAAACCCTGCCGAATCCATTCGGCCCAGCCATGGGTTGGCTTTGGGCGCGGTGCCACCGCCACCGGCGATGAATCCGTCTGGGTGACTACTTCTTCCATTCCACTAGTCTATGTATTTTATCGAGGCGCGCACGAGACCCTCTGCTAGAGTCCCTGCATGTTCCCGCGGTTCCTGCTCGCGGCCTTGTTCGCGACTTCGGCTGCCGCCGAGCCATTCAGCTTCGTCGCGCTTGGCGACACGACTTACGCGCAACCGGCCGACAATCAACTCTACGGCCAGCTGATCGACGCGATCAACGCCGCACAGCCGGCATTCTCGATCCATGTCGGCGACACCAAGGGATACGGCGACTGCGGCCGCGCGTTCCAGGAGAGCCAGCGGGACTTTTTCAATCGTTTTGCCGGCCCGGTTTTCTACACGCCGGGGAACAACGAGTGGGCGGACTGCTGGAAGGCCAATCGCGGCGCGGCGGACCCGACCGAGATACTCGGGCTGATGCGGGAAGTGTTCTGGTCGAAGACCGAGAGTCTTGGTCGAGTGCGCATTCCGCTAGTGCGCGAATCCGACGAGATTCCGGAATTTGGCGAGTTCGCGGAGAACGCGCGCTGGACCTTCGGCGGCGCGACTTTCGCGACCCTGAACCTTGCGGGCACGCACAACAACCAGGAACTGCGCGTCGAGAAATACTGGCGCGAATTCGTGCGCCGTGAACAGGCCAACCTCGCCTGGGTCAAGGCGAGCTTCGCAGCGGCACGCCGTGCGAAACATCGGGCGATCGTACTGGCCTTCCACTCCAACCCGTTCGACAAGACGCTTCGCTACGATGGCGGCCCCTTCGAGTCCGTCGTCCAAGCAATCGACACCGAGGCCGAAGCCTTCAACGGGCAGGTGCTCATTGTTCAGGGCCACTATCACGAGTTCGTGATCGATCGGCCGCTGACGCAGCTCGACCTGGACAAGCCCGGCGTGACGCGGCAGAACCTGATGCGCCTACAGGTTTATGGCTGGCCCGACATGAAAGCCGTGCGGGTAAGCGTCGATACCTCCAAGCCGTGGGTCTTCGGATTTGAGCCCGTCTACGCGCCGCAGAGCTCCGTCTCTCCGAACAAAGACGACGAATAGCAGGCTCAACTGGCGTTAACTTGCGTGCTTGCTCAGGGTTTTTTCGCGAAAACTCGTGACCGCGCCTACGATGAATTTGTCGTCATCAATCAAAGGGGCAATGTTCACGATGACGACAACTCGCGACCCGTCAGGGCGCTGGATCTGCATCTCCGCGTCGTGGACGCCTGACACCCTGCCGGCAAGCACGTCGGCCATTGGATAATGAATGTAGTGCATGTACCTGCCATCCGTTCGGTACAGCATGTTTGACCCGCAGAACTGCTCGTCGGTTTCTCCCATGGCCGGCTCGCGGCCCCAGAGCGCAAGAGCTCGCTTGTTGTAGTAGGTGATGACTCCTGCGGCATCGCAGGCATAGACGGCAGAAAGTTCGGACCCGGAATCGATCAGGTCTTGATAGCGTTCGCGGCTCTTCTTCAGCTCGTCCCACGTCGGGTAAGCCGAGTACTCGCCTGATTCGCCATTTATTTCTGCGAAAGGTGATGGGTTCATGAAGCCCTCACAGATTGTTCCCCATGCGCGCGAATTACTTGAGCGCGACGATATGCTGCCGCTCTGGCGGGACTCAATCGGTGTCCGTCCTACAAAATGGGGCCCGCCACCTTTCGATAGCGGGCCCTCACGCGTAGCTCTCTGCGGGCGCTACTTGAGGCGCTTGCGCAGGGGGTTCTCGCAAAAGCTGCAAAATGCCCCGGCAACGATTCCGTTGTCATCTATCAGCGGGGCAATGTTCACGATGACGACGACGCGCGAGCCGTCGGGCCGCTGGATGTGTACTTCAGCGTCATAGATGCCCGCGACCTTGCCGGCAAGCACATCGGCCATCGGACTCTGATCATGCGGCAGATACCTGCCGTCGAGTCGGAACAGCATGAGCGATCCACAGAATCGCTCACAGGTATCCCCCATGATCGGCTGGCGGCCCCAAAGGTCAGCAGCCCGCTTGTTGTAGTAGGTAATGAGTCCAGTGGCGTCGCAGGAATAGATGCCAGTGGAATCAGAATTCAGGAGCGCCTGGTAGCGCGCGTCGCTTTGCTGCTGTCGCTGACGTCGGCCAGACATGACCGATTGCTCGCCGAACTCGCCCCGGGCGCTAAAGTATTGTGATGGGTGCATGAGACCCCCACGGGTTGTTGTAGGACCCCCGACTAACGGTGGCTACTTTGCGACCGGATTTACCGGTTCGTCTGTCCGATAGCGTACGGACGAGCTGAATTATTGCAGGGCCCCCGGCCGAGGGCGCCGGGGGCAGCGACCCGCCGGAGGCCGTCCCTCCTACGCTCCTGGCTCACTCTGCCAGCGCCTCACCAGACGAACGAATTCGCCCATCGATTCTCCGTGCTCGACGAGGACTTGATGTGCCTCCGTAACTGCCGAGACGAGTTCATCTGCAGTATTGGCGTCGTACAGTTTCGCCCGGCTCGTCACGAGTTCTTGGCACGCGTCGTCCATGTACTCACAAAGCGCCGCGCGGGGCATGACCAATTGATCCGTAGTTGGCTTTTGCTCAGGAAAAACAGGTCCATTGCTCATTTTCTAACACTCCGTTTCTTGGCTTTTGGCGGTTGGTGTTTGACAAGCAAGTCATCTACAGCTTCACGCATCAATACCGAACGCGGGATTCGCGTGCGGGTGGCAAGCTCATTCAAGTTATCGAGCTTGTCGGCATCCAGATTTGCAAGTATTCCTGGTCGCGTCGTCTTTCCCATATGGGCTTATATAAGCTTAGTCACAATCGCCGTCAAGGGGGTCTGGAGCAAGTGCATTGCACCTGCCCCACGTCGCTCTGAAGGCCAAAACGGAGGTCGAGATCCCCTAAGTAGTGGATTTTCCTTGGGGTGGAGCGAGCCGCCACGCGGCTCGCTCTCGTGGAGGCCTCCCCTTACTTGTCGAGGATCGGCCGGAAGCCGCCCCAGAACATGCGCTTCCCATCGAAAGGCATCTTTTCGGGATCGGGTTGCATGCGCTTGTCTTCCATGATCTTGGGCCAGGCAGCGTCGCGGGTCGCCTTGTCGGGCCATTCGACGAACGAGAACACCACGTTCTCGCCTTCCTTGGCCTTCACGGCGCGCCTGAAATCCGTGACCTCGCCATTGGGCACGTCGTCGCCCCAGGCTTCGACGACTCGGGTGGCGCCATATTCCTTGAACACGTCAGCCGCCTTGACTGCCATCTCCCGATAGGCCTGCTTGTTGCCTTTGGGGACAGGCACTACGTAACCGTCGGCATATCCCGCGGATCCGGGACCGGCCTCGTCGACGATCGAATCGAAGCCGCCAAAGATCACGCGCTTGCCGTCGAACGGCATGTCCGAGAACATCTCCTTCATGCGCGGGTCGTCCTTCATTTTCTTGTTGGCGGCCTCGTAAGTCGCCTTGTCGGGATACTCCATCCAGGACAGAACGACGGTCTCGTCGTCCTTGGCCTGTACCGCACCCTGGAAATCGGTCACCTTGCCCTTTGGAACATCGTCGCCCCAGGCTTCAACGACGCGTTTGACGCCGAACTGCTTGAAAAACTGCACGGCCTTCGACGCCTGATCGCGGTACTTGTCCTTGTTGGCGGTCGGCACCGGTGTCACAAATCCTTGGACGTAGTTCATCTACTTTCTCCTCCGTTGGCGTTAATCGCCTGAATGCGCGTCCGGAACAGCCGGACACGCGCGAATGCCGGTTGCCGTCATCGCGAGCCGACACGATTGCAAAGCTTACAAACTAGCCGACAGCGTGAATGTCGGAGAGTTCCGGATTTTTCCTGGCGCGCTCGTAGGAGCAATCACCCAAGGCGACGTATGTCGGCGGCGACTTCCGCCATGTCGTTGTTGAGCTGATGATCACGACCGTTGAACCGTCGTACAACAGCCTGCGGAATCGCCCTGGCATAGAGGTCGATGTGCTCGAACGGCACCGTTTCGTCCTCGCTTCCATGATAGGCAAAGACCGGTGTCTGCGCAGGCAGACACTTGCCAAGCTTGGACATGGGCTTGATGTCCTCGCTGGGCCAGCCACCTTCGCCCACGAAGGGAGCCGCGAGCAGAAAAATGCCGCTCAATTCCAGACCAGGTGGCTCTTCGACGAGCGTATTAATCAGGATCGTCCCGCCGATGGAGTGGCCAACCAGAATGGCTCGATCATCGAGCCTGCTGAACTCTTCCTTAAGAGCAACCTTCCAGCGCGCATACCTGGGGTCAGCTTCGTTCGGCATTTGCGGGTACCGGATTTCATAGTCCGGCCCGAGTTCTCGCCTTAGGTCTTCGACGAGCTTGTTGTCCCAATCGTCATGCGTGCCTTCTGCGCCACCACCCTGAATGAACAGCACTTGATACGGCATTTATTGCAGACTCCGCAGCACTGAACGGATTTTCCGCTCCGCTTTTCCTGAAGTCAGGCCCGACAGTTTCGCCTTCAAGACGCGCTGCAAGTGTCCAGAACGCCACGCTTCGAAAACTGCCGGGTTGATGTACGATTTGCGGCACACCGCAGGCGTGTTGTGCAGCTCCTTCGCAACCCTTTGAACGACACTGGCGATCCGGCGACTGCAGGCGCGATCGCTCGGGTGTGGGGGAAGCGGCATTCTTGACAGCAGAACGACAGTCCTCGTCGTGGCTCCCCAGGTGCGAAAGTCCTTGGCCGTGAACTCCCCGCTCATCACCTCGCGCAGGTAGTCGTTAACCTCGACAGAACCGACTGGACAGCGCTGGCCGTCATCGTCGATGTACTGGAACAACTGTTGGCCCGGCAGCTCGTGACAGCGCCTCACGAGGCGCGCCAGTCGTTTGTCATCCACGACGATCTCGTGCTGCACGCCACCCTTTCCACGGAACCGCAGCAGAGCCCGGCCGTCGTGGATGAACTTCACATGGCGGTTGCGCAGCGTCGAAAGTCCAAAGCTGTTCTGGCGGGCGTATTCGGGATTGCCGATACGCGCTCGGGTGCTGTCGAGCATGCTGACGATGACGGCAAGCACTTTCTCGCGAGGCAGGCCAGGGAGGGCGAGATCGCGCCGCAGGCGTTTGCGGAGTTTGGGCAATGCGCTGCCGAAATCGATCATGCGATCGAACTTGGCTAGATCGCGTACCGCGCGCCATCGCGGATGGTAACGGTATTGCTTGCGACCACGGGCATCCCTTCCCGTGGCCTGAATATGGCCACGCGGGTGCGTACAGATCCACACATCTCGGTATGCAGGTGGAACTGCCAGGGAAACGATGCGCCGCAGCTCCGCCTTGTTGCGCAGAATCCGATTATCAGGCTTGAGGTAATAGAAACCCGACCCTCTGCGGCGCCGGCGAATCCCCGGATCGCTGTCGCTGACGTAGATGAGGCCTGTGGCGGCGGCTGATTTCGCCCCCTCCCGAGCGGCACTGGTCTTTTTCACGGGCCCACTTCTATATTGCTGGACGCGAATGCGATGTCGGCGTCGTCCGACGCGCGGCCCGGAATTGACTGCATCTGTCTTCGCCCACCGACACGCGGATTGTCAGCCCCGGGTTCAACGGGCCAACATCGATGCAAACAGAGGAGATGCAAACATGGCTTCTGTCCGTTATATCGTGAACGACGTTGACGAATCAGTGCCCTTCTACCGTGACCGTCTGGGTTTTTCCGTCGCGAAGCACAACCCAGGAAAGTTCGCGGCGCTGCAACTCGATGATTTGCACCTTTTTCTCAACGCGCCGGGCGCCGGCAGCGCTGGCAAGGCTGGAGGTAATCCCAAGCCAGGCGGGTGGAGCAGATTCATGATCGTGACGAAGACACTCGACAGCATGATCGACGAGTTACGCAACGCGGGAGCAACCTTCCGCGGTGATGTCGCCGAAGCAGGAGCGGGGCGGCAAATCCTCCTTCAAGATCCATCGGGTAACGTCGTCGAGCTGTTTGAATACGCAGATCGCTCGAGTTGACCCGGAGGAGTAGTTGCTCGAAGGCATCCTCCGGGTCAGCGACTGCCGCTACGCAGCTGATTGCATTCCGCTATTTGTCGGCAAAGTCCGCCTCGCCAAAAATCTGACGAATCTCAAGCACGTCGCCTTCGTCGGCGGGGCACCGCAGCGCCCACTCCACAAGCTGTTCTTTCGAGTCGGCTTCGACGTGCCAATAACCGCCCAGCACTTCTTTCGTTTCGATGAATGGGCCGTCAGTCACCGTCGGCTTCCCTTTGCCGAACGAAACACGCGCGCCGGTGCTGAGGGGATGAAGGCCGTTCAATGACAAGATTGTGACGGCCTTGCCCAATTCCTCGTTAAAGCGGGTCATCTCTTCAATCTGCTTTGGGTCGGGCAGAAAGCCCTCCAACTTCTTGTTGCCCCTGTAGACGTTCGGGATCATCAGCATCATGAATTGCATGGATTTTCTCCTTGGTGTGCGTGTGGGTTCTACACCCTTAGTCGATTGGCGTTACCCAAATTCGACACGCACGAATCTGAACCAGCCGCATGCTGGCCAGGGACCTCGGCCACTGAGTCCTGATTAAGAGTCAGGACTGCCAGTGCGACGGCCCCCAATGACAGCGCAGACTTCCGAGCGAAGGACATCATTCGACCCGACTATTGGCTCCAGTGAATCTCGCCGCGCAGTGGGTACAAACTTCCTTCGCAATGTTGTTCGAATCGCAGGTTGATCGCGGTTAGCGTCGCTCCGGCGTAGGTCACGCTATCAACCACGAACCAGTCGGTTATGGTGTTGCAGCCACGTGATTCGCCGTACCAGTCCATGCCTCCCTTCGTCGGGTTGTGGGACCCGGAGCGTTGCAGATCGCCGTAGTATCCGGCTTCGAGGCGGCTCAGCTGTGACCAGCCAATCCTCGTGGCTGAGGAGCATGCCCGTTGATCCGTGATGTGGATCAAGACAAGATTCAGGATTATGGAAACCGCCGCGCCGCGGCTCCTGCTCGCGTGGTTAATCGTAATCGGCATTGCGCGCTCAAACTCTGCGTGGGCCGCGCCGCCGGAGGAGTACCCAACCTTGTGGGAGGCCCCGCCAGGCGATGCAATCGAATTGGAGACTGCGGGTTTCGCCAAACTGCTGTGTTCGGTGCTGTTCATCACTGGGCGCAGCCTCGCGGCGGCGATCGAGGAAGATGGTTCCTTCGTAATACCACCGCAGGCGCGGCGCGCGGCGCAGGCGGCGAAGGTGGACTGGAAGGAGCGCAGCGTGAGCCTAACGCTGCCGAACGGAGTCACGCGCACTGCAAGGGAATTCGCCGATCAGGGCTGCGTGATCCTGCCGCGCGGACGCAACGATCTGTTCTTCACGCCGAGGCGGCTTAACTCCACGCTGCCGGATGCCACGACCCAGCGCTGGCCGATGGGCGACCTGCTCCCCGCAGCGCCGCTGCCCGCGGATGTCCATGTAGCAAAGCTTATGCAAGCGGTGGAGGCCGCGTTCGATCCGCCTGAGGCGCTCACCGCGGCGTTCGTCGTCGCCTGGCGCGGCCGGATAATTGCCGAACGCTATGGGAAAGGTATAGATCACACGACCCGCCTGCCCAGCTGGTCGATGGGAAAGAGCGTCACCGCTACGCTGATCGGGCAGCTGGTGCTCGACGGCACCTACGACCTGTGGAAGCCGGCCCCGGTCGCGGAGTGGCAGGGCAAGGGCGACCCACGCGGCGCGATCCGCATCGCGGACTTGATGCGCATGTCAGGGGGTTTGCGCTTCGTCTCCTCATCGGACCCGGACTACGATCCCGCGCGCGGATATGCCGATCACGATTACATCTACACCGGCGCCATCGATACCTTCCGCTGGGCCGTGACACGCCCGCCGCAGTGGCCGGCGGGCACCGTCGGACGCTATCGCAACGCGGACCCTCTGGTGCTGAATTACCTCATTAAGCAGGCAGCCATCGCACGCGGCGAAGACTATCTCGCCTGGCCGCAGCGCCATCTGTTCGACCGCCTCGGTATGCGCCGCATGGTCCTGGAGACCGACCCCTACGGCAATTTCGTGTTGACCGGCTACGACCTCGGCTCGGCACGCGACTGGTTGCGCCTCGGCATGCTCTACCTACAGGACGGTGTGTGGAATGGCGAGCGGCTGCTGCCGGAAGGCTGGGTCGAATTCGTGCGCACTCCGGCGCCCGCCTGGGATGAGCCGGAGTACGGCGGCCTGTTTTGGCTGAACCGTACAGGCATGTGGCCGGTACCGAAGGACGCGTACTACATGTCGGGCGCCGGCGGCCAAACCACCATCATCATTCCCACGCACGATCTGGTCGTAGTGCGGCTTGGTCACTACAAGGGCGAAGCGCGCGCGACGAAGTCGCTGGCGCGTGCACTGGAGCTGCTACTCGGGGCGGTGCCGCAGGCGCGTGCGGAACGCGCACTGTAGTGGAAAATAAAGCGGCCGGGTTTCCCCGGCCGCCTATCGATGCGAAGCCAGTCGGTATTAGGACGACGGCTGCTGGGACGACTGCGAAACGTGCGAAATCGCTTCCTGCAACTTCGCCGCGCCCTCCGCGGTCTTGCCCTCAGAGCAGAGCTTCTCGCCCTCGTCGCGGGCGGCCTTGGCGGCGCTCATCTGCTCAGCGGTCGCAGTGGCAGCAACCTGGTCAAACTGTGCCTGGAGTGACGCACAGTCCGAAGAACCCTGCGGAGCAGCCATTTCCTGCGCAATCGCGGGGCCAACGGCGAGCGCGGCGCTCGCGATCAGAATGTGACGAATCTTCATTGCAAACTCTCCTTCAAACGTTTCGCCGGACTCGGCAGTGCAATGAAACACCATCGCGCGGGCACGAACCAATCGTGCCGTCGGTCCCAAGAGACAGGAAATTGTCTGACGTCAGTCGGGGTTCGTCTGACATTCTAAATCGCTAGCTTCGCGGCTCGTACCGCATCGCCACCACCCCCGAGCCGAACTCCAGCCGGCTCACGAGCTTCAAGTCGACACGCTTTGATAAGCCCGCGAACAACGTCGGCCCATGGCCTGCTAGCCTCGGATGCACGACGAACTCGTACTCATCGATCAATCCCAGCTCCGCCAGCGCTTGCGGGAGCTTCACGCCCCCCACGAACAGACCCTTGCCCGACTCCCGCTTGAGCTGCTGAACGGCCTTCCCCAGATCCCCGCGCACCAGCTCCGCGTTCCAATCGACGTGATCCAGGGTGCTCGACACCACGTACTTCTTTGCTGCGTCGATCGTACGGGCGAAGGGCTCCATCCAAGGTTCCATCCAATCAGGCCTCGCTCCCGTGCGCACCGGCGCCCGCCACGCTGCCTCCATCATTTCGTAAGTCACCCGGCCAAAGAGAAGGGCATCGGCCCGGCCGAAGTTCTCGACGGCGTGACGATGTATATCGTCGTCTGCGACCATTTCACGATGATCGCAGCACCCGTCCAACGTGACGTTGATGGAATACCGAAGAGGTTGCATTACGTGCTCCTTAAGATGGGGGAAGACTATTGATCCCGGCAATCGCAGGCAACTACCAATAAAATGAGTGAGGATCTCGAGCGTCGCCGGGACGAGCGTCGATGACCGCAGTAGCGTTTAGGTGGGTATTGGTCGGCTATGCTCAATTTTTCTGATATCTCAATTCGCCGTGGCACACGGGTACTGTTCGAGAAGGCCACCTTCAATCTGTATCGTGGCGAAAAAATCGGCATTACCGGCGAAAACGGCAGCGGCAAATCGACGCTGCTGGCGTTAGTGCGTGGCGAAGTCACGCCCGAAACCGGCAGCTTTGATATGCCCGGAAATCTGGCCGTGGCGCATGTCGCACAGGAACTGAGCGCCAGCGACGAGCGAGCAATCGAATTCGTACTGGATGGCGACGCCGAACTGCGCGCGATTGAACAACAGATTGCCGCCGCAGAAGCCGCCGACGATGGCCACCGCCTTGCCGAACTATATGGTCACTATGATGCCATCGGCGGTTATCACGCCCGCAGTCGCGCCGCCACGCTGTTGCATGGACTGGGCTTTACCACCAGCGACGAACAACGCGCAGTACGCGATTTTTCCGGCGGCTGGCGCGTGCGCTTGAATGTCGCACAGGCATTGATGTGCTCGCTCCGATCTGCTGCTGCTGGATGAACCCACCAATCACCTGGATCTCGATGCCGTACTTTGGCTGGAACAATGGCTGCAGGATTATCGCGGCACATTGCTGTTGATCGCCCACGATCGCGACTTTCTCGATCAGATATGCAATCGAATTGTGAATATTGAACAAGGCAAGGTCGATGTTTATCGCGGCAACTACTCCGACTTTGAAGAAGCGCGCGCCGCCAAGCTGGCACAGATTCAGGCGATGTATGTGCGCCAGCAACGCGAAGTCAAGCATATTGAATCGTTCATCAATCGTTTCAAGGCGCAGGCCAGCAAGGCGCGGCAAGCACAAAGCCGCATCAAGGCGCTGGAACGCATGCAGCGCATTGCACCGGCGCACGTTGATACGGAATTCACCTTTTCGTTTCTTGAACCGTACAAACTGCCGCGTCCACTGCTGACCATCGAAGATCAGGCCGCTGGGCTATGGCGAAGTCGCAGTAGTTGGAAACATGAGTTTCACCATTTCACCGGGCGCACGCATTGCGTTGCTGGGCCACAACGGCGCGGGCAAATCCACCGTCATCAAGCTACTGGCGGGTGAATTGCCCGCACTGAGCGGTGAACGCGTGGAAGCCAAAGACTTGCGCATTGGTTACTTTGCGCAACATCAGCTGGAACAGCTCAAGGAAGGAGAATCGCCCTTACAGCACCTGCGCGCCATGGGCGGTCCCGCAGCGGTCAAAGCCACCGAACAGGAACTACGCGACTTCCTTGGCACTTTTGGCTTTCGTGGTGATCGCGTGTTTGAAGCCATCGGCCCATTTTCCGGTGGCGAGAAAGCGCGCCTGGTACTGGCGCTGTTGTCTTATCTGCGCCCCAATCTGCTATTGCTGGACGAACCCACCAATCACCTCGATCTGGAGATGCGTCAGGCATTGGCGCGTGCACTGCAGGACTATTCCGGCGCCGTGCTGATGGTGTCGCATGATCGGCATCTGCTGCGCACCGTGATCGACGAGTTTTATATCGTTGCCGATGGCCGTGCCACACCCTTCGATGGCGATCTGGACGACTACGCCAAGTGGGCTGCCGACAATCCAAGAGATGCGATAGAGAAAGCGGTGAAAGCCATCAAGGCCACAGCGGAGAGCCAAGAGCGACGCGAAAGCAGGCTGATGCGGAGCAACGCAATCGCAGCTCAGCAGCTGAATACCGAGTTGGCCAAACTGGATCAACAACTCGCCAAGCTGCAACAGCAGCAACGAGAGATTGAGTTGCAACTATCCGCCGCAGATATCTACGACGCCGCCAACAAGTCGCGCCTGCGTGAACTGCTTGTGCAGCAAGACAAGTTAAAGCATGAACTGGACAAAGTCGAAGCCAAATGGCTGGAAGTTACTGAATTACTGCAACTGCTTCAGCAGCCCATCTCATGAAGATGTCAGAGCGGCCTCCGGCTGACGCGTTGCGTGCTCCGCGGCCCACGCCAGTGCATAGTCGGCGATCTCCTCCCACTTTTGCTCGGCAGGCATGAGATGCGAGCGTCCCGGAAATTCCTTGATCTCCGTGATCGTGTTCGACTTGTAGTGTTTCGCGTTCGAGCGTTGGACCGCGGGCGGCATCAAATGATCTTCGCTCCCCGAGATGAAGAGAAGGGGCGCGCGGGCGTCATTGTGGTAGTCCACCGCAATCGCCTGGGGGCCAGGAATGAAATTCGCCAGCACGCTGTCCCAGAAAATGCCCCCTGATGCCGGGACGTGGTAGCGGTCGTACGCAGCGCGTGCGTCCGCTTCGTCAAATGTGTTCGTGAACACGTAGCGCCATTGCTCGTAAGTGAACGGCACTGCCCTGTGCCGATTCGCAGGATTCTTCAGCACCGGGAACGTCGATTTTTAGCTGCGAAAGCGGCGTGACGCGCACACCTTCGGTAGGCGCGGAGTTAATCGCGACACCCACCGCCCCATAGCCATGATCGAGCAACAGCTGCACAAACGCGCCACCCGCCGAATGACCAATGAGGATCGGTGGCGCGTCGAGTCGCTCAACGACGAGCTCGAGGTGCGCCATGATCGCGGGAACCGTGAGACGTTCGACCGGCGAAGCATCGCGGTTGAGGGCCTCGACCTCGACTTCGAACCCGGGATACGCTGGAGCGAGCACGCGGTAGCCTTGGGCTTCATAGCGTGTGATCCAGTGCTCCCAGCTTCGCGGCGTCACCCAGAAACCATGAACCAGTACGATCGTGTCGGGCCGTTTCGATTGCGCGGACATGATGCATCTCCTTCACCGACTTGCCTGTCGGCGGCGATATCGTCTGCAAGCTCAGTGCGCGGCCGATCTCACACCGTCAGCGGCCTTCTCGATCAGCGCGGCGACAGCATCTGGCTTGGATACGTAAACGGCGTGACTGCCTTTTTCCTCGACTACCGTCGAGCCCGCGCGCTTCGACATGAAGTGCTGAGCCGGCGGCGGGATCATCTTGTCGTCGGTGGCGACGAGGTACCAGCTCGGTTTTGCCCTCCATGCGGGCTTGGTGATCGTGCCGCTGAGGGCCTCGACTCCCCATGGAACTTGCGAATCGGCCATGAACGAGGCCTTGTCTTCCTCGACGTCGGCCGCGAATGATTCCCAGAACTTCGTCTTGTCGAGAGCCAGATAGCCGTTTTCCGGAGGCAGTATCGGGGGCACGGAAGCTCCGGGTGGCGGATCCTTGATCAGGGCGGCCACCGATTCCCCCGCGTCCGGAGCAAAGGCAGCAATATAGGCAAGACCCGCGACTTTGGGATCATTGCCTGCCTCCGTAATTACGACACCACCATAGGAATGACCAACGAGTAGTACGGGCATGTTCTGCGATGCGAGGACGCGTTTCGTGGCTGCCACGTCTTCCGCCAGCGATGTGGTCGTGTTCTGCACGATACTCACGTTGTAGCCGTCCTTCTTCAGGATCTTGTACACACCCTCCCAGCCAGAACCGTCCACAAAGCCTCCGTGAACGAGAACGACTGCGACAGACTTTGCGGCAGTACTTTCAGCCATGGTGATCTCCTTTCTGCAGTCTACGTGCCGATCAATTTGGTGGGTGGCGACTATGCTTCCGAGTCAATACTCTAGCTCCTTCAAGCGGCAGATGTGATCGGCCAGGCAGCCACATGCGGCCGCTGACGAAAACCTCAGCAGCGTCAGAGTATTTGCGATTGATTCCTAGAACTCTCCGCAGGCAGAAATAGATCGTTTGCAGCCCCGACGTGCTGTTACCAATTATCGCAACAGGACTAAAGCTAGGACCACAACGAATGATACGACCGAGATCGCCATAGCGACGAGGCACAGTCTTCCCAATTTATCGCGTTGCAATTGAGCACGACTTGCAGCTTGCTCCAGCGCGGCAACCACCTCCTTAAGTTGCACAGCCAGTTGCCGAATTTGCTCCGCATTGCTTGATGCTGCCGTTTGAAGCTCCGAGATCTGTTGGTTCAGTAGATCTGTCTGACTGGGTAGAGCCTCAACCTTCTTCCGGGTGAACGCGGGCTTTACGACCCCCATGATCGTATCCAGGTTGGTAAGGACTAGCTTTCCGACGGCGAGCCACGGTACGGCCATAGATGACTCCTAAAGTCCAAGTTGAGCACCTTCAGCCTCGCTCCGACAGCGCGGCGGCGAAAGCAAGCCAAGTGCGTGTCACGCCCAGGGCGCGGCTGGCTGGATGCACGGACTCGGCCTCGCAAGCGAAAACCAATTTCAACCCCGAAGCCACTGCCAGCGCCACTACATCCTCGCGGCGCGAGGGATAACAGCCCGGTTCGTCGGGCCCATGACGCAGTGACAGGATGAGCAAGCCGTCCGGCGAGACCAGTCGCGTGAGATTCGGCATGGCGCGCGCGCGCTCCTTGTCGCAGAGATGCTGCCACACGGCGCAAAGGATTACGCGGTCGAACACTTCGCCGCGCGCAAGCGTGTGCTCGAGGTCCGGCAAGGCGTCGCCGACCCACTCGATTCGAGGCGAAGGATGCAGCGCCATGCCGGCGGTGCGGAAGTACCTCGTCGGCTCGACCGCCAACACGCTGTGACCTTGCGCAGCAAACCAGGGCGGCATCGCGCCCCGTGCCCGCGCCGATATCGGCGAAGCGCGATGGCAGCGCGGGCAAGAGGTGCGCAACGTGCGCATACACTTCGGCTGAAGAGACGTCTTCGAACGATTCGAACAGGCGCTCCGCGTCATCCGCATATTCTTCAAGCACGCCGGTGGGATTCATTGCGCCAATGAACTATCTTAATTTTTCGAGCGCGGCTTCGAGCCGCTCACTATCCGTCACATATAGCGTTTGGGACTGCTCCAACTGGCCCAGCACCATTTCGGCAATGTAAGTGTTGAGTTCGGCGCGGTTCAAGATTTTTATACGTTCGCGTTGACGGTCGATGTGCGACTGTAATTCATGCGTCCGCCTTACGGCGTGCGCCAATTGTTCGAGCATCAGAAAGCGGTCCGTTGCTGCTATTGAGTCCATGAAGCGGTGACCAGAACACTAGCTGTGATCCTATAGTCCGAAGGCCCGTCCCAACGGTCTAGCCTAGAAACTCGTCAGAATTTGTAGGATTGCGGGGACGCGCTCACGCGTCCCTTGTCGAGACTGGGTGTTGATGCCTGACCCGTCCGCCGCGAGTCGCCCGCAGCTATTTCATCGCGATCACGTGCTCCACGAACTGATCGACGGCGATCCCGGTGCCCTCATAAAAGCCCGACGCCTTGTTGGTCTCGAGGTCCGCTTCATTCCGGTGCAGCGCCGTGAAGACGTAGCGAGTGCCGGTTCCCACGGTTTCCATCGTCATGATGGCGGTGATCGGAATGTCGTCAAAGACAGCCGGACGATAGCCGGGGAACAGCATGGAGGTCCACACAAGTCGCTCCATCGGAATGACCTCCAGGATACAACCGAGGTTTGGAGAGTCCCGACCGTCTTCCGTTGCTATGTCGATGCTGATGATGCCACCCGGTCGCACGTCGATTTCGGCTCGCGACACACGACCCCAAGGCTTGGGCATGTACCACTCCTTGAGATGTTCCGGTTTCGTCAACGCTTCCCAGACGAGACGCGTGGGAGCATCGATGAACCTTTCGATAGCGAAATCAAGTTTGGGATTGAACGTGAATTGTTTGCTCACGATTCTGATTCCTTGTCCTTGAGTTGTTTGACGTATTGGTCAAACTGGTCCAGACGGGCTTCCCACAGCTGACGACGCGCGGTCAGCCAGTCTTCAGCGACCTCGAACCGTTTGGGTGCGATCTCATACGTCCGCACTCGCCCGCGCTTTTTCGACCTCACCAGTCGGCTCTGTTCGAGCACCGACAGGTGCTGAACGAACGACGGGAGTTGCATTGCGAACGGTGCCGCCAGTTCGCTCACGGTGGCTGGCCCGACAGACAGTCGCTCCAGGACTTTCCGCCGAGTCGGGTTGGACAATGCGTGAAAAACCTCGTCAGCGGCTGCGGCTTGCACCATTCCCGATACCATCCAAGTGCCCGGGTTTATACGATCTGACCGAGGGATTCTACAGTTGTGTAATACTTCTGTAAATACCTAAGTATTGCCATCGACTCGAATGGTGGCCAGGGGCGGAATCGAACCGCTGAACGCGTCGAATAGCTACCGGCCCGGCCTTGCTTCGCCCAGCTCGATGGCCAGACGATGGATGTGATCGAGGCCGCGATAGAACGCTGCGACCGGCAATCTTTCGTTGAGTCCGTGCGCGTACATTTCGCTGGGTTTGGTGAACAATCCGGAGCTCGCGAACGTCGGAATGCCCGCCGCGCGATAGACCTTGCCGTCCGTGCCGCCGGATTCCAGGTAGGGAACGACCATTACGCCGGGATAGTCTGCATGCACCGCGTCCGTGATCGCGGCCATGACATCCGGTCGCATTTCCGAGACCGGGCTGGCTTCGGGCTTCCCGCGCACTGTGACCTTCACTTCAGGATCGGCAATGGCCACTACAAGTGCATCGCGCACTGTTTCAACGGCGACGCCCGGGAAAATACGGCAGTTGACCGCAGCCTTGGCTGTCTGCGGCAACGCGTTCTCTGCGTGCCCGGCGTCCAGCATCGTGGCAACGCACGTCGTGCGTGTGGTGCCGACGAACTCCGGTGACTTCGCCAACTTATCGGCGGCGGAGGCATCGGTCGGGTCGGCAGCAAATTGCCGCAACGTTTCGCCCAGCGGTCCCGACTGCGCCTTGCCGACTGCACCGAGATAGGCACGAGTAAGGTCGGTGGCCATCACCGGAAAGCGATATGCCTCGACCTTCTCGAGCGCATGAGCGAGCTGGTAGATCGCGTTGTCACTGCGCGGACGCGAACTGTGCCCACCGGGATTGGTGACGATGACGTCGAATGTCGCGAACGTCTTTTCGGCCCCCTGCACGAGATAGATGAGCGGCTTGCCGGACGTGTCATCCAGGATCCCGCCTCCGGCATCCGTGTTGATGGCGAACTCGGCATTCCTGACCCACGGGTGCGCCGCGATCTGGCGGGTCGTATTCATGCCCGTCTCTTCATCGCCGACGAAGGCGAACACGAGCTCACGCGCGGGCTGCATTTTCTCGGCTTTGAAGCGAAGGATCGTCGACACCAGTGCGACGACGCCCGCCTTGTTGTCCGACGTGCCCCGTCCGAAGAAGTTGCCATTCTCCTCAATCAGTTCGAAGGGACTGCGCTCCCACTCTTCACGGCGCGCATCGACGACATCCATGTGCGCTGAGAACAGGATGGGCCTTCCTTGCTCTCGCCCAGGCAACCGCACGATGAGTGCACGCTCGCCCTTTTCGTCTAGCGTCGCGATGTCCACGTCCGGAACGCCGCCAGCTTTCAGTACCTCGACCAGGTAGGCAACCATCGGCGGTGTCTGCTCCTGGCCAGCCGCCGTCCGGAACGAAATGACTCGCGCATAGATTTCTCGCGCTTTCACTTCGTGTGCGGCAGTTTGCGCGGCTGCAGTAGCAGAGAGCATGGCTGTCATTGCAGCTACCAACGCAATCAGTTTCTTCATTCGTCGCGCCCCGTGTAAGACTGGCAGAAAGGATACTCGATTCACGAGTGCGGGTTCGCATCGTGGCCTTGATGGTCAGCCCGGAGCGATCGACCGCCCGGAGGTCGGCGGAATCGAGCCACGGCATATGATGGTGGCCAAGGGAGGAATCGAACCGCCCGCGCAGGCAGCGTGGCTAGTTCCCGAAACGGAAATCCTGGCCCCGGGGGGCCGGATCAGTTGAAGATAGCGTCCGACAGAACGTCGGCAATCACCTGGGTGGCGACCGCAACGAGCAGCAGCCGACCATCAACAATGACCCGCTCATAGCCATCGCGAACCGGTGGCAACCTTTGGATCAAGTCGTTGGGTAGCTGCTGCTTCGCGATCCCCGGCGGCATTGGCTTGCCGCGGGTGAGGTTCTTCGCGATTCCCGGCGGCAGCGGCTTGCTTTTCTGCTTTTTCTGCTGCCCTTTGCCCGCGTCGTCGTGATGTTGCGCGTAGTAATCGTGGATGATTGCAATCTCATCCTTGCTGAAGACGACGGTGAGATCCGCCGCAGCGGGCACGGTCACCGCCAGCGAAGCGGCGACTAGCGCAAGGGCCTTTGAGCGAAAACCCATCGACGTTCCCCATCGCAATTACGAGTCTTCTGATTTTGGGGGACGAGTACCGCCTGCGAACGTGACTCCGCTCACAAATCGGTGAGTCGAAGGACCGAATCGCGGCGCTTTGCTCGTGCATTGAAACGTGCATTTGTGTCAAGAGTCACGTTTCGCGCGAATCATTGCTGCAAGCATTGGCACGTTCGCAGGGCACGTTTAACGAGTCACTCTCCAGCATGCGGCGAGGCTAGGTCCATGAAAACGTTCATAGTCATAGTGAGCACTCTCTTGTTCGCGGCCTGCAGTTCCGTCGGCCAAAAGGTCGCCTCAGGCATAAACAATACTCATCTCAAAGGCACCGTCGGTAAGCCGTACGCCGAGGTGATGTACGAGCACCCGGACTTCGGCAAGCTGATCGGCCGCGAGAAACTGAATAGCGGCGACGAGGTCATGAAGCACGTCGGCGACTTCGGAACTGAATCAAGCAACTTTGGCGGGGTGTATGGCAAGCAGAAACAGAACGCCCGCGTCGTCTATTTCCTTGTAGACACGAAAGGCGAAATCAAGGACTGGGCCACCGAGTTCTACCAGGCCGGCTCGGCCAATTGCTGGGTCGGAGTTTGCGGCGGAGCCAAGAACGAACAGGTGCCTTTCGAGGAACTCGACAGGATCGTGAAAACGTCATCGGGAAGTTCAATTGAGTCGTGGCGCTCAGGTAGCTGAGCGCACACGTTCCTCTCAGAATGTTGCATCCCGTGCGCGAATTCATTCGCAACACGTTCAGTCGACAGAAGCTGCAACAACTGTGCGTCAATACCGCACTCAGCAATTTTGTCGGCTACGCCGCCGGTTCGCTCGTGATGGTGCTGACAACCTATCATTCAGTCGAGCGCAGGGCGCTCAAGAACCTGTTCGGAATCTTGCCGCGAAAAGAAGTGGTCGTGCACCGGCTGCCAGAGTGGCTTGAATGGACACTCGCCGTGCTCCTCGGCTATCTCGTCATGGAGTTGGTACGGCACATCATTCAGAACAACAAGTACATACGTTTAATCGATGGGTCCGGGCGGGAAATGGCATCTGGCGATTGTAAACAGCGAACTAGGACCGGATGACCCCGCCCACCTAAGTTATTGGGCAAGTCCGAAGAAGCCTGGCTGCGGGCAGGAACGCATGCAGGCAGCTTACCGATTGGCCTGCCCGATCGATCGTCGTGGCCATTGCCGTTCTCCTGTGAGCGCGCGGATGCGCGCAGCCGTCCCTGATGTTACTCGCGGTGTACCGAGGCTCGAAAGCGGCCTTGAAAGCCGCCGCGTACAATCACGCCGGTGATGGGGAGCAGAACCTGATGACTACGCTTTTGCTGACCCTCGACCTCCTCGGCACATTCGTCTTTGCGCTTGCCGGCGCAACCGCGGGTGCCCGCCGTCAGCTGGACGTCTTTGGTATCGCGGTCCTGTCATTTGCCACTGCTTGCAGTGGTGGGATCGCTCGCGACGTCTTCATCGGCGCCTTTCCCCCGGCGGCACTAAGTGACTGGCGATACACGGCCGCGTCGCTGCTTGCCGCGATCGTTGCGTTTCGATGGCATTCGCTCATCGAGCGCATGCACAGTCCAGTGCGAGTATTCGATGCCGCCGGGCTCGCGCTGTTTGCGGTGACCGGCACGCACAAGGCGCTTGCCTTCGGCCTTCATCCGATGATGGCGGCGCTGCTTGGCATGCTGACGGCAATTGGTGGCGGCATCGTGCGCGACGTGTTGCTGGCCAGGATCCCCGTGGTGCTGCGCTCGGACTTGTACGCGGTGGCGGCTCTGGCGGGAGCCGCCGTGGTCGCGATCGGTGGCAAAATCGGCCTGTCTCCCGTGGTTACGGCGATTGCCGGCGCCTTTCTGTGCTTCGCGCTGCGCATGGTGGCGATTAAACGCGGGTGGCAACTTCCGAGGGCGAAAGGCGCTGATGACGATGCCGGCGAAGTGTAAGTTGCCCGATGTCCATCGCCTTGCCAAAAATCCCCAAGCGATGTCAGAGCGGCGCGCATCCCCCCGTCAGTAACTATGGTGTGCCGAGTTCCGGTAATGCTCCTCCAAGAGATCGACGCCGAAGTCGCCGTCAAAGTCCCGCCAAACCGCGTGAACGTGATTGGCGTCGTTCTGCGTGTTGTCGTATTCGATCAGAAACGTTGGTCCCTGCAGGCGGTAGTAATGTGGCTCGCCGCGCACGAGTCCACCCATCCACGCGAAGCGAATGCGATCCAGGCCTGCCTCGCGGAGCCTCGCGAGGCGCGCCTCGGCCACAGCCCTCGGCTGGGCCCCGGCGTACTCGTCGATAATGGCGAGCAGCAAACCGCGCTGCTCGGTGGCGAGATCACTGAATGCAATGCCCCCCTCCTCCAGGGTCGCGGCCTTCCGCTGGTGCCCCGAGAAGATGTCCGGAGGCGCCGTGGCGCTGATTATCGCTTGCGCAAGTTGCTCTTTTGAGAGGCTCTCGAGCAGCGCACGCGCGAGGTCCTGCTCGGCCGCAAGGACGCGCGCATCCGTGCGCGGGCCGCTGCGCACCGCGTCCGGGTTGCTGCCGAAGAACTGCGGCGTCGGCGCGATTGACCGTCCCCGCACGAAGGTCCAGTTCAGCGAGATGTGGTGTCCCTCGAAGCGCCAGCCCCACGTACCATCCGCCACAGGTTCGCCGAAGATGGAGACGTAGTAGAGATCCGGATCGCGTCTGACCGGGTCCTGCTCAATCTCGCGCAAGAACAATCTCCAGTCCCCGGATCGACTCGGCCTTGGTGTAACCCTTCTCGCTCAGTCCCGCGCGCAGGAGGGCCATGGCGGCGCTGCGTTGCGGGGCGGCCATCGCCTTGAGGGGCAGTCCGGCGCGCGGTCTCGGTATAAAGTGCCAGTTGAAGCGCTCCTCACTATCAAACGCAAACCGGGCCTTGGCCCGCGCGTCATCGTCCAGCGAAGCGAGGAAGGCGCTGGCCGCCTGCGCTATGTCGGTGGTTGGCGAAGCGTTCGCCGCCGACTCGGAAGCGCCTGCAGCAAAACCGACAGACAGCGCGAGAGCCAACATGCAGTTCTTGACGATCATGTGACCTTCACCGTTTTCTGCGATTGGCCGTCCAGCGTTCGCGTTGAACTGCCTGCGGACACTATGCGGCGACTGCCAACGGAGGCTGAACGAAGCTGCCGACCGCCGTATTGCCGATGCCGACGGCGAGCGCCGCGGAAACAGTATCGAGAACCCCCTGCCCCGAGCGGTCGAAGTAAACGCGCTCAGAATGGAACTGACAGCCGATAGTTAGTTATCGCTGTCGTTAGATGGAACTCGGCATTCGCGCCGTAAGCGCGGCGCGCTTGCATCTAATTGTTCCAACGCTGCTTCGAGACGCTCATTTTCCGCCACGTACAGCGTTTGCGACTGCTCCAATTGAGCCAGTACCAATTCAGCAGTGAGCGTGTTGAGTCCCGCGCGCTTCAGGATCTTGATGCGTTCGCGTTGACGGTTTACGAGGACCTGCACTTCATGCGCGCGCCTTACGGCGTGCGCCAAATGCTCAAGCATCAGAAAGCGGTCCGTTGCTGCAATTGCATCCATGGTCTATTAACTAGACCATGGCGGTGGGCGCATGTTCCGAAAGTGGCACTAATCTGGTTACGCCAGCAAGGCCTCTAGCCCGTCGCGTTCAGCGATAAACGTCGTTTGCGATTGTTCCAACTGGGCCAAGACCATTTCGGCACCTGCAATTTCCTTTCCGTACTGACGCAGCATCCGGATGCGCGTGCGTTGACGGTCTATGATCTCCTGTACCTCGTCCACTCGCTCGCTAGCGTCCGCCAGCTGTTCGAGTAGCAGATCGCGTTCGAATGTTTCCTTGGACTGCATGGGATCTACCCCGACCTGCCAGAAGTTGGCGGATGTTCCGAAGGAAGTGCTTCAAGTATCTTTTGTACGATACCGTCCCAGCAGAAAAGTTTTGTGCGATCTCCGCCGTAATTCCATCGATGGCAATGAATTCGGCAAAAATGAAACATACGGGATTTGGCCATGCACCCCGACTCCACGCCGGACGGCCTGGACGGATGTTGCGATGTTGGTTCTCAACGGCGCCGGAGAAAAAAAGGTGAAGCGATACAGGCCACGTTAGGCAGGCTTCGCATTTCGCGTTGCAGGACTAATCGACGACTTCTCGTCGCCGACGTGGGAGGCTTCTGTCAGATATTCCGCGGCAGCAACTTTTTTCTCGTTACTTGCTGACTCGCTGCAAGATGTGGCGTATACGATCTGTACGGTACCGTACATTCAACAGATTCGACTTACCTACGCGAGTATTAATTATCTTTAATGTCATGATCTGGGCCGCTGCAGGCGCTATCGCCGGAGCGCTGTTTAGCGCTCTGCGAACCTTCGACTTGAAAACTCCGGGGCAGTGGCATGAACAGGCGCTTCATGTCGCCGTTTTCTCAACAACTGGCGCGTTCGTTGGTTCATCGATCTACGTGATGCTCTTTTACACTCTCTACGACATGGGACCGTTCTGGCGTTAAGCCGCTTAATCTGCGTCACGCTCTTTTGCGAGCAGGTTTGAGCAACCGGTCATATTCCTTGCTGATAAGTCCGTAACAATCGCAGGCCGCTGCTTCAAGGCCTTTGCGATTCACGATGGTAATCACCCCTCGGTAATAGCGAATCAAACCGCGTGCCTGGAGAGCGCCGGCCGTTTCCGTGACGGTCGCTCGCCGTACACCTAACATCAACGAGAGGAACTCGTGCGTTAACTGAAATTCGTCACCCTTGACGCGATCATGGGTCTGCAGCACCCACCTAGCACAACGTGCTTCTACCGGGTGGTAACAATTACACGCGGAACATTGCGCGACCTGCGTCAGAAGAGCTTGCGTGTACCGCAGAAGCGACTGCGTCAATGTAGGCGCACGATCCAGATGCTTCTGGAATACTTCGGCGGAAAGATGCAGACCTTCTCCCGGAACCTGAACGAAGATCTCGACCGCCGCTTTCGCCCCACCTAGAAACACTGGTAATCCAACCATTCCTTCGCAACCGATCGTCGCTACTTCGACGGAATGCCCGGTGTCACCTAACGAGATCATTGAAGCTACCCCGTCCAGCGGGAACACGACTTCCTTCAACGCCTCGTCTGGGTGCTGTAGGACCTGCCGCACCTTGAGCGGTCTTAAGTGGAGATCCGGAACGATGGCTTGAAGGGCTGATCTCGAGAGTGATGCCAGGATCAGATTGCCTTGGGTAGCACGCAAACTCGGGCTTGTCATCGCGGCTCCAAAAAGGATCCGCCGTGCAAGTCCGGAGGGACCGGGGTTAGGTGTTTACGAGCAGTAGCGGATTAAGACTCACATGCGTGGGTTGTCTGTACGATAGCGCGCCGATGTTCCAGCACAAACAAAGAAGCCCGCAGACAATTTCTGCGGGCTCCCCGTTCACACCTGCCTCAATGATCTTTGCGCAGTCTATGCGGCCTTGTCCGCCTTCTGCGTGCGCAGCGACCTGAATGCCGCGCGCATTTCCGACGCGAACAGCAGCGGCTCTTCCCATGCCGCGAAATGCCCGCCCTTGTCCACCTCGTTGAAGTAGGTGAGGTTCGCGTAGCCGCCCTCTGCCCAGCGCCGGGAGGGCTGGTAGATCTCGCCGGGGAAGACGGTAAACGCCGCCGGGATGGAGAACTTCTTGGGGCCGAAGTACGGGGGCTTGTTATCCCAATAGCTGCGGGCCGCAGAGACCCCGGTGTTTGTCAGCCAATAGAGGGTAATGTTGTCGAGCACGTCGTCCTGCGTCAGCCGCTCCGGGCGCTGTCCGTTGGTCGGCGTACGCATCGCCGCGAGCACCGTCGCCGCCGGCTGGTCGTCGCCGTCGCCATGGTCGATCAGCCAGGCCGCGAGGGCGACGGGAGAATCGGTGAGTCCGTAGAGCGTCTGCGGACGCGTCGCCATCTCAATCGCGTAGGCCGCGTTCTTGACGAAGAAGCCCCTCAGCTTGTCGAGCGCGCGTCGCTCCGCGTCAGAGAAATCGGATGGCACCGGCCCACCAGCCTGAATCGTGTCCGACACGTCCTGCGGGAGCGCGAACAGGAAGTTGGTGTGTATGGCCACGAGCTCCGCGGGCGCCTCGA
The DNA here is from genome assembly GCA_963748465.1 of uncultured Gammaproteobacteria bacterium. Lineage (GTDB taxonomy): Bacteria > Pseudomonadota > Gammaproteobacteria > Steroidobacterales > Steroidobacteraceae > SCUD01. The sequence goes on from CAVVJB010000007.1 coordinate 64,610, forward strand.
CCGCCATGGCGTCCGTGATCTGTCCGCCCACGTCGCCGCCCTGCGCAACGTATCGCGTGTATCCCAGGCGCTTCATCAGCACGATCCAGGCACGTGCCATGCGAGCATGATCCCAGCCGGTCGCCGTCGGCTTGCCCGAGAACCCATAACCGGGGATCGACGGGATCACGACGTCGAAAGCGTCCTCCGCGCGGCCTCCGAAGGCCGTGGGGTCGGTGAGCGGGCCGACGAGCTTGATCTGCTCGAGGATCGAACCGGGCCAACCGTGCGTGACGATGACAGGCAGCGCTTCCTTGTGCTTCGAACGCACTTGGATGAAGTGGATGTCGAGCCCGTCGATCTCGGTGATGAACTGGGGCAGCGCGTTGAGCTTCGCCTCGCACTTGCGCCAGTCGTAGTCGGTCGCCCAGTAGCGCGCGAGGTCCTGGAGCGGCGCGAGCGGCACGCCCTGCGACGTGTCCGCGACGGTTTCCTTCTCCGGCCACCGCGTGGCCGTAATGCGCCGACGCATATCGGCCAGTTCCGCTTCCGGAACTTCCACTCGAAACGATCGCACAGCGGTCTTGTCGCCCGCCGACGACTTTGTAACGTCATTCATTGTCATTGTCCTTTCTGAAAGAAAAAAACCGCTTCGAAGGGTGAACGAGCCCGCTGCCGCGTATGTTCCGTGGACGCGCCTATCCGTTCGCCCTAGTCCGGGACGAATGCTCGTCGCCATCAGTTAATCGAAGTGGAGGCGTCAGGACTGACTAACTGACGCTCGCTCGAGTGTCGCGGTTGGCTTCACCTGGGAGGCCAACCTTTGAAGGGGACATCACAGTGCGCCTTACGACAGGGAAGTCAAGGTTGGCTTGCGATTCCGTCTTATCGGCGTAAGGTGAACTTGTCTAAATACGAGTTGACGCGGCGCGTGTCGGATTGGACCGTCTGCGCAATGTACCCATGCGCTACTTAGAACTCCGCTTCCCACCGCCCCTTGTCGGGATTACTGTCGCTGTGGTGATGTGGGTCACCACGTCACTTCCCCCGATCTGGCCCCCGTCATCGTCTGTCCATCTGTTGGCCGGCGTCATTCTTTTGGTAATTGGCATTGCAATAGCTCTGAGCGCGGTTATTTCGTTCCGGCGGGCTCAGACAACCGTTAATCCGCTTAAGCCAGAAACCTCCACGTCGCTCGTCTCGACAGGGATCTTTGCAAGAACACGCAACCCAATGTATCTGGGGATGCTGATTGTCCTGCTGGCCTGGGCCGTATATCTCGCGTCTGCATTATCATTGCTTGGGCCAGCAGCATTCGCCCTTTACATCACTCGCTTTCAGATAATTCCCGAAGAAAGGGCAATGCATTCATTGTTCGGCCCTGCGTTTTCCGAGTACTCACGGAGAGTACGCAGATGGCTTTGAGGCCCATATGAGCACTCACGGCGATGGCGGGTCGTAGTAGATCATCACTCGTAATTCGTCTTGGTCGGAGTCAGCGGGATCGTCTTGTGAAGCATGCGCATAGCGTAACCGCAGCATCAATCCCTTCAGCGGGCCGCTGTCGGGGGTCCATTGCAGGTTGAGATCGAATTCTTCCTTCGCGAACTGCCCGGGGTCCTGCGGGTCTGAACCGTTGACCCAGAGACCGTAGATGCTGAGACCTTTGACAGACTGGAAGTTGTAGGCAGCGCGCAGCATCCAGGCGTCTTCCCCGTCGCGGAAGAAATCCTCCGTCTGCACACTGGTGTAGCCGGGGTAACTGCTCCACGGTGCCTGCATGCTGGTATCGCCGCCGGCGCTCGTATAGGCCGCCGAGAAGAGAGCGCTCTTGGCAGCAATCTCGACCTTGCCGCCCCACTGATTCGCAGAGAAGTCCGTGCCACGAAGCAGATTATTCCCCGTGCTCCGCTGGTCGGAGTACTGCAGCGCGAACTGCAGGCGCAGGCCACCGGCGAGCGGAAGCGCGTATTTCATTTCGCTATAGACAATGTTGATGATGTCGGCACTGTAGTAGTCGATTGCTCCAATCGAGAATTCGCCCTTCTTGTAGTTACCTCCACCGACATAGACGCCGCGGTCGACACCTTCGGGAGCGCCGGCAGCGTTCGCCATCGACACGAACTCGTCGTCATTGCGTTGTTTGATCTCGTCGAAGTAACCGCCCCCCACGCGCCATTCAGCATGGCGATCGCCGCCATACAGGCCCTGCAGCGTGATCAATTCGAAGGTATTGGGAGCCATCCGGGTGTCATTGCGGTTGAGGTAAGGCGTGTCGATACCGCGCCGCCCGAAGCTAAGTCGTGTGTCTTCATTGAGCAGGAACTCGCCGTACAGCTCGCCAAGCACCGTGAAACCGTGCTGGCCAGGCGCGAGCAGCTGGGTGCCATCTTTGTCTTCGGGGCCGTAAAGCTTCTGTGACGTGTAGCCGGTCGCGCCGAATGCGAAGCGCTCGCGGAAATAACCAGTCTTTAGTCCGACCGATCCTCCGAGAGCCCAGGCCTCGCTCTCGCTGCCGTCATATCTGTTGCGATCGAAGTCGTAAGTGCGGATTTGTGCGTCGAATTTGGTGTCTTTCCATGCCTGTCGCCGGGTATCGCGCACCCAATCGGCCCGTGTACGTGGCGCGAAACTCTCCTCTAAGGGACTTTGGCCTGACTCGGTCGAGGATGGTGTTTCGCTGTTGACCCCGTCTTCTGCCGCGTCTGCGGCGCCAATCTGCGCCGGTGCATCGACCGACTGCGCCGTGCCAAGTTCCGGCATCAACAGACACAGCACGCCGAGTAGTCCCGCCATTGCTGACGATTGATCCCAGGAGTTGCGACCTCTGCCGCTGCTCAACGCTGAGTTCACTCACATGCCCTCCAACTGCGAGTCGCGGCCACAGAACTTTACGCTTCCGTCAACGGAAGATGTTTGTTAGCTGACGAATTCTCCGAAAAGCGGAAGCGATTGTCTTGAAATGGTGGCCAGCGGCAGAATCGAACAATCGACACGCGGAATTTCGAGGCGAAGTAATTCGCTGGCCTATTGCGTCAAGCAACGGAGATACAGCTCATCGCCATCCACTTCTACGCCGTGGGTTTCGTGTCCAAATCCGGGGAAGCGCCGATCCCAGTCCCGAAGCGCCTTCAGGTAGCCGATGTAAGGTCCATTCGCGGGACCAACGCTTTCGCCGGGCATCATCATGGGGATGCCGGGCGGATACGGCACCACGCTGGTCGCCACGACTCGCTGCGCGACGTCATCCAGCCTGACGCGCTCCACCTCGTTCCGCACCAGATGACGATAGGCGTCGGCCGGAATCATGTGAGGTACGCGGCAGGCTGGAAAACGCTTCCTGCAGGTGGCGCATCTGATTCGAGCGTTTGTATTGATCGAACATCTCGTCACTCAGGTCGCGTAAGTCCCATCGCCGCATAGCGTTGAGGAGTGGGCGGCAACGAGTTTCGGAAGGACGACGCTCAGCGGGCGTGTTGGCGTCGTAGTCCTCTTTGAATTTGATCAGCGTGGTCAACAGCGTTCCCCACTTGGCCTTGGTCATGCCAATGGAGAACAGAAAGAGGACGGTAAAGTCCTGGGACTTTTCATATTCGAAGCCATGACGCACGAGATAGGCCGAAATGATGGAGGCGGGAATGCCACGTTTTTCAAGCGAGCCATCGGTCGCGATGCCGGGCGCTACGACGGTGACCTTGATCGGGTCAAGCATGCAGTAGCCATCTTCGAGCTTGTCGAATCCATGCCAGGTTTCGCTCGGGATGAAGCATCCAGCAGTCAGGGTCGCTGACAAGCAAGCTCTTCAGGCGCGTCTTCAAATGCGACGTTCTTCTTCGTTGCGGGATCGGTAACTTCCATCGCATTCCAGGTGCTGAAGAACCAATCGTTCGCTGTCGGCATACTGCCGCTTGATGCGCCCGACGGTCTGTCGAAAGCTCACCGCCTCGCGAATGGATTCGGTGGTCAAAGCCACGCCGCTGGCACCGTCCATCATGGCAGCCGAAATTTCATTCGAGGCGATGATCGGATAGAACGGCGAAGTCGAGGCATGCATCATGAACGACTCGTTAAAGCGCGCATGATCGATTGGATCGCGCCCATCGCGGATGTGGATGAACGATGCCTGCGAGAGCGCTGCCAGCAGCTTGTGGGTTGAGTGCGTCGCGAACAGCGTCGGACCGTTCTTGTAGTCGGCTGGGGTCGCCAATCATGGCGTGCCGATCTTGGTAAAGCGGGTTGAAGCGTGCATAGGCGTACCACGCTTCGTCAAAGTGCAGGCGATCGATCGCGTCGCCGCCGATTTCGATCACACGTGCGACGTTGTAGATCAATCCGTCATAGGTCGAATTGGTGATGATGGTGTGCTGTGGCTTGAGTCGGTTCGCACCTTTGGTCAAGCGGATTTGCACTGGCTCTGTGTCCTGACCGCTTCCGGCTGCAGGTCTTCGGGATAGATCGGGCCGATGATGCCGTAGCGGTTGCGGTGCGGCACGAGGTAAACGGGGATGGCCCCGGTCATGACCAAGCCGTGCTCGATCGACTTGTGACAGTTGCGGTCACAGAGAGCAATGTCGTTCTGCGTCAGGCTGGCCATGAAGATGATGCGGTTGGAGCTCGACGTCCCGTTGGTGACGGTGTACGAGCGGTGCGAGCCGAACACGCGGGCAGCATACTTTTCGCTCTCGCCGATTGGGCCGCTGTGGTCGAGCAGCGAACCGACCGCCGCCATGCCGATTGAGAGATCGGAACGCAGCAGGTTCTCGCCGAAATAATCGAAGAAGATTTTCGACACCGGCGTCTTGAGAAATGCCGTGCCGCCGAGATGCCCCGGCGTGCCGAACGCGTATTCGCGCACCTTGGCCTGCCTGAGCATCGAGGCGAACATGGGAGGCAGCAGATTCTCGCGATAGCGTTGGATCGCAGCTTCGACACGGCCGGCGATGAACGTGGAAGTGTCTTCGGTCAGCCAGACGAACTCATTCGCCAGCTTGAGCGTGCTGAGCGGGATCTCGTGATATATGGCTGCGTTCACCAAACAGGAAGGCTGGCGCCCGGTCGTTGCGCGCACGAAACGCATGCAGCACGGATTCGGCGCCGCCGGAGTCGATCGAGATCGGCGTCAACGATGACGGCGCCGATGAGAGGGTCCGATCGGATCGCGGATGCACCATCGCTCGCCGAGCGCGCGAGGAGCACCTCGAATCCGCGCTGCCTGCAACTTCTCCACCAGCGCACTCCCGGAGCGCTGCAGCGTCGTACCGACACCTATTTCGCCATACACAACCAGTATGCTCATCGGAGATGTGAGGCCGGTATTTGCCATTGACTTTGCCCTCGGTGGCCGAGTCAGGAGTCTAAAGCGCCGATCAGACGCGGATCTCAAATACCAACGCAGGGGATCATCACACCGGGAGTTTCAGCTTCCTCAGAAAAGCCTTGTAGCGCGGATCGCCAACGATCCCGCGCATCAGCCGGTCCCCCTTTATCTCCGCTAGGCCGCCGTCACGCTGGGCATAGGCGCGCTCGAGCCACTCGAAGGCCAGGTCGGCCTCGCCGCGGAAGGCATGCACTTCGGCGATCTGATAGGCCGCGCCCTCGGCGAACTTGCCCTTCAGAGCCGCGAGCGCCGCGTCGGACTCGCCGCGCCGGCCGAGCGCATGAAATACAAGCGACAAATTTAGGAGACGCCACACCTCGTCCGTTTCCTGCCGACCTTCCCGCAGGGCGGCGTCGGTCTTGCCCTGCAGGAGCAGGGCCAGCCCGAGTAACTGGTGAAAAGCCACCCCGTCGGGTTCGAGCTCGAGGGCCTTGCGAAATGCGGCCTCGGCCTCCGTGTCGCGATTGTCTGCCAGCAAATTCAGGCCGAGGTTGACGTAGGAGCCCGGCCGCAGCGGATCGCGCTCGATGGCCTTGTTCGCCAGGTCGATCGATTCTTTTATGCGTCCGAGGGTAAGCGACTGGGCGCCGGCGCGCCTCAGGGCCATAGCGTTGCCGGGTTCCAGCTCCAGCGCTCGGCGAAAGCTGGAATCCGCGGCCTCCCAGTCAAAGTCGTAGCGGTTGTGAATCCAGCCCAGCGCCAGATGCGCGTCAGCAAGCTGGGGATCGAGCGCCAGCGCCTTTTCCGCGGCCTCGCGCGCACGTCGAAAATGATCCGCGACCTGTACTAAACCGGTATTGGCCTGCTGTATAAATGCCTCCGACAGGCCCGCCCACGCGGGTGCGTAACCCGGATCGCGCTCAGCTGACTGCCGGAATAGCTCGGCTGCACGCTCGAGGTCCTTCTGGCCGCGCCGCTCGACGAAGAAACGCCCCTGCAAGGCGAGGTTGTAGGCCTCCGGATCCACCGGCCGGGAACGCGTCACGGAGGTCGAGTCGAGCAACGTCAGCTTCAGCGCCTTCACCACCTCGCCCGCAATGTCGTCCTGCACGACGAAGATGTCGTCGAGCGTGCGGTCGTAAGTCTGCGACCAGAGGTGAGAACCGTCGGCGGCTCGGATGAGCTGCGCGGAGATCCGCACCTTCTCGCCGGATTTCCGCACGCTGCCCTCCAGGATGTGCGCGACGTTGAGCTTCTCGCCGATCACCCGCAGGTCTTCGTTCCGTCCCTTGAACTGGAACGACGAGGTCCGCCCGATCACGCGCAGCTCCGGCAGCTTCGCCAGCAGGTTGAGCAACTCCTCCGACAGGCCATCCGCGAAGTATTCCTGGTCCTTGCCCGCGCTCATATCCGCAAACGGCAGCACCGCAATCGACTTCTCATTAGGTGCGGCTGCCGCGAGGGGCGATACCGTCGTAGCTGCCGGCTTCGCCGCTGGCGCGTCGCTCGTGCTTTCGATGTACCAGACAGCTCCACCGCCCAGAATCAGCAGCAGTGCAACCAGGGCGAATCCGACTCGCCACATGAGCGGCGTACCGCGCGGCCGCACGGAACCGGGTCTACGGACGCTTGGCTCAATCGTCCGATTTGCCGCCGCGTGCGCTGCTGGCACGGCAGCGCGATCCAAGCCCAGCAGCTGGCGCACGCGCTGGGCAAACGCCGGTGGCGTCTCACCGCCTGGCAACCGTGTCCATTGCACATGCAGAAACTCTTCGGGGACCCGCGCATCGGCTTCGGCGGTCTCGTCAATCACCACCGGTACCAGGAAAGCCACGTCCTCTGCCCTGTCCAGCAATCGCCGCTTGGCGAGATTCCACTCGCGCCGAAAATAGCCTTCAGTCCGAGCAGTGGTGTGCGCTGAGATCAGCGGCAGAAACAACGCGCAATCGTGGATCTGCTTTTTTATTTGCGAATCCCAGGCGTCTCCCCCGCGCAGTTCACTTCGGTCGAACCACACTTCAATGCCTGCTTCGCGCAAGGCTTCGCAGATGCGCAAAGCAGCATCCGCATCCTGCGAAGCGTAAGACAGGAAAACGGCACCGGGAGGGCGCGCTTGCTCAGTCATGTGTTGGCTTTGACTTGCCCAATGCGCCGGATTCTAGCGGGTCCTAGTCGCGGCGAGGGGAACGGGCTGGTGGCCAGGGGCGAAATCGAACCACCGACACGCGGACTTTAGCTGCCAGCGGCGGACCGGGTCGCGTCCGACCGACCATATTCCGATCGCACGTGAAGCGGACGCGAGTGCTAAAGGCGTCCGGCCAGCAGCGCCTTCGAGCCGATTCCCAAGCCCTTGATGACATGCATCGCATCACGTATCGACACATCAATGATCTTGAACTGATCGTCGGTCATCATGTACACCGAGCCTGATTTTGGGTCCGGAGCTCCGGGCACGAAAACTGCCGAGTGGGTCGCGTCGACCCGTTCGACCACTAGTGCGAGTTGCCACGCGTCTTCGATGTGCGCCAGTACGACCTTCATCTCGGAGCGAGTTTCACCCACTCCTGCGACATCTGCGCCAAGCGAGGCGATCAAGCTGTAGCCGGGCAGGTTCGACAGGATTGCGCGTTCAAGCCAGCTGACGAACTGCTGCGCCACTCGCGTCCTGGCGAAGAGACCCGCCAAAAAACAGACTACAACGATGAGGACGATGCCCAGTATGCGTGCGAGATTGATGCCGCCGAGATGCTGCAATTGAAGCATGTCGGCCATTGGCGCGACGAGCTTGATGGTCACCCCGTGGACTTTTCCGAGCACGAGGAGGATCAAGACGACCGGCACGAGATAAAGCGCGCCACCGACAATTGTTGCCTTGAAGAAGGCACTCAGGCTCTTCATGGGGATATTCCTCGATCCAGGAGTTAGTAGGGGCGCTTAGGGGCCAGGAACCAGATCAGAAAGCGTATCCCAACTTCAGATAGAGGCCGTAGCTAGAACCCTCGCCCTCGGCGTATTCAAGGTTTGCAACGATCCCTTGTATGGGTTTGAGTATGTACTGGACACCAACGCCCCCCATCGGGAAGACATTCTCATTATCCGTGCAGCTCACGCCGTCTCCGTAAAGACAAGCTATGCCAGCGAAAACCGTGGCGGTCCACTTCTCCCCAAGCCGGAGCCTCTGCTCAGCCTCAATTGAAGACATGTACTCGCCGGTGTACTGTCCTATCTTGTAGCCGCGAAGCTGGACTGGCGCCCGTGCCGCGGTGGGTGCGTCGCTGGTCAAATGGTTCAGCTGGCGCAGGGCGAACACGTTGCGGTTGCCGTTCGGGATGAAGTACTTGAATTCGGCCCGGTACAAGTCGTAGTCATTCTCCCCGCCCAGGGACTCGCGAAAGGCCACGTTGTTGAGGTTGAGCAGCCACCCGCGGGTCGGCATGTTCTCGTTGTCGCGTGAATCGTTCTGGACGACGACACCTACGCCAGCGGACTTGTACGGCTGGATGCCCAGGATATCGAGCACTTCGTCGTCGAACGGTGTCTGCCCGGCGATGGCCAAGTTCTGATAGATCGCCTGCCCACCGAGAAACCAGTTACCCGTCACGCGATAGGTATAGCGGGCGATGAGGGAGCGCAGTTCGGCCTCGTTTCGTAGTGGGACTCCGGTCCCGAGGTAGTCGTCGTAGTCGTTCTTGATGTTTCCATACGCGAGCCCAACCAGCGCTCGTTGATGGTCCTCATCGAAGGACGTCCTTGCGAAGGCCCCCGCCACGATTGAATCAGTGTCCGAGTATTGGCCTGAAACGGCGAATATGGAGGGTCTCGATTTTGCATCGAAGAGATGCAGGTAGCCTGCAAGTCCCCCGAGCGAGGTACCGAGCTTGGGATTGGAGCTCGCTATCGGCGTGAATAGCCACGGGGAACGTTCCGCGAACGGCGAGGACGGAGTGTCCGTCTGCTTGGCTGGCGTCTCCACATTCTCGTTCTCCGCAAAAGCGGGGATCGCAGTAATAGCCATGCCAACCAATGTGGGCACTAACAGCCATAGCCACTCGCGCCTGAAAATCGAATGCACGGTGGATTGTGTCCTTTGTTCTGGACCACAGTAAAGCGGGGCCGCAGAATGACGCGATGAATCGCCTGCTCAGGAACCGCTCTTTCATAGGCTCCAGCATCTCGGCTGCCGGGAGAAGTGTTGCCGTGTCAATTGATACCTGGGTATTGATGAGCAATGTCGTGACCGTGATAGGCCTGCCACTGGCCATTGCGGTTTTCTTGTTTGAGCAACGGAAGGAACGCGAGAACGAAGAAGAGGAGGTCTACCAATTGTTGTCGGACAGCTATCAGGATTTCCTGAAGGTCGCATTGCGCAATTCAGATCTTGGGCTGTTTTCCGATGCGACCACGCCAGCTCTCAAGGATGAGCAAGTGGAGAGGCGGTTGATCATTTACACCATGCTGGTGGCGCTATTCGAGAGGGCGTACCTGCTGCTGTACGAGGATGCCATGTCTCCCAAGCAAGCGCGGCGATGGAACTCCTGGGAAGACTTCATGCTCGAGTGGTGTCGCAAGCCGCATTTCCGGTCCAGCCTTCCACAATTGCTCCACGGCGAGGATCCAGGCTTCGTGCGCTATCTCGAACATCTCGGTAATTCCGGTCCGAAAATAACAGGCAGGTGAGCCGTGACCGCACAAGTGCGATTGGTAAACCAGAACTGGTGGTTCACGACCTTGATGGTCAATACCCACAAGTATTGCCCGCCGCTGACGAAAGACATCAAGTGCGACGTACTCATCGTCGGCGGCGGATTCAGTGGCGTCAGCGCGGCGGCGGAATTCCTTAGGAAGGGATTGAGCGTCGTGCTGATCGAGAAGAACATCATCGGCGGCAGTTCCTCCGGCCGCAGCGCCGGAATGCTGACTCCGGACAGCGAGCTTGAACTGCACCAACTCGTGCGCCGCTACGGCGCTAAGGCGGCGGGCGAAATCTGGGAAGCCCCTTGCCGCGGCATCGACCGCATCGTGGGCACCATCCAGAAATACGGCATCCAGGCTGGATTGCTGAAGCAGGATTCGTTGTTCCTCGGGCTCGGCAAGGGCGGCGGGCACGCCGTGGAGGAAGAACGCGAATGCCGCGAGAGCGTCGGATTCAGCGACCAGCGGGTTTACGATGAAAACGGCTTGAAGGGGATCCTGGGGGCGCAGCATTACACGGCCGGCATCCGTTACGGCGGCACTTATGGAATCAATCCGCTGGCGACCCTTCAGGGAATCAAGAACCTACTGGTCGACAATGGCATGCAGGTCTTCGAAAGCACCAACATGGAAAGGCTCGAGGATCACACCGCGTACACGCATGGGGGCAGCGTGACGGCGGACAGCATCATCGTTGCGGTCGACAAGATGAGCCCGTCGATCAGCCCGCTGGCTGACGAGGCTTTCCATGCCCAGACGTTCCTCAGCGTGACTGAACCGTTGACCGACAAGGAGCTGCGCATCCTTTTCCCATCCGGCGAGCAGATGCAATGCTGGGACTCCAAGCTCGTTTATTCGTATTTCAGGCTGACCGGCGACAATCGCCTGCTGCTGGGCGGCGGAACGCCGGTCACGACCTACCTCCGGGAGGCCTACAACAATCCGCGCATCATCCGGAAGGTCATCGAGGATTTCAGGAGCCATTTCCCGGAGTTGCGCAAACTCTCCTTCATCCAGTTCTGGCCGGGGCAGATCGACATGTCGCGGGACCTGCTGCCCGTCATCGCGAAACCGCGCGAGCAGCCACATGTGCGGTACATCATCGGCTGCGTGGGAATTCCATGGGCGACCTTTTGCGGAAGTTTCGCCGCCCGAATGGTCCTGGGTGAGGCTGATGACGACTACCGGAAATTTTTCAACTACTTCTCGAACCAGCGTTACTTCTCGCTGCCAAGCAGCCTCGGCAAGGTCATCAGCAAACCGGTACTGTTCTCGCTGGCCAATTCCTGGGCGAAATTCCGGCAGGTCGATACGCTGCGGGTCCACTCGGCAACCGAAACGGAAAAGGAATTCTGAGCTGTTGGTGTCTCTAAGTCGAAGAGGCACTCTTCATCGCCGCTACCATCTCTTTCGAACCTGACCCCCAGCGCGAGACGGTTCTCATGGCCTGGGTGAAAGGGACGTCGACGAGATGTACGCGTTCCGGGCCGAGAATGTAGACGGCGCCGGCGAAAGGCGTCGGCACCGACGGCACGAAAACGGTGAAGCGTCCGTCGTCGAGCTCCTCGACGATGAATGCCGGAACGAGGGCATCCTCGATTTCGGCGAGCACGGGCTTCCACACGTTCTCGTCGCCTTTCCCTGCCATCCGCTGCGTCATGCCGCGAATCACGGCGTAACCCGGAATTTTTTCAAAGAGCGAAATCTCCAGGCGCTCCCGGACCGTTCGGCCTGCCCTGGTACGCACCGCGGCGCCGACAATAAAGGAGATGACCAGCACCGCCAACAGTGCCAGCAAATTTTCTGCCGGCAGCCATTCCGGAAACATTCTGGCAATTGGCCGCACGAGACCCGCGACCGACTGCATCGCCTTGAGCAGCAGCAGGACGGCCAGATAGATTGGCAGCACGACGAGCAAGCCACCAATCAGCGCATTGATCACGAAATTGCGTGCAGATTTCATTTGCCGGTCCTCCGAGCTAGCACGCACTGTACTCGCGCCCGAAGCAATATGGTTAACAGATACTGTTAACGGCCAAAGGCCAAACTTGCGTATGCAGTTGAATTAGATAATTAGATGGTGACCAGGGGCCGAATCGAACCACCGACACGCGGATTTTCAGTCGCAGGGTTATATTGCCCGGTCAAGGGGTCTGGCTAACATGGCTGACGTATTCGTTTCCTATGCTCGCAGCGACAAGGCCGTTGTCGCACCGCTTGTTGCTGCGATAGAGGCACAAGGTTGGTCGGTGTGGTGGGATCCGGACATCACGCCAGGCCAGGAGTTCGACCGTCAGATCACAGCGGAGCTCAAGAATGCCGCCGCTGTGCTCCTGATCGGTGCTGATGACCTCGTCGCCCGGTGCCAGCTCGAGACCATTAGCGAGAAAGTTGATTCCCATCGTCGCGTTCTGCGTGAGCGCAATTTCGTCAGCAGACGCATTGACGAACCGCCCCACCGCCCCGCGGACTTCGGACAGCTGCTCGTACCCCGTCAGCGGTTCGCCATCGGCCTGCTCGTAAGGCCAGGCCGCGAGATCGGTCTCGATGCGGCGAATGCCTTCGGTCAGCGCGTCCACGACTTCCCGCGGTGATGCGCCAAGCGTGCCGGTATTGCAGTAGGCAACGCCTTCGGGAATCAGGAACTGCTGGCGCGCTGCCGCGAACACGGCCGCGTCGTCCGCCTGTGCGTCCGGCACAAAGGCCGCAGCTTGGGAGAATGCCCTCGCAGCGGGTGCCGCGGCCATCACCAGCCCAGGGACCGCCAGGATGGAGAGGAAACGTCGTCGTGTGCTCACGGACCGATCCCAGACCGACTCCAGACGTCGAAGATGTCCGCAACCTGATCGAACGCATCAGGGTCCACGCGGGTGATCCCCGCAAACGGCTCATCCAGCGCCAGGATCGAGACCAGCACGAGCGCGGTCTCCAAACGGGTCGTCGGTCTCAAATATGTCCATTCTTGCCTTGCGTGAAAATCGGTGTATAACGCCGAAAAGCAGGTGCGAAGAAGCGGCTTTCCTTTTTCCGAGGGGAGAGACCCAACCATGAACGCGCCGTTAGGTCACTCGAAACGATCGTTGTACTGTTGCATCGCGCTGATCGCTGAGTTTGCGTCAAGCGCTGTGCTGGCTGCGACCATAATCGGAACACCCGGGCCTGACGTCCTGGAAGGCACGACGGAAGCCGACAGGATCAATGGCAAAGGCGGCGCCGACGTCATGATGGGCCTGCCCGGTAACGACATATACGTCGTAGGAGACACCGATGATGAGGTCCTTGAAGCTGTGGGCGACGGCACAGATAAGATCAAGGCGTCGATCAGCTACACACTGCCGATCAATGTAGAAAATCTCATACTCGTCGGCACCGCCACCATCAACGGCAAAGGCAATGGCCTCCCAAATAAAATCACAGGCAATTCCGCCAAAAATGTGCTGAGAGGCGAGGGCGGCGATGACCGTCTGGACGGGGGTAACGGAAATGACCGCCTGATGGGCGGGGCGGGGACGAATGTGCTTATTGGCGGTGCTGGTCGGGACTACTACGAGTTCGGTCAGCCTCCCCATTCGATCTATATGGATTGGATCGCTTTCGTTCCGAGCCACGACAAAATTCGCTTGATCAAGGCGGCATTTCCGGAACTGATGACCGGCACGCTTCCAGCCGCCGCCTTCGCGACTGGAGGCACACCGGTTAGTCCCGCGGTCCGCATCATTTACGATCAGGCTACCGGCACTATTTGGTATTGATCGCTGATGGCAGCGGGCCGACGCAGTCGAGGCGCTTCGCGATTCTCATTCTTGGACTCCCGTTGACGAACACTCACTTCGAGATCGTCGATCGATAAGCCGCTGATATCGAGCCGATTTTCGGCGCCGCGTGCGCGCAATATCGCCGTGGCTGCTCATGTGCGCATCAATACGGCTAAAAGAGAACAAAACATGGGGAGAAATAAAGTGAAAGCATGGTTGCGTTCAAGAATATTCGTTATGTTTATTGTGTTGAATTGTGCTGTACCAACTTTGCTATTCCAACCTTCTGCATCTGCACAAGAGTTGTTTTCAGTTGATGCGATCCTGACTCCTCCTGCTCCGGCATCGGTGAGTGTAGGAACTCCTATTTCGGCTTCTGTTGATTTTGGAGTCGACTTCTCTTCAATTGAAAGGATCTGTTTTATTTTTTACTTTCAAGAGCACCTGCTCGATCCTGGAGAACACCTGGACTATGGCTTCGGCACTCCACCGCGAGGACTTTTCGGATTCACAAACGTAGGCACTGAGTCTCAAAGCGATCGCACTTCCTGCTTATTGGCGCAGCATGAGATCTTTCCGCTCTTCCTCGACGGCGAGGAAGATTTCTCGATTGAAATGACTGTCGGGTCAGTAATCATCAGGAGATTGGAAGTCCAAATCACTGGTATTTTCGGCATATCAGTGAATATCGATATCAAACCCGGCAACAAGCACAACAATTTCAACCCTCTTTCCGGCGGTCGAGTCTGGGTTGCCATATTGTCCGATATAACTCCCGAGTCTCCGTTTGATCCATTGTCGCAGGTCGATATTTCAACAGTAGAGTTTGGTTCCGACGCAGCGACGGCGATTCGCCACAAGGCGAGGGATGTTAACGGAGATGGGCTGAATGACCTCTTGTTGCAATTCAAGGTTCGCGAGACTGGCATAGCTTGCGGTGAAACTGAAGCGATACTGACAGGTGACACTTTTGATGGTCAGCAATTCAGCGATGCTGATTCGGTAAATACCGTCCGCTGTGAATAACTGATAGACATTCGTCCTGCACTTAGGGGCAGGGTTTTCAGGCATGGTGAAGGGCCGCTTCTGGCCGTCTCCGGCTGTTCAGGCAGATTTGACTGGCGACGGTCGAACGATCGCTTGCGGCGGACGCAGCCAACTTCGGATCGCGACGCGGTGCGCCCTGCCGATATCTCCTCAAAGACAAGCGTTAGGCAGGGTCGCCCCTTGCGCCTGTCTGTGAATCAATATCGGGCCATGCACCCCGACCCCACGCGACTGATTACTTTCCGCCACTTCCTGGAGAACCGCTAAGGTCTCAATTGCTATTGCCCCGGCTGTCGCCGCACCGCCTGGACGGACGTGGCGATGTTGGTTCTTAACGGACTCGGGGATCGGCAGGTGAAGCGGTATCGGCCGCGGTGCCGGAAGTGCGGCAGCGTTGGGATTTGAAGTTTCACCGGGCCACTACCCAATAAGGTACGAAATGCCTCCGTCGGGCAACGAGTGACCTAGCGATGCTGGATAAACACGGTCTCGGCGGTCGACGAATCACGGCTTGCCGGCCGCGCTGTCGCAAGCGCGGGGATCGGCAAGCGCGACGCCAGTCCCCGCCGCACCGGCTTCGCACACACGGTTTTAGTCACCGGCATCAGAAAGAACAAGGCCACCTGTCCTCGGTGGCTTTACTCAAATCGATCGTGGGCCGAGTGCTACTCGGGATTCCGAGTCTGGCCGTTCAGGTGCTTATCGGGATTGTGGCCATTATCATCGACCGGTACTTCATCGTTCCGCGCGTACTGATCCGCCGTCCCACGGTGGCTTTCGGCGTCCTCGCGGACCTCCCGAGGATTAGGTACTTCGCCCACCCCTTGGCGTCCGCCCCTGTAACGATAATCTGCGTCCGTCGCGCGAATTTCATTCGGTCGGCCGTCAGGATTCGGGTCCCCCGGCTGTTCGCTCGGCTCCGGGTCTTTACGTTCGGGATTCGGATCTTCGTCGGGTGGCCGAATGTCGGGCTTCGGATCATTGTCCGGGTTCGGACCGCCCTGATTCGTCGTAGTTATCGTGTCTTTCATAAGTCGTTCCCAGTTGGCCTTCCGCTGCAATGCGTTAGCAATGGGCGCCAGTCTGCCCCGCACGAGTTTTTCCCCTTGTCACTCCGAAACGCTTCAGACCTAGGACTTAATTACGACACTCGCCGCGATGATCGCGAGTACGGCTGCCCGTGCCGCAGTTGGCCACGCTGCGACGGTAAACGGTTGGGGCGGGCGTACAATCGGGCGGAAAGCGGCGGCGAGAGATGGTGGCCAGGGGCGGAATCGAACCACCGACACGCGGATTTTCAGAACCGGACGCTACTTTAGGACCCAGTCGGATTGATGCGCTAACTCATGGTGTGTACCAGATCGGCGATGTATATGCGCGCTCTTGAATGGACGCAGGCACATCGGCTGGCAACTTCACCTTGAAAAACTTCGCGTCGTAAGTCGTCCAGCGCGGCGTTGGGATCTCCAGGACGCGGACGTAGTAGAGGGCGCGTTGCTTCGAATCAAAAGCCGGATCTTTCCAGAACGCCTGCAGCGCAGGCGAGCCGATCGAATTGTCGTATACCGCAAACAACGTCAACTCCGAAAAACACCTTTGCGGCTTTCTTGCCTGTAAACGCGACGATCCGAGGCTGGAATGTTTTGATTTTCTGACGTAACAAGTCACTTGAAAAATCAGATGAACGCAACGATCGATCCGAGCCGACAGCGGCCTTGGCAAGATCGGTAAGACCAATTCCGTACTCACTCAGTCTTGGGTAGTCTTCGGGCACGAGCTGGATTGGCGTAAGGCCAACTTCATGCAGCGTCCGCCAAAAGCGATTTCCAGGTTCCGCGTAGTACGCTTTCCGAGCTGCTGACTTTTCGCCAACCGCCGTGCCACAGAACACGACGTCCAGGTCCTGCCTCAATAGGTCGGGAAGTACTTCCATTCCAGGGTGCATGTGGAGCTAGTCAGGTTCGTACTCTCTTACGCCAAACAGGTCTGAATGTCGCCTTGCCTCGGAGGGGACTCACTTGCCGGGAATGTCAGACCGGAACCTGAATGGGCCAGGCTTTCGGCAGGAGATGGTGGCCAATGTACACCTAAGAAAGGCGGCCGACGCATTTTCGCGTCGCTGCGGGCTTATGTCTTACAGCCTGTGGCGTGCCTGCGCTATTAATCCCCGCCGTTAGTTACTACGACAGATCGGCCGCTCCGTCTGTAAGCTTCCCCGTCAAGTACACTGTTCGTAAGTAGACTCTGCCGGCAGTTGTGCCTCGGCAGGAACGTCAACGGCATCCGCGCGCAGCTTCCCAGACTTTCAGTTTTCCAGTTGACCACGTTGCCGCCCGCGTCACCGACCCGCGCGGCGGGTCCGATTTCCGAAAGTCCGATGGCGCTCTAGGCAGTCACCCATTGTTCAAGCTTCTTCCACAGATATAACGTAAACCTGCCCAGAAGCTCTTATACCAACGAATATGGAATCGCTACATGATGTCGCGGTTAGTGGGCGTCGAGCATGGGAAATCGTTGGAGCTGCTCGAGAGCCAGCAAGTAACTGCGCAAACCCGCCTCGTCGTAGCATTTTGCGGTCTTGAACCGAGAACCCGTTGCTGTGTCGTTCTGGCGGCAATAGACCACGAGGTTTCCGCGCTTCACGGTCTTGAAACCATACGGCGGCTTGAATTCCCTGTCGTTTTTCTCGGACTCGACCGGCGCCGATTTCACACTCGCCGCATCGACGTTGGGCGGCTTGTCGACGACCGCGGCGTTTTCGGCCACCGCGATCTGTACCGTCAAGCAGAAGGCTAAAGTTCCCAGAAATCTCACCATGTGAGTCTCCGGTATGGAATCGAAACGGAACGACCTGTCACGACACAGACTGCGCCCGCGATGCGGCTAAAGCAAACATCCGCAGAAACGGCGGGTCTTTTCTGGTCGTGCGGCGGTACCACCGATAGTCCGCGGGGATACCAAAAGTGCTTGCGGTTCAAGACGTTGATAAAGGTGGCCAAGGCGCGGAATCCGACCACCGACACGCGCGCATCTAAGTCTCGCTTCTCGTGGCTAGTCCGGCAAATCAAGACTTTCGACGAGCTTCTTGAAACGCGGGTCATCCCGGATCGGATCGATCAATGGATCGGCTTTGACGTCCATCAGACCGGGATCTCGAATCCGCGACTGACCCGATATCCGAAGTCCGATGGGCGGCGAAAATCCCGCCGGCGCGCGCACCGATGGTCCGCCGTGATGCCGGAAACCGGTTCATCGAGTTGGAAGTGGGGGCCAGGGGCGGAATCGAACCACCGACACGCGGATTTTCAGTCCCGGATCGCCAACCGCAGCATCACCTACTTCGATCGGCAAGCTACGGCACCCGTTGCAAAGTAATGTCCCTTGATGCGGGACCGCGCGGGCAATTGCACGCACATTTTCCGCGTATTTTACCCACGGACCTCCTTGCGCTCGTTATTTGTATCGTCCATCCACCAAGTAGGTGCGATTGATATCGGCAAGTCGGGTGGTGCCGGCCTGGCGCATGATCGTTAGCAGCTCGCGTCGGAGGATCTCAAGGACAGCTTCGACACCCGGTTGGCCGAAGGCCGCGAGACCCCAGACGTAAGGCCGCCCAATACAGATGGCGGTAGCGCCGATCGCGAGCGCCTTGAAGATATCGGTGCCACGCCGAAAGCCCCCGTCGACTAGCACGGGGATTCTGTCGCTAGTTCCTTCCAACACCTCGGGCAGGCTCTCGATCGTCGCCCGACCGCTCTCTTCCGTTCGACCACCGTGATTCGAAACGACAAGGCCGTCGATCCCGTCTCGCGCGGCGAGTTCCGCATCCTCGCTTGTTACAATGCCCTTCAAGATCAGCTTGCCCGGCCAGATTTCGCGGAGGCGACTCACGTAGTCCCACGTCATGTTGAGTGGGGTAAGGCGCGTCACGCCGGAAACGTCCAGGCCGCTATAGAGAGGCTTACGCCCAAGTCGGGTCACGACCTGCAGCGGATCAGCTTCGTGGCAGGTGGCACAGTTGCGAGTATCGCTCCGCACCGAACGCCTGAGTCCTTCGCGGTTGTTTGCGAGATTGTCGACCGTGAGGACGAGGACCGGGCAACCCGCCGATTGCGCTCGCTTCACAAGTGACTGAGTGACTGACCACTGATCCGTGGGGTACAGCTGGTACCAAACGGGAGTGCCGCGGGCAGCGGAGACCTCGTCGAGCCTAGTGGATGACAACGTAGACAGAATCAGCAGATGCTTCTTGGCTTGGGCCGCCCTTGCGGAAGCGATTTCGCCCTCGGGGTGAAACGCGCGCTGGCTGCTCACGGGTGCGAGGACAATCGGAGACTCCCAGGAGGTCCCAAAGAGCGAGACCGACATGTCCACTTCGCGCACGTCAACGAGCCGGCGCACACGAATGTTGAAACCGCCGAACCCCTCGCGGTTTGCGCGCAGCGTCACCTCGTCATCGACGCCCGTCGCCAGGTATCCGAAATGCGCGGGCGGCAGCTTTTTGTGTGCAGCTGCTTCGAAGTCCAGCACACTCAGTGCTTCATCAGCCGTGGAGGACACGTTATCGTCGTCTTGGCCCCAAGCCTTGAGGGCACCACCGAGGGCGCCTAGCAGAGGGCTGCCGAGCAACACACGTAGCACACGCCTACGATTCGTCTCGTTCTCGATCATTCCTACCCCCTATGTCGGGCCACTTCTGTTTGGCCCTCTATGTGCGTTGAACGTCCGCACTGAGCGGGCCGCGCTAAGTGCTGGCTCAACGCTAGTACGGACTTCATCAGAACCCGTACAACCGCGCAGGGTTCTCGACCAGGATCGCATGGCGAATCGCCGCTTCGGGCGCCCAGACTGCGAGCTGATTAAACACCCGACCATCGTCCACGGGAAGGGGTGGCCTGAGATCGGTTGGCCCGCGTCCCGGCCGGCGGGCGGCATCAGGGTGAGGCCAATCGCTGCCCCAAAGCACACGGTCAGAGTTAGCTGCGATCAAAGCATGGGCGAGTGAAGCGACGTCGGGGAAGTCGGGCGGCCGCGTGGAAATGCGGTAGGCGGCCGAGAAGCTTCACATACGCGCGACCCGACTCGAGTAGCTGCAACAGCGCGACGAAGCCGGGTTGATCAAATTCGAGTGCCGACTCCGCCTGTGCGAAGTGGTCAAAAACGACTAGAGAAGGGCCACGACAACGGGGTCGACAAGAGCCGCCACGACTGACAACCGAGTATTGACTTGAACGTGCCACCCACGTTGCGAGGCGAGCTTCGATGCGAGCTGAAATCGCTGGGTTGCAACCTTCGGATCAGTGACGCCGAGCGTCTCGAAGTTCAGTCGGATGCCACAGATGCCGCCCTGACCCAAGCGATCGAGCTCCGAGTCGGTAGCCTCCGGAGCGATGAGGGCGACTCCGCGCGCGTTTGGACCGAGCTGACGAATAGAATCGAGGGTGCAGTCATTGCTGGTGCCATAGACGGCAGGCGACACGACCACCACGCGATCCATGTGGTGCCGGGAAAGCAGCTGGCGAAGTTCGTCCACCGGAGCGGGCGGCGGCGTGTACGGGCGGTCCGGTGACAATGGGAACTTAATTACGTCGCAAAACACGTGCACATGGCAGTCGCACGCCCCTGGTGGCACCGGGGAAATCGACTGGAGTCTGAGCCTGCGGAACGGTGTTCGCTGGCGAGGCGTCCCGGCCGTGCAATGCAGCCGTGCCGGTGGCCGCCAGCGCGAGAAGCATTTGCCGTCGCGAGATCATGGGAGTTTCCTCCAGTCCTCAACTCGCGACGGGTTAGTTCGACACTGCAAGCATGGCTTCTTTAAATGAACGCTTCGGAAGACCCTGGTTCTTGCGAAACGTCAACCCAACGTGAAGCGCAGTGCTCCAAGCTTCTCGACCTCGCAGCTGATTTGATCGCCCGGCTTGAGCCACACCCGCCGCTCGGGCGGGTAACCTTGGATGACACCTTCGGGCGTTCCAGTGTAGATGATGTCGCCGGGACGCAGCGTCATGTGGCGCGAGATGTAACTGACTATCTGCGCACAATTGAACACCATATCGCTCGTATTGGAAAACTGCCGACGTTTGCCGTTCACGTGGCAACTCAAGCCCAGACTGTTCGGGTTGGGTATTTATCGGCGGTGACAAGCCAGGGACCGAGCGGCGCGAACCCATCGGGCGTCTTGCCGAGCATAATTGGTTCGACTGCGCTGTAAGTCGCCGCGGAAAAGTCGTTCCCCGTGCAGTATCCCGCCACGAAAGACAGGGCGTCGGCCTCCGCGATGTCGCGGCAGGTCTTGCCCATGACGATGACCAGCTCAACCTCGTAGTCGAACTCCCTCGAGACTTTGGTCGGTAGCGGCACCGTTCCCCCGTGCCCGAGCAGCGCGTTGTTATATTTGTTGAACAGCACCGGCTCGGTTGGGACTTCGGCTTTCACTTCTGCGATGTGCTTGCGGTAGTTGTACCCGACCATGAGGATCTTCTCCGGCTGCATCACACAAGGGCCGAAAACGGATCGCTCGCCGCACGAATGTGGCGTTGCGCGCGCTCCCAACTACTCGCTTTTTGCACGACGGCTTCGATCGCTCGACCCCCGCCCTCCCGGAACATCTGGTCGATCGTGTTCGGCACTTCAATGCCGAGCGCCTCGGCTGCGCCCACGACGTCGAGCACGCCACGCTCGGTCTTGACGGCGATCCGCCACTCGTTGTCCATCCGGATCGTCCCCATCGCCAAGCCTCGCGGTAAGTCAGGAGACCACGCTGCTCGGCTCGCGCAGTTTGCCAGGTCGAGGCGACTGGAACTCCAGCTACGGCAGCGCCACCCGTTGCCCCGAGGATCTTCAAAAATGTCCTTCTGTTTTGGCTCATCTCGCTCCTCCCGATGGTGTGGCTCAGTATGCGGAGGTACTGTTGCGCGACAGAGCTTTGTCTGGCGCCCGTCGAAGTGCGTTATTATCGCGCGTTAGGGATAACGCGGTTTGGCGAAGGGTTTTGATCGGTAGGTGGCACCCCGATTGCGCGCCGCCGCGCAGGTTCCCAGGTTGCCAGATTTTCAGTTCGCCTATTCGCCGCCCGGCCGAGCCGCGACGGCATCGGGCACCGCGGGCGACTGACCGATATATGGATGTCCGATGGTCGGCGAAAATCGCGCCCGCGCGCGCACCGATGGTCCGCCGGTGATGCCGGAAAACCGTTGAGTTTCACAAAATTGAGTGTGGTGGCCAGGGGCGGAATCGAACCACCGACACGCGGATTTTCAGTCCGCGTGTCCATTGTGCCTTGGGGATAAGCACTGCTGGAGCGGATACGACGGCGCGAATTTCGGAGTACCTGCCTGTTAAGAGCTCGTCAGAAAATGCTTAATTTGATGCCTGTTCTCGGGTTGGCCAGGAAGACGGCAACTTGGCGATCTCATCACGCCAGAGATAGCTGATGCCGCTGACGATCACGTCCGGCACTACCGTATAGTGATTCTTGCCAGCAAATACCCTGGTACTGAGCGACAGCGATGGATAATTGCGCGCCGTGAGCGTGCGGGATAGTCGGGCAGTCGATTCCAGATTGCCCGAGATGGCGACGAAATATTCCTCCGCCTCCATTTCGCCGGCGGCAAGAAAAACTTCGGCATCGAGGTCATTGTGGAATTCGGCGTACTCGGACTCGGCCTTGAACACCGCGCCGGAAACCCCGTCGAGATATGGGCTGCCGATAATCATTTTCGGAAAGGCGTCTGGCCGCGTGAAAAGACTATAGGCCGCAAACATGCCTCCAGCAGAGTGTCCAAAGAGTGCATGCTCACCAGAAAAGCGATAGTCGGCGGCAAGACGCGGGCGAAGCTCGTCGACAAGCAGATTCAGAAAATCCTTGGCCTTGTGCGGAAACTCGGGTAACGGCGCCAGCGCTGACCACCGCTCGCCCGGAAGCCCGGGCGGGGCATACCCTTCTCCCGGTGGCGAGAAATCCATTACGCGCCGGCTGATGCCCGCAAGCCCCTCTTCTGCCGGGCTGCCCACGCCGACCACGATCATCTCCGGCGCTAGATTCCCAAGCACCAATATATCAAGGAGTCCAACTATCGTTCGCATCACCAACGGCGCATCCGGTACCCACAACACGGGGAACCTCTTTGCCGGTTGAGCCGAATAGCTGGCAGGCAACGCGACCGTCACTTGGTGGGAGTACGAGAACGCCGTCGATTGCACAATAAAAGGCGCGAGAACTTCCATGTTCACGCGCGAGCCCGGAACTGCCGCAAGTTGCGGGTTCGCCGAAGCAGGCGCACAAACTCCGACAATCCACAGCAAACCGGCGACCGAACGAAAGCGAAGCGTCAAGAGCGGCATATAGTTTCCCTGGATTGACGAGGACCAATTATTCCGGACGCATGGGTAACACCCGGCGGACGGCATTGCAATCGGACGACACTCCTGCGACTAGCTCCACGTAGAATGCCGCTTATCAGGGGGGGGTACGAATTAAAAACGTGACTGCTGCGCCCGCCCTCGTTCTTGCGGTAATGCTGCTTGCGCCGGTCGCCGGCGCCCAGACGTGCCCGCCCGCAGGAATGTCACGCCAGCACCTGGTAGATCTGAAGGCTCACGGGTTCGCGGTGCCGGGTGAAGCGCGCCGGCAGTCGCTTGCGCTGGACCTGCTGCCCTGCCTCGGCAGCGCTGATCAGCAGGTGCTCGACAGCATAGCATTCGAAGCGCTGTCGAAATGGCTGCGAGACAAGGATCTCACCGCCGCAACGGCCGGTACTATCCTGGAACGACTCCTGGTGCAGCTGGCCCCCGATCACCCGGACCCAGCCGGCGTGGAACGGCCATTCGCTGCGTTGGCGCTCGCAGAGGTCGCACGTCTGGGTCATCAGGCCACGTTCCGCTGCGAATGTCTGAAAAGTCGCGCTTTATGATGCTGGCACACCAGCGACGTTTGGCAGGTCGGAAGGTTCTAGCGTATGCCCCCCCCGGGGGTGATCCCGACGGGAAGTATCGAAGCCACGTTTGCGCCGTCATCTAGGCCGACTCCCCCCGCGGGCACCTACTGGTCCAGAAGTGCGGAACTTCCGGAATCCGCAGAACTAGGCCGGGAGCTTAAGCGACCTCGGATTCTATTAATTCCTGAGATTCCGCCCCACAAGAGGTAGCTGGGCGGTACCGCTGCCAAATGTCCCGCCGATAACCTTGCAGGGATCGGCCCTCTACGGTGACCTTCTGTGGCGACACGCCATAGGTCTTCAGTATCGATGCAAGGCCCCGAACTCCCAACGGTCGTCCACGGAGCTCGCCCCACGGTGCATCGGCATCAAGGCCGTGCGTCCCGCCATCGCACAGTCGGGCCAGGATCGTCTCAGTATGCAAGGCGATGGAGTCACCAAAGATCGTACGTAGGTCCGCGAGTAACCGGATACCGAGACTGACTCTTCTGTCCTGGGCGACCTTGCAAAGCTCCTCACAGGCGAGCCACGCCATGCCGGGCCATTCCCCACCGGCGATATCGGCAACCGCCAGCAAAGGCTCCCAGCACTCTGCAGGACGGTCCACGACCCCGGGCGGAAGGTCTGGCCATGCACTTCCTACTTCCTCGCGGACGGCCTTGCCGAATATCTCAAGGCGATCGCGGAGCGCATGCCCGAATGGTTCATAGATCCGGGTGCGAAACGGCTGGACCTCTTCGTCGGGTGCGCGCCGACGCATCCTGATGATGATTGACCGCGACATGATGGTGTCAGGGAGCTCGCCCAACCCTGCCAGCGCAACGGCGCAATACACCTGGAAGTCGGTTACGTCATGTTTCAGTCCGACACAGCGCGGAATGGTTGCGCCGCGCCGATAGCCAGCATTGAGCAATGCTCGGAGATCCTGGTGGTTATCGTCCTGGCCTTTCTTCGTCCAGATTGCATCCGCTTCGTCGAACAGCAGGGTTATCTGTCTCTGTTGCAGCGACCGAAACACAGCAGCCGGGGATGCCGAGAGGCTAAACATCGGTTGCGGCACCAGCAGATGCAGAACTTCCCGAACTCTCGTCTTGCCGCTCGCGGGTTCTGCCGATAACAGCGCCAGTCGAGGGGTCGTGTGGAAACTCTCCACCATGTGCGCGTGAGCCGCCCACAACGTGACCGCGATGAGGCTATGGATGTCTGGAAACACGCAAACTGCCCAATAAAGTCGCGCGTCTCTCGCCGCAACGCGGGGGCATCAATCTGTAGATCAGCCAATATTTCGGCTGCCGCTTCTGTCGTTTTCTTGTTCAAGTTCTACCTCGCCCATCATCGGGCTTGTTAAGAGATAAGTCCCAACTCTCTTACCCAGTTCCTCAGGATCACCCCACACGTCCAGCACAAGGTTTCGGCTCAGGTCGCGGACGTAATAGTCGCCCAATTCAAATTCCATGCGGAACCGTTCGACGCGCGTCTTTCTCAACCTCTGCTCACGAGGTAGCCGACGATTGATCCTTTTCACCAATGCCGACTCGTTGATTGCGTTCATTGCCTTGCTCCTTGTTTGCCTCTGCACTTTTGTCCTCACGGAGCTCGCGCAGTACTACGTCGACCAACAGGTCGATCAGTGGGCTGATCTGCGCGAGGCTTCCCATCTCAGGTCCGTCGAATGCGTCGGGTCCACTGCTCGTATGCGGCGCGGGCCTGCCTTACCGCCGCCGGAGCAAACACCCGCCTCCCGGCTGAATCACGGCTCGATTCGATGATCCCGGCGTCCGCATGGGCCCGCACTCGGGTTTCTGAGCTATCTGCTCCGCGGGCTACACCACCCGTTGTTAGCACCTTCTCCATCCGTCCTCCACGTGGGCTTGCTAGTTAGCCCCCTCGCCAAACATACCTATTCGTGGTGAACACCCGCAACGATCCATCAATATGGAGGTTAGTGGTGACACAGGAATATCGGTGGCCGCCAGGCGATGTAGAGGAAACCCCCACCGCGATGGACCGGGCGTTTGGTAGGTCGAAACGTCCAGTACGCGACGATGTGGATTTTGTTTTTCGTGTTATGGAGTTCGCCAATGGGGAAACAGACACACGCCCGCTAGCTGCTTCCACCCGATTCCATGTGGCCCTCGCAAGCGGCTGGACGCCGCCTTTGATAGAAGAAGGCGGCGACGTGGACGAGGACAAGGCCGAGGAGCAAGTGGCCGCACTCGTCAGCGACAGGGACGTGGACTTCTTGATTTCTGAGCAACGAGACAACGCAACAAAAGTCTTACGCGCAGCTGCTGCCAGTCCCGAAAAGCTGATCGACTGGCTCAACAAATGGCGAGCGAAGCACGGATCTGTGATCGGCATTATCAGACGCCCGTCCGTGACCGTTGACGGTCGCGGAAGACTCAAGATCGTGTGGCACCTAGATATCGATGGTTGGTCCCGTGGTGCCGATATAAGCAAGGCTCTCGCCTATGCGACGGCGTTGCTCCTTGGCGATCAAGACGGTTGCCGCAGCAATCTTGGTTTCTGCCGCCTGCCGGAATGCGGGAAGTTCTTTGAAGTCGAGCGAGGCAAGCCCGGAAAGCCTCGCCGCGACTACTGCTCCACAGCTCACATGAAAACCGCACATGAGCGAGACAGTGCTCGACGGCACCGCGAGTCACGCGAACGCAAGAAGGCCGAGGCCGCAAAGGGTCGGCGCAGGAGGTCCAAGTGAAAGCCGCCATCTATTCTCGATACAGCACAGACCGCCAATCCGAGTCATCCATTGAAGACCAGAACCGCGCCTGCACCGAATACGCCGGGAAGCACGAGCTCCAGGTCGTCGCCCGATTTGAGGATCAGGGCATCAGTGGTGCAGCGACCGGGAATCGTCCCGGGTTCCTCGCGATGATGAACAGTGCCTTCGCCTCGCGCTTCGACGTTGTGCTCGTCACGGATCTCAGCAGGCTATCGCGGTCGCAGTCAGATCTACCGAAAGCTATTGATCGACTCACCCACAAGGGCATCCGAGTCGTCGGCATTCAGGATGGATATGACAGTCAGCGCAAAGGTCACAAGTTGCAAGCCGGTCTGTCGGGGATCATCGGCGAGTCATTCCGCGACATGGTGAGCGAGCGCACCTACATCGGCTCTGGAGAGTCGGGCACGACGCGGCGATAAGACTGGAGGAAAATGTTACGGGTACCGCGACGGCACGATCTACGCGCCAGAAGCCGAGGTCATCCGTCAGCTATTCCAGTGGTACATCGACGGATACTCGCCGCGCTGGATGGCCGCAGAACTCAACCGGCGACAGATACCCTCCCGCGGATCCTCGTGGAACCGTATTCACGCGCCGCGCGAAGGGCTGGTGTCCCTCCGCAATCCACGGAGATCCTCGACGCGGCTCCGGCATCCTGAATAATGAGATCTATGTCGGACGCCGAATCTGGAATCGTCTCAAGTGGACCAAAGATCCTGATACCGGCAAGCGTCGCGCCGCCCTGCGGCCTTCGTCGCATTGGATCTGTCACGACGAACCCGATCTCAGATTCATCGACGCCGAGACTTGGCGACTGCGCGAAGGCTCGACATGGCCGTCGCACCTGCAGAGGTCGGCGATAAGGTCCGCAAGGGGCTGAAACGGTATCGTGGTCAGGCTCCGGTCCATATCTTCACCGGCCTTCTCAAGTGCTCGGAGTGTGGCTCGAATCTCGTCATGGCCGACACGCGGGCCTATTGCTGCTCGGGGTATATCAACGGACGCATCTGCTCCAACGGCATCAGGGTCAAGCAGAAAGATCGTCGAAGCCCGGCTTGCTCGAGGGTATCCGGCGAGATCTCCTCACGGACGACGCCATTAGTGAGTTCAAGCGTCGTTTGGTGCGAG
Organism: uncultured Gammaproteobacteria bacterium; assembly: GCA_963748465.1. Classification (GTDB taxonomy): domain Bacteria; phylum Pseudomonadota; class Gammaproteobacteria; order Steroidobacterales; family Steroidobacteraceae; genus SCUD01. The sequence continues at coordinate 92,207 of CAVVJB010000007.1, forward strand.
CCTTCAAGAGAGCCCGACACCCGCCATGGCCGTCGTCGCGTGCTCCAGGCAGAGATCAACCGCTATCTCGACGCGGTTGCAACTGGGCTCATGTCCCCCGACGATCAGGAGCCGCATTGAGGCAGCTGAGGCCGCGCTTGCAGACCTGGCAGCCGACAGCGGAAAATTATTGATGTGAGCGAAGTCCTTGAGTCACTCCCCCGCCTCATCCAACGCTACCGGGAAATGGTCGCTGATCTCGGCAGCATCGCCCGCACGGATCCCTGACCGGGCGCGGGAGTGCGTCAGGTCGATCCTCGGTCAGATCCGAGTGAAGCCTGACAACGGCGTTCTGGTCGCGGAGATTGGCCTAAATGAAACACCCCTCGCTGCTCTCGCAGGAGGGGTGCCTATGGATTTGGTAGCGGGGGCAGGATTTGAACCTGCGACCTTCGGGTTATGAGCCCGACGAGCTGCCAGACTGCTCCACCCCGCAACAGGGGCGCGAATATAGGCGTTGAAGGTCACTAAATACAAACGCGTGACAGGGCTCGGGCTATGGTCGATGGCGGCGGCAAACCCGATGGCGCCGGTAATCGGGTTACAAAACCGTGCTTTCCGACCGCTTACCGCAATACTTGGTCACACAGCAGCACGCCCGGATACAGGCCGAGCACCAGTATGGCCAGTCCATTCAGGCTCAACAGGACCCTGACGGCCATTTTCGCTTCGACCGGGGCGGAAACCGTTGGTTCATCGAAATACATGAGCTTCACGATCCGCAGGTAATAGTAGGCGCCAACGACCGACATCACGACCGCCAATGCCGCGAGCCCCGCGAGCCCCACGTCCAGGACGGCGGCTATGACCTGCAGCTTGGCCCAGAAACCCACCGTGGGCGGGACGCCGGCCAGCCCGAACATGACGAGCAGCATCACGAATGCGAACCAGGGATTGCGGCGGTTCAGGCCCTTGTAGTCGTCGAGCGCATCCGCCTCGAACCCCTTGCGTGACATCCAGAGCACGACGCCGAAGGCGGCGGTCGTCATGACGACATAAGTCAGGGTGTAGAACATCGCCGCCCGGTAGCCGGCGGGATTTGCGGCGAGCACCCCGAGAAATATGAAGCCAACGTGCGAGATGGTCGAGTACGCCAGCATGCGCTTGATGTTCGACTGCGCGATCGCGACCACGTTACCGACGATCATCGAGAGCGCCGCCAGCACGACCAGCATGTCCTGCCAGGCGTCCGCGACGCCGCCGAGTCCGTCCACGAGCACGCGCATCGCCAGCGCGAACGAGGCGATCTTGGGAGCGGCGGCCACGAACAGCGTCACCGGCGTCGGCGCCCCGTGGTAGACGTCGGGGAGCCACATGTGGAACGGCACCGCGCCGAACTTGAAGGCGACGCCCACGACGATGAACGCGAGGCCGAACAGCAGGCCGATCTGCGGCCTGCCCGCGCCGACCGCCGCGGCAACGCCGTCGAGCAGGAAGCTTCCGGTCACGCCGAAGACGATCGAGATACCGTACAGGAGCGCGCCGGAGGCGATCGCACCCAGCACGAAGTACTTCATCGCGGATTCGGCCGAGACGCCGTCGTCGCGATCGAATGCGACCATCGCGTAGAGGGCCAGCGACATGATCTCGATGCCGAGGTAGAGAGAGAGCAGGCTTCCGGCAGACACGATGACCTGGATGCCGAGCACCGCAAACAGCGCGAGGACGAGGTACTCGCCCTTGAGCAGGTCGCGCCGCTCCAGGTAATCGCGTGAATACAGGAGCGTCACCGCCGCAGCCCCGTAAGCAAAGAGCTTCAATACGGTCCCCATCGGGTCGGCGACGAAGTGCCCCCCGAGGAGTACCACCCGCGCATCCACGGCGACGGTGGAGGAGACCCAGGCCGCGCCGGCCAGCGCGGCGATCGCGAGCACGAAAACGGCACTGCGCGCACGCGGGCCCACAATGGCGTCCACCAGGAGCAGCAGGCAGGCCGCAAGCGCGACGAAGATCTCCGCCGCTGCCGGCACGATGTCCGTCATCGTCAGGACCATGGGCGTTGCATCCATTGCCGGGGCCTCAGAGCTTGCTGGCCATGAGCTGCTCGACCAGGAACGCGATCGTCGGCCGCATCACGTCGAGCAGCGGCGCCGGCCACACGCCGAGTGCGAGCACCGCGGCCGCAAGCACGGCGAGCACCGTGAACTCGCGGCCATTGAGGTCCTTGAGCGAGGCGACGCCGTCGTTGCCCACGTCGCCCCAGATCACGCGCTTGACCAGCCAGAGCGTATAGGCGGCACCGAGTATCAGCGTCAGCGCGGCGACGAAGGCGTACCAGAAATTGGCCTTGAACGCGGCGACGATCACGAGGAACTCTCCAACGAATCCCGAGGTGCCGGGCAGCCCCGCGTTCGCCATCGCGAACAGCACCGCGAAGAACGCGAACTTCGGCATCGTGTTCACGACGCCGCCGTATGCCGAGATGTCGCGCGTGTGAAGGCGGTCGTAGAGCACGCCGACGCACAGGAACAGCGCGCCCGACACCAGGCCGTGCGAGACCATCTGCACCATCGCGCCGTCGAGGCCCATCGCCGCACCGGTGGTGGCCCCGGTGCGCTGCAGTATGTCGTAGGCGACGAAGGCGCCGAGCGTCACGAAACCCATGTGGGCGATCGAGGAATACGCGATCAGCTTCTTCATGTCGCGCTGGGCGAGCGCGACGAAGCCGATGTAGGCGACGGCGACCAGCGACAGCGTTATCACCAGCCAGTCGAGCTCGCGGCTCGCATCCGGCGCGATCGGCAGGCTGAAGCGCAGGAATCCGTAGCCGCCCATCTTCAGCATGATCGCGGCCAGGATCACGGAACCGCCGGTCGGCGCCTCCACGTGGGCGTCGGGCAACCAGGTGTGCACCGGCCACATCGGCACCTTGACCGCGAATGCCGCGAAAAACGCCAGGAATACCAGCACCTGCGCCGTCATGCCGATGGGCATGCGCTGCATGTCCGCAATCTCGTAGCTGCCGCCCTGCAGGTACAGCCAGATCAGCGCGACCAGCATCAGCACCGAACCGAGGAAGGTGTACAGGAAGAACTTGAGGGTGGCGTACACCCGTCGCGCGCCGCCCCAGATCCCGATGATCAGGAACATCGGGATCAGCATCGCCTCCCAGAACACGTAGAACAGGAGCGCGTCCGCCGCCGCGAACACGCCGATCATCAGTCCCTCCATGACCAGGAAGGCCGCGAAGTACTGCGCCGGCCGTTTCTCGATGCCGGACCAGGCGGCAAGCACCACGAGCGGCGTCGTGAACGCGGTGAGGACGATGAGGGGCAGCGAGATGCCGTCGACGCCCAGGTGATACCAGGCGTTCACGGCCCCGATCCAGGACTCGCGCTCGACGAATTGCAACGCTGCCGTGGAAGGATCGAACGCGCACCAGAGCGGCACGCACAGGCCCAGCGTCGCCAGCGTCGCCGCCAGCGCAACCCAGCGTCCCAGCACGACCCGCCGGTCGCCGAGCAGCAGCACCATGGCACCGGCCGCGACGGGGAGCCAGACCAGCCAGCTCAGGATGTACGCCGGTGCCCTCATGTCACGACCCCAGGAGCAGCCAGCCGAGCAGCAGCGACAGGCCGATGATCATGGCGAAGGCATAGTGATAGAGGTAGCCAGTCTGGACCCGGCGCACGAGCAGGGAGAGCGACGCGACCGACCGTGCGCTGCCGTTGACCAGCCAGCCATCGATCACGGTTTCGTCGCCGCGCCGCCACAGGCTGGTGCCGAAGTTGCGCACGCCGGCCGCCAGGACGTTCTCGTTGAACCAGTCGAAGTAGTACTTGTTGGCCAGCAGGCGGTAGGTGCGCGAGAACCGGGCCGCGAGGACGTCGGGCAGGTCCGGGCGACGCAGGTAGAGATACCAGGCGGTGGCCACGCCGCCGAGCGCGAGGTATACCGCGGGCGAGCTGAAAGCGTGCACGACGAAAGCCGCCGGGCCGTGGAACTCCGTGCCCAAAATCGCCAGGGGCCCGTCCGGCGCCTGCGCGATGGCGCCGGCAAAGAAATCGCCGAACGCGACCGGCCCGACCGTCATCCAGCCGATGGCGATCGACGGGATCGCGAGCGCGACCAGCGGCAGCGTCACGACCCACGGGCTCTCGTGCAGGTGCTCGCGCGTGTGTTCGTCCATGCGCTCGCGGCCGTGGAATGTCATGAACACCAGGCGGAAGCTGTAGAGCGCCGTCACGAAGACGCCGATCAGCGCGCACCAGTAGGCGTAGCCGGCGCCTTCGGTCCCGCTGTGATGAAGCGCCTCGATGATGATGTCCTTGGAGAAGAAGCCCGAGAAACCCGGGAAACCGATCAGCGCAAGCGCACCGATCAGGCAAGTCCAGTAGGTCACGGGCATGTATTTCTTCAGGCCGCCCATGCGGCGCATGTCCTGCTCGTGGTGCATGCCGATGATCACCGAGCCCGCGGCGAGGAACAGCAACGCCTTGAAGAAGGCATGCGTCATCAGATGGAAGATCCCCGCACCATAGGCACCGGCGCCGAGCGCGGCCGTCATGTAGCCGAGCTGCGACAGCGTCGAGTAGGCGACCACACGCTTGATGTCGTTGTTCACGAGGCCGAGCAGGCCCATGAACAGCGCGGTCGTCGCGCCGATGACGACCACGAAGTGCAGCGCATCCGGCGACATCTGGAACAGCGGCGACATCCGCGCCACCATGAAGATGCCCGCCGTGACCATGGTCGCCGCGTGGATCAGCGCCGAGATCGGCGTCGGGCCCTCCATCGAGTCCGGGAGCCACACGTGCAGCGGGACCTGCGCCGACTTGCCCATGGCGCCGATGAACAGGCCCACGCATATCACGGTGATGACCTTGGACGGCTCGCCGGGCGTCAGGAACAGGTCGTGCCCGATGGCGCGCGGGATGCGCTCGAAGACTTCCGCGTAGTCGAGGCTGCCCATGTAGGCGACGATGATCGCGATCGCGACGATGAACGCGAAGTCGCCGATCCGGTTGACCAGGAACGCCTTGTAGTTGGCGAAGATCGCCGTCGGGCGCTTGTACCAGAATCCGATCAGCAGGTACGAGACCAGGCCGACCGCCTCCCAGCCGAAGAACAGCTGCAGGAAGTTGTTCGACATCACGAGCATCAGCATCGCGAACGTGAACAGCGAGATGTAGGCGAAGAACCGGGTATAGCCCGGGTCGTCGCGCATGTAGCCGATCGTGTACACGTGCACGGCGAGCGACACGAACGTGACGACCGTCATCATCAGCGCGCTCAGGTTGTCGATCAGGAACCCGATCTCCATCCGCAGGCCGTCGCTGACGCCCCAGGTGTACACCGCCTCGTTGAACACGGGCGCGCCGCCCAGCATCTGCTGCAGGACCCACGCCGAGCCGACGAAGGAAACCGTGACGCCCGCGATGCACAGCGTGTGCGCGCCGGCGCGGCCGACCAGGCGCCCGCCCAGCCCGGAGACGACGGCGGCGAGCAGCGGCGCGAGGACGATGACGAGGCAGGCGGCTGCGAAATCCACGGTCAACCCTTCATGGCGTCGAGTTCCTCGACGTTGATGCTGCGGCGCTTGCGGAACAGCACCACCAGGATCGCGAGCCCGATGGCCGCCTCGGCGGCGGCCACGGTCAGGATGAAGAACACGAACACCTGGCCGTCGAGGATTCCCAGGAAGCGGGAGAAGGCGACGAAGTTGAAGTTGACCGCAAGCAGCATCAGCTCGATGCACATCAGCAGCAGGATCACGTTCTTGCGGTTGATGAATATGCCGGCGACGGCGATGGCGAACAGCACGCCGGCGAGCAGCAGGTAATGCGCGAGGCCGATCATGGATCGCGCTCCGGCGCCATGCTGACGAGGCGCACGCGGTCGGCGGCCTTCACGGCCACCTGCGCCGCGACGTCCTGCACCTTGAGCCCGGGCCGGCGGCGCATTGTCAGCGTGATCGCGGCGACGATGGCGATCAGGAGCACGATCGCGGCGAGCTGGAACGGGTACGCGTACTCCGTGTACAGGACGGCACCGATCTCCGCCGTGTTGCTCGCGCCCTCCGCGGCCGGCACGACCGCCCCCGGCAGTTCGATGCCGAGCCGCCGCACCCACAGCACGTAGGCGAGCTCGACGACCATGATCAGGGCGATGAGCACGCCGAGGGGGGCATTGCGCGCAAAGCCCTCGCGCAGTTCCTCGATGTTGACGTCGAGCATCATGACGACGAACAGGAATAGCACCATGACGGCGCCGACGTAGACCAGAACCAGGACGATGGCGAGGAATTCGGCCTGGATCAGCAGCCACAACACCGCGGCATTGAAGAAGCAGAGCACCAGGTAAAGCACCGAGTGCACGGGGTTGCGCGACAGGATCACGCCGAGCGCGGCGCCGACCAGCACGGCGGAGAACGTCCAGAACAGGATTTCGACGAGCATCGGGCTTACCGGAAGCGCGAGTCCGACGCCTTGTCGGCGGCAATCATCGCTTCGTACTTCTCGCCGATCGCGAGGAGCTTGTCCTTGGTCATGATGTTCTCGCCGCGGTTCTCCATGTGATACTCGTGGATGCGCGTCTCGACGATGGCGTCGACCGGGCATGCCTCCTCGCAGAATCCGCAGTAGATGCACTTGAACAGGTCGATGTCATAGCGCGTCGTGCGGCGGGTGCCGTCGGATCCGACGTCCGACTCGATCGTGATCGCGAGCGCGGGGCAAACCGCCTCGCACAGCTTGCAGGCGATGCAGCGCTCCTGGCCGTTCGGGTAGCGCCGGAGCGCATGCAGGCCGCGGAAGCGCGGCGACTGCGGCGTCTTCTCCTCCGGGTAATTCAGCGTGACCTTGGGCCGGAAGAAATTCCGGCCCGTGACCCAGAGCCCGCGCAGGAGCTCGGAGAGGAATACGGTCTGGAACAGGGAGCGGATGCTTTTCATGGATGCCTCACACCGCCCAGGGGCCGACCTTGAGCCAGGCGAGCACGCCCTCTACCGCGATCCAGACCAGCGTGATCGGGATCAGCACCTTCCAGCCGAGCCGCATGATCTGGTCGTAGCGGTAGCGCGGAAAGGTCGCGCGCACCCACAGGAAGATGAACAGGAACACGGAGATCTTCAGGCACAGCCAGTGGAAGCCGTCGCCGAGGAACGCGCCGAGGACGGGAACGCCGCGGATGGCCGCATCGGCCGACAGGTAACCGTCGAGCGGGCTCAGCCAGCCGCCGAAGAACAGGACGGCCGTGAGCCCGGAGATCAGGATCATGTTCGCGTATTCGGGCAGCGCGAACAGCGTCGCGAACGCGGCGCCCGAGTACTCGACGTGGAAGCCCGCGACGATCTCGGACTCGCCCTCGGCAACGTCGAACGGCGCGCGGTTGGTCTCAGCGATGCCGGAGATCATGTAGACGATGAGCAGCGGGAACAGCCACGACCAGTTCCAGCTGAGGGCCGCGCCCTGCTGCTCGCGCACGATCTCGCCGAGGTTGAGGCTGCCGGCCGCCATCAGCACGCCGACCAGCGCGAAGCCCATCGCGATCTCGTAGGCGACCATCTGCGCGGCGGACCGCATCGCGCCGAGGAAGGCGTACTTCGAGTTGCTGGCCCAGCCGGCCAGAATCACGCCGTAGACGCCGAGGGACGTCAGCGCGAGGATGAACAGGAGGCCCGCGTCGATGTCGGCGATCACGAACTCGGGCGAGATCGGCATCACGGCCCAGGCGGCCATCGCCGGCACCAGGACGATCAGCGGCGCCAGCAGGAACAGGAAGCGGGACGAGCGGCCGGGGACGATGATCTCCTTGAGCAGCAGCTTGATCACGTCCGCGAAGGGCTGTGCGAGCCCGCGCAGGATCGGCAGGCCGAAGATCTCGATCCGGTTCGGACCGCGGCGCAGCTGCATGTAGCCGATCACCTTGCGTTCGGCGAGCGTCAGCATCGCCACCGCAACCACGATCGTCAGCAGCACGACGACCACCTTGAACGTGGCGATGATCACGGCCTGCCACTCGGGAGTGAACGCCGCCAGCAGGTCCGTGATGAAGGCAGGCACGGCTCAGCCCGCCCTCGCCGCGCCGGCGAGCGCCGCACGCGTCTTCTGCAGGGCCGGCGCGCGGCGCACGAGCGCGTCCGTGCCGTAGATGGGGACGTGCGTCGTTTCGCCACGCCGCTGCGGCTTGCTTTCCCCCCTTTCGGCGACAGGCGGCCGTCATAGGACGCGGCGCCGGCAAGCCCGCGCAACTCCGCGAGGACGTCGGCCGAACTCTCGTAGCCGAAACCCTCGAGCGCCAGCAGGTTGCCGAGCACGCGGAGGATCTTCCAGCCGGGCCGCGACTCTCCGACCGGCTTGGCGCAGCCGAGGAATTCCTGCCAGCGGCCCTCGACGTTGACGTAGCTGCCCGAGGATTCCGCGAAGCCCCCCATCGGCAGCATGACCTGTGCGGCGGCCATCACCTCCGGATCCGCATACGGCGTGATTGCGATCAGGCGTCGGCACGCCGCGAGCGCGTCCGCGGCGCCGGGAATGCCGATGTCGTGGGCAGGCTCGATGCTGCCCAGGAGCACGCAAGCGGCGAGTGGCGATTCCAGCATTCGGCCGACGTCGAGCCCCGGTGAAGGATCCGGGCGTCCGCCCGGCAGGCGGTGAGGCAGCGCGCCCGCGAGCGCCGCGCCCGCGGCATTGCCGCCGTCGGGCAGGAATCCGAGCGTGGCGCCGGTCCGGGCCGCAACTCGCGCGGCAGCGGCCCGTATGTCGGCGAAATGCGTGTGGCGCATGGCGAGGCCGCCCAGCACGATCGCGCTGCGGCCCGTGGACAGCGACTCGACGACGGCCTTCTGCGCGGCATCCGGCGCGCCGCCCTCGGCGAGCGCGGCCAGCCCCTGCGCCAACCCCGACGGTTCCACCATGACTTCCTGCAGCACCGGGAAATGGCATTGCTGGGCTCGGGTCGACAGCAGGCTCACCTTGCAGCCCGCGAGCGCCGCCTTGCGCACGCGGTGCGCGAGGATCGGCGCTTCGTCGCGCACGTGGCAGCCGGCGAGCAGGATCGCGCCCAGGGAATCGACTTCGGCCAGGGCGATTCCGAGGCCCGGATAAGCGGCATCGCTGTCCTGGTCCGAGTAGTCGAGCTGACGCAGGCGCGAGTCGACATTATGCGAGCCCAGCCCGCGCGCGATGCGCGCGAACAGGTACGCCTCCTCGTTGGTCGATCCGGGTGCCGCGAGGAAGCCCATCTGGCCGGCCCCGCCCTCCTTTACGGCATCGCGCAGCAGCGCGGCCGCTGCCTCCAGCGCCCGCTCCCAGCCGACCTCCTGCCAGCGTCCCTCGACGCGCAGCATCGGCGCCCGCAGCCGGTCCGGCGCATAGAGACCCTCGTAGGAGAAACGGTCGCGGTCGGCGATCCAGTTCTCGTTGATCTCCTCGTTGACGCGCGGGACGACGCGCATCAGTCGGCCGCGCAGCACGTGTCCCCAGAGGTTGGTGCCCATGCCGTCGTGCGGCGAGACGAGCGCGTGCTCGGTCATTTCCCAGGAGCGGGCACGGTGCCGGAACGGCTTGGAGTTCAGCGCTCCCACGGGGCACAGGTCGATGACGTTGCCCGACAGCTCGTGGTCGACGCTCTTCTCGATGAACGTCCCGATCTCCATGGTCTCGCCGCGGCCGGTCGCCCCGAGCTCCTGCACGCCGGCGATCTCCGCGGTGAAGCGGACGCAGCGCGTGCAGTGGATGCAGCGCGTCATGTCGGTCGAGATCAGCGGGCCGAGGTTCTTGTCCTTGACCACGCGCTTGCGCTCGTCGAAGCGGGATTCCGCACTGCCGAAGCCGAGCGCCAGGTCCTGCAGCTCGCACTCACCGCCCTGGTCGCAGATGGGGCAGTCGAGCGGATGGTTGATCAGCAGGAACTCCATCGTCGCCCTCTGCGCGGCGAGCGCCCGCGGCGAGCGCGTGAATACCTTCATGCCCTCGGCGACTGGTGTCGCGCAGGCCGGCATCGGCTTCGGCGCCTTCTCCACCTCGACGAGGCACATGCGGCAGTTGGCCGCGATCGACAGCTTCTCGTGGTAGCAGAACCGCGGCACGTACACGCCAGCCTGGTCGGTGAGCTGGATGATCATCTGGCCCTTGCGCGCCTTGAGCGGCTGGCCGTCGACCTCGACGTTGACGACGTCCTCGCTCATGCCACCGCCTGCTGGGGCGCATCCACGATGCTCTTGCCGCCGTGCTCGATCATGTACGCGAATTCGTGCCGGAAATGGCGCAGGAAGCTCTGCACCGGCCAGGCCGCGGCGTCCCCGAGCGCGCAGATGGTGTGGCCCTCGATCTGGTTCGCCACCTGGACCAGCAGGTCGAGGTCGGACATCTTGCCCTGCCCGGCCAGGATCCTGCGCAGCATGCGCGTGAGCCAGCCGGTGCCCTCGCGACACGGCGTGCACTGGCCGCAGGATTCGGCCATGTAGAAGCGCGAGATGCGCTCCAGCACCCGTACCATGCAGGTCGTCTCGTCCATGACGATCATCGCACCGGTGCCGACGGAGCTTCCGGCCTTGCGCAACGAATCGTAGTCCATGGTGCAATCCATGATCAGCGCGGCCGGCAGCACCGGGACCGACGAGCCGCCCGGGATGACCGCCTTGAGCTTGCGGCCCTTGAGTACGCCGCCGCTGATCTCGAGCAGCTCGCGGAACGGGATGCCCATCGGCAATTCGTAGTTGCCCGGCTTCTCGACATGCCCCGACACGGAGAAGATCACCGTGCCGCCCGCGTTCGGCACGCCCATCTCGGCGAACCATTTCGCTCCCTTGCGCATGATCGCGGGCACCGAGGCGAACGAGAGTGTGTTGTTGATGGTCGTCGGCTTGCCGTAGAGGCCGAAGTTGGCCGGGAACGGCGGCTTGAAACGCGGCTTGCCGGGCTTGCCCTCGAGCGATTCGAGCAGCGCCGTCTCCTCGCCGCAGATGTAGGCCCCGGCGCCCGCGACGGCATGGAGGTCGAAATCGATGCCGGTGCCCTGTATGTCCTTGCCGAGGAGGCCCGCGGCATAGGCTTCCGCGAGCGCCGACTCGAAGCGCGGGAATGGCTCGGCCAGGAACTCCCCGCGGATGTAGTTGTAGCCGACGGTCGCGCCCATCGCGTATCCGCCGATCGCCATGCCCTCGATCACCGAATGCGGGTTGAAACGCAGGATGTCGCGGTCGTGGCAGGTGCCGGGCTCGCTCTCGTCCGAGTTGCACACGACGTATTTCTGGCCGGGGGTGCCCCGCGGCATGAAGCTCCACTTCACGCCGGTCGGGAAGCCGGCGCCGCCGCGGCCGCGCAGGCCCGATGCCTTCACTTCCTCGATGACGGCCTCGCGCGTCGTCTTCTCCCGCAGGATCCTGCGCCAGGCCTCGTATCCCCCCAGCTTCTCGTACACGGGCAGCGTCCAGCTCTCGGCGTGCGAGAGCGGCTCGAAAACGACCTGGTTCATCTCGCGCGGCACGGTCATTTCACCCCGTCCAGCACCTTGAGAGCCGACTCGGGCGTCAGGTTCTCGTGGTACACGTGGTCGACCATCATCATCGGCGCGTTGTTGCAGGCCGCGAGGCACTCTTCCTCGCGCTTCAGGTAGATCCGGCCGTCCGGCGTGCTCTCGCCGGTGCGGATGCCGAGGTGCTTCTCGACGGCCGCGACGATCTGGTCGGAGCCGCGCAGCATGCAGCTGATGTTCGTGCACACCGAGACGTGCACGCGTCCGCAGGGCCGGGTCTCGAACATCGAGTAGAAGCTCGCGACTTCGTAGACCTGGATCGGCGGCAGGCCGATGTACTCCGCGACCGCGTCCATCAGCGGCGGTGTCAGGAAACCTCCGTTCTGGTGCTGCGCCTCGCGCAGCGCGGCGATCACCGCCGAGCGGCGCCGGTCCGCGGGAAAGCGCGCGAGCCAGCGGTCGATCTCGTGACGCGTGTGCTCGGTGAGCGCGCCGACAGCGGCGACCGGCGCGCTCACCGGTCGATCTCGCCGAACACGATGTCCATCGTGCCGATCATCGCGACCACATCGGCCAGCATGTGGCCGCGCGTGAGCTCGTCCATCGCCGCCAGGTGCGCGAACCCGGGCGCGCGGCACTTGACGCGATAGGGCTTGTTCGCGCCGTCCGACACCAGCCATACGCCGAACTCGCCCTTCGGCGCCTCGACGGCCGCATAGGTCTCGCCTTCCGGCACGCAATACCCTTCCGTGAAGAGCTTGAAGTGGTGGATGAGGGATTCCATGTCGTCCTTCATCTCGCCGCGGTGCGGCGGGGTGACCTTGTGGTCCTCCAGCATCACCGGGCCGGGATTCGCCCGCAGCCACTCCACGCACTGGCGGATGATGCGGTTCGACTGCCGCATCTCAGCGACCCGCACGAGGTAGCGGTCGTAGCAGTCGCCGTTCACGCCGACCGGCACGTCGAAGTCGACGCGGTCGTAGCTCGCGTAGGGCTGTTTCTTGCGCAGGTCCCAGGCCACGCCCGAGCCGCGCAGCATCGGGCCGGTGAAGCCGAGGGACAGCGCGCGCTCGGGCGGGACGATGCCGATGTTGACCGTCCGCTGTTTCCAGATGCGATTGTCGGTCAGCAGCGTCTCGTACTCGTCGACGCAGGCCGGGAAACGGTTGGTGAAGTCGTCGATGAAGTCCAGGAGCGATCCGGATCGCGCCGCGTTGCGCCGCTCGAGGTCGCCCTGGCTGCGGTACTTCGACGCCTTGTACTGCGGCATCGTGGCCGGCAGGTCGCGGTAGACACCGCCGGGCCGGTAATAGGTGGCGTGCATGCGGGTGCCGGACACCGCCTCGTAGCAGTCCATCAGGTCCTCGCGCTCGCGGAACGCATACAGGAAGACCGTCATGGCCCCGATGTCGAGCCCGTGGGAGCCGATCCACATCAGGTGGTTCAGGATGCGCGTCATCTCGTCGAACATCGTGCGGATGTACTGCGCGCGCTCAGGCGCCCGGATGCCGAGCAACTGCTCGATCGCGCGCACATAGGCGTGCTCGTTGCACATCATGGACACGTAATCGAGGCGGTCCATGTAGCCGATCGAATGGTTGAACGGCTTCCACTCGGCCAGCTTCTCGGTCGCGCGATGCAGCAGCCCGATGTGCGGGTCTGCCTTCTGGATCACCTCGCCGTCCATTTCGAGGACGAGGCGCAGCACCCCGTGCGCCGCCGGGTGCTGGGGCCCGAAGTTGAGCGTGAAGTTCTGGATCTCAGGCATTGCCGCCCGTCCCCGCCGCCCCGGGCGTGCGATCCTTGCGGATCACCTTGGGTACCGTGACCCGCGGCTCGATGCTGACCGGCTCCTGCACGACGCGGCCACGCGCGGGGTCGTAGCGCACCTCGACGTAGCCGGAAAGCGGGAAGTCCTTGCGGAACGGGTGGCCGATGAAGCCGTAGTCGGTCAGGATGCGGCGCAGGTCGGGATGGCCGCGGAACAGGATGCCGTAGAGATCGAAGGCTTCCCGCTCGTACCAGTTGGCTGCGGCCCACACCTCCGCGACCGAGTCGATCATCGGCGGCTCGCCCGCAGGGCAGAAGCAACGCAACCGCAGCCGCGTGTTGCGCGACACCGAGAGCAACTGGTAGGAAACCGCGAATCGGCCCTCGGCCGCCGGCGCCTCGTGCCGCCCGCCGCGATCGACGCCGCGGCTGAAGCCGCTCGAAGTCGCGTCCAGGGTCGCCCATTCCGAGCGCCCGTAATCCAGGTAGTCGATGCCCGAAAGGTCGATCAGCTGCTCGAACGCCAGATCGGGCGCGTCCCGGAGTTCCCTGCAGACGGTCACGAGCTCCGCGGGCGCGACTTCTATCGCGACTTCCCCGGGCAGCGCCGCAGCCGGCCGCGCGCGATCGCCGAACCGGGTTGCGATGGACCGTGCGGTCGCCTCGACGCGGCTCATGCCGGACCGCGGGCGATGGTGCTGGTGCGGCGGATCTTGTCCTGGAGCTGCAGGATACCGTAGACCAGCGCTTCCGCGGTCGGCGGGCAGCCCGGCACGTAGACGTCGACCGGCACGATTCGGTCGCAGCCGCGCACCACGGCGTAGGAATAGTGGTAGTAACCGCCCCCGTTCGCGCAGGAACCCATCGAGATCACCCAGCGCGGCTCCGGCATCTGGTCATACACCTTGCGCAGCGCCGGGGCCATCTTGTTGACCAGCGTGCCGGCCACGATCATCACGTCGGACTGGCGCGGGCTGCCGCGGAACACGACCCCGAAACGGTCCAGGTCGTAGCGCGCGGCACCGGCATGCATCATCTCCACCGCGCAGCAGGCAAGGCCGAAGGTCATCGGCCACAGCGAACCCGTGCGCGCCCAGTTCATGAGGTTGTCGATGCTGGTCGTGACGAATCCACGTCCCTGCACGACGGGCGCGAGCTCCGGGGCGGCCTCGTTCAATCCCATTCGAGCGCCCCTTTCTTCCATTCGTAGACGAAGCCGACCACGAGGACGGCGAGGAACACGCCCATCGACAGCAGGCCGAAGCCGCCAATCGAGTCGAGCGACACCGCCCACGGGAAGAGAAACGCGATCTCGAGGTCGAAGATGATGAAAAGTATCGCGACCAGGTAGTAGCGGACGTCGAACTTGGTGCGCGAGTCCTCGAACGCCTCGAAACCGCACTCGTAGGCAGAGACCTTCTCGGCATCCGGGCGACGCGGGCCCAGCACCCAGCCGAGCGTGAGCAGCACGAGGCCGAAGCCGCCGGCGACCGCGAGAAAGATCAGGATTGGCAGGTAGTTATCAAGCAATGCGGTGACCGCCCTCGCGCGCGGGACGGGCCGCGCAGACCGGGCGCATTGTAACTCCCGGCAGGTCGCTTGGGACCCCCGGACGGTCAGTTGCAGGACTCCAATGGTGCCGGCGGTCGGACTCGAACCGACACGGGTTTCCCCACTAACCCCTCAAGCTAGCGCGTCTACCAATTCCGCCACGTCGGCACTGAAATCGATGATGTCCCGGTCACTCGCCATCCGGCTGGGGCTGCTCCGCCGGCGGCGCATCAGGCAGGGCCGGCACCGCGTCGCCGTCGACGCCCGAAGCCGGCGCGGGCTCGGTCACCGCGGTATCGACGATGCTCTTCGGCGCCTCGACGCTCGGCCGCGTCGCGAACCAGGCGAGCGACATGCTCGTCAGGAAGAACAGCGTCGCGAGGATCGCCGTCAGCTTCGAGAAGAACGTCGCCGAACCGCGGGCACCGAAGACCGTCCCCGAGGCCCCCGACCCGAAACCCGCACCCGCGTCGGCGCCTTTGCCCCGCTGAAGAAGCACGAGAGCAACGATCGCGAAGCACAGCAGCCCGTGCAGGAATGTAATCAGGTGTTGCAACATGTCCGTTTAGCCCTTGGCAGCCCGTCAGCGGCCGGCGGCGGCGCAGATGCCCGCGAACTCGTCCGCCTTGAGCGATGCGCCGCCGATCAGTCCGCCGTCCACATCAGGCATCGCGAACAGCTCCGCGGCATTGACCGCCTTGACGCTGCCCCCGTACAGGACCCGAAGGGAAGCGGCAATTGTAGCATCTTTTTCCGCGATCCGGCCGCGGACGAGGGCGTGAACCTCCTGGGCTTGTTCCGGCGACGCCGTGCGCCCGGTGCCGATCGCCCAGACCGGCTCGTAGGCCACCACCGCCCGGGCAAACGCCCCGATGGCCGACGCCGAAAGGACCGCGTCCAGCTGGCGCAGGATGACGGCGCGCGTCGCGCCGCCTTCCCGCTCCTGCAGCGATTCGCCGACGCATAGCAGGGGCACGAGCCCGTGACGGCAGGCCGCGGCGAACTTGCGTGCCACGAGCCCGTCGTGTTCCGCGTACAGGGCGCGCCGCTCCGAGTGGCCGACGATCACGTAACGGCAGCCGACGTCGACGAGCATCGATGCCGCAACTTCGCCGGTCTGCGCCCCGGGCTCTTCCGCGCAGACGTCCTGGGCGCCCAGCCCGATGGCGCTGCCCTGCAGCCTTCGACCGACCTCCGCCAGGTACACGAACGGCGGACAGACGACGACTTCGGCCGCGCCCGAACCGGCACCATTCGCGACCAGCCCGTCGACGAGCCGGGCCGCATCCGCGCCGCTGCCGTGCATCTTCCAGTTGCCGGCGACGAGCGGCTTGCGCAGCGCGTGGTTCATGCGGCGGGCGCAGCGGCGCGCACGGCAGCCGCCAGCTCCTCGGCATGGAGTCCGACGGACTGCGAGTCCTCGCCCTCGACCATCACGCGAATCAGCGGTTCGGTGCCGGAAGCGCGGAGTACGACTCGCCCGCGCGCGCCGAGCGACCTTTCGACGCGTGCGATGGCCGCCGCGACCGAGGGTTCCCGGGCCGCATCGAAGCGCTTTGCGACGCGCACGTTGATGAGCTGCTGCGGGAAGCGCTGCAGCCCGGCCGCCAGTTCGGCCAGCGACTTGCCGGTTGCCTTCATCACGGCCAGCACCTGGAGCGCGACGATCAGCCCGTCCCCCGTGGTCGCCTTGTCGAGCACGAGCAGGTGCCCGGACGCCTCGCCGCCCAGCACGCCTGCGTGGGTGCGCAAGAGCTGCAGGACGTGCCGGTCACCCACCGCCGCGCGCAAGAACGGCACGCCGAGGTCCTTGAGCGCGAGTTCGAGCCCGAGGTTGCTCATCACGGTACCGACGACCGGACCCTTCAATTCGCCGGCGGCGAGGCGGGCCCTGGCGAGCACATAGAGAAGCTGGTCCCCGTCCACGGTACGGCCGAGGTGATCCGCCATGACCAGCCGGTCGCCGTCGCCGTCGAGCGCGATGCCCGCGTCCGCCCGCACGCCGGAGACGGTGAGCTTGAGCAGGCCCGGTTCGGTCGAGCCGCAGCCGTCGTTGATGTTGCGGCCGTTCGGCGAGCAGCCTATCGGCACGATCTCGGCCCCGAGGTCCGCCAGCACGCGGGGCGCCGACCTTGTAGCCGGCGCCGTTTGCGCAATCGATGACGAGCTTGAGCCCGCTGAGGCGCATGCCCTGCGGCAGCGTCGAGGCGCAGAAGTCCTGGTACAGCATGCGCTCACGGTCGACGCGGGTGGCGCGGCCGAGCTCGCTCGATTCGCGTGTCGGCGCCGGCTCGTCGAGGTGCGACTCGATCGCCTCCTCGAGGTCGTCGGCGAGCTTCCCGCCTTCGCGGTCGAAGAACTTGATGCCGTTGTCGTCGTAGCGGTTGTGCGAGGCGCTGATGACGACGCCGAAGTCGCAGCCGAGTCGCTGCACGAGGTAGGCGATGCCCGGAGTCGGCAGGGGCCCGACGAGCAGCACGTCGACACCCGCGGCGACGAAGCCGGCCTCGAGCGCGGCTTCGAACATGTATCCCGAGAGCCGCGTGTCCTTGCCGACCAGCACCCGGCCGCCCTCGGGCGTAAGCACGCGCGCGGCCGCGCCCGCCAGGCGCAGCGCGAACTCGACGGTCATCGGATGCGTCCCGACCCGACCGCGCACCCCGTCCGTGCCGAAGTACCGCATGCTAAGGAACCTCTGATTTATCCCAGCGTGGAGCGCGTTACGCGCGCGCCTTGGCGGGACAAGGCACGAGCCGAAGCCCCATAGCAGGGACTATGGGCGAGGCGAGCAACGAAGTCCCGCCAAGGCCCGCGCGGAACCCGTCGGGACCGGGCGATATTTGTCCGTGGCGCCGTTGCTCGTCGCTCATGTATCACAGGATACACATCGCTCCTCGCGCCTTGCCACGGACAAATATCGCCACGGTCGCGCCCACGCTGGGGCAAATCAGAGGTTTCTCCGATTGTCCCGCATCGCGCCGGCCGCCGCCACGACCCGCAGCGCATCCACCGTTTCCCGTACGTCGTGCGCCCGGATGATGCGCGCACCCCGCTCCGCCGCGACCACGGCGGCCGCGAGGCTGCCGGCGAGTCGGTCGGACCCGTCGCGGCCCGTGAGGACGCCGATCATCCGCTTGCGCGAAAGGCCCGCGAGTACCGGCAGGCCGTCTGCTGCCAGGTCCGGGATACCCGCCAGCAGCGCCAGGTTGTGCTCCAGGGTCTTGCCGAACCCGAAGCCGGGGTCGACCGCGATGCGCGATCGCGGAATCCCCGCCGCCACGCAGGCGGCCACGCGGCTGCGCAGGAACACGCGTACCTCACCCACCACGTCGACATAGGTCGGCGCGTCCTGCATCGAGCCGGGCTCACCCTGCATGTGCATCAGGCACACCGCCACTTCGCTGCCTGCGACCGCCTCGATCGCCCCCGGCGCCGTGAGCGCGGCGACGTCGTTCACGAGCGACGCGCCCGTCGCGATCGCGCGACGCATCACGCCCGGCTTCCGCGTATCGACGGAAACCGGGATTGAAAGCGTAGCGGCCAGGCGCTCGATCACGGGGAGGACACGCCGCAGTTCCTCGTCCTCGCCGACCGGGTCGCTGCCCGGTCGGGTCGACTCGCCGCCGACGTCGATGATCGCAGCGCCGTCCGCGGCCATGCGTTCGGCATGCGAGACGGCTGCCTGCACGTCGCGAAAGCGCCCGCCATCTGAAAAGGAGTCCGGGGTGACGTTGAGCACGCCCATGACCACGGGCTGGCCGAGGTCGAGCGGGAAGCGGCCGCACTGGAGGTGCATGCGGTCGGGCCTGCGACCGTGACCCAGGGGCGCGCGCGGCGCCGGGGCTCAGGTCTGGCTGGCCGGCGGGCCGATCACGGGTTCGGGCTTGACCGCTCCGCCGCCACCGCTGGGCGCGCCGGTGTCTTCCCAGTCCTGAGGCGCCTTCGGCACGCGGCCGGCCATCACGTCGTCGATCTGGGTCGAATCGAGTGTCTCGTACTTGAGGAGCGCCTGGGCCATCGCATGGAGGATCGTCATGTTGTCCCGGAGGATCCCGTCCGCCCGCTGGTAGCCCTCGTCGATCAGCTTGCGAACTTCCTCGTCGATGATGCGCTGCGTGTCGTCGGAGATGTGCTTGGCGCGCGCGACCGAGTGGCCGAGGAAGACCTCCTCCTGGTCCTCGCTGTAGGCCAGCGGCCCGAGCTTGTCCGAGAAGCCCCAGCGCGTGACCATGCTGCGGGCGAGCTTGGTCGCGTACTCGATGTCGCTCTGCGCACCGGTCGTGACCGCTTCCTTGCCGAAGATGATCTGCTCGGCGACTCGCCCGCCAAAGATGGAGGTCAGGCGACTCTCGAGCTGGCGCTTGCTCGTGCTGTAGCGATCGCCCTCGGGCAGGTAGAAGGTGACGCCGAGGGCGCGACCGCGCGGCATGATCGTAACCTTGTAGACGGGGTCGTGATCGGGCGAGAGGCGGCCGACGATCGTGTGTCCCGCCTCGTGATAGGCCGTGAGCTTCTTCTCGTCGTCGCTCATGACCAGCGAGCGCCGCTCGGCGCCCATCATGATCTTGTCCTTGGCGCGCTCGAACTCGTCCATCGTGACGAGGCGCTTGTTCGCGCGGGCCGCGAACAGCGCCGCCTCATTGACCAGGTTCATGAGGTCCGCGCCGGAGAATCCGGGCGTGCCGCGCGCGATGATGCCGGGGCGCACGTCGTCGGCGATCGGCACCTTGCGCATGTGGACCTTCAGGATCTGCTCGCGGCCGCGCACGTCCGGCAGCGGCACGACGACCTGGCGGTCGAATCGGCCGGGTCGCAGCAGGGCGGGATCGAGCACGTCGGGCCGGTTGGTCGCGGCGATGACGATGACGCCTTCGTTGCCCTCGAAGCCGTCCATCTCGACCAGCAGCTGGTTCAGGGTCTGCTCGCGCTCGTCATGACCGCCGCCGAGGCCGGCGCCGCGATGACGGCCGACCGCGTCGATCTCGTCGATGAACACGATGCACGGCGCATGCTTCTTCGCCTGCTCGAACATGTCGCGCACGCGGCTGGCGCCGACGCCGACGAACATCTCGACGAAGTCGGAGCCGGATATCGTGAAGAACGGCACCTTCGCCTCGCCGGCGATGGCACGCGCGAGCAGCGTCTTGCCGGTGCCCGGGCTGCCGACCATCAGCACGCCCTTCGGGATCTTGCCGCCGAGCTTCTGGAACTTGGACGGGTCTTTCAGGAAATCGACGATCTCGCCGACCTCCTGCTTCGCCTCGTCGATGCCGGCGACGTCGGCAAATGTGACGCTGACCTGGTCTTCGGACAGCAATCGCGCGCGGCTCTTGCCGAACGACATCGCGCCCCGCCCGCCCGCGCCGCCCTGCATCTGGCGCATGAAATAGATCCACACGCCGATCAGCAACAGGATCGGGAACGAGGAAATGAACAGTTGCAGCAGGAAACCCTGGCGCTCGGGCGGCGCCGCATCGAACTCGATGCTCTGCTTGTCGAGCAGGCCGATGAGCTGCGTGTTGTCGGTCTCGGGATTGTGGGTGACGTATGGGCCACCGCTCGCGCGCTCGCCGACGATCATGTCGCCCTTGAAGGTGGCCGAGCGGATGCCTCCGCTGCGAACCTCGCTGAGGAACTGCGAATACGCCAGCTCGTCAGGCGCGGAAGCGCGCTGGCCGAAATTCGAGAAGACCGCGAGCAGTACGATCGCGATCACGACCCACAGGACGATGTTTCTGGTCAGATCGTTCAAGTTCAGGCTCCAGGGCGCCGCGAATGCCGGCGGATCAAGGACTTGGACCGCAACGCAAAGGCGCTAGTTTCACCTTACACCGGACGGGGTCCCCTCGCCACCAAGTAGGCCTCGGAACTGCGCTGCCTCGAGGCTTTCGGCTTGCGCATCCGTACCGCGGTGAAGCGTCGGCGGGCCTCGGCCAGGAGCTCCTGGAACCCGGCACCCTGGAAGACCTTCATCACCAGCGCACCCTCCGCTCCCAGGACCCTGAGCGCGAAATCGAGCGCCAGCGCCTCGAGATCCGCGGCCCGGGCGTGGTCCACCACGTCCACACCGCTGATGTTGGGGGCCATGTCCGACAACACAAGGTCGACCTCCCCGCCGGCAATCTCGCCCAGGAGGGCTTCGAGCACCGCCTGCTCGCGAAAATCGCCCTGTATGAAGGTAACCCCGGCGATCGCGTCCATCGGCAGCAGGTCGAGCGCAAAGACGCGACCGTTGCCCGCCAGCTTGCGGGCCGCGTACTGGCTCCAGCCGCCCGGTGCCGCGCCGAGGTCGACGATCACGGCGCCCGGCACCACGAGCCTCTCGGAGGCATCCAGCTCCTCGAGCTTGAAGGCAGCGCGCGAGCGCAGTCCCGCGTCCTTGGCCCGCCGCACGTAGGGGTCCGCGAAATGCTCCGCCAGCCACCGGCCGCTCGACTTGCTGCGCCGCGCCACCCGATCCCTCCGCTCCACCAGCCCTATAATGCGACGATGACGCTCACCGAGCGGCAGAAAAAACACCTGCGCAAACTGGGGCACGACCTGCATCCGATCGTGCTCGTCGGCCAGCGTGGCCTGAATCCCGGCGTCGTCGAGGAACTCAACCTCGCGCTCGAGCACCACGAACTGGTGAAGCTGCGCGCCCGTGCCGGCGACCGGGAATCGCGGGATTCGATCCTCGCCGATCTTGCGCGTCTGACGGAATCCGAGTTCGTCTACCGAATCGGTAACGTCGGCCTGTTCTACAGGAAAAACAGCAAGTTGGCGAAGATACTTCTTCCGGATTCCTGATTCAGGCGAGGCGCACCGCGAGCACCTCGAAGCCGCGCGGGCCGCCGGGCGCGGCCACTTCGACCTCGTCGCCGGGCGATTTGCCGATCAGCGCGCGGGCGATCGGCGAGTTGATCGAGACGAGCCCCTGGCGAATGTCGGCCTCGTCGTCACCGACGATCTGGTAGCGCACTTCGGGCCCGCCGTCGACCGGCGCGAGCTCGACTGTCGCGCCGAACACCACCTTGCCCGTGTCCGGCAGCGCCGCCGGGTCGATGACCTGCGCATTCGCAAGGCGCTGCTCGATGTCCTTGATGCGGCCCTCGACGAAACCCTGCTGCTCCCGCGCCGCGTGGTACTCCGCATTCTCCGAGAGGTCGCCGTGCGAGCGCGCCTCGGCGATCGCGCGGATGATGGCGGGCCGGTCCTCGCCCTTCAGCTTGCGCAGTTCCTCGCGCAGCTTTTCCGCGCCGCGCAGCGTGATCGGCGCCCTCATGCGGCCCCGAGCTCGCGGTGCAGGTCCTGCAGGCGGTTCACGTCGTGGTCCTCGAGGTGGTCGAGCGCATCGAGGGTCGCGTGCGCGGCGGCCACGGTCGTGTAGTAGGTGACCTTGCGCAGCTCCGCCTCGCGACGGATCGAATGCGACTCGCGGATGGCGCGCTTGCCCTCGGTCGTGTTGATGATGAGGTCGATCTCGTCGTTCTTGATCATGTCCACGATGTGCGGGCGTCCCTCGCGCACCTTCAGCGCGCGTCGGCACGGCACGTCCGCGGCTTCGATCGCCGCCTGGGTGCCCTGCGTCGCGGTGATCTCGAAGCCGCGCTCGCTGAGGCGGCGCGCGATGTCGATCGCGGCTTCCTTGTCGCGATCGCGCACGGAGATCAGGCAGACGCCACGGGTCGGCAGGCGCACGCCGCTTGCAGCCTGGGACTTCGCGTAGGCCTCGCCGAACGTGCGCCCCGTGCCCATGACCTCGCCCGTGGATTTCATCTCGGGGCCGAGGATCGGGTCCGAGTCCGGGAACTTGCCGAACGGAAACACGGCTTCCTTGACCGAGTAATACGGGGGTACCCGCTCGACGGTCGCGTCGAGGTCGGCCAGCTTGCGGCCGGCCATGACCCGCGCCGCGATCTTCGCCAGCGGGCGGCCGGTCGCCTTGGAAACGAAGGGGACGGTGCGCGAGGCGCGCGGATTCACCTCGAGCACGTAGACCACGCCGTTCTGGATGGCGAACTGGACGTTCATGAGGCCGACCACGGACAGCGCCTGCGCCATCTTGCGCGTCTGCGCGCGGATCTCGTCCTGGATCTCCTGCGAAAGGCTCGCCGGAGGAAGCGAGCAGCTCGAGTCGCCCGAATGGACGCCCGCCTGCTCCACGTGCTCCATGATGCCGCCGATCAGGACGTCCTGGCCGTCGCAGACTGCGTCCACGTCCACCTCGATCGCGAGGTCCAGGAAACGGTCGAGCAGCACCGGGCTCTCGTTCGAGACTTTCACGGCCTCGCGCATGTAGGCGCGCAGGTCCTCCTCCTCGTACACGACCTCCATCGCCCGCCCGCCGAGCACGTAGGACGGCCGCACGATAAGCGGGAACCCGACCTCGCGCGCGAGTTCGATCGCGCGGTCCTCGTCGCGCGCCGTCGCGTTCGCGGGCTGGCGCAGCCCGAGCCGCGTGAGGAGCTGCTGGAAGCGCTCGCGGTCCTCGGCCATGTCGATCGAGTCCGGGCTGGTGCCGATGATCGGCGCGCCCGCGGCGGCGAGCTGGCGCGCGAGCTTGAGCGGCGTCTGGCCACCGAACTGGACGATGACGCCCTGGGGCTTCTCGCGGCTGATCACTTCCATCACGTCCTCGAACGTGAGCGGCTCGAAGTACAGCCGGTCGGAGATGTCGTAGTCGGTCGAGACCGTCTCCGGGTTGCAATTGACCATGATCGTCTCGAAGCCGTCTTCACGCAGCGCGAGCGCCGCGTGCACGCAGCAGTAGTCGAATTCGATGCCCTGCCCGATGCGGTTGGGCCCGCCGCCCAGGATCATGATCTTGGGTCGCGCCGTCGGCTCCGACTCGCATTCCTGCTCGTAGCTCGAATACAGGTAAGCGGTCGAAGTCGCGAACTCCGCGGCGCAGGTGTCGACCCGCTTGTACACGGGGTGCACGCCACAGGCCAGGCGGCGCGCCCGCACGCGCGACTCCGGCGCGCCCATCGCGCGGGCGAGGGCCGCGTCCGAGAATCCCTTGCGCTTGAGGGCGAGCAGGCGCTCGAAGGTGAGCCCCGTGATGCCCTCGCTGCGCACCAGCGCCTCCTCGTGCACCAGGTCCTCGATCTGCGCCAGGAACCACGGGTCGATCATGGTCTCGGCGGCGACGCGCCCGAGCGGCCACCCGGCGCGGAAGGCATCGGCGACGAAACGGATGCGGTCGCCGCCGGGGTGCCGCAGCTCCTCGGCGAGGCGGAGTTCGGCATCGGCGTCGAGCGGCAGGCCGAGGATCGGCGTCAGCCCGTCGCATCCGGTCTCCAGGCTGCGCAGCGCCTTCTGCAGCGATTCCTGGAACGTCCGGCCGATCGCCATGGCCTCGCCGACCGACTTCATCTGGGTCGTCAGGCGGGTGTTCGAGCCCGGAAACTTCTCGAAGGTGAAGCGCGGCACCTTGGTGACGACGTAGTCGATCGCGGGCTCGAAGGATGCCGGGGTCGCGCCGCCGGTGATCTCGTTCCGGAGCTCGTCGAGCGTGTAACCGACCGCGAGCTTGGCCGCCACCTTCGCGATGGGGAATCCCGTCGCCTTGGAGGCGAGCGCGGATGAGCGCGAGACGCGCGGGTTCATCTCGATCACGAGCATGCGCCCGTCCTCGGGGCTGATCGCGAACTGGACGTTGGAGCCGCCGCACTCGACGCCGACCTGGCGCAGCACCGCGATCGAGGCATCGCGCATGCGCTGGTATTCCTTGTCGGTCAGCGTCTGCGCCGGCGCTACCGTGATGGAGTCCCCCGTATGGACGCCCATCGGGTCGAAGTTCTCGATCGAACAGACGATGATGCAGTTGTCCTTGCGGTCGCGCACCACCTCCATCTCGAACTCTTTCCACCCGAGCACGGATTCCTCGATCAGCACCTCGGCCGTCGGCGACGCGTCGAGGCCCCGCAACACGATCTCCTCGAATTCCTCGCGGTTGAACGCGATCCCGCCGCCCGTGCCGCCCAGCGTGAAGGAGGGCCGGATGACGGTCGGGTAGCCCACCTCCGCCTGCACGGCGAGCGCCTCGTCGAGGTCGTGCGCGATGCAGGACTTCGGGCACTCGAGGCCGATGCCGCGCATGGCGTTACGGAACAGCTCGCGGTCCTCGGCCATGTCGATGGCTTCGCGCGAGGCCGCGATCATCTCGACGCCAAACTTCTCCAGCACGCCCTCGCGCACCAGGTCGAGCGCGGTATTGAGCGCGGTCTGCCCGCCCATCGTCGGCAGCAGCGCGTCCGGGCGCTCCTTCTCGATGATGCGCGCGACCGTGCGCCAGTCGACCGGCTCGATGTAGATCGAGTCGGCCATGTCCGGGTCGGTCATGATCGTCGCGGGGTTCGAGTTCACGAGGATGACGCGGTAGCCTTCCTCGCGCAGCGCGCGGCATGCCTGTGCGCCGGAGTAGTCGAACTCGCAGGCCTGGCCGATGATGATCGGGCCGGCGCCGATGATCAGGATGCTCTCGATGTCGGTGCGCTTGCCCATCAGCGCGCCGCCGCTCCCTCGGCGACCGCAGCCTGCGAGCGCAGCATCTGTTGCAGGCGGCGCACCATCAGGAACACGAAGTGCTCGAACAGCGGGCTCAGGTCGTGGGGTCCCGGGCTCGCCTCGGGGTGGCCCTGGAAGCCGAACGCCGGGCGGTCAGTGCGCGCAATGCCCTGCAGCGACCCGTCGAAAAGGGAACGGTGGGTCGGCCTGAGCCGGGCGGGCAGCGATGCCTCGTCGACCGCGAAGCCGTGGTTCTGGCTCGTAATCAGCACGTGGCCGCCCGCGAGTTCCTGCACCGGGTGATTGGCGCCGTGGTGGCCGAATTTCATCTTCAGCGTGCGGGCGCCGCTCGCCAGCCCGAGCAGCTGGTGACCGAGGCAGATGCCGAAGACCGGAATGTCCGCGTGCAGGAATTCCTGGATCGCCGCGATCGCGTAGTCGCAGGGCTCCGGATCGCCGGGGCCGTTCGACAGGAAGATGCCGTCGGGATTGAGCGCCAGCGCGTCCGCGGCGCTGGTCTGGGCCGGCACGACGGTCATCCGGCAGCCGTAGTCGGAGAGCAGCCGCAGGATGTTGCGCTTGATGCCGAAGTCGTAGGCAACGACGTGCAGGCGCGAGCCCGGACGTAGCACGCGCCCCGCGTCGCGGCCGATGCTGCCCTCGTTCCACTGGTAAGGCGCGCGCACGGACACGACCTTGGCGAGGTCCATGCCCTTGAGGCCGGGGAAAGCGCGGGCCGCGCGCAGCGCGACGTCCGCGTCGGCGCGGTCCGCCGTCGCGATGCAGCCGCCTTGCGCACCGCGCTCGCGCAGGATGCGCGTGAGCTTGCGCGTGTCGACGCCCGCGATCGCGACGGTCTCGCTTTCGACCAGGAACTGAGACAGCGAGTGGCTCGCGCGCCAGCTGGAATGGAGCAATGGCAGGTCGCGGATGACGAGGCCCGCGGCATGCACCGAATCGGACTCGAGATCCTCAGGCGTGACGCCGGTATTGCCGACGTGCGGGCAGGTCAGCGTGACGATCTGGCGGGCGTAGGACGGGTCGGTCAGGATCTCCTGGTAGCCCGTCATCGCGGTGTTGAATACGACTTCGCCGGTCGTGACGCCGGAGGCGCCGATGGAAATGCCCCGAAACACCGTGCCGTCCTCGAGCGCGAGTACTGCAGGTGTCGATGTCACCAGGGCGTTCTCCCGGTCCCTGCCCCGCCGGCCGCCGGCGTGAGGCGCAGGACATGAATGGGTGGGTCCGTATTGGAGTCCACCGGTCATCAGCTGTCACTTCAAAGGGGGCCGCGACCTGAGCGGCGATTCTACATCAGATTCCGAGGACGTCGGACATCCCGTAAAGCCCCGGCGGGCGGCCGATGATCCAGCGGGCGGCCGCGAGCGCGCCATAGGCGAACGTCATGCGGTCGGTCGTCCGGTGCACGAACTCGAGCGTCTCGCCGGGGCCGGCGAACAGGACCTGGTGCTGGCCGATGATGTCCCCGCCTCGCAGGCTCGCGAACCCGATGGCCCCGGTCGCCCGTCCGCCGGTGTTGCCGAGCCGCCCGTAAATCCCGTGCTCGGCCAGCGTACCCCCGCGCGCTCCGGCCACGACCTCTCCGAGCCACAGCGCGGTTCCCGACGGCGCATCGGCCTTGCCGCGGTGGTGCGCCTCGAGGATCTCCACGTCGTAGTCGGCGGGCAGCGCGGCCGCGGCCCGGCCGGCGAGGCCGAACAGCAGGTTGACCGCGAGCGACATATTGGGCGCGACCAGCACGGCATGGCGTTCGCTGAAGCGGCGCAATGCCGCCTGTCGCGGGGCATCGAGGCCCGTGATGCCGACGACGAGCGGGATTCCCGCCTGCTCCGCGGCCGCCAGGTTGTCCAGCAATGCTTCCGGCAGCGTGAAGTCGATGGCGACCCGGGCGCGGGCAAGTGCCTCGCCCCGGTCGGAGGTCACCGGCACGGCGACGGGGCCGGCCAGCGCCACCTCACCGGCGTCGCGCCCGAGCGCAGCGCTCGTGGGCGAGGCGAGCGCCCCGCTCAGCACGAAGTCCGGCGATTCGCGGATGGCGCGGACCAGGCAGCGACCGACTCGGCCCGTGATCCCGAGCACCGCGACTGGGTTCATGTCAGCCACCCGTGCGTCCGAAGAACTGGCGCACGCCGTCCAGCCAGGTGCGCTGCCGGGGATTGTGCCTCTTCCCGTCCGCCGCGAGCGAAGCCTCGAACCTGCGCAGGGCCTCTTTCTGGTCCGCCCCCAGGTCGACAGGCGTCTCCACGACCACGCGGCAGAACAGGTCTCCGGTCGACCCGCCGCGCACGGGCTTGATGCCCTTCTCACGCAGCCGGAACACGCGCCC
Source organism: uncultured Gammaproteobacteria bacterium (assembly GCA_963748465.1). Lineage (GTDB taxonomy): Bacteria > Pseudomonadota > Gammaproteobacteria > Steroidobacterales > Steroidobacteraceae > SCUD01. The sequence goes on from CAVVJB010000007.1 coordinate 119,823, forward strand.
CGACTGCGTGCCGGCCGGCACCTTGATGTTGGCCTTGCCCTCGAGCGTCGGCACCTCGACGGAGCCTCCGAGGGCCACCGTGGTGAAGCTGACCGGCACCTCGCAGGAGAGATGCGCGCCATCGCGTTCGAAGATCGGGTGCTCGCGCACCGCGATCTCGACGTAAAGGTCGCCGGCCGGCCCGCCGTTCCGTCCCGCCTCGCCTTCGCCCGCGAGCCGGATGCGATCGCCGGTGTCGACGCCGGCGGGAACCTTCACCGACAGTCGCTTGTTGGTGCGCATGCGGCCATGGCCCGCGCACTTCGGGCAGGGATCCTTGATGATCGAGCCACGGCCCTTGCAGCGCGGGCAAGTCTGCTGGACCGCGAAAATACCCTGGCTGATCCGGACCTGGCCGGCGCCGGAGCAGGTTTCGCAGGTCGCCGGCGTGTGGCCGCGGGCCGCACCCGAACCTCCGCACTCGGTGCATTCCTTGACGGTCTGAAAGTCGATTTCCGTCGCGGTGCCGAAGACCGCCTGTTCGAGGTCGAGCGCGAGTTCATAGCGCAGGTCCGCGCCGCGGAATACGGCATTGCGCCCGCCGCGCCGACCGCCCCCGAAAATGTCGCCGAACATGTCTCCGAAGATGTCGCCGAACGCATCCGACGGACTGAAGCCCGCGCCCGCCCCGCGCGCCGCGTCGAGTCCCGCGCTGCCGTACTGGTCGTAGGCCGCGCGCTTCTGCGCATCGGTTAAGACCTCGTAGGCCTCCTTGGCCTCCTTGAACCGCTCGACGGCTTCCTTGTCGTCGGGATTCCGGTCCGGGTGGTATTTCATGGCCAGGCGCCGGTAGGCCTTGGTGATGGCCTCTTCGGTGGCGTTACGCGGCACGCCCAGCACCTGGTAGAAATCACGCTTCGACATGGCGCTCCACATGCGCAAACGCCGGGTGGCAGGCAGCCACCCGGCGGATGTGATCGTTCATTGCCGGAATGAAGCCGCTCTTAATGCGGTTTCCCGCCCTTGTCCTTGTCCTTGACCTCTTCGAATTCGGCATCGAGCACGTCGTCCTTGCCGGGCTCGTCACCCGGCGCATCGGAGGGGGCGTCGCCGGCGCCGGCGCCCGCGCCCGCACCTTCCGCCTGGTACGCACGCTGCACCACCGGCGCGCTCGCCTTGGCGAGCGCCTCGGCCTTGTGTTCGATGGCCGACTGGTCGTCGCCCTTGAGCACGCCGCGCAGGTCCGAGATGGCCGCCTCGATCGCGGCCCGCTCCTCGCCCGTCACCTTGTCGCCGAGGTCCTTGAGCGATTTCTCGGTCGCGTGCAACAGCGCGTCGGCGCGGTTGCGAGTCTCCGCGAGCTCGCGGAACTTCTTGTCCTCCGCCGCGTGCGCCTCCGCGTCGCGGATCATCTGCTTGATCTCCTCCTCGGAGAGTCCGCTGGAAGCCTTGATGACGATGCGCTGCTCCTTGCCCGTCGCCTTGTCCTTCGCCGACACGTTCAGGATTCCGTTCGCGTCGATGTCGAAGGTCACCTCGATCTGCGGCATGCCGCGCGGTGCCGGGGGGATGTCCGAGAGGTCGAACTTGCCGAGCGACTTGTTGTCGCCCGCGCGGTCGCGCTCGCCCTGCAGCACGTGGATCGTCACGCCGCTCTGGTGGTCCTCGGCGGTCGAGAACACCTGCGTGGCCTTGGTCGGGATCGTCGTGTTCTTGTCGATCAGGCGCGTCATCACCCCGCCGAGTGTCTCGATGCCGAGCGACAACGGCGTCACGTCGAGCAGCAGCACGTCCTTGACGTCGCCCGCGAGCACGCCGCCCTGGATCGCGGCGCCGACGGCGACCGCTTCGTCCGGGTTGACGTCCTTGCGCGGCTCCTTGCCGAAGAAGTCCTTGACCGCCTTCTGGACCATGGGCATGCGCGTCTGGCCGCCGACCAGGATCACCTCGTCGACCTCGCTGATCGAAAGCCCCGCATCCTTGAGCGCGATGCGGCAGGGCTCGACCGTGCGGGCCACGAGGTCCTCGACGAGGGACTCGAGCTTGGCGCGCGTGAGCTTCAGCGTCAGGTGCTTGGGGCCCGACGCGTCGGCCGTGATGTACGGGAGGTTGATCTCGGTCTGCTGGCCCGACGAAAGCTCGATCTTGGCTTTCTCGGCGGCTTCCTTCAGGCGCTGCACGGCGAGCGGGTCCTTGCGGACGTCGACGCCGCTCTCCTTCTGGAACTCGGCCGCGATGTAGTCGATCACGCGACGGTCGAAGTCCTCGCCGCCGAGGAAGGTATCGCCATTCGTGGACATCACCTCGAACTGGCGCTCGCCGTCGACATCCGCGATCTCGATGATCGAGATGTCGAAGGTGCCGCCGCCGAGGTCGTAGACCGCGATCTTGCGGTCCTTGCCCTTCTTGTCCATGCCGTACGCGAGCGCGGCCGCCGTCGGCTCATTGATGATGCGCCGGACATTGAGACCTGCGATGCGTCCCGCATCCTTGGTCGCCTGGCGCTGCGCATCGTTGAAGTACGCGGGCACCGTGATCACGGCGTCCGTCACGCTCTCGCCCAGGTAGTCCTCGGCCGTCTTCTTCATCTTCATGAGGACGCGCGCGGAAATCTCCTGCGGCGCCATGTTCTTGCCCTGGGCCTCGAGCCAGGCGTCGCCGTTTTCGGCGCGCACGATCTTGTAGGTCTCGAGCGGGATGTCCTTCTGGACCACCGTGTCGTCGAACCGGCGGCCGATAAGGCGCTTCACCGCATGGAACGTGTTCTGCGGGTTGGTGACGGCCTGGCGCTTGGCGGGCTGGCCCACCACGATCTCGCCGTCCTTGGTGAACGCGACGACGGACGGCGTCGTGCGGTCGCCCTCGCTGTTTTCGATGACCTTGGGCGCGCTGCCTTCCATCACGGCCACGCAGGAGTTGGTCGTACCGAGGTCGATTCCGATGATCTTGGCCATGTCAGGTGTTCCGGGAAGTGGGACTGGTCAGCGTTGTGGGGCCGCCGGGGCGGGGTTTCAACTGTCCGGCGAGGGTTCAGGGGCGGCCGATTCGGCCGACACGATGACCCGCGCGGGGCGCAGCAGCCGGCCGTTCAGCAGCCAGCCTTTCTGCACCACCTGGAGAACGGTATGCGGGGGATGCTCCGCGGAGGGCTGCATCGCCATCGCCTCGTGCTGGGCGGGGTCGAAGGGCTGCCCGGCGGGGTCGACTGACGTCAGGCCCGCGCGCTCGAAGGCCTTCAGCAGAAGCCGCAGCACGGCTTCCTGGCCTTGCGCCAGCGTCGCCGCATCCGCGGTCCCGGCGGAGTCAACCGCGAGACCCAGCGTGTCCGCGACCGGCAGGAGGTCGGCGGCGAAGCGCTCGACGCCGAACTGCCGGGCGGAGTCCACTTCGCGGGCGGAGCGCTTGCGGAAGTTCTCGAGCTCCGCGATCGCCCGCAGGAAATCGGCTCGGAGCTGCTCGGCGCGGCCCTCGGCCGCGGCCAGCAGCGAATCGGACGAGGCGCCTTCAGGGGACTGCCCGTCCTCCGGGCCGGGTCCGGGCTGCTCGTTTTCGTTTGCGTTCATGCGCGCCGGGTGTGGGGATCAGTCGCGGGAATTCAAGGCGGAGCCCAGCATGCGCGCCGCGATGTCCACCACCGGGATCACCCGCTCGTAGGCCATGCGTGTCGGTCCGATGACGCCGAGCACGCCGACGACGCGGTTGTCCTGCGTGTAGGGCGCGACCACCACGCTGCAGTCGTCGAGGATGCCGTAACCGGACTCGTGGCCGATGAAGATCTGCACGCCCTCGGCATGCAGGCTCTGGTCGAGCAGGTGCAGGATGTCGCGCTTCTCGTTGAATGCCTCGAACAACCGCCGCAGGCGGTCGACGTTGGACATCTCCGCGAAGCCCATCAGGTTGGTCTCGCCGGCCACGACCATGTCGGCGTCCCGCCCCGGGGGCTCGGCCGCGAACGCGCACTGCGCCAGCGTGATCGCGTCGACCATCATGCGGTTCATCTGTTCCCGGGTCTCCTGCAATTGCGCGACCAGCCGCTCGCGAACGCCCGAGAGCTCCTGCCCGGCGAACAGTTCGTTCAGGTAGGCCGCCGCGCGGCGCAGTTCCTCCGCGCTGAATGGGCGCTCGAGCTGGACGACCCGGTTCTGGACCTCGCGACCGTTGACCACCAGGATCGTGAGCACGCGGTTGCCGGACAGGCCGAGGAATTCGATCTGCGACAGCGCCGCGTGGGCCTCGCGTGGCACGGTTACGACGCCGGCGAGATGGGTGAGGCCCGAGACCAGTTGCGACGCCGTGGCGACCAGCGCCTTCGGGTCCCCGGCGCGCTGCTCGAGCTGACGCTTCAGCTCGGCGACCTCGTCATGATCCGGTGGCCGGTAGCGCAGGAGGGCATCGACGAAATAACGATAGCCCTTGTCGGTCGGGACGCGCCCGGCGGAAGTGTGCGGCGAGGTGACGAAGCCGTGCTCTTCCAGGTCCGCCATGACGTTGCGGATGGTGGCCGCAGAAAGGCTGAGGCCCGATTCACGGGTCAAGGTACGGGAGCCGACGGGCTGCCCGTCGCGCACGTAACACTCGACCAGCGTGCGCAGCAGCTGCTGTGCCCGGTCGCTGGGCTCCTTCTCCGTGCCGCGTGTCGTGTCAGGCATAAGCCCCTGTTGCCAAAGGAAAATGGCAAACGGTCCGACCGTGGCCGCCAAACTAGCAATCGCACTCGTCGAGTGTCAAGGATTGTGGCCGGGGATCGGCTCGCGTGCTAAAAAGCCCCGCATCCCGATGAACAAACATTTCTCGCGCATTGCCCTGGTCGGCAGGGTGGAAGACGCCCGGGTCGCCGACTCGCTGGCGTTGCTCGCCGGGCACCTACGCGCGCGCGGAGCCACGGTGTTCCTCGACCGCACGGCGGTGATCGACGGGCTGCCCGACGGGCTCGTCCGCAAGCCCGTCGAGGACCTCGGCAAGGAGGCGGACCTCATCGTCGCGATCGGCGGCGATGGCACACTGCTCTTCGCGGCACAGCTTGCACTCGCGCGCGGAGTCCCCCTCATCGGCGTCAATCGCGGCCGCCTCGGCTTCCTGACCGACGTCCTGCCGGACGACATGCTGGCCAACGTGGACGACGTGCTCGGCGGCCGCTTCGAGACCGACCGCCGCCAGTTGCTGCAGGCCCGCCTCCTGAGCGCGGACGGAACCGAACAGACGCACCTGGCGCTGAACGACGTCGTCGTGCAGCGGCAGGAATCCGGGCGCATGGTCGAGCTGGAAGTCTGGATCGACGGGGATTTCGTCAACACGCACGGCGGCGACGGGCTCGTGATCGCGACCTCGACGGGCTCCACCGCCTACGCCCTCTCCTGTGGCGGCCCCATCGTCCACCCTGCGCTGGGCGCCGTGGTGATCGCGCCGATTTCGCCGCACACGCTGTCCGATCGGCCCATCGTGCTCGGCCGGGAGAGCGGGATCGAGATACGGCTGGTCGCGCGTTCGGGCGCGCGCGCCCAGGTGACCTGCGACGGCGCGGTCCTTGGCGAGCTGGCGGCGGACTCCCGCCTCGTGACAGGCCCCGCAGCTGCCGACATCACGCTGCTTCACCCCCCCGGCCACGACTATTTCCGGCTGCTGCGCTCCAAGCTGCACTGGGGGCGCAGCGGCCGTTCCGGCGGCGAGGAGTATTGAGCGTGCTGGTGCACCTGCAGATCCGCGACCTGGCGGTCATCGACTCGGCCGAGATCGAGCTCAAGGGCGGGATGACCGCGCTCACCGGCGAAACGGGAGCCGGCAAATCCATCATCGTAGACGCCGTTATGCTGGCGCTCGGCGGGCGCGCAAGCGCGGACGTGCTGCGCCACGGCGCCGAGCGCGCGGAAATCACCGCGACGTTCGAGGCCGGCGCGAATCCCGCCGCCCGGCGCTGGCTCGACGAGCAGTCCATCGAGCTGGACGACGGCGAACTGGTGCTGCGGCGCGTCGTCGGCCGCGACGGGCGTTCCCGCCAGTACGTCAACGGCCAGTCGCTGCCGGCGCAGAGCGTGCGCGAACTCGGCGAGCGCCTCATCGATATACACGGCCAGCAGGAATTCGTGTCGCTCGTCAGCCGCGACGCGCAGCGCGAGATCGTCGACGCCCACGGCGTCACGCCCGGGCTGTTGGCGCAGGTCGAGGCGCTGGCCGCGGAATGGCGGCTGTGCCGCGCGGAACGCGACTCGATTGCGGCGGCGGCGCAGGATCGCGGCGCCCGGCTCGAGCTTCTGCGCTACCAGGTCGGCGAGCTCGAGGCACTCGCGCTGGGCGCCGGCGAGGCGGAGTCCCTCGCCGAGGAGCGCAACCGGCTCGCAAACCGCGGCCGGCTCGCCGAGGCGGTCCAGGGGTCCCTCGCACTCTCCTACGAGGGTGACGGCGCCGACTCGCACGCGCTCGCTGCGCGTGCGGCGAGCCAGTTGCGCGGCGCCGCCGCGCTCGATTCGCGCCTCGAGGAGCCGCTGGCGCGGATCGAGGAATCGCTCATCGCGCTGCGCGAGGCCGCTGCCGCGCTCGCCGCGTACCTGGAGGGCCTCGACGCGGACCCGGCGAGGCAGGAACTGGTGGAGCGTCGCGTCGCGGCGATCGACGACCTCGCGCGCAAGCATCGGGTCGCGGGCTCCGCGCTGCCCTCGAAGCTCGACGAGCTCAGGGCAATGCTCGCGGACATCGAACGGTCGGAAACGGCGCTCGGCGGCCTCGACGATCGCATCGCGGGATTGCGCGCACGATATGGCGCGGCCGCGACGGAGCTCGGCGCGGCGCGGCGCAATGCGGGGCGCAAGCTCGCCAATGCCGTCACCGGCCTCATGCGACAGCTCGGCATGCCCGGCGGGCGATTCGAGATCGGCATCGAGTCCGACGCGGCGGCGGAACCGCAGGCGGCGGGCGCGGACCGCATCGAGTTCCTGGTGAGCGCGAACCCCGGCGAGCCGGTGAAGCCGGTGTCGCGGGTGGCCTCGGGCGGGGAACTCTCACGCATCAGCCTCGCGGTGCAGGTCGCCGCCGCGCGCCGCACCTCCCGCACCTGCCTGATTTTCGACGAAGTGGATGCCGGCATCGGCGGCGGCGTCGCCGAGATCGTGGGCCGCAAGCTGCGCGAACTGGGCAACCGGTGCCAGGTGCTGTGCGTCACCCACCTGGCGCAGGTCGCGAGCCAGGCCCACCATCAGCTTCGCGTCAGCAAGCTCACCGACGGCCGCACCAGCCGCACCACCGTATCCGCGCTCGGAGCGGACGAGCGCGTCGAGGAACTCGCGCGCATGCTCGGCGGCGTCGAGGTCACGCGCAAGGCGCGCGAGCACGCGCGCGAGATGCTGAAGTCCGCGGTCGTGGCGGGCTGAAAGACCGCCGGGCTCAGCTGCGCTTGCGGCGGTGCGCGCAGTTCTCGCGGCGGCAACGGCCGTAGAGGATCAGGTTGTGCTCCTCGATGGCGAAGCCGAGCCTGGTCGCGACGTCGTTCTGGCGCCTCTCGATGCCGCAGTCCATGAACTCCTCGACCCGGCCGCAGTCCATGCAGATGATGTGGTCATGGTGCGCGCCTTCGTTCAGCTCGAATACCGCCGTGCCGCCCTCGAAATGATGGCGCTTGACGAGTTGTGCGGCCTCGAACTGCGTGAGGACCCGGTAAACCGTCGCGAGGCCGATGTCCTCGCTCTGGTCGATCAGCGCACGGTAGATGTCCTCCGCCGACATGTGCCGTCCGTGGTGGCCGGCAAGGATCTCGAGGATCTTCACTCGCGGCAGCGTGACCTTGAGCCCGGCTTTGCGCAGGTCGCTGGTTTCCACCGAGAGCCCCCGCCGCGAAATGCGGCGATTCCGCTATGATGCGCGCCATTATCCTCCAGGATGCCCGCTGATGCGACACGTCCCGCAAGCCGCCGTGACCTGCACCGCCGTCCTGATCGCGCTCTTCGCGACCGGGTGCGTGTACCGCATGGACATCCAGCAGGGCAACCTGCTCGACGTCGAGCAGGTGGAACAGGTCGAAGTCGGCATGACGCGGAGCCAGGTGAGGTTCCTGCTCGGCACGCCGATGGTGATCGACAGCTTCGACGCCGACCGCTGGGACTACGTGTATAGCCTCCGGCGCGGCAATTCGCGGGAGACCACGCGACGGCACCTGGTCGTCTGGTTCGACGGCGACAAGGTCGCTCGCGTCGAGGAGCCGATCCCGCTGCCGCGGCCGGTTTCATCCTCCGCCGGCTGAGCCGGCATTCATCGAGCGCCCCTCGCGCGCCAGGCGCCGCCTGCGTTCGCGCGGATCCTCGGCGAGAGGGCGCAGCACCTCGACGCGGTCGCCCGCCCGCAGCACGCGGCTTCGGGGCACCTCCACGCCGAAGATGCCGACGCCGCAAGCCGCCGCGTCGATCGCCGGATGCAGGGCGAGGATGCCGGAAAGTCCGAGCGCCTCGCCCGCCGTGCAGCCCGCGGGCACCTCGAGCGCCAGGACCGTCTGGCGGCCTGCTTCCGCGCAGGCCACCTCGATCGCGATGCGCTCAGCGGCCACCGAGCACTTCCCGTGCACGGCGCGCGAATGCATCGACGAGATGCGAGCAGACGCCCTCGAACGCGGGGCCAAGCGCCAGCGCGCCGACGAGCCCGTGGGTCGAGAACTGCACGTGCAGGTCGGCGCGCGTGCCCGCGCCCGCGATCGGCGTGAAATCCCAGCGTCCTTCCAGGTGGTCGAAGGGTCCATCCACCAGGCTCATGGTGACTGCGCGGTGGGGTTCGAGGCGGTTCCTCGTGGTGAAGCGCGCACGCGCGATGCCGGTCGCGAGCCCGAGCGTGACCGTGACCTCCCGGTCGTCCCCGCTGAGGATCCGCGCCTCCGTGCACCAGGGCAGGAACTCGGGGTAGCGCTCGACGTCGGCGACCAGCCCGTAGACCTGCGGCGCCGCATACGGCAGGAGCGCGCTGCGCCTGACGTCACGCATGGATCGACGGCCTCACGCGCGGATTGTCACCGGGCTCCGGCGCAGGGACAACCGCGGCTTGCCGCTAGAATGGGCCATGGCATTGAAGAAGGACGAATCGCCCGGCCGCATCGCGGTCAACCGGCGCGCGCGGCACGACTACTTCATCGAGGAAACGGTCGAGGCGGGCGTCGCGCTGCTCGGCTGGGAGGTGAAGGCGCTGCGCGCGGGCCGCCTGCAGCTGCAGGAAGCCTACGTCCTGCTCCGCAACGACGAGGCCTGGCTGTTCGGCGCCCACGTCTCCCCGCTGCCGACCGCCTCGACGCACGTGCAGCCGGATCCGACGCGGAGCCGGAAACTCCTGCTGCACCGCAGGCAGATCGACTCCCTGGTCGGTGCCGTCGAGCGCAAGGGGCGCACGATCGTGCCGCTGGCCATGTACTGGAAGGGCGGACGCGCCAAGCTCGAGATCGGCCTCGCGCGCGGCAAGAAGGAGCACGACAAGCGCGCCGACACCCGCGAACGTGACTGGCTGCGCGAAAAGGCGCGGGTAATGAAGGGACGCCGTTGAAAGCCCGATCTGGTAGAATGCCCGTGTCTTCTGGGGGCGATCGGCTTCGACGTGGGCTACGAAACTCCAGGGGCGTGCCGAGGTGCAGGCTACCTCGTTAATCCGCTTGCAAACTATAGTTGCCAACGACGACAACTACGCTCTGGCGGCTTAATCCCGCCTAACCCCCGACTGGCATGTGCCTGTGCATCCAGACCCGGGGGACGCGCTCACAGGATCGCGGAACCGGTGTGCTCCGGGCTGGAACCGCTAAAACGCTCCGAAGCTGGCTTCGTGTTTTCCCCGCCAACCGGGTAGCACGGGGCGAGATCAATAGGTTGGACACGCACGTAGAACCTGTAGCGTAGGGCTTGCGGACGCGGGTTCGATTCCCGCCGCCTCCACCATTCCCCGCCCCCGGGCCACTTGGCCGGGGCGTGCCAGTCGTCGACCTGATCATGTCGCCTCGCCCAGCGGCAACAGCCGATCGAACTCCAGCTTGACCACGTCATAGCACTCGCAGGCATGCGCTTCCAGGGCCGGCCGGTCGACGACGACGATGTGTCCGCGGTTGTACTGGATCAGCCCCAGCTTCTGCAGTTTGCCCGCGGATTCAGTGACGCCCTCGCGACGGACACCGAGCATGTTCGCGATGAGTTCCTGGGTCATCCTGAGTTCGTTGGACGGCAGACGGTCGAGGCTCATCAGCAGCCAGCGGCAGAGCTGTTGTTCCACCGAATGGTGGCGATTGCACACGGCCGTCTGCCCCATCTGCGTGATCAGGGCCTGGGTGTACCGCAGGAGAAGCCGCTGGAACGGGCCGGCACGGAAGAATTCGTCCTTCAGGTACTTGCCCGGCACGCGGTAGGCGTGCCCCGCGCTCTGGACGACCGCGCGACTGGACGTGGTTTCGCCGCCCATGAACAGTGAGATTCCGACGATGCCCTCGTTGCCGACGATGGCGATCTCGGCCGACGAGCCGTCCTCCATCACGTACAGCAGCGAGACGATCGAGGTCGTGGGAAAGTAGACGTGACGCATGGCGCTGCCGGGTTCGTACAGCACGTGGCCGAGCGGCATGGGCCGCGGTTCCATGTGGGGTCGCAATCGCTCCCATTCCGCAACGGGCAATGCGGCGAGCAGGTTGTTTTGCCGCGGCGTCTCCTCAGCGTATTCCATCGAGCTACCGAATCCGCCGGCCACGTGGCGCCCGGTTCGCTATGCCGAATCTCTGCCGGACGCGGCCGCGGCGAGCTGGGGCCTGACCGCGGAGAACGGGACCAGGCACCCGGTCCGTTCATCCCAGAGTCGCAAACGTGCGGTCCGGAAACTGCCCCTCAGCGTCAGGCGCGGAACCTGCCGGAGCTTTGCGTCCGAGTCGAAGCATTCCCGCAGCCGGTAATTCGGAATGCGCGTCGCCATGTGATGCAGGTGGTGGTAGCCGATGTTGCCGCTGAACCAGCGCAGGATCGCCGGCAAGTCGTAGTAAGAGCTGCCGGCCACGGCCGAACGTTCGACGCTCCACGCTCCGCCCCTCGCCCAATAGGCTTGCTCGTACTGATGCTGCACGTAGAAGAGCCAGACGCCGGCAGCGCCGGACAGGAGCAATACCGGAGCGTGCACCCAGATCAAGGTCTGCCAGCCAAGCGCCAGCGAGAGCGCGGCGATGGCGAGCGCGAGCACGGCGTTGTTGGCCCAGATGCTGGCCCATTCCTTGCGACGCGAGCGCGGCAGGTCGAGCGGCAGGCGGTGCTTGAGGACGAACTGGTACAGCGGCCCGAGGCCGAGGAGCACCGGCATGCTCCGGTAGAAACGATAGCCCGCCCGTTTCCAGCGGCTCGCCTGAACATACTCGCCCACGGTCTGCGTGACGATGTCGCCCGTTCCGCGACGATCCAGATTGCCCGACGTCGCGTGGTGGATGGCGTGGGTGTACCGCCAATAGGTGTACGGCATCAATGTCACCACGCCGAGCACGCGCCCTACCGCATCGTTCAGTCGCTGGCGGCTGAAGAACGACCCGTGTCCGCAGTCGTGCTGCAGGATGAATAGCCGCACGTAGAGTCCCGCGACCGGAATGGACAGCAGCAGGACCAGCCCGTAATTCCAGCCGAGTTTGACGCCGACCGCCATGGCGCTCCACCCGACGATGAGCAACAGGCCCGTGGTCAGCAGCTGGAACCAGGCGCGACGATCGTCGGCGCCGACGAACGGCGTGATGAGCTGGCGCAACCTGGGTTCGGCGGTCGAGTGCGGGGGATCGGTCAACGGGTACGTTTGAGACATGCCCACGGCGGAACTGCGAAACCCAATGCGTGGCGCTGATTGCTCAGCAAAAGCCTGCGCCGCTCACCGCGCAGCCGTAGGTACGGTAACACACATAGGACGCGTGCCACGCCCTCTCTCGCGGGCTCGGTGCGTCAGCGCACCGACGGCGAGGCGCGATGCAACTACCTTGGCCGCAGGCAGTCGATCCTCGGGGGCAAGGCACATGGGTTTCATCACGTGGATTGTCGCCGGAGCACTCCTCGGTGGAGCAGCAAGCGCGCTGGCCCGCACCGGTGGCCGCGGGGGGTTTGCCGTGAATGTCGCCACCGGTATCGCTGGCGTCATGACAGGCGGATGGCTGCTCGGCATGCTCATCGGGGCCTCGGCCTTCGAACCCGGTGCATTCAGCCTCGGCTGCCTGCTCGTATCCCTGCTGGGAGCTGCCGTCCTTGTGGGAGTCCTACATGAGGGCCGCGGCATTCGTTTCCTGAACCAGAGAATCGAGATGAAACAGACACTACGAGTCGGGCGCGCACTGCGCCCGTTGCTTGCGCCTGGAGTCGCGGGGATCCTCATGCTCGTCGGAGCCTGCGCCTCGGTGTCGATGTAACGTCGCGGTCCCGCCGGGACGGCTGGCTCGCCGGGTGCCGATCGTCAATCGACTGCTCGAATTCCTGCCGCGCGATGCGCGCAACGGGTTCCTCGAAGGATGCGAACCCGTCTCGCTGACGTTCGGTACGGTGCTGTGCGAGCGCGGCCGCGCGTATCGGCACGTGTATTTCCCGCTGGGCGGATTCATGTCCTACGTGGCCACGGTCGGCAATCACCCGCCCCTCGAGATCGCGCTGATCGGCAATGAAGGCATGCTCGGCGCCACGCTGGTGCTGGGAGTCAACACGGCCAGGCTGCAGGGCGTCGTCCAGGGACCAGGCACCGCCTGGCGCATGCCGGCCTCCCGTTTCCGTCGCGCACTCGGCGAGAGTCCAGTACTGCGTGGCGTGGTTCGCAGGTATCTCTATGTCGTGCTGACGCAGCTGTCGCAGTCCACGGCCTGCACGCGATTTCACGACGCCGAAGCGCGACTCGCGCGCTGGCTCCTGTTGACCCACGACCGCGCGCATTCGGACCGCTTTGAACTCACGCACCAGTACCTTGCCGACATGCTCGGAGTGCGACGGAGCGCGGTTACGATTGCCGCGGGCGCACTGCAGCGGCGGAACCTGATCCGCTACACCCGCGGCAGGATTGAAGTCGTCGACCGGAAGGGACTCGAGGCGGCATCCTGCGAGTGTTACGAAACCGCAATCGGCGACTACGAGCGACTGTTCGACTAGTATTGCCCTCAGTGAATGAGCCGCCGCGCCCCAGGAACCTGATCGACGAAAGCCGGCCTGCTTCACGCCGATGAGCCGCGGATTCCTCGCAAATGCCTTCCTGCTCGCGTCCGCCGCCCTGCGCGACAGCATGCGCGGCACGGGCCCGGGTTCCGGCAACTCGGACGACCAGACGCCGCTTCGCGCCGAACTGTTCAGCGTCGAGCAGATGGAGCGGCACGGCAAGTCCCTCGCGGCCACCCATGTGCTCAGCACCTCGCGGCCGCGCACGCGGCTGCTGGAACGGCTTGACGAGAACGAACGGGTACTGATCGAGACTTTCGACATGCTGACGGCGGCCGTGAGGTCGCGGCTGCGCATCGCGCCCTCGGGAGAATGGCTGCTCGACAACTTCTACCTGATCGAAGAGCAGATCCGCACCGCCCGGCAGCACCTGCCCAAGGAATACAGCCGGGGCCTTCCGCACCTCGCGCAGGGACCCTCCCGCGGCCTGCCACGCGTCTACGACATCGCACTCGAGGCGATCTCCCACGGCGATGGCCGGGTCGACTCGCGCACCCTGGCCCGATTCGTGGCGGCATACCAGTCCGTCACGCCGCTCACGCTCGGCGAGTTGTGGGCCATCCCGATCATGTTGCGGCTCGCGCTGATCGAGAACCTGCGCCGTGTCAGCGCCCGGATCATGACGGGCCGGGTCCACGCGAGCGAAGCGCAGCGCTGGGCGGACCAGATGACGGAGATCGCCGAGAGCGATCCCAAGAGCCTGATCCTCGTCATCGCCGACATGGCGCGCTCGAACCCGCCGATGGTCGGCCCATTCGTCGCGGAACTGGTGCGCCGCTTCCAGGACCACGGACTTGCGCTCGCGCTGCCGCTCACGTGGGTCGAGCAGCGCCTCGCGGAATCGAGCCTGACGATCGAGCAGATGGTGCAGTCCGAGACCCAGCAGCAGGCGGCGGACCAGGTCTCGGTCAGCAACACGATCGGGAGCCTGCGTTCGCTGGGGGCGATGGACTGGCGGGTGTTCGTCGAGGCCATGAGCCTCGTCGAGGAGGCGCTGCGCGCAGACCCCGCGGGTGCTTACCGGTCGATGGACTTTGCGACCCGTGACCGCTACCGGCACGTGGTGGCACGGCTGGCGAAGCACAGCCCGCTGTCGGAGTCGGTCGTGGCGCAGGCCGCGATCGGCCTCGCGCAGGCCAGCGCCGACCGTCACGGTCCCCGGCACCACACGGCCCACGTGGGCAATTACCTGATCGAGCGCGACGTCCGCCAGCTGGAAAGCGCCGTGCACTATCGCCGCCCGCTCACGCTCCGCGTGCGCCGATGGATAGGCCGCTTCCCGCTGTTCCAGTACCTCGCCGCGATCCTGGTGATGACACTGTTGACCGGCGCGGCACTGCTTGCCCTGATGCGCGATGCGGACTTGTCGGGCTGGCGTCTGGAGCTGGTCGCCGTCCTCGCCATTATTGCGGGCAGCCAGCTCGCGTCCGCGCTGGCGAACTGGCTATCCACCCTGCTGGTCACCCCGCAGCTCCTGCCGCGCATGGATTACTCGCAAGGCCTGCCGGCGGAACACCCGACACTCGTCGTGGTGCCTTCGCTTCTCAGCAGCCAGCGCAATGTCGAAGCGTTGCTGGACGCCCTCGAAGTCCGGTTTCTCGGCAACCAGGATCCGAACCTGCGGTTCGGCCTGTTGACAGATTTCTGCGACGCCGGGGAAGCGGAACTTCCGCAGGACGGACCCCTGCTCGACCGCGCCCGCAGCGGAATCGAACACCTCAACGAGAAGTACCGGGACGCCGCGCACGCGCCGTTCTTCCTGTTTCACCGCCCACGGGTCTGGAATGCCCGCGAGCGCATCTGGATGGGCTACGAGCGCAAACGCGGCAAGCTGGCCGACCTGAACCTGCTGCTGCGCGGAGAAGGCTCCGGCCGCTTCTCGCTGATCGTCGGTGACGCGGCACGGCTGCAGGGGATACGGTACGTCATCACGCTGGATGCCGACACTGAACTGCCACGGGACACCGCACGGCAGCTGGTCGGAGTCATGGCGCATCCGCTCAACACGCCCCGCTTCGACGAGCGCAAGCGACGCGTGGCCGGCGGCTACGGCATCCTGCAGCCGCGCATGGCGACGACGTTACCGGGAGCCAACCAGTCGCGTTATTCCCAGCTCTACGGCAGCGAACCGGGAATCGATCCCTACACCCGTTCCGTTTCGGACGTCTACCAGGACCTGTTCGGGGAAGGCTCGTTCATCGGCAAGGGGATCTACGACGTCGACGCGTTCGAGCGTGCGTGCAAGGCTCGCTTTCCCGATAACTGGATCCTCAGCCACGACCTGCTAGAAGGTTGTTACGCGCGCTCGGGACTGCTCAGCGACGTGCTGTTGTACGAGGATTATCCCGCGAGTTACGCGAGCGACGTGCGCCGGCACGAGCGCTGGATCCGCGGCGACTGGCAGATCGTCAGCTGGCTGCTGCCACGCGTCCCGGCCGGCGGCGGCCGCAGCGAACGCAATCCGCTCTCCGGCCTCTCGATCTGGAAGATCTTCGACAACCTCCGGCGCAGCCTGGTGCCGACGGCGCTGGTCGTGCTGCCGCTGGTCGGCTGGCATGTCGCGCCGCGCGCGTGGACCTGGACGCTCGCCCTCTTCGGCCTCGTCGCCATCCCGACGCTCCTGAATGGCCTCGTCGCCTTGGTGCGCAAACCGCGCGAGCTTGCGCTCGGACGACATGCGTCAGCCGTCGTCCGTGCAACCGGTGGCGGCCTCGCGCAGTCGACGATCCGGATTGCCTGCCTCCCGCACGAGGCCGTGGTCAGCCTGGGCGCCGTGCTGCGCACGCTACGGCGCATGCTCGTTGCGCACCGCGGCCTGCTGGAGTGGAGCCCGTACGAGGAACAGCCGGCGTCCGGTAGTCTCGGCGCCAGCTTCCGTGCGATGTGGGTCGCCCCGGCGCTGTCGGCCGCGGCGTTCGCGGGACTGGCGGCGACCAGCCCGACCGCCCTCGCCGCCGCCTTTCCAGTCCTGGCACTCTGGGGCGCAGCGCCCGTCATCGCCTGGTGGCTCAGTCGCCCCTTGCGTCGCCGCGAGGTGCGCCTTGCTGCGTCCCAGGTTCGCTTCCTGCGCAGGATCGCGCGCAAGACCTGGTGTTTCTTCGATACTTTTGTCGGCGAGGCCGACAACTGGCTGCCTCCCGATAATTTCCAGGAAGACCCGGGGCCCCTGATCGCGCATCGGACCTCGCCGACAAACATCGGCCTCAGCCTGCTCGCGAACCTGGCCGCCCACGATTTCGGTTACATCACCGCCGGATCGCTGGTCGAGCGGACGTCCGCGACCTTCCGCACCGTGGCGCGCCTCCCGCGGTACCGCGGACACTTCTATAACTGGTATGACACCCAGACGCTGCAGCCGCTTCCGCCCCGCTACGTGTCGTCGGTCGACAGCGGAAACCTCGCCGGCCACCTGCTGACGCTGCGCGCGGGGATTGCTGCGCTGCCCGACCTGCCGATCCTGGATGCACGCGTGTTCGACGGCCTTGCGGACACGCTCGCCGTGTTTGCGGACCGCGAACCCGCGCTCGAGCTCGAGGAAACCCGCAGCTTCCGGCAAAGCCTCGAGTCCGCAGCCGCACGTCGCCCCGGCACGCTGTTCGCGATGCGCGATGCGCTGACGGATGTTGCGGATCGCGCCGACGCGCTGGAATCCGCGCTGAGATCCGCGGCGGACGGGACGGCCCGGGCCTGGTCTGAAGTCCTGGCGCGCGAATGCAGGGCGGCGCGCGATGAGCTTTTTTTCCTGGTTCCTTCGCTGGAGGTCCCGGCGGGCGCCGACCACCCGGACCCGTCCGTCTGGCAACGCGGCATTCCCACGCTGCGTGAGCTGGCAGCGACCGGCAATGCTCGCGCCGCCGAGAGGACTGCGGCCTGTGAAGCGCTGGTGCGGGAAGCGACCGGATTTGCGGACATGGAGTTCGAGTTCCTGTACGACCGGACGCGGCACCTGCTGGCGATCGGCTTCAACGCCGACGACGCGCGGCGGGACACGAGCTACTACGACCTGCTCGCCTCCGAGGCCCGATTCGCCAGCTTCGTCGCCATCGCGCAGGGGCGGCTGCCGCAGGAATGCTGGTTTGCGCTCGGCCGCATGTTGACGAGCGCGGACGGCAAGCCGGTGCTCGTGTCCTGGAGCGGCTCGATGTTCGAGTACCTGATGCCGCAGCTCGTCATGCCGAGCTATGACGGCACGCTCCTGGACCAGACCTGCAGGGCCGCGGTCGCGCGTCAGGTCGCTTACGGCCGGCAACGCTCGTTGCCCTGGGGCATCTCGGAATCCGGATACAACGTCGTCGACGCAAACCTCAACTACCAGTACCACGCGTTCGGCGTGCCGGGACTCGGCCTGACACGGGGGCTGTCTGACGACCTCGTCATCGCGCCGTACGCGTCCGCGCTCGCCTTGCTGGTCGCCCCCGAGGAGGCCTGCGAGAACCTGGAAAAGCTGGCGACCCTGGGCATGGAAGGCCCGTTCGGGTTCTACGAAGCCGTCGACTACACGCCCGCGCGACTGCCTCGAGGCCAGGCGAGCGCGATCGTGCGTTCCTTCATGTCGCATCACCAGGGCATGAACCTTCTGTCACTCTCGCACGTGCTTCTTGGCCGGCCGATGCAGGGTCGTTTCGAATCCGACCCCTCGTTCCAGGCGACGCTCATGCTGCTGCAGGAGCGGGTCCCGAAGACCTCGACATTCCACACGCACGTGGCCCAGCACGGCGAGGGGCACGCCTTCGCGAGCGCTCCCGATGCTTCGACCCACGCCCCCATGACCGCGGACTCGCCGACACCCGAAGTCCAGCTCCTGTCGAACGGCCGGCTCCACGTCATGGTCACCAACGCCGGGGGCGGATATTGCCGCTGGAAGGATCTCGCGCTCACCCGCTGGCGCGAGGACACCACCCGCGACAACTGGGGCTCATTCATTTATCTGCGGGACGTCGCCACGGGGGAGTACTGGTCGGCCACGCACCAGCCGACCCTCAGGCGGGCGGAGAGCTACGAGGCGATGTTCACCGAGGGACGCGCGGAATACCGCCGCCGCGACCTCGACTACGAGACCTATACGGAGATCGTCGTTTCGCCGGAGGACGACATCGAGCTGCGCAGGCTGCGCATCACCAATCACGGGGAAGTGCAGCGCACCATCGAGGTCACGAGTTACGCCGAGGTCGTGCTGGCCCCGCCGGCCGCGGACGCCTTGCAGCCCTCGTTCGGCAACCTCTTCGTGCAGACGGAGATCGTTCCGGCCAGGCGCACGATACTGTGCACCCGCCGTCCGCGTTCCGCCACGGACCCGACCCCGTGGATGTTTCACCTGCTCGCCCCCCAGGGCGTCGTCGTCGGCAAGCCGTCCTTTGAAACAGATCGCACGCGTTTCCTCGGGCGCGGCCGCTCGGCCGCGGCGCCCGTCGCGCTCGAGAATGACGCGGCGCTGTCGGGCAGCGAGGGTTCCGTGCTCGAGCCCATCGTGGCGATCCGCTGCCAGGTTGCGCTCGAGCCCGGCGAATCGGCGACGATCGACCTCGTGTCCGGCGCCGCCGATTCGCGCGAGGCATGCCTCGCACTCGCCGCCAAGTACCAGGACCGGCACCTCGCGAATCGCGTGTTCGACCTCGCCTGGACCCACAGCGGGGTGATGCTGCGTCAGATCAACGCCACCGCGAGCGATGCGCAGGTCTACCGTCGGCTGGCCGGTCCCGTGTTGTACGCGAATGCGGCGCTGCGCGCCGACTCCGGGGTGCTCATGCGCAACCAGCGCGGGCAATCCGGTCTCTGGGGATATGCGATCTCCGGCGATCATCCGATCGTGCTGCTGAAGATCGCGGATTCCGCCAACATCGAGCTCGCGCGCCAGCTGATCCGCTGCCACGCTTACTGGCGCCTGAAGGGCCTGGTCGTCGATCTCGTGATCTGGAACGAGGAATACGTCGGCTACCGCCAGCGCCTCCAGGACCAGATCATCGGGCTGATCGCAACCGGCGCGGAAGCGCACGCGGTCGACCGGCCGGGCGGGATCTTCGTCCGCTATGCGGAGCAGATCTCGAACGAGGACCGCATCCTGCTGCAGGCGGCGGCCCGCGTCATCATCTCCGAGAGCCGCGGGAGCCTGCTCGAACAGGTGAACCGCAGGGTCCTCGCCGACAAGAGCGTCGCCCGCCTGGCGCCGACGCGCACCCACCGCCCGGAGCCGCCCGCGCCGCCCGAACGCCCGCGCGCGGACCTCGTGCTCGGCAACCATCTCGGCGGATTCACGGCCGACGGCAGCGAGTACGTCGTCACGACGACGGCGTCGCAGATGACCCCGGTTCCCTGGGTCAACGTGCTCGCGAACCCCGGCTTCGGGACCGTGCTGTCGGAGAGCGGTGTCGCCTACACCTGGCACGAGAACGCACATGAATTCCGCCTGACCCCGTGGAGCGGCGATCCGGTCGGCGCGAGCGGCGGCGAGGCGCTTTACCTGCGCGACGAGGAAAGCGGCCACTTCTGGTCGCCTGCGCCATTCCCGGCAGGCGGGGCGATGCCCTACCGGACCCGCCACGGATTCGGCTACAGCGTGTTCGAGCACACCTCGGGCGGCATTCACTCGGAGCTGTGGGTCTACGTGGACATCGAGCATCCGGTCAAGTTCTCGGTGCTGAAGGTCCGCAATGGATCGGGCCGCACGCGCCGGCTGTCGGCCACCGGATTCGTCGAGTGGGTGCTCGGCGACCTGCGCACCAAGTCGGCGCCCCACGTCGTCACCGAGATCGACCCCGCGAGCGGTGCGCTGTTCGCGCGCAATGCCTACAACAGCGAGTTTTCGGGGCGGGTCGCCTTCCTCGACGTCGACGACCTGTCGCGCACGCTGAGCGGGGACCGCACCGAATTCCTCGGCAGGAACGGCACGCCCGCGAACCCCGATGCCATGGCGAGGTCGCGGCTATCCGGCAGGCTCGGCGCTGCACTTGACCCCTGCGGCGCCATCCAGGTGCCGTTCGAACTGGCCGACGGCGAGGACCGGGAGATCATTTTCCGGCTCGGCGCCGGACGCAACGTGGAGCAGGCGCGCGCGCTCGCGAAGCGGTTGCGCGCCTCCGGTTCGGCGCGCAGCTCGCTCGACGAAGTGCGCAAGTTCTGGAGCCGCACGCTCGGCGCGGTGCAGGTGGAGACACCCGACCCGGTCGTGAACGTGATGGCCAACGGCTGGCTGCTGTACCAGACGCTGGCGTGCCGTTTCTGGGGCCGCAGCGGCTTCTACCAGTCGGGCGGTGCATTCGGGTTCCGCGACCAGCTGCAGGACTCCATGGCACTCGTTCATGCGGAGCCCCGGCTGGCGCGCGATCACCTGATCCGCTGCGCGTCGCAGCAGTTTCCGGAAGGCGACGTCCTGCACTGGTGGCATCCGCCGCTGGGGCGGGGCGTGCGGACCCGCTGTTCGGACGACTATCTCTGGCTCCCGCTCGCCGCGTGCCGATACGTCGAAACGACCGGCGACGTCGGCGTGCTCGACCAGGCCGCGCATTTCCTCGAAGGACGAGCGCTCGGTCCCGATGAAGAATCGTATTACGACCTGCCGGGGCGCTCCGGCGAGGCCGCGAGCCTGTACGAACACTGCGCGCGCGCGATCCGGCACGGGCTCCGGTACGGGGAGCACGGGCTGCCGCTGATGGGTTCGGGCGACTGGAACGACGGCATGAACCTGGTGGGCATCCACGGCCGTGGCGAGAGTGTCTGGCTCGGGTTCTTCCTGCACAAGGTGCTCGCGTCGTTCGCGGGGCTCGCGGAGCGTCGCGGCGACCGGTCCTTCGCCGACCTGTGCCTGCGCGAGGCCCAGGAGCTGCGCCGCAACCTCGCCAAGCACGCGTGGGACGGGTCCTGGTACCGGCGCGCCTGGTTCGACGACGGCTCGCTGCTCGGCACCTGGTCGAACGCCGAGTGTTCGATCGACTCCATCGCGCAGAGCTGGTCGGTCCTGTCGGGCGGCGGCGACGCCGCCCGCTCCCGGATGGCGATGGACGCGCTCGACCAGCGCCTGGTGCGGCGCGATTCGGGCCTCATCCAGCTTCTGGATCCGCCGTTCGATAAATCAGCGCTGAACCCGGGCTACATCAAGGGATATGTCCCGGGCGTGCGCGAGAACGGCGGCCAGTACACGCACGCGGCGGTCTGGGCGGCCATGGCTTTCGCGGCCCTCGGCGACGGCCGCCGCGCCTGGGAACTCGCGGCGCTGATCAATCCGTTGAATCACGCGCGCACGGCCGAGGCCGTGGCCGTGTACAAGGTCGAGCCCTACGTGATCGCGGCCGACGTTTACGCCGTGCGGCCGCACACCGGCCGCGGCGGATGGACCTGGTACACGGGCGCGGCGGGCTGGTACTACCGGCTGCTCGTGGAATCGCTGCTCGGATTGCGGCGGGAAGGCGACACGCTGCGCTTCGCCCCGTGCATGCGCGAGGACTGGGAAACCTACGTTCTGCACTACCGTTACGGCGAGACGCGCTACCACGTCAGGTTTGTGCGGGAGCCCTCCGTGAACGGCACGGCCGGGGTCCGCGCGATCCTCGACGGCGTCGACATGCGCGACAACGGCATTCCCCTGGTCGACGACCACGCCGAGCATGACGTCGAGGTCAGGGTGTCCGCCGCCCGCTGACGGCGCGTCGTGGCGCCACCGACTGAGACGCGCGTCACAATTGGCGGGCCATTCGCGCGCGATCGCGGAAGCTGCGCTCGATTTGGTCAACCGCACACATCGCGCGAGGCCCGCCGCGCTCCAACATCCCCCGACAAGGGTCACGGGCCGGTGCATCGCCGATGGAAAAGCTGCGGCCATTAGTTCGCCCGGTTGCGGCCGTCGGCTGGGCGTGGCGCGAAGCGCTGAGCTGCCTGCCGCGTGCTTCGCGTTTCGGCATTGCGGCGCGCCTGTCGTTCGCCTTCGGCGCCGTCGCCCTCCTCGCCATTGCCGCCAACCAGATCGCCGAGCGCGGCAACACCCTGATGAGCGCGATCGCCGCGGCACCCATCGCCTCGGCCGGACTCGACGATGAAACGGCCGAGCTGCTGCCGGCCGCGATCGACCGCTTCCAGCGCGCGGTTCTCGCCCGCGTCGAGTCGCCGGCGGCGGCGCGCGTCACGGCCCAGGCGGACGCGGCGGCCGCCCTCGATGCCGCCCGCACGGCCTATGCCGACGCGCTCCGTCGCAACCTCGGCGAACCAGCCCTCGCCGCGCTGGAGGACGCGGTGACTTCCCATGGCGAGCTCGGCGCTCAGGTCGTCCGCGCCGCCGATGCGCGGCGCCGGCTGGTCAACGAGATGGACATCGAGTTCCAGTCGCTCGACGGGCGCGTGAAGTCCTCGCTCGACCGCGTCTGGGCCGTGTTCGGCAAGGTCATCGGCCGCGACTACCTGGTCGAGGCGAGCCGCACGCTCGACGAGATGGCGCGCTACCTCGATGACATGGATGACCTGCACGGCTACGGCCCGGCCACCGTGCGCGCCATCGCCGTGCGCGAGAAGGCGTTCGCGGCGCTGCTCGCCGAGAACGAACAAGGCATCGCCCGCGTGCTCGGCGCGGAATGGCTCGCCGAGACTCGTGCCAGCCTCGAGCGTGTCGTCTGGCTGCGTGAGCTCCTGGTGCGCACGGACGTCCAGCGCAAGGAGACCAACGACGCCTTCGCCGCGAGCCACGTGGCGCTCGCAACGTCGATCCGCCGGGTCCACGCCCAGTACGAGTCCGCGCGCGCGCTGGAAACCGCGCGCCGCCAGTCCGCGGAAGTCCTGAACGCGGTCACCGAGCAGGAGCGACGCCAGCGCACCTTGCTCGCATGGCTGAGCGCCGCCGTGCTGCTGCTCCTGCTCGGGACCATCGTCAGCACCGTGCGCAGCGTCGTCCTGCCGGTGCGCCGCCTGGTGCGGGCGACCGAACGCATCTCGCGCGGGGAGTCGGGCGTGGTCGTGCCACGCGGCGGCGTCAGGGAACTCGACACGCTCGCGGTTTCCTTCAACCAGATGGCCGAGCGGCTGTCCGCGGCGCAGGAGCTGGCGCGCCAGTACCACGGGCAGCTCGAGGCCAAGGTCGAGGAACGTACACGCCAGCTGCAGCACCTCGCCGCGCACGACCCGCTGACGCGCCTGCCCAACCGGCGCCAGTTCCTGGTCCAGCTGCACGAGACGCTCGCGCGTGCGACCGAGCGGGATGGGCTCGCAGGCGTGTTCTTCCTCGACCTGGACAACTTCAAGAACGTCAACGACAGCATGGGCCACGTCTTTGGCGACCGGGTGCTGCAGGCGGTCGCAGAGCGCCTGCGCGCCGTGGTCCGGGAGATCGGCTTCTGCGCGCGCCTGGGCGGCGACGAGTTCACGGTCGTGGTCGAGCGCGTGAGCTCGCCCGTCGACATCGAACGTGCCGCCGAGCGGCTCGTGGAGGGGTTCCAGGAACCACTTCTCGTCGACGGGCGCGAGCTCCTGATGGGCCTAAGCCTCGGTGCGAGCCTGTTCCCGGTCCACGGCCGGGACCCGGAGGGGCTGCTGCGCGCGGCCGACGCTGCGCTGTTCCACGCCAAGGCGCAGGGGCGCAGCCGCGTGCGCGTGTTCAGCCCGGAGCTGCTCGAGGCGGCAGCCGCGAAGTTCGCCACCGAGCAAGGCCTGCGCCGCGCCGTCGACCGCGGCGAGTTCGAGCTGCACTTCCAGCCGGAGGTCGACCTTGCGACCTGCGAGGCGGGCCTGGTCGAGGCGCTGCTCCGCTGGCGCCTGCCCGACGGCAGCCATGCATCGCCGCAAGCGTTCCTGCCGGTCGCCGAGGATTGCGGCCTGATCCGCGAGATCGGCGAATGGGTCATCCAGTCGACGGTCGAGCACGCCGCGCGCTGGCGCGCCGCGGCGTGGCCCCCGGTGCGCGTCGCGGTGAACGTCTCCGCGCTGCAGCTCCTGGACAGCCGCTTCGTGCAGAGCCTGGCCAATGCGCTGGACCGTCACGGGCTGCCGGCACAGTGCATCGAAGTCGAACTGACCGAGAACGTCCTGCAGACCGGGCGGCACACCACCGAGGCGCTTGCCATGCTGCGCGAGCTGGGCGTCGGCGTCGCGCTCGACGACTTCGGGACCGGCTATTCCTCGCTCGTGTCGCTGCAGCAGCTCCCGCTCACCCGGGTCAAGCTGGATCGCAGCCTGATCGCGACGATCGACACCAGCGCGCGCTCGCAGGCGATCACGCGGGCGATCATCTCGCTCTGCCAGAGCCTCGGTCTCGAGGTCACCGCCGAAGGTGTGGAGCGGCAAGAGCAGCTGGCCTGGTTGCTCGGCTACCCGGCGATGCACCTGCAGGGCTACCTGTTGTCCGCGCCCGTTGCCGAGGCGGACCTGCTGACGGCGCTGACGGCGATGCCGGCGCGCATGGATGCGCTGCTGCAGGTTTCCCTGCCATCCAACACCGTACCCATCGCGCGCATGCGCGCCGCGAAACTGCGCCAGCAGCGCTGACGCGCGCTCAGGACTCGCCGAGGATCTTGACTTCGATCTGTGCGGTCGGTCCGAGGTCGGCGCCCCCGGACACCCCGACGAGCTCGACCGTGAACGAGCGGTCGCCCGTCGCATTAGCGTCCGGCACGATCGGCACGTACAGGATCCTGAAGCTGTTGCCTTCGACGAAGGATTCGACGCCGGTCGGCGGACCGCCGTAATCCTGACCGGCGCGCGCCGTGCCGTCGATCGTCCGCCAGTGGACGCTCACCGGGCGCCGTGCGTGATTGAGGTGACGCAACGGAATCGCGGCCACGACCGCCCGTTTGCTGACCTCCATCCGCGGCACGTCGAAGAACACGAGTCCCGGCGCCCCGCGTGCCGCGAGCGCCGGGTCCGCCGCGGCGGCCAGCCCGGGCGGTTCGGCTGCGGGGTCGGCCGCGGAATCCTGCGCGACCGGGCTCGTCGATTGCGGCAGCGCCTGAGGCGGCAATTGCGGCTCCGGAGACCGTGTCGACGTCGGCATCGTCGCAACCGCCGGTGCGGATCCGGGGTCGAGGCGGCCGATGAGGATGCCGAGGACGAGTGCGGCGCCGGCCGCGAGGAAGACGCGCAGCGAGATCGATGAGCGCTTCGGGACCGGCGTGGACGGGACCGCCGTGGTCGGGACCGGCGGGGCAACCGGCGCCGTCTTGACGGGCGGTATCGCGATGCGCGGTGCCACGATGCGAGGCGCCACGATGCGCGATGCCACGATGTGCGGTGCCACGAGGCCCGGTACGGCCGGTTCGGAAGCGCCTGGCAACGCGGGCGCTGCCTCCGCCTTCAGGACACGGACGAGTTCGCCCATCGTCGGGCGATTCGCGCGCACCAGGGAAAGCGCCGACGCGATCGCAGATGCACGCTCCCGCCCGAGCGCGACAAGCCGTTCCGGCACGACTGCCGCGTCGCGGGCCCTGTCTACGCCGCGCCGCCCATACGGGTGACGGCCGGACACCATCTCGTGGATGACGCAAGCCAGGCTGAAGACATCGTCGCGCGGCTCCGGGGCCTCGCCCGCCAGCATCTCCGGGCTCGCATATGCACGCGTCGCAGCCGCCGCGACCGGCACCCCGGTATTGTCCGGATTCTTCGCGAGCGACTCGGGGGCGACACCGAAATCGAACAGGCGCACGCCGCCGTCATCGGTCAGGAAGATGTTGTCCGGCTTGACGTCACCGTGCGTCACGCTGCGGGAGTGCGCGTGCACCAGCGCATCGCCGACGGCACAGCCGATTCGGATCGCTTCGGCCAACGGCAGCCCCGACGGCGCGACCCGGCGCAGCAACGGCCGCAGCGTCTCCCCGGACAGGAGCTCCATGACGATGAACCAGGCGTCTCCATCGCAGTCGAGGTCGAGGAAACGCACGATGTTCGGGTGCGCCACGGCCTGTGTCTGGCGGAACTCGCGCTGCAGGCGCGCAACGCTGTGCGGCCGGTCGCGAAGTTCCGGGCGCAGCAGCTTGATCGCGACCCGCCGGCCGTCATCCGCGTCGCCGGCGACCCGGCGCTGGTCCACGGCACGAAACACGATGGCGGTGCCGCCGTTGCCGAGCTGTGTCTCCAGCAGATAGCGCTCGCGCAGCAGGCCCGCGGCGGTCGCGGACGAACCGTTCGTAGCAGCGGCGCCATGCGCGTGCCCGTTCGTGGCGAACGTCGGCGGGTGCCTCGCCTGTCGCGTCGGGTCGAGCTCGGTCGTGGTCTCGTTGGCGAGGTCTTCGGTGAAGTCCGGTGAGTCGGGCACGACGTCAGCCGGCATGTCGAGGCTTCGCAGCGTGCCGTGTATTCCGTTGAGTGCGTCGTAAACTGTCGCGCTCATGTTCTTCCATTCGCGCTCGTGCCCGGAGGCCAGTATGCGCTTTCGCTCAGTCTGTCGAAGCCACGGAAGCGATTGCAAGGCCGCGGCGCCGTCCGGGTCCGTGAATCGCGGATTATGGTAAGCGCGCGGTTCCGTCATCGTTCGTCTTCGGGTTCCGGATCGGCCGGCAGGCGTCGCGCGTCGCGGCGCAGCAGCCGATCGTATGCATCGCCAAACAGGATCTCGAAGCCGATCGTGGCGCCGACGCAGGTGCTGCAGCGATCCGAGGGCTCCGGCCCGTCGGCCCAGAAGAGCTCCGCGCCGAACTCGAGGAACAGCCAATCGCGCCAGGCGGACCGGCGATACGTGATGGCGGCGCCCCACAGGTCCGGTTGCGTGCCGTCGGTCTCGCCGCGCACGAAGGCCTCGTAGCGCATCGCGCGCCGGTAGTCGATCGCCTGGTAGAGCGCCGGACGGACTCGCCAGCGCACGCCGTCCGTCTCCTCCGACATGCGCAGGGTGTTGCTGAGCCGCAGCAGGTAGGCGTCGTTCAGCACCTTGTCGAAGTCGAACGCCTGG
The DNA here is from genome assembly GCA_963748465.1 of uncultured Gammaproteobacteria bacterium. Lineage (GTDB taxonomy): Bacteria > Pseudomonadota > Gammaproteobacteria > Steroidobacterales > Steroidobacteraceae > SCUD01. Next base: position 146,802 of record CAVVJB010000007.1, read on the forward strand.
GTCACGCCGAAACCCTCGTCATTTTCCACGAACAGCGTCGTGCGCAGCGTAAGCAGGGTCCCTGAGGGCCCATAGATGTAGTGCCGGTAACGCGCATTGGCGTAGGGATTGAGCGGAGACTCGAGTTTCACGCCCGCCCCGAGGTCGAAGCGGCTGTCGCGGGTGCGCAGAGCCCGGTATCCGAAGCCCGCGAACCATTCGGCCGGGTCATCGTCGGAGAATGCGCCGACCGCGGGATTGAAGCTCCCGGTCTCGTCCGCCAGGTACTCGTCGCTGGTGGCGCGGCCGATGGTCGCGTTGAAGCGCTCGTTGATCTGCGGCAGGTTGACGCTGGCGCGAAAGCGCGTATCGACCTCGAAACCGTCCTGCTCGTCCCAGCCGAGCGTCACGCCCGCGCGTCCGTTCGAAGTGTCCTCGTACTCCGAATACTGGTTCTCGCGACCGAAGACACGGTCGACGAAGCGCGCGGTGCTGCACACCCCGCGCTGCAGGCCGGCGCGCATGGTGTCGATTCCCTGCGCTTCGGGCTCCACCTCGCCGCGGCAGCCGTCGACCGCAGGCGATGCAAGTTCGGCCTCCACGTCTGGCGGCGGCGGGTCGTCCGACGGCATTGCGGCGGGCGGCACGCAGGTCAGCACGAGCAGCGCGAGTGGCGACCAGCGTACGGCCGCCATCTTCAGGACGGACGCCCTCGTCCGCTCGCCTCGAAGTAGTGCCGGCGGCACAGCGAGACGTACCGCTCGTTGCCGCCGATCTCGACCTGCTCACCCTCGCTCTCAGCCTGCCCGTCGGCGCCGACACGGACGACCATCGTCGCCTTGCGCCCGCAGTGGCAGATCGTCTTGAGTTCCGACAGCTCGTCGGCCAGGGCAAGCAGGCGCGCGCTGCCCTCAAACAGCTCGCCGCGGAAGTCGGTCCTGAGGCCGTAGCACAGGACGGGTATCGAAAGGCGGTCGACGACCATTGCGAGATCTTCCACCTGTTGGCGGGTCAAGAACTGCGCTTCATCCAGTAGGACACAGCTGACGCGCTGTCGGCCGTGCTCCGCGTCGATTTCCCGGAACAACTCCGTGCCCGGGGCGAAATGCCGCGCATCGCTGGCAAGCCCGATCCGGGAATGCACCCTGCCGCCCCCGCGCCGGTCGAGCTGCGCCGTGTAGACGAGGGTGTGCATCCCGCGTTCCCGGTAGTTGTGGCTCGACTGCAGGAGCGAGGTCGACTTCCCCGCGTTCATCGTCGAGTAGTAGAAATAGAGCTTCGCCACTTAGTAGAGGAGCTTGATCTCGCGCAGGCGCTGGCGCAGGTAATCGTCGGCGAGGATCGGTTCCGGGTAGCGGTTGGGTCGGTCCGCGCTGATGCAGCCCGGCAGCGTCGCGATCGGGAAGTCCGAATTGAAGTGCAGGAAGAACGGCATCGAGTAGCGCGGGCGTCGCGCGCGCGCGCGCGTCGGGTTCACGACGCGGTGCGTCGTCGACGGCAGCACGTGGTTCGTCAGCCTCTGCAGCATGTCGCCGACGTTGCACACGAGCGTGCCGGGCGGCGGGTTGACGGGCAGCCAGCGGCCGTTGCGGTCGAGCAGCTCCAGCCCGCCCTCCTCGGCGCCGAGCAGCAGCGTGATGACGTTGATGTCCTCGTGCGCGCCGGCGCGCACGCCGGCCGCTCCCTCGACGAGCGGCGGGTAGTGGATCACCCGCAGCACGCTGTTCCCTTCGCCGACCTTGTCGTCGAACCAGTGGCGGTCGAGGCCGAGGTAGGCGGCGATCGCCTCGAGGAGCTTGCGACCCATGCGGTCGAATGCCTCCCACAGCTCGAGCGCAGCGGTGCGGAATCCCGGATCGTCCTCGATCCAGACGTTGTCGGGCATCGTGGCGCGATAGCGGTGGCCGGGCGGGAGCTCGCGGCCGATCTGCCAGAACTCCTTCAGATCGTGATGCGTCGCGCCCTTGGCCGTCTCCACGCCGAACGGCGTGTACCCGCGCGCGCCGCCGATCCCCGCGACGTGGTAGCGGCGCTTGCGCGATTCGTCCTGGGCGAAGAAGGCCTTGAAGCGGTCGAGGCAGCCGTCGATCAGCGCCTGCGGCAGCTCGTGGTCGCTGACGACGGCGAAGCCGTAACGCTCGAAGCTGCCGGCGAAGCGGCGCACGAATGCCTTGGGATCGCTCGTCGCGAGAGTGAAACTGACGGGTTCGATCGCGTCGGGCATCCGCGCGCATTATGGCCCATGATGGCGGCGGTGATCGATCGGCGGGCGTGGTACATCGTCGTCAACCCGGCGAGCGGCGCGGGCCGAGCCGCGCGCTACGGTCCCCGGCTCGTCACGGCGCTGGAGCGCGCCGGCCTGCCGTTCCACTGCGTCGAAAGCGCGGCCGCGGGCGACGTGCGCCGGCTGGCCGCGCGCGCCGCGCAGCGTGGCCATCGCAGGCTGCTTGCGGTGGGCGGCGACGGCACCTTGAACGAACTGATCGAACGGCCTGCTCGAATCCGGCGTGCCTGCGCGCGACTGCCTGGTCGCGGCGGCGGCGGGAGGCACGGGCAATGACTGGTCGCGCGCGATGGCCGTTCCCGACGACGTGGACCTTCTCGCGGACTGCATGGCCCGCGCCGCCGCGCGGCCGGCAGACATCGGCGTCGCGATCGACGGTCGCGGCGGCCGCACGGCATTCCACAACGTCGCCGGCGCGGGTCTCGACGCCGAGGTGATCGGCCGCACGCCGCGCGCCGGGCCGCGTGCGGGCGCCTACCTGGTCGGGCTCGCGCGCACGCTCTCGGCCTACCGGTCGCCGGACTTCGAGGTCGTCGTCGACGGCAGGCGGTCGCAGGGCCGCTTCCTGCTCGTGCTCGCCTCGATCGGACCGCGTTGCGGCGGCGGGATGCGGCTCACGCCGCGGGCCGTCGTCGACGACGGCTGGCTCGACGTGCTCACGCTCGCCCCGCTGACTCTCGTCGGCGCGCTGCGACGGCTGCCGAAACTGTTCGACGGACGGCTCGCCGGCGACCCCGCCTTCCGCGTCGTCCGCTGCCGCACCGCGACGATCGCAAGCGCTCCGCCCTGCGGCGTCGAACTCGACGGCCAGCTGTCCGGCACCACCCCGCTCACGATCTCGATCCTGCCCGGCGCAATCAATGCGCTGGACTGCAGGCCCGTCGCGCGCGAGGCCGGGGGTAGTCCATCAGCGGAACTGCGCCAGTATCCCGTCTAGCTTGGCCGCGCCGGGGCAGAGCCGCTCGAACGGCACGGCGTTCAGCGCCGACTCGGACGTGGCGTGCTGCTCGTGGAAGTCGCGTCGCGACGTGTCCACGTGGATCAGGCCGGTGACGTACTCGTTTTTCATCGCGCGTTCCTGCACGTAGGCGGCGGCCCGCGCGCGATCGGTCGGGTCGTAGGCGGGATCGAGCTTCCTGAGCAGCACGTTGCTGCCGTCGTGCATCGGCACCGAGACCGTCTCGCCGGGCGCGTACTGCACGCGGATCTCCTCGCGCGGGGCGATGTAGTCCGCCGAGACGGGCGTCTCTGTGTGCTCGCGCACGTAGGCGTAGCTCTTGGTCGATCCCTCGTGGTCGTTGAAGGTCACGCAGGGCGAGAGGACGTCGATGATCGCGAATCCCCTGTGCGCAAGCCCCGCCTGGATCAGTGGCACGAGCTGGTCCTTGTCGCCCGAGAAGCTGCGGGCGACGAAGGACGCGCCGAGCGCCAGCGAGAACAGGACCGGGTCGATCGGTTGCTGCTCGTTCGCCTCGCCCTTCTTCGATTTCGAACCGACGTCCGCCGAGGCGGAGAACTGCCCCTTGGTGAGGCCGTAGACGCCGTTGTTCTCGAGGATGTAGAGCATGTCGAGGTTGCGGCGGATCGCGTGCGCGAGCTGGCCGACACCGATCGAGAGCGAATCGCCGTCGCCCGAGACCCCGATGTAGCGCAGGTGCCGGTTGGCGGCCTGCGCGCCCGTCGCGATCGACGGCATGCGCCCGTGCACCGCGTTGAAGCCGTGCGCGCCGGCGACGAAATAGGCCGTCGTCTTCGACGAGCAGCCGATCCCGGACAGCTTGACCACGCTCTGCGGCGGCATCGACAGCTCGAAGCAGGCCTGCACGATCGCTGCCGTGACCGAGTCGTGGCCGCAGCCGGCGCAGAGCGTCGACATGCTGCCCTCGTAGTCGCGCCGGTTCAGGCCGAGGTCGTTGCGCGCGAGGCCCGGGTTCGCGACCCGCGGCTTTGCCATGAAGCTCATGCGGCCACCCCCTTGTCGAGTTCCTTCTCGACGGCGTCGACGACGAAGCCGGCGGTCATGGACAGTCCGTTGTAATGCAGGATCGAGCGTAGCTTCTTCTTGTCGACGGCCGTCTCCAGGGTCAGCAGCGCGCGCAACTGGGCGTCGCGGTTCTGCTCGACCACGAAGATCGCCTGGTGCGCGGCGAGGAAGTCCTCGACTTCGGCGCCGAACGGGAAGCCGCGGACCCGCATGTAGTCGATCGCCACCCCGGACCTGCGCAGGCCGGCGAGCGCCTCGCGCACCGGCGCGTCGCAGGAACCGAGGCTGACGATCGCGGTCGCGGCGCTGCGCCCGTCGATCGCGGGCGGCGGCACGTGCCTGGCGGCGGTCGCGAACTTGCTCGTCAGCCGGTCGAGCACGTCCTGGTACTCGGTCGAGTCCTCGGTGTACGCCCCGAAACGGCTGTGGCCCGAGCCGCGCGTGAAGTACGCGGCCTTCGGGCTGATGCCCGGGAGGGTGCGGTACGGGATCCCGTCGCCGTCCGGGTCCAGGTAGCGCTGGAACTTCCCGATGCCTTCGATCTGCTCGGGCGTCAGCATCTTGCCGCGGTCCGGCCTCCAGGCGTCGTCCCAGTGGAACTCGGGCGACATCCAGTCGTTCATGCCGATGTCGAGATCGAGCATCACGAACACCGGCGTCTGCAGGCGTTCGGCAAGGTCGAAAGCCTGCACCGCCATCTGGAAGCTCTCCTCCGGCGAATCGGGGAACAGCAGCACGTGACGCGTGTCGCCGTGGCTCGCGTAGGCGCAGGCGAGCAGGTCGCACTGCTGGGTGCGCGTCGGCATGCCGGTGGACGGCCCGACGCGCTGCACGTCGAACAGCACGGCGGGCACCTCGGCGTAGTACGCGAGGCCGATGAACTCCTCCATCAGCGAGATGCCGGGACCGGAGGTCGGCGTGAACGCGCGCGCGCCGTTCCACATCGCGCCGATCACGATGCCGATCGCGGCGAGCTCGTCCTCGGCCTGCACGATCATGTAGTCGCGCCGCCCGGTCGCCGGGTCGGTGCGGTGGCGGGCGCAGAACGAGCGGAAAGCGTCCATCAGCGACGTGGACGGCGTGATCGGGTACCAGGCGCCGACGGTCGCGCCCGCGTACAGGCAGCCGAGCGCGGCGGCGGTGTTGCCGTCGATCATCACGTGGCCGCGCGTGGCGTCCATGCGCTCGACGCGGATCGGCAGCGGGCACTCGAAGTGCTCCCTGGCATAGCGGTAGCCGATCTCGATCGCCTTCATGTTGGAATCGACCAGCTTCGGCTTCCTGGCGAAGGTCTCCGCCAGCAGCCCGCGGATCACCTCGAGGTCGATGTCGATCAGCGCCGCGACCGTGCCCACGTACATGATGTTCTTCATGAGCGTGCGGGCGCGCGCACCCTCGAAGTTGTCCGTGCACAGCTGCGCGAACGGCACGCCGAACGTGTGCACGTCCTCGCGCGCGTGCAGGTTCGGCCTGGGCCAGGTGGAGTCGTAGACGAGGTAGCCGCCCGCCGACACCTCGCGCAGGTCGCGCGCATAGGTCTCGGCATTCATCGCGACCATCAGGTCGATGCGGCCCGAGCGGGCGCGCCAGCCCTCGCGCGTCACGCGGATCTCGTACCACGTGGGCAGCCCCTGGATGTTCGAGGGGAAGAAGTTTTTGCCGACGACCGGCACGCCCATGCGGAAGATGGTCTTCATCACCAGCGAGTTCGCGCTGGCCGACCCCGATCCGTTGACGTTGGCGAACTTGAGCGTGAAGTCGTTTATGCGCGGCGCAGCGCTTTTGCGCTCTGGCATCGGGCCTCGTCCTCGGCGTGTGGGATTTCGATCCATGATTTCTGCATGTCCCAGGCGTCCGTCGGGCAGCGCTCGGCACAGAGTCCGCAATGCACGCACAGGTCCTCGTCCTTGACCATGACGCGCGCGGTCTGCGCGAGCGGTTCCGACACCATCAGCGGCTGGTCGGGGTTCCGGCGCGGCGCCTTTAGCCGCGTCACCAGTTCGGCCTCCTCGCCGTTCGGCGTGATCGTCAGGCAGTCGGTCGGGCAGATGTCGATGCAGGCGTCGCACTCGATGCACAACTTCGCGTGGAACACGGTCTGGATGTCGCAGTTCATGCACCGCGACGCCTCCTGGGCCGCGCGCTCGACGTCGAAACCGAGCTCGACCTCGATGTCCAGCTTCTGGAAGCGCTCCCTGAGGCTCACGTGCGGCATCAGCCGCCGCGCCGCGGCGTCGTATTCGTTCTTGTAAGACCACTCGTGCATGCCGACCTTGCGGCTCTGCAGGTTGACGCCGCGCGGCAGGCGCTCGCCGAGCGGCTCTCCCGCGCAGTGCTTGTGGATGGAGATCGCGGCCTGGTGCCCGTGCTCGACCGCCCAGATGATGTTCTTGGGCCCGAAGGCCGCGTCACCGCCGAAGAAGACCCCCTTGCGCGTCGACTCGAAGGTGACGGCGTCGAGCTTCGGCACGTCCCACTTGTCGAACTCGATTCCGAGGTCGCGTTCTATCCAGGGAAAGGCGTTCTCCTGGCCGATCGCCAGGATCACGTCGTCGCAGGCGATGAAGACTTCCTCGGCGACCCGCTGGCCGCGGATCTCGGCACCGTCCATCTCGTACTCGAGGCGTTCGAACGTCATGCCCTTGAGCTTGCCGTCCTCGACGACAAAGGACTTGGGGGCATGGTTGACGACGATCTCGACCTGCTCTTCCTCCGCGTCCTCCAGTTCCCACACGGAGGCCTTGAAGAAGCCGCGCGGCTTGCGCGCCATGACCTTCACGTTCTTCGCGCCGAGCCTGAGCGAGGTGCGGCAACAGTCCATCGCGGTGTTGCCGACGCCGATGATGAGCACGCGCTCGCCGATACGGTCGACGTGCTCGAAGGCGACCGACTCGAGCCAGGCGATGCCGATGTGGATCCGGTCGGACTCCGTGCGGCCCGGGAGGCTCAGTTCCTTCCCCTTCGGCGCGCCGGTCCCGACGAAGACGGCGTCGAAGCCGCCTTTGGAGAGCAGGTCGCGCATGCTGGCGACCGGTGCGCCGAGCCGCAGGTCCGCGCCCATGTCCACGATGTAGCCGATTTCCTCGTCGAGCACCTGGGCCGGGAGCCGGAATGCGGGAATATTCGTGCGCATCAGGCCGCCGGCGGTCGAGAACTGCTCGAAGATCACGACCTCGTAGCCGAGCGGCAACAGGTCGTTCGCCACGGTGAGCGTCGCCGGGCCCGCCCCGATGCAGGCCACCCGCCTGCCGTTGCGCTGCGCCGGGGCCTTCGGCAGGCGCGGGGTGATGTCATCGCGCAGGTCCGCCGCGACGCGCTTGAGGCGGCAGATCGCGACCGGCTTTTCCTCGACCCGGCCGCGCCGGCAGGCCGGCTCGCAGGGCCGGTCGCAGACGCGCCCGAGGATTCCCGGGAACACGTTCGACTCGCGGTTGACGATGTAGGCGTCCGAATAGCGGCCCTGGGCGATCAGCCGGATGTACTCGGGCACGTCCGTGTGCGTGGGACACGCCCACTGGCAGTCCACCACCTTGTGGTAGTAGTCGGGGTCCGCGGTGTTGGTGGGTTTCATCTGGCGCGCAGTATACCGGCCCGCCGCGCCGGCTAGGCAGGGCCGGCGCCGGCGGCGGCGCCCTGGTTGACGAGCTCGGCGATGCGCGTCGCGGTCTCGAGCGCGCGCAGCCCGTCTTCGCCCGACACGACCGGGCGGCCGCCGCTGCGCGCGGCGGCAACGAAGGAGCGAATCTCGTCGAGCAGCGCGTCGCCCTGCTCGAAGCTGCGCTCCTCCAGGTCCACTTTGGGCAGCACGCCCTCCTCGATCGTCGCCGGCTTGCGCACGATGGACAGCAGCTTCTGCTGCAGGTCGATGGACAGGTATGCGTCCGCCTGGAAGACGCGCAGCTTGCGTTCCGCCTTCAGGCTGATGCGGCTCGCCGTGACGTCCGCCACGCAGCCGTTCGCGAAGCGGATGCGCGCATTCGCGATGTCGATCTCGTCGGTGAACACCGGCGCGCCGATCGCGTCGATCGTCGCGATCGGGGAGCGGACGATGTGCTCGATCAGGTCGATGTCGTGGATCATCAGGTCGAGCACCACGCTGACGTCGGTGCCGCGCGGCTTGAACGGCGCGAGCCGGTTCGACTCGATGAAGCGCGGGGTCGACAGTTCATCCGCCACGGCCAGGATCACGGGATTGAACCGCTCCAGGTGGCCCACCTGCAGCACCAGGCCCTTGCGGGCGGCCAGCGCGATGAGTTCGCGTGCCTCCTGGGCGGTCCCCGTGATCGGCTTCTCGACCAGCACATGGGCACCGGCCGCAAGGAAGTCCCGCGCGACGGGGTGGTGCAGCGCAGTCGGCGTCGCGATGCTGACGGCATCGACGCGGCCGATGAGCTCGCGATGGTCGGCGAAGGCGGGAATGCCGAGCTCGGCCTCGAGGCGCCCGCGCGCGGCGGCCGAAGGATCGGCGATGCCGACGAGGTCGCAATCGGCGAGCGCGGCGTATTTCTGGGCGTGGAAGCGGCCGAGGTAGCCGGCGCCGACGACGGCGCAGCGCAATCGCGTCATGTCCGGACAGTATAGCGGCGCGGCTTGCCCCTGCCCGGCCCGCGCGCGAAACTGCCGCCCATGGCCTGGCACCACCGGATCCGCACCTGGTACGCGGCACTTTCGCCCGCCTGGCGGCGCGAGCTGCGCATCGGCATGCTCTGGCTCGGCTTCGGGCTGCTCGTCATGCCGTTCCTGATCTACCTCGCGGGCGTCCTGACTCTCGGCCCCTACGAGGGCGGATTGCTCGCCTTCCTGGGATCCCTGCTCGCGGCGTTCTTCACAGCGAAGCCGACCGCCTGGCTCCTGGTGCTCGGGCCCTACCTGCTGTTCATGTCCATACGGCTGCTGACACGCCCGTTGCGCCGGGCCGCCTGATCGTCAGTCCCGGGCGGGCTCGCGGCTCTTCGCGGATTTCTCGCGCGCCGGAGCGAACTCGTTGCCTTCGCGCCAGGCCGGCCACGAGGTGTCATTGGCGACACGCGCGCCGACCTCGAAAAGCAGCCGCAGGTCCTCGACCGAGCCGCTCACGTCCCAGTCCCCGGAATACTCGTCGCCGGGCTTGTGGTAGCGCCTGGCTTCGAAGTCGTCGAGGAGTGCCTTGCCGGTGCCCTCGGGCGCATCGCGCAGCGTCGTGCCTGACTTGACGTACAGCGACGGCACGCCCGCCTTCGCGAAATTGAACTGGTCGGAACGGTAGAACCGTCCTGCCTCCGGCTTGAGGTCGGATACCAGGATGCGACTGCGGGGCTTGGCCGCGTCGGCGAGCACGTCCTCCAGATCCGAGGCACCGAAACCGACGACCTCGAGGTCCCTGGCGCGGCCCAGCGGATGGAGCGCGTCGATGTTGATCACGGCCGCCGTCTTCTCGATCGGTACCAGGGGATGTCCCGCGTAGAACTCCGAGCCGAGAAGGCCCGACTCCTCGGCCGTGACCGCCAGGAACAGCACGGAGCGCGACGCTCCCGGCAGCATGTCCCGGTACGCCTTCGCGATCGTCAGGATGCCGGCGACGCCGGTCGCGTTGTCCACCGCGCCGTTGTAGATGCGATCGCCCTCCCCGGCACCGTCGGTCCCGAGGTGATCCCAGTGCGCCATGTAAATGACGTACTCATCCGGGCGATCCTTGCCTGGGATCAGGCCCGCGACATTGGGCGAGCGCTTGTGCCGGATTTCGTTGCGCACGCCCGCCGTCGCGCTGACGCCGAGCGCGACGGGCGCGAACCCGCGCTTCACCGCCGCCGATTTCAGCGTGTCGAAATCCTGCCCGGCGAGTTCCATCAGCTGGCGGGCACGGCCTTCGGTGATCCAGCCTTCGAGCGCGGTGCGCCCGGCGTTGCCGTCCTCGCTGTCGAGGTAGAACTGCGGACCGGACCAGCTGTTCCGGACGACGCCCCAGTCGTAGGACGCGGGAGCCGTCTCGTGGACGATGATCGCGGCCGCCGCGCCCTGGCGGGACGCCTCTTCGAACTTGTAGGTCCAGCGACCGTGGTAGGTCATGGCCCTGCCGCGGAACAGCGATTCGTCGCCGGTGACGAATCCGGGGTCGTTGACCAGGATGAGCGCGGTCTTGCCGCGCATGTCGATGCCCGCGTAGTCGTTCCAGCCGGCCTCGGGCGCGTGGATGCCGTAGCCGACGAACACGACCTCGCTGCCGGCCAGGCTCGCCTGCGGCTGCACGCGGCGCGATCCGATCACCATGTCGTCGCCGTATGACAGTTCCATGCCGCCGGCCCCGCGCCTGAACGACAGGGTCTGCCCGCTGCCGGTGATCTCCACGAGGGCAACGTGCTGGCGGAAGTCGCCGCCGGCCGCGGGCTGCAGGCCCAGCTCGAGGTATTCCTTTTCGATGTACTCGATCGTCTTGCGCTCGCCCTCGGACCCCGGTTCGCGGCCCAGCAGTTCGTCGGAGGCGAGCCCTTCGACGTGCGCGCGGTAGGCTGCTCCCGTGATCGCCTCCGAGGCCTTCTTCAGCATCCTGTCGTCGGCGTTGAAAGCGCCGAGCGTGAGCGCGAGCAACGCCGGAAGGAACAGCAACCGCAGTTTGATGTCGAAACCCCTCATGTCATCCCCCGGGCGTTTCGCCCGCAGGCCAGTAGTACCCGGCGATCGCCGCCAGCAGGAGCCACATCAGCGCCTGTGCCGCCCAGCGCCAGGGGCGCTCGCGCTGCAGGCCGGCGAAGGCCGCGGCAGCCACCCCGGCCAGCACGCCGAACAGAGCCGCCGAAGCCAGCAGGCCGGGGTATTCTTCACGGACCGTGGAGGTGCCGGCAGCGGCGAAGGCGAAGACCACGACGACCATGAGGAGCACCAGGGCAATGGAAGCCGCCGACCCCAGAATCACGCCCGTCAGGAAGCCGAGTGGCCTCATTCGCGAGCCCCGTTCGGGGGCGTGAAGCCGGTACTTGATACCGTGCCCGCACGCCCATAGCCTGTTTGAACTGGATCGGCCCCCTGGAGGGCCTCCGATAGGATTAGGAGTGTAGCAGCCGATGGCACCGTGGCTCAGAGCGCCCACCCCCTCGAGGCTTCGCCTCGCCCTGGCCAGTGTCGCGGTTGCGGGCCTCGTGTTGCTGGCGGCCCCGGGGCGCGAGCGCTCTGCCCTCCCCCCGGCCATCGCCCCGGCCGCGGCTTCGTCCGGTGAACTGGTCCCCAATGAGCGCCACCGGCGCGTCATGCGCCTCGTGTCGGAGGTGGTCGACCGCCAGCACTATCGCCAGGCGGCGCTCGACGATTCGATGTCGTCGCAGATCTTCGAGCGTTACCTCGAGGCCCTCGACGGCAATCGCAGCTACCTGCTGGCCAGCGACATCGCCGAGTTCGAGCCGCTGCGGTACCAGCTGGACGACGCGATCCAGAAGGCGGACGCGGCCCCGGCATTCCGGATCTTCACCCGTTTCCAGGAGCGCAACCGCGAGGTGCTGCGCCACGCCATCGCGGTCCTCGACGTCGAGCCCGACTTCACGCTCGACGAGTCGTTCCGCTTCGACCGCACCGACGACGGCTGGCCGGCGTCGGTCGAGGAGCTGCACGAGCTGTGGCGCAAGCGCGTGAAGAACGACGCGCTGTCGCTGGTGCTCGCGGGCAAGACCTGGCCCGAGGCCAGCGACATCCTGCGCAAACGTTACGAGCGCGTGGGCAAGCGCATCGAGCAGGTCACCGCGGACGACGTGTTCGAGACTTTCATGAACGCGTATTCGCACGTGTACGACCCGCACTCCAACTACCTGTCGCCGCGCAATTCCGAGGAATACAACATCGCGATGAGCCTCTCCTACGAGGGCATTGGTGCCTCGCTGCAGCTCGTCGACGATTACGTCACCATCATGAACGTACTGCCGGGCGGCTCCGCGGCCGCGTCCGCGGACGTCAAGGTCGGCGACCGCATCACGGCCGTCGGCCAGGGTGAAGCGGGCGCGCTGACAGACGTGGTGGGCTGGCGCCTCGACGACGTCGTGCAGCTGATCCGCGGGCCGGAAAGCTCGCTGGTCCGGCTGCAGATCCTGCCGGCGTCCGCCTCCCCCGGGACGCAGGAAACGCAGATCACGCTGAAGCGCTCGAAGATCACGCTGGAATCGCAGGCGGCGAAGAAGGAGATCCACACGCTGCGGCGCGGCGAACAGGAGTTGCGTGTCGGCGTCATCGCCGTGCCGAGCTTCTACCAGGACTTCCAGGCCCGCATGAAAGGCGACGCCGACTACCGCAGCACGACCCGCGACGTGCAGCGCCTCGTCGACGAGCTCAAGGCGGAGAAGATCGACTCGCTGGTCATCGACCTGCGCGACAACGGCGGCGGCCACCTGTCCGAGGCCACGAGCCTCGTAGGCCTCTTCGTCGAACGCGGCCCGGTCGTGCAGTTGCGCGAGACCAGCGGGCGCATCGAGGTGCTCGACGATCCCGAGCCGGGCGTGGCCTGGGACGGCCCCCTCGTGGTGCTGGTCAACCGTGCCAGCGCTTCCGCTTCGGAGATCTTTGCCGGGGCGATCCAGGACTACCATCGCGGCCTCGTCGTCGGCCAGCAGACCTACGGCAAGGGCTCGGTGCAGAACCTCTACCCGCTCGACCGCTATGCGCTCGGCCCGAACGCCGGGTTCGGCCAGCTGACGGTCACGATCGGCAAGTACTACCGCGTCACCGGCGACAGCACGCAGCATCGCGGCGTCGAGCCGGACATCACCCTGCCCTCGCTTCTCGACACGGACGACATCGGCGAGAGCACTCGCGAGAGCGCATTGCCCTGGGATCGCATCAACGCGGCGCGCTATACGCCTGAGCAGGCGGAGCTTCCGGTCGTCGCCATCATCTCTCGCGAGCACGAGGAGCGCGTCGCGCACAATCCCGACTTCGTGGCGCTGCAGGGCGACGTCGACGCGCTCGCGGAACTTCGCAGCCAGCGGGACGTCTCGCTGAACCTCGACAAGCGCCGCGCGGAACGCGACGCCGTCGACGCCGAGCGCCTCACGCGCGAAAATGCGCGGCGTGCGGCGCGCGGACTCGCGCCGCTGGCCAACGTGGGCGCGCTGGATGAAGCCGAGCCACCGGATGCCGTCCTGGATGAGGCCGTGGAGATCGCTGCGGACGCAGCCCAGCTGCCGAAGGCCGAGGAACCGGCGCGTCTAAGCTGATCTGCGGCGTCCCCGGCGCCGTTTTCCGTCATTCGCCGTTTGTTTCCAACGAGTTACGCGGCCCAGCTGCCTTTAGTGTTATACTTGACTACAACACTAAGGGACCGTAACATGGCCCCACCTGACCGCCTGGAGCCGACCGCGATGCGCACCGCACCCCAAGTTTCCCTGTCGATGGCACGTCCAGACCGGTTGCCGCTCGCCGCTGTCCTCGCCGCCTGCGTCCTTGCCCTCGCCGCCTGTGGCGATGCCAATGGCAAGAGCGGCAAGGACGACAAGGAAGCGGTTCCTGCGGTCCCGGTCGAGGTGGCGGCCACCCAGCGCGCCGAGATGGCCGCGCTGTACTCCGGCACGGCACCGGTGGAATCCGACCGCAAAGCCTTCGTGATGCCGAAGGTGCAGGGCGAAATCCGCCAGGTGCTGGCCGACGAGGGCGATCGCGTCAAGGCCGGCCAGCTGCTCGCGCGCCTCGACGGCGACAAGCTGCGGCTCGAGGTCGCCCTCTACGAGGCGACGATGCGCAAGCTCGAGCGCGACTACAACCGCAACCTCGAGCTGCAGAAGACCGGTCTCGTCAGCGCGACCGCGCTGGACAACCTGAAATACGAGCTCGAGGCGGCCAAGGCATCGTGGGACCTCGCCCGCCTGCAGCTTTCGTACTGCGACATCCGCTCCCCGATCGAGGGCACGGTCACGCAGCGCCTCGACGTCGTGAAGGTCGGCAACACGGTGACGCCGGTCGGCGGCGTGATCGAAAGCGCGGACAGCTCGCTGTTCGTCGTCGAGGACCTGGATACGCTGATCCTGCGCGTCAACGTGCCCGAGCGGGAGCTCGCGAAGCTCTCGGTCGGCCAGCCGGCCTCGCTCACGTTCGACGCCGTGCCGGATCGCCCCTTCCGCGGCGAAATCGCCCTGATCAGCCCCTACGTCAACGCCGACACCGCCACCTTCTCGGTGCGCATACGCGTCACCGAGACCGGTGGCTTGCTGCGGCCGGGCATGTTCGCGCGCGTCGCCATCGTCTATGAGCGCAAGCCGGACGCGCTGCAGATCCCGCGAACCGCGATCCTCGATTCGGAGGGCCCGCCGAAGGTATTCGTCGTCAAGGGCGGCAAGGCGGCGGAACGCGCGGTGAAGCTCGGGCTGTCGAACGGCGCCTGGATCGAGGTGACCGAGGGCCTCAAGGACGGCGAGCAGGTCATCGTCGTCGGCCAGGGCGCAGTGAAACCGGGGGCGGCCGTACGCGTCGTCAACTCCTCCGCGCGCCCCGCCGCCGTGAAACTGCCCGCCGCGGCAACCGGCTGAGCGGGAGCTCCGCGATGAAGATCGTCGAGTTCGCGACCCGCCGGCGCGTGACCATCCTGATGGTGACGGTCGCGATCGTGCTGTTCGGCCTGGTGTCGCTGTCGCGCCTGAAGCTCAACCTGCTGCCGGACCTTTCCTACCCGACGCTGACGGTACGCACCGACCTGCCCGGCGCGGCGCCGCTCGAGCTCGAGACGCTCGTCACGCGTCCGATCGAGGAGTCGGTCGGCATCATCCGCAACGTCCGCTCGGTGCGCTCGGTTTCGCGCGCGGGACAGGCCGACGTGATCCTCGAGTTCGCCTGGGGCACGGACATGGACCTCGCGGGCATCGACGTGCGCGAGAAGATCGACCTGCTGCAGCTGCCGCTCGAGGCGAGCCGCCCGATCCTGCTCCGGTTCGATCCGTCCACCGAGCCCGTGATGCGCTACGCCTTCGTCGACACGGACGATTTCGCCAAGTCGAACGCGGGCGAGGCCGGCGGCGTCGAGCGGCTGAAGGGCCTGCGACGCTTCGCGGACGACCGCCTGAAGCCGGACCTCGAGTCGGTCGACGGCTCCGCGGCGGTCAAGGTCAGCGGCGGCTACGAGGACGAGATCCAGATCTTCGTCGACCAGCAGAAGCTGGCGCAGCTCAACCTGTCCATCGACACCATCGCCCGGCGCCTCGGCGAGGAGAACGTCAACCTGTCCGGCGGCCGCCTCGAGCAGGGCACCCAGCGCTTCCTGGTCCGCACGCTCAACGAGTTCACCTCGGTGCAGCAGATGGCCGACTCGATCATCGTGAACGTCGAGGGCCGGCCGGTCTACCTGCGCGACGTCGCCGAGGTCACGAGCGGCTACAAGGACCGCGAGGCGATCACGCGCGTGAACGGCCGCGAGTCGGTCGAGCTCGCGATCTACAAGGAGGGCGACGCGAACACGGTCCAGCTCGCCGACGGCATCCGCGCCCGCATCGAGGAGCTCGCCAAGTCGTTGCCGCCGGGCAGCGAGATGAAGCTCGTCTACGACCAGTCGAAGTTCATCTCCTCCGCGATCGGCGAGGTCCGCGAGGCGGCGCTGGTCGGCGGCCTGCTCGCGATCCTGGTCCTGTACCTGTTCCTGCGCGACGCCCGCGCCACCTTGATCACCGGCCTCGCGATCCCGGTGTCGGTCATCGGCACTTTCGTGATGATGTACATGTTCGACCTGTCGCTGAACATCATGTCGCTCGGCGGCATCGCGCTCGCGGTCGGCATGCTGGTGGACAACGCGGTCGTGGTGCTCGAGAACGTGGTCCGTCACCGCGAGGAAGGACGCTCGAGGCTCGACGCGGCCACGCTCGGCACCAGCGAGGTCGGCACGGCGATCACCGCCGCGACGCTCACGTCGGTGGCGGTCTTCTTCCCGATGGTGTTCATCACCGGGATCGCCGGCCAGCTGTTCCGCGACCAGGCGCTGACCGTGAGCTTCTCGCTGCTGTTCTCGCTGATCGTCGCGATGACGCTGGTGCCCATGCTGGCGGCCGGCAAGCCCGAATACGCCGTGCCGGACCCGGAACGCGGCCCCGGCCGCCTCGGCCGCGGCATCGCGCGGGCGCTCGCCGTGAAGCGCCGGGTGACGACCCGCGTGTCGGACTTCATGGCATGGCTGTTCGGCTTCCTGGCGCGTCCGACGCAGTCCGGCTTCGCGGCCGTCCAGC
The DNA here is from genome assembly GCA_963748465.1 of uncultured Gammaproteobacteria bacterium. Classification (GTDB taxonomy): domain Bacteria; phylum Pseudomonadota; class Gammaproteobacteria; order Steroidobacterales; family Steroidobacteraceae; genus SCUD01. The sequence continues at coordinate 163,204 of CAVVJB010000007.1, forward strand.
GCGCCTACCTGCCGGCGCTGCGCTGGTCGCTCGAGAACCGCGGCCGCGTGATCGGCGCTTCCGTCGCGATCCTGGTGCTGACGGCGCTGCTGGTGCCGCGGCTCGGGTCGGAGCTGATCCCGCAGCTGTCGCAGGGCGAGTTCATCGCGGACATCCGGCTCGCCCCGGGCACGCCGCTCGAGCAGACCGACCGCGCAATGGCCGTCGCCCAGGCGGAAGCGATGGAGCTGCCGGCCATCGCCCTGTCCTACGCCGTCACCGGCACGGGCAACCGCCTCGATGCGAGCCCGACGGATGCCGGCGAGAACACCGGCCGGCTGTCGGTCACGCTGCAGCCGGGCGCCGGCGCGGAGGAGGAACAGTCCGCGATCACGGCGCTGCGCCGGCGTTTCGAGGGACTGGCCGGCGTGCAGTACCAGTTCAGCCGCCCCGCCCTCTTCAGCTTTTCCTCGCCGCTGGAAGTCACGATCACCGGCTACGACCTCGACCGGCTGCGCCTCGCGGCCGAACAGGTACGCCTCGGCATGCAGGCGAGCCCGACGTTCAGCGACATCAAGTCGACGGTCGAGGCCGGCAACCCCGAGATCCAGATCGTGTTCGACCAGGAGCGCGCGGCGCAGCTCGGCATACCCGTGCGCGAGCTCGCCGACCGCGTGGTGACGAGCGTGCGCGGCGACATCGCGACGCGGTACAAGCTGCGCGAGAAGAAGATCGACGTGCTGGTCCGCAGCGTGGACACGCGCGCGTCCTCCGTGGAGGAAATCCGTTCGCTGATCGTCAATCCCGGCAGCGAACGCCCGGTGCCGCTGTCAGCGGTCGCCGAGGTCACGGTCGCGACCGGGCCGGCCGAGATCCGCCGGACCCGCCAGCAGCGCGTCGCGATCGTGTCTGCGAACCTTTCCGCCGGCGACCTCGGATCGGCCGTGGACGAGCTCAATGCGATCGTCGGATCCGTCGAAATGCCGGTCGGCGTGACCGCCGCCGTCAGCGGGCAGAGCGACGACATGAAGGAGTCGTTCCGCTCGCTGCAGTTCACGATGTTGCTGGCGGTCTTCCTGGTCTACCTGGTCATGGCTTCGCAGTTCGAGTCCCTGCTGCACCCGTTCGTGATCCTGCTGACGATCCCGCTGGCGCTGGTGGGCTCGGTCTGGGCCATGTTCCTGACCGGAACCACCGTCAACGTGGTCGCTTACATAGGCCTCATCATGCTGGCGGGCATCGTGGTCAACCAGTCGATCGTGCTGATCGACGCCGTCAACCAGCTGCGCGAGAAGGGGCTGGCGAAGCACGACGCGATCGTGGAGGCGGCGCGCCTGAGGCTGCGCCCGATCGTCATCACCAAGCTCACCACGATCCTCGGCCTGCTGCCGATGGCGATCGGTCTCGGCGAGGGCGCCGAGATCCGCAGGCCCATGGCCATCACCGTGATCGGCGGCGTGGCCGTCGCGAGCTTCTTCACGCTGCTCGTGATCCCGGTCGTCTACTCCCTGCTCGACCGCAAGCGCTTCCAGCCGGCGGCAACCGGCGCAGGCGTGCGGGTCGCGCCGGGGCACGCCGGGAGCTGAGCCATGCTGCACACGCGCTTCGCCCTGCGGAGGCCCGTCACGACGCTGATGACCTTCATCGCGCTGGCGCTGATCGGCGCCATCGCGATGCGCCTGCTGCCGCTCGAGCTGTTCCCGGACATCCGCTTCCCGGGCATCCAGGTCACGATCCCCTACGCCGGCTCGACGCCCGAGGAGGTCGAGCAGCTCATCACCCGGCCCGCCGAGGAGGCAATCGCGACGCTCTCGGGCATCAAGGAGATCCGGTCGACCTCCTCCGAGACCGGTGCGGAGCTCGTCGTGTTCTTCCAGTGGGACCGCGACCCGTCGGCGGTCGGGTTCGAGGTGCGCACCAAGCTCGAATCGATCCGCCACGAATTTCCGCCCAGCGCCAACCGGATCCTGACGCAGATGTTCGCCGCCGGCGACGACCGGGTGGTGGCGATCCGGATCTCGAGCGAGGAGGACCTGACACGGCAGTACGACACGCTCGACCGATACCTGAAGAAGCCGCTCGAGCGCCTCGACGGCGTGGCGCGGGTCTCGCTGGAGGGCGTAGAGCCCCTCGAGCTCCGGATACTCATCGACCCGGTGCGGATCGCCGCCCACGGCGTCGACATCGCGCAGCTGCGCGACTCGCTGGAGGGCGCGAACTTCTCGGTCAGCGCGGGCGAGATCACGGGCGGCGCGCAGCGCTTCCTGGTGCGGCCGATCGGCGAGTTCCGCACCATCGAGGACGTGCGCAACTTCATCGTCACCGGCAACGTGCGCCTGCACGACCTCGCGGACGTCAACCTGGTCACGCCGGAACTCACGGTCGGGCGCCACCTGAACGGCCGGCCGGGCGTCGGGCTCGACGTGTTCAAGGCGACCGGCGCGAACATCGTCGACGTCGCCGAGCGGGCGATGGCGGTGGTCGAGGAGCAGCGCAAGCTGCCGCAGCTGCAGGGCATCGAGGTCATCGTGCTGCAGAACCAGGCCGAGAACATCCAAAGCTCCCTCGCCGAGCTCAGGAATGCCGGCCTCATCGGCGCGGGCCTCGCGCTCGTCGTGCTGTTCCTGTTCATGCGCGACTGGCCGACCACCCTGATCGTGGGCCTCGCGGTGCCGTTCTCGCTGCTGATCACCGTGGCGGCGATGTACTTCCTCGGCTTCTCGCTCAACATCCTGACCATGATGGGCATGCTGCTCGCGATCGGCCTCCTGGTCGACAACGCGGTCGTCGTCACGGAGAGCATTTTCCGCCACCGGCAGGTGAGCGGCGCCGACGCGATCGCGTCGACGCTCACGGGCGTCACCGAGGTCGGCCTCGCCGTGCTGGCCGGGACGCTGTCCACCGTGATCGTCTTCCTGCCGATCATCTTCGGCGAGGAAAGCGAGATCGCGATCTTCATGGTGCACGTCGCGGTGCCGATCGTGGTCGCGATGCTGGCGTCGCTGCTGGTCGCGCAGACGCTGATCCCGACGCTGACCGCGCGCTTCCCGCCGCCGCCGGCGATCCGCGCCGGTTCGTTCTTCGCCCGGATCCAGGACTGGTACCTGCGCCGCCTCGACTGGCTGTTCGCGCACAAGTGGTGGGCGGGACTCTTCGTCGTGCTGACCGTCGCCTCACCGGTGCCGCTGTTCGCGACCGGGCTGGTGAAGATGGACATGTTCCCGCAGGACGCGTCGGATCGCCTGTTCCTGCCTTACCACATCGAGGGAACCTACCCGCTCGCGCGCACCGAGGAGGCCGTCACGCGCGTCGAGCAGTACCTCGAGGCCAACCGGGAGCGCTTCGGAATCGACCTCGTCTACAGCTACTACCTCCCGGACGACGCGTCGAGCGTCATCCGGTTGAAGCCGCGCGACGAGCTGCCGATGGAGCCGCGCGAGCTGATGAAGGAGATCGAGAAGGGCATGCCCGAGATCATCATCGGCAAGCCGAGCTTCCGCTTCGACGAGGAGCAGGGGCAGACGGGCGCGTTCAGCATGCGCCTGACCGGCGAGTCCACCGAGGAACTGGTCGCCCTGTCGCACGACGTGGTCAAGCGCCTCGGGGACGTCAAGGGCCTCGACGCCCCCCGCTCGACCGCCAAGGCGGGAGAGCACGAGGTGCAGGTCGTGGTCGACCGCGACCGCGCCTCGCGCCTCGGGCTCTCGCCGCAGGCCGTGGCGCAGACGGTCGCGGTCGCCATGCGCGGCGACCCGCTCAAGGAATTCCGCGCCGACGACCGCGAGATCCAGATGCGGCTCGCGTTCCGCGCCGACAACCGCCAGACGCTGGAGGACCTCGCGGCCACTCCGCTCTACCTGCCGGACGGCACGCGCAGCACGCTCGGCGCCGTCGCCAGCTTCCGCATCGACCAGACCGCGCGCACGATCGAGCGCGTCGACCGGCTCACGTCGGTCGTGATCGAAGGCCTCGTCGCCGACGAGTCTTCGCTCGACGAGGTCAAGAAGGGCGTCGAGACGGTGATGGAGCAGTTCCCGCTGCCGCCCGGCGTCGGCTGGAAGTACGGACGCAGCGTGGAGGACAGCGACGATACCGCCAGGACCATGCAGACCAACATCCTGCTGGCCGTGGCGCTGATCTTCCTGGTGATGGCCTCGCTGTTCGAGTCCCTGCTCTACCCGGTCTCGATCCTGACCTCGATCGTGTTCGCCATCGTCGGCGTGTTCTGGGGGCTCGCGGTGACCGCGACACCGATGTCGTTCATGGCGATGCTCGGGATCATGATCCTGATAGGAGTGATCGTGAACATCGGCATCGTGCTGATCGCGCACGTCATCGACCTGCGCAAGGAGGGCATGAACCGCCATGACGCCATCCTCGAGGCGGCACGCCACCGGCTGCGGCCGATCCTGATGACGACGGTGGTGACGCTGCTCGCGATGCTGCCGCTCGCAGCCGGGGACACCCAGATCGGCGGCGACGGGCCCTCGTACTACCCGATGGCGCGCGCGCTGATGTCGGGGCTCATGTTCGGCTCGGTGACTTCGCTATTCTTCGTCCCGCTGTTCTACGTCTGGCTCGACGACCTGAACGTCTGGCGCCAACGCGTCAAGCTGCACTCGCATGGCGGGAAGTCGGAGGCCGGAGGGCACTCGCCCCTGCACGCGGATGCGCGCTGACGGGGATCAAGGGGAGCGTGGCCCCCGATGCGTCAGCGCAGCAGCACCTTGTACACGTCCCAGTAGTCGTCCACGAGGACGTTGGCGTCCGGCACGCCGCCGGTCGCCGCGGGCGGCAGAGAGGCCGGTTGCGGCACGGTCTCGCTGGCATTGCGCCAGGTGGCCCCCGCCGCCATGTTCCCGCCGCGCGTCCTGATCTCGGCCGCGAGCCCGTCCTGGGCATTCACCAGCGCGAGCGCCTGCGCGATTTCGCGCAGGCGCGACAGGCAGGCGTCGAGGTTGCCGTGCTTGGCGCTCTCGACGCTGCGGTTGTTGGCAAGGCGGGCGTCCATCGCGAGGCCGGATACCGCGAGCCGCGCGAACAGGTGCTGGGCGTAGGCGATCACGGCGAGGTTCACCAGGCGGCGCCCCTCGATCGAGAGGCCCGGGAACTCCGGCCACGGCTCCTTCTCGATCGTGCGGTGCGCCTCGCGCATGTCGTCCAGGTGACGATCCGCCGCGACACAGCGTTCGCGCTGCCCGACGATCTCCGTGGCCAGCGTGCGACGCTTGAAATGGTGCCAGAAGCGCTGCAGCTGCCCGAGGCGCCGCTCGCTCTCGGCAAGCCGCCCGTGCTCGGCGTCCGCGACTTCCTGTGCCTGCAGCAGGCGCTCGTCCGCGACCTTCAGCCGCTCCGCGCGGTCCTGCTGGAACTCCGCGAGCTGCTGCTTGCGCTGCGCGTCCTGGCGTTCGCGCTTGAGCTCCGCGGCGAATTTCTCCAGCTGCTCGCGGCAGGCGCGCCACAGCGCCTTCAGCCCGAAGTGAACCAGCGCGTCGAGCCCGCGCTCGGGGCTGCCGAGGAGCACCTCGAGCTGCTCGAGCTGCTGCTGCAGGCGGGTGTTCGCGTTCTCCTGCTGCTTCAGCTTGTTGCGCAGGTTGTGGAGCTGGTCGTCGAGGCTCTGCAGCTCCTTCTTGAGCTCGGCGCGGTTCCAGAACAGCTTGAGCAGCCGCTCCTGCTCGGCAGGATCGGCCTTGCCGATAGACGGCAGCTTGAGCTGCGACCACTTGTCCGGAAGCATGACGGCCATGTCTCTCGCTCAGCCGGCCGGCACCGCGAAGCGATGTCCGCTCCCGACGCAGTATTCCAGCCACTTGTTGAGCAGCATGTTGCAGGACCAGCGCTTGCCGTGGTTCGCGGCGACTCCGGCGGCGAGGCTCTGCAGGCGCGGATGCGCGGGGGCGGCGGCGGTGCCGCAGGCCTCAGCAAGGCGCGCGTCGTGATAGACGCGGATCTCGAGGCCGGGCTCGCGCTGCGCGCGCCCGCCGTCGCGGAACAGGTAGGTCATCTGCAGCGCGGTCGTGTAGCGGCATTGTTCCACGACCGCGAGCTCGAGCGCCGGCTCGCCCGCGACCTCCGACGTCAGCGAGCCGCGGATCTGCCTCAGGTCCGGGACCAGCCAGCCCAGGCGGATGAAGTTGCTCTCGTAGAGCGTCATGAGGCTCACGAACGACCGCGGCCGCGCGCGCCATGAGATCGAGCAGAGGCTGTCCGACAACATGGATTTGACTATATCACGGGGGTTTCCGGCCGAAACCCCCGCGATCCGTGCGCCCGATCACGGAAACATCATGGCCTCACGCGCCTCGGGATCGCGAGCCGCTCGAGCACGCGGCTCGCGATCTCCTCGATGGACGTGTCCGTCGTCTCGAGATACGGGATGCCGTTGCGGTCGAACAGCTGCTCGGCGGCGCGCACCTCGAATGCGCATTGCTGGGCGGACGCGTAGCGGCTGTCGGGCCGGCGCTCCTGCCGGATCTGCTGCAGGCGGCCCGGCTCGATCGTGAGCCCGAACAGTTTCCTGCGATAGGGCTCGACCACGGAGGGCAGGCGCAGACCCTCGAGGTCGTCCTCGGTGAGCGGGTAATTGGCAGCAAACGCGCCGTATTGCAGCGCCATGTAGACGCAGGTCGGCGTCTTGCCCGAGCGCGAAACCCCGACGAGGATCACATCCGCCCGCTCGTAGTCCCGAGTCTGCGCGCCGTCGTCGTTGGCAAGCGCGAAGTTCGTCGCGTTGATGCGCATCGTGTAGGCATTGAGGTCCGCCATCCCGTGCGCCCGGCCGAGCACGTGGGCCGATATCTGGCCGAGTTCCTGCTCGAGCGGGCCGAGAAAGGCATCGAAGAAATCGAGGAACAGGCAGCCCGCCTGCTTGAGCGCGTCGCGCACGTCATTGTTGACGAGGGTCGCGAAGACGATCGGGCGGATTCCCTCGTCGCGGCCGGCCTGGTCGATCTTCGCCACCGCCTCGCGCGCCTTGTCAACGGTGGTGATGAATGGCAAAGTGACCGGCCTGAATTCCATGCCGTCGAACTGCGTCAGCAGGCTGTGTCCCATCGTCTCGGCAGTGACGCCGGTCTGGTCGGACACGAAGAAGACGGTTCGTCGCTGCTTCATGGCGGAGTTTCCGTTGGCCGTCGCGGCCCACGTCGCCGGACGCCGCGCAGCTGATCGTAACAGGTGCGGAACGAGCGAGGTTCGCGCGTGACCGGCTACACAGTCCCACTGGCCGAGCTGCGGATGACGGACGTCGAGACCGTCGGCGGCAAGAATGCGTCGCTCGGCGAGATGATCGGACGCCTGTCGGGCGCCGGCGTGCGCGTGCCGGGCGGCTTCGCGACGACGGCGCAGGCCTACCGCGATTTTCTCCTGCAGGACGGGCTCGGGGCGCGCATCGCCGGCGAGCTCGCCGCCCTCGACGTCGGCGACGTGGCGCGGCTCGCCGAGGCGGGCGCGCGCATCCGCGGATGGATCCTCGACACGCGGTTCCAGCCCGCGCTGGAGAGCGAAGTGCTCGCGGCCGCGACGCGGCTCGGCAATGGCGGATCGGCCGTCGCCGTGCGCTCCTCGGCGACGGCCGAGGACCTGCCGAACGCCTCGTTCGCCGGCCAGCAGGAGACGATCCTGAACGTCCGCGGGCCCGAATCCGTGCTCGCCGCGATGCACCAGGTCTACGCCTCGCTCTACAACGATCGCGCGATCTCGTACCGCGCGCACCAGGGCTTCGACCACGCGCAGGTCGCGATCTCGGTCGGCGTGCAGCACATGGTGCGCAGCGACGTCGGCGCGAGCGGCGTCATGTTCACGCTCGACACGGAGTCGGGTTTCCGCGAGGCGGTGTTCATCACCGCGTCCTGGGGCCTCGGCGAGCTGGTCGTGCAGGGTGCTGTGAACCCCGACGAGTTCTACGTCTACAAGCCGGCGCTGCGCGCCGGACGCCACGCGGTCATCCGGCGCAACCTCGGCTCGAAGGCGAGCCGCATGGTGTATGCGGAGGAGCCGGCGCCGGGGCGATGGACCGAGGTCGTGGAGGTCGCCGCGGCGGACCGGGCGCGCTTCTGCATCGGCGACGACGACGTGCACGAACTGGCGCGCCAGGCACTCGTCATCGAGTCGCACTACGGCTGCCCGATGGACATCGAGTGGGGCAAGGACGGCGAGACCGGCGCGATCTACGTGCTGCAGGCGCGCCCGGAGACCGTGCAGAGCCGCGCGGGCCGCACCATCCACCGTTTCTCGCTGAAACAGCGCTCGCGACCTCTGGCACAGGGCCGCGCGATCGGGCAGCGCATCGGCGCAGGGCCGGCCCGCGTGGTGTCCGGTGCGCGCGAGATGTCGCGCGTGCAGCCGGGGGACGTGATCGTCTCGGACATGACGGACCCGGACTGGGAGCCGGTCATGAAGCGGGCCGCGGCCATCGTGACGAACCGGGGTGGTCGCACCTGCCACGCCGCGATCATCGCGCGCGAGCTCGGCATACCCGCGGTGGTGGGTTGTGGAGATGCCACGGCCAGGATCCGGGACGGGGACCTGGTCACCGTGTCCTGCGCCGAGGGCGACACCGGCGTCATCTACGAGGGACGCCTCGACTTCGAGCAGCAGCGCATCGAGCTCGATGCCCTGCCGCCCTCGCCCGTGCGAATCATGATGAACGTCGGGAACCCGGATCGCGCCTTCGACTTCTCGTCGATACCGAACCACGGCGTCGGGCTGGCGCGCCTCGAATTCATCATCAACCGCATGATCGGCGTCCACCCGCGGGCGTTGCTCGAGTTCGCGACGCTGGAGCCCGGCGTGCGCGACCAGGTTCGCCGCCAGATGGCCGGCTACGACGACCCCGTGGGCTTCTTCGTCGAGAAGCTGACCGAGGGCATCGCGAGCATCGCCGCCGCATTCGCCCCGCAGCCGGTGATCGTGCGCCTCTCGGACTTCAAGTCCAACGAGTACGCGAACCTGATCGGCGGGCGGCAGTACGAGCCGCACGAGGAGAACCCGATGCTCGGGTTCCGCGGCGCCTCGCGCTACACCGATCCTGCCTTCAGGCCCTGCTTCGAGCTCGAGTGCCGGGCGCTGCGCCGCGTGCGCGACGACATCGGACTCGACAACGTGCAGGTGATGGTGCCCTTCGTCCGCACGGTCGCCGAGGCCCGGAGGGTGGTCGAGCTGCTCGCGCAGAACGGGCTCGAGCGAGGCCGCAACGGCCTCAAGCTGATCATGATGTGCGAGCTGCCGACCAATGCGCTGCTGGCGCGCGAATTCCTCGAGTACTTCGACGGCATGTCGATCGGGTCGAACGACATGACGCAGCTGACCCTCGGGATCGACCGCGACTCCGCGATCGTCGCTCCCCTGTTCGACGAGCGCGACCCGGCCGTCAAGGCGCTCCTGTCGATGGCGATCCGCGCCTGCCGGGAAACCGGCAAGTACATCGGCATCTGCGGCCAAGGCCCTTCCGATCACCCCGATCTCGCGCGCTGGCTCGTCGACCAGGGCATCGATTCCCTGTCACTCAACCCCGACACGGTCGTCGAAACCTGGCTGTACCTGGCCAACGGCACGAAGGGCTGAGGACGCGCGCTGATTGCGCCGGGCGGGGACCCGCCCGGCGCAATCAGCGCGCGTCCAGATCGCTTCGTGCGGATTCCCAGTTGCGACCGTCGAACGGCCGGACCGCCATCGAATTGATGGCGGCGGGGTCGAGGCAGCGCGCGTTGACGCTGTAGCCGCCGGGGTGCGAACGCGGGACATAGAACGACTTCACGCCGCAGTGGCGGCAGAAGCGATGTTTCGCGACGCCGGTACCGAAGCTGTACTCGATGAGATCGTCCCCGCCCGACAGCAGGCGAAAGCCGGCGGCGGCGACGATCAGGTGCAGGTAGGACGAGCGGGCGCACATCGAGCAATTGCACTCAAGCAGCTCGATGTCGCGCGGCGCGAGGACCTCGAAGCGTACCCGGCCGCAATGACAGCCTCCCGCGTGCCAGTGCGGCGCGCCGCCACTCAGCCCTGCGGCGCGTTCCACGGGGGCCTGAAAAGCTGCGCCCGGTAGTGGCGGAGCTCGGCGATCGACTCGTGCACGTCCGCGAGGGCGGTGTGGCGCGACTCCTTGTCGACGCCGGCCGCGACCTCGGGCGCCCAGCGGCGGGCCAGCTCCTTGAGGGTGCTGACGTCCAGGTTGCGGTAATGGAAATAGCGCTCCAGCTCCGGCATCCAGCGCGCGAGGAAGCGCCGGTCCTGGCAGACGCTGTTGCCGCACATCGGCGACCGGTTTGCGCCGACGTGGGCGGCCAGGAACGCGAGCGTGGCGCGCTCGGCCGACGCCTCGTCGCTCCTGCTCGCGAGCACGCGCGCGACCAGGCCGCTCGCGGAATGCGTGCGCGTGTTCCACTCGTCCATCGCGGCCAGCGCCGACTCGGGCTGGCGCACCGCGATGACCGGGCCCTCGGCGAGCACGGTGAGCTCGCCGTCCGTCACGACGGTCGCGATCTCGATGATCCGGTCGCGCTCGGGAACGAGCCCGGTCATCTCGAGGTCGATCCAGATCAGCCGGTCGTCCTGCGCCATCATGTTGCCGCTGATCTTAGCAGAGGCTAGAGTGCCCCTCGCCCGCACGCCATGCATCCCTTCACGCTCCTTTTCATCATCGCGCTCGCCGCTTCGCTCACCGTCGAGCTGTGGCTGCTGGCGCGCCAGGTCCGCGCGGTTCGCGCGCACCGGGATCGCGTGCCGGCGCCGTTCGCGGCCGCCATCACCCGCGCGGACCATGCGCGCGCCGCGGACTACACGATCGCGAAGGCCCAGGTCGCGATTGGCGAGCGGGCCGCGGGTGCGGCATTCGCCCTCGCCATGACGGTCGGCGGCGGCGTCGCGGCGCTCGACGCCGCCGTGGCGAAGGCCGCGCTCGCGCCGCTTCCGCACCAGCTCGCGACCATCGCCGCGTTTGGACTGCTGGCCGTCCTCTTCGGCCTGCCCTTCGACGCCTGGCGCACGTTCCGGATCGAGGCGCGATTCGGATTCAACCGCACGACTCCCGCCCTGTTCGCGGCCGACGCGCTCAAGGGCCTCGCCGTCGGCGCCCTGCTCCTGCTTCCGCTGGCAGCGCTGCTCCTGTGGCTCATGCTTCGCGCCGGCGCCGCGTGGTGGGTGCCCGCGTTCGGCGCCTGGGCCGCGTTCTCGGTGCTCGTCGGCTGGGCCTGGCCGCGCTTCATCGCGCCGCTCTTCAACCGCTTCCGCGAGCTGGAGGCCGGCGCCTTGCGCGATGCGGTCGAATCGCTCGCGCGGCGCTGCGGATTCGAGCCGCGCGGCGTCTACGTCATGGACGGCTCGCGGCGCAGCACGCACGGCAACGCCTATTTCACCGGCCTCGGGCGCAACAAGCGCATCGTCTTCTTCGACACGCTGGTCGCGGCGCTCGCCATTTCGGAACTGCAGGCCGTGCTGGCGCACGAACTCGGGCACTACCGCCTGCGGCACGTGGCGCTGCGGCTCGCCGCCTCGCTCGGGGCCGCACTCATGGGCTTCGCCCTGCTGGCCTGGCTCGGGCGCCAGCCGTGGTTCCAGCCCGCGCTCGGTGTCGCCGCCGGTGGCCCGCACACCCTGCTGCTGCTGTTCATGCTGGCGGCGCCCGCGTTCCTGTTCCCGCTGCGGCCGCTGTCCGCCATGCTCTCGCGCCGCCACGAGTTCGCCGCCGATCGCTACGCGGCCGAACACGCCGATGCTGGCGCGCTCGCCGACGCCCTCGTGAAGCTGTACCGGGACAATGGCTCGACGCTCACGCCCGATCCTCTCTACTCGGCATTCCACGCCTCCCACCCGCCGGCGCTGCTGCGCATCGCCCGCCTCGCCCCGGACCGGCACGCGTGAAGGCCGGCGGCGAAGGCGCGCTACGCACGGGCCGCGTCGTCGCCAGCCATGGCCGCGATGCCACGGTTGCGGACGACGCCGGGGGCCGCGTGCACTGCCGCCTCCAGGGCCGGCGGCTGGCAGTCGTCTGCGGTGATCGCGTCAACTGGCGGTCGACGGACACCGAGGGTGGCACGGGCATCGTCGTCGAGATCCTGCCGCGGCGGAATTGCCTGGCCCGGATCGACGCGCGCGGAAACGCCGAACCCGTCGCCGCCAATCTCACGCAGATCGTGGCGGTGCTGGCGCCGGTGCCGGCGCCGGACTTCGGACTCTGCGACCGCTATCTCGCGGCCGCGGAGTGGAACGGGCTCGCGGCCTGCGTCGTCGCGAACAAGAGCGACCTGCCGGATGACGGGGGAAATCTCGAGGCGGCTCTCGCGGATTATGTGCGCACCGGATACACGGTCGTGCATGCCAGCAAGCGGCGTGCGGACGGCGTCGACGCGCTGCGCGAGCGCCTCGAGGGCGAGACCAGCGTGTTCGTCGGCCAGTCCGGCGTCGGCAAGAGTTCGCTCACGAACGCGCTGGTGCCGGGTGTCGAGGCGGCCGTGGCCGAGGTGACGCGAGCGAGCGAGAGCGGCCGTCACACGACCAGCACGGCATTCCTGTATGCGCTCCCGTCCGGGGGGGAGCTGATCGACTCGCCGGGCGTGCGCGACTTCGCCCCGCCCCTGCCGCCGCCCCGCGATGTCGCAGGCGGCTTCCGCGAGATCGCGGCGCAGGCCGCCAACTGCCGGTTCCGTGACTGCCTCCATCGCGGCGAGCCGGGCTGCGCGGTCACCGGCGCGGTTGCCGGCGCCATCGTGCCGCGCCGCATGGAAAGCTACCTGAGACTGCTGGCCCTCGCCGAGGAAATGGCCGACCGCGCGTCGTCCCGCGTCAGGCGATGACCTGTCGCCCGGCGAGCGCGTGCGCGAGCGTGCCGCCGTCGACGTATTCGAGCTCGCCGCCGACGGGAACGCCGTGCGCGATGCGCGTCGCGCGTATGCCGCGGCGTCCCACCAGCTCGCCGATGAAATGCGCGGTCGCCTCGCCCTCGACGGTCGGGTTGGTCGCGAGGATGACCTCCCGCACTTCGCCCTCGTCGAGCAGCGCCTCGAGGCGGTCGAACCCGAGCTGCTCGGGACCGATGCCGTCAAGCGGCGACAGGTGGCCCATCAGCACGAAGTAACGGCCGCCATAGCCGCCGGACTGCTCCACGGCGACCACGTCGGCCGGCGATTCCACGATGCACAGCGAGGAAGCGTCACGGCGCGTCGCGGAGCAGATTTCACACAGCTCGCCGTCCGTGAGCATCCGGCAGCGCCGGCAGTGGACCACGTTCGCCGCCGCCTCCTCCAGCGAGCGGGCGAGCGCGCGGGCCCCGTCGCGGTTGCGCTCCAGCAGGTGAAATGCCATGCGCTGTGCCGATTTGGGGCCTACGCCCGGCAGCACGCGCAAGGCCTCGATGAGGCGGGCGAGTCCGGGGGAATACTTCACGCTCGCGCCGTCAGAACGGGAGCTTCATGCCCGGCGGCAGCTGCATGCCGCCCATCGCCCCGGCCATGTGCTGCTGGACGGCCTCGCCGACCCTTCGCGTCGCGTCATTGCAGGCCGCCGCGACCAGGTCCTCGAGCATGTCGCGGTCGGAAGCAGCGACCGTGGGATCGATCTCGACGCGGCGCACTTCGTGCCGGCCGTTCATGACGACCTTGACCATCCCGCCGCCGGCTTCACCGGTGACTTCCAGCGCGCCCAGCTGTTCCTGAGCCTTCTGCATGTTGGCCTGGAGCTGCTGGGCCTGGCGCATCAGCTGTCCGATGTTCGGTTTCATGCGCGCATATTACCCGACCGGCTTGATCGAATCCGGCTGCAGGACGGCGCCGAAGCGGTCGCGCAGCGCCTGCACGGCGGGGTCCCGCTCCAGCGCCGCTCGAGCTTGCTCCAGGCGCTCGTCGCGGGCCTGTTCCGCGCGGCGTGCCGGCGTGTCGCCGGCACCGCCCCGCTCGATCTCGACGGTGGCGGCAGCGCCGACCAGCGCGCGCAGCGCCTGCACGAAGCGGTCCTCGAGCTGGCGCGTGTGCAGCGCGCTCGCCCGCTCGTCGAGCAGGAAACGGAAGTGGTCACCCTCGCGCGCGAGCAGCTGGCAGTTGCCCGCGAGCTGCCGAGCCGGTCCCCTGAGATCGAGGCGGCCGAGCAGCGTCGGCCAGTCGCCTTCCGGCGCCGCCGGGGCGGCCTCGGCCGGGCCCGTGGGGGTCGCGGCCGGGGCACCCGGCGCGGGCCGTTCTTCAGCTGCCTCGCGGCGGCTGCCGGCCGCATCCGCGGGACGGAATGCGAGCATGCGCAGCAACGTCATCTCGAAACCGGTGCGTGGATCGGGGGCGAGATCGAGGTCGCGGCGGCCCATGATCGCGAACTGGTAGGCGATCTGGAGGTCTTCGGCGGGCATGCGTGCCGCGATCGACGCGAGCGCCTCCGGCGCATGGACCTCGTCGTCGCCAAGCCCGGGGACGGCCTGGTGAAGCGCCACTTTCTGCAGAAGCGCCGCGAACTCGTCGAGCAGCTGCCCGTAGTCCGGTGCGAACTCGTCGATCGCGGCGATGAGCTCGAACAGCCCCCGGGCATCGCCGTCAGCGAGCCGCTCGGCGAGCCCGAGCACCTTCTGGCGGTCCACCGTGCCGAGCATCGACCGCGCCTCCGACTCGGTCACGCGCCCGGCGCCGAATGCCAGCATCTGGTCGAGGAGCGACAGCGCGTCGCGCAGGCTGCCGTCCGCCGACCGCGCCAGCAGCTGAACCGCCGGCGCCTCGAAGGAGACGCCCTCGGCATCGAGGATGTGCGACAGGCGTGCGGCGATCAGCGAGGCCGGCAGCCGCTTCAGGTTGAACTGCAGGCAACGCGAGAGCACGGTCACCGGCAGCTTCTGCGGGTCGGTCGTCGCGAGCAGGAACTTCACGTGGGGTGGCGGTTCCTCGAGCGTCTTCAGCAGCGCGTTGAAGGAATGCGCCGACAGCATGTGCACTTCGTCGATCAGGTAGACCTTGAAACGGCCGCGATTCGGAAGGTACTGCACGTTCTCCAGCAGCTCGCGCGTGTCGTCGACCTTGGTGCGCGAGGCCGCGTCGACCTCGATCAGGTCGACGAAGCGGCCCTCGTCGATTTCGCGGCAGGCGCCGCATTCGCCGCAGGGCTTAGAGCTGACGCCGCGTTCACAGTTGAGCGACCGCGCGAGGATGCGCGCGATCGTGGTCTTGCCGACGCCCCGTGTGCCCGTGAACAGGAAGGCATGGTGGACCCGGCCCGAATCGAGCGCGTTGACCAGCGCCTGGCGCACGTGCTCCTGCCCGACCAGCTCGGCAAAGCTCCGGGGACGCCACTTGCGCGCGAGGACCAGATAACTCATCGATACCCTTTTGGCCTGCCGGACATCCTGCGTATCCGCGCAGCAACGGGAGGCGGCCCGCGCCAGCACCCCTCCGGCACCCGATGCCACCGCTACCGTTGCTCCCTTCCGGGCCTGGCGGGGTTCACGGCTGATCGTCGCGGAGGAACCGGCGCGAGCCACCATGAACCTGCCGGGCCGGGCATCGTAAAGTTGCACCCGGGGGGCGTCAACCGCACGAGGCGGCGAGCGGCACCCACAGCGTCACCGAGGTTCCGCGCCCCGGCGCGCTGGCGATCTCGATGCGCCCGCCATGGATGTCCATGATCTCCTTCACGATGCTCATGCCGAGCCCGGTGCCCGCGACGCCGGCAGTGGTTTCAGCCCGGTAGAACGGATCGAAGATGCGGCGCTGGGTCTCCTCATCCATGCCCTCGCCCCGGTCCTCGACGCACACGCCGATTTCCCCGGGGCGCTCGACCAGGCGCACCGCGATCGGCTCGCCCGCAGGCGAATACTTGCAGGCATTGGCGATGACGTTGCCGAGCGCCTGACAGAACTTGTCGGCGTCGATAAACGCCTCGGCGTCGCCGATGTCGCCGTCGAGCGTCGAAACGCGCGCATACCCGCCGACTCGAAACGAGTCGATGTGACGCCGGACGGCAGGCGCAAGGGCCTGCCGGATCATGGTGAAGTCACGGCCGGCGCGCGCCTCGATGCGGGCGAGATCGAGCAGTTCGGAGACGATGCCGGCGATCTGGTCGCCATGGCGCCGCATCGTCGCCAGGATTTCCCCGCGCTGGGATGCCGGCGGGTCGCTCGACTGAAGGTACTCGGCATAACCCGTGATCACGGCGATCGGCGTGCGCAGCTCGTGGGCCGCGGTCGCCAGGAACCGGCTCTTCGTGCGGTCCAGCTCGTCGGCGAGCGTGACATCGCGGAAATACGCGACCTGCGCCCCGGAGCGGGCGCCGACCACGCGGCACTCCAGCACCGCAGGCCGCGGGCGCTGCAGCCTCAGGACGACGGCGTCGCCCGGCTGCGCCCCGCCCGCGTGACCGCTGCCCTCGAGCCCGGTGAGCCGCGCCCAGAATGCGGCGCGTGACAGCCCGATGAAGCCATCGCGCTTCCAGCCGGTGAGCGCGAGGAAGGCGGGATTGGTCTCCGTCACCCAGCCCGCGGCGTCGAATGACACCAGGCCGTCAGGAGACAGGCTGAGGATCGTGGACAATTCCTCGTTGCGGTCGGTGAGGCGGTCCTCGGCATCCTCACGCGCGCGATTGGAGTCGCCGAGCAGGCGGCCCATGCGTTGCAGCTCGCCGACCGTGTGGCGGAACTCGCTGACGCCGAACTGCGGCGTGGCCTGCTCGTAGTCGCCGACTGCGATGCGGTGCGCCATGCGTTCGATCTGGCGGAGCGGCTCCGCGATCCGGTGGCTCACGATGCGCGCGCGACGATACAGGAACGTGAAGAACACCAGGTAGAACCCCACCAGGCCGGCGAGCATCACCCAGCCGACGGCCGCGAGGTCGCGGTTCAGCGCCTGCGACGGCCCGAACACCGCCTGTTCCGGCACCAGGCTCAGGAGCTTCCATCCGACGGCCGGAATCGTCTCCCAGGCGACCAGGTGAGGCGAAGGGCCGTCCAGCCGGCCGCTTCCGGAAGGATGCGCCTTGAGCAGCTCGCCGATCTCCACGAGGTCGGCCCGGCGATAGACGTTGAATTCCTCGGGCTTGAACGTGTCGGCCCGGATCGCGTTCACGTAGTCGTGTTTCGTGAGCTCGCGCAGCTTGAACAGCGCCTCGCCCTGCGGCGGCAGCGCGAGCAGCGTGCCGGATTTCCCGATCAGCAGCAGGAAGCCCTGCCAGGGCACGTGCTGGCTGAGTACGTCGTCGACGATGCGGTCGATCGTGACGTCGGCACCGACCACCGCTTCGAGCAAGTCTCCGCGGTAGGCGGGCGCGATCGACGAGACCAGCCAGCCCTTGCCGGCCGGGTCCACGTAAGCGTCCGTCCACACGACGGCCCGCGTCGGGTTGTGGCGCGCGTCGGCCTCGTAATAGAAGTTGAAATCCGGGATGTTCATGCCGGGGTCGTACACCGACGCGGCATCGATCCACGGCCAGATGCGGTTCAACGAATCGTGCGTATTGAGGTAAGCCTGGACGATCAGGGGGTTGGCGAGCGTGATGTCCCGCAGCAACGGGTCCAGCGTCGCGAGCCGTTCGAGCCGGTCGAACTCGCCCGGTCCTTTCTCGGTCCGCGACGACCAGTACACGGCGGCGCCGCCATCGTCGCGCCAGGTGGTGAGCGCGCCGCTCGGTTGCCGGCGCAGGCGCTGGCGGTCCCGTGCGCGCGGGGGCGGCGCACCGAGTGCGGCGGTCGTCTGGCGCCGAAGCACCTCGGTGAGCGCCGCGACCTGCCCGAGCTTCTGCTCGATCACCGCGGATTGGTCGCTCGCGATGCGGGAGAGCTCGTGTCGGGCGACCTCCGCCAGGGCGTCGACGTTGCGACGCAGCGACCACGCATGACTCGTCAGGTAGACCGCGACCAGCAGCAACTCGACGACGAGCAGCGGAACCAGCGCGTTGCGGACGTACGCTTGCCAGACCCAGCGCAGCAGCGACGTTTCCCGGGCCATGGGGCAGTGTATCTGCGGGGGATTGGCGGAGAGGGTGGGATTCGAACCCACGTAGGGCGTAATGCCCTCAACCGATTTCGAGTCGGTGCCGTTATGACCGCTTCGGTACCTCTCCGTCCTGGGTTCCGGAACCCGTCACAGCGGGCTGATCCGGAACCGTTATTCTACATCAATGCAACCGGAATCCGCTCCGGCCGCCCCGTCCCGGCGGCGCCTCCGCAGCCGGTTTGGCATTCCCGCAATCCTCCTCGTGTCCCTCATGACAGGCACCTGCTCCCGCATGCCGGGCACGCTCGAGCAGGTTTACTCGCTGGGCGCGCTCAGGGTCGTGACGCGCAACAGCCCCCTCGCCTACTACGAAGGGGCTGCGGGTCCGGAGGGGCCGGAATACGAACTGGCCCGCGGGTTCGCCGAGCGCCTCGGTGTCCGGCTCGAACTTCAGTGGGTGCGCACGACGGCGGCCGCGCTCGCGTCGGTGGCGCGAAACCGCGCGCATGTCGCTGCGGCCGGCCTCGTCGTGGACGAGGCCCGCGTGGACCGCGTCCGCTTCGGGCCCGTCTACCAGCGGATCGACCAGTACGTCGTCTATCGCGTGCAGGATGCGCTGCCGCGAAAGCCCGCCGATCTCGTCGGCCGGCGCATCATCGTGCAACGCAACTCCGGCCACGCGGCCGCCCTCGCCCACCTGGCCCAGCGGGCGCCGGACCTGCGCTGGTCCGAGATCCGCGCAGCCGATACGCTCGACCTGCTCGAGCGCGTCGCGCTCGGCAAGGCCGACGTCACCGTCGCGGATTCGATCGAGTTCTCCCTCGGCCGGCACTTTCACCCGGACCTGCGCCCGGCCTTCAAGCTGGCGGAATCCGAGGCGGTCGCCTGGGCCCTGTCGCCGCACGGGTCCGATCTCATGCCCGAGGTCGAGCGTTATTTTTCGGACCTCGCAGCCGACGGGCGGCTCGCAGACATCATCGAGCGCAATCGACGCGCCCTCGTGCGCTTCGACCGTGTCGACGCCGCCAATTTCGTCTCGAGCTTGCGCGAACGCCTGCCGCGCTACCAGTCCTGGTTCCAGGAAGCCGAGGCGGTCACCGGGATCGACTGGCGCCTGCTGGCGGCCATCGGTTACCAGGAGTCGCGCTGGGACGAGTCTGCGGTCTCGCCGACCGGTGTGCAGGGCGTCATGATGCTGACGGCCGAAACGGCGCGGCGCGTCGGCGTCGCCGACCGCAATGACCCGCGTGACAGCATCCTGGGCGGCGCGCGCTACCTGCGCGTGGTCGAGAAGACGATCCCCGCACGCATCCCGGAGCCCGATCGCACCTGGCTCACGCTCGCTGCCTACAACGTCGGCTACGGCCACCTCGAGGACGCGCGTATCCTGACGCAACGCCGGGGCCAGGATCCCGACAGCTGGCCGGACGTGCGCGCCAATCTGCCGCTGCTCGCACAGGAGCGTTACTACTCGACCTTGCGGCGGGGCTATGCGCGCGGCTGGGAGCCGGTCGGTTTCGTCCGCAACGTCCAGACCTACGCCGAGTTGCTCCGCTGGATGGTTTCCGACCCGCCGCCGTCACCGCCGACCGGCGAAAAAACCGCGAAGTAGCGCGCCGCATTCGTCCGACAGCACGCCGCCGAAACTGTCGACGTGGTGGTTCATCGCGTCGGAGGCCGTCAGGTTGAAGACGCTGCCGGCGGCGCCCTGGCGCGGGTCCCAGGCCCCGAACACCAGTCGCGCGATGCGGGCATGCGCGATGGCCGCGGCGCACATCGGGCAGGGTTCCAGCGTCACGTAGATTGTCGTGCCGCCCAGCCGGTAGTCGGAAGCCGCGAACGCCGCGGCGCGCAGCGCCAGGATCTCCGCGTGCGCCGTCGGGTCATGGGTCCCGATCGGCCGGTTCCAGCCCTCGCCGAGCACGGCCTCGTCGCGCACGATGACGGCGCCGACCGGCACTTCGCCTTCGGACTGCGCACGCGCCGCGAGCACCAGCGCCCTGCGCATCCACGATTCGTCCCTGCTCACGCGCGCCCCGTTCCGCCACGAATGGCCCCGAAGCGCGCAAGCGTACGCCGTCGCGCAGCATCGTGGTTCACGATCGGCCCCGGATAGTCGCGTCCGACGCGGCAGTCCGCCGCCTCCTGCTCGAGCGGCGTCATCTCCCACGGTGCATGCACGCGCTCGTCTGGAACCCGTGCCAGCTCCGGCAGCCAGGTCCGGATGTAGTGGCCGGACGGGTCGAAGCGGCGTGACTGGATGACCGGATTGAAGATGCGGAACCAGGGCTGGGCATCGCATCCCGTCGAGGCGCTCCATTGCCAGCCGCCGTTGTTCGCGGCGAGGTCGTAATCGAGCAGCTCGGCAGCGAACCATCGCTCACCGCGCCGCCAGTCGATGCCGAGATCCTTGGTGAGGAATGATGCAGTGACCATGCGCAGCCGATTGTGCATCGTTCCCTGCGCCGCGAGCTCCCGCATGGCGGCATCGACCAGGGGGTAACCGGTGCGGCCGCTGCACCAGGCCGTCCAGTGCGCCGGGTCATCGTCCCAGGCCAGCGCGTCGAACTCGCGCCGGTAGCACTGCCGGACCACGTCCGGCCGTGCCGAGAGGACTGCGAAGAAGAATTCGCGCCAGATCAACTCGGACAGCCAGGCGGCCGCGTCCCCGCCCGGCAGCGTCGCCGCGTAGCGCACGAGCTCGCGAACCGAGACTGTCCCGAATCGCAGGTGCACGGAGAGACGCGACGTGCCCTGCAGCGCCGGAAAATTCCTGTCATTCGCATAGGACACCATCTTCTGCCTGAACGCCGTCCAGGCCCGGGCACCGCCCGACATGCCGGCCGCCAGTACAAGCTCCTGCCGCGAGAACCCGAGCGACTCGAGCGCAGGCATTGCGCGATTGGCGGCCGCCAGCCGGCCGGGCGAGGGCCCGGCGGATTTCGGCGCGATGTACGGCGCGGCAAGCCGCGCCAGCCACGCCCTGCGGTAGGGCGTGAAGACCGAGAACGGCTCACCGCCGCGAGTAAGGACTTCGTCCAGCTCGAAGATGACCTGGTCCTTGCAATCGCGCCAGTGGATGCCGTGGTCGCGCAGTTGCGCTGCCACCGCCTGCGTCTCGTGCCATGGCATCCGGCTCGTAGTCGCGGTTCGCATAGACGGCGCCGACTCGAAGTTTCCTCGCAAGCGCAGGGATCTCGCTGCGCGCCTCACCGTGCAGCACGTGCAGGCCACCGCCGAGGCTTTCCAGTGCCTCGCGGAGTTCGGCGACGCTGTCCCAGATGAAGGTGACGCGGCGATCCGCGCGCGTGCCCAGGGCGTCGAGGATCTCCCTGTCGAACACGAACGCGCAGTGGACCTGCGCATGCCCGGCCAGCGCCGCCGCCAGCGCCGAGTGGTCGTAATGGCGCAAGTCGCGCCGGAACCATACGAGGGCGGAACTCAATCTGACGCTCTTTGTACAGTATTTGTACGATATTAAATCATATTTATTGCAGTCATTTTCGTGTTTGTATAAGCTTTGTCCCACTTTATTAGACAATAGATTTCGATGAAGAAGCCCGCCGCCAGCCTGCCGATCCGCACCATCGCTTCCCTCACCGGGGTCAGTGCCGTGACCTTGCGGGCCTGGGAGCGTCGCTATGGCCTGGTGCGCCCGTCCCGTACGCCAAAAGGCCATCGCCTGTACTCGCATCAACACGTCGAGCGGATCCGGCGCGTCCTCGCGCTCGTGGAGCGGGGCGTGCCGATTGGCCGCGTGCGCGACCTCATCGACGCTGAACCTGCGCAGGAGACGCCAGCGGCCGGGGACCGCTGGCAGGTGTCACTCGAGCGGATGTCCGCGGCGATCGCCGGCTTCGACGAACAGGAACTCGACCGCATCTACGACGAAGCCCTCGGCGTGTATCCGGTCGAGCAGGTGACCCGGCAGCTCCTCGTCCCCTTGCTGGTCAACCTCGGCGAGCGCTGGCGGGACCTCGCCGGCGGGATCGCCGAGGAGCATTTCTTCGCGATGTACCTGCGCAGCAAGCTTGGCGCACGCCTGCAGCATCGGATGCGTTTCGCGGAAGGCCCCCGGATCATCGCGAGCTGCGCGCCCGGCGAACAGCACGAGATCGGCCTGCTGCTGTTCGCCCTGCAGGCGCACGCCGCCGGCCTGCAGACGGTGCTGCTCGGTGCCGATACCCCGCTCGACGAGATCGTCGTTGCCCGGCAGCGCAGCGCGGCGCGCGCGGTGGTCCTGTCTTCGTCCATGCAGCCGGCGGAAGGCTTCCTCTCCGGCGAACTGCCGCGGCTGGTGCGCGAGGCCGGTTGCCCGGTGTTTGTCGGCGGCGACACGGCGCTGTCGCGCCGTCGCGAGATCTCGGCCGCGGGCGCAACGCCGCTGTGCGTTCCGATCGAGGATGGCGTTCGCATGCTCAAGGCCCAGCTCGCCGAGGCCGGGGGCGTGCCGTGAGCGCTCGAGTCGGCGACGAATTCACAAGGGGTTCACGTCGGCCTCACGAGACGCTCACAAGCCAGGGCTCAATCTCATCACTCCAATATCAGGAACAGGTGCGACTTATGTCGATTCGCAAGGCTCTGGCCGTGTTCGCCGCCGCTTCGGTGATCCCGCTCACCCAGGCCGGGGGCGTGCCGTGAGCGCATTTGCCCGGACTGCGATCGGCTGGGTGGACCAGGGGCTGGTCCCCGACGCGGTTGTCCGCTCCGGCATCCGTCGCCTGTGCGAAAGCCGGCTGCAGGCCATATATGCCGACGATTGCGAACAGGCCGCGGAGGCTACGGCCAGATTCGCAGCCGCCATGGACCGGTCGCCCGTCGCGCTGGTCCCGGAGCGCGCCAACGAGCAGCATTACGAGGTGCCGGCGGACTTCTTCCGCCTCGTGCTGGGTCCGCACCGCAAGTACAGCTCGGCCTGGTGGCCGGAGGGCATGTCCACCCTGGCGGACGCCGAAACCGCCGCGCTCGCCGTGACCGCCGAACGTGCCGGTCTCGAAAATGGACAGTCAGTCCTGGAACTGGGCTGCGGCTGGGGTTCGCTGACCCTGTGGATGGGCTCGCACTATCCGGACAGCCGGATCACCGCCGTTTCCAATTCGCATTCGCAACGCGCCTGGATCGAAGCGGAAGCCGCGCGCCGGAGTCTCGGGAACGTGCGCGTCTTGACCGCCGACATGAACGAGTTCCAGGCGCCGGGCCGCTTCGACCGCATCGTCTCGGTCGAGATGTTCGAGCACATGCGCAACTGGCGCCGACTGTTCGCGCGCGTGCACGACTGGCTGGCCGACGACGGCCGCTTCTTCATGCACGTCTTCTGTCACCGAGACGTGCCGTATGCGTTCGAGGACCAGGGGCCGGGCGACTGGATGAGCCGGCACTTCTTCTCGGGCGGCATGATGCCGTCCGACGGCCTGGCGCTGCAGTTTCCAGGATCGGCTCGCGCTGCAGGGCCATTGGCGCTGGAGCGGCCTGCATTACCAGCGCACGGCCAACGCCTGGCTCGCCAATCTCGACGCCCGGCGCGCGCAGGCGCTCGCCGTGCTCGCGCAGGTCCACGGCGCGCCCGAGGCGCCGGTCTGGCTGCAGCGGTGGCGGGTCTTCTTCATGGCCTGCGCCGAGCTGTTCGGCTACCGGGGCGGACAGGAATGGTGGGTGTCCCACTACCTGTTCTGCGCGCCGGTCCCGCTGAGCGCCGCACTGCAATGCCGCTACCCGTCATCGTCGCGAACGTCCTGCTGTTCCAGATCGGCTGGTTCGCTGCCGTGCTGGGCGCGGCGCGCGGGTGGCCCTGGCTCGGCGTGGCGGTGCTCGCAGCGGTGGTTGCCGTGGCACCTCGTCAGGGCGCGGAGCGCCGGCACGAGAGCTCGCGTTGCTCACCCTCGCCTTTGCGATCGGCGCCGTGTTCGAGACCCTGATGGTGCAGGCAGGGCTGGCTGCGGTTCGACGGCGGCGCGCTCGCTGGCCGGAACCGCGCCGGTCTGGATGGTTGCGCTGTGGGCCAGTTTCGCGACGACGCTCAACGTCTCGCTGCGCGCGCTGCACGGCCGACTGATCGCCGCTTCGTTGCTAGGCGCGGTCGGCGCGCCGCTCGCGTACTACTCCGGCCAGAAGCTCGGCGCCGTCGCAGATGGTTAACGCCGGCGCCGCGCTGGCCGTCGTCGCGGCCGGATGGGCCGTGCTGACGCCGCTGCTCGTTCTCGCGGCGCGGCGCCTCGACGGGTACGCGCGGTGATGACCGCGAACCTCATGCCGTGGTTCGCCACCCTGCCTGCGCTGCTGTTGCTAGGCGTGGTCGCGTGGGGCGTGGCGACAGCCCGGCGCAACGTCGGGCTGGTGGACATCTTCTGGTCGCTGTTCTTCCTGCTGGCCGCGACCGTCGCCTTGGTGCAAGCGCCCGCCACGCCCCGGGGCTGGCTGACGCTCGGCGCTCGCGACGGCGTGGGCGCTGCGGCTTGCCGGCTATCTCGCGTTCCGCAACTGGAACGCTCCGGAGGATCGGCGCTACCGGGCGATCCGCGAGCGCAACGAACCGGGCTTCGCCTGGAAGAGCCTGTACCTCGTATTCGGGCTGCAGGCCGTGCTCGCCTGGCTGGTTTCGGCGCCGCTGGTCGCGTCGCATTGCACAGGCAGGCGCGCCGGACATCGTCGGCTGGGCGGGCGCCGGCCTCGCGACATTCGGCATTGCCTACGAGTCGGCGGCGGACTGGCAACTGGCGCGTTTCAAGGCGCGGGCCGACAGCTCGGGCCGCGTGCATGGACACGGGATTGTGGCGCTACAGCCGCCATCCGAACTATTTCGGCGAGTTCTGCGTCTGGTGGGGTTTCTTCCTGCTCGCAGCCGACGCCGGCGGCTGGTGGACGGTGTTCTCGCCGCTGCTCATGTCGATTCTGCTGCTGCGAGTTTCAGGCGTGACGCTGCTCGAGCGTGACATCGGCGAGCGCCGGCCGGCCTATCGCGACTACGTGCGCGGACGCGGACGTTCTTTCCCGGCCCGTCGAGGGAGGCATGATGCGCACTGCTGCAATCTTCCTGATCGCTCTGGCGCTCGCCCTGCCCTGCCACGCCAGCGCCGGCGGCGAGTGGAACTTCCGCGTCATGCTGGACGGCCGCGAGATCGGCAGCCACCGCTATACGCTGCGAGTCCAGCGGCCAGGACGCGGTGCTGCGCAGCGAGGCGGATTTCGACGTCCGGTTCCTGTTCGTGACCGCCTACCGCTACGACCACGAGGCCGTGGAGCGCTGGCAGGACGGCTGCCTGCGCGCACTCGACTCGCGCACCGACACCAACGGCGAGATCGTCGCGGTCAACGCGCGTCGCCGGAAGCGGCGGTCTGGCAGTGGCGCGCCCCGCCGGCCGCGACGTCCACTCCGGATGCGTCCGCAGCTTCGCGTACTGGGACAGCGAAGTTGCTGGATTCGCAGCGCTTGCTGAACAGCCAGACGGGCGAACTCGTGCCGGTGGAGGTGACCTGCGCAGGGACAGGAGCGCGTGCGCGTGCGCGGCGACGAGCGCATGGCGTCGCGCTCACCGGATCAGCGGCCCGAACCTGCAGATCGACGTGTGGTACGCAGACGGGCGACTGGGTCGGCCTCGAGGCGCTGACGGACGGCGGTCGCCGCCTCCGGTACGAGCTCGCGATGAAGCCGCGAACCGGGCATTCCGCGCGCCTGCTGGCGATGGCCGCCCTGTTGCTGGCCGGCTGCCGGCGAATCCGCGCATCCGCCGCTTGCGCTTGCCGAGAACGTCGACCTCGAGCGATTCATGGGCGACTGGTACGTGATCGCCAACATCCCGACCTTCATCGAGCGAAGGGGCCCACAACGCCGTCGAGTCGTACCGCCTCGCGGCCGACGGGACGGTCGAGACGACATTCACGTTCCGCAAGGACGGCTTCGACGGTGCCGAGAAGCGTTACACGCCGCGCGGCTTCGTGCGCGAAGGCACCGGCAACGCGGTGTGGGGCATGCGTTTCGTCTGGCCGGTCAAGGCCGACTATCGGATCGCCTACTCGATCCCGACTACACGCTGACGGTCGTCGGCCGCGAGGCGCGCGACTACGTCTGGATCATGGCGCGCAGCCCGCAGGTCGCCGAGGCCGACTACGAGCGCCTCGTCGCGTTCGTCGCGAGCCAGGGCTACGACACTGCAAAGATCCGCAGGGTGCCGCAGCGATGGGAGTGCGGCGCCGTGAGCGACTCGCGCGTCGCAGTAGCGCTGCGGCGCTGGGTGGACAGCGGCGGCGGCCGATGCGGAGCCGGGCAGCGACGCGCGACGCATCGACTGGCCGCGCGTCCTGCCTTTCGTCGCCGTCCACCTCGGGTGCCTCGGCGCGTTCTGGACCGGCGCCAGCGCCACCGCGCTGGCCGTCGCGACCGGGCTCTACCTGCTGCGGATGTTCGCGATCACCGCGTTCTACCACCGCTACTTCTCCCATCGCGCCTTCCGCGACCTCGCGCGCCGCGCAGTTCGCGTTCGCGCTGATCGGCGCGAGCGCCGTGCAGCGCGGACCGCTCTGGTGGGCGGCGCACCACCGGCATCACCATGCGCAGGCGGACCGGCCGGAGGACTGCCACTCGCCGGTGCAGCACGGCTTCCTGTGGAGCCATGCCGGCTGGTTCCTGGCGCGCGAGAACTTCGCGACGCGAACCGCGCTCGTCCGGGACCTCGCGCGTTACCCGGAGCTGCGCTGGCTCGACCGGTACGACGTCTTCGTCCCGGTCGCGCTCGCGCTGCTGCTGTTCGGCGCGGGCGCGTGGCTCGAGCTCGCCGCGCCGCGGCTCGGGACGGACGGCTGCGCAGCTCCTGGTATGGGGATTCTGCATCTCGACGGTCGTGCTCTGGCACGCGACCTTCACGATCAACTCGCTCGCGCACCGCTTCGGCAGGCGTCGTTACGCGACGCGCGACGACTCGCGCAACAACGCGTGGCTCGCGCTGCTCACGCTCGGCGAGGGATGGCACAACAACCACCACCGCTACCCGGCCGCCGCGCGCCAGGGCTTCTACTGGTGGGAGATCGACCTGTCGCTGGTACGCGCTGCGCGCTGCTCGCGGCGCTCGGCATCGTCTGGGACCTCCGCCGCGTGCCGGTCGGCGATCCGCGACTCGCAGCGCGCCGCCGACGGCGGGGAGCGGCGATGAAGGTTGCGGTCATCGGCGCGGGCATCGCCGGAAACGTGGCCGCGCATCGCCTGCACCCGGCGCACGAGGTCACGGTGTTCGAGGCGGCCGGCCACGCCGGCGGCCACAGCCACACCCACGAGGTCGAGCTCGGGGGCGAGCAGGTCCGCGTCGACACGGGCTTCATCGTCTACAACGAGCGGACCTATCCGCGCTTCACGGCGCTGCTGGCGCAGCTCGGCGTCGCCACGCAGGAGAGCTGCATGAGCTTCTCGATGCGCGACGAGGCGTCAGCGGCCTCGAGTACAACGGGACTTCGATCAACGCGCTGTTCGCGCAGCGGCGCAATCTCTTCCGGCCCTCTTTCCTCGGCATGGTGCGCGACATCCTGCGCTTCAACCGCGAGGCGCCCGCTGCTGCTGGACCGGCCCGGCGACGAACTGCCGCTCGGCGAGCTAGCTCGCGGCGGGGCGCTACGGACGCGCCTTCCGCGAGCACTACATCCTGCCGATGGGTGCCGCGATCTGGTCCACCGATGCCGGCCGAATGCTCGATTTCCCGGCGCGGTTCTTCGTGCGCTTCCTGCACAACCACGGGATGCTGTCGGTCGACGACCGGCCCGTCTGGCGCACGATCCAGGGCGGCTCGGCGCGCTACGTAGAGCGGCTCACCGCGCCGTTCCGGCACCGCATTCGGCTGGGGACGCCTGTCGACTGGGTGCGCCGCCTGCCGGCCGGCGTGGTGGTCAAGCCGCGCGGCCAGGAGGCGCAGGTGATTCGATGCCGTGTTCCTGGCCTGTCACGCGGACCAGGCGCTGGCCTGCTCCTTGACCCGAGCGACGCCGAGCGTGAAGTGCTCGTCCGCGATTCCCTGCCAGCGCAACGAAGCCGTACTGCACACGGACAGCCGCCTGCTGCCTCGCCGCAGGCTGGCATGGGCGGCGTGGAACTACCACCGGCTGGCAGGATAGACGCACCGGTCGGCCTGACCTATCACATGAACCTGCTGCAGCGCCTGGATACGCCGCAGCCGTTGCTGGTCACGCTGAACCGCAGCGGACGCGATCGATCCGGCGCGCGTGCTGCGCGCGCATGGTCTACGCGCACCCGGTTTTCACGGCGTGCGTCGGTCGCAGCCCAGGCGCGGCATCGCGAGATCAACGGCGCGCGGAGCATCTATTATTGCGGCGCCTGGTGGCGCAACGGATTCCACGAGGACGGCGTCGTGAGCGCAGAGACCGCGGTCTCCCATTTCGAGCAGGACCATGCACAGCGCGCTGTCTACACCGGACAGCTTAATCACCGCCGCCGCGGGCCGGTGGACCACGCGTTCAGCTATCCGGCGACACTCTGCCTGGCTCGACCTCGCGGAACTCGACGAGCGTGTTCGCCGGCCGCTGGTTCTGGTCGACGCGGCGCCCGGCACCCGCCTGGCTGCGCCGCGCCGACTACCTGGGCGACGACGTCGATGCCGCTGCGATGAGGCGGTCCGCGAGCGGGTTTCACGCGAGACCGGCCTGCCGCCCGCGGGGCCCGGTGCGGCTGCTGACTCAGCTGCGCATGCTCGGCTTCTGCTTCAACCCGGTGAGCTTTTACTACTGCTACGACGAAAGCGACACGCGGGTCGTGGCGATCGTCGCCGAGATCACCAACACGCCCTGGAACGAGCGCCACGCCTACGTGCTGCCGGCACCTGCCGGCCACGCTGCCGACGCGCCCCTGCGCTTCAACCTGGCGAAATCATTCCACGTGTCGCCCTTCATGCCGATGGACCTCGAATACGACTGGCGCTTCACCCCTCCCGGCCGGGAACTCGCGGTCCACATGCGAAGCCTGCGGCAGGGACGCACGGTCTTCGACGCCTCGCTCCGGCTGCGACGCCGCGAGATCACGGCGGCGAGCCTCGCCGCGACGCTCGCGCGGCAGCCGGCCGCGGCGCTCTCCGTGCTCGGTCGCATCTACTGGCAGGCGCTGCGGCTGTCGCTCAAGAAGGCGCCGTTCCACGTCCATCCCGCCAAACGCAGCCCGGAGAAAGCCGCTTGAACGACACGACGCTGGTTGAACTGTCCCGGACCCGGAACCAGCCGGGCCTGCTGGGCCGGATGGCGCGGGATGGCATGCGCACGCGCCTCGCCGCGCTCACCGAGGGCCGCCTCAGCCTGCGCGAAGACGATTCGGGCGTCACGTTCGGTCCGGGCGGGGGCCTCTCGGCCACGATCGTGGTGCACGATCAGTCGTTCTATGCGGATCTCGCGCTCGGCGGCTCGGTCGGCGCCGCCGAGTCTTACATGCGGGGCGCCTGGGACGCGGACGACCTCACCGCCCTGCTGCGCCTGATGCTCAGGAACCGCGCGGCCCTCGATGCCATGGAAGGCGGACTCGCGCGGCTCACGGAACCCCTGCGGCGTGCCGCCCATGCGCTGCGCCGCAACTCGCGGTCCGGCAGCCGGCGCAACATCGCCGCGCACTACGACCTCGGCAACGATTTCTTCCGCCTCATGCTCGACGAGTCGATGATGTACTCGTGCGCGCTGTTCGAGCGCGCCGGCATGACGCTGGCGGAAGCGCAGCATGCCAAGCTGGACCGGATCTGCCGCACGCTCGCCCTCGGGCCGTCCGACCACGTGCTCGAGGTCGGCACGGGCTGGGGAGGCCTCGCGATCCACGCGGCCGGCCGCTACGGATGCCGCGTCACCACGACGACGATCTCGCCGTCCCAGTACGAGATGGCGCGCGAGCGTGTCCGTGCCGCAGGCCTCGAGGATCGCGTGACGCTGCTGCTGGAGGACTATCGCGATCTGGACGGGCGCTACGACAAGCTGGTATCGATCGAGATGATCGAGGCGATCGGGCACAGGCAGTATGGCGAGTTCTTCCACTGCGCCGCGCAGCGACTCGAACCGCGCGGGCGCATGCTGCTGCAGTCCATCACGATCGCCGACCACCGCTACGCGCGCGCCCGAGACGAAGTCGACTTCATCAAGCGTTACGTGTTCCCGGGCGCCTGCATTCCCTCGGTCAGCGCGCTCGCAACGGCCATGGCGGAATCATCGGACCTTCGCATCCTCTCCTTCGAGGACATCGGACCGCACTACGCGACGACGCTGGCGCAATGGCGCGCGAATTTTCACGGCAATTTGGGTCGTGTCCGAGCGCTTGGCCTTCCCCAGAGCTTTGTACGCCTGTGGGAGTTCTACCTGTGCTACTGCGAAGCCGGATTCGCGGAGGGCCAGCTCGGCGACGCGCAGATCCTGTTCGAGCGAGCGGGCTGAGGCCGACCGTCCGCGACCGGTTCCGGGGCGGCCCGCGCGGGTTATCATCCCGGGGCGGCCACCCGCCGGCCGCCTACGGGGAGTCGCACATGACGGCTGGCAATCCAGCGCCAGAACGGGTCCAGAGCGCGGACGGCACCGGAATACACGTGCGTGCATTCCCGCCGGTCGGCCGACCCCGGGCGGCGATCGTCATCTGCCACGGCGTCAATTCGCACGGCGGCCAGTACCTGTGGCCGGGGGCCCAGTTCGCGGCGGCCGGCCTCGCCGCATTCGCGCTCGACCTGCGCGGCCGGGGCAAGTCGGACGGCGCACGCTATTACGTCGACGACGTCGCGCAGTATGTCGCCGACGTGGCGGCAGTCATCCGCCTCGCCAAGTCGCGCTACCCGGGCCTGAAAGTGTTCCTGCTCGGGCACAGCGCCGGCGGAGTCGTTTCATCGACGTACGCGCTCGATCACCAGGCCGAGATCACGGGGCTGATCTGCGAGAGCTTCGCCTTCAAGGTGCCGGCTCCCGACGCGGTGCTCGCGGTGATCAAGGGCCTGGCCAGGATCGCGCCGAAACTGCCGGTGCTCAAGCTCAGGAACGAGGACTTCTCGCGCGACCCGATCGCGGTGCGGAACCTCAACAGCGATCCGCTGACGGCGGGAGAAGTGCAGCCGGCCAGGACGGTGGCGGCACTCGTGCGGGCCAACGAGCGGCTGCGCCGCGAATTCCCGCGCATCACGCTGCCGGTTTTCATCCTGCACGGGACCGCGGACAAGGCGACGATGCCCGCCGGCAGCCAGCTGTTCTTCGACACGGCAGGCTCCCGTGACAAGACACTGAAACTCTACGAGGGCCACTTCCACGACCTGCTGAACGACGTCGGCAAGGAAGCGGTGCTGGCGGACATCCGGGCCTGGATCGACGCCCGGCTCTGACGCCGGCACGACGGAAGGTGGGCCGCCATCGAAGCGGCGCGCGGTCATTGAACGACGATCGACTCCCACATCGTGCTGCCCGAGCATATCGCGACCTCGGCGAACTTGAGGTCGGCATCGGCGACCGCGGTGCCATCGTCATACGTGTCGTAGAAAGCGCCCCACGTGGCGAGTGATGGCGCCCTCACGACAAAGTCGAAGCGGTTCTCGCTGTCGCCCACGATGATCGGGTAGCGGATGTACGCCTGCAGCCGCTCGCCGTGTTCCATCGACCTCGCGGCCGCCAGCCAGGCACGCGAGACGGCACGAGCCTCGTCGAGCGTCTTGCCGGCCTTCAGTTCACATTCCCACACGTGATCGAACTCGTTCGCGCCGGCCGGCGCGGCGAAAGCCGTCACGACGCCGGCCAACAGGAGGGTGATTGCCGTTCGCACCATCCGAATGTCCCTCATTCCCACTCGATCGTCGCCGGCGGCTTGCCGGAAATGTCGTAGACGACGCGCGAGACGCCCTGGACCTCGTTGACGATGCGCCGCGCGACCGCGTCCAGGAAGTCGTAGGGCAGCCGCGCCCAGTGCGCAGTCATGAAGTCGACCGTCTCGACCGCGCGCAACGCGATGACCCAGTCGTAGCGCCGGCCGTCGCCCATCACCGCGACCGAACGCACCGGCACGAATATCGCCATGGCCTGGCTGACCGCGTCGTAAAGGCCGTGCGCGCGCAGCTCGTCGATGAAAATGGCATCCGCGCGTCGCAGCAGCTCCGCCGCTTCGCGGCTGACACGCCCCAGGATCCGCACGCCGAGGCCGGGACCCGGGAACGGATGCCGGAACACCATCTCTCGCGGCAGGCCGAGCTCGAGGCCGATACGCCGCACTTCGTCCTTGAACAGCTCGCGCAGCGGCTCGAGGAGCTTCAGGTGCATGCGCGCGGGCAGGCCGCCGACGTTGTGGTGCGACTTGATGACGTGGGCCTTGCCGGTCTTCGCCCCCGCGGACTCGATCACGTCGGGGTAGATCGTGCCCTGCGCGAGCCACTTGACGCTCTCGAGGCGCCTCGACTCCTCCTCGAACACGTCGATGAACAGCTTGCCGATGATCTTGCGCTTGCGTTCAGGGTCCTCCTCGCCTTCGAGCGCCGCGAAGAAACGGTCCGCCGCGTCCACGCGGATGACGCGGATGCCGAGGTGGGCGGCGAACGTCTCCATGACCTGGTCACCCTCCCCGAGCCTGAGCAGTCCGTGGTCCACGAAGACGCAGGTGAGCTGGTCGCCGATCGCGCGGTGCAGGAGCGCCGCGACGACCGACGAGTCGACGCCGCCGGACAGGCCGAGCAGCACGCCGTCCAGGCCGACCTGCTCGCGGACCCGCGCCGTCGCGTCGTCGACGATGTGGCCGGCGTCCCAGAGCGCGTCGCAGCCGCAGATTCCGCGCACGAAGCGCTCGAGGATCGCCCGCCCCGCGCGGGTGTGGGTGACCTCGGGGTGGAACTGGACGCCGTAATAACGTCGCGCGTCGTCCTCCATGGCCGCGAGCGGCGCGTTCGCGGTGGCTGCGATCGCCGTGAATCCCGGCGGCAGCGCGTCGACGCGGTCCCCGTGGCTCATCCAGACGTCGAGCACGCCCGCCTCCGCCGCAGCGTCGTCGACGATCCCGTCCAGCAGGCGCGACGCGGCCGTGCGCCGGACGCTGGCGTAGCCGAACTCGCGGTGCGCTGACGGGGCGACGCGTCCGCCGAGCTGGGCGGCCATGGTCTGCATGCCGTAGCAGATGCCGAGCACGGGCACGCCCAGATCGAACACGGCTCCGGGCGCCCTCGGCGGCTGCGCATCGGTGACGGATTCCGGCCCGCCGGAGAGAATGATGCCGCGCGCGCCGAAGCGGCGGACCGCCTCGTCGCCGCAGTCCCAGGGCAGGATCTCGCAGTAGACGCCGATCTCGCGCACGCGCCGCGCGATCAGCTGCGTGTACTGCGCGCCGAAGTCGAGGATCAGTATCCGGTGGGCATGGATGTCGGCCGCCGCGGCCTGCATGAGTGCGGCCATCAGCTGATCCGGTAGTTCGGGGCTTCTTTCGTGATGCTCACGTCGTGCACGTGGCTTTCGCGCACGCCCGCGCCCGTGATACGCACGAACACCGGGCGCGTGCGCATCTCGTCGATGTCATGGCTGCCCGTGTAGCCCATCGCCGCGCGCACGCCGCCGGCCAGCTGGTGCAGGATCGTGATGAGGCTTCCCTTGTACGGCACGCGCCCCTCCACGCCCTCCGGGACCAGTTTCTCGAGTTCCTCGACGGTGTCCTGGAAATACCGGTCGCTGGAACCGTGGCGCTGGGCCATCGCGCCGAGCGAACCCATGCCCCGGTAGGACTTGTACGACGCGCCCTGGTACAGCTCGACTTCGCCCGGCGACTCCTCCGTGCCGGCGAACAACCCGCCGATCATGACCGCGTTCGCGCCCGCCGCGATCGCCTTGGCGACGTCGCCGGAGTACCGGATGCCGCCGTCCGAGATGAGCGGCACGTCCGACTTCGCGAGCGCCTCGGCGACGGTCGAGACCGCCGTGACCTGCGGCACGCCCACGCCCGCGACGATGCGGGTCGTGCAGATCGAGCCGGGGCCGATGCCCACCTTGATGCCGTCGGCACCGGCATCGACCAGGGCTTTCGCCCCATCGGCCGTCACGATGTTGCCGGCGATGAGCTGGAGCTGCGGATGCGCCTTGCGGATGCGCTCGACCGTCGCGATCACGCCGCGGGAGTGGCCGTGCGATGTGTCGACGACGACGACGTCGACGCCGGCCGCGGCGAGCTCGGCGACGCGGTCGAGCGTGTCCGGCGCCGTGCCGACCGCGGCGCCGACGCGCAGGCGCCCGTGCTCGTCCTTGCAGGCCCGGGGAAAGTCGCGCGCTTTCTGGATGTCCTTGACCGTGATCATGCCGCGCAGGCGCCCCTCCGCGTCCACGACCAGCACCTTCTCGATGCGGTGCCGGTGCAGCAGCAGCAGCACCTCCTCACGCGGCGCGTTCTCGCGCACGGTCACGAGCTTCTCGCGCGGCGTCATGACCTTCGTTACCGGCAGGTCGAGCTGCTCCTCGAAGCGTATGTCGCGGTGGGTGACGATGCCCACCACCTGGTTGCCGTCGGTCGTCACCGGCAGCCCCGAGATCCCCTTGGCCCGGGTCAGGGCGATGACGTCGCGGATCGTGGCGTCCGGGCGCACGGTGATCGGGTCCTTGATGACGCCGCTCTCGTGCTTCTTGACGCGCCCGACCTCGAGCGCCTGGTCGGCTGCGGTCATGTTCTTGTGGATGACGCCCAGCCCGCCTTCCTGGGCGATGGTGATGGCGAGCCGGGCTTCGGTGACCGTGTCCATCGCCGCCGACACGAACGGCAGGTTGAGGCGGATGCCGCGCGTGAGGCGCGTCGACAGGTCGACCTCGCGGGGCAGCACGTCCGAATACGCCGGAACGAGCAGGACGTCGTCGAAGGTGAGTGCTTCCTGGACGATGCGCATTTCCGGCATACCCCGGGGCGGTCCGAATGAAGCGGCGCATTGTACGATGACGCACCGCCAGTTGTAAGTGGCGGCGCCCGGCGGCCGTCGCTTAGCATGCCCCATGCCCGGCCTGTTCCACGACGAGACGAGGGCGGCCGACCCTCGCCGCGACATTTATACGGTCAGCCGCCTCAATCGCGAGGCGCGCGGGCTGCTGGAAGCAGGCCTCCCCTCGCTTTGGATCACCGGCGAACTTTCCAACCTGTCCCGCCCCGCGTCCGGTCACTGGTATTTCACGCTCAAGGACGAGGACGCGCAGGTGCGGTGCGCCATGTTCCGCCAGCGCAATCTGGCCGTCCGCGCGACACCGCGGGACGGCATGCAGGTGATGCTGCGCGCGCGCGTCGGCCTCTACGAGGCACGCGGCGAGTTCCAGCTCGTCGTCGACCACCTCGAGGAAGCCGGCGAAGGCGAGCTGCGGCGGCGCTTCGAGGCCCTGAAGCTGAAGCTTGCCACCGAGGGGCTGTTCGATGCCGCACGCAAGCGCGCCCTGCCCCGGTTCCCAGGCCGCATCGGCATCGTGACGTCGGCCACGGGTGCGGCACTGCGGGACGTGCTCCACGTGCTCCGGCGCCGGTTCCCGGCCGTTCCCGTCCTCCTGTATCCCGTGCCCGTCCAGGGCGCCGGCGCCGCGCGCGAGATTGCCGCGATCCTCGCGCTCGTGGACCTGCGCAACGAGGTCGACGTGCTGCTGCTGGTGCGTGGCGGCGGATCGCTCGAGGACCTCTGGGCCTTCAACGACGAGAATCTCGCGCGCACGATTGCGGGGCTCGGGCTGCCGGTGATCACCGGCATCGGCCACGAGGTCGATTTCACGATCGCGGACTTCGTCGCAGACCTGAGGGCGCCGACGCCCTCCGCCGCGGCGGAGCTCGCGGTCCAGGACGCAGCCGCCTGGCGCGATACCGTCTGCGCCGCAGCGACACGGCTGTCGACGGCGGCCATGCGCGCGCTCAGCCGGCGCGGCGACGCGATGCGGGACGCGGTCCGCCGACTGGACCGGCTCCACCCGGCCCAGGCGGTGCGCGAGCGCATGCAGCGGCTCGACGAGTTGCAGGTCCGTGCAATCTCAGCCCTGCGTCGCGCGAGCACCGCGCGCCGCGAACGGCTGCTAAGGGTCGCCGCCGAACTCGTCTCCGCCTCGCCCGCGTCGCGGCTGGCGGCGCTGCGCCAGCGCGCCACCCATGCCGCAGGCCGGCTGGCGCCGTCGCTCGGGCAGGGCCTCGCGCTCGCGCGGGGGCGGCTGCAGGCTGCCCTGCAGACGCTCCATGCAACGAGCCCGCTCGCGACGCTCGGTCGCGGCTATGCCATCGTGACGCGGACCGTGGACGGCGCCGTCTTGCGCGAGCCCGGCGCCGCGCCGCCCGGGACGGACATCGACGCCCGCCTCGCGGGCGGCACGCTGCGGGCGCGGGTCCTCGCCGGCGGCGGCTGAGTCAACCGCCGGAGCGGCGCGCGTCGCGCTGCCTGGTGCGCCGCTGCCGCGGCGTCAGCTTGTCGCGCCGGCCCGCGAACGGATTGTCCTCGCTGCGGAACTCGACGCGCACGGGCGTCCCCTTGAGGCGGAATGCCTCGCGGAACGAGTTCATGAGGTATCGCCGGTAGTCCTCGGGCGTGCGCTCCGCCTGGGCCCCGTGAATCACGATCACGGGCGGGTTGCGCCCGCCCTGGTGCGCGTAGCGCAGGCGGATGCGGCGCCCGCGCACGAGCGGCGGCTGGTGCTGGCGGATGGCGGCTTCCAGCACGCGCGTCAGGTCCGGCGTCGGCATCTCGCGCATGGCTGCGGCATAGGCAGCGCGCACGGCGTCCATGAGCTCGCCGACGCCGCTGCCATGCAGGGCCGAGATGTAGTGAACCGGCGCGAAATCCAGGAAGCGCAGGCGCTGCGCGAGCTCGTCGCGGACCTCCTCGCGCCGCTCCTGGGCGACGTGGTCCCACTTGTTGACCGCGAGGACCAGCGCACGGCCGCGGTCGGCCACGAGCCCAAACAGCGTCGCGTCCTGCTCGGCAACGGTTTCACGCGCGTCGACGACTCCGATCACGACGTGGGCGCCCTCGACCGCCTGCAGCGTCTTCACGACGCTCCATTTCTCGAGGTCCTCCTCGACGCGCGCCTTGCGCCGTACGCCGGCGGTGTCGATCAGCACGAAGCGGCGCCCGTCGCGCTCGAACGGCACGTGCACGGAATCGCGGGTCGTGCCCGGCTGGTCGAAAGTGATCACGCGCTCCTCGCCGCACAGCCGGTTGATGAGCGTCGACTTGCCGACGTTCGGCCGGCCGATCACGCAGACGCGGATCTCGCGCTCCGCGGTTTCCCCGGCCGCGTCCGCGGCGGGCTCGAGGCCCGCGAGCACCTGCTCCATCAGGTCGCCGATGCCGCGGCGGTGCGCCGCCGATATCGCGACCGGCTGGCCGAAGCCGAAGCCGTGGAACTCCGCGGTGACGACATCCGCGTCGCGGTCCTCGCTCTTGTTCACCGCGACGATGACGGGCTTGCCGCTCTTCCGCAGCACCTCCGCGACGAAACGGTCCGCGGGATCCAGTCCCCCCTGGCCGTCGACGAGGAAGACGACGCGGTCGGCCTCCTCGATGGCGCGCGCGGTCTGGCGCGCCATGAGCTCGGTCAGCCCGCGCGGGGTCTCGACCAGCCCGCCGGTATCGACGACGATGAAACGGTGCGGCGTGCTTTCGCCGTAACCGTACTTGCGGTCGCGCGTGAGGCCCGGAATGTCCGCGACGAGCGCGTCGCGCGTGCCGGTCAGCGCATTGAACAGCGTCGACTTGCCGACGTTCGGCCGGCCGACCAGGGCGACGACGGGCAGCATGGCATGCCGACCCGTTCCGGGGTCAGCCCGCCGTCCGCGGAGCGGCGCGCCAGGCCTGGACTTCGCCGGAATCGGTCTCGAGCAGCAACAGGCCGCCCGCGGCGACCGGCGCATTGCTCATGCGGCCGCCCCCCGTTTTGCCGCGCGCCAGCAGCTGCCCGGTGGTGACGTCGAGCCAGTGCAGGTAACCCTCGAAGTCTCCGACGACCAGCGCACCATCCACGAGCGCCGGGGCCGTGACCGAGCGGCGCAGCAGCGAGTCCTGGCTCCAGACCGGCGTTCCGTCGCGCCGGCTGAGGGCCATCACGGTGCTGTCGGCGGCCGTGACGTAGAGCGTGTCGCTGTCCACGGCGAGTCCGCGATGGCTCGACAGGTCACGCCCCCACCACAGCTGGCCGGTGGCGCGTGCGAGCATGGCGATCCTTCCCTGGTACCCGACGACGAAAACGTCGTCGCCGAAGATGCGCACGGCGGAATCGATGTCGACGAGCCGCTCGATCTCGGTGCGTCCCTGGGCGGGCGCGACGGTCGTGGTCCACAGCAGCTCGCCGGTCGCCAGCGACAGCGCGACGACCTTGCCGTTGTCGAGTCCCGCGAACACCATGTCGCCATCCACGACCGGCGCGCCGTTTCCGCGCAGCGTGAGGCGGGGCACCGGTTGCTCGTAGTTCCACGCTTCAACGCCGTCGGCGGCCTTGAGCCCGCGCAGGCGGCCGTCCACGGTGCGCACGACGACGATGCCGCCGGCAACCGTCGGTGCCGCCAGCACTTCGCCTCCGGTGGAGACCTGCCAGCGCTTCGCGCCGGTTTCCGCGTCGAGCGCCACCAGTTCCCCGCCCGAACTTCCGACGACGACGATGCCCTCGCCGACTGCGGGTCCGCCGGACAGGTCGAGATCCAGCGATGCGCGCCAGATGTCACGCCCGGTCGCGAGCTCGAGCGCGCGCACGTCGCCGCCGTGGCCGGCCACATAGACGCGCTCGCCCTGGGCCACCGGCTGCAGGCCCAGGCGCAGCACGTCGTCGCCGCCCTTGGTCCCGATGCTCCAGACCCGGTCGATGCTCACCGACGGATCGAAGTCGACGAGCTCGGCCGGCGGCGCCACGTCCTTGTCCTTGTCGCAGGCCGTCGCCAGCACCGCGATTGCGGCCATCACCAGGATTCGACTCGTTCCCATGGGTTACTCCGCCTGCCCTGCCGCGCCCAGTTCGTCGATCTTGAGCTGCAGAAGTTCCGTGTCGACCTGGGCGGCGGCCGCCGTGTCGGCCGCCGCGGCTTCCTGCGCCTTGCGCCACTCGGCGAGCGCCGCCGCCGGGTTGCCCTGGGCCAGGCGCACGTCGCCCCTGAGTTCCAGCACGCGGGCATCGACGGCGGGCGTCGCGACGGCATCGAGGGTCCTCAGCGCCTCCTCATAGCGGCCCTGCGCCAGCTGCACGCGCGCAAGGCGCAGGCGCGCGACGATGCGCAGGTCCGGGTCGGCGGAGGCTTCCGCGACCGCGGTGAGGCGTTTCTCGGCGCCGGCGAGGTCGCCCGAATCCACGTCGAGGCGCGCCAGGACGAGTGACGCCTGATCCGCGTAAGGCGTGTCGGCGTACTCGCCGGTCAGCTCGCCGGCGATGCGCAGGCCCTCGTCGCGCCGGTTCGCGCCGATCGCGTCGAGCATGGCCGCGAAACGCTGACCCGCCTCGACCGCGCGCGACGACTGCCGCGACTCCCACGCGCGAAAGCCGTAGTATCCGCCGACCGTCAGCGCGACGCCCGCCACGAGCCAGATCCAGTTCTCGCGCAGCCAGTTCCGCAACTGCTCGGCCTGCTCGCGTTCCGACAGGTATTCATCGACCATCGTTCGTTCCTGAAGCCTCGTCCGTTTCGAGTGCCGCGGCCAGCCGCGGCGACAGTTCATCCCAGTTCCATTCCTGCTGTGGAGCGCCGGTGCGCAGCCACTTCACCGCGGCAACGCCGCGCGCCGCCTCGTCGTCGCCGACGATCAGCGCGACGGAGGCGCCGCTCTTGTCGGCCCTCTTGAGCTGCGTCTTGAAGCTGCCGCCTTCCATGTTGGCGACCACGCCCCGGCCTGGCAGCGCGTCGCGCAGCCGTTCCGCGAGCGCGAGGCCCGCGAGCTCGGCGCGCTCGCCGGACAGGACCAGGTAGACCGCGGGCGTCGCCTCCGCCGCCGCTGCGCCGGCGACCCGCATGAGTGCGACGATGCGCTCCATGCCGAGGGCCCAGCCGATCGCAGGGGTCGGCTCGCCGCCCAGCTGCTCGACGAGCCCATCATAACGGCCGCCGGAACAGACGGCATCCTGCGCGCCGAGGGCCGTCGTGCGCCATTCGAAGACCGTGCGCGTGTAGTAGTCGAGACCGCGCACGAGCGTCGGGTCAACGGCGGCTGCGATGCCGCTGGCCGCCAGCAGCTCGAGGAAGCGGTCGAAATGGCGGCGCGAGTCGTCGTCGAGATGATCCTGCAGGCGCGGCGCGCCTGCGATCAGCTCGTGCAGTGCCGGATTCTTGGAGTCCAGGATGCGCAGCGGATTGCCCTCGAGCCGGCGCCGGCTGTCGGCGTCGAGCGCCTCGCGCCGCGCCTCGAGGTAATCGACGAGCACCGCCCGGTAGCGTCGCCGCGACTCGGGCGTGCCGAGCGAGTTCACCGACAGGCTGAGGCCCTCGAGCCCGAGTTTTCGCCACAGCCGCGCCGAGACCTGTATCAACTCGGCGTCGATGTCGGGCCCCGGGAAACCGAATGCTTCGCAGTCGATCTGGTGAAACTGCCGGTAGCGGCCCTGCTGCGGGCGCTCGTGCCGGAACATCGGGCCCGCGGTCCACAGCCTCTGCTTCTGGTTGTGCAGCAGGCCATGCTCGATGGCGGCCCGCACCAGGCCCGCGGTCGCCTCCGGCCGGAGGCTCAGCCGGTCACCGCCGCGGTCATCGAAGGTGTACATCTCCTTCTCGACGATGTCCGTGTGCTCCCCGATCGAGCGCTTGAACAGCTCCGCGTGCTCGACAGCGGCACGCGCATCTCGCGATAGCCGTAATCCGCGAAGAGCTCGCGCGCAGCCGCCTCGATGCGCTGCCAGTACGGCAATTCGCCGGCGAGCAGGTCGTTCATGCCGCGGATGGCTTGCAGTTTCGATTCCATCGGTCAGCCCCGTGACATCCACCAGGCTGCGGCCGCGGCGGCCGCTGCGAGCGCGATCGCCGCCGCAATCCAGCCGCGGCGCAGGCGCCCGCGCGCCGTGGGCGCGCGGTCGAGCGCGGGCAGGAACGTCGGTTCCGGGACGTCGCCGATGTCGAAGGCCGCCAGGATCTCGCGTTCGGCCGCACCCACCAGCGCGGCGTAGTTGCGCAGGTGGCCGCGCGCGAAGACGGGTGCACCGAGGAGGCCTAGGCGGTCCTCCTCCATCGCGAGGACGAGCGCCTCGTTGAGCCTGAGCCGGTCCGCGACCTCCTCGATCGAGAGGCCGCAGGCTTCGCGCGCCGAACGCAACAGCGCGCCCGGCGAGGCGAGCCCCGCGCGTGCGTTCATCCGGGATTCCGGTCCGGCTGCTGGGCGACCCTGCGCGTCTGTTCGGAATCCGGAAACTCCTTCTCGAGCCGCGCCTTGAACGCGGCGGCCGCGGCCTGATCCTTCATCGCGACCTCGATGTTGTACCCGAGCAGGAGCATGTCGGGCGTCGCGGGCGCTATCGCGAGGTAGCGCTCGACGAAAGCGCGCGCATGCAGGTCGTTGCCGCCGTCGTGCAGCACGCCGGCGAGCTGGGCATAAGTCTCGGGATAGTCGACCTGCGAGGTCAGCGCCTGGCGCAGGTAGCGTTCCGCACGCTCGAGATTGCCGGCGCTGCGCGCACACACTCCGGCGTTGGTGTAGGCGACGAACGGCGTGCGGTACAGGGGGTTGGCCGCCGCCTTCACGAACATCTCCTCGCCCTTGGTCTGCTGGTTGTTGCGGCAGAAAAAGGCGCCGAGCGCGTTCTGCGCCTCCGGGCTGTCGGGCGCCACCTTGAGCGCGAGGCGGAAATGCTTCTCCGCGATCTTGTTCTCGTGCAGGCGCTCGTACACCAGTCCGGCCGCGAGCTGCACGTTGACGTCCTTCGGATTCTGCACCAGCGCCTTCGCGATCTTCTCCTGCGCGACCTGCAGCTGGCCGCGCTTCAGGTACTCCATCGCGAGCCTGGCGTTGATGCGCCCCGCCTCCTGAGTCGGGTCCGGCGCCTGGCTCTGCGGCAGGGCGGGCGCCGCCGCCAGCAGCGCGAGCGCCAGCACGGCTGCGCGGGTGCTCATGCGCGCACCGCGATCCCGCCGAGCTTGCGCCCGAGCCGGACCTGGATTCGGTCGAGGACCTGCCCGCGCAGCTGGCCGCAGGCCGCATCGATGTCGTCGCCGCGGGTCTTGCGCACTGTCGCCATGACGCCTCCCTGCACCAGCAGGTCGCGGAATTCCCGGATCGCCCCTGCGGGCGAACGGCGGTACTTCGTGCCTGGAAAGGTGTTGAACGGAATGAGGTTGACCTTCGCGGGGCGGCCGCGAAGCAGGCGCGCGAGTTCCCGCGCGTGCTGCGGCCGGTCGTTGACGCCATCCAGCATCGTGTACTCGAACGTGACGTTGCGGCCGTTCTGCCTTTCGAGGTAGTGCCAGCAGGCGTCCAGCAGTTCGGCGATCGGGTGCTTGCGGTTGATCGGCACGAGCTGGTTGCGCAAGGCGTCGTTCGGCGCGTGCAGCGAGACCGCGAGGGCGACGTTGCAGTCCTCGGCAAGTCGATAGATCTGCGGCACGAGGCCCGACGTCGAGAGCGTCACGCGCCGCCGTGACAGGTCGTAGCCGAGGTCATCGAGCATCAGCTGCATCGCGGGCAGCACGTTCCGGTAGTTGGCGAGCGGTTCGCCCATGCCCATCAGCACGACGTTGGTGACGATGCGCTCCCCGTCCGGGTCGTACCCGAGCTCGCGGTTCGCCAGCCACACCTGGCCGATGATCTCGGCGGCCGTCAGGTTGCGATTGAAGCCCTGGGCACCGGTCGCGCAGAAGGAGCAGTCGAGCGCGCAGCCGATCTGGCTCGAGATGCACAGCGTTCCGCGGCCAGGCTCCGGGATGTACACCGTCTCGATGACCTGCTCGTTGCCGGCGGCGCCCGGCATACGCAGCAGCCATTTGCGCGTGCCGTCGGACGCCGCGCGCGCCGCCACGATCTCGGGCACGGCGACCGCGGCGCGCCCCGCGAGCTCGGCGCGAAAGTCCTTGGCGAGGTCCGTCATGCGCGCGAAATCGGCCTCGCCGCGCCGGTACACCCATTTCAGGAGCTGGCGGGCGCGGTACGGCTTTGCGCCGAACCCGCCGACGAAGGCCTCGAGCTCGGGCCTCGCCATCCCGAGCAGGTTGGTACGGCCGGCGCCTTCATTCATGGCGGAACGGGCATCAGCGCGTGCGCGGGCAGAGCGCCGTTTCGGCGAAGAAGTACGCGATCTCGCGAGCCGCGTTCTCGGCGCTGTCGGAGCCGTGCACGACGTTTTCCTCGATGCTGGTGGCGAGGTCGGCCCGGATGGTTCCGGGAGCCGCCTTCTTCGGGTCGGTGGCGCCCATGATGTCGCGATGGCGCTGGACGGCGGACTCACCCTCGAGCACCTGCACCATCACCGGGCCCGAAGTCATGTACGTGCACAGGTCGCGAAAGAATGGCCGTTCGCGGTGGACGGCATAGAAGCCCTCGGCCTGGCGCTGCGTCAGGTGCAGCATCCGCGCGGCGACGATCCGCAGCCCCGACTTCTCGAAGCGGTGATACACGTCGCCGACCAGGTTGCGGGCGACACCGTCGGGCTTGACGATGGACAGGGTACGCTCGAGCGCCATGGAATCCTCATGCTGCGGGGGTGGCTGAATGGGCGGCGTATTCTAGCCTTCGCAGGCGCGCCGCGGCAATCGAAGCGAGCACGGAAGTGCCCGTCCCGAAAGGAAAAAATCAGATGCTGAAGCTTTCGCCGCAGCCGCATTCGCCGCGCACGTTGGGGTTCCTGAAGCGAAACGCCTCGTTGAGCCCGTGGCGGACGAAGTCGACCTCCGTGCCGTCGATCAGCTTGAGGCTGTCGGCGTCGACCAGCACCTGGACGCCCTGGCTGTCGAAAACCCGG
Source organism: uncultured Gammaproteobacteria bacterium (assembly GCA_963748465.1). Classification (GTDB taxonomy): domain Bacteria; phylum Pseudomonadota; class Gammaproteobacteria; order Steroidobacterales; family Steroidobacteraceae; genus SCUD01. The sequence continues at coordinate 206,892 of CAVVJB010000007.1, forward strand.
TCGCCAGGCTCGACCGCATCGGCGTAATTGACGACGTACGCGTAGCCCGAGCAACCGGTCTTGCGGATGCCAAGCCGCAGGCCCACGCCATGACCGCGCTCAGCCAGGAAGTGGCGGACACGGTCGGCGGCGGCGGGCGTCAGCGAAATGGCCATTGAGGCCGCTATTGTACCCGAGCGGCATCGGCGAGCAGTGCCCTCCCGGCGTCCTCCACCACCAGCAAACGACCCATTTTCGCGGCTGGGGCGTCGAGTTCACCCGCCAGGCTCGCGGCTGAGCAGCGCCCAGGCGGTCCGTCCGCGAGCCACCGCGCCGCGAGCGCCGCCGCGGCCAGCACGTGCGGACAGCCCCAGGCCAGGAAACGGCACTCGGCGATCCGCCCGCGCGCCACTCGCGCCTCGAATCGCACCCATGCGCTGCGGTCGAGCGCCATGGCTTCGCCAGTCGCGATGCTGCCGGCTGCGCCATCGAGCGGGCCCGCGCCCGGCAGGGCGCGGAACAACTCGAGCACGCGCACCGAATAGCGGGCGTCCGAAGCGCTCATGCGATGCGCTCCAGGGCGCCCGGGGGCAGCGCGGCACGCAGGCGCCCGACGGCCCGCACCAGGAGCGCGGCGGCCCGATCGATATCCCCCGCCGTCGTGGAACGGCCGAGGGAGAGTCGCACCGACGCCTGCGCCGCGAGATCCGAGCGCCCGAGCGCGCGCAGCACGTAGGACGGCTCCGCCGACGCTGAACTGCAGGCCGAGCCGCTCGAGAGCGCGAGGTCACCATCCACTTCCAGCAGCAGACTCTCGCCCTCGATGCCCGCGAAGCCGACGTTCAGGATTCCGGGCAGCGCCGGCCCGGTCCCGTTCCTCCACAGCGGCGCCGCCGCCTGCAGGGACTGCCACAGCGATTCGCGCAAGGCATGCTGGCGCGTCGGCTCGTCCTCGAGTCCGGCGATGGCCCAGGTGCAGGCCGCGCCGAAGCCGACGACCTGGTGTATCGCGAGAGTCCCCGACCTCAGGCCGCCCTCGTGCCCGCCGCCGAACACCAGCGGCTGCAGGCCGGGACGTGGTCGCCTGCGCACGTAGAGCGCACCGATGCCCTTGGGCCCGCCGAGCTTGTGCGCGGAGAAGCTCAGCAGCGCCACGCCGGAGGCTTCGACATCGAGCGGAACCTTGCCCGCGCTCTGCGCGGCATCCGTGTGCAGGACGATCCCGCGCGGATTGCACAGCGAAGCGATCGCGGAGACGTCCGTCATCACGCCCGTCTCGTTGTTCGCGTGCATCAGCGAAACCAGCGCCGTGTCCGGCCGCAGCGCGTCGGCGACCTGCTCCGGTTGCAGGGTCCCGTCCGGCCGCGGCCGCAGCCAGGTGACGTCGAATCCCTCGCGTTCCAGCTGACGGCAGGCGTCGAGGCCGGCCCGGTGCTCCACGCGCGCGGTCACGACGTGGCGTCGCGCGGCCCCCGCCGCACGCGCGGCGCCGAGGATCGCGAGGTTGACGCTCTCGGTCGCACCCGAGGTCAGCACGATCGACCCGGCCGGCGCGTTCACGAGTGCCGCGATCTCCGCCCTCGCGCGCGCGATCCGCGCGGCTGCACGCCTCCCCGCCGCATGGGCGGACGACGGGTTCGCCTGCAACGACGGATCGGCCAGGCAGGCGGCCATTTCCGCGGCAACCCCGGCATCGAGCGGCGCGGTCGCGGCGTGGTCGAGGTAGATCGTCTGCCCGCCGCCCATCGCTCACTCCACCGGCCGCAGCCGGCTTTCGATCGCCGCCAGCCAGCCGCGCAGGATCCGGACTTCGCCGTCGTCGGGCCGGGCGCGCGCGATGAGCCTGCGCACGCGCGCACCGAGCTGCTCCGCGTTGCCCTCGCGCATGAATCCCGATGCCCGCATCACGCGCTCGAGGTGCGCATCGAGCGCCTGCCGCTCGTCGGCCGTGGCCGGCATCGGCGCCGCGCCGGGACCCGGCGCCGCGAGCGCCATGCGCACCTCGTAGCAGACGATCTGCACGGCCTGCGCGAGATTGAGCGACCCATAGGCCGCGGCGACCGGGATGCGGATCAGCGCCTCGCAGCGTTCGAGCTCCTCGTTCGCGAGGCCATTGCGCTCGCCGCCGAACAGCACGGCCACCGGCTTCGCCGCGGCCGTCGCCGCGATCTCGGCGGCCCCCGCGCGCGCGTCCAGCTCGCGCCAGTGCGCACTGCGCACCCGCGCGGTCGTGCCGAGCACGAGGCCGCAGTCGCCGATGGCCTCGTCGACCGAGCGCGCGACTCGCGCCCGCGCGAGCACGTCCGCCGCGCCCGACGCGCGCGCAACGGCCCCGGCGTCCGGGTGCGACGCGGGCCGCACCAGCACCAGCGAGTCGAGCCCCATGTTCTTCATCGCGCGCGCGCTGGCGCCGATGTTCCCGGGGTGGGTCGTGTCGACGAGCACGATGCGGATTGCGGCGGACATCGCGGCTCCAGGAGCGATGCTGCTATTCTAGGTCATGCACCCGCTGCTCAACATCGCCATCGGCGCCGCGCGCCGCGCCGGCGACGTCATCACGCGCAGCCTCGACCGCGTCGGCACGCTCACCGTCAGCGAGAAGAACCGCAACGACTTCGTGAGCGAGGTCGATCGCGCCGCGGAGCAGGTCGTGATCGCCGCCATCCGGAAGGCGTACCCCTCGCACGGTTTCCTCGCGGAGGAAAGCGGCGCCACGGCGGGAGATGACTACACCTGGGTCATCGACCCGCTCGACGGCACCACGAACTTCCTGCACGGCTTCCCGCAGTTCGCGGTCTCGATCGCCTGCCGTCACCGCGGCCGCGCCGAGGTCGGCGTCGTCTTCGACCCGCAGCGCAGCGAGCTGTTCACGGCCGAGCGCGGCGCCGGCACCCTGCTCGACGGCCGGCGCCTGCGCGTGTCGCAGCGGCTCGGGCTCGACGGCGCGCTGGTCGGAACCGGCTTTCCGTTCCGCGAGAATCGGCGCTGGCTCAAGCCATATCTCGGAATGCTCGAGAGTGTCATGCAGGCGACCGCCGGCGTGCGCAGGCCGGGCGCCGCGTCGCTCGATCTCGCCTATGTCGCGGCCGGCAGGCTCGATGCGTTCTGGGAAGTCGGCCTGTCGCCGTGGGACACCGCCGCGGGCAACCTGCTCATCACCGAGGCCGGCGGCCGCATCGGCAATCTCGCCGGCGGCGAGTACCGCGACGGCGGTCACCTGCTCGCGGGTTCGCCGCGAGTCTACGCGGCGCTCGGCGAGTTGCTCGCGCCGTTCCTCGACGACGAGCTTCGCCAGTAAGCGGCCGGGGCCGGCTCGCAATCACGGCAGGGCTGGGTTAGAGTCCCTGTCGGTTTTTGCACCGGGGGATCGCGCATGAACCTGTTTCGCACCAAGCCCGTCACGGCTGCTCCGCATGTGGATGCCGGCGAAACGGTGGGCAGCCTCGAGGGCGAGGCCACGCTGAAGCGCGTGCTGACGGCCCGGCATCTCGTCCTGCTCGGCATCGGCGCGGTCATCGGGGCGGGAATATTCGTGCTGACGGGCCACGCGGCCGCAAACCACGCGGGCCCCGCGGTCGTGCTCTCGTTCGTCATCGCCGGTTTTGCCTGCGGGCTCGCCGGCCTCTGCTACGCCGAATTCGCGTCGATGCTGCCGGTGTCGGGCAGCGCCTATTCGTACGCGTATGCGACGCTGGGCGAGTTCGTGGCGTGGTTCATCGGCTGGATGCTGGTGCTGGAGTACACGTTTGCCGCCGCGACCGTGTCGGTCGGCTGGTCCGGCTACCTTACCGGGCTGCTCGACTCGATCAGCCACGGGCTCGGTGTCTCCGTGTCGCTGCCGGCCGCTTTTACGTCCGCGCCGTTCACGGTCGCCGACGGGCGCCTCGTTCCCACGGGCTCAATCGTCAACCTGCCCGCCATCGCCATCGCCACCGCGATCGCCGCGCTGTGCTACCGCGGCATCACCCAGTCGGCATTCGTCAACTCGGTGATCGTGGTGATCAAGCTGATCGTGATCTTCCTGTTCATGGGCTTCAGCCTGCAGTTCGTGGATCCCGACAACTGGACTCCATTCATACCCGAGTCGGAAGGTCCGGAGCGCTTCGGCTGGGGCGGCGTGCTGCGCGCGGCGTCGATCGTGTTCTTCGCCTACATCGGATTCGACGCGGTTTCGACGGCCGCCCAGGAGGCCAAGAACCCGCAGCGCGACATGCCGATCGGCATCCTCGGGTCCCTCGCGATCTGCACGATCATCTACATCGCGATGTCCGCCGTGATGACCGGCATCATGCCGTACAACCTGCTGGGGACGCCGAAGCCGGTGGCCACCGCACTCGAGACGTATCCCAGCCTGCTGTGGCTCAAGACGCTGGTGGAAATCGGCGCGATCGCGGGACTGTCCTCGGTGATCCTCGTCATGATGGTCGGCCAGCCGCGCATCTTCTATTCGATGTCGCGGGACGGGTTGATACCGCCCATGTTCGGCCGCGTCCATCCGAAGTACCGCACGCCGCATGTCGGCACCGTCGTGGTCGGCGTGACCGCCGTGCTCCTGGCGGGCCTGCTTCCGATCGGCACGCTGGGCGAGCTGGTCTCCATGGGCACGCTGCTCGCGTTCGCGACCGTCTGCATCGGCATCCCGGTGCTGCGACGCACGCGCCCGGACCTGCAGCGCGCGTTCCGGGTGCCCGCGGCACCCGTTGTGGGCGTCCTCGGCGCAGGCGCGTGCCTGTACCTCTTCTGGCAGTCGTTCCAGGCCAACTGGCACTGGATGAGCGGCTGGATCGCGATCGGTCTCGCGATCTACTTCGGCTACAGCCGCACGCACAGCAAGCTCAACAAGTAGCCGTCTTTCGGCGACCTTCTAGCCTCCGCGCGCAGCCCGGTCGGGGCGTGGCCGCGCACGTATTTCGCCGGCGGGACCACCTCCGCTCGCTCGGAAGAACGGACACTCGCTCGCCTCGGGGTCCCGCCGGCTCGCACGTGCGCGCCGATTGCCGCGGGCCGTTCATGTGCGCGCAGGCCGGACGGGTCCCCGAGCGAGCGCATCAAGTTCCGGCGCGAGCGAGGGTCCCCGGCCGGCATGCGCGCGTAGGATCCCCGGCGGGAATCGCGCGCGGGGTCGACTGGAACCCCGTCAGCGCTTCGGACGGTCTTCCGGCTCGAACTCGGGCCCGCGCAGGTCGACGGGCGTCGTCTTCCTGCGCAGCCGGATGTTGATCATCTCGACGCCGACCGAGAACGCCATCGCGAAGTACAGGTAGCCCTTCGGCACGTGGAACTCGAGCGACTCGCCGATCAGCGCGACGCCGATGAGGATCAGGAACGACAGCGCCAGCATCTTGATCGTCGGATGCCGCTCGATGTATTCGTGGATAGGCCGCGCCAGGAACATCATCACGATCACGGCGATCACGATGGCCGCGACCATGACGGGCACCTGGTTGGCGAGGCCGACGGCGGTCAGCACCGAGTCGAGCGAGAACACGATGTCGATCAGCCCGATCTGGATCGCCACCGACAGGATGTTCGCCCGCAGCTTGACGTGCTTCCCGTGAGTCTGTTCCGCGCCTTCCAGGGCGCCGTGGATCTCGTTGACGCTCTTCACGAGCAGGAACAGGCCGCCCGCGAACAGGATGAGGTCGCGGCCGGAAATCTCCTCCCCCAGTACGGTGAACCAGGGCGCCGTGAGCCCGATCAGCCAGACCAGCGAGAAAAGCAGGCCGATGCGCGTGACCATGGCGAAGGCGAGGCCGAGGATGCGTCCCTTGTGCTGGAGTTCACTCGGCAGCCTCGAGACCAGTATCGACAGGAAGATGATGTTGTCGATGCCGAGGACGATCTCGAGGAAGGTCAGCGTCAGGAACGAGACCCAGACTTCCGGGTCGGTCAGCAGTTCAAGCACGCGGCCTCCTGACGCCCATGGTCACGGCAGGTCGTCGACGTCGCCCCGCTTCTCGGGCGGCATGAAATCGCGCGCCGAGGCGCCGAGGTCGAGCGCGATGGCGCCCGCGACGTAGATCGAAGAATACGTCCCGATCACGATTCCGATCGCCAGCGCGACCGCGAAGCCGCGCAGCGTCTCGCCGCCGAGCACCGCGAGGAAGATGACCGAGGAAAGCGCGCAGCCCGACACGATGATCGTGCGCGCAAGCGTCTCGTTGATGGCGCGGTCGATCACCTCGGCGGGCTCCGCCTTGCGCATGGACTTGAAGCGCTCGCGGATGCGGTCGAAGATCACGACGGTGTCGTTGACCGAGTAGCCGAGGATCGTCAGCAGCGCTGCCACGACGTTGAGGTCGAACGGGATCCCGAGCAGCGCGATGGCGCCCACCGCGACGATCGGGTCGTGCAGCGAAGCGACCAGCGAACCGACGCCGAAGCGCCAGCGGAAGCGGAAGGCGATGTAGATCAGCACGAGCAGCAGCGTCATCAGCAGCGCGAGTGCGGCCTGCTGGCCCAGCTGCTGGCTCACCTGCGGCCCGACGGACTCGGTGCGGTTGAGCCTGACCGTCGGGTCGATCGACCTGAGCGCGCCGATGACCCGCCGCGCGTCCGCGTCCGCGGCCCCGGTCGCGGCCGGCGGCAGCCGCACCTCGAGTTCGCTCGCGGTGCCGTAGGTACGGACCTGGAAGTCCTCGATGCCGCCCGCGGCGAGCGACGCGCGGACTTCCTCGAGGTCGACCGGCTGCGAGAACCCGACCTCGAACACGAGACCGCCGGTGAAATCGACGGTCAGGTTGAGGCCGCGCACCATCACCAGCACGATCGAGGCGACCACGACCGCCGCGGAGATCACGTACCACCAGCGCCGCAGCGCCATGAAGCGGATAGACGGGACTTCCTTGAGGAATTCGACCATGGCCCCTCAGATCGCCAGCCGCTCGACGCGGCGGCGGCGCCCGTAGGCGAGGAAGATGAGCGCGCGGCTGCCGATCAGCGCCGTGAACATGGAGGCGACGACGCCGAGCATCAGCGTGACGGCGAAGCCGCGCACCGGGCCGGAGCCGAACAGGAACAGCACGCCACCCGCCAGGAACATGGTCACGTTCGAGTCGGCGATGGCCGAGAAGGCGTTGTCGAAACCGGCGTTGATGGCCGCCCACGGCGACGCCCCGTTCTTCAGTTCCTCGCGGATGCGTTCGTAGATCAGGATGTTGGCGTCAACCGCGGTGCCGACCGTCAGCACGATGCCTGCGATGCCGGGCAGCGTCAGCGCGGCGCCGAACATCCCGAGCAGCGCGATGATCAGCATCACGTTGGTCAGCAGCACGATGTCCGCGATCAGGCCGAACACCTTGTAATACAGGATCATGAACGCGAACAGCACGAGCCCGGCGATGACGAGCGCGCGGGTTCCCTTGGTGATGTTGTCCTGGCCGACACTCGGGCCGATCACCCGCTGCTCGACGATGATGATCGGCGCGGCGAGCGCGCCCGCGCGCAGCAGCTTGGCGAGCTCGGTGCCCTCGGCCGCCGACAGGCCGGTGATCTGGAAGTTGTTGGAGAACACGCCGCGGATGGTCGCGACGCTGATGACCTCCTCCTTCGAGCGGTCGATGGCGACCTCGCGCCCGTCGCGCATGGCGAGCTCGCGCTCCTTTTCGATGAACACGACCGCCATCGGCTTGTTGAGGTTCTCGCGCGTCGTGCGCAGCATCTCGTCGCCGCCGCGGCTGTCGAGCTTGACGCTGACCGAGGGCTCGCCCTGGGCAGGCGCAAAGGATGCGTCGATCAGCTGCTCGCCGGTCGCGATCACGTCCCGCTTGAGGAGCACCGGCGTGCCGTCGCGCTGCTTGTAGAGCCGGGTGCCGAGGGGGGCGCGGCCGGTGCGCTCGGCCTCGAGCGGGCTCGCAGTCGTCTCGACCAGGCGGAACTCGAGGGTCGCCACCTTGCCGAGCAGCCGCACCACCTCGGAGGCGTCCTGGACGCCCGGCACCTGGACTGCAATGCGGTTCTGGCCCTGCCGCTGCACCACGGTCTCGGCGACGCCGAGCGCGTTCACGCGATTCTCGAGCGCGGTGATGTTCTGCTGGATCGCGAACGCCTGCCGCTCCTTGACCGCCGCCTCGGTCAGCGCGGCGGTGAGCGTTCCCGGCGGCGCGTCCGGCGCGAAGGTGAGCTGCGGATCATAGGCGAGCAAAACCTTGCGCGCGGCATCGACCTGGCCGGCGTCGCGCAACGTCACGTGCACCGAGAGGCCGGCGACCGCGACTTCCTGGTACTGGATGCGCGCGTCCCGCAACTCCTTGCGGAAGTCGCGCTCGAGGCGTTGCAGGAGTTGCGCGACCGCGCCGTCGGTGTCGACCTCGTACACCAGCAGCATGCCGCCCCGCAGGTCGAGGCCGAGGCTCATCGGTTCGAGGCCGAGTGTGTTCAGCCATTCCGGCGCGCGGGAGGCGTTGGTCAGCGCGATGGCGTACTGGCCCTCGAAGCGGGACTGGATCAGGTCGCGCGCCTTGAGCTGGTGATCGACCTGGGTAAACCGGGCCCACAGGCGCCCGTCGTCGTCCGTGTACACCTCCTGGGCGGGGACGCCCGCGGCCTTGAGGGCGTCCGCTATCGCCGTGACGGTCGCCGGGTCGAATTCCGCACGATCGCGCCGCGACAGCTGCAGGGCCGGCGATTCGCCGTACCAGTTCGGCAGCGCAAACAGGAACGCTGCGACCACGATGGCCGCCAGCAGGACTCCCTTCCAGAGGGGATAGCGTTGCACGCGGGGCGGTAGAGGGCGCTCAGGCGCCCTTGAACGTGCCCTTGGGCATCAACTGCGCGATCTGGAACTTCTGCACCTGGATCGCGACGCCGGAGGCGACCTGCAAGGTGACAAAGCTGTCGCTGACCTCCGTGATCCGGCCCAGCACGCCGCCATTGGTCACGACCTCGTCACCCGTGGCCAGCTTGCCGATCATCTCGCGGTGGTCCTTCGCGCGCTTGGTCTGCGGCCGGATCAGCAGGAAGTAGAAGACGACGAAGATCAGCAGGAGCGGGAGGATCGTGCCCAGCATGCCGCCCGTCGGCGATGCAGCGGCCTGGGCCCAGGCGGTCGAGATGAAAAAGTCCATGTCCTTCCTCTACGGGGGCCGGCGACCGGCCCGGTTGGGGGGCGCGATTATGGCACAGGGTTCGCGGCAAGCCTCGTCCGCGGCCTGCGCGGCCGACCCCCCGCTGGCGCCTCCGTCGGGAGTCAGGGTGTTAGCTGCGTCACAATTTTAGGGTTCCTGGGTGCGATTATGTCAACAGAGGTCAACTGCGACATGACCCCCGATATCCTCCGCTGACGACCGCTGGCGCATCCTCCTGGGTGCAAGCCGACGGCGACGAATAACGATCGAGGGGATGACCGCGTGCGCACGGACGCCTTTGGCTGCATCGCGACGGCATTGGGCCGTTTCGCGGCGATTGCGGCTTTCGGCCTGGCCTCCCTGCCCGCGGGCGCGAACAACACGGTCGGCGCCTGGTCGACGGTGCGTTCGTGGCCACTGATCGCGGTGCACGCGGTGCTGATGCCTGACGGGCGCGTGCTCACCTACGGGACCTCCGCGACCGGCCAGCAGACCGCGATCTTCATCTACGACGTGTGGGACCCGACGCAGGGTCTCGATGCCGGCCACACGACCCTCCCAAACATGACGGCGGTCGACATCTTCTGCAGCTCCCAGGTGGTCCTGCCGGCGGGCGGCCAGGTCTTCATCGCGGGCGGCGACAACTGGACCGGCTCGTCCACGACCAACACCGGGAACAGCGACAGCACCGTGTTCTCCTACGGCAGCAATACGCTGACCAGGACGGGCGGCATGAACCGCGCGCGCTGGTACTCGTCCTCGATCACCCTGCCGAATGGGGAGACCTACATCCAGGGCGGCGCCGGCGGCACGGACCGGCCGGAGATACGCGGCACCAACGGCGTCTTCCGCCTGATGACCGGCGCCAACACCGGCGGCTTCGACTTCATGTACCCGCGCAATTTCGTCGCCCCCGACGGCCGCGTGTTCGGCTACGACAGCGGCGGCCGCATGTACTACGTCAACACCGCCGGCACCGGCTCGGTGACGACGGCCGGCACGTTCACCGGGCCGACCGGCAGCGACGCGAGCGCGGCCATGTACCGCCCCGGCAAGATCCTGCAGTTCGGCGGCAACTCGCGCAATGCGCTCGTCATCGACATCACGGGCGGGGCGCCCGTCGTGACTCCGACCCAGCAGGTCTCGACGCAGCGCCGCCTTGTGAACGCGACGGTCATGGCCGACGGCCGCGTGCTCGCGACCGGCGGCAGTCTCGCCTGGAACGAGATGACCGGCGTCAACTACAACGCCGAGATCTGGAACCCGACCACCGGCCAGTGGCAGCTCGGTCCGCCCGAGGCGCGCGCCCGCCTCTACCACTCGACGGCCGTGCTGCTGCCCGATGCGAGCGTGCTGGTCGCGGGCGGCGGCGCGCCCGGCCCTCAGGACAACACGAACATCGAGGTGTACTACCCCTCCTACCTCCACAGCGCGGCTGGCGGTTTCGCCGTCCGTCCGGTGATCGAGGACGCGCCGGGCACGGTGGACATCGGCGAGACGTTCGACGTCGAGATGGGCGGCAGCGGCGCCGTGAGCCGGGTCGTCATGATCAAGACCGCCTCCGTGACGCACAGCTGGAACATGGAGCAGCGGTTCGTGGAGCTCACCTTCCAGCAGAACGGCAACACCCTGCGCGTGCAGGCTCCCACGCGGGCGGCCGATGCGCCTCCCGGGTTCTACTTGCTGTTCGCGTTCAACGCCGCGGGCACGCCAGCGGTCGCGCCGATCGTGCGCGTGGGCGTCGCCGCGAACCCCAATCCGGCGACCACGCCGAGCCTCGTCAACCCGGGCAACCAGGCCGGCGACGCCGGCACGGCGACGAGCCTCTCGCTCTCGGCGTCCGACCCGAACGGCGACGCGCTGACGTACAGCGCGAGCGGGCTGCCGCCCGGCCTGTCCATCAACCCGGCGACCGGCGTGATCAGCGGCACGCCCACCGCCGCGGGCACCTTCAACGTGGTCGCCACCGCGAGCGACGGCGTCAACAGCGACAGCGAGAGCTTCTCCTGGGTCGTGAACCAGGGTCCTCCCTACGTCCTCGACACGCCGCCGCCGCCGGGCCCGGCCGTGACCGGCAGCACCGTCACGTACGAAGCCAGCGTCACGGGCGGCGTCGGCGTGCAGTTCCAGTGGGACTTCGACGACGGCACGGCCCCGACGCCGTTTTCCTCCTCGCCGACGGTCACGCACGTCTTCACGGTGCCGGGGATCCACTACGTCACGCTGACCGCGCGCGACGCCTCGGGGCGCGAGCAGCAGACCGTCCTCGTGCAGATGGTCCACCATCCGCTCACGCCGAAGCCTCCGGCCGTTTCCTCCAGCATCCAGGTCGAGGATCGCCCGACCGGCGCCGACCGGCTGTGGATCGTCAACCAGGACAACGACTCCGTCAGCGTCTTCAACACGTCCACCGGCGGCCGCCTCAAGCACGTCAAGGTCGGAGCGGCACCGCGCGCGATCGCGTTCGCGCCAAACGGCCAGGCCTGGGTGACGAACAAGCAGTCGGCGTCCATCACCGTCATTGACCCGAACACGCGCGAGGTCCTGCGCACGATCGCGCTGCCGGCGGGATCCCAGCCCTACGGCATCGCCGCCTCGCCGGCGGGCCAGGTCATGTACGTCGCCCTCGAAGCGACCGGCCGGCTGCTCAAGCTCGACGCGGCGACGGACGCGACGCTCGCGAGCCTCGCGGTCGGTCCGAACGCGCGCCACCTCGCGGTGAGCGCGGACGGCAGCCGGGTCTACATCTCGCGGTTCATCACGCCACCCCTCCCGGGCGAGAGCACTGCCGCCGTGCAGACGCAGACCGGAGGCGGTGAAGTCGTGGTCGTGAACGGCCCGGCGATGTCCATCGAACGGACCATCGTGCTGCGCCACAGCGACGTCGCGGACGCGGAGAACCAGGGCCGCGGCATCCCGAACTACCTCGGTGCGGCGACGATCGCGCCGGATGGCCGCTCGGCCTGGGTGCCGTCGAAGCAGGACAACGTCAAGCGCGGCATGCGCCGCGACGCCCGGCCGCTCAACTTCCAGCACACGGTGCGCGCGATCAGCTCGCGCCTCGACCTGCAGTCCGGCGCCGAGGACTACCCGGAGCGCATCGACCATGACAACGCGGGCGTGGCGAGCGCCGCGCTGTTCGATGCGCGCGGCATCTACCTGTTCGTCTCGCTGGAGACGAGCCGCCAGGTGGCCGTGGTCGACGCCTACGGCGGCCAGGAACTCTTCCGCCTCGCGACCGGCATCGCCCCGCAGGGACTTGCGCTGTCGTCGGACGGCAGGCGCCTGTACGTCAACAACTTCATGGATCGGACGATCGGCGTGTACGACCTTTCGGCCCTGGTCGACGAGGGCATCGCCGACGTTGCGCAGGTCGCGGCCTGGCTCGCCGCGCCCAGCGAGAAACTGACGCCGCAGGTGCTGCTCGGCAAGCAGCTCTTCTACGACGCCAGGGATACGCGGCTCGCCCGCGACGCCTACATCAGCTGCGCGTCCTGCCACAACGACGGCGGCCAGGACGGCCGCACCTGGGATCTGACGGGCTTCGGCGAGGGCCTGCGCAACACCTCGAGCCTGCGCGGCCGGGCCGGGGCACAGGGCTTCCTGCACTGGAGCAACAACTTCGACGAGGTCCAGGACTTCGAGGGCCAGATCCGCGCGCTCGCCGGCGGCACGGGCCTCATGTCGAACATGCAGTTCGACGCAGGGACCCGAAGCGAGCCGCTCGGCGACGCGAAGGCCGGCCTCAGCGCCGACCTCGACGCGCTGGCGGCCTTCGTCGCCTCGCTCAACGCGTTCGCGCCGAGCCCGCTGCGGAACGCCGACGGCACGCTGACGGCTGCGGCCACGGCCGGCAAGCAGGTGTTCCAGGCCCGGGGTTGCGCCGGTTGCCACGGCGGCAGCGGCTTCACGGCGAGCGCGGCCAACAACCCGGTCGACATCGGAACGATCGACGCCGACAGCGGCAATCGCCTCAACGGGCCGCTGTCCGGCATCGACATCCCGACGCTGCGCGACGTATGGGCGACCGCGCCGTACCTGCACCGCGGATCCGCCGCGACGCTGGGCGACGCCATCCGCGCGCACGCCGGCGTCACCGTGACCGATGCGGAACTTCCCGACCTCGTCGCCTACGTCTCGCAGATCGGCAGCCAGGAGGGCTCCGCGGCCGCCACGGCGCCGAATACCGGTACCGGGCTGGCGGGCGACTACTTCAACAACGTCGCGCTCGCCGGCGTACCGGCCCTCGAGCGCGTCGAGAAAGTCGCGTTCACCTGGAGCGGATCCCCGGGCGCGGGTGTGAACGCGGACCAGTTCTCGGTGCGCTGGACCGGCTTCGTCGAGGCGGGCTCGACCGGCAACTACCTGTTCCAGACCCGCTCGAACGACGGCGTACGCCTGTGGATCGACGGCGAACTCGTGATCGACAACTGGAACGCGCACGCCACGACCGACGATACGTCGGCTACGATCGCACTGGTGAGGAACCGGCGCTATGCGGTCACGATGGAGTACTACGACAACGCCGGCACCGGCGTCGCCAGGCTGCTGTGGAAGACGCCCGCCGGCACCGGCTTCGTCGTCGTGCCGATCGGTCGGCTCTATGCGAACTAGCGCGCCGCTCGCCGCCGTCTTCGCGCTCGCCTCTGCGATCGCGGCGGCGGGCGAGCGCGCTGCCCTGCCCGCGCTCGACCGCGTGTACGTGAACCCGGCGCCCGCGACGGTCGCCGACTTCACGCTCACCGACCAGTCCGGCAAGCCACGGAGCTTCTCGACGCTCAAGGGCGAGCCCGTGCTGGTCTTCTTCGGCTTCACGCACTGCCCGAACGTCTGCCCGACCGCGCTCGGCCGGCTGAAACTCCTGCACGGATCCCGGAACGGCACGCTCAAGGCCGCGCGCGTCGTCCTGATCAGCGTCGACGGCGAGCGCGACACGCCCGCGCGCCTGAAGTCCTATCTCGCGCCGCTGTCCGCCGATTTCATCGGCCTGACCGGCGATCCCAAGGCGACGGCGGGCATCGCCGCGCAGTTCGCGTCGGTGTTCTTCAAGGAGCCGGCCGGCAAGGACGGCAATTACAACGTGATGCATTCGACCCAGGTTTTCGCCGTCGACAAGGCGGGGCGCCTGCGCGCCTCGTTTGCCGATGCATCGGTCGAGGACATGGCCACGATCACCGCCCTGCTCCTCGCCGAGCCGGGCTAGCCTCGACACGGGTTTCCTACGGTCCTGCCTGCACCGCGCCGTCCCTCAAGCCGGCGTGGAACCCGGCCCGGAATTCACCGAACCGTCCCGCGGCGATCGCCTCGCGCATGCGCGACATCAGCGCCAGGTAGTGGTGCAGGTTGTGCAGCGTCGCGAGGCGCGGACCCAGCATTTCCCCGCAGCGGTCGAGGTGCCGAAGGTAGGCGCGCGAGTAGTTCCGGCAGGTGTAGCAGGCGCAGTCCGGGTCGACGGGACCCGTGTCGGAACCATAGCGGGCATTGCGGATGTTCATCACGCCCCAGGGCACGAACAGGTGTCCGTTGCGGGCGTGGCGCGTCGGCATGACGCAGTCGAACAGGTCCACGCCCGCGGCGACGGCTTCGACGAGATCCTCCGGCCGCCCGACGCCCATCAGGTAGCGCGGCTTCCCGGCCGGCATGGCCGGCAGCAAGTCGCCGAGGACGCGTTCGCGCTCCGCGGCCGGCTCGCCGACCGAGAGACCGCCGATGGCGAGCCCGGGGAAGCCGATGTCCTCGAGACCGGCGAGCGACGCCAGCCGGAGCGGCAGGTGCATCCCGCCCTGGATGATGCCGAACAGCACGTTCGGGCCCGGCTCCGCGTCGAAGGCGCGGCGACTGCGCAACGACCAGCGCAGCGACAGCTCCATGGACTCCCGCGCCTCGCCTTCCGTCGCCGGGTACGGCGTGCATTCGTCGAACACCATCGCGACATCCGAGCCGAGCGCGCGCTGCACCTGCATCGCGCGCTCGGGATCGAGGAAGACTTCTGCGCCGTCCACCGGCGAGCGGAAGCGGACGCCCTCTTCGGTCAGCTTGCGCATCGAGGCCAGGCTGAACACCTGGTAGCCGCCGGAGTCGGTCAGTATCGGGCGCTGCCAATGCATCAGCCCATGCAGGCCGCCGTGCGCGCGCACCACCTCGGTCCCGGGACGCAGCATCAGGTGGAAGGTGTTCGCGAGGATGATCTCGGCGCCGCAGTCGACGAGCTCCTCCGGGCGTCACGCCCTTGACCGTGCCGTACGTGCCGACCGGCATGAATGCCGGAGTCTCGACGAGACCGCGCGCGAGGTGCAGCCGCCCGCGGCGGGCGCCGCCATCCGCGGCGAGGTTCTCGAACCTCATGTCGATACGCCGCGTGCGGCGAGCGCCGCGGGATCCGGCGTCACGAACATCGCGTCCCCGTAGCTGAAGAACCGGTAGCGGCCGGCGATCGCGTGATGATACGCGGCGAGGACGCGCTCGCGCCCGGCGAAGGCGGATACGAGCACGAGCAGCGTCGACTCGGGCAGGTGGAAGTTCGTGAGCAGCGCATCGACCACGCGGAAGCGGTGGCCCGGGCGGATGAAGATCTCGGTATCGCCCTGCGAACTCCACGAGCCTGCCGCCTGCGGCCGCGGCCTCGAGCGCGCGAACCACGGTGGTGCCGACCGCAACCACGCGGCCGCCGCGGCGCGCGCACGGCTTCGACGGCGTCGACCGTCGCCGCCGGCACGTGAACCCGCTCCGCGTGCATGCGGTGCTCCGCCACGTCGTCGACGCGCATGGGCGTGAAGGTGCCGGCGCCGACGTGCAGCGTCACGCGCTCGACGCGCGATGCCGCGGCACTGGAGTGCTGCCAGCGCCTCGCGGTCGAAGTGCAGGCCGGCGGTGGGCGCGGCGACGGCGCCGGGCACTTCGGCATAGACCGTCTGGTAGCGCTCGCGGTCAGACGGCCTCGGCCTCGCGTGCGACGTAGGGGGGCAACGGCACGCTGCCGTGCGCCTCGAAGTACGGGAGCGCCTCGCGGTCGAGCTCGAGCTCGTGCAGCTCGCCGCGGCGTTCGACGGCCACGGCGCCGGCGCCGCCCGGCAGTTCGATGCGGGTGCCTGGCTTCAATCCCTTGCTCGCCCGCGCCTGCGCGAGGACGCGCCGCCCGTCCATGACGCGTTCGAGCAGGAGTTCGCAGGCGCCGCCGCTGGCCTTGCGGCCGCGCAGCCGCGCGGGCAGCACGCGCGTGTCGTTCAGCACGATGAGGTCGCCGGCGTTCAGCAGCCCGCCCAGGTCATCGAAGGCGAGGTCGCGGATCCCGCCCGTCGCCCCGTCGAGCGCCAGCAGCCGGCTCGCGCCGCGCCGCGGCAACGGCCGGTCGGCGATCAGTTCCTTCGGCAGCGGATAGGAGAAGTCGGCGCGGCGCATGGGCCGCGCAGACTAGCACAGCGCCGGCCGGCCTCAGCCCGCCGAGGAATCGCGCGCCGGCGGCGGCAGGCGGCGGTGCGGCGGCGGCGCTTTCGGCGGCGTCACCCGGCGCATCACGTCGCGGGACGCGCGTTCGGGGACCTTCGCCGACACCGTCTGCGGCCGACGGTCCCGCAGGATCTTCAGTTCGACCGACTCGCCGGGCTGGTAGGAACGCAGGATCCGCATCGCGTGCGGTCCGTTCTGCGGCTCGCGTCCGCCGATCGACACGATCACGTCGCCGTCCTGCAGACCGATCGCGGCATCTTCCGGAGCGCGGGCGACGAGCACGCCCTTGTCGGCGCCGAAATAGCGGCCGAGCTGCGGCGTCAGCGTCACG
The DNA here is from genome assembly GCA_963748465.1 of uncultured Gammaproteobacteria bacterium. Lineage (GTDB taxonomy): Bacteria > Pseudomonadota > Gammaproteobacteria > Steroidobacterales > Steroidobacteraceae > SCUD01. The sequence continues at coordinate 223,713 of CAVVJB010000007.1, forward strand.
AATTCCGCGTCGCCCCAGCCGCCGAGGAGCCAGTGCATCTCGTGGTCGAACGGCAGCGCCTCGATGCGGGGCAGCGCCGGCACCGCGGGCACGGCCGGCCAGGCAGGAACTCCGGCGATGAACATGTGGTCGATCGGCCGCGGTTCGACTGCGAGCTTGAGCGGCTTGCCATCACGCCTGATGCCGAGCTCGACTTCATCGCCGGGCTCGATCCCCTCCATGGCCCGCACCAGCTCGCGCCCGGTCGCGACCGGCTTCGCCCCGATGGCGACGATGACATCGCCGGCCTTGACCCCCGCCTCGGCCGCGGGCCCTCCCGGGCTGACGCTATCGACGCGCACGCCACCGCCGCTCGGCTCGGCTCCGCCGATGTTCACGCCGAGCATCGCGCGCCGAGGCGCCGGCAGGAAGTGCTCGAACTGCCGGAATGCACCATCACCCGCCGCTTCGCCGGAGAGTTCTGCGACTTCGCGTGCCGCATCCTCGAGCCGGCGCTGCGCGTCCTGCAGGCGCTTCTCGACCGCGGCGTCGCCGGCCTCGGCCTGCACGCCTGCCGCGGATACCGCCAGCGCTGCGCCGGCGAGAACCGTGGTCCACCTGCGTTTCATCGTGACCTCCGTCGAATCAGTAAGTGCCGACCGCGTCCGCGTAACGGACCTGGACCAGCGAGTTCATGACGCCGACGCGCTCGCGCCACAGCAGCTCCGCGCGCTCCGGCGCGTTCGGCTCGAGCGCAATGCGGCTCAGGCGATCGTCGACGAGCGCGAGGCGGTCCTCGAGCTCGGCGACCGTGAACGCCGTGCTGCCGCGCATCGCGTGACGCTCGGGCAACACGGCGAGGATCCGTTCCAGCCGCTCGTTCTCGGCGCGCATATCCGCGGCCACGGCGAGTTCCGCCGCCGCCCCGACGGGTCGCATGGCCGCCATCGCGCCGCGCGCCGACTGCAACCAGAGTGCGATGCCCGTGGTGGCGGCGAGCACGATGGCCGCGAGCGCCACCGGCAGGCCGAAATCGAGGCGGGCCTCCCGGCTCGCGCGCGCCGCGACGACGCCCGCCCAGCCCGCTGCGGGCGGCTCGAAATCGGCGAGCGACGAAAGCCGCCCGCGCCATTCAGTCAGGTCGGGGCGCATGGCGTGACCTCCACGAGTGGAACCGACGCGCCGAGCAGGACCCGCAGGCGCCGGTGCGCACGGGACAACTGGGACTTCGAGAAGCTCGGCGTGCGGCCGAGCGCGAAGCCGATGTCGGCGTGGGTGAAGCCCTCGACGTCGTGCAGCCAGACGACGGCGCGCGTGAGGGCCGGCAGGGTCATGAGCGCCCGCTCGAGCGCGGGATCGAGCGGCGCGGCGTGATCGGCGCCCTGTGCCGGCAGCCGGTCGGCGCCGCCGGGGTCCTTGTCGAGCCATTCAAGCCCGCGGTGCCAGGGCGACCGCAGGTACATGAACGCGCGATTGACCGCGATGGCGCGGATCCAGGAAGGCAGCGGGCACCGGCCTTCGTACGCACCGATGTGCTCGAGCACGTCGACGAAGGTCTCCTGCAGCAGTTCCTCGGCGATGGCGGGTCGCCGCACCAGCCTGCCGCAGCAGCGTATAGACCGGTCCCGCGGTCGCGGCATACACGGCTTCCAGCGCCGCGAGGTCGCCGCCGCGGGCCGCGGCCACGAGGGTATCCGGCAGGATGATCTCGGAAATGCGTGTCATCGACCGCTTAGATGCCCGGGCCGTCGAAAAGGTCGCAGCCCCTGAAAAAGGGTGCCTGGTTCCGGGAGCGTGGGGCGTGTAGGAAGCGGTCGTTGCGCTGCCTGCCGCCCGGCCGACATACGTCAACGTCCCGGCACCGCAAATTTGCCGGCACCCTGCGGAGAGTCGCCGTGTGCCCAGCCGTCAAAGCAGTATCGATCGCCGCCCTGGCAGCCTGCGCAGGTTGTGGAGGAAACAACACCGAGTCGGCGGTCCGGGCCCCGGGTTCGCCGACCACGGTCAAGACCGACGTTCTCCAGGCGGGCGCCGCGCTGTTGCAGGCCAAGGCGCCCCTGGCTGCGCTCGACGCTTACATGAACGGATTCCATTTCTACAACGGGGACATGCTAGGACAGATGGAAGCGCACCATTACTGTGCGCTCCTGAACGAGGACGTCACGCAGTGCATCATCTTCGACGGCAACGCTGGTGGCGCCAAGCTCATGGGCGTCGAGTACATCGTGAGCGGCGAGCAGTTCGCCGGACTGCCTGCCGAAGAAAAGCACCTGTGGCACAGTCACGCGTACGAAGTTCGCTCGGGCCAGCTGATTGCACCGGGTATTCCGGAAGTAGCCGAGAAAGAGTTCATGCGAAAGATCGCCGGGACGTACGGCAAGACATGGCACACGTGGCACACCGACAAGGCTCGGAAATTACCGGTGGGCTCTCCGCTGCTGATGATGGGATTCACCCGGGACGGGCAGGCGGATGAAGCCATGGTGGCGGCGAGGGACCGGCGATTCGACGTCTCCAGCGCCGAGAACCGCCGCAATCGCGCCGACATCGAACACACGCCGATCGATCCCGACGCGGACTCCTGGCAAAAGGGAATCGTCGTCCAGCTGCGAGCGGTGGCCGGCGGCGGCCCTGGTCACAAGAATCAGTGATGAGCCCTGGTGCCCGGAGAGGGGGTCGAACCCACAAATCTTCGGATACCGGATTTTGAGTCTACCGCGTCTGCCAATTCCGCCATCCCGGCCGCAGGGTCGCGAGTATAAGGCCGCCGAGCGGCCGACATGGCCCGTGCTTGGCAGGCCGGGCGGCGGCGACCACAATGCCGCTGGATGAAGTTCTGCCCGAGCTGCGCCGCGCCGGTCGCGGAGCGCATTCCGGACGGCGATCACCTGCCCCGCGCGGTGTGCACGCGCTGCGGCACGATCCATTATCGAAACCCCAAGCTGATTGCCGGGTGCGTTCCCGAGCACGAAGGGCGAATCCTGATCTGCCGCCGGGCGATCGAGCCGCGTCGCGGCTACTGGACGATTCCTGCCGGATTCATGGAGATCGGCGAGACGCTGCAGCAGGCCGCCGCGCGCGAGTGCCACGAAGAGGCGCTGGCTCGTGTCGAGGTCGGCAGCCTCTGCGCCGTCGTGCACGTGCTGCACGCCGAGCAGGTGCACGTCATGTTTCGCGCCGTGCTGGCCGCGGACGGTGCCTTCGGCGTCGGCGCCGAGAGCCTCGAGACGGTGCTGTGCGACGAGCGCGAAATACCGTGGCCGGACATCGCGTTCGCCAGCGTCGAGTTCACGCTGCGCAGGTATCTCGAGGATCGCAAGGCCGGTCGCGAAGGCCTGCATTACCGCACGTTCGCGTGACCGTGCCGCGGCGGGCCTGTGGCACAATGCCCCGCTTCAAAAGCCTGGACCACGCCCGGAAATCGCGCATGACCTTCGTCGTCACCGAATCCTGCATCAAGTGCAAGTACATGGACTGCGTCGAGGTCTGCCCGGTCGACTGTTTCCACGAGGGCCCGAACTTCCTGGTGATCGACCCGGAAGAGTGCATCGACTGCACGCTGTGCGAGCCCGAATGCCCGGTCGACGCGATCTTCTCCGAGGAGGAGGTTCCGGCTGGCCAGGAAGCCTTCCTCGCGCTCAATGCGGAGCTGTCGCGGTCCTGGCCGGTGATCACGCAGCGCAAGGAGCCGCCGGCCGACGCCGACGCGTGGAAAGACGTGGCGGAAAAGCTGCCGATGCTCGAGCGCTGAGCTCAGTTGGCCGCGGTCGCGGCCGCCGGCTCCGCGAGGTACGCGGCAAGGTAGGCCGCCGACGCATAGCCGGGGAGATACTCGCCCGTGTCGGTGAAGATGCCGGGCGTTCCGTTGACGCCGAGCTGGCGGCCCAGCTCGTACTGCGCGGCGATCGGCGTTTCGCAACGCCCGGCCTCCAGCTTCTCGCCTTTTTTCGCGCGCGTGAGCGCGTCCTTGCGATCGCGCTGCACCAGACGGATTCCGCCTTGGCCCAGGCGTCGCTGCCCGGGCCGCCACGCGGGAACATCAGGTAGCGCACGCGGATGCCAAGCCGGTTGAGCTCGGCGATCTCCGTGTGCATGCGCCGGCAATGGACGCAGTCGACGTCCGTGAAGACCGTGACGGTATGCTGCGCCGCGGCCTTGGGCGCGAAGATGATCGCGTCCTGGTCCTTGATGCTGGCGAGCACCTCCAGCCTGCCCTTGCGGCGAACGTCCTCGGTGAGGTTCTGCTTGGATGTCATGTCGAAGACGTCGCCGTCCAGGTAGTAGCGGCCGTCGGAGGACACATAGCCCACTTCCGTCCCGGAGCGCACTTCGTAGAGTCCCGCGACCGGCGACGGCCGCACGTCCTCGACCTTGATCTCGAGCCGCTTCGCGATCTGCGCGCGCACGTCATCGGGCTTTTGGTCCGGCTTTGCAGCCTGGCCAGCGGCCATGCCCCCGGCAGCAAGTGCGCAGGCGGCAAGGACGGACAGCAGCAGTCGGGCGGATGGTCACGATGCGGGCCTCACAGCTTCAACCGGTTCCGCTTGGACCCCGGCACGGGGTCGCGGTTCGGTCCCGGGCCGACAGTTTATCAGCCGCGCGGGTGGTGTTGCGCGTGCAGTTCCTTCATGCGTTCGCGCGCGACGTGCGTGTAGATCTGGGTCGTCGACAGGTCGCTGTGGCCGAGCAGCATCTGCACGACGCGCAGGTCCGCGCCATGGTTCAGCAGGTGGGTCGCGAAGGCGTGGCGCAGCGTGTGCGGCGACAGGTCCTTCTCGATGCCGCCCTTCTTCGCGTAGCGCTTGATGATGTGCCAGAAGGCCTGGCGCGTCATGCGGTCGCCGCGCCGGGTCGGGAACAGGTGGTCGGTCTGGCGGTCGAGCAGGATCTCGCCGCGCGCGCCGCGCATGAACTCGGTCAGCCAGCGCACGGCTTCCTCGCCGAGCGGGATCAGGCGCTCGCGGTTGCCCTTGCCGACGATGCGCAGCACGCCCTGGTTCAGGTTGACCTGGCCATGCCGCAGGCTGACGAGCTCGGAGACGCGCAGGCCGGTCGCGTAGAGCACCTCGAGCATGGTGCGGTCGCGGTGGCCCAGCGGGTCGCTCGTCTGCGGCGCGTCCAGCAGGGACTCGACCTGCGCCTCGGTCAGCGAGCGCGGCAGGCTGCGCCCGATCTTGGGCATCGCGATCTGCGCGGTCGGGTCTTCCTTGATCGACGCCCTCGCGGACGAGGTGGCGGAAGAAGCGGCGGAAACTCGACAGCTGGCGCGCCGTCGAGCGCGGGCGCGCGCCGGTCTCGACGCGCCAGGCGATGAAAGCGAGCAGGTCGTTGCGTGACGTGCGCTCGAGCGCCGTGCCTCGCTGGCGCAGCCAGCGTGCGAGTGCCGTGAGGTCCGCGCGGTAGGCGGCGAGCGTGTTCGGCGAAAGGCCGCGCTCCATCCACACCGCGTCGAGGAACCGCACGATCATCGGTTCGACGGCCTCGTCGGACCCGCTGGCGGTCGCGAGCGTTGCCGCACGCACCGATGTCGAAGACTTCATAGCTGCGCTCATGAACCTGCCTTGCTCCCCGCCGCGGACGCCCAAAACGCCACGGGATCGTGCGGCGGGCTGGTGCGACAGAATGCCGACGCAGTATGGTTTGGCATGGACGCGGTCAGCGTGACCCGTCTCACAGACGCCCATGACCATTAACATAACCGGAACCAGTTCACAGTACCCGCGCCCGCCGCGGAGCCCCCGGCGCTTGAGCGCGAACCCCCTGCGGCTCGCCTGGGGGCTGTGGGCCCTGCTGCTCGCCCTGCCGGTCGTGCTGCTCGCGGCACTGCCGATCCTCGCCCTGCCTACGCTCGAGTCGCGGCGGGCCGCCGCGGGCGCCGCCTGCCGGGCTGTACTTCCGCCTCTGCGGCCTGCCGGTCCTTCGCCTGGGTCTCGAGCGGCTGCCGGCGGGGGCCTGCGTCATCGTCGCGAATCACGCCAGCTACATCGACGGCCCGCTCCTGTTCGCCCTCCTGCCGCCGCGCTTCGGCTTCGTGATCAAGAAGGAAGCCTCCCGCCTGCCGCTGGTCGGCATCCTGCTGCACCGGCTCGGCCACCATTTCGTCGAGCGCAACAATCGCCACGAGGGCGGCAGGGATGCGCGCCGCATCCTGCGCGCCCTCGAACAGGGCGATGCCGTCGCATTCTTCCCGGAGGGCACGTTCCACCCGGAGCCCGGGATCGCGCGCTTTCACGGCGGGGCGTTTGCGCTCGCGGCGCGCACGGGCGCGCCGGTCGCACCCGTCGCCATCCGCGGCACGCGCGAAGTGCTCGGCGGCGGGCGCGGCCTGGCCGCGCTGGGGCCGGATCGAGGTCGAGGTCCTGCCACCGCTGCCGCCGCGCACGGGCAGCGGCGATGCGGCGACGGGATTGCGCGACGCCGCGCGCGAGCGCATCGCCGCCGGGAGCGGCGAGCCGCTGCTCTAGTTACATGTTGCGGCGGTACTGCCCGCCGACTGCGTACAGCGCACGCGAGATGCGGCCGAGCGACGCCGACTTCACCGTCTCCATCAGTTCGGCGAACACGTTCTGGCCTGTCGCCGCGGCCGCCTGCAGGCGCCGCAACGCCGCCTCCCGGGCGGCGGCGTGCGTGTCGTTGTAGGCGCGCGTCGAGCTCACCTGCGCCGCCTTTTCTTCCTCGGTCGAGCGGATCAGCTCGGCGTTGCGGATCTCGTCGCCGGCGCCCTGCTCCGGCAGGAAGGTGTTGACGCCGACGATCGGCAGGCTGCCGTCGTGCTTCTTGTGCTCGTAGTACAGCGACTCTTCCTGGATCTTGCCGCGCTGGTACATCGTCTCCATGGCGCCCAGCACGCCGCCGCGCTCGGACAGGCTGTCGAACTCCGCGTAGACCGCCTCCTCCACCAGTGTCGGTCAGTCGCTCGATCACGAACGACCCCTGCCACGGGTTCTGGTTCTGGTTGAGGCCGAGCTCGCGCGCGATGATGAGCTGGATCGCGACCGCGCGGCGCACGCTCTCCTCCGTGGGCGTCGTGATCGCCTCGTCGTAGGCGTTGGTGTGCAGGCTGTTGCAGCTGTCGAACAGCGCATACATCGCCTGCAGCGTCGTGCGGATGTCGTTGAACTGGATCTCGCGCGCGTGCAGCGAGCGGCCCGAGGTCTGCACGTGGTACTTCAGCATCTGGCTGCGCGGCGAGGCGCCATAGCGGTCGCGCATCGCCCGCGCCCAGATGCGCCGCGCTACGCGGCCGATCACCGCGTACTCCGGGTCCATGCCGTTCGAGAAGAAGAACGACAGGTTGGGCGCGAAGTCGTCCACCGTCATGCCGCGCGACAGGTAGTACTCGACGATGGTGAAGCCGTTCGCCAGCGTGAACGCAAGCTGCGACACCGGGTTCGCGCCCGCCTCGGCGATGTGGTATCCGGAGATCGACACCGAATAGAAGTTCCGCACCCGGTTCGCGGTGAAGAACTGCTGGACGTCGCCCATCATCCGCAGCGCGAACTCGGTCGAGAAGATGCAGGTGTTCTGCGCCTGGTCCTCCTTGAGGATGTCGGCCTGCACCGTGCCGCGAACGCGCGCGAGCGCGTCGGCGCGGATGCGCGCATACGTGTCGGCGTCGACGACGGCATCGCCGCTGACGCCCAGCAGGCCAAGCCCGGTGCCGTCGTGCCCGGCCGGGAGCTCGCCGCGGTAGCGCGGGCGTTCGCGGCCCTCGAACAGCTCCGCGATGCGCGCCTCGGCATCGTCCCAGCGGCCGTTCTCGCGCAGCCAGCGCTCGACCTGCTGGTCGACGGCCGTGTTCATGAACATCGCGAGGATCATCGGCGCCGGCCCGTTGATGGTCATGGACACCGACGTCGACGGCGCGCACAGGTCGAAGCCGGAGTACAGGCGCTTCATGTCGTCGAGCGAGGCGATCGATACGCCGGAATTGCCGATGCGGCCGTAGATGTCGGGCCGCTCGTCGGGATCCTCGCCGTAGAGCGTGGTCGAGTCGAACGCAGTCGACAGCCGCGTCGCCTGGTGGCCGCGCGCGAGGTAGTGGAAGCGCCGGTTGGTCCGTTCCGGCATGCCCTCGCCCGCGAACATGCGCGTCGGGTCCTCGTCCTCGCGCCGGTACGGGTAGATGCCGCCGGTGTACGGGTACGCGCCCGGCAGGTTCTCGGTCAGCAGGAACGCGAGCTGCGCGCCCCAGTCCTCGAATTGCGGCGTCGCGATCTTCGGAAGCCGCAGGTGCGAGAGCGACTCGCTGTAGTTCGGCCCGCGGACCTCGCGGTCGCGCACGCGGTAACTGAACTCGAGGGCCGAGGCGGCATCGCGCCGGGCGGGCCACGACTTGAGCAGCGCAACGCCTTCGGCGCCGACCGCGTCGAGCGCCGCGTTGTAGGCCCGCCGGAGCCGCCCGATGGTCGGGTCGGCCGGCGCGAGGTCGCCCTCGCCGTAGCGGTCGAGCGGCGCCGGAAGCAGGTCGTCACCGAGCGCGCCGAGGGCGCGGAACAGGCCGTGGGCACGGGCGGCGGCTTCCGCCGCCTGCGTCGCGGCCTCGCGCGCGCCGCGGCCGCCCGCGGCGATCTCCGCGAGGTAGCGCACGCGCGCGCCGGGAATGATGGCCTGGCGCTTCGGTACGCCGACCGGCGCGAGTCCTTCCGGCCGCCACGGCCGCAGCCGTCCCGACTGCTCATGCAGCTTCGCGCACAGCGCGCCGAACAGCGCGTTGACGCCGGCGTCGTTGAACTGGCTGGCGATGGTCGGGTAGACCGGCAGTTCCTCCGGCGGGGTCCTGAACAGCTTGCGGTTGCGCGCGACCTGCTTGCGCACATCGCGCAGCGCGTCCTCTGCGCCGCGCTTCTCGAACTTGTTGAGCACGATGAAGTCGGCGAAGTCGAGCATGTCGATCTTCTCGAGCTGGCTCGCCGCGCCGTAGTCCGCGGTCATCACGTACATCGAGACGTCGACCAGGTCCACGATCTCGGTGTCGCTCTGCCCGATGCCCGCGGTCTCGACGACGATGAGGTCGAAACCCGCGGACTTCAGCAGCTGGACGGTGTCGGCGAGCACCGCCGACGTCGCGAGGTGCTGGCGGCGCGTCGCGAGCGAGCGCATGAAGAGCTGCTCGTTCGCGAGCGCGTTCATGCGGATGCGGTCGCCGAGCAACGCGCCGCCCGAGCGCCGGCGCGTCGGGTCCATGGCGACCACGGCGACGCGACGGTCCGGGAAGCAGCGCACGATGCGGATCAGGATCTCGTCGGTCAGCGAGGATTTGCCCGCGCCGCCCGTGCCGGTGATCCCGAGCACCGGCGGCCGGTTCAGCGTCTTGGCCGCGTGGCCGCGAAGTCGCGCCACCGCGGCCTCGTCGCCCTGCTCGAGCAGCGTGATCGCGCGCGCAAGGTTCACCGGGTCGTCGGCGCCGACGGCGCTGCCCGCGAACACGGGACGGGGCGACGCGCGGACGCGCCGGAACACGTCCTCGATCATGCCGTCGAGGCCGAGCTTCAGGCCGTCGTCCGGCGTGTAGATCTTCGCGACGCCGTAGGCCTCGAGTTCCTCGACCTCGTGCGGCGCAATGGTCCCGCCGCCGCCGACCACCACGCGGATGTGGCTCGCGCCCTCGGCCTTGAGCATGTCCACCATGTAGCGGAAATACTCGTTGTGGCCCGCCCTGGTAGCTGCTGACCGCGATGCCGTCGGCGTCCTCCTGGATCGCCGCCCGCACGATGTCGGCGACGCTGCGGTTGTGGCCGAGGTGCACGACTTCGGCGCCGTGGGCCTGCAGGATCCGGCGGATGATGTTGATGGCGGCATCGTGGCCGTCGAACAGCGAGGCCGCGCTCACGAAGCGCAGCGGCCCGCGATCGGCGGCGGCCGCCTTGTCGATCCGCTCGGCCGGACTGCTCATCGGAATTCTCCAGCGCGACGGTCGCACAGTTTAGCGTTGCAATCCGCGTCCCGCGATGCTGTCATGCCCGCTGTCCGGACCGACGCCGGGAGTGGCGGGCTGTGGAAACGGGTGGGGAGGTCTGTTCGACGCGCGAAGCCGCGGATCGCCTCGGCGTCTCGCTGCGCACCGTGCAGCTCTGGTCCGAGGCGGGCCTGCTGCGAGCCTGGAAGACGCCCGGCGGCCATCGCCGCATCCTGACCGCGTCGGTCGAGGAACTGCTGCAGCGGCGTGAGGGCGTCACCGGCCGCCGCGCGCCACGCGGCGCGTTCCAGGTCCTGGTCGTCGAGGACGAGCCGGATTTCCGCCAGCCTTTTCGAACTGCACCTGCGCTCCTGGGGCTTGCCCATCGACCTCACCAGCGTGCCGAGCGGCTTCGAGGCCCTGCTGCAGATCGGCGCCTCCAGGCCGGACCTGCTGATCACGGACCTGCGCATGCCCGGCATCGACGGCTTCGAGATGCTGCGCGCGCTCAAGGCCTCCGGCGCCCTGGGCGAGCTCGAGATCATCGTCGTGACCGCCCTCACCGCCCACACCATCGCCGAGCGCGGCGGCCTTCCCGAAGGCGTCACGGTGCTCTTCAAGCCGCTGCATTTCGCGGAACTCAGGCAGCGGCTCGCCCAGCTCGTCGAGCACTGGCGGGCGACCGGCGGCGGGTTGACGGCGGCCCCGCCCGGCCCCAGCCGTCGACAGGGGCGACAGGCGCCCTTTTGCAGGGCAAAATAGTCCCCATTCCAGCTCCAGGACACGAACCATGGCCCACGATTCCGTCGTCATCCTGAGCGCCCGCCGCACGCCCATCGGGGCGATGCTCGGGCGCATTTGCCAGCGTCCCCGGCCATGCGCTCGGGGCGCAGGCGATGCGCGGGGCGCTCGAGAGCGCGGGGCTCGATCCCGCGCTCCTCGGCGAGGTCGTCATGGGCTGCGTGCTGCCGGCCGGCCAGGGCCAGGCACCCGCCCGTCAGGCCGCGATCGCCGCCGGCGTGCCCAAGTCCGTCCCGGCCACGACGGTCAACAAGATGTGCGGGTCCGGCATGCGCGCCGTCATGTACGGCGCGGACCACATCGCCGCGGGCAGCGCCGATTTCGTGCTCGCCGGCGGGCTCGAATCGATGACCAACGCGCCCGTACCTGCTGCCGAAGGCGCGCGCCGGCTACCGCATGGGCCACGGTGAGATCCTCGATCACATGTTCTACGACGGCCTGCAGAGCCCCTGGGACGGCAAGCTGATGGGCTGCTTCGCCGATGCGACCGCGGCGAAGTACGCCTTCTCCGCGCGCCGACCAGGACGCCTTCGCCGCCGAGTCCGTGCGCCGCGCCGTCGCCGCCGTCGAGTCGGGCGCCTTCGAGGCCGAGATCACGCCGGTGCGGATCGCGGACCGCAAGGGCGAGCGCGTCGTCGCGCGCGACGAGACGCCGTTCACCGTGTCGCTCGAGAAGATCCCGAACCTGAAGCCCGCCTTCGGCAAGGACGGCACCGTCACGGCGGCGTCCTCCTCGTCGATCGCCGACGGCGCCGCGGCCCTCGTGCTCGCGCGCGCCGATGCCGCGGCGAAAGCCGGTCTCAAGCCGATCGCGCGCATCGTTGCCCATGCGAGCCATGCGCAGGAGCCGGAGTGGTTCACGATCGCGCCCGTCGGCGCGATCCAGTCGGCGCTCGCGCGCGCCGGCTGGAAGGCCTCGGACGTGGATCTCTTCGAGGTCAACGAGGCGTTTGCGGTCGTCACGATGGCGGCGATGAAGGACATCGGCATTCCGCACGACAAGGTCAATGTCCACGGCGGCGCCTGCGCGCTCGGCCACCCGATCGGCGCGACCGGCGCGCGGATCCTGACGACACTGGTTCACGCCTTGAAGCGGCACGGCAAGAAGCGCGGGCTGGCTGCGCTCTGCATCGGCGGCGGCGAGGCCACGGCGGTCGCGATCGAGATCAGCTGATCGCCGGCGTGCCGACCGGCGGCTCGCCGACTTCGGTCGCGAGGTCGATCCCGGCCACTTCGTAGCCGCGGCGGAAGTCGCGGACATGGCGCGTCATCCATTCGGCGGCCGACTTCGCGTCGCGCGCGCGCACCGCGCGGACGATCGCCCGCTGCGCGGCCTCGATGCGCGCGCGCGCCTGCGGCACGCGGTCGATGATCACCGCGAGGCTCGGCTTCAGGAGCCGGAGCAGCGGCTCGTTCAGCAGGTTGAAGACGGGATTCGCGCCCGCCTCGGCCAGGGCGTCGAAAAAGTCCGCGACGTCGCCGACCGTCGCGTCGCGCTCGCCCGTGCGCGCGGCGAACCGCAATGCGCTGGCGTAGAGCTTCGCCGAGCGCGGCTTCCGAACGCCGTTCCGCCGCCGCCGCCGCGATGCCCGGCTGCACGGCCTGCAGGGCCTCCCAGACGTCGACGACGCGCGCGCGGTGCAAGGCCAGCGCCTGCGATAGCCCGCCGCCCACGTCTTCGCGCGTCGGGCGGGTCACGAAGAGGCGCTTGCCGCCACGCCGGCGGCCGAGCAGCCCGCAGCTCTCGAGCTTGCGCAGCGCCTCGCGCACCGTCGAGCGGTTGACCTCGAACTGCCTCGCCAGCTCCGTCTCGGTCGGCAGCGGCTCACCCTCCTGCAGTTCGCGCCGCAGGATCCGGGACCGGATCGCCTCCGAAACCCGGAGATACGCAGGCGCATAGCCAAGGGGTTCGAACATGGGTCACCCTTCCAGATCGGGCACTTGCCTGTCTGATTGTCGGACAATATGATGCGACTCTGCAAGCCGGGACCACCGGCCGGAGGCCGCATGTTTCCCATCGATTTCGACTTCGAGCTGGGTTCGCGCGTCGACGAGCTGCGCCAGGCCGTCCGCGAGTTCGCCCTGCGCCGCATTGCGCCGGTCGCCGACGAGATCGACCGCAGCAACCGCTTTCCGCGCGAACTCTGGCCCGAACTCGGGGAAATGGGCTTGCTCGGCATGACCGTGCCCGAGGAATACGGCGGCCTCGGCTTCGGCTACCTCGAGCACATCGTCGCCATGGAAGAGATCAGCCGCGTCTCGGGCTCCATCGGCCTCTCCTACGGCGCGCATTCCAATCTCTGCGTCAACCAGTTGCGGCGCTTCGGCACCGACGAGCAGAAGCGCCGCTACCTGCCGCGGCTGGTTTCCGGCGAGCACGTCGGCGCGCTCGCGATGAGCGAGCCCGGTTCGGGCTCTGACGTCGTTTCGATGCGCACTCGCGCCGACGCGCCGCGACGGCGGCTACGTGCTCAACGGCTCGAAGATGTGGATCACGAACGGCCCCGAGGCGGACACCGCGGTCATTTATGCGACGCTCGAGCCCGGGAGCGGCGCGCGCGGCATCACGGCGTTCATCGTCGAACGCGGAATGAAGGGCTTGCGCGCCGCCCAGAAACTCGACAAGTTCGGCATGCGCGGCTCGGACACCTCGGAACTCGTGTTCGAGGAATGCTTCGTGCCGGAGGGCAACGTCCTCGGCCAACCCGGCGGCGGCGTGGAGATCCTCATGTCGGGACTCGACTACGAGCGGCTGGTGCTGACGGGCGGACCGCTCGGGCTCATGCGCGCGGCGCTCGATCTCATCGTCCCCTACCTGCACGATCGCGAGCAGTTCGGCCGGCCGATCGGCAGCTTCCAGCTGATGCAGGCGAAGCTCGCCGACCTCTACGCCGCCTGCAACGCCTCGCGCGCCTACGCGTACTCGGTCGCGCGTGCCTGCGATGCCGGCCGGACGACTCGCTACGACGCCGCCGCCTGCCTGCTCGCCGCCTCCGAGAACGCGACCCGCGCCGGCCTCGAGGCGATCCAGGTGCTGGGCGGAAACGGTTACATCAACGAGTACCCGGCGGGCCGCATCCTGCGCGACGCCAAGCTGTACGAGATCGGCGCCGGCACCAACGAGATCCGCCGCATGCTGATCGGACGCGAGCTGTTGCGGGCGACCGCGCCATGACGCGCATCGCGTCGCGCGTGGATGCCGGCGGCGCCGAGTTCCGCGAGAACGCGGCGCACATGACGCGCGCTCGTCGCCGAGCTGAAGCGACGCCAGGCGCTCGCGGCGGCCGGCGGCGGCGAGGCCGCGCGCGCCAGGCACGTGGCGCGCGGCAAGCTCCTGCCGCGCGAGCGCATCGAGGCCCTGCTCGACCCCGGCAGCCCCTTCCTCGAGATCGCGCCGCTCGCCGCCGGCGGCATGTACGGCGACGATGCGCCGGCGGCGGGCCTGGTGGCGGGAATCGGCCGCATCCACGGCAGCGAGCTCCTCGTGGTCGCGAACGATGCGACGGTCAAGGGCGGCACGTACTACCCGATCACGGTCAAGAAGCACCTGCGCGCGCAGGAGATCGCGCTCGAGAACCGCCTGCCCTGCGTCTACCTCGTCGACTCGGGCGGCGCATTCCTGCCGCTGCAGGACGAGGTGTTCCCGGACCGCGAGCATTTCGGCCGCATCTTCTACAACCAGGCGCGGCTCTCGGCCGCGGGCATTCCGCAGGTCGCGGTCGTCATGGGTTCCTGCACCGCGGGCGGCGCCTACGTGCCGGCGATGTGCGACGAGTCGATCATCGTGCGCAACCAGGGCACGATCTTCCTCGGCGGCCCGCCACTCGTGAAGGCCGCGACCGGCGAGGTCGTCGATGCCGAGTCACTCGGCGGTGGCGACGTGCACGCGCGCACCTCCGGGGTCGTCGATCACCTCGCGGACAACGACGCCCACGCGCTTGCCATGGCGCGCGAGATCGTCGGCAGCCTCAATCACCGCGCGCCCGGCCTGGCTCGGCCGGCGCGAAGCCGCCCTGCCGGCGCAGGACGCCGCGGAGCTCTACGGCATCGTGCCCGCGCGACCTGCGCCAGCCCTACGACGTGCGCGAGGTGATCGCGCGCCTCGTCGACGGCTCCGAATTCCACGAATTCAAGGCCCTCTACGGCAAGACGCTGGTCTGCGGTTTCGCGCATCTGTGGGGATACCCGGTCGCGATCCTCGCCAACAACGGCATCCTCTTCTCCGAGTCCGCGCTGAAGGGCGCGCACTTCGTGCAGCTCGCGAACCGCCGCAAGGTGCCGCTCCTGTTCCTGCAGAACATCACCGGCTTCATGGTCGGGCGGCGCTACGAGGCCGGCGGCATCGCGCGCGACGGCGCGAAGATGGTCACGGCCGTCGCCTGCTCGACCGTGCCGAAGCTGACGGTCGTGATCGGCGGCTCCTTCGGCGCCGGCAACTACGCGATGTGCGGGCGCGCCTACGGCGGCCGGTTCCTGTGGACCTGGCCGAACGCGCGCATCTCGGTGATGGGCGGCGAACAGGCCGCGAGCGTCCTCGCCACCGTGCGCCGCGACGGCGTCGAAGCCAAGGGCGGGTCCTGGCCGGAGGCGGAGCAGCAGGCCTTCATGGACGGCATCCGCGAGCAGTACGAGCGTCAGGGCAATCCGTACTACGCGACGGCGCGGCTCTGGGACGATGGCGTGATCGACCCGCTCGACACGCGGCGCGTGCTCGGGCTCGCGCTCGAGGTCGTGGCACGCGGCC
Organism: uncultured Gammaproteobacteria bacterium; assembly: GCA_963748465.1. GTDB lineage: Bacteria > Pseudomonadota > Gammaproteobacteria > Steroidobacterales > Steroidobacteraceae > SCUD01. The sequence goes on from CAVVJB010000007.1 coordinate 239,135, forward strand.
CCGCGCCCGCACCCGAGTCCTACGGCGTGTTCCGGATGTGAGCGCGATGCTGCGACATCGATCGCGACAACCGCGGCATCGTCACGCTCACGCTCGACCGCCCCGAGGCGAAGAACGCTCTCTCGGCCGCGCTCGTCGCGCGCATCACCGAGATCGCTCACGACGCTCGCGGGCGACGCCACGGTGCGCGCCGTCGTGCTGACCGGCGCGGGCGGGGTGTTCTGCGCCGGCGCCGACATCGGCGAGATGCGCGCCGCGGGCGCGGCTGCACCCGAACAGAACGAGGCGGACTCGCGCCGCTTCGCCCGCATGCTCGAGTGCATCGAGCGACAGCCGCAACCGACCGTCGCGCTCGTGAACGGCGCCGCCTACGGCGGCGCGGTCGGTCTCGTCGCCGCCTGCGACATCGCGCTTGCCGCCACGGGCTGCGCGCTTCGCGCTGTCCGAAGTGCGCCTCGGACTGGTGCCCGCGATGATCTCGCCCTACGTGATCCGCGCCATCGGCACGCGCGAGGCGCGGCGCTGGTTCCTGACCGGCGAGGCGATGGACGCCGACGACCGCGCTGCGCATCGGCCTCGTGCACGAGACCGCCTCGAAGCCGGCGAACTCGGCGCCGCCGTCGACGGGATCCAGCGCGCGCTGCTGGCCGGGGCGCCCGGCGCGCAGGCCGAGATCAAGCGCCTCGTCCGCCACGCGACCGGTCGCAGCGATGCCGGCGACGATACGATGCTCGCGGACACGGCGCGCTGGATCGCGCGCGTTCGTGCAGGCGCCGAGGCGCGCGAAGGGCTGACGGCGTTCCTCGAACGACGCAAGCCCGGATGGATCCGCGACCCGTGAGGATCGCGCGCCTCCTCATCGCCAACCGCGGCGAGATCGCCTGCCGCGTGATTCGCAGACCTGCCGCCGGCTCGGGATCCGCGCGATCGCCGTGCACTCGGATGCCGATCGCGATGCGCTGCACGTGCGCCTCGCGGACGAGGCCCACGCCATCGGCCCCGCGTCCGCGCGCGAGTCGTACCTGAACGCCGATGCGGTCATCGCCGCCGCGCGGGCGGCACGCGCCGATGCGATCCACCCGGGCTATGGCTTCCTGTCCGAGAACGCCGCCTTCGCCGAGGCCTGCGCCGCGGCAGGCATCATCTTTCGTCGGCCCGCCGCCGGCGGCGATCCGCGCGATGGGCCTGAAGCACGAGGCCAAGGCACTGGTGTCGGCGGCCGGCGTGCCGGTGGTGCCGGGCTACATGGGCGAAGACCAGTCGCCGGACGCGGCTGGCCGCCGAGGCGAGACGCGTCGGCTTTCCGCTCCTCGTCAAGGCCGTCGCGGGCGGCGGCGGCAAGGGCATGCGCGTCGTGCGCGAGGCCGGCGCCCTCGACGAGGCGATCCGCGGCGCCCGCGGCGAGGCGGAGAGCGCATTCGGTGACGGACGACTGATGCTCGAGCGCTTCCTCGAGCGGCCCCGCCACGTGGAAGTCCAGGTCTTCGGCGACTCCCACGGCCATTGCGTCCACCTCTTCGAGCGCGAGTGCTCGGTGCAGCGCCGCTACCAGAAGATCATCGAGGAGTCGCCCTCGCCCTTCATCGACGCGCCGACCCGCGCCGCAATGGCGGATGCCGCGGTGCGCGCCGCGAAAGCGGTCGGTTACGTGAATGCGGGCACCATCGAGTTCATCGTCGGCGCGGACGGCGCCTTCTACTTCATGGAAATGAACACGCGGCTGCAGGTCGAGCATCCCGTCACCGAGAAGGTGACGGGACTGCGACCTCGTCGAATGGCAATTGCGCGTCGCCTCGGGCGAGCCCCTGCCGCTCCCGCAGTCCGCGATCCAGGCGCGCGGCCACGCCATCGAGGCGCGCATCTACAGCGAGGATCCGCGCCGCGGCTTCCTGCCTTCGGTCGGCCGCGTGCGCCGCTTCGCGCACCCGCCGCAGGATGACGCCTGGCGGGTCGACGCCGGCATCGCGGACGGCGACGTCGATTTCCGTCCACTACGACCCGATGATCGCGAAGGTCATCGCCTACGGCGCGGACCGCGCCGCCGCGCTCGCGACGTTCCGGGACCGGCTCGACCGCACGGCGGTCTTCGGGGTCGCCAACAACCTGCCGTTGCTGCGCGCGATTGCCGCGCACCGCGCCTTCGCGGCGGGCGACGTCGATACCGGATTCGTCGACCGCGAACTCGCGGCGACTCACCGAGGACGTGCCGCCCGCACCGGAGGCGCTCGTGCTCGCCGCGAGCCTGGCGCTGGCGGAGCGCAGGCCGCCGGGCGGATCGAGCCCATCGCCGTGGTCGCTCGGGCTGACGGCTGGCGCGCGGCGTGCAGCGCCGTGCAGTCGATCGGCCTGCGCTCGCCCGGCATTCCGGCGAATGGCGCGTGACCGTGCGCGAGGCGGCGGGATCGAGCTCGGGCGATGGCGGCCGCGATCCACGGCCGCGTTGAAACCCTGGGCGCTGGCGCTATGCGCCGTCGATGCGGGTCGCGGTGCGCGCGAGCTCGAGCTGATTCGCGATCGCGAGAACTTGCAGGTCGATCGGCGAAGCAGGCCGACGAAATCTCGCTGGCACCGGCCTGGCCGCACGAGCGCAGCGTCGAGGACGCGGACGCACACCCGGCCTCGCCGCTGCCGGGACGCGTCGTCGAGCTGCGTGTGAAGTCGGGGACACGGTCGCGCGCGGCGACGTGCTCGCGGTCGTCGAGGGGATGAAGATGCAGCACGCGATCCGCGCGGGACGCGCGGGTCGCATCACGAACGTCCTGGCACGCGCCGGAGAACTCGTCGATGCGGAGACCGTCCTCTTCGACATCGGCGAATAGGAGGCGAACAGGAATTTCTACAGTCAGGGAACGACGGGCGCGGCGCCCATTCCGAAGCGGGCCCGCGCACGCTCGACGAGCTCGGAAAATCGAGGATCGCTGCGCAGGCAATCGAAGTCAGGGTCGGTCTGGGCCGCGACGAAGTGCGTGCGCGAACGCAACAGGGTCGTCGCGAGCAGCGCCAGCGCCGCTTCCTTGTCCTGCATGTGGCAGGCGAAGACGCAGGCGAAATTGTAGCGCATGTTGTCGTTATCGGGATCGAGCAACATCGCGCGGTCAATCCACTCGCGCGCGCGTTCGTGCTCCCCGCCGATCGCAAGGCCGCCCGCGGCAATTCCGAGCGCGGCGCCGTTGCTCGGATCGTCCACCAGCGCTTTTTGTGCTTCGCTGACCATCTTGCGCGCCGTTTCTTTCACCTTGTCGGCGTTCCCGGCCGCCTGGTAGCAGGTGGCTAGCAGGGCCCAGGCGTGGAAGTCGCTCTCGAGCAGGTCGGTCGCCCGCTCGTAGTGCTCCGTCGCGTCCGCGATCCTGAGTTGAGATATTGCGAGCCGCCCGGCTTCCTTGCGAACTTCCCAGGACTGCGGGTCGAGCGCGAGGGCGCGCGCAATTTCCGCCACCGCATCGTCGGTCCTGCCCTGTTCCGACAGGCGACGCGCAATCGGGCAATGGGCCTCGGCAATCGTCGGATCGATCGACAGCGCCGCATTGGCCGCCGCGAAGCCGTCGTCGACCGCCTCGTCGAAATTGTAGCGCAGGCTCGATTGGGCGATCGCGAGCAAGGCCCAGGCTTGTGCGTAATTGGGATCAATCTCGACCGCGCGGCCGCAGAACCGCATCACGCGCTGTTCCCGTCGCCGGTCGCCGACATTGCCGGTCATCCAGAATTGCCGAGCCATCAAGTAAAAGTTGTAGGCCTCGACATTCGTCGTGCCTCGCCGCTCGATCGCCTGCTTTTCCCTGGGAAGCAGATTCAGCTTGAGCGCGCCGACGATGGCCTTCGAGATTTCATCCTGGATGGCGAAGATGTCGTCGAGATTCCGGTCGTAGCGATCGGCCCACAATTGATCGCCCGTGGCGCCGTCGATGAGCTGCGCGGTGATCCGCACGCGCTGCCCCGCCTTTCGGACGCTGCCTTCCAGGACGTGGCTGACGTCCAGCTCGCAGGCGATGTCGCACACGTTCACCCTTCGCCCCTTGAAAGTGAAGGCGGTATTGCGGGCGACGACCACGAGCGCGGAGACCTGCGAGAGGTCGGTGGTGATGTCCTCGCTGATCCCGTCGCTGAAATATTCCTGCTCGACGTCGCCGCTCATGTTCTGGAACGGCAGCACGCAGATCGTCAGCTTGCGGCGGGCGGCTCGCGGCGCGGCCCTATCGGTCGTCGGTGGCGCAAGCGCAGCGATGCTGTCGAGAAGCTTGCGCCATCCCGGCGCCGCCGCCTCGCCGGTCCAGCGCATGAGGTCGGCACACTGGATCTGGTTGAAGGGCATGGGAGGCAGCGAGCCGTCGAGACTGGCCTGGACAAGCGTGCCGGCGACGCGCGCCGCATCGGCCTCCGCGCGGACCCATTGGGATTTCGCCGCTTCCGCCGACCACAGGACGATGACCGCCTTCGCGCACTTCAATCGCTCTTCGATGACCTCGGCATAGGCCCGGTGAGCTGGAAGCTGGTCGTCGCGCCAAACCTGATAGCCGGCGTCGGACAGGCACTGTGCGACACGCACGGCCGTCTGTTCGTCGTTCCGGGCGTAGGAGACGAACACGTCCGCCATCGCCAAACTCCCGATCAGTATCCGGCCTTGCGCCCCCGCCCGCTCATTCAGCGGTCGTCGGGTCGATCATCGCGCGGATCTGCGAAATCTTGTTCGCCGGAAAGCCGCCGCGCCGCGCGTGCTCGCGGATCATCTCCTCGTTCGGCGCGCGATAGACGCAGTAAATCTTGTTGTCGGTCACGTAACTGTGAACCCACTGGATCTCGGGACCGAGGTCGCGAATCACGTTGCAGGACGTCTGCGATGCCATCTTGAGGTCGGAAGGCCCCAGCTTGCCCACGCCTGGCATTTCTCGCTCAATGACATATTGCGGCATGAACTTTCCCCTGCTTGATCGCGGCGCTTGGTGTACGCCGGCGCTCGCATGGAAGTTTGGCACAGCCGCGCGATGCCTGCGCGCGGCGACGTACTGGCCGTCGCGTTGGGCGCATCGCCACGTGCTCGCGCACGCGGGCGAGCTGGTCGAGGCCGAGGCGGTCCTGTTTGACATAGACCCCGCCTGAGTTGTCTTGCGACGCAATAATCGCTAAGGTCCCGGAACTATAAATATTTCTGCACCTGTGTTCGCAGTGCAGTAAAGGGACCCATGCAGCTTGGAAAGAAAGTCGTGGTCATCACGGGCGCGGCCCGTGGCATCGGGCGGGCGATGTCGCTCGCGTTTGCGGATCGGGGCGCCGACATCGCGGCGCTCGACCGCGATGCCGCGGCGCTCGAGGAAACGCGCGCGCCTGCGAATCGCGCGGCGTGCGCGCGCGTGCGCTACGTGCTGGACGTCACGCAGGAAGCGCAGGTCATCAGGACATTCGATGCAGTCGTCGCGGAATTCAGGCGCTTCGACGTGCTCGTGAACAATGCCGGCATCACGCGCGACGCCCTGCTCATCAAGGCCCAGGACGGTGCGATCCACTCCAAGATGTCGCTCGCGCAGTGGCAGGCGGTCATGGACGTGAACCTCACGGGCGTCTTCCTGTGCGGGCGCGAGGGGGCCGAGCGCATGGTCCAGGTCGGCCACGGCGGACTCATCATCAATATTTCCTCGATCTCCCGGGAGGGCAACCCGGGCCAGACCAACTACTCCGCGGCGAAGGCGGGAGTCGCGGCCATGACCGTCGTCTGGGCCAAGGAACTCGCGCGCTACGGGATCCGCAGCGCCGCGATCGCGCCGGGTTTCTGCGCGACCGAGATCCTGTCGGCGATGAAGCCGGAGATGGTCGATCGCGTGAAGGCCGCCGTGCCGTTGCGCAGGCTCGGCGAGCCCTCCGAAATCGCCGCGACGGCGGTCTTCATCGCGGAGAACGACTTTGTCACGGGCCGCGTGATCGAGGTGGACGGGGGACTTAGGCTGTAAACTGTCGGCCCGGGGGACCTCCATGAATCTCGATCGGGTCAAGGCAGTCATCAGCGGCGGTGCGTCGGGCCTCGGGCAGGCCACGGCCGCGCGGCTGGTCGCCGGCGGCGGCCAGGTCGCGCTGCTCGACGTCCAGGACGATGCCGGACGCAAGGCGGCGGCTTCGCTCGGAGCCGCGGCGAGCTACCACCGCTGCTGACGTGACGAGCGAATCCGCAGTCGATGACGCCGTGCAGGCTGCGGCCGCGCGCATGGGCGGACTCAATGTCGCGGTGTCCTGCGCCGGCGTCGCGACGCCCGGCAAGCTGCTCGGCAAGGACGGGCCGCTCGCGGTCGCCGCCTTCCAGCGCGTGATGGACATCAACGTGCTCGGCACGTTCCTGCTCGACCGCGCGGCCGCGGCAATCATGCAGGGCAATGCGCCCGATGCCGACGGCGAGCGCGGGCTCCTCATCCACACCGCCTCGGTCGCGGCGTTCGAGGGCCAGATCGGCCAGGTCGCCTACGGAACGTCGAAGGCGGCGGTCGCCGGCATGGTGCTGCCGCTGGCGCGCGAACTCGCGCGCTTCGGCATCCGCGTCGTCGGCATCGCGCCGGGGATCTTCGCCACGCCGATGATGGCGGGCCTGCCGCAGGAAGCGCAGGACTCGCTCGGCAAGCAGGTGCCCTTCCCGCCGCGCCTCGGCCGGCCGGACGAGTACGCGGAGCTGGTGGCAGCCGTCGTCACCAACCGCATGTTGAACGGCGACACGATCCGTCTCGACGGCGCGATCCGCATGGCGCCGCGCTAGCGATGACGCGCAAGGCACGCCTGTTCACGGGATGGATCGCGGCCGCTGCACTCGCAGGCTGCGCCACGCAGCCGCCGGCCGCACCGCAGCGCCGAACGCAATCAACATCCCGGTCGAGTACTACACGCTCGACAACGGCCTCAAGGTCGTGCTTTCCCGGGACACGACGGCGCCGACCGTGACCGTCGGCGTCTACTACCACATCGGCTTTCGGACGGAGCCGCGCGGCCGCACCGGCTTCGCGCACCTGTTCGAGCACCTGATGTTCCAGGGCTCCGGAAACCTCGGGAAGATGGAGTTCATCCGCCTGGTCGAGGGCAACGGCGGCGTATTGAACGGCTCGACGCGCTTCGACTACACGAACTACTACCAGATCGTCCCGGCGCACGTGCTCGAGACCGTGCTGTGGGCCGAAGCGGACCGCATGAAGGCGCTCGCGATCACCCAGGCGAACCTCACGAACCAGCAGGGCGTGGTGAAGAACGAGGTGCGTGACGCGACCATGAACCAGCCCTACGGCGGATTCCCCTGGCTCACGATGCCGCAGGTCGCCAATACCAACTGGTTCAACGCCCACAACTTCTACGGCGATCTCGCGGACCTTGATGCCGCGACGCTCGAGGACGCGGAGTCGTTCTTCGACACCTACTACGCGCCGAACAACGCGGTGCTCGTCGTCGCGGGCGATTTCGCCCCGGCCGCCGCCCGCGCGGCGGTCGGCAGGTACTTCGCGCGCAATCCCGGCGCGCGCGCAGCCGGCGCGGCCGGACCTGACCGAGCCCGCGCAGCAGGCGGAAAAGCGCGATTCCTACGTCGACCGCCTGGCGCCCCGGCCCGCGCTTGCGCTCGCCTGGCAGGCGCCGCCGCGCAATACGCCCGAGCACTACGCCTTCAGCCTGCTCGACACGATCCTGCTGCAGGGCGAAGACAGCCGGCTGTGGCAGAAGCTGGTGCAGGAACGCGGTTATTCGAACGCAGTCGGCGGCGGCACGAACCTGCTCGGCAATGAGTTCACCTACGACGGCCCGATGCTGTGGATGCTCTACCTGGTCCACGACCCGGGCGCGACGCCGGATGCGATCATCGCGGACGTCGACGCCGAGATCGCACGCATCCAGGCCGAGCCGCCGACGGCGGATGAACTCGACTCGCGCGCTGACCAAGCTGCGCGCTTCGCTGTACGACCTCGCCGGCTCGAGCACGCGCTTCGGGCTCGTGGACCTGCTCGCCTGCTTCGCACTCTTCGACGACGATCCCGGCGCGCATCAACCGGCTCGAGTCGGATTTCCGCGCGGTGCCGCCGGAGCTCATCCGCGACGTCGCGCGCAAGTACCTGACGCCGGCCCGCCGCACCGTGCAGGTGGTCGTTCCCGGGCGAGCCGGTGCGCCGGCCCCGGCGCCGGGGGTGCCATGAGGGCCCTACGGCACTGCTGGCCGCTGCTCGCCGCTGCGGGCGCCGTCGCGCAGGCGCGCGAGACGCCGCCACCGCCCGGCACGCCGCACGATTCCGGCTGCCGGCGAAGGAAACGATCTCAGCTCGACAACGGGCTGTCCGCGACATTCATCGACTACGGCAGCGTGCCGAAAGTTGACTCTGCTCGCCGTCGTGCGCACCGGCAATATCGACGAAGGCGAGGACACCTGGCTTCCCGACGTAGCGGTGGAGATGCTGAAGGAGGGCACGACGTCCCGCTCGGCCTTCGACATCGCGAAGGCTGCGGCGGGCATGGGAGGCGCGCTCGGCCTCGGCGTCGGCGCCGAGCAGACGACCGCCAGCATCTCCGTGCTCTCGGACCACGCCGTCGGTGGCGGTGCGAACTGCTCGCCGACGTGCTGCAGAATCCGCGCTTCCCGGAATCGGAGCTGCCGCGCGTGCTCGCGAACTTCGAGCGCAGCCTCGCCGTCGCGCGCGCGGACCCGCAGGCGCTCGCGGACGAGGCGCTCGCGCAACTCGTCTTCGGCGACCACCCTTCGGCCGCGCGCTGCCGCGCGAAGGACCAGCTCGCCGGCTACGACATCGCGAAGCTGCGCGGCTTCTACGAACGGAATTTCGGCGCGCGGCGCACGCACGTCTATGTCGCGGGTCGCTATGACCGCGCGCGCGCTGGAAGCGGCGTTGCGTCGGCGCGTTCCAGCGACTGGCGACCCGGCGAGCCGCCCACGGACCTGCCGCCGAAGCCCGCCGATGGGCTTTGCAGCTTGCGCTCGTTGACAGCCCGGGGGCCCCGCAATCGTCGGTACGCATGGCCGTGCCCGTCCCCGACCCGGCGACGCCCTCTATTTCCAGACGACGCTGATGAACAGCCTGCTGGGCGGGACTTTCGGCTCGAGGATCACCAGCAACATCCGCGAGGACAAGGGATACAGCTATTCGCCGGACTCGTCGATCAATGCGCGGCGCGGCGTCGCGCTGTGGGTCCTGTCCGCGGAGATCACCGCCGAGCACACGGCCGCAGCCCTCACCGAGATCTTCAGCGAGATCGAGCGGCTGCAGCGCGAGCTGCCCACCGAAGCGGAACTGACGCCCGTGAAGAACTACCGGGCGGGCGTGTTCGTGATCTCGAACTCCTCGCCGAACGGCGTGCTCGGCCAGCTCGCCTTCATGGACCTGCACGGCCTGCCCGACGACTTTCTCGTTCACTGGGTCGAGAACGTGCAGGCGGTGACGCCCGCCCAGGTGAGCGAAATGGCGCGACGGTTCGTGCGCCTGGAGCAGATGACCGTCGTGGTCGCAGGCGACCTGGCCAAGGTCGGAGACAGCGTGCAGGCGTTGCCGCAGTTCGCGGGGGCGCGAATGCCGTGACCGACCGCGACGTCATGGAATACGACGTCGTCGTCGTCGGCGCCGGTCCCGCGGGGCTGGCTACCGCGATCCGCTACAAGGAGCTCCAGCCCGAGCGCAGCGTCTGCGTGCTGGAGAAGGCCTCGGCAATCGGCGCCCAGCTCATCTCGGGCTGCGCCCTCGAACCGGGTCCGCTCGACGCCCTCGTGCCGGGCTGGCGCGAGACGCCCCTCGACATCTGCGTGCCGGCGACGCGCGACGAGTTCTGGTACCTGACGAGGACCGGCGGCACGCGGCTGCCGACGCCGCCGCAGATGCACAACCGCGGCAACCTCATCGTCTCGCTCGGGCAGCTCGGGCCGCTGCTCGCCGCGCGTGCCGAGACGCTCGGCGTCGACGTCTTTCCCGGGTTCGCCGCCGCAGAAGCATTGGTCGAGGACGGTCGCGTGGCGGGCGTGCGCATCGGCGACATGGGCCTCGACCGCGAGCGCAAGCCGGGACCGAACTACGCGCCGGGCGCGGACATTCGCGCGGGAACGACGATCCTTGCGGAGGGCGCCAGGGGCAGTGTCACCAAGCAGCTGGTCGCGCAGCTCGGACTCGCCGACGGCCGGCAGCCACAGAGTTTCGGGCTGGGCATCAAGGAACTGTGGCAGCTACCCGCCGGCCGCGCGGAACCGGGCCTGATCCAGCACACCGTCGGCTGGCCGGCGGACAACCGCACGTACGGCGGAAGCTTCCTCTACCACCTCGACCGGGACCGCGTATACGTCGGCTACGTGGCCGGGCTCGACTACGAGGACCCGCGGTTCAAGCCCTTCGAGGCCTTCCAGCAGTTCAAGCACCATCCGCGCATCCGCCCGCTGCTCGAGGGCGGCGAGATCCTCGCCTATGGCGCGCGCACGATCGCCGCCGGCGGCTGGCAGTCGTTGCCGCGCATGGACGCGCCCGGACTGCTGCTCGTCGGTGATGCGGCGGGCACGCTCAACGTGCCGAAGATCAAGGGCGTGCACCAGGCCATTCGCTGCGGGGTTCTGGCTGCCGAGCACCTCGCCGCGACCGGCGGCACGGCAGGCTTCGAGGCACGCTGGCGTGATTCCGAGGGCGGACGCGAGCTCAAGCGGGTGCGCAACATCAAGCCGGGTTTCCACCGCGGACTGTGGTGGGGCCTCGCGAACGGCGCGCTCGAGACGGCGCTCGCCGGGCGCACGCCCTGGACGCTGTCTCACACGGAGAACCACCTCGCCCTGCACCAGCTAGAGAGCGCGCCTGTCATCGACCGCGGATGGGTCACGCGCGACTTGCCGCCGCGCGACCGGCTCGCCGCCGTCTTCCATTCCGGCAACGTCCACGACGAAAGCCAGCCGGTTCACCTCGTGGTGTCGGATACCTCGATCTGCGCCACGCGCTGCGTCACCGAGTTCGGCAATCCCTGCCAGAATTTCTGCCCGGCCCACGTCTACGAAATGGTTGACGACGGTGCCGGCGGCCGGCGCCTGCAGATCAACGCCGCGAACTGCGTGCACTGCAAGGCCTGCGACATCAAGGATCCGTACGGCATCATCACGTGGACCACGCCTGAAGGGGGTTCCGGGCCGAATTACCAGGGCCTCTAGGTGAACACCGATCCGCCGATCTGGACGCCCTCGCTGTTTCGCATCGCAGATGCGAACCTCACGCGCTTCATGGCCCTCGTCGAAGGCGGCGGGACGCGCATCGCCGACTATGACGCGCTCTATCGCTGGTCCGTGGAGCATCCCGGCGAATTCTGGGAAACGCTCTGGCAGTTCTGCGCGGTCGCGGGCGAGCGTGGCCCCGGTCCCGTGTTCGAGCACGGCGACCGCATGCCGGGCGCGCGGTGGTTTCCGGGCGCAAGGCTCAACTTCGCCGAGAACCTGCTTTGCGGTCCGGACGACGAGCCGGCCATCGTCTTCCGGAACGAGCGCGGCGACAGGCGTGAACTGAGCTGGCAGGCACTGCGCTCCGAGGTCGCCCGCATTGCTGCCGGGCTCGCCCGCGACGGCATCGGTCCCGGCGACGTTGTCGCTGCCTTCCTGCCGAACCTGCCGGAGACAGTGATCGCGATGCTGGCGGCCGCGAGCCGCGGGGCGACCTTTACTTCCTGCTCGCCGGACTTCGGTATCCAGGGCGTGCTCGACCGGTTCGGACAGGTGAGGCCGAAAGTCCTCTTCACCGCGGACGGCTATTTCTACGCGGGCAAGACCGTCGATTCGCTTGCGCCGATCGCGGGGGTGCTGCGCGAGCTCGCGTCGGTCGAGCGGGTCGTGATCGTGCCGTACGTCGGTGCGCCGGACGCAGGACGGTCGACTGCCGGGCTGCGTGCCCTTCGCCGACTACGGCGATGCCGACGCCGCGGCCCTGTTCGAGCGCCTGCCATTCGACCATCCGCTGTACGTGCTCTACTCGAGCGGCACGACCGGCGTGCCGAAGTGCATCGTCCACGGCGCCGGCGGCACGCTGCTGCAGCACCTGAAGGAACATCGGCTGCATGCCGACCTCAAGCCGGGCGACCGGCTGTTCTTCTTCACGACCTGCGGCTGGATGATGTGGAACTGGCTCGGCCAGCGCGCTCGCCTCGCGACGCGACGATCGTCCTCTACGACGGCTCGCCGCTCCACCCGGGCCGGAAGTGCTGTGGCAGATGGCCGCGGACGAAGGCGTCACGATCTTCGGGACGAGCCCGCGTTACCTCGCGTCGCTCGAAAAGGCGGGTACCGGCCCCGCGAGCGGCATGGGCTCGCGGTCCTGCGCACGCTGCTCTCCACGGGATCACCGCTCGGGCCGGAACAATACGACTTCGTCGCCGCGGCCATCGGTCCCGACGTGCAGCTCGCCTCGATCTCCGGGGGCACGGACATCGTTTCCTGCTTCGCGCTCGGCAACCCGCTCCTTCCCGTGTATCGCGGCGAGCTGCAGTGCCGCGGGCTCGGCATGAAGGTGGAGGTCTGGGACGACGAAGGGCGGCCGGTCATCGAGGAGAAAGGCGAGCTCGTCTGCACCGCCCCGTTCCCGTCGATGCCGCTCGGGTTCTGGGACGACCCCGGCGGCGCCCGCTACCGCGCGGCCTACTTCGAGCGCTTTCGCGGCGTCTGGCACCACGGCGACTACGCCCTCGTGACGGCGCGCGGAGGCCTCGTGATCTTCGGCCGCTCCGACGCCGTGCTGAACCCGGGCGGCGTCCGCATCGGCACGGCCGAGATCTACCGGCAGGTCGAGCGGCTGCCGGAGGTGCTCGAGAGCGTCGTCGTCGGCCAGGAGGTGGGGCACGACGTCCGCGTCGTCCTGTTCGTGAGGCTGCGCGACGGACTCGTCCTCGACGACGCGCTCGCGCGAGCGCATCCGCCGGCAGATCCGCGCGAACACGACGCCGCGCCACGTGCCGGCGCGGATCCTGCAGGTGCCGGAGATCCCGCGCACGATCAGCGGCAAGGTGGTCGAGCTCGCGGTGCGCGAGGCGATCCACGGGCGCCCGGTGAAGAACACGGACGCGCTCGCGAATCCCGCGCGCGCTCGAGCACTTCCGCGGCCGGCCGGAGCTCGCGAACTGAGCCCGGGCCACCCGCGCACGCCGCTCGCCGCGCGTGTCGAGGCCGCGCTGGCGGCCCAGGGGCACGCGCTCGACGCGTCGCAGCGCGCGGCGCTTTCGCGCCTGGAGGACCTGCGGCGCAGGATCCTCGCCCGCAAGCTCACTGCTCGCCCGCAGCCTCGACCTGCTGCCGCGCGCGCGCACGCCGCTGCGCGGCCTCTACCTCTGGGGCGGCGTCGGCCGCGGCAAGACCTTCCTGGTCGACGCATTCTTCGCCGAACTGCCGATCCGCGAGAAGCGGCGCGAGCACTTCCACCGGTTCATGCAGGACGTGCATGCCCGGCTGCGCCGCCACCGCGACCGCGCCTCGCCGCTCGAGCAGGTCGCCGCCGGCATCGCCGCCGAGGCGCGCGTGCTCGCCATCGACGAGTTCGTCGTCGGCGACGTCGCCGACGCGATGATCCTCGGCGCGTTGCTCGAGGCGCTGTTCCGGCGCGGCGTGACGCTCGTCGCGACGTCGAACCTCCCGCCCGCAGACCTCTACCGCGGACGGGCTGCAGCGCGAGCGCTTCCTGCCGGCTATCGCGCTGATCGAGAAGCACTGCCGCGTCGTCGAGGTCGAGGCCGGCGTCGACTACCGCCTGCGGCAGCTCGAGCGGGCGACGCTCTGGTTCGGGCCGGCCGTGACCGACGCGGACGCGCGGCTCGCCGAGGAATTCGAGCGGCTCGCCGACGGGGGCGGCGCGCACGACGTCGAAGGTCCAGGTCGAGGGCCGGCCGGTGCGCGCGCGGCGCGAGGCCGAGGACGTCGTCTGGTTCGAGTTCCGCGAGCTGTGCGAGGGACCGCGCTCGGCGGCCGACTACATCGAGATCGCGCGCTGCTACCAGGCCGTGTTCCTGTCGGGGGTGCCGGTGATGGATGGCGCGGCCGACGATGCGGCGCGCCGCTTCGTCACGCTCGTCGACGAATTCTACGACCGCGGCGTCAAGCTGGTGCTGTCCGCGGCCGCCGATGCGCCCGAGGCGCTTTACCGCGGCGAGCGCCTGGCCTTCGAGTTCCGGCGCACGGCGAGCCGCCTGCACGAGATGCAGGGCCGCGCCTATCTCGCGAGCCGCACCGTCCCTGAAACGGCGATGAGCGCCGCGTCGATGCAGCGGCGCGAAAAACGCGTCCCGCTTGTCAGGCCGCGCCGCGCTTGCGGACGATTTCGGCAATGCGGTAGCGGCCGGTCGCCGTCAGCGTGTCGTAGCCGGCGTGCGCGACGCGCAGCTGCTCGCGCTTGAGCGCGAAGCTCGACGCCGCGACCACGTCGAGCGAGGTCGCGTGCGAGAACAGGAAGCCCTGCGCGGCGACGCATCCGAGCTGCAGCAGCTGGGTCACCTGGTCGTCGGACTCGACGCCCTCGGCGACCGTCTCGAGGCCGAGCGTTTCGCCCAGCATGACGACCGCGCGCGCGAGCTTCGGTCCCTCGGCCGACTCGGTCAGCCGGCTGACGAACGAGCGGTCGATCTTCAGGATGTCGATCGGGAAGCGGTGCAGGTACGACAGCGACGAATAGCCGGTGCCGAAATCGTCGATCGCGAGCCGGACGCCGAGCGCCTTGAGCTCGCGCAGCTTCACGAGGTTGCCCTCGGAGTTGTGCATCATCGTGCTTTCGGTCAGCTCGATCAGCAGGCTCTCGGGTTCGAGGCCCGATGCCGCGAGCGCGTCGCGGACGTCCGCGACCAGGTCGCCCTGCTGCAGGTGGCGGCCGGAGATGTTCACGGCGACCCGCAGGCCCTCGCCCGCCGCGACCGACTTGCGCCACTCCTGCACGCGGCAGCAGGCGTCCATCAGCACCCAGCGCCCGAGCGCGATGATCTGGCCGGTCTCCTCGGCCATCGGGATGAACTGGCCGGGCAGCAGGCGGCCCTGCTCCGGGTGCTGCCAGCGCACCAGCGCCTCGACACCGAGGAGCTCGCTGGTCTTGAGGTCGATGATCGGCTGGAACTCGAGGAAGAATTCCTCGCGCACCAGCGCCTGGTTCAGGTCGTCTTCGAGCCGCAGGCGCTCGCGCAGCTGCTCCTGCATGCGCGCGTGGAACACGACGTGCCGGCCCTTGCCCGAGGACTTCGCGTTGTACATCGCGATGTCGGCGTTGCGCAGCAACTGCTCGGTGTCGTGCCCGGCTTCCGAGAGCGCGACGCCGACGCTGGTGGTCACGCAGCAGCTCGTTGCCGTCGATCAAGAGCGGCTGACGGAACGCGTCGGTCACCGCGGCCGCGATCTGCTCGGCCTGCTCGAGCGTCGTGACGCCCTCGAGCAGCACCGCGAACTCGTCGCCGCCGAGCCGGGCGACCGTGTCGGCCGCCCGCGTGCACTTGACGAGCCGCTGCGCGGCCGTCTGCAGCAGCCGGTCGCCGACGTCGTGGCCGAGCGTGTCGTTCACGTTCTTGAAGTTGTCGAGGTCGATCATCAGGACCGCCAGGCGGTCCTGCGTGCGCCGCGAGAGCGCGATCGCGTGCTCGACGCGGTTGCGGAACAGGCTGCGGTTGGCGAGCAGTGTCAGCGGGTCGTGGAAGGCGAGCTGGCGCAGCTGGTCCTCGAGCGCCTTGCGCTCGGTCACGTCGCGCAGGTTGAGCGCGAGTCCCTTCACCGCCGGGTCGTCCAGCAGGTTGCTGCCGACGCATTCCGCGATGAAGCGCTTGTTCTTGGTGCCGACGGACAGCTCGACCGGTCCGATCGAGACGCCCTGCGTCGCCGTGACCTCGGCGAGGAACGCGGCGATGCGCTCGCGGTCCGCCTCGCGCCAGATCTCGGTCGAGCCTGCGGCCGACGAGGTCTTCGTGCCACAGGCCGAACGTGCGCTGCATGGCCGGGCGACGCGTACTCGATGCGGCCGTCGGCGCCCACGATCATGATCGCGTCCGAGGCGTTGCGGATCAGCGAGGCGAAGCGGGCCTCGACGAGGTCCACCGCCTTGCGCTGGCGCTCCTTGGCGTCGTCACGCAGGATCACGCTCTGCCGCGCCATGACCAGCACGGCGAGCACGAAGATCGCGACGGTCATGATCGTCACCGTGTCGTTGCCCGTCGCCGCCCGCGAAATACACGAGCACGAAGAAGGACAGGCCGAGGCCCGCGTAGGCGATGCTCTGCGTCAGCACGCCGCCGGCCGCGGCGCGCTGGCGCTCCGGCCGCGACTTGTCGCGGATCTGGACCTGCGCCGCGCCGGCGAGGCCGGCATAGCAGGCGAGGTACAGCACGTCGGAGAAGTTCGCGCCGGAAAAGTACGAGTTGTCGACGACCGCGGTCGCCCAGACGATGTCGCCGAGGAACATCATCCCGAATCCGCCGGTCAGCAGCGCGAGCGTCATGCGCCGCAGCGGGCAGTGCGAGCTGTTCATGAGCAGCACGCCGATCGCCATCAGCATCACGCAGTCGCAGGCGATGTACACCTGGGCCAGCACGAAGCGCGCCAGGTCCTCCTCGCTGGCCGCGGCCGCCGGGCTGATCACGAAGAACCAGAAGAAGGTGCCGAATCCCAGCACCAGGATCAG
The DNA here is from genome assembly GCA_963748465.1 of uncultured Gammaproteobacteria bacterium. GTDB lineage: Bacteria > Pseudomonadota > Gammaproteobacteria > Steroidobacterales > Steroidobacteraceae > SCUD01. Next base: position 255,733 of record CAVVJB010000007.1, read on the forward strand.
CGAGTCGAGCAGCAGGCGACCCCAGGACGCGCGCAGCGAACTCGCGCGCACCGCGACCGTGAATCCCGCGAACAGTACCGGGAAGAACGCGAGGTAGAAGAGGTCCGCCAGCGAGGGGAACGGCGTCAGGTCCGCGATCCGGAGGAACGCGTCGATCAGGTTGCCGATGTTGTACGTGACGATCGCGGCGGCGATGTACTTCCAGGTCGTGCGCGCCGACGGCTGCTGCGCCTTGCGCGCCGCCACGATCGCCAGCAGCGCCGCCGCGAAGGCGGCCGGCTGGTCCGAGACGAGGCGGTAGAAATCGAGGCCCGGGCGACGCCGGCAGGTCCGCGACGGTGACGAGGATTGCGGCGAGGACGTAGGCGATCGTGCCGATCGCCAGGACGCCGGTCCAGCCGTCGGCGAAGCCAACGCGCGTGATGCGCGTGGTGACCCCGAATTGTCCTGTCGCCGTCCCGACGTTCATGCCTCGGCCCGCCATCATCTGTCAAACGCGAGTCTCCACGCGCCGCGGAATCGACGCACGGCAGCCGCTCAAAGGTGTGAAGTGCGTCCGGTCACCCGGGCGCGGGTCCGTGAACGGGTCGTCAGTTGGCCGTGTAGGACGGCCGCGCCCGGGCTGGAGGACCGTCAGATGACGCCGCGACGCTCCTGATCGAGCTCGATGGACTCGAACAGGGCGCGGAAATTGCCCTCGCCGAATCCCTCGTTGCCCTTGCGCTGGATGATCTCGAAGAAGATCGGGCCGATGACGTTCTTCGTGAAGATCTGCAGCAGGATGCCGTCCTCGGCGCTGCCGTCGATCAGGATGCGCCGTTCCTGCATGCGCGCGAGCGACTCGCGGTGCCCGGCGACGCGCGCGTCGACGCCCTCATAGTAGGTGTCCGGCGTGTCCTGGAACTCGACCCCGTTGGCACGCAGTGCGTCGACGGTCGAATAGATGTCGGGCGTCGACAGCGCGATGTGCTGGATGCCCTCGCCGTGGTACTCGCGGATGTACTCCTCGATCTGGCTCTTGTCGTCCTGGCTCTCGTTGATCGGGATGCGGATCTTGCCGCAGGGACTCGTCATCGCGCGGCTGAAGAGGCCGGTCTTCTTTCCCTCGATGTCGAAGTAGCGGATCTCTCGGAAGTTGAACAGGCGCTCGTAGAATCCCGACCAGGTGTCCATGTGGCCGCGCGCGACGTTGTGGGTGAGGTGATCGATCAGCGCGAGCCCGGCGCCGGCGCCCGGCGCGGGACCGGCGGCGGGCACGAAGTCGACGTCGTAGATCGTGCGCTCGCCGTAGCGGTCCACGAGGTAGATGAGGCTGCCGCCGATCCCCTCGATCGCGGGAATGCGCAACTCCATCGGCCCGACCGCGGTCTCGACCGGCTTCGCGCCGAGCGCGACGGCGCGGCTGAACGCGGCGGCGGCGTCGCGTACGCGGAACGCCATCGCGCACGCCGACGGCCCGTGCGCGCGCGAGAACTGCTGGCCGAAGCCCGCCGGTTCGGCATTGATGACGAAATTGATGTCGCCTTGGCGGTGCAGCGTCACGTTCTTGCTGCGATGGCGCGCGGTGACGGGAAAGCCCATGCGCGCGAACAGCGCCCTGAGCTGTTCCGGGTCCGGGGCGGTGTACTCCACGAACTCGAAGCCGTCGGTGCCCATCGGGTTGTCGAACAGGTCGGCCATGGGACGCTCCGCATTTAGTTGCACTTGCAACTATAATCCACCGATGCCCGCCCCTGCGAATCCGCCGGCCCTTTCCCTGGAGCGCTTCGTCCCCTACCGGCTGTCGGTGCTGGCGAACACGGTGTCGGCCGGCGCTGTCCGGGGCTTACGCGCGCCGATTCGGGCTCACCGTTCCGGAATGGCGCGTCATCGCCGTGCTCGCGCGCGCGCCCGGCCTGTCCGCGGCCGAAGTCGCCGCGCGCACCGCGATGGACAAGGTCGCCGTCAGCCGCGCGGTCGCGGGCCTGGCGCGCAGCGGCCGCGTGCGCCGGGCGCAGGCGGCGCGCGACCGTCGCCGTTCCGTGCTCACGCTGACGACCCGCGGCCGTTCCGTGTACCGCCGCATCGTGCCGCTCGCGCTCGCCTACGAGCGGCACCTGCTCGAGACGCTGTCCGCCGACGAACAGGCCAAGTTCGGCGAGCTGCTGGCGCGGCTCCTGGACCGCTCGCGGCGCCTCGGCCCGGCACCGGACGCGCGTGTATAATCCGCGCCGCCACGCCATACGCCGTTTCCCAGGCCGGTTGACTCCCGAATGCTAGGCAGAATTCCCGCCGCCCGACAGGCCATCATCGACCGGATCGCCGCCAATGCGCGCCGCAAGCGCCGCAAGGCGCTGCAGTTCGCGCCCGACCGGTTCGCGCGCTGCTTCTACCACGGCGTTTCCGAACTCGACCTCGTGCAGCGCACGCCGCAGGACCTCGCGGGCGCGGCCGTCGCCGTGCTCGAACTCGGGCTCGTGCGGAAGGCCGGGCGCTCGCTGGTGCGGGTATTCAACCCGGAATCGGCGCGCGACGGATTCTCCTCGCCGCACACGGTGATCATGGTCGTCACGGACGACAAGCCGTTCCTGGTCGACTCGCTCGGCATGGTGTGCACGCAGACCGGCCTCGCCGTCCACCTGCTCGCGCACCCGGTGCTTTCCGTGGCGCGCGACGGCCGCGGCCGGCTGAAGGAGGTCCACCTCGACGACCCGCCGCCGGGGACAAAGCTCGAGTCCTGGCAGATGATCGAGATCGACCGCGAGCCGGACCCCGCGCGGCTCGCCGTCATCGAGGCTTCCATCCGCAGGTCGCTCGGCGGACGTCAGCGCGGCGACCGGCGACTGGCGCCGGATGCGGGCCAAGGCCCGGGACGCGGCCGCCGCGCTGGACGGCGCGCGCTCGCGCGGCCATCGCAACGAGGTGCGCGAGGCAAAGTCGCTGCTCGAGTGGATGGAGGACAACCATTTCACGTTCCTCGGCTACCGTGAGTACCGGCTGCGCCGCGGATCGCGCCGGGACCGGCTCGTGCCGGTGCCGCGCTCGGGCCTCGGGATCATGCGCCCGCGCTCCGGGCGCAAGCCGAAGACGATCGCGCTGTCCGGCGAGGTGCGGGCTTTCGCGCGTTCCGCCGAGCCGCTCATCATCACCAAGGCGAACTCGGTCTCCACGGTGCACCGGGCTACCTACCTCGACTACGTCGGGGTCAAGACCTTCGATGCGAAGGGCAACGTCAACGGGGAGCGCAGGTTCCTCGGCCTGTGGACTTCCTCGGCCTACAGCAAGAGCCCCTACGAGATCCCGGTGCTGCGCCACAAGGTGCAGCGCGTGTTCGATCATTTCAGGCTGAATCCCGCGAGCCACGACCACAAGGCGCTCGTGCACGCGCTGGAGACGTTCCCGCGCGACGAGCTGTTCCAGGCGACCGTGCCCGATGTCGTGCGCATCGTGCGGGGCATCGTCAACCTGTACGAGCGCGCGCAGGTGCGGCTGTTCGTGCGCCGCGACCCGTTCCGCCGCTTCTACTCGTGCCTCGTGTACGTGCCGCGCGACCGCTACAACACGCAGGCGCGCGAGCGGATCGAGAAGCTGGCGCTCGACGCCTTCGGCGGCGTCGCGATCGAGTCCCAGGTGACGCTCTCCGAGTCCGTCCTCGCCCGGCTGCACATGCTCGTGCGCACGCCGCCCGGCGCCGAGCAGGGCATCGACGCCGTCGAACTGGAGCGCCGCATCACGCAGACGGTGCGGACCTGGCAGGACCAGCTCAAGGACGCGCTGCTGGACGCGCATGACGAGGCCGAGGCGCTGCGGCTCAACCGCGTCTGGGGCGACGCCTTTCCCGCCGCCTACCAGGAGGACATGCCGTTCGACACCGCGGTCGACGACATCGCGCTCCTCGAGCGGCTGGCGGAGCGCCCGGGCGAGCTGCACATGGGGCTTTACCGCCGTGCCGGCCAGCCGCCGCACAAGGTCCAGTTCAAGCTCCTGCGCAAGGACCGGCCCATCCCGATCTCCGACGTCCTGCCGACGATCGAGAACCTCGGGCTGAAGCTCATCAGCGAGCGCCCGTACGACATCGGCAACGAGCCGGGCGCCTACTGGATCCAGGACTTCGAGCTCGAGCATCCGCGAGGGGTGCGAATCGACCTCGAGTCCGACGGTCCGCGCCTGATGACCACGTTCGCGCACGTCTGGGCAGGCCACGTCGACAACGACGGCTTCAACCGCCTCGTCCTCGCCGCGGACCTCGACTGGCGCGAGGCCATGGTGCTGCGGACCTACGCGCGCTGGTTCGTGCAGCTCGGCCTGCCGCTCTCGCAGGCCTACATGGAGGAGGCGCTCGCGAGCAACGCGGCCGCTGCGGGGCACCTGCTGCGGCTGTTCGTCGCGCGCTTCGACCCCGCCGTAGCCGCGTCGCGGCGCCGGCGTGCGGAGACCGCGCAGCGCCGGGCCCTCGACCGGCTGCTCGCCCGGGTCACGCGCATCGACGACGACCGCATCCTGCGCGCGTTCCTCGCTGCGATCGGCGCGACGCAGCGCACCAACTACTTCCAGGTCGACGCCTCCGGCCAGCCGCGGCCGTACCTCGCGCTCAAGCTCGATCCACGGCAGCTCGCCGAGGTCCCGCCGCCGAAGCCGATGTTCGAGATCTTCGTCCACTCGCCTCGCGTCGAGGGCGTGCACCTGCGGATGGGAGCGGTCGCGCGCGGCGGCCTGCGCTGGTCGGACCGCCGCGAGGACTTCCGCACCGAGATCCTCGGGCTGATGAAGGCGCAGAACGTCAAGAACACCGTGATCGTGCCGGTCGGCGCCAAGGGCGGGTTCGTCCCGCGGCGCCTGCCGCTGAGCCGCGACGAGGCCCAGCAGGACGGCACCGCCTGCTACCGCACGTTCATCCGCGCCCTGCTCGACGTGACGGACAACGTCGTCGGCGGCAAGGTCGTGGCCCCGCCCCGCGTCGTGCGCCACGACGCCGACGACGCCTACCTGGTCGTCGCCGCGGACAAGGGCACGGCGAAGTTCTCGGACGTCGCCAATGCGATCTCCGAGGAGTACGGGTTCTGGCTCGGCGATGCCTTCGCGTCCGGCGGCTCCGCGGGATACGACCACAAGGAAATGGGCATCACGGCGCGCGGCGGCTGGGAATCCGTGCGGCGCCACTTCCGCGAGCTCGGGCTCGACACCCAGTCGCAGGACGTCACGGTTGCCGGCGTCGGCGACATGTCCGGCGACGTGTTCGGCAATGCCATGCTGCTGTCGAAGCACATCCGCCTGCTGGCGGCCTTCGATCACCGCCACATCTTCATCGACCCTGCGCCCGATGCCGCAGCCAGCTTCGCCGAGCGCAGGCGCATGTTTGCGTTGCCGCGCTCGAGCTGGGAGGACTACGACGCGAGCCGGTTGTCGAAGGGAGGCGGCGTGCATTCGCGGCAGCTGAAGGCGGTCCCGCTGTCGCCCGAGGCGCGCGCCCTGCTCGGCATCGACGCGCCCGCGGCCGCGCCCAACGAAGTCATCCGCGCGATCCTCCGGCTTCCGGTCGACCTGCTGTGGAACGGCGGCATCGGCACCTACGTGAAATCCGCGGACGAGGCGCACGCGCAGATCGGCGACCGCGCCAACGACGCGGTCCGGGTCAACGGCGCCGAACTGCGCTGCCGCGTCGTCGGCGAGGGCGGCAACCTCGGCGTATCGCAGCGCGGCCGCATCGAGTACGCGCTCTCCGGCGGGCGCATCAACACCGATTTCATCGACAATTCGGCGGGCGTCAACTGCTCGGACGTCGAGGTCAACCTCAAGATCCTGTTCAATCCGCTGATGGCGACGGGCAAGCTCTCGCGCAAGGCGCGCAACCGCCTGCTCGAGAGCATGACCGAGGAAGTCGCCGGCCTCGTGTTGAGGAACAATTACCTCCAGTGCCTCGCGATATCCGGGCTCCACGAGACGGCGGCCGAGCGGATCTTCGAGCTCGGCCACCTGCTCCGCTCGCTGGAGCGCGCGCGGACCCTGGATCGCGCGCTCGAGGCATTGCCGACCGACGAGGAGATCGTCGAGCGGCACCGCAAGGGCCAGCGGCTGACTCGACCCGAGCTCGCCATGCTGCTCTCCTATTCGAAGATCTGGCTGTCCGGCCGGCTCATGGACACGCGACGTCGCCGAGGACCCGTACCTCGGCGCGGAGCTGACGCGCTACTTCCCGAAGCCGGTCCAGCGACGTTACCCGCGCGAGATACTGCGTCACCAGCTCTCGCGCGAGATCATCGTCACGGCGACGACCAACAGCCTCGTCAACCGCATGGGCCCGGGTTTCGCGATCCGCACCCAGGAGGATACCGGCGCGGACGTCGGGAGCATCGCCCGTGCCTACGCGATCGGACGCGAAATCACGGACATGCGCGGCCTGTGGGCGGACATCGAGTCGCTGGACGACAAGGTCCCGGCGCCGCTCCAGTACGCGATGTCGCACGACACCATGCGGCTGCTGCGCCGCCTGACGTACTGGGTCTTGCGCAACCTCGGCACGAACCTGGACATCGAACGCGCGGTCGAGCCGGCTGCGACCGGGCATCCGCGAACTGATGTCCGGCCTGCCACACCTGATCCAGGGCATCGAGGTGGAGCTCTACCAGAAGAGCCTGGAGCGTTTCGCGGTGAGCGGCGTGCCCGAAAGCGTCGCGCGCCGCGTCGCCGGCCTCGGCGCGATCCACTCGAGCGTCGACATCGTCGAGGTCGCGCTGGCGCGGCGCGCTCCGGTCGCGCAGGCCGCGCGGATCTACTTCGGGCTGGGCGCGGCGATCGGCCTGGACTGGATCCGCGGCGAGATCGAACGGCTCCCGGTCGAGGGCCACTGGCAGGCGCTCGCCCGCGGCACGTTGCGCGAGGAAGCTTACCTGCTGCAGCGCCGCCTGGCCGATCACGTGCTGAGCCGCGGCCGCAGCGGCGACGCGACGAAGCACATCAATGCCTGGCTCAGGACCGGCGGCGCGGCCTTCGAGAACCTGAGCCGGACGGTCCGGGAAATGCGCAGCACCGACAGCGCGGATTTCCCCACGCTGTCGGTCGCATTGCAGGCCGTGCGCCAGCTGGCCGAGGGCTGAGGTCCGCCATGGCCAGCAGGCTCGTGCTCGTCCGCCATGGCCAAAGCGCCTGGAACCTCGAGAACCTCTTCACCGGCTGGACCGACGTCGACCTGACGGCGCAGGGCCGCGAGGAAGCTCGCGCCGCCGGCGTACTGCTTCGCGCGCAGGGCTTCGAGTTCAGCCAGGCCTTCACCTCGGTGCTGAAGCGCGCGATCCGCACGCTGTGGATCGTCCTCGACGAGATGGATCGCATGTGGGTGCCGGTCGAACGCGACTGGCGCCTGAACGAGCGGCACTACGGCGCGCTGCAGGGACTCGACAAGGCCGAGACGACCGCGAAGTACGGCGCCGGACAGGTCAAGGTCTGGCGCCGCAGCTACGACGTCCCGCCGCCGCCGCTCGCGCCCGACGATCCGCGGCACCCGCGCTTCGACGTGCGCTACCGCGGCATCGATCCCGCACGCCTGCCCGCGACCGAGTCGCTCAAGGAGACACTGGCGCGCGTCGCGCCGTGGTGGAGCGAACGCCTCGTGCCGGCGCTCGCCGGCGGCGCCGACGTGCTGGTGGTCGCGCATGGCAACAGCCTGCGCGCGCTCGTCAAGATGCTGGACGGGATGAGCGATGCCGACATCGTGGAGTTCAACATCCCGACCGGCGTGCCGATCCTGTACGAACTCGATGGCGCGCATCGTCCCAGCGCCCCGCGGCGCTTCCTGGGCGATGCCGACGCCATCGCCGCCGCCGCGCGCGCGGTCGCCGCCCAGGCCGGCAACTGAGCGGGGCGCGACCCGCCGACTTCATTCCTCCGGCGCGACCTCGACCTCGAGGCCCGCGAGCGTCGCCTCCAGCGGGACCTGGCAGGACAGACGCGATTCGCGCGGACGGAAGCTCTCGAGTTCCTGCAGGATCTCTTTTTCGTCGCCCTGCATCGGCGGCAGGCGTCCGAGCCACGGTTCGGCCACGTAGACGTGGCAGGTCGCGCAGGAACACATGCCGCCGCAGATCGCGGCGACGCCGTACTCGAGCTCGCGCAGCGTCTCCATGAGGCTGACGCCCTCGCGTGCATTCACGCGATGCACGCCTCCGTCGCGGTCGGTAACGGTGATCTCTGCCATGGGTCGCGCATCTTCCCCGAAGCGCCAGTTTCCGCGCAACCGCTCAGGCGAGGAGCCGGCCGGCGATGCGGGATTGTTCGCCGGGATCGGGCTCGAGGCCCTCCTCGGCCGCCGCCGCATTCCAGCCGTACCAGAGGCAATCGAAGATCCACGCCAGAGCGTCGACGCGCGCGCGCAACCCCGGTGTCGTGCCGCCGTATCCCGCGAACAACGCATCGATCGCCGTCCCGTCGAGCGCATGGTAGCCGGCACAGGCCGCGAGGTCCGCGGCCGGATCCCCGGGACCCGCGTACTCCCAGTCGACGGCGAGAATGCGCGCGCCGTCGTCGAGCAGGTTGCGTCGGTGCAGGTCATGGTGGCAGGGCGCGAGCCGGGCCGGCGGCGGAAGGGCCGCGCGCCGGCGCGACAGCTCGCGTGCGATACGCGGGACGGACCGGTGACGGTCGTGCGCCGCCACGCGCGCCAGGTACGCCGCGGCGCGTTCGCCGAAGTCGATCGCCGGCAGGCCCGGCGGCGCTTCGAGCGCGTGCAGGCGTGCGAACCAGGTGCCGACCCGCTTCGAGCAGCGCGGGCTCGCGCATCGCATCCGCGGATGGGGCGCCACCGGCGGCGAACTCCGAAACGACGAACCCGCGCGCGGCATCCACCAGGACGACCCGCGGGGCGAGGCCCGCGGCCGCCGCCAGTGACTGCATCGCGAGCTCCGACCGGCTGCTGGCGCCGAGGCCCTGCGCCGCCGCGCCTACGACCCGAAGCACGAAGTCGTGCGTGCCCTCGCGCAGGCGATAACTGCGATTGGCGACGCCGCCCGCGAGCCGCGTCACTTCGGGTCGGCGCAGGCCGAGCGCGCGCGACGCCGCCGCGATCGCGGAGGCGGCGGTGTCCGGCCGGCTCCCGCTCATGCCGGACGCCGCGCGCGCCAGCTGCGCCATCCGGCGACGGCCAGGAACGCATAGGCGAGGTAGAGCGATGCCGTCATCCACAGGCCCTGCTGAGCGAACAGCACCGCGAGCCCGGTGTCGATCACGAGCCACCAGGCCCACGTCGCAATGAATCGGCGTGCGAGCAGCCAGGTCGCGACCAGGCTGGCCCAGGTTCCGAGGGAATCCGCGACCGGCGCCGCGGCGAGCGCGTATCGCGCTGCGAGCGGCGCGGAGATCGCGGTTGCGACAGGCGACCGCGGCGACCGCGGCGACATGCCGGCTCCACGGCCAGGTGCGGGCGGGCTCATCGATCCGCGGGTGTCCGCCGCCAGGCGAACCAGCCGTAGGCCGACATCGCGACATAGACCAGCTGCAGCGCCGCCTGCATCGGCAGCCCGGCTTCGAGGAAGACGCACGGCGTAGATCGCCGTGCCGATGCCGCCCGCGATCCAGCAGGCACGGTGCTCGCGGATCGCGAGCAGGATGTAGGCGACGCCGAATGCGACCGCCGCGAATTCAGCCGCCGCCACCGAGCACCTTCATGACGAGCACGGCACGATGCGGTCCCTCGAGGCTGCTGCGGACTTCCGCGTGCAGCGCGGCGAACACCCGGTCGTAATCGCCGCTCACCTGCGTGCTCATCGAGTTGGTGACCACGGTGAGGCCCGGCTGCGCCTTGAGGCGCTCGATGAAGTCGAGGATCGGCGGGATGAACTCGCCGGTCAGCGGGTAGAGGCTCATTTCGACGGCGACATGCATGGCGGCACCTCAGAAGGAATAGCGTGCGGTGAGCCCCGCCTGCCGCGGGATCGCCCCAGCGCAGGTAGAGCCGGTCGGGGAAGTCGGGCGGCTCGTTGCCGAACCAGAAGCCGCGTACCGGGTAGCGCTCGTCGAGCAGGTTGCGCACCCAGACCTCGATCGACCAGCGCTCGGCTTCGTAGCCGGCGCGGACGTTCGCCAGGAAGCGCGCATCGGAACGCTGGTCGTGGCTGGTGTCGAAATAGAAGCCCGCCTCGCCGGACAGGTCGGCCCGCGCCATCCAGCCCGCGGGATGGCGCCAGGTGGCCGCGAGCGACGCCTTCCATTCCGGCGCGTGGGCGAACTCACGTCCCTCGAGGTCCCGGTCGCCGAAGCGATAGCCATGATAGCGCGAGTCCATCCAGTTGAGCGTCGCCTCCAGGTCCAGCCGCTCGCCGACCTCGACTGCGGCGGAGGATTCGACGCCGAAAGCCTCGCCGCTCCGGCATTGTCGGTCAGGAAGATGAACGTCAGCGGGTCTTCCGGGTCGAGCTGCAGCGAGGTCGAGACCTGCGGGTGCTCACGGCGCAGGTAGTAGACGTTGACGTCGACGCGACGGTCGCCTGCCGCGCTTTCGCCGCTTCCAGCCCGCCTCGACGGACCACAGGTATTCCGCCGTGAACTGCTGGCGGTCCTCGCGGCACGGACGTGCCGATGTTGAATCCCCCGGCCCGGTAGCCGCGCGCGAGCGTCGCCCAGACGCTGCGCCGTTCCCCCACGCGACGCAGGACGGACAGCTCGCCGCCCCACAGCCGCTCGCGCGGGTCGAAGGCGGTGCCGTCGCTGTCGTCGTAGCGAGCGTCCCGCTGCTCGCCGCGCAGGCCGGCGGTGACCGTCGTCGCAGGCGCGACGACGAAGTCCGCCTGCCCGTAGAGCGCCGCGCTGGTGGCACGGTAGCGGCTGTCGAGCTGGCGCACGAACGCGTCCGCCAGGTAGCGGCCGTCGTCGGCGACGTGGTTGTCCTCCTCGAGGCGCTGCAGCCAGACACCCGTGATCCACGCATGGCCGCGGGCCGACTCGCCCGACAGCCGCAGGTCCTCACTCGCGGTGCGGCGCAGGCGGCGTGTGTCCGAGAAGAAGTCGTACGGGCCGGCGTCGCCCCAGTCGCGGTCGTTGCCCCAGTCGCCGTCGAAGCTCGCGACGATGTCCGATTCTGCGAATGCCGTGATCGAGCGCCATTGGCGGCCGCCGCGGAGCGTCGAAGTCGAGGTCGAGGGATGCGCCGTCGGAGCGTTGCGCGTCGCGTCCGGGCCGGTCCGACAGCGTGTCGAAGCTGTTGTCGATCGCGAACGCGTCGTAGCGGTTGTCGAAATCGGCATGCAGCAGCGCGAGGTCCGCCTGCCAGGCGCCCTCGGAGGCGAATCGGAACTTGAGACGCGCCGTCGTCTCGTCCCGGCCGTTGGTGTCGTCGCGGCCGAGGAACCGGTTGTCGCGGAAGCCGTCTCCGACCGCGCGTTGCAGCACGGCGCGCCAGGCAGCCGGACGCAGGTCCTCGCCCGCGTCGAGACCGCCGCCCGCGACTGCGCCGGCCGACCAGAAGCCATCGCCGCCCAGCGAGAGCTCGGTGCCGAGTTCCCGCGACCGGCTCGCGGGTCGCGCGTCTTGACCTTGATGAGGCCGCCGAGCGCGTTCGCCCCGTAGCGCGTGCCCTGCGGGCCGCGCAGCACCTCCACCTGCTCGACGTCGAACGTCGAGGCGATCATGCCGATGCCGCTGAAGTCGATCTCGTCGACCAGGAAACCGACCGACGGATTCGGCGCGCCCTGGTACTGCTCGAGCTCGCCGATGCCCCGCAGCTGGAAGTAGCGCGGGCGCGAGCTCGCGCCGGCCCACGACAGCGAAGGCACCTGCGGCAGCAACTCCTCGAGGTGCACGACGGCGGCCTCGCGCACGTCGCCGGCTCTCGAGCACGGTGACTCCGCCCGCCGCGTCCGGAAGCCGGCACGGGCCGAAGCGTCGCCGTCACGAGCACGGGCTCGAGCTTCGCCGGCGGTTCCGTCGCCGACGCGGCGGCGCCCGCCAGGAGGCATGCGAGGATTGGCAGCGGTTTCAGCGACACGCCTGCTCCCTACGCCGGTCCTAACCGGATCAGGTTCAACGGGTTCGCCGGTGAGCCGCGCGGGCAACCGGCATCTCAGGTCTCTTCAGACCACCCCAAGGCAGCGCGCATCGTAGCGGCCGAGGCCGCGCGAGGCAATCTCAGCGGGTGAATTCGGGCGGGCGCCGGCTGCGCACGGCGTCGAGGCCCTCGCGCGCGTCGCCGAGGCGGAAGCCGAGGAATTCCAGCGCGAGCGAGGCGTCGAACGAGGGACCGGCGAGCCGCAGCCAGTTGGCGAGCGCGTGCTTGGTGAACGCGAGCGCGCTCGCGCTCCCGGCGGCGAGCTTCACCGCGACCTCGAGGGCCCGCTCGCGGACTGCCTCGTCTTCCACGCAGATCGAGACGAGGCCGATGCGCTCGGCCTCCTCGCCCGAGAGCGGCTCATTGGTCAGCAGGTAGTAGCGCGCCTTGGCGAGCCCGCACAGCAGCGGCCAGAGGATGACGGCGTGGTCGCCCGCCGCGACGCCGAGCCGCGTGTGGCCGTCGAGAATCTTCGCGCTCGCGGCCGGCGACCGAAACGTCGGCGAGCAGCGCGACCGCGAGTCCGGCGCCGACGGCCGTGCCGCGGATCGCCGAGACCACGGGCTTGCTGCAGTCGACCAGGTTGTAGACGAGGTCGCTCGCCTCCCGCCATACCCGCAGCAGCGTCGCCTCGTCGGTCGAGCATGCGCTCGATCATCGCGAAGTCGCCGCCGGAGGAGAAATGCTCGCCGGCCCCGCGCACCAGCACGGCACGCACGTCGGCTGCCGCGTCGATCGCGCGCCAGACGTTGGCAAGGTCACGGTGCATGGCCTCGGTCGCGGAGTTCTGCCGGCCCTCGTTCGCGATCACCAGCTCGAGGACGCCGTCGGCGGGCGCCTCGAAACCGAGGGTCGGAAACGCGCTCCGCAAGGATTCGATGGTGGACGGCATGGTCAGGCTCCCGCCGCATCCGGCACGGCATGCACGCTCACCATGGTGAGCACGTGGTAGGCGGCGACCGTCTCGCCGTCCTGGTTCGTGATCTCGGTGTCCCAGGTCACCTCGCCCCAGCCCTTGTCGGCGCGCAGCGATTTTTCCTTGCAGGTCAGGCGAACCCGGATGCGGTCGCCGGGCTTCACCGGCTTGACGAAGCGCAGCGCGTCGAGCCCGTAGTTGCCGAGCACCGGACCGTAGTCCGGGTCGACGAACAAGTCCCGCGGCCGCGGAGATCAGGAAGTAGCCGTGCGCCACGCGCCCGCCGAAGAGCGGGTTGCGCGCCGCTTCCGACTCGCTCATGTGCGCATAGAAGCGGTCGCCGGACAGCTCCGCGAACCGTTCGATGTCCTCGACCGTCACCTGGCGCTCCGCGGAATGGAAGGTGTCGCCGATCTCGAGGGCGTGGAACGGCTTGCGGAACGGATGCGGGCCCGGGTCTCGCTCCCGGCTGCCGCGCGCCCAGCGCCGGCCAACCGCGGTGACGACGTCGGGCGTGCCCTGCACGGCCGTGCGCTGCATGTAGTGCAGCACGCCGCGGATGCCGCCGAGCTCCTCGCCGCCGCCGGCGCGGCCGGGACCGCCGTGCACGAGCGGCGCGAGCGGCGAGCCGTGGCCGGTCGATTCCTTCGCGCAATGCCGGTTCACGACCAGCACGCGCCCGTGGAATGGCGCGAGTCCCAGCACGAGGCGCGCCGCGACTTCGTCGTCGGCCGTGAACACCGAGCCCGCGAGGCTGCCGTCGCCGCGGCGCGCGATCGCAACCGCATCCGCGATGCCGTCATAGCCGATGATCGAGGACACCGGTCCAAAGGCCTCGACAGCGTGGACGGCGCGCGCCGCCGCGCCGTCGCGGCACAGCAGCAGGATCGGCGGCAGGAAAGCGCCCTGGCGCGCGGTCGGCGCCGCGTGACCTCGAAGCGCTCCGGGTCGCCGGCGACGCGCTCCGACTCGCGTTCGAGCTCGGCGAGGCGCGCCAGCACCTCGTCGCGCTGCGCAAGGCTCGCGAGCGGGCCCATGCCGACACCGGGCGTGCGCGGGTCGCCGACGACCGTCTCCGCGAGCTTCGCCTGCAGCGCCGACGACGACCTCGCCGAGCCAGGCGCTTCGGCACGATCGCCTTGCGGATCGCGGTGCACTTCTGGCCGGCCTTGACCGTCATCTCGCGCGCGACTTCCTGGACGAACAGCGCGAACTCCGGCGTCCCCGGACCCGCATCCGGTCCGAGGATCGAGGAATTGAGCGAGTCCGTTTCGGCGACGAAGCGCACGGCGTGACGCACGACGGCCGGGTGCGTGCGCAAGCTTCGCTGCGGTCGCCGCCGAGCCCGTGAACGAGACGACGTCCTGGCAGCCGAGGTGGTCGAACAGGTCGCCGACGCCGCCGCAGATGAGCTGCAGTGCGCCCGCCGGCAGGATGCCGGTCTCGACGATGCGGCGCACGACGAGCTCGGTCAGGTAGCTGGTCGCGGTCGCCGGCTTCACGATTGCCGGCACGCCGGCCAGCAGCGCGGGCGCGAGCTTCTCGAGCATGCCCCAGACCGGGAAGTTGAAGGCGTTGATGTGCACGGCCGCGCCTTCGAGCGGCACGCACACGTGCTGGCCGACGAAGCTCCCGCCTTTCGACAGCGGCTCGACGCCGCCGTCAAGGTAGACATGGCCGTCAGGCAGCTCCCGCGCGCCCTTGCTCGCGAACACCAGCATCGTGCCGATGCCGCCGTCGATGTCGATCCAGGAATCGCCCTTGGTCGCGCCGGTCGCATGCGAGAGTGCGTAGAACTCCGGCTTGAAGTCGAGCAGGCGCTTGCCGAGCGCGCGCAGCATGGCCGCGCGCTCGTGGAAAGTCATGGCGCGAAGCGCGGGGCCGCCGTTCTCGCGCGCATGGCGCAGCGCCGCCGCGAAGTCGATGCCCTCGCTCGTCGCCTCGGCGACGACCGCACCGGTGCTCGCGTCGCGCAGGACGGTTGCGCGGCCGCCGCCGCTCCTGCCAGTCGCCGCCAACGAAACTCTGCAGCCGCATCGCCTTCTCCCGTTGCCTGCGCTTCAGTCGGCCGCGCGCCCGGCCTGCCAGGCCGCGAACGTCTTGCCTTCGCCCGCGAGCTTTGCGAGCAACCCCGCGGGCTCCCAGTAACGCGCGCCGTGTCGCGCGCGAGCCCGCGCACGCAGTTCCAGCACGGCGGCGAGCCCGAGCGTGTCCGCGTAGAACATCGGGCCGCCCCGGTGCCGCGGAAAGCCGTAGCCATTGCACCAGATCACGTCGATGTCGGCCGGGACTGTCCGCGATGCCCTGGTCCAGGATCCGGGCGCCCTCGTTGACGAGCGCGAGGATGCAGCGCGTCACGATCTCGCCGGGCTGGACGCGCGCTGCGCGATGCCGAGGCGGTCCGCCTCGGCGCGGATGAGCTCCGGTCACCTCCGGGTCCGGCGCGCGCTCGCCTGCGAGGCCCGTCGTAGCGATAGAAGCCGCGGCCCGATCTTCTGGCCGAAGCGGCCGAGCTCCGCGAGCCGGTCCGAGACCCGGTAGAAGCGCGGGTCGTCGGGCTTGTCCTGCCATTCCTTGCGCACCTGGTAGCCGACATCGAGGCCCGCTAGGTCGCCGACCGCGTTCGGCCCCATCGCCATGCCGAAATCCTGCAGCGCCCTGTCGATGGCCTCGGGACTCGCGCCTTCGAGCATCATCAGCTCCTTCTCGCGGCCGTAGGCGTACAGCATGCGGTTGCCGACGAAGCCGAAGGCGTTGCCGACCGGGATCGCGATCTTGCCGATGCGCTTCGTGACGGCATGCGCCGTGGCGAGCGCCTCGCGCGAGGAGTCCGCGCCCGTGCACCACCTCGACCAGCCGCATGACGTTCGCCGGGCTGAAGAAATGCATGCCGACGACGTCGTCGGGCCGCCGCGAGGCCGCGGCGATCGCGTCGACGTCGAGCGTCGAGGTATTCGTCGCGAGCACCGTCCGCGGCTTCGCAAGCTCGCCGAGCCGGCCAAAGACCTCGCGCTTGACCGCCAGGTTCTCGAACACCGCCTCGATCACGAGATCCGCGCCGGCGACGGCGGCGAGGGTCAGCGAGCCCTGCACGCGCCCGCGCGCCGACTTGCGCCGCAGCCGCGTCGAGCCGTCCCTTGCGCTCCGACGCGTCGATCGTGGACTTCACGCGGGCGAGACCGGCGTCGAGCGCCTCCTGTCTCGCGTCGACGAGCGTCACCGCGATGCCCCCGGTCGCGAGGCTGATCGCGATGCCGGAACCCATGGTGCCGGCGCCGAGCACGGCGGCCTGGCCGACGGCGCGGGCGAGGCCCGGGTCCGGCGCCGGCCTGCGCTCCGCAAAGAACAGGTGCCGCAATGCGCGCGATTCGACCGAGGCCAGGCATTCGAGGAACAGCGCGCGCGCGCGCGCAAGCGCCGCGTCCGCGGGCAGCAGCGCCGCGCTCGCAAGCGCCTCGACGATACGCGGCGGCGCCGGCAGGCGCCGGGCGGACGCCGGCAGCGCGCGCAGGTATTCCTCGAACTGCGCCGGTCGCGATGGCGGCACCGGCAGGTCGAGGACGCGCCGCGCCGGCGCGCCGGCGAGCGGCGAGCTCGCGTGCCCAGGCCACGGCGCCCGCCAGCGAGGTCGCCATCGACCCGCCGGTCGACGATGCCGAGCGCGATCGCCGGGTCGATGCCGATCGGCTTGCCGCCGGTCATGAGGTCGAGCGATGCCTGCCAGCCGGCGAGGCGCGGCAGGCGGACCGTGCCGCCGGCGCCGGGCAGGAGGCCCGAGGCTCACTTCCGGAAACCCGAGCTGCAGGTCGCCGGACGCGCAGCGGTAATGGCATGCGAGCGCAGTCTCCGCGCCGCCGCCGAGGGTGGCGCCGTGCAGTGCCGCGACCACCGGCTTGGCGCAGGCCTCGAGGCGCGACAGCACGGCGGGCAGCAGCGGCTCGGCCGGAGGACGGTCGAACTCGCGCACGTCGGCGCCGGCCACGAATGCCCGGCCCGCACCGGCGAGCACGATCGCGCGCACGGACGGGATCGGCGTCGAGCGCCTCGACCGCCGCGAGCAGCGTCGCGCGCACCGGCTGCGAGAGCGCGTTGACCGGCGGGTTGTCGAACGTGAAGACCGCGACTTCGCCGTCGCGGCGGATCGGGTCGCTCGGCGTTCAAGCGACCCGCTCGATCGCGAGCGCGATTCCCTGCCCGACGCCGATGCACATCGTGCACAAGCGCGCGCCGGGCGCCGCGGCGCTCGAGCTCCAGCGTCGCCGTCGCCGCGAGCCGTGCGCCGCTCATGCCGAGCGGGTGGCCGAGCGCGATCGCGCCGCCATTCGGATTGACGTGCGCCGCATCGTCCGGGAGCCCGAGGCGACGCAGCACCGCGAGCGCCTGCGAGGCGAAGGCCTCGTTGAGCTCGATCACGTCGAAGTCGCCGATCGCGAGGCCGAGCCGCGCCATCAGCTTCTCGGACGCGGGCGCCGGACCCATACCCATGATGCGCGGCGGCAGCCCTGCGACCGCCGCGCCGAGGATGCGCGCGCGCGGCTTGAGGCCATGCTTCTCCGCGGCGCGCTCGCTGGCGACGAGGATCGCGCAGGCGCCGTCATTGACGCCCGAGGCATTGCCGGCGGTGACCGTCCCGCCGGAGCGGAACGGCGTGCCGAGCTTCGCGAGCGCCTCGAGGCTGGTTTCGCGCGGGTGCTCGTCCTGCTCGACCACCGCCGGCGGGCCCTTCCTTGCGGGCAGGGTCACTGCGACGATTTCCGCCGCGAGGCGGCCGTTCGCCTGCGCGGCGAGCGCGCGCTGCTGGCTCCGCAGCGCAAAAGCATCCTGGTCGGCGCGCGAAACCGCGAACTCGGCCGCGACGTTCTCGCCGGTCTCCGGCATCGAGTCGATCCCGTACTGCTGCTTCATGAGCGGGTTCACGAAACGCCAGCCGATCGTCGTGTCGAACATCTGCTGGTTGCGCGTGAAGGCGGCGTCCGGCTTCGACAGCACGTAAGGCGCCCGGCTCATGCTCTCCGCGCCGCCCGCGATCACGAGCCCCGCCTCGCCGGAACGGATCTGGCGCGCCGCGATCGCGACCGCATCCAGGCCCGGAGCCGCAGAGCCGGTTCACCGTCACGCCAGGCACGTCGACCGGCAGTCCCGCGAGCAGCGCCGCCATGCGCGCGACGTTGCGATTGTCCTCGCCGGCCTGGTTGGCGCAGCCGAATACGACGTCGTCCACCGCCTGCCAGTCCGCGCCGGCATTGCGCTGCATGAGCGCCGCGATCGGGATCGCCGCGAGGTCGTCGGTGCGCACGCCCGCAGAGCACGCCGCCGTAGCGGCCGATCGGCGTGCGGATGGCGTCGCAGATGAATGCTTCAGTCATCGATCAGTCTCCCGGCAATCTGGTGGCTGCGTCCGCGGAAAATCGCGACGGCCTCGCCCTTCTGGTTGCTGCACCTCGATCTCGTAGATGCCCGAGCGGCCCCGGCGCCAGCGCTCGGTGGCGACCGCGCGCAGCTCGTCGCCCTCGCGCGCCGGCAGCAGGAACTCGATCGATGCGCCGGCGGCGACCGTATTGTCGCCGTAGCGAGTTGCAGGCGAATGCGAACGCGCTGTCGGCGAGCGCGAAGATCAGCCCGCCGTGGCAGATCCCGTGGCCATTGACCATGTCAGAGCGGATGCGCATCGTCACGTTCGCGCGGCCCGGGCCGCAGGACTTCGATCGACATGCCGAGCTGGCGCGAAGCCGCGTCGCCGCGCCACAGGGCCTCGACCGCGCGCTCGGCCAGGCGTTGCCGCGCGTCGGAGTCCGGGACCGGGACGCTCATCGCTCATTGCGTTCCTTATCGTCCCGTGAAGCGCGGCGCGCGCTTCCGGCGAACGCGGCGACGCCTTCGGCGTAGTCGTCCGTATACCCGAGCTCGCGCTGGAAGTCGCGCTCGAGGTCGAGTTGCCCGGCAAGCGTCGCGGTCGCGGCCGCGTCCATCGCCTGGCGCGTGCGCACGAGGCCGCGCGTCGGCGCCGTCGGCGAGCGAGCGCGCCAGCCCGTCGACGAATTCCGCGAACTCGGCGTCGTCCACGCATCGCCAGATGAGCCCCCAGTCCGCGGCGTCCGGCGCGGCCAGGCGCTCGCCGAGCATCGCGAGGCCGAGGGCGCGCGCACTCCGACGAGGCGCGGCAGGAACCAGGTCGCGCCGGAGTCGGGCACCAGCCCGAGCCTGCTGAAAGCCTGGATGAACGAGGCCGAAGTAGCCGCGATGACCAGGTCGCAGGCGAGCGCGAGGCTCGCGCCCGCGCCGGCCGCGACGCCGTTCACGGCGGCGATCGTCGGCAGCGGCAGCGCGCGCAGCGCGAGGACACGAGCGGCTTGTAGTTGCGCTCGATGGACTCGCCGAGGTCGGCGCGCGAACCGCCGCCCGCGACCTGCCGGTCGCCGAGGTCCTGGCCGGCGCAGAATCCCCGGCCGGCGCCCGTGATCACGAGCACGCGCGAGCCGTCGGTGGCGGCGCGGCCGAGCGCGTCGCGCACCTCCGCGTGCATCGCCCCGTTGAAGCTGTTGAGCCGCTCGGGCCGGTTCAGCGTGAGTCGCGCGATGCCTCCGCCGACCCGTACAGGATCGCCTGGTAGCTCATGTCGGGGGTCGCAGTCATTCGTCGTAACTGATCTCGAGCGCGGCACTCGTCGGGCCGCGCCTGGCAGCAGAGAATATAGCCCGCCTCCACCTCCCAATCCTCGAGCGCGACGTTGTGTTCCATTTCAGCGCTGCCGGACACGAGCTTGGCCCGGCAGGTGGAGCAGACGCCGGCGCGGCACGAGAAAGGCAGGTCGAGGCCCGCGACCTGCGCGGCATCCAGGATCACCTCACCGCCGCGCGCCATGCTGAATCGGCGGCGGCGGCCGTCCATCACGACCGTGACCTCGCGCATTCGCGGACGCAGCCGTCGCCGGCGGCGCCGGCCTCGGCGCGGCTTGCGCCCCAGCGCCGGACGTCGCGGCCGCAGCCACCGGCGTGAAGTACTCGACGTGCATGCGCCCATGCGCGCCGAGCTCGGCGAGCACGCGCGGGATATCTTCGCCCATCGTGCCCGGACCGCAGACGAAGAATTCGTCGACCTCGGCGGCACGCAGGTCGTGGCGCGCAAACTCGCGCACCTTGACCGGGTCGATGCGGCCGTTGAACCATTCGGCGTCCTGCGGCTCGCGGCTCATCACGAAGGCAACCGAGAATCGCGTGAGGTAACTGTCCTTCAGCCAGCACCTCGTCGAGAAACATCGTGCGCGCGCGTTTCGGTGTTCCCGTACCAGAGCTGGAAACGGCTGTCTGGGTCGCGGGCGAGCGCCGTCGCTGCGATGGAGAGCACCGGCGTGATGCCGCTGCCGGCCGCGAAGGCGGCGAAACGCCTCGCGCCGCCGGCCGGCGTCGGCGTGGAAGCTGCCGTTCGGGGTCATGACCTCCATGCGCTCGCCGGGCACGCCGAGCGTGCGAGATCCGACGACATGCGCCCGCCCGGCTGCAAACGGATGCCGATCGTGAGCGACTCCGCGCCCTCGGGATTGACGATGGAGTAGGTCCGCCGCTCCTCGCGGCCGCCGATCTCGCGGCGCACGGCGACGTGCTGGCCGGCGCGGAACCGGAATGCCTCGCGCAACCCGCGGGCAGGTCGAAGGTCACCGCGATCGCGTCGTCGGCGACTTCGGCGCGCCGTGCGACGACCAGCGGGTGAAACTTCAGCATGCGCGAACCGCCAGATGCACTTGAAAAGTCGAACGGCTCGAGGCAGGCATCGCAGCGATAGAGCGCCTTGCAGGGCGTCGAGCCGAATTCGCTGGTGCGCGAGGTGCGCTTCGAGCCGCAGCGCGGGCACGCGGCGGGCGCGCCCGGCGGGGCGATGCCGTAAGCGTCGAGCTTGCGACGCCCTTCCTCGCTCAGCCAGTCGCTGGACCAGGGCGGCGCCAGCACGTCGACGGCCACGGCATCGAATCCCGCGGCCTGCAGCGCGCGCAGCACGTCGGCCTTGATGACCGTAGTTGGCGGGACATCCCGAGTAGGTCGGCGAGAGGCCGACCTCGAGCCGGCCGTCCGGCCGGATCGAGAGGTGGCGGATCACGCCGAGGTCGAGCACCGAAAGCACCGGAATCTCCGGGTCCGCAACCTGCGCGAGGATGCCGTGCAGTCGCGCGAGCACCTCCGGCGGCGGCGCCGTCGCGACCTGTGCGTGCGCGCCCACCGCCATTACCAGGTCGCGCCGGGATGGGCGCGATGCAGGGACTGCATTTCCGCCAGCAGGTAACCGAGATGCTCGCTGTGGCGGCCCTGCTTGCCGTACCAGTTGAACGGGGTCACGGCCGGGCGCGCGAGGGTCGCCCGCAGCCAGCGTCCGTCGACGCGCGCGGAGAAGGCGCGCTCGAGCGTCGAGGGCAGCACGCCGATGCCGGCTTCGGCTGCCGCGCGATCGACGTCGTCGTCGTCGAAGAGCTCGCCGGTGTAGCGGCCACAGCCGCGCGAGGGACTCCGCCGACGCGTGCGTGGCTTTCCGCCGTGCCGTCGCCCAGCCGGACGAGCCATCCGCCGCTGTAGCGCAAGTGATAGGCGGCTTCGCCGCGGCCCTTGGCCGCAACCGCGGCGAGCGTTGCGTCGCGTCGAATCCCGCAGCGCCTCGTAGACGCCGAGCTGCCAGGCATCGAACAGGAACTGGCGGACGATGGTGTCGCCGAAGTCGCCGTTCGGCTGCTCGACGAGCGTCAGGTTGTAGAAGTCCGACTCCTCGCGCAGGAACGCGAGCTCATCCTCGTCGCGGCCCCGGCCTTCGAGCTGCCCGGCGTGCGCGAGCAGGAGGCGCGCCTGGCCGAGCAGGTCGAGCGAGACGTTGGCGAGCCCGAGGTCCTCCTCGAGCGCCGGCGCGTGCCCGACCCATTCGCCGAGCCGCTGCGCGAGCACCAGGTTCGTGTCGGCGAGGCGCAGGACGTAGCGCCCGTGCGGCGTCACAGCGTCTTCACCTCGTCCGGGAATGTCGTAGAAAGTCGGGATGGCGGTAGATCTTGTCCTTCGCCGGCTCGAAGAAGGCGTCGGCGTCCGCCGGGTCGGAGGCGACGATGTCTGCGGAGCGCACCGCCCAGATGCTGACGCCCTCCTGGCGCCGCGTATAGAGGTCGCGCGCATGCTCCAGCGCCATGCGCGCGTCGGTCGCATGCAGGCTGCCGACGTGCTTGTGGTCGAGCCCGGATCTTCGCGCGGATGAAGATCTCGTACAGCGGCCAGTCCTGCTTCGCGTGGTCGCTCATGTGGTTCCTCCGGTGATCAGGCCGCGCGGCTGCCCGCCGCTGACTTGCTTCGCCGCGAAGTGCGGCGGCGGCGTCGCGTACCCAGCGTCCGTCCTCATGCGCGCGGCGGCGCGCCTCGAGGCGTCCCGGTTGCAGGGACCCTGCCCCGCGAGCACCTGCTCGAACTCGCGCCAGTCGATCGGCCCGAACCGGTAGTGCTGCGCAGTTCTCGTCCCAGGCGAGCTCCGGGTCCGGCACCTTGAGGCCGAGGTAGTCGGCCTGCGGCACGGTCGTGTCGACGAATTTCTGCCGCAGTTCGTCGTTCGAGAAGCGCTTGATCTTCCAGCGCATCGACTGCGCGCTGTGCTTCGACTCGTTGTCCGACGGGCCGAACATCATGAGCGACGGCCACCACCAGCGATCGAGCGCCGCCTGCGCCATCCGCCGCTGCGCATCCGTGCCGCGCGACAGGCGCAGCATGATTTCGTAGCCCTGGCGCTGGTGAAAGCTCTCTTCCTTGCAGATGCGCACCATCGCCCGCGCATACGGCCCGTAGGAACAGCGGCAGAGCGGAATCTGGTTCATGATCGCCGCGCCGTCGACCAGCCAGCCGATCGCGCCCACGTCGGCCCAGGTCGGCGTCGGGTAATTGAAGATGCTCGAGTACTTGGCCTTGCCCTCGAGCAGCTGGTCGACGAGCTCGCTGCGCGAGACGCCGAGCGTCTCGGCCGCGCTGTAGAGGTAGGCGCCGTGACCGCCCTCGTCCTGGACCTTGGCGATCAGGATCGTCTTGCGCAGGAGCGACGGGGCGCGGGTGATCCAGTTGCCTTCCGGCAGCATGCCGACGATCTCGGAATGGGCATGCTGCGAGATCTGGCGGATCAGGGTCCGGCGGTAGGCGTCGGGCATCCAGTCCTTCGCCTCGACCTTCTCCTCCGCGTCGACCCGCGACTGGAAACGCGACTCCAGCGCCGCGCCGTCGCGCGCGGGATCCTGCAAACAGTCTTTTCCAAGTGAATCAAGGCCTTGCGTATACATGCCCACGCCTCCGAGGTGCCGGTCCGGCATCTTCAACTTTGACACACCGGCCGGGCATTTGGCACGGCGCGGAGGACCGGAATCGGGCTAGCGCCAGCCCTCGAGGCGGCGGACGAAGACCTCCATGAAGCGGTTCGGCCTGGAAGCCGTCGAGCACCCGGTGATCGATGGTCAGAGTCACGTAGCAGCAGGGACGGATGACGAGCGAGTCGCGCCCAGTCTTCGGTCAGCGACGACGGCGCGCTTTTCGAGCTTGCCGACGCCGAGGATGGCCGACTGCGGCTGGTTGATGACGATCGGCGCCGCGAGGAGGCTGCCGCTCACGCCATGGTTCGAGATCGTGAACGTGCCGCCCCTGAGGTCCGCGGACGTCAGCGCGTCCTGTCGCGCCTTGTCGACGAGTGCGCCGAGCGCGCCCGCGATGCCCGCGAGGTCCAGCGAGCCGGCGTCGCGAATGACCGGCACGACGAGCCCGCGGTCCCCAGCGCCGTGGCGATCCCGATGTCGAGGCGATCGTTGACGAAGGATCGCGTTCTCGCTCCAGCGGCCGTTGGCTTCGGGAACGGCGCGCAGGGCGTCGACGCAGGCCGCGACGAAATAGGCCGTCAGGGTCAGCGACAGGCCAAGCGCGCTCGAATTCCGCCTTGCGCGTCGCGCGATCGGCGAGCACGGCCGTCATGTCGCACTGGAACACGTTCGTCACGTGCGGCGCCGTATGCAGGAGGCTCTCGACCATGTGCGCCGCGATGCGCCGGCGCATCGGCGTATGCGGCACGGCGCGCACACCGGCTTCGGCGGGCTCGGCTGCGAGCGCGGGGCCGCGTCGCGGCCGGTGCATGGCGGCCGCGGCACTGCTGCGGCCAGCACGTCCTCGACGGTGATGCGCCCGCCCTCGCCGCTGCCCGTGACCTGTCCGGCCCGAGACCGCGTTCGGCCAGCAATCGGCGTATGGCCGGGCTCAAGGCACCGCGACCCTGCGGTGCCGGCCGCGCGTGCAGCGGACGGGATCCGACGACGGGCGCCGCGCGCACCGGCGCGGCCGCCATCGCGCCCGTCGGCCGCGGAGGCGGCGCGCAGGCGCGCGAGGACCGCGCCGGGTTCGACGTCGACGCCCTCGGCGACGACGATTTCGGCCAGTACGCCGTCGGCCGGCGACGGGACTTCGACCGTCACCTTGTCGGTCTCGATCTCGACCAGCGGTTCGTGCCGCCGCGCCGGCTCGCCGACGGCCTTCAGCCAGCGCTGCACCTGCGAGCGCGTGCCCTCGACCTGGTCGGGCGGCAGCACGACATCGATCAGTTCGCTCATCGCTCAGACACTCGCAATCCGGCGCATGGCCGCCACGATATCACCGACACCCGGCACCACCGCCTCCAGCAGGAACGGGCTGTGCGGGCTCGGCAAGTCCGGCATGGCGAGGCGCTCGACCGGGCGCATCGAGGTCGAAGAAGGCGTGTTCGGCGAGCTGGGCCGAGATCTCGGCACCGAAACCCGCCGTGATCGTGTCTTCGTGCACGACCAGGCAGCGTCGCGTCTTCGCGACCGATTCGAGGACCGAATCGCGGTCCCAGGGGCTCAGCGTCCTGAGGTCGAGGAGCTCGACGTCGATGGCGGATTCCCGCGCCGCCTGCTCGCAGCGCTCGACCATCGCGCCCCAGGTGACGACCGTGAGCTCCGATCCTGCGCGCACACGGTTGGCTTGCCGAACGGCAGCACGAATTCGTCGCCGGGCCAGGGCCGTCGTCCGGCCGCGCCGTCCAGCAGGAACCGGTGCTCGAAGAAGATGACCGGCTCGTTGCCGCGCAGCGCCGTGCGCAGCAGGCCCACCGCGTCCTCCGCGTTCGACGGCATCGCGAGCCGCCAGCCCACCGCATGCAGGAACTGCACCTCGTTGCACTGGCTGTGCCAGGGATCGCCGCACTTGAAGAAGCCGCCGGGCATGCGCACGACCATCGGCGCGGCGAAACGGTTCACCGTGCGCCAGCGGATCGTGCCGCAGTCATGCAGCTGCTCCGCCGCCGGCTCCGCATATTTGCGGAACTGTATCTCGGGCACCGGCACGAGCCCGGCCAGGGCCATGCCGACCGCACGGCCGATGATGCCTTCCTCCGACAGGCTGGTGTCGAAGACGCGATCCTCGCCGAAGCGTTCCTGGAGCCCGAGCGTCGCCGCATGCACGCCGCCTTTCCGCCCCACGTCCTCCCCGAACACCAGCACGCGAGGGTTGATCGCGAGCTCGTGCTCGAGCGTACGCCGGATCGCGGTCAGCATGTTGATGCGGGCGCCCGCCGGTCTCGGCGTCGCGTCGCCGGCCGGCGGCGTGACACCGTCGGCCCACTGCCCGCCCTGGGCTTGCAATTCCGGGCTGCCGTCCGCGCGTCGCTCCGTGAAGGCAAAGCGCGCGACCGTCGCCGCCGAGACCTGCGGGCGCGATTCGATGCGCTTCAGTGCGTCCTCGACGACCTGCCCCGCCTCCGCTTCGAGCGCCTGCCACGCGGCCTCGCTGATCTCGCCGGGCACCAGCCGACGCCGCAACGCCAGCAACGGGTCGCGGGCCCGTTCCGACTCGATCTCCTGCGGTTCCTTGTAAGCCTGCGTGTCCTGTCCCGAATGACCGGAGAGCCGCGGAACGCGCAGTCGCAGGAAAACCGGCCCATCGCCCGATCGCACCATGGAAACAGCCGAAGCGATCAGCGCCGCGGCGGCGATCGGATCCGAACCCTCGCCGCTCAGGATGCTGAGGTTGCCGAAAGCGGCCAGGTTCGCGGCGATGTCGCCGCCGGGCGTCTGGCGAGCCGCGGGAACGGAAATTCCGTAACCGTTGTCCTCGATGAAGTAGAGCAAGGGCAGGCGTTCGGTGGTCGCGATGTTGAGCGATGCCCAGAAGCCGTTCGTCGAGGTCGACGCCTCGCCGCCGTGGACCACGGCGATGCAGCCGGCGACGGCCGGGTCCTTGAGTACGCGGGCGCGATAGCGCAGTGCCTGTGCCCACCCTGTCGCGGGCGTGTACTGGGTGCCCACGCCGCCGCAGGCCGGCAACAGGCACGGTCCGTCGCGGTTGGGTCGGTTGATGACGACGCCGACGTCGCGGCCGCCCGACATGCCCTCGGCCCGCATCATCGTGGAGGCGAGCGCCTCCTCGGCCGTTACGCCGAGCGTCAATGCGAGCGGGCGCGAACGATAGTAAGGAGAAATCCCGTCCCGGCGGCCGGTGAGTTGCTGCCCGAGAAGGACCTGGGTCACGTCGTGGCCCCGCGCGCAGAACTGGTACAGGACTTTGCGTTCCGGAAGCAGACGCGTTTCCTCGAGCGCATCGAGCGCGCGCGACACGAAGACCGTGCGCAGTACGGATGTCCAGTCCTGCATGACTCCCGAGTTCCGGTTCCGACGGGGATTTTTGCGAGTTTAGCGCCCCGGCAAGGGGGCCTGCGATAGAATCCCGACCCTTGCGAACCCGGACGGCCCCGGGCTGTCCTAGAGTCAACGAAACGCGGGGGAGATTGCCGCAATGATCCGATTGACGCTCGCCCTGGTTGCACTGGCCGCCTCAGGCGCGGCCCAGGCCGCCTGCATCTATCCGCGCGCGCCGGACCGCCTGCCTGACGGTTCCACGGCGACCTTCGACGAGATGGCTGCCGCCCAGAAAGTGGTCCGGCAGTTCAACGAGGACATCAACGCGTACAACTCCTGCCTCGATCTCGAGATGGTCACGCTCGAGAAGAGCGGCGCCTACGACGAGAACCGCCTCACCGAGCTGCGTGCGATGCAGGCCAAGAAGAACAACGCCGCCGTGGACGAGGTCCAGGCGCTCGCCGACCGCTTCAACGAACAGCTGCGGATCTTCAAGGCCCGCGACAAGCAGAACTGACGCGGGCGGTGGCATGCTGACACCTGCCGAGGCCGAAGCGGCGATCGCCGCAGCCATCGCGCCGGTGTCGCAGGAGACCGTCCCGCTCGCAGCCTGCGCCGGCCGCGTTCTGCGGGCGGCACTCCGGGCCGAGCGCGACGCACCCCCCTTCGATCGCGTGGCCATGGATGGGATCGCATTCGCCGCCGGCGACGGTAAGCGCCGGCGCTTCCGCATCGCGGGCGTCCAGGCGGCCGGCGCCCCCATGCTCGCGCTCGTATCCGACGCCGACTGCTTCGAGGTCATGACGGGCGCGGTGATGCCGCGCGGATGCGACACCGTCGTGCCCGTCGAACAGGTCGACGCGGCCGGCGGGCACGCCCAATTGCACGAGGGTTGCGTGCCGGCGCCCTGGCGGCATGTGCATCGACAGGCGAGCGACGCACGTTCGGGCGACCTGCTGCTGCCTGCCGGCACCCGGCTCGCGGCACCCGAACTCGCGATTGCCGCTTCCGCGGGGCAGGCCCATCTCGAGGTCTCCCGCGCTCCGCGCATTGCGATCTTCACCACCGGCGACGAACTGGTCGAGCCTGGCGAGCCGATCCTCGCGCATCAGGTGCGCCGCTCGAACGCCTACGGCCTCGCGGCCGCGCTTTCACTCGCGGGCTTTCCGGCATCGACGAACCGGCAACTCCCGGACCGCGAGGACGCCCTCGGGTCTGCGCTGGGCGACGCCCTCGGGCGGCACGACGTGCTCGTGCTCTCCGGCGGCGTCTCGGCGGGCCGCTTCGACTACGTGCCCGCGGTGCTTACGTCGCTTGGCGTGCGGGCGGTCTTCCACGGCATCTCGCAGCGGCCGGGCCGGCCCCTCTGGTTCGGCTCGGGCGCGACCGGCACGGCGGTATTCGCCCTCCCCGGCAACCCGGTTTCCGTGCTCGTGTGCCTCGCGCGATATGTCGTACCGGCGCTGTGCCTGCTCGTCGGCCAGGCCCCCAAGGCTCTTCCGCGGGTGGCACTCGCGCAGGACTACACGTTCGAGAAGCGGCTGACCTATTTCCTGCCCGTCGCGCTCGGGTACGATCAGCAAGGCCGGACACTGGCCGAGCCGCGGCCGACCCGCGGTTCGGGCGACTTCATCGCACTCGCCGGTTCGGACGGTTTCGTGGAACTGCCGCCCGGGCCGGCGACTCATGCCGCGGGGCTCGCCGTGCCGTTCTATCACTGGTAACCATGACCGAAACCACCCCAGGCAACCTCGTGTCGATCGAAGCGCCGCGCGCGGCGACGGACCTGCGCGGCCGGCCGCTGCTCGACCTGCGCATCTCGGTCATGGACCGCTGCAACTTCCGCTGCCCCTATTGCATGCCGCGCGAGACGTTCGGCGAGGGTTATCGTTTCCTGCCCGCGGCGGAACGACTGTCCTTCGAGGAAATCCTGACGCTCGCGCGCGCGTTCGCCGCCGAGGGCGTGCGCAAGATCCGCCTGACCGGCGGCGAGCCGCTGCTGCGCACCGGACTCGCCGACCTCGTGGGTGAGCTGTCGTCCATCGACGGGATCGAGGACCTCGCGCTCACCACCAACGGCGTCCTGCTGGCCCAGCACGCGGCCGAACTGGCCGCGCAGGGCCTGTCGCGCGTGACCGTGAGCCTCGACTCGATCGACGCGGCGACCTTCCGCCGGATGAACGGCGGCTTCGACGGGCTCGACCGCGTGCTCGACGGCATCCGCGCCGCGCGCGAGGCCGGCCTTGTGCCGGTAAAGGTCAACGCGGTCATCCAGCGCGGCGTGAACGACGGCCAGGTTCTCGACCTCGCGCGGCATTTCCGCGGCAGCGGAGTGGTCGTGCGCTTCATCGAATACATGGACGTCGGCAACCGCAATGACTGGCAACCCGGAATCGTGGTGCCGTCGCGCGCGATCCGGGACACGATTTCCGCGGCCTGGCCGCTCGAGCCGCTGGCGCCGGCGCAGGCCGGCGAGGTCGCCGAGCGTTACGCCTATGCGGACGGCGCCGGAGAGATCGGATTCATCTCGTCCGTCACGCAACCCTTCTGCGGCGGCTGCACGCGTGCGCGGCTGTCCTCCGACGGCGTCTTCTATACCTGCCTGTTCGCCACGGCCGGGACCGATTTCCGCGCGATGCTGCGCGCGGGCGCGGGCGTCGACGAGCTGCGCCGGCAGGTCCGCGCGGTGTGGCGGCAGCGCGAGGACCGTTACAGCGAGCTGCGCGAGCGCCCGGCGGGCGACGCGCGGCCGCGCAAGATCGAGATGTACTACATTGGCGGATGAGGCAAAACGCTTCTCGCATGTCGGCACCGACGGTGCGCCCGCGATGGTCGACGTGAGCGCGAAAGCGCCGACCCTGCGCGTGGCGCGCGCCGCGGCCCTCGTGCGATTCCCGCGCGCCGCGTTCGACGCCCTGGCGGCCGCCGGGTACAGCACGGCGAAGGGCTCTGTGATCCACACCGCGATCGTCGCCGGCACGATGGCCGCGAAACGGACGCACGAGCTCATCCCGTTCTGCCACCCGCTCGGCCTCGAGCGCTGCGACATCGCGATCACGCCGGCCGGCGGCGACGCGCTCGCGATCGAGTGCACGACCGCCGTCCATCATCGCACCGGCGTCGAGATGGAAGCGCTGACGGGCGCCTCGGTGGCGGCCCTCACCCTCTACGACATGTGCAAGTCGCTCTCGCACGGCATCGTCATCGAGTCCCTGCGCCTGGTCGAGAAGTCCGGCGGCAAGGACGATTTCTCCGCGGGTGCGTCCCCGTGACGCCGCTCTTCGGGCTGGTGCTCGCCGGCGGCCGCTCGCGGCGCATGCACGCGGACAAGGCTGCAGTGGCGTACGGAGCGAGACCGCAGCTGGCCGAGGCCTACGACCTGCTCGGTCGCCACGTGCGGCAGGCATGGGTCTCGGTGCGCGCCGACCAGGCCGGCGAACCGCTGCGCGCCGGCTACCCGCAGATCGTGGATGGAACCACCGGCCGCGGCCCGGTCGCAGGCATCATTGCCGCGCAGGCCCGCCACCCGGAGGCGGCCTGGCTGGTGCTCGCCTGCGACCTGCCGCGCCTGGACGATGCGACCCTCGCGGCCCTGGTCTCCCGCCGGGACCCGGGCCGTCTCGCGACCGCGTTTCTCAGCCGCCACGACGGGCTGCCGGAACCCCTGTGCGCCATCTATGAGCCGCGGAGCCGCGAGGCGATCCTCGCGCAGGTCGCGGCGGGGCGCGATTGCCCGCGGAAATTCCTGATGGAAAACGATGCCCTGCTGCTCGATCCGGTCGCGTCCGCGGCACTCGACAACGCCAATACGCCGCAGGACGCCGACGCCGTGCGCGCCGCGCTCGGCGCCCGCGGAGCCGCCTGATGCCGCGCGTGAACCTGCAGTACTACGCGCTCCTGCGCGAACAGGCGGGACGCCAGTCGGAAACCGTCGACACGACGGCTGCGACCCCCGCCGCGCTGTATGCGGAGCTCGCGGCACGGCACGGGTTCCGCCTGCCGGCCTCGCAGCTCAAGGTCGCCGTGAACGCGGCGTTCAGCGACTGGGAGCGGCGGCTCGTGGACGGCGACGAGATCGTCTTCATCCCGCCGGTGGCCGGCGGATGAACGCGTTCGAGTTCTCGCAGGCGCCGATCGACGCGGCCGCCCTCGCCGCCCCGCTCGCGCGGCCGGCCGCCGGCGGGTTCGCCGCGTTCGAGGGCCGTGTGCGCGACCTCAACGAAGGCCGCCGCGTGACGGCGCTCGATTACGAGGCCTTCGAGGCGCTCGCGACCGCCGAGGGTGCACGCATCGTGGACACGGCGCTCGCCCGTCACGGCGCGATCGCCGGACGCTGCGTGCACCGGCTCGGGCACCTCGCGGTCGGCGACGTGGCGGTCTGGGTCGGTGTCGCAGCGCCGCACCGCGCCGAGGCCTTCGCCGCCTGCCGGGAGATCATCGACGCGATCAAGCACCGCCTGCCGATCTGGAAGAAGGAGCATTACGCGGACGGCGACAGCGGCTGGGTGAATTGCGAGCATGCGGCCGGACCCGGCGGGGCCGGCTTCGACTATTCACGGCAGCGCGCGCTGCCGGAGGTCGGCGACGCAGGCCAGGCGCGGCTCGCCGCGGCGCGCGTCCTCGTCGTCGGCGCAGGAGGCCTCGGCTGCGCGGTGCTCACCAGTCTTGCGGGCGCGGGCGTCGGCGAGCTCACGATCGTGGACGCCGACCGCGTCGATGCGTCGAACCTGCATCGCCAGCCGCTTTACGCGATCGCCGACGTCGGCCGCCCGAAGGCGGAGGCCGCGGCTGCGCGGCTCGCCGCCTACAATCCCGGCCTGTCGATACGGCCCGTGACGCAGCGCTTCGACGCGGCGATCGCGGAGGAGCTCGTGGCGGCAACCGACGTGGTGGTCGACTGCACCGACAACTTCGCCGCCAAGTTCCTGGTGAACGACGCGGCGATGCGCGCGCGCGTGCCGGCCGTGCTGGCCAGCGTCTACCAGTACGAGGGCCAGCTGCAGGTCGTACGCGCCGACCGGGGCGGCTCGTGCCTGCGCTGCCAGTGGCCGGAACCCACGCGCGACGGGCTGGTCGGAAATTGCGTGGAGGCCGGCGTGCTCGGCCCGGTGCCGGCCGTGCTCGGCCAGATGCAGGCGATGGAAGTGCTGAAGCTGCTGCTGGACCTGCCGGGGCAATTGCAGGACGAGCTGATCCTGGTCGACCTGCTGGCGCAGGGCGTGCGGCGACTTTCCGCGCCGCGCAATCCGGCTTGCGCCGGGCGCTGCCAGCGCATCGGCGCGGCGGCGGCTCCCGGCGACGTGGACGTCACGCTGCCGCTCGCAGCCGCGGCCGCGGCCGGCTATCGCATCGTCGACATCCGCGAGCCCATGGAATGCGAATTCGAGCCGATGCCCGTCGCGGGCCACGAGGCCGTGCCGCTCGGCCGCCTGCTGGACGGCGCGCTGCAGGTCGATGGGGCGCGTCCTTGCCTGCTGGTGTGCGCACATGGCGTGCGCAGCCGGGCCGCCGCGGAATTGCTGCGCGCCCGCGGCCATGCGAACGTCTGGTCGCTGCGAGGCGGCCTCGCCGCCCAGGCGGGCTGAGAGGTTCAGGCCGAGAACTGGTCGGCCGGGATTTCCATCAGCGAGCGGGCGCCCGCGCCCATCGCGTCGAGGTGCGCTTCGGCGCGCGGCAGGATGCGCTGGAAGTAGAACCGCGCCGTCGCGATCTTGGCCCGGTGGAAGCCCTGATCGGGGCCGCCCGCCTTGAGCGCAGCCACCGACACCGATGCCATCCAGGCCCAGCACCAGGCGAGACAGAGGTAGCCGGTGAGCTGCAGGTAGTCCATCGACGCCGCACCGGTCTCGTCGGGATTGCGCGCCGCGCGCCGGGCGACCTCCTCCGTCGCGACGCTCCATTCCTTGAGCAGCCCCGCCAGGCGCGCGACGAATTCGGCGTGCTCGCCGCCCTCGGCGTGCCGCTCGCAGAAGCCGCCGATCAGGCCGCCGAGCCGGCGCGCGAGCGCGCCCCCCGAGCCGAGCACCTTGCGCCCGAGCAGGTCCATCGCCTGCACGCCGTTCGCGCCCTCGTAGATCATCGTGATGCGCGCATCGCGGAAGAACTGCTCGACGCCGGTCTCGCGGACGTAGCCGTGGCCGCCGTGCACCTGCAGCGCGTCGCTGGTGCACTCGAGCGACATGCCGGTGACGAAGCCCTTCACGACCGGCGTCAGCAACGACAGCAGCTCCTCGGCCTGCGCGCGCGCCGCCGCGTCCGGATGGTGCAGCGTGCGGTCCATCTGCATGCCCGCGAACAGGATCAGCACGCGCGCGCCTTCGACCAGCGCCTTCTGCGTCAGCAGCATCCGGCGCACGTCCGGATGGCCGATGATGGGATCGGCCTGCCCCGGGCCGCCGCTGGAGGTGCGTCCCTGGCGACGGTCGCGCGCGTATGCGAGCGAGGCCTGGAACCCGCGCTCGCACTGGGCCAGGCCCTGCAGGCCCACCCAGAGCCGGGCGTGGTTCATCATCGTGAACATGTTCCTGAGGCCGCCGTTGACCTCGCCGATCAGCCAGCCGGTGGAACCGTCGAAGTTCATCACGCAGGTGGCGGAGCCGTGGATGCCGAGCTTGTGTTCGACGCTCGCGCAGGTGACGCCGTTCGGCGCTCCCGGCCCGCCGGCGGCGTCCGGCAGGAACTTCGGCACCAGGAACATGCTGATCCCGCGGCTGCCGGCCGGCGCGTCGGGCAGCTTCGCCAGAACGAAGTGCACGATGTTCTCGGTGAGGTCGTGTTCGCCGCTGGTGATGAAGATCTTGGTGCCGCTCACGCGGTAGCTGCCGTCCGGCTGCGGCTCGGCACGCGTGCGCATCAGGCCGAGGTCGGTGCCGGCGTGAGGCTCCGTCAGCACCATCGTGCCGCTCCACACGCCGCTCACGAGCTTGGGCAGGTACGTGCGCTTCAACGCCTCGTCGCCCCGCCTGTCGAGGCACAGCACGGCGCTGTCCGTGAGTCCGCTGTAGAGCTTCCACGACATGTTGGCGGAGACGAGCATCTCGCCGACGACGCCGCCGATGCTCTCCGGCATCCCCTGGCCGCCCGCTTCGGTCGGGCCGCACAGCGCGGCCCAGCCGTCGTCGACGTACTGCCGGTAGGCTTCCGAGAAGCCGGGGGGCGTGACCACGCGGCCGTCCTCGGTGCGGCGCACGCCGACCCGGTCCCCGGCTTCGTTCGTCGGCGCCACCACGTCCTCGGCGAAGCGCGCGGCGCCCTCGAGCACGCCCTCGATCAGTTCCGCGTTGATGTCGTCGCGACCCAGCGCGCGGTAATGCGCGAGCGATCCCAGCACGTCGTGCAGGACGTAACGGTACTCGCGCAGCGGCGCCTTGTAGGCGGGCATGCCCCGGCCGTCAGCCGGCCGCTTCCGCGCAGGTGATGCAGCGGTCGGAATACGGCAGCGCCTGCAGGCGGCGCGCATCGATCGGCTGGCCGCAGTGGCTGCAGACGCCGTAGGACCCGGCGTCGAGCTGGGCGAGTGCGCGGTTGATCTGGGCGAGCTCGGCGGCGGTGGCCTCACCGATGCCGGCGAGCACGGCGTCGTTTTCCATCTGCACGACTTGCTCGGCAAAGTCCTTGTCGAGCGGACCGGATGAGCGCGTGATGTCCGCGCGCACCTTGGCGGCGCGGACCATCAGCTCCTGCTTGTGCTGCTCCAGCTTGCGGCGGATGTCCTCGAACCCGGTCGACATGGGACCCTCTGTTGACAAGGGCGGCGGCCTGGCGCCGCCGCCCTCGGGTCCGGTCAGTTTACCTGTACTTCGACCGTCCTGGGCTTCGGCGCGGGCGTCTTGGGCACCCGGACCTTCAGCACGCCGTTCCGGCTCTCGGCCTGGATCGACGCGACGTCGGCATCCTCCGGCAGACGGAAGCTGCGCGAGAACTGCCCGTAGAAGCTCTCCACACGGTGCACCTTCTCGTCCTGGTGCTCCGCGTCCTTGCGGCGCTCGCCGCTGATCGTGATCACGTTCTCGTCGACCGTGACCTTGACGTCTTCCTTGCTCACTTCAGGCAACTCGGCCTTGATGAGGTATTCGGTCGCGGTTTCCGAGATGTTGGCGACCGGCGTCCAGGTCGCGTCGTCCTCGAAGCGCTGGCCCGCGCGGCTGGCCGTGCGGCCGAAGAGCGGGCTATAGCGCGAGAAGATGTCGTCCAGTTCCCTGAACGGTTCCCAGCGTATCAGTGTCATGTCGTGCCTCCTTCCGCCCACGGCGGGTATGGGCCGATGGATGGGACCCGGCAGTGCCGGTTTCAAGCCCCCGGGGTTTGCTAGGCGTCGGCCCGCGCCCGTAATATCGGTCCGAACCGGGGGCCGGCCGCGCGCGCCGGCAGATGAGGGAGTCCATGGGTCGAGATCACAATCCCGTACCTCGCCAGTGGTACGAAAGCCTCGATGACGAAGAGGTGTTCCAGGTCCTGTCGATCGACGAGGACGCGGAGCTCATCGAGTTGCAGTACGAGGATGGCGACGTGGAGGAGATCGACTACGAGACCTGGCAGGAGCTGGACCTCGAACTCACCGAGCAGCCGGAGGGCTGGTCGGGTTCGGAAGGCGAGGAGGAAGACGACGAGGAAGACGACGAGGACGACGACGACGATTGGGACGATGAAGACGATGACGACGACGAGGACGACGAGGACGACGACTACGGCAATCGCGACGACTACTGAGGAACTGCCGGAACCGGCGCCGGCGCCGCCAGTCCAAGCTGCAGGACGTTCGAGGAGCCGCCGCCCATGAAGACCCCCGCAATCTCCGTCGCAGCCTGCCTGCTCGCCGCTGCCTGCGTGAGCAGCGGCCCGGAGTCCCAGCTCGGCAAGGAGGAGAAGTCGCCCCGGCGCATCCAGATGTCACGCACCAGCGATTGCGTGTTCCAGCGCAACATCGAGGATTTCCAGGCGATCAGCGACGATTACGTCGTGCTCTACGGCATGGGCCGGCGCAAGGCTTATCTGGTGGAAATCGCCGGAGGCTGCTTCGACATCAGGCACCGTGAGTCGCTGGCCGCCGTCGACGGCGACCGCAACGGGCAGATCTGCGGCTTCGGGCGCGACTCGCTCGCCTACCAGAACCTCGGCATGGTCGAGAACTGCCGGATACTCGGCATGGAGGACCTTTCCGACGAGCGCCGGCTC
This sequence comes from uncultured Gammaproteobacteria bacterium, assembly GCA_963748465.1. Taxonomy (GTDB): domain Bacteria; phylum Pseudomonadota; class Gammaproteobacteria; order Steroidobacterales; family Steroidobacteraceae; genus SCUD01. Next base: position 291,466 of record CAVVJB010000007.1, read on the forward strand.
GAGCTCGGCCTCGGCGTGCCGGAGCCGAAGCCCCGCAAGGAGCCGAAGGAAAAGCCGCCCGCGGGCGAGTGAGACGACGGCGGCGCCGGTGAAAACCGGCCTTGAATCGGCGGCATTCCGCACCCATGTGCTGCTGGACCGACATCACCCGGCGGAGCGTAGATGAAGAGAATCCTGCTGTTCCTGCTCACCAACTTCGCGATCCTGGCGGTCGCCAGCATCACGTTGCGCCTGCTCGGCGTCGAGCCCTGGCTCAACGAGAACGGCATCAGCTTCACGTCCCTGCTCGTCTTCGGCGCGGTGCTCGGATTCGGCGGCGCCTTCGTGTCCCTCGCGATCTCCAAATGGATGGCGAAGCGGACGATGGGCGTGCAGGTGATCGAGACCCCGCGCAACGCCGACGAGGCCTGGCTGCTCGAGACGGTGCGCCGGCTCGCGGCGCAGGCGGGCATCGGGATGCCCGAGGTTGGCTATTTCGACTCGCCGGCGCCGAACGCCTTCGCGACCGGCGCGCGCCGCGACAACTCGCTGGTGGCGGTGAGCACGGGGCTCCTGCAGCGCATGGATCGCCGCGAGGTCGAGGCCGTGCTCGGCCACGAAGTCAGCCACGTCGCGAACGGCGACATGGTGACGCTGACCCTGATCCAGGGCGTAGTGAACACGTTCGTGTTCGTCGCTTCGCGCCTGATCGGCAACATCGTCGACAAGGTCGTGTTCAAGAACGAGCGCGGGCACGGCCCGGCGTTCTGGATCACGACGATCGTGGCGGAGCTGGTGCTCGCCTTCCTCGCGACCATGATCGTCATGTGGTTCTCGCGGCAGCGTGAATTCCGCGCCGACGCCGGGGGCGCGCGCCTCGCCGGGCGGCCGAACATGGTCGGCGCGCTGCGCGCGCTCGGAAGGGTGCACACCGATTCGCTGCCCGACAAGATGGCGGCCTTCGGCATCAGCGGCCGCAGGGGCGAAGGCCTGAAGCGCCTCTTCATGAGCCACCCGCCGCTCGAGGAGCGCATCGCGGCGCTCGAGGCCGCGCCCGCCGCCTGAGCGGCACCGCGCCGCTCACGTAAGATGCGCGGGATGAGCCGTCCCGCCGCCACCCTGCCGCCCGCGACGATCGAAGCCTTCAAGGCCCTCCTCGGGCCGGGCGGATGGCTCGACGCGGCGTCCGACCGGGCGCCTTTCGAGACCGATTTCCGCCGGCTGCACACCGGTGAGACGCCGCTCGTCGCCCTGCCCGACTCGACCGCACGCGTGGCCGAGCTCGTCGCGGCCTGCGCTCGCGAGCGCATCGCGATCGTGCCGCAGGGCGGCAACACCGGCTATTGCGGCGGCGCGACGCCGCGGCCGGCCGGCAACGAGATCCTGCTTTCGCTGCGCCGGCTGCGCCGGATCCGCGCGGTCGACGCAGGGAACGACTCCCTCACGGCCGAAGCCGGCTGCGTGCTCGCGGACCTGCAGTCCGCGGCGGCCGGGATCAACCGCCTGCTGCCGATGTCGCTCGGTTCCGAGGGCAGCGCGACGCTCGGCGGCATCGTCTCCACCAATGCCGGCGGCACGGCGGTGCTGCGTTACGGCATGATGCGAGCGCTCGTGCTCGGCCTCGAGGTCGTGCTTCCCGACGGCCGTGTGCTCGACCAGTTGACGGCGCTGCGCAAGGACAATACGGGCTACGACCTGAAACAGTTGTTCATCGGCGCCGAGGGCACGCTCGGCGTCGTGACCGCCGCGACGCTCCGGCTGTTTCCGCGTCCCGCGGCGGTGGCAACGGCTTTCGTCGCGGTCGAGTCGCCGGCCGCCGCGCTCGCGCTGCTCGGCATGCTGCATGAGGCGCAGGGTGACGCCGTCACGACCTTCGAGCTCTTGCCGCGCATCGCGCTGGAATTCGTCGCGCGCCACGTGCCCGGCACGCGCGACCCGTTCGGCGCACCGCACCCGTGGTACGTGCTCGTGGAGTGCTCGCTCGCATCCGCCGACCCGCCGGCTGCGGGAGGGTTCGAAGCGACGCTCGCCGCGTCCATCGAGCGCGGGCGCGCGCGCGATGCCGTGGTCGCGGCCTCGCAAGCGCAGCGCGCGGACTTCTGGCGCCTGCGCGAGACGATCCCCGAGGCCCAGGGCCGCGAAGGCGCGAGCCTCAAGCACGACATCTCGGTCGAGCCGGCGCGCCTGCCCGCCTTCGTCGAGGCCGGCCGCGCGCTGCTCGAGCGGCTCGCCCCGGGCGCGCGCCTCGTCGCCTATGGCCATCTCGGCGACGGCAATCTCCACTACAACCTGAGCGAGCCGGCCGGCGGCGACGGCGGCGCGCTCGCGGCGCGCGCCGCGGAGGTGCGCCGCGCGGTGCACGACCTCGTGAAGTCGCACGGCGGCAGCATCAGCGCAGAGCACGGCATCGGCCAGCTCAAGGTCGCCGAGCTGGAGCGTTACGAGGACCCGGTAGCGCTGGAGCTGATGCGGACCGTCAAGCGGGCGATCGACCCGCACGGAATCATGAACCCCGGCAAGGTCCTGCGCGATCAGCCGGCGGGCGCGCCCAGCCGCCGGAGCCGCAGGAAGGCGTAGAGCGATACCAGCAGCGCGAGGGCGATCCCGATCGCCGCCCATTCCAGCGCCGTGAGCGTCGTCACGATGGCGGCCATCGCCGCCACGGAAATCACCGGGATCAGCGCGCCGCCGGGCAGGTCGAACGGCCGGTCGCCGCGTTCACGGACGTCGCGCGACTGCGCGCGCCAGGCCGCAAGGCTGACCAGCGCGTAGACGAGGCAGATCGCGCCGCCCGAGATCAGGGCGAGCGGGTCGAAGCTGCCGGCGATCGCCAGCGCCCAGGCGAGTCCCGCGTGGACGACCAGCGCCCACAGCGGCACGCGATGCTTCGCGCTGACGGTGCCGAACGCCTGGGGCAGGTAGCGGTCCCGCCCGAGCGCGAACACGATGCGCGCGGTGCCGAGCAGGTTTCCCATCAGGAAGCCGACCATCGAGATGCACGCGGTTGCGAGCAGCAGCACGCGCCCCGGAGCCCACAGCGCCCCTGCGGTGTCGGCCACCGGCACCCCGCTCGCCCCGAGACCCGCGCCGAGCAGGCCCTGGCCCACGATCTGGAGCCCGAGGTACAGGAGCACGACGAGCGCAATGGCGGCGAGGGTCGCGCGCGGCACGTTTCGCGCCGGGTCCTGGATCTCGCCCGACGGCATCAGCGCCGTCTCCATGCCCGAATACGCGAACATGACGAGCACCATCGACGCGCCGAGCGCGCCCCAGGAGGGCACGTCGCCGATCGCGAAGCTGACCTGCGACCAGTCGACGAAGAAAATCCCGAGCGCCGCGAGCAGGAACAGGGGCGTCAGCTTGAGCGCGGCCAGCGTCGTGATCGCGCGGGCCCCGAGCTTCACACCGAACGCATTGAGCGCGAGCAACGTGCCGTATACCGCCGTGAGCAGCAGCGCGCGCGGCAGGGGCGGCGCGAACGAGGGCGCAAGGTTGGCGACCTGCACCGAGAGCGCCGCCGCGACTCCCGCGCTCGATGCGATGTTCGAGATCCACATGAGCGCGCCGCCGACGAATCCGGCAAAGGGGCCGTAGGTCGCCGTGAGGTAGCTGTACGGCCCGCCGGTCACCTGCACGCGGCTGCCGACCGCCGCGAAGCACAGCGCGACCGGGATGATCGCGAATGCACCCGCGACCAGCGCCAGCGGCGCGGCCGTCCCCATCTGCGCGGCGAGCGCCGAAGGCATGCGGAAGATGCCGCCGCCGACGATGGAGTTGATGACTGCCGCCGTCAGCGCGAACGTCCCGATCGCACGAAGCAGCGCGGCCTCGCCCTGCAGCGCCGTTGCCGGCCCCCGCGAACTCTCCGTGGACATGCGGCTCCCCTGCGACCCTAGACTTGCTGGCCGGCAGGCCGTGTCCAGCTGCTGTCCTCGCGGATCAGGCCCTCCTGGGCGACGCTGGCCACCAGACTGCCGTCGCGGGCATAGATGGCGCCGCGGCTGAAGCCGCGCGCGCCGGATGCACTCGGGCTATCGATGGCATACAGCATCCAGTCGTCCACGCGCAGGTCGCGGTGGAACCAGATCGCGTGATCGATGCTGGCCACCTGCAGCTCCAGGAAGTTCACGCCATGCGGCATGGTCGCGGTCGCGAGCAGGTGATAGTCGGAGACATAAGTCAGCAGGCAGCGATGCAGCGCCTGGTCATCGGCGAGCCTGCCGATGACGCGGAACCAGACGAGCTTGCGGGCCGGGCGCTTGTCGCGCGTGAGGTAGTCGTCCGGGTTCACGGCGCGGAATTCGAAGGGCCGCTGGTTGCGGAAGTAACCGGTCACCCTGTGAGGCATGCGCTCGATGACTTCGGCTTCCAGCTCGGCCAGGTCCCGCAGCGATTCGGGCGGCGGCGCTTCCGGCATCGGCGCCTGGTGGTCGAGGCCAGGCTCCGAGACCTGGAAAGACGCCGACATCGTGAGGATCGGCTGGCCGTGCTGGATCGCGACCACTCGCCGGCTGGTGAAGCTGCCGCCGTCGCGGCTGCGGTCGACCTCGAACACGATCGGCACCTAGAGGTCGCCGCGGCGCAGGAAGTAGGCATGCAGCGAATGCACCTGCCGTCCCTCGACCGTGCGCGAGGCCGCGACCAGCGCCTGGCCGAGCACCTGGCCCCCGAACACCTGGGGAGCGCCGACATCGCGGCTGTCGCCGCGGAACAGGTTGTCCTCGACCCGCTCGAGGTCGAGCAGTTTCAGGAGCTCCGGCAGGCGCGCGGCGGTCACGCGCTCACTCCGGCGGCGCGACGCCGAGGCGCTCGCGCATGACGGGGCTCGTGGTCGTGTACTGCAGGAACTGCCGCTTCGCCGGGTACACGTGATGCTGCACGCCGAAAGCCGCGAGCGCGGCCTCGTGGAACCCGGACAGGATCAGCTTCTTCTTGCCCGGGTACGTGTTGACGTCGCCGATCGCGAATATCCCGGGCTCGCTGGTCTGGAACTTCTCCGTGTCGACCCTGAGCGCCTTCTTCTCGAGCGCCAGGCCCCAGTTCGCGATCGGACCGAGCTTCGGATGCAGCCCGAAGCACGCGAGCACCAGCTCGCAACCGATGTCCACGGTCGACTTGTCCGTGCGCAGGACCGTCGCGCCCGAGAGGCGGCCGTCCTTCGACGCGAGGGACTGGATCGTGCCCTCGTGGAATCCGAGCCTGCCGTCCGCGGCCAGCGCCTGCATGCGCGCGACCGACGCCGGCTGCGCGCGGAACTCCGCGCGGCGATGCACCAGGGTCACGCTGCGCGACTTGCCGCAGAATTCGAGCGCCCAGTCGAGCGCGCTGTCCCCGCCGCCCGCGATCAGCACGTCCTTGCCGTGGAAGTCCTCGGCCCGCCGCACGCGATACAGCAGCTGCGTGCCTTCGAAGCGGTCCGCGTCGGGCACCAGGAGCCTGCGCGGCTGGAACGAGCCGAGCCCGCCCGCGATGATCAGGCTGCCGGCGTCGAAACGCGTGCCTGCCGCGGTCTCGACGTCGAAGCGGCCGGAGGCCTGCCGGACGACTGTGGAGACTTCCTGGCCGAGGTGGAACCCGGCATGGAATGGCTTGATCTGTTCCACCAGGCGGTCGATGAGTTCCTTCGCGCCGCACACCGGCAGCGCCGGAATGTCGTAGATCGGCTTGTCGGGATACAGCTCGGTGCACTGGCCGCCCGGGTGCGCCAGTGAATCGACGACCTCGCATTTCATGCCGAGCAGGCCGAGTTCGAACACGGCGAAGAGCCCGACCGGGCCGGCGCCGACGATCACGCATTCAGTCTGGATGGCGCCGCGCGCGGCGGGTTCGTTCACGATCGGTTTCCGGTGAAGGTCGAGCCGCCGACGCGCGGCGAGGGCCGGCATTCTAACCGATGATAGGCTTAACCATGGCTCACGCCCTCGAAACGCCCCTCGCGCCGCTGCTGCGCGATTTCCGATCGCTGGCCGAGCGCGGTGAAGCCCTTTGCACTCGCGACCCTGGTCGCGACCGAGGGCTCCACCTACCGCAAGGCGGGGACGCAGATGCTGATCGCAGCGGGCCGCGAGCCGCTCGGGCTCCTGTCCGGCGGCTGCCTCGAGACCGACCTCGTCGAGCACGCCCGCGCGGTCGTCGAAACGGGCGTCGCGCGCCACGCGGAATACGACATGCGCGGCGAGGACGACCGGCTGTTCGGCATCGGCAGCGGCTGCGAGGGCGCCATGCGCGTGATGCTGCAACGGGTCGGTCCGGAGCATGACTGGCAGCCGCTCACGGCGATGGCCGCCTGCGTGGAGACGCGAGCCGGCGGCGCGGTGGCGCTGATCGTCGACGGCGCCGCGACCGGCCGTGCCTGGTGGCCCGGCGGCGGCGATGCGCCCTGGGCCGAGCCCGTCACGGTGCGCAAGGCGCGTGCGGACGCCGCAGCCGGCGCGCTTTCCCCGGCTGGTCGCGTTTTCTGCCGGCGATGAAACGGCGGCAGCGCTCGTCATCCCCTTGGCTCCGCCTCCTCTGCTCCTGTTGTGCGGCGCCGGTGCGGACGCGCGGCCCTTGGCGCAACAGGCGATCGCACTCGGCCTGGCCGTGACGGTGTGCGACCACCGGCCGGCGCTGCTCGACGCCGCGCGCTTCCCGCATTGCCGGCTGAACTGCCGGCCTGCGTCGGAATTCCGCGAACTGGCGGACATCGCGGAGTGCGATGCGGCCATCGTGATGAGCCATCACCTCGACGCCGACCTTGCCTACCTCGAGGCACTCGCCGACTGCGGCACGATCGGGTACGTCGGCCTGCTCGGCCCGGCGCCGCGGCGCGACCGGCTGCTCGCCGCGCTCGGCTCGCGTGCCGCGCGTCTCGCAGGCCGCCTGCGCGCACCCATGGGGCTCGACATCGGCGCGCGCACGCCCGAGGCCATCGCCCTCGCGGTGGCCGGCGAGCTGCACGCGTGGTTCGCCGGCCGCGGCGGCGGACCGTTCCACGAGCGCCGCGGGCCGACACCGGCGTGACGAGGCCGCCGTTCCACCGCGGCGTGGGGCCGCGCTCCCGGCCCTGCGCCTCGACGCGCAGGGACACCGGCACATCGACATGTCGGCGGTCGCCGTGCTCGCCCTGCCTCTCGTCCTGAACAGCACGGTGCAGGCGGTGCTGAACCTGACGGATACCTGGTTCATCGGGCGGTTGTCCACCGCGGCGACCGCCGCGATCGCGTCGATCCACTGGCTCGCGCTGCTCGCCATATTCCTGATCGGCGGGGTTGCCATGGGCGTGCAGACACTGGTCGCGCAGGCCTTCGGGGCCGGCCGCTTCCGTCGCGCCACGCGGATCGCGTGGATGGGCATGTGGGCGTCCGTGCTGACCATCCCCGCGTTCGGGCTCACGGTCGCGTTCGGCCCGGCGATGATCCGCACTTTCGGGCTCGCGCCGGACGTGGAGGCGCTCGCGATCGAGTTCTGGATTCCGCGCATGATCGGCGGGCCGCTGGCGGCAGCACTGTGGGCGGCGGTCGCGTTCTTCAACGGCATCGGCCGCACGCGCATCCCGCTCGCGATCGGCGATCCTGGTCCTGGGCTCGAACGCGGTGCTGAACGAGATCTTCATCTTCCGCTTCGGCTGGGGCATGGCGGGCGCGGCCTGGGCCACGACGGCCGCCGAGTTCCTCGGGCGTCGCGCTCGCAATCCGCATGATCCTCTCGCTCGATCGCCGGCAGTATGCGCCGCACCTGACCTGGCGCCCCAGCTTCGGCCGCGTCGTCGCGCTGATCGCGCTCGGCCTGCCGATGGCGATGACGGCCTGCGCCGACCTCGGCGCGGCTGCGCTGTTCCAGCTCATGCAGGTGCAGGTGGGCGTCGTCGACGGCGCCGCGACCCAGATCGTCACGATCTTCACCGCGATCGCCTACATGCCGGGGATCGGGCTCGCGCTCGCGGGGACGACGCTCGTCGGCCAGGCGATCGGCGCGGGCGATCGCGCCTGGGCCGAGCGTCTCGGCAACCGCATCATCGCCGTCGTCGCCTGCTACATGGGTGGCGTGGGCCTCGTGATCGCGCTGACCGGCAACTGGCTGGTGCCGCTGTTCGTGAATGCCGAGCGATCCGCGCGCGGCCGAGGTGATCGCACTGTGCGCGTCGCTGCTGTGGCTCGCGGCCGCCTACCAGTTCTTCGACGGCGTCAATTTCGCGAGCGCTTTCTGCCTGCGCGGCGCGGGCGATGCGCGGGTGCCGGCACTCATCGTGCTGGCCTGCGGCACGTTGATCTTCCTGCCGCTGACGCACGTGCTGACTTTCGCGCCGGGCGAAGGCTGGTTCGACGGCCTGCGCCGGGATTCGGTCTGGGCGCCGTAGGCGGATGGAGCGCGATCCTGGTCTACGTGCTGGCGATCGGCACGTCGCTGTGGTTGCGCTGGAGGAACGGCGCCTGGAAGCGCATTCGCCTCTGAGGGTGCCGGGTCGCACTTATCGAACTTATTGCCGGCGATAAGTTCGATAAGTGCGACCCGGCACCTTAATAGTCGCGGGCGACGCGAAAGCCGAGGTCGGACTGGCGCAGTGACGCGGGCGCGGCGGACCGCGCGGGCGCACGCGCATCGCGTGGCCGGCTCGCGAAGGACCCCCCGCGCACGCCCTTGAGCTCGCAGCCACCCTGCCAGGTCCAGGCTCGCGCATCCTGCGGCCGGCCGGCATAGCTCGCCGTGTAGCAGTCCATGACCCATTCGCGCGCATTGCCGATGATGTCGTGGACGCCGAAGGCGTTCGGCTTGTACTGGCCGGTCGGCGCGAGTGCCGGGGCGCGGTCGCTGCAGCGCGCGTTCGGCCCGGGCAGCCCGAGCGCATCCACCGCCGAAGTGTCGTAGACGTTCGCGTAGTCGCAGGCGAGCGAGAGCACGAGGTCCTCGCGCGAGTCACGCTCGCCCCAGAAGCGCGGGTACGAGGTCCCGCCGCGCGCGACGTATTCCCATTCGGCCTCGGACGGCAGGCGGTAGTTCTTCCCGCTCTCCGCGGCGAGCCACTCCGCGTATGCCCGCGCGTCGTCCCAGCTCACGCAGACCACCGGGTCGTCGTCGCGCGGCGCGGCCGCGAAACCCGGGTCGCGCCAGCTGCGCTCCGGGTCCTGTATCCATTGACCGCCCGCCCACACCCGGCAACCGGGCACCGCCTTCGCCCCGGTCGCCTCGACGAACCGGCGGAACTCGCCGACCGTGATCTCGCGGCGCGAAACCTGGAACGGGCGCGCGAATCGACGAGCGTAACCGGCGGAGATTCGCCGCTCGCCGGGTCGAGTTCCAGCGCGTCCGGTGCAGAGCCCATCTGGAACTGCCCGGGCGGAACCAGCGCCAGCTCCGGGCAGACCGGGCAGTCACGCGGCGCGACCGGCAGGCGCCGCCTGCGGCTGCGCCTCCGCGGCCAGCAGCAGGAGAGCCGCAGCCAGCAACGCGCGCCTCATCGCTCCTCCCTCGCCTTCGTGCCGAGGTCCAGCGCGACGCGGAACCCGCGTCGGCGGCACGCTCGCCGGCCGGTGCGGCGGCGCGCGCCGCGCTGCGGCTGTCGGACGCAGGCGTCAGCCAGCTGCCGCCGCGCTGGACGCGCTCCGCGCACCCGCCCAGCCATTCCCAGGCGCGCGCATCGCGCGGACGGCCGACGTAGCTGCCGGTCGCGCAGTCCTGCACCCATTCACTCACGTTGCCGATCATGTCGTGGAGCCCGAATGCATTGGCGCCGAACTGGCCGACCGGGCGCCAGGTCGGCCTGCCCGTCGCGGCAAGCTGCCTCTGTCCATCCGAGGCGGTAGCGCGCCTCGCCGGTGAGGTCATAGGTGTTGGCGAAGTCGCAGCCGTCCGCCGCGTCGTCGCCCCACGGCCACAGCGTGCGGCTCCCGGCGCGGGCGGCGTACTCCCATTCCGCCTCGGACGGCAGCCGGTAGCGCGCGCCGGCCTTCGCCGAAAGCCACTGCACGTAGGCCTGGGCGTCCGCGAACGACACGCAGCTCACGGGAAGATCGTCGCCGGGCGACGCCGGCGTCGCAATGTCCCGCCAGCCGCGGCGCGGGTCTTCGTTGAAGCGCGCGAGCTCCGGGTCCCATACGCGGCAGCCGTCCTGCGGTTCGTGGCCGCTGTCCGCGATGAAGCGGGCGTACTGGCCGCGCGTGACCTCGAAACGCCCGAGCGCGAACGGGCGCGGGATCGCGACCACGAATCGCCTGGCTCTCGGCCGCCGCTGGACCGCGCGCCGCCGCGGCGCCCGGCGTGCCCATGACGAAGCTGCCGTCCGGGACCACGATCATCTCCGGACAACCGTCGCAGTCGGTGAAGGATGTACCCGGAGCGCACGCGCCGCGTCGGCGGCTCGCGCGGCGGGCGACGCGGGCAGCAGCAGTGCCGCGAGCAACGGGACGATCGCGGTCCGCATCAGGAGTCGATCCGCACCGGCAGGAAAATCTGCCGGTCGTCGCGCTGCATCAGCAGCGCGACGGTCGAGCCCGCGGCATCGACGGCGGTGCGGAACTCGCCGATCGACGCGACCGGGGCGCCGTTGACGGCGAGGATCACGTCGCCGCGCTCGACGCCCGCGATGGCCGCCGGACCGTCGGATGCCTCGACCACGAGGCGGCCGGTCGTGCCCAGTCGTTCGCGCTCGACTGCCGTTCAGCGGGCGCACCGCGAGCCCGAGCTTGCCCGTTCCGCTGTCGGCCGGCGCATTGCGCAGCGCGACGACGGGCTCTTCCTCGAGCTCGCCGACCTTCACGCGCATCGAACGCTCGGACTTGTTGCGCCAGACCGTGAGAGTCGACTTGCTTGCCAGGCTTGATGGCTGCGACGAGCGGCGGTACCTCGCTGGAAAGTTCGATCTGCTTGCCGTCCACCGCGAGAATCACGTCGCCCGGCCTTCAGGCCCGCCTCGTCGGCCGGACCGTCCTCCTCGACCTGGCTCACCAGCGCACCGCGCGGCCGCGGCAGCTTGAAGGAATCGGCGAGCGCCTGGTTCACTTCCTGGATGGTGACGCCGATCCTGCCGCGTTCGACGCGTCCGCTGGCGACGAGCTGGTCCTTGACGTTGACCGCGACGTCGATCGGGATCGCGAAGGACACGCCCTGGTAGCCGCCGGTGCGGCTGTAGATCTGCGAGTTGATGCCGACCACCTCGCCCTGCAGGTTGAACAGCGGGCCGCCGGAATTGCCGGGATTCACGGCGACGTCGGTCTGGATGTAAGGCGTGTACGCATCCGCCAGCGAACGGGCGGTGGCGCTGACGATGCCCGCGGTCACGGAATTCTCGAAGCCGAAGGGCGAGCCGATGGCGATGACCCATTCCCCGGCCTTGAGCGACGCGCGGGTCGCCCAGGCGGACGACCGGCAGGTTCTTCGCATCGATCTTGAGCACCGCGACGTCGGTGCGCGCATCGATGCCGACCACCCTCGCCCGGTACTCGCGCCGATCCGTCGTGCGCACCGTACACTTCGCGAGCATCGGCGACCACGTGGGCATTGGTCAGGATGTATCCGTCGGCGCTGATCACGAATCCCGAGCCTTCGCCGCGCGGTCGGCGGCTGCCGGCCGCCCGGTTCGCCGAAGCCGAATCCGCGGAAGAAATCGTAGAGCGGGTCGTCCGGCGAGAGCTCCGGCCCCTCGCCGCGGACCGCGCGCGCGCCGCCGATCGTGCTGACGTTGACGACCGCGGGCCCGAAGGTCTCGACCAGCGCGGCGAAATTGGGCAGCGCGCCGGCAATCGTCGGCAGGCTGGCCGGCGCGACCGCGGGTGTCGCGTCCTGTACGGCCCGCGTGGCAGGCGCCTCGGACTCGGCGTCGACCGGCGCGCGTTCCGTGCAGGATGCGACGAGGATGATGAGCATCGCCGGCCACAGCCGGCGCAATGGCGTCTTCATGGATGCTCCAGCAGAAAGATTCGCTGCAGCGCTCAGACTGCGCCGGTCCCTGCAAGTTGCATCCATGCACATTAGTATTGCACCAAATGAGGATCCGGTTCGCGTCTCTCGTGCTCGGGGCAAGCATTGCGGCTTCCGCCCTGGCGGACAACTCTGCCGCCCGCGACGCGCGCGGCGCTGACGCGGCACAGCGTGCCCGAGTCGAGCGTGAGCATCGTCGTGCGCGACATCGCGACCGGCGACAACCTGCTCGAGCTCAATTCCGCGATGGCGCGCGCGCCGGCCTCGACGATGAAGGTCCTGCCGACCTGGGCGGCACTCGACCTGCTCGGCCCGGCCTATGCCTGGAAGACGCGGGCCCTGGCGGACGCGCCGGTCACGAAGGGCGTGCTCAAGGGCAACCTGTACCTGCAGGGAGGCGGCGACCCGCTGCTCACGATCGAGCGCTGGTGGCGCTTCGTGAACGACCTGCGGCAGACGGGACTGCGCGTGATCGAGGGTGACATCGTCGTCGACCAGACCCGCTTCACCGCGGCCGAACGAGCGTCCCGAGGATTTCGACGGCAAGTTCTGGCGCACCTACAACGTGCTGCCCGATGCACTGCTGGTGAACTGGCAGTCGTCCGATTTCACGATCCGGCCGTCCGACGACGGCGCACGGCATCGACCTCACGATCCAGCCGTTCCCCGGAGGGCCTCGTGGTCGACAACCGCGTGACGCTCGCGAGCGGCCGCTGCGTCGGCCGCAACAACCAGGTGTCGTACTCGATCGAGCCGTCGAAGCCCGACCGCGTCATCGTCAGCGGACGCCTGTCCGCGAACTGCGGCCCGCAGTCGCAGCGGCTCGCGATCATGGACCCCGCTCATTACGCCTACGGCACGTTCGTCACGCTCTGGCGGCAGGCGGGCGGCCAGTTCCGCGGCGGGATGCTGCGCGCGCCGACGCCGCCGTCGGCACGACTGCTCCTGACCCACGAGTCGGAACCGCTCTCCGAGATCGTGCGCGTCACCAACAAGTACTCCAGCAACATGATGGCGCGCTCGCTCGTGCTCGCGATCGCGGCCGAGATGAACGGCACGCCGGCGACGGCCGCCGCGGGCGAGCAGACCATCGTCGGCTGGCTCAAGACGCGCGGCCTCGAGTTCCCGGAGCTCGTCATCGCCAACGGTTCGGGACTCTCGCGCGACGCGCGCATCTCCGCGGACAGCATGGCGAAGCTCCTGGTCGGCGCGCACCAGAGCCGCTACGCCCCGGAATTCCTGACGTCGCTCGCGCTTGGCGGGCTCGACGGCACGCTGGAAAAGCGCTTCCAGAACGTGGACGACCCGAGCCGCATCCGCATGAAGACCGGAACGCTGCGCGACGTCAGCTCCATCGCGGGCTACGTCGTCGGCCGTTCCGGCAAGGCCTATGCCGTCGTCGTGTTCGTCAATCATCCGGGCGCGCAGAACGGCATCGGCGAGCCGATCCAGGCGTCGCTCGTCGACTGGGTCCTGAAGCAGTAAGCGGAGGACGCGGATGATCGCGGTCATTCATCGTATGCCGCCGCCGGCTTCGTCGTTCTGCGCCCAGGCGGCGCTGGCGCAGGTGCGCGAACTGCCGACACCGGCCGCCGCCGGGAGCCTCGTGTCCCAATCTCTTTTCCGCCGCCGACGGCCGCGTGTTCCTGAGCTGGATCGAGCGGCAGGACGGACGGGCACTCGGTCACTGCGTTCGCCGTCCGTGCAGGTGAAGGCTGGTCGGCGCCGCGCGTGATCGCCGAGGGCGCGGACTGGTTCGTCAACTGGGCCGACTTCCCGTCGATGGTCGCGCTGCCGGACGGCCTGCTCGCCGCGCACTGGCTGGTGAGGAACCCGTCGGCGCCCGCACGCCTACGACGTCCGGATCGCGCTTTCCGCCGACGGCGGCGAGGAGCTGGAGCGAGCCGCTCGTGCCGCACCGGGACGGCACGGCGACGGAGCACGGCTTCGTGTCGCTGTTCGCCGCCGAGGACGGGCAGCTCGCGGCCGCGTGGCTCGACGGACGCAACACGCCCGCCGGATTCCGGCGGGCACGCGTCAGGGCGGCGGCGAGATGACGTTGCGCTACGCGGCCATCGGTCGCGACCTCGCGCCTGCACGATGAAATCGCAGCTCGACGCCCGCGTGTGCGACTGCTGCCAGACGTCCGCGGCGGTGACGGCCGAGGGACCGCTCGTCGTCTTCCGCGACCGTTCACGGCTCGAAGTGCGGGATATCTCCGTCGCGCGGCTGCCGCGACGGCCACTGGGAAGATCCGCGCGCATTGCCGGCCGACCAATGGCGGATCGAGGGCTGCCCGGTCAACGGCCCTGCCGTCGCGGCGAATGGCCGTCGCGTGGCCGTCGCCTGGTTCAGCGCGGCCAACGACGTTCCGCGCGTCCGGCTGGCGTTTTCGGCCGACGCCGGCGCAGGTTTCGGCAGTCCGGTGACCGTTGACGACGGCAACCCGCTGGGCCGCGCGGATGTCGGTGCTGCTCGACGACGGCAGCGCGGTCGTCAGCTGGGTCGAGTCGTCGCCGGACGGCAGTTCCCTGCGCGCTGCGCCGGATCCGTCCCGGATGGAAAGACGGGCGAGGCCGTCATCGTCTTGCCGGCGGGCAGCCGGAAGCTTGCAAACGGGTTTCCGCAGTTGGCGCGCGACGGCGAAGGACAACTGCTGCTTGCATGGACAGCGGTCGGGTCCGCACGGCCGTCGTGCCCGTGCCGAGATGGCTTTATCGCCCTGCGGCGCCCCGCGGGGATCCTAGGGGAGGTTCACGATCGTGGTCGCGTCGGGCTCGACGACGACCTGGCCGTTCGCCGTCCACGTCATGGTCTCGAATCCAGCCTCGCCGCTTGCGGCACCCGGCGTCGTATTCGCTCGCCTCCGGCGAAGCGTCGACATCGAAGTGGCAGGTCGCGGCCACCGTGTAATCGCCTGCTTCCACGAATGCGATCTGGTACGGAACCACGGCATTGAGCCCGTCGAACTCGAGGGGCTGGTAGACGACGGGTCGTTGCCGTCGGTGGAGTCACCATCCGCGTCGTCGGGTAGTGCATCGGTGCCGGCGAAAAGGTACACGCCTCCCGCGCAGTCCGCCGCGCCGGCGCCGGGCTCAAGCTGCTCCACGGCGAGCGCCGCAAGGTCCACCTCGCCCGCGATGGCGCCGACTTCCAGTTCGTCCATCAGCCGCAGCACGGGCTTCAGCACGTAGTTCGGGGACAGTCCCGGCGGCTGGATGATCGACTTTCGCAGATCGAAGTCGGCGACGAGGCGCGTGATGCCGCCGGCGGCCACGGTAAATGGGCGGTTGAGCTTCAGCCCGGTCTGCGCACCGCTGGGAATGTAAAGCGGGTATTGCTCACCGCTCTCGAACAGGATGTACGAGCCGTCGTTCCGGTTCTCCTCCGCGATCACCTCGAGCCGCATCCATTCATAGTCGCCGGCGTCGACCTCGACGCCGTCGAGGAGGTCGACGGTCGCCCCGTTCTGGTAGTCGAGCAGGTCGACCTCGCGCGGCTCCGGAAACTCGATGCTCCGCGTGCCGCCTGCGCCGTGCAGCGTCATGCCGGTGAATACGACACACGACTTCGCTGGCACCGTCGACCGGCGCATCGCCGACGCGCAGCGTGAGGCAGGCCCGTGCTTTCGCCACCGCCCGAGCCCCCGCCGCAGGCGGCGATCGCCGTGAGTGCCGCGAGACACCCGAGACCGTCAGCGCACGCATCGTGTGTTCATTGCCGTTCCTTTGCGTTCCATGCGGGTATCTTCCGCTGCTGCCGCGGCGGCGTCTGCCAGTAAAGCGTCGTCGCGCGCCGACAGGCGTGCATGGTTCACAGAACGTGAACGGCCGTCGCGCGCGATTAGACTTAATCCGACGACTGCGCGCGGCCGGCCAAGAATCGAGCGAGCACGTCGCGCCAACCGCTGTCGTACTCGCGGCGCAGGATGGGCGCGATTTCGCCGAGCGCCTCCCAGCCGCCGTGGGTCAGGGTGACACGCGCACCGGCACCGGCCGGCGCGAACTCCACGTCGACCCACTGGGCTGAGTCCGGATCGCGGCCCGGGTGCCAGGTGAACCGGATTCGCCGTCCCGGATCGACGGCGACCACCGTGCCCCAGCGATGGCGCAGCGCCGTCGGGCGCCCGCTCCTCGAGCTGCCCCGCCGGGTGTCGCATCCAGTTGGCAGCGCGTCGCGGCGCTGCGCGATAGCGAGTGAGTGTCCGCGGGCCACCACTCGGCAAACCCGGCGGCGAAGTGCTCGAATGCGCGTTCGGGCGTCGCCGGAATGTCGACCCAGACGACGATGGGCTCGATGCCGTCCATGGATCGCCAGCATACGCCGACCCAGTCAGGCGTTGAGACGGAGCGACTCGGGCGGCGCGACGAGACGGAAATCCACGTCCGGCCGCGCCCAGCGCGGACCGGACTTAGAATCCGACGCATGGACACCGTCGCCGCCCTGCTCCTCGTGGTCTTCCAGCTCTTCTTCGGCTGGTGCGGGGAGGATCCGGGCCGTGCACCGCCTGCGCCCGCGGAGTCCGCCTCCGTCCGCTGACGTCGAAGACCGACGCCTTTACGCCTTGCCGAGGATGCGCTCGAGCCTGTCGCGGTAGCTGCGCGACAGCTTCAGTTCATGGCCGCCGTCCAGCGTCAGGAAATATTCGCCGTTGGTGTGGGGCTTGAGCTTGCGGATGCGCCGCAGGTTCACGATCGTCGAGCGGTGGATGCGCTGGAAGTCGGCGGGGTCCAGCCGTTCCTCGAACTGCTTCATCGTGGCGCGCACCACGTGCGTGCGCCCTTCCGCGTGCACGCACATGTAATCGCCCGCGGCGTCGACCCAGTCGATCGCCGCGACGGGCAGGCGCACGGTCTCGCGGCCCAGGCGGATCGGCAGCACTTCGGGAAAGCGGCGCGGCGCGCCCGCCGTGCCTCGCGCGATCAGCTCCTCGGCGTCGAGCTGGCCTGCGCCGGTGACCTGCGCCAGCAGCGCGACGAGCTGCTCGCGGTGCCGCACCGACTTGCGCTGGGCGAACTGCTCGCGCACGTGCCCGAGCGTGCGCTCGAGCCGCTCGTCCACCAGCGGCTTCAGCAGGTAGTCGAGCGCGTGCGCATCGAAGGCCTCGATCGCGTAGCGGTCGAAGGCGGTCACGAATACGACCATGGGCATGCTGGTCTGCGGGATCCGGCGCAGCACCTCGAAGCCGTCGATGCCCGGCATCTCGATGTCGAGGAACATGAGGTCCGGCGAGTGGCGGGCGACGGAGTCGATCGCCTCGCGTCCGTTCGCGCACTGGTCGACGATCTCGAAATCGCCGAAGGCGCGCAGGCGGAGCTCGAGGCCGCGCCGCGCGAGCGGCTCGTCGTCGACGATGATGGCGCGAATCGCCCCGGCCATCGGCTTCAGACCTCCAGCGGCAACCGCATCTCGACGGAGAGCCCCGGCGAGGCGTCGGTCACATCGATCGAGTGCGCATCGCCGTACAGCACCTTGAGCCGTTCGCGCGTGTTGCGCAAGCCGACCCCGCGGCCGTTGGCATTCGCGACGGCCGGAGGCAGCCCCGGCCCGTCGTCCACGACCGCGAGCCGCAACGACCGGCCCTCGATGCCCGCGATGACGGTGACCGCTCCGCCCTGCTCGCGCGGCGCGATCGCGTACTTCATGGCGTTCTCGACCAGCGGCTGCAGCAGCAGCGAAGGGACCAGCGCGGACTCGGCGCGCTCGTCCACGTCGAACTCGAGCCGGAGCCGGTCGCCGAAGCGAAGCTTCTCGATGCCGAGGTAGAGGTTGAGCGCATCGAGCTCCTGCCGCAGCGTGACCTTCTTCATGGGGTCCTGGTCCAGCGTGTAGCGCAGGAATTCGGAAAGCCGCGAGACCGCGAGGTTCGCGGTGCGGTTCTGGTTGTCCAGGACGAGCGTCGAAATCGCATTGAGCGTGTTGAAGAGGAAGTGCGGGTTCAGCTGGTAGCGCAGCATCTTGAGCTGCGCCTCCTGGGCGAGGGCCGACTGCTTGAGCGTCGCCTCGCGTTCGAGCTGCAGCCGCTCGTAGAACTTGACGCCGTAATAAAGGCCCGTCCAGCAAAGCAGCAGCGCCATCGAGGACAGCGTGCCGACGAAGATCTCGAGCGGCTGTGGCGCATGCTCGATGGCCCATTCCGGCTTCACGATCCGCATGTATGCGGTGTTCATGACGGCGCGCCAGGCGAGCGCGACGACCCAGCAGGCGAACAAGGAGCCGATCAGCATTGCCCGCGGCCCCGCCGCCCAGAGCCGGTGGTATAGCCGGCGCAGCGGTGCCGAGAACAGGAAGCCGGCGGCGACGGCGATCGCGATCACCTGCACGTAGCCCGGCTCCTTGCCGTAGACCGCCGAGCCCACGTATTGCGCGAGGCCGTACGCGATCCAGCCCAGCGTGTGCAGGCCCCAGAACAGCAGGTTGCGGTTGCCGCGCAGCAGGTCGACGTTCATCCGGCCAACTTATTCAAGAATCGGCGGGGCGCGCATCGGCCCGTCTCGCCCGTGGCACGACCGGTCGCAGGCACGCATCGATCGCACCCGTCATTCGTACAGGCGGGCCGCGGCTTCGAGTTCGCTCGCGACGCGCTCCCGCAGGGAAGGCGGCCCCAGGACCTCGACGCCCGACCCGTGGCGCAGGAGGTCCATGACGAGCTCGTGCTCGCGGCTGTACGGCAGCTCGAGCAGGTAGCTGCCATCCGCCTCGATGCGCCCGACCTGCCGGGAGTGCCAGACCTCGTCCGCCACCCAGCGCGCGCTGTCCGGCGTGAACTTCAGCACCGCGGTCTGCGTCTCGGCGCCGGCGAAGATGCCGTAGCCGGCGCCGAGCACGCGGTCCAGCTCGTCGTCCTGCAGGTCCTTCGCGGCCGCGTCCTCGACGCGCGCGTGCAGGATGGCGTCGACCGCGAAGGTCCGCAGCGCCTCCTTGCCGTGGTCCCAGGCGTCCAGGTACCAGTTGTACCGGTAATGCACGAGACGCTGCGGCGAGACGGTGCGCTCGGTGACGTCGCCGTCGACGCGCTTCAGGTGACGGATGAACGCCCGCTTGCGGCCGAGCAGCGCGAGCGAGAGCGCCTCGAACACGTCGCGGTTGACGCGGCGGGTGCCGAGCGCGAGCACACGGATGCGCCGGCGGATCTCGCGGTGGCCGTGATCGCCGCTGTCGAGTAGCGACGAGAGGCGCGCCTGCAGCGGCTCGAGCTGGCGCTTGAGGTGGCTGCCGCCCAGCGAGCCGAGCAGGTGGTCGATCTCGAGCAGCGCATAGACCTCCGCCGGGCTGAACCAGACGCCGGGCAGCTCGGACTGTTCCGCCCTCGGGTCGAGGACGTAAGCGCCCTGCTCGCGCGACCAGACGATCGGCACGTTCAGCCGGTCGCGCAGGTATTCGATGTCGCGCTTGAAGGTGGCATGCGAGATCTCGAGGTCGTCCTCGATCTCGCGCCGCGTCAGCGAGCCTTTCTCGAGGAGGCGCTGCCGGATGCGGTAGAAGCGCTCGGTTCGATCCACGGGTCAGCGCGCGGGCACGACGCGCAGGACTTCGCCGGCGTCCTCGTCCGTCACGAGGTAGAGCGCCCCGTCCGGGCCTTCGCGCACGTCGCGCACGCGCTTGCCGATGCCGATGCGCTCTTCGTGGACGACCTTGCCGTCCGGCTCGACGACGAGGCGCACCAGCTGCGCGGCGGCAAGCGCGCCGACGAAAAGTTGGCCCTTCCACGCGGGGTGGCCATTGCCGCTGTGGAAGGCCATGCCGGACGGCGCGATGGACGGCACCCAGTAGTGCGCCGGCTGTTCCATGCCGGCCTTGGCCGTGCCCTCGCCGATCGCGGGTCCGCTGTACTCGCGGCCGTAGGTGATCACGGGCCAGCCGTAGTTCCGGCCCGCGCGCGCGGCAGGTTGATCTCGTCGCCGCCGCGTGGGCCGTGCTCGTGCGTCCCACAGCTTCGCCGGTTTCCGGGTGCAGCGCCGCGCCCTGCAGCGTTGCGGTGGCCGTACGACCAGATCTCCGGCAGCGCGCCGTCCCGGCCGACGAACGGGTTGTCGGCCGGCACGCCGCCGTCCGTCGTGATGCGCAGGATCTTGCCGATGTGGGTGCCGAGGTCCTGGGACTTGTCGCGCTGCGAATTGCGCTCGCCGGTCGTGACGAAGAGGTTGCCGTCGCGCGCGAAAACGAGGCGCGAGCCGAAATGGTGGTTGCTCTTGAACTTCGGCTGCTGCCGGAAGATGACCTTCACGTCGGCCAGCGCGCCGCCGTCGAGCCGTGCGCGCGCCACGGCGGTGCCGTTCGTGCCGTCCGTCGCCGGCTCCGCGTAGGAAAGGTAGATCGTCGAGTTCTCGGCGAAGGCAGGGTCGAGAACCACGTCGAGCAGGCCCGCCCTGGCCCTCGGCATGCAACCGCCGGCACGCCGGACAATCGGGCTCCGAGAGCGCGCCTTCGCGCGTGACGTAGCGCAGGCGCCCGGCACGCTCGGTGACCAGCATGCGCCCGTCCGGCAGGAAAGCGAGCGACCAGGGATGCTCGAGGCCCGCGCGCGACGGTCGTGACCGTCGACCTGCGTTTCGCCGCTCGGCGCGACGTGCGGCGCATCCTGGCAGGCGCCGGCGGCGGCGGCCGCGGCGAGGACCGGGAAAAGCGTGCGCGACAACATGGCGGACATCCTCATGCGCGAATCTCCATCGGCTCAGGCGGCGGCGACCCGCGTGATGATATAGCCGCCGGACTTCGGGTCGAACTCGAGGTCGATCAGCTTGCGGTCGCGCGCCTCCTCGAGCAGCTTGCCGAACGTCTTGAACCCGTAATAGCTCTCGTTGAATCCCGGCTTCCGGCGCTTGATGGCCTGCTTGACCATCGAGCCCCAGACCTTCTCCTCGGCGTCGCGCTCGGCGAACAGGTCCTCGGCGGTTTCCATCATGAGCTCGATGCCTTCCTGGCGCCGGTCATCGGCGCCGGGCGCCGCCTTGGGCGCCGATCTTCGCGACCTTTTCCTTGCGGGCGACCTTCGCCCTGCTCTCGCCGCGCACCAGGTCGTCGTAATAGATGAACTCGTCGCAGCCGCTGATCAGCAGGTCCGAGGTCGAGTGCTTGACGCCGCAGCCGATCACGAACTTGTTGTTCTCGCGCAGCTTCGCGACCAGCGGCGAGAAATCGGAGTCGCCGCTGATGACGACGAACGTGTCCACATGCTCCTTGGTGTAGCAGAGGTCGAGGGCATCGACGACCATGCGGATGTCGGCGGAGTTCTTGCCGGACTGGCGCACGTGCGGGATCTCGATCAGCTCGAAGGCGGCCTCGTGCATCGGGCGCTTGTAGTCGTGGTAGCGCTCCCAGTTGCAGTAGGCCTTCTTGACGACGATGTTGCCCTTCAGCAGCAGCCGCTCGAGCACCTTGCGGATGTCGAACGAGGCGATCTTCACGTCACGCACGCCGAGCGCGACGTTCTCGAAGTCGCAGAACACGGCCATGATGCGCGTGTCGGAGCGGGAGTGCATTCATTCCTCGCCCGCCGCGGGCTTCCAGGCGGTTGCGAGTTCGTGCTGCTTGCGCGGCGGTACCGGGTCGTAATGACTGAGCTGCAAGGTGAAACTCCCTTCTCCGCCGGTCAGCGCCTTCAACCGGTTCTGGTAATCCGTGACTTCCGCGAGCGGCACGTAGGCTGATACCACGATCCGGCCCCGCGCGCGCGCCTCGTTGCCGTCGATGCGCGCGCGCCGCGTCGCGAGGTCGGCCGTGATGTCGCCCATCACCGTTCCCGGCGCGTTGATCTCGACGTGCACGATCGGCTCGAGCACGGCCGGCGCCGCCTTCTGCACGGCGTCGAGGAAGGCCTTGCGTCCGGCAGAGACGAAGGCGACCTCCTTCGAGTCCACGGAATGGTACTTGCCGTCGTAGACCGAAACGCGGATGTCCTGCAGCGGGAATCCCGCGACCGCGCCCTCCGCGAGCGCGTGGCGCATGCCTTTTTCGACCGCCGGGATGAACTGGTTGGGGATCGCACCGCCGACCACGTCGTCGACGAACTCGAAGCCCGAGCCGCGCGCGAGCGGTTCGATGCGCAGGTACACCTCGCCGAACTGGCCGGCGCCGCCCGTCTGTTTCTTGTGGCGGTGATGGCCGTCGGCCGGCCGCGTGATCGTCTCGCGGTACGGGATCGACGGCGGATGGGACTTCACGGTGACGCCGTAACGCTCGGTCATGCGCTCGGTCATGACGCGCAGGTGCAGGTCCCCCATGCCGTACAGCACGGTTTCGTTCAGCCCGGCATGGTGCTCGACGCGGACGCAGGGATCCTCGGCGGCGAGCTTGTGCAGGGCCTCGGCGAGCTTGTGCTCGTCGCCACGCCGCTCCGGCTCGATGGCGATCGCCGAGCATGGCCGGCGGGTAGGTCATGGGCTTCAGGTGGAAATGGTCCTCGTCGTGCGAATCGTGCAGCACCGCGTCGAAGTGCAGCTCGTCGAGCTTGGCCACGGCGCAGATGTCGCCCGGCACCGCGAGCGGGATCTCGGTGTGCTCCTTGCCCTGCATCCGGAACAGGTGCGCGATCTTGACGGGCTTGCGGCCGTCGCCGACGAAGAGCTGGGCGCCGGCCCGGATCGTGCCCTGGTGCACGCGGAAGAGGCCCAGCTTGCCGACGAAGGGATCCATGATCACCTTGAACACGTGCGCGATCGCGTGCCGGCCGGGATCCGGGGAAACGGCGACGCGTTCCGCCGCATCGCCTTCGCCCTTCAGGAAAGGCGGCGGGTTGCCCTCGGCCGGGTTCGGCATCAGCCGCGCGATCGCTTCGAGCAGTTCGCGGGATGCCGGCGCCGGTCTCCGCGGAGACGAAACAGACGGGCACGAGGTGGCCTTCGCGCAACGCCTTTTCGAAGGGATCGTGCAGCTGCTCGGGCTCGAGTTCTTCGCCCTGCTCGAGGTACAGGGCCATGAGGTCGTCGTCGACCTCGACGACCTGGTCAATGATCCGGGTGTGCGCTTCCTGGACCGAGGAGAAGTCGGTCGCCTCGCCTTGGTTATGGAAAAAGCAGTCGACGACTTTCGTGCCGCCCGCGGCCGGGAGGTTGATCGGCAGGCATTCGCGCCCGAACTGCTCGCGGATCTCCTCCAGCACCGACTCGGCATTCGCGTCGCGCGCATCGATCTTGTTCACGACGACGATCCGGCACAGGCCGCGGTCGCGGGCGGCGTCCATCATGCGCTGCGACATCGGCTCGACGCCGGCGACCGCGCTCACGACGACGGCCGCGGTCTCGACCGCCTCGAGAATCGGCAGCGTCCGGCCGATGAAATCCGGAAAACCGGGCGTGTCGATCAGGTTGACGTGGGCCTGGCCGGTCTCGAGCCAGCAGACCGTGGCATCGATCGGAATGCTGCAGGCGGCGCGCCTGCGGATCGTGGTCCGAAACGGTGGTGCCGCGGGCGAGGCTGCCCTTGGCGCGGGTGGCGCCGGCTGCGAACAGAAGCGCCTCAGCCAGCAGGGTTTTCCCGGCCCCGGCGTGTCCCACCAGGGCCATGTTGCGCAGTGTCGCCGGTTGATTTCGTCATGCCTGTACCCCGCCCGACCGGTGCCAGCCGGTTTTTCAAAAAGAATAGCACCGTAGGCGCCTCGCTGGCTTGCGCCATTCGGGGTGGGCGGGCAAACTCCAAGGACCTGAATATCAAGGCCCTGAGACAGGGGCTCGCGGGGGACGGAATGGCGATTTCGGTCAAGGGCGACAGTGGCGATCCAATGGTCGAGCCGAACGTGATTCCGCTCGTCGACATCATGCTCGTGCTGCTGATCATCTTCATCATCACGATCCCGGTGATGACGCACGCGGTCAAGATCGACCTGCCGCGCGACAACCCGAATCCTCCGCCGGTCGAGCCGATGGTGGTCCGGATCTTCGTGGAATTCGACGGCTCGGTCTACTGGAACGGCACGCCGGTCGACGCGCAGACCTTCCGCGACTACGTCTCGATCGAAAATGCCAAGGACCCGCAGCCGGAAGTCCACGTGGACGCACACCGTCGCGTGCCCTACGTCTACGTCGCGAACGTGCTGTTCACGCTGCAGCGCGGCGGCCTGCAGAAGGTCGGCTTCGTCTCCGGCGAGGGCGCCCCCTTCCGGCGCCGGCGCCCGCCTCGTAACGCGGAGCCTCCCCGCCGCGGGCCATAATTCGGTCCGTGACCCCTGCTCCTGCTCGCCGCCTGGCTCGCGGCCGCGCCCGCGCGGGCCGACGAATCGTCCATCCGCCGCTACGAACTGCCCAACCACGACACGCTCGAACTCGACATTGCCGGCAGGCTGGGCCGAACATTTCGAGGTGCCCCAGGGCGGCGGCCCGCCGACCATCGAGATCGCCGTGGTCGACGGCGGGCCGCGCCAGGTCTTCGTGCGGCCCGAATGGGCCGATCCCACGTCCAAGGACGTGCGCGAGCTGCCGCAGTTGCGTGACGCGGTCCGCGACCTCGCCGAGCGCATCCAGCCCGAGACGGTCGAGGGCTACCTCGAGGTGCGCCACATCGCCGGCGCCAATGGCGTCGGCTTCTACTTCACGGCCACGGATCGCGACCCGGGGCCCGACGAGTTCAAGTTCATGAGCCAGGGCGCATTCAGGCCGGCAGCCTCACGCTCTGGTTCACGATCCTGACGAACGAGGGCCAGGACACGGTCGCGGTCGAAGCGCTCGCGATGCTGCAGGGCGCGGTGCATCGTCGCACCGGCCACGACCAGCTCTGAAATGCCGGCAGCGAAGTGGGAGGGTATTCCGAGGAATGATCGACCGTCGCCAATGGATCGGCATGGCGCTCGGCGCGGGAGCGACGCTCGGATTCGGGGCCGCGGCTGGCGTCGGCGCTCGCCCCCGCTTCGCTGATCACCCGACCCATACCGTCGAGCGGCGAGACCATTCCGGTCGTCGGGCTCGGCAGCTCCGCCACCTTCCGCAGCGTGGCCGAGAGTGAGGATGCGAAAGGGCTGGGTGAAGTGCTCAGGGCGATGGTCGAGCGCGGCGCCACGGTTTTCGACACCGCGCCTTCCTACGGCGCCTCCGAGGAGGTCGCGGGGCAGCTCGCGCGCGAACTCGGCCTCACGAAAAAGCTGTTCTGGGCGACCAAGGTCAACGTCGCCCGTGGCGGCGGCGCCGCCGACCCGGCAGCCGCGCGCGCGCAGATCGAGGAATCGTTCCGCCGCTTCGGCGTCGAGACCATCGACCTCATCCAGGTCCACAACCTCGGCGACGTGCCCGTGCAGCTCGGCATCCTCAAGGAGCTCAAGGCGGCGAAGCGCGTGCGCTACATCGGCGTCACGTCGACCAACAAGGCGCAGTACGCCGAACTCGAGCGCGTGATGCGCGCGGAACCGCTCGATTTCATCGGCGTCGACTACGCGGTCGACAACCGCAGCGTCGAGGAGACGATACTGCCGCTCGCGATGGAGCGCAAAATCGCCGTGATGGTGTACGTGCCGTTCGGCCGCACGCGCCTGTTCCAGCGCGTCGGCGAGCGGCCGCTGCCCGACTGGGCGGCGGAGTTCGACGCAGCGACCTGGGCGCAGTTCTTCATCAAGTACGTGCTGGGTCACCCGGCGGTCACGGTCGTGACGCCGGCGACCAGCAAGGCCAAGCACATGGTGGACAACCTGGGCGGTGGCAGGGGCCGGCTGCCGGACGCCGACACGCGCCGGCAGATGGCCGAGTTCGTGGACGCGCTGCCGCAGGCGTGAAGCGTCCCGCCGCGGTCCGGGGCCACGCTACCCCGCCAAGAACGTCGCGACTTCGTCGAGGTAACGCGGGTCGAGATCAATATCGTTATGGCGGGCGCTTCGAGGACGACTACACGCGGCGGGATCCGGAACGCGCTGACGAGCGCGTCGCTTCTGGCGCGCGGGACGATCTCGTCCGCTTCCGCGATCACGACCAGGACCTCCGCCGTGATCGCCGGATGCCCGGCTTGCCGAATCGTAGCGATCCAGCATGAGCAGTCCGACTGGGAACCACGGGAAGTGGGTACGCGCGACATTCACCAGGCTGTCGAACGGCGTGACCAAGGCGAGGCGCTTGACGTCGCGCTCGCTTCGCGAGCTGCACGGCGACGCCGCTGCCGAGGCTGCGGCCGATGACGGAAACG
This sequence comes from uncultured Gammaproteobacteria bacterium, assembly GCA_963748465.1. Taxonomy (GTDB): domain Bacteria; phylum Pseudomonadota; class Gammaproteobacteria; order Steroidobacterales; family Steroidobacteraceae; genus SCUD01. The sequence continues at coordinate 317,440 of CAVVJB010000007.1, forward strand.
TCCGCATAACGGGCATCGCAGCTGGTCATACAGCGCGATTGCGTCAGCCACGAGCGCACGCTCGGACGGCTCGCCGGTGCTTCCGCCGTAACCACGGTAGTTGACGAAATAGAGCGAATGATCCGGGCAGTCGCCCGGCGAACATCCCGATGCTGGCGCCGACATCCTCCGCATTGCCGCCGAAGTAAAGGAGCGCCGCAGGCCCCGGCCGCTCGACGGTCCAGACCTTGATCTGTGCGCCCGTGGCCGGCAAGATACATCGGCGTGGCGCCCGGTGCCGCCGATTCACGCACTGGAAAATAGATTTGCGACCGCTGCGTGAAGAACATCAACAGGCAAAGCGCCGCATACAGGCCTGCGGGAACGAGCAAGAACAGGAACGCCTGGCGCATGCGCCGCGCCATCAGGTTCCGTCGTGCAGCTCGACCGTCGCCTCGATCTCGACCGCGATGTTGGAGGGCAGCGACGCCATGCCGACGGCGGAGCGCGCGCCGCGTCCTCCATCGCCGAATGCAACGACCATCAGGTCGGAAAAGCCGTTGATGACCCGCGGGTGGTCCTTGAAATCCGGCGTCGCCTGCACCATTCCAAGGATCCGGACGAAACGCTTGACGCGCGACAGCTCGCCGACCGCGGCCTTGATGGTCGCCAGCATGCAGAGCCCGACTTTCTGCGCGGAAAGGGTGCCCTGCTCGAGCGTGACGTCGGCGCCGAGCTTGCCGTACGTCGCGGGCTCGCCGCACTCGCCGTGCCCGGACAGGAACAGCAGGTTCCCGGTCCGCACCGAGGTGACGTAGGTCGCGACCGGCTTGGGCGGTGCCGGCAACGTGAAGCCCGCGGCCGCGAGCCGCGCCTCGGGTGTTTCGGCGGAATTTGCCATGGCTGGGAACGATGATAGCAACAGCAAGACAGTCACGATGCGCGGCATTGGAAGCCCCTGTTTTCCTCGCAGGCTACGCGCGATTGCGGGCCCTTTCCAGCCGGAGCATCATCGGGCGATGAACATCGAGAGGCTCGAATCCAAGCGGGCCGTGGTCGGGGACGGCTTCGAGATCCGGCGCGCGCTGCCGAACCGCCACCGGCGCACGATCGGCGCCTGGTGCTTTCTCGACCACGCGGGCCCGGCGGAATTTGCGGCCGGGAAAGGGCTGCTCATCGGCCCGCACCCCCACATCGGACTGCAGACTTTCAGCTGGATGATCGAGGGGACGATCCTGCACACCGACAGCCTCGGCTACCGGCAGTGGATCCAGCCGGGCCAGGTCAACCTCATGACCGCTGGACGCGGCATCTCGCACGCCGAGGAATCGCCCGCGGACGCGCCAGGCCGGTTCCAGCTCGCGCAATTGTGGATCGCGCTGCCGAAGCACGAGAGCGACCGCGAGCCGTCCTTCCAACATTATCCGACGCTGCCGATCCTCGATCGCGGCGGGATTCCGGATCACCGTGCTTGCGGGACGCTTTGCCGGGGAGCTCGCGCCGGCCGAGGTGTTCACGCCCCTCGTCGGCGTCGACCTCGCATCGCAAGGTCCCGCCCGCGCGGAGCTGACGCTCGATCCCGCCTTCGAGCATGGCGTGATGGCGCTGGAGGGCGGCGCCAGCATCGACGGCGAGATCGCTGGCTCCCGGCGCCCTTCTATACTTCGGCCCGGGCCGGGAACGGCTGGTCGTCGACGCGCCCGCCGCCACGCGCCTGCTCCTGATCGGCGGCGAGCCACTCGGCGAGGAAATCCTGCTGTGGTGGAATTTCGTCGGCCGCTCGTTCGAGGAGATGGAACAGGCCACCCGCGATTGGGTCGCAGGCGGGCGTTTCGGCCGCGTCGAGGGCGCCCGCGGCGAGCCGCTCGATCGCGCCGGATCCCGCGGGCCTGCGCCTGCGCGCCACGCCATGAAGCGCCTGGCATCCGCCGTCCTGGTGCCGACCGGGCCGAACTACGCGCAATCGATCGAGACCGGCGGCTTCTCGCTCGTCGCCGATGAGCCGCTCGGCGCCGGCGGCGGGAATGCCGGGCCCGCGCCCTACAACCTGCTGCTCGCGGGCCTCGGCGCCTGCACCGCGATCACGCTCAAGATGTATGCCGACCGCAAGGGCTGGTCGATCGGCGCCATGCGCGTCGCGCTCACGCTCTACAAGGACGACGACGGCCACACGCACATCGCGCGCCGGCTCGCGTCGGACGCGCCGCTCGAGGCGGCGCAATGGGACAAGCTGGTCGAGATCGCGGGGAAGACACCGGTGACGCGCACGCTCCAGGCGGGCGCGACGATCACGACTACGCGCGAATGAAGGAGGCTCCCGCGATGCGCCAGGTACTCGCCGTCCACGACGCCGCCCCGCCCCACTGGGTGGGCGATGGCTTCCCGGTCCGCTCGGTGTTTTCCTACGACGGCCTCGGCCGCGAGGCGCTCTCGCCGTTCCTGATGCTCGACTACGCGGCGCCGCGTCATTTCGACCCGGCCCCGCGGCGGCGCGGCGTCGGCGTGCATCCGCACCGCGGCTTCGAGACCGTCACGATCGTCTACGCGGGCGAGCTCGAGCACCGCGACTCGGCGGGCAATGGCGGCCGCATCGGCCCGGGCGACGTGCAATGGATGACGGCGGCCTCCGGGATCCTGCACGAGGAATTCCACTCGGAGCGCTTCACCCGCGAAGGCGGGACGATGTCGATGATGCAGCTCTGGGTCAACCTGCCGGCGCGCGACAAGATGGCGAAGCCCCGCTACCAGACCATCCTCGACGCCTCGATCCCGCGCGTCACGCTCGGCGACGGCGCGGGCACGCTCCGCATCATCGCGGGCGAGCACGACGGGACACCGGGGCCCCGCCGAAACATTCACGCCGATCGAGGTCTGGGACCTGCAGGTCTCCGACGGCAAGTCCGTGACGCTGAAGACCCCCGAGGGCCACACCACCGCCATCGTGCCGATGCAGGGCCGCGCGATCGTCAATGGCGAGCACGCGGCGGGGCCGGCGCAGATCGTGCGGCTCGCCCGCGAGGGCGGGGAATTCACCGATGGCGGCCGAGGGAGAGTTGTCGGCGCTGGTGCTGGCCGGCGAGCCGATCGCCGAGCCGGTCGTCGGATACGGCCCCTTCGTGATGAACAGCGAGCGCGAGATCGCGGCGGCATTTGCCGATTTCCAGGGCGGACGATTCGGCCGGATGTAGCGCCGGGATCTGCCGCTCAGGCCCGGCGGGTCGCGGCCGAGGTAGTCCATCTTGCCGAGCTCGACGCCGTTGTGGCGCAGGATGTCGTAAGTCGTCGTGCAGTGGAAATGCACGTTCGGCAGCATCTGGTGCAGCAGGTAGGGGAGTCCCTGCATTTCGCGCTCCGCGCTTCGCGATTTCCAGCGGACCGCGCGCGCTTCCGCGCCGTCGAACTGTTCCGGCTTGAGCGTCTCGAGGTATCGCGCCGTCTTGCGCGCGCGCTCCACCAGCTCGGGCAAGCGTCTTCTCGTCGTCCTCCAAGGACGGCGCGGCGACGCCCGCGAGGCGTGCGGCGCCCATCTTCACGGAGTCGGACGCGATCTGGACCTGGCGCGACAGCGGGAACATGTCGGGCGCAAGGCGCGCGCCGACGAAGACTTCCGGGTCGATCTTGCGCGCTTCGGCGTGCTGCGCCGCCTTCTCGAGCACCGATGCCAGGTTCGTCATCATCCGAATGCCCGTCTTCACTGCCGCGTCGTACATCGAGATCTTCATCGTCGGCCCCGCTTTGCTTCGCCTAGAATGCGGCCATTATGAACGAGGCCGGGCTCGTCTGGGACAATCACGCCTGCCTGCCGCTGCGGGAAATCGACGAGTTCCTGCCGCAGCTCGCGCGCTACCGCGCAGGCCGGCGTGGACGTCGTGACGGTGAACATCGGCGACAGCCTCGTGCCGCTCGATCGCATGATCCGCACGGCGGCGAGCATCCGCCATTTCGTCAAGGCGAACCCCGACCGCTACCTCCTCGGCGCGACGACGGCCGACCTTCGCGCGGCGCGCGCGAGCGGCCGGCTCGCCGTGTGCATGGACGTGGAAGGCGTCCAGGCGCTGGGTCCGCAGGTTTCGCTGGTCGAGTTCCTGCATGAAATCGGCGTGCGCTGGATGCTGCTGGTCTACAACCGTCGCAACCTCGCGGGCAGCGGCTGCCACGACCCCGAGGACGAAGGGCTCACCGAGCTCGGCCGCGCGATCCTCGCGGAGATGGATCGGGTCGGCATGGTCAAGTGCTGTTCCCATACCGGCTATCGCACGGCGCGCGAGATCCTCGACTCGACCGACCGACCCGTCATCTTCTCGCACTCCAACCCGCGCGCGCTGCGCGACCATCCGCGCAACATCCCGGACGAACTGATCCGGGCGTGTGCCGCCACCGGAGGCGTCGTCGGGATCAACGGTGTCGGCCTCTTCCTGGGCTCCGGTCCGCCGACCGCCGAGGTCATCGTCCGCAACATCGACTACGTGGCACAGCTCGTCGGCGCCGAGCATGCGGCACTCGGGCTCGACTACATGTTCAAGAGCTCGGAACTCGACGAGCCCGGCCGCGGCGGACCCGAAATCTGGCCGCGCGAATGGGGCTACGGACGGGGCTCGGGCTTCGCGCCCGCCCGAGGTCATCCCCGCGATCCGCGCGGGCCTCGAGGGCCTCGGATATCCCGACGCCGCCATCCGCGGCATCCTCGGCGAGAACCTGCTGCGCGTCGCGGACGCCGTCTGGCGCTGAGCCCGCCAGCCCTGCCGGGCGGCGTCTGGCTATCGGGGAGTGTGCACCCCGTCACCCGCAGGGGCCCGTTTCCTGACCGGTATCACAGTTAGTAACCGAGCGGGTCAGGCTACATATGTCCACTCGAAAGCCGCCCGGGTGGGCGGCTGCGCGTGGAGTGTGCGCCCGGGACATGTCGCCTGCCCCAGAAAGCCCTGATGCAAGGCCGGATCGCGAGCCGTTCGTCGCCCGTTGGACGGGGGCGCTGGCGGTCGGCCTATTCATCTATATCCCGATCACGCTGCTCCTGACCTTCGCGGAAGGCTCGGGCGGCCCTGCCTTCGAGATTTTCAAGCTGTTCTCCGACTTCCCGGCCAGCCTCGGCTCCGCGGTGCTGGCGATGGTCGCCGCCGGCGGCGCGAGCGAGCCCGCGGTCAAGCGCACCTGGGCGTTCCTCGCGGCATCGATCGTGGGTCTACACGGTCGGAAACCTGCTGAACTCGACCTACTGGATGTTCGGCATCGACCCGTTCCCCTCGGTCGGCGACGTCTTCTTCCTCGGCTTCTACCCGCTCCTCTTCACCGCCATCCTCGTCGCCGTGCGCGCGGCGACCGTGCGCGTGCAGTGGGGCCGCCTCGCGCTCGACGCGACCATCCTGATGCTGGGCTTCGGCGCCTTCTTCTGGTTCTTCGTGATCGCGCCGGCCGCGGCGGCGGACCGCGACCCGGACGTCTTCAAGTACGTCCTGACCCAGAGCTACATCGGGCTCAACTGCCTGATGCTGCTCGCCTTCGGCATCCTGCTGATGCACGCGGGCACGGGCGCGATCGCGCGGCGCACGCTCATCTTCCTCACGATCGGCTTCTCGACGATGTCGCTCGCCGACATCGTCTGGGCCATGGCCAAGGTCACCGGCACCTACCTGCCGGGCGGCCTGTCCGACGCGCTGTACCTGTCCTGCTATGCGTGGCTGATTGCGGCCGCGCGCGAACAGCTGCGCGGTGCGCCGGCAGCGCGCCAGGAGCCGACGGCTTTCGGCAGCGCGCTGGTGCAGGCCATGCCGTACGTCGCGATGCTCGTATCGTTCCTGGTGCTCGTCTACGTCGAGAGCAGCTCGATGTCGAGCCCGGCGACGGCGATGACGGTCATCATCTTCGCGCTGACGCTGCTCGTGATGCTGCGCCAGGGCGTGATGTCGCGCGACGACGCGCTGGTGCGCGAGCGGCGCGCGGCCGGAATCGTCGAGGCCCGCTACGCCTCGCTGATCAAGAACGCCTCCGACGTGATCATGATCGTGGACGTCGACGGGCGCCTGCGCTTCGCCTCGCCCGCCGCCGAGCGCACCTTCGGCATGAACCCGGACGACCTCGTGGGCCGCAACCTGCTCGACCTCTGGGGCGAAGCGGACCGCGAACGGCTCGCGGCGTTCCTCGTCGAGGTCGCCTCCACGCACGGCCGCTCGATCGGCCCGGTCGAGGTCGTGGCCGGCAACGGCGCGCGCCGCAGCACGCTCGAGAGCGTCGGCAGCAACCTGCTCGACGACCCGGCGATCGCCGGCCTCGCGCTCAATTTCCGCGACGTGAGCGAGCGCAAGGCGCTCGAGGAGCAGCTGCGCCAGCTCGCCTTCCACGACCCGCTCACGCTGCTCGCCAACCGCAGCCTGTTCCGCAACCGCGTCCAGCACGCGCTGACGCTCGCACAACGCTCGCGCCAGCGCGTCGCGGTCATGTTCCTCGACCTCGACAACTTCAAGAACGTCAACGACTCGCTCGGCCACGATGCCGGCGACCGTCTGCTGCAGGCCGCCGCCCAGCGCCTCGTCAAGTCGACGCGGCCCTCGGACACGGTCGCGCGCCTCGGCGGCGACGAGTTCGCCATCCTGCTCGAGGGCATCAACGAGTCCACCGACGTCGAGCGCGTCGCCGCGACGATCACGCGTTCCTTCGACGAGCCGCTGCAGCTCGACGGCAGCGACACCTACATGGCGGCGAGCATCGGCATCGCCTTCTCCCAGCCGGGCGACGATACCGAGCAGCTCCTGCGCAACGCCGACATCGCGATGTACAACGCGAAGGCGGCCGGCAAGGCGCGCTTCGTGGTGTTCCAGCCGCGCATGCAGGAGCAGCTGCGCGAGCGGCTGCGCCTGGAGGAGGACATCAACCTGGCGCTCGAGCGCGGCGAGTTCTTCCTCGAGTACCAGCCGGTCGTCGACCTCGCCAAGCGCGAGCTGCTCGGCGTCGAGGCGCTGGTGCGCTGGAACCACCCGGACCACGGCCTGGTGATGCCGGGCGCGTTCATCGCCGCTGCCGAGGAGTCCGGCCAGATCATCGAGCTCGGCCGCTGGGTTCTCGCGGAAGCCTGCCGCGCCGTCAAGGCCTGGCGCGACACGGTCGTCGCCGGCGAGGGCCTGCGCGTCGCGATCAACGTGTCCGGCCGGCACCTGCAGCACGCCGACCTGGTTGCGGACGTCCGCGCGGCGCTCGACGCATCGGGCCTCGAGCCCGGCAACCTCGTCATCGAGCTCACCGAGAGCACGATCATGCACAACACCGAGGTCAACCTCGAGCGCTTCCGCGAGCTGAAGTCGCTCGGCGTGCGGCTCGCGATCGACGACTTCGGGATGGGCTACTCGTCGCTCTCCTACCTGCACCGCTTCCCGATCGACATCCTCAAGATCGACCGCTCCTTCGTCGGCCGCCTGACCGAGCAGGACGACGGGCCGGAACTCGCGCGCGCGGTGGTGATGCTCGGCGAAACGCTCGGCCTCGAAACCGTGGCCGAGGGCGTCGAGCACGAGGAACAGGTGGCGAAGCTCCTGGAGCTCGGCTGCGTCGCCGCCCAGGGATTCCTGTTTGCCCGCTCGGCGCCGCTCAAGGAAGTGTCGGCGATGCCGTTCGCGACGCGCCGCGCCGAGCTCCGCAACGCCCAGGTGCTCGGCGACCGCCTGACGGCGACGGGCCGCTTCCAGGTCGGGACCGCGAAGGCGCGATCGGTCGCCTAGGAGACTGTCCCTCGCTCAGGGCGCCTGCCAGGCGACCTCGCCGCCGATCACGGTCATGACCGGCGTCGGAGCGCGGGATCTCCGCCTCCGGAATCGTCATCCAGTCCGCCGAGAACACGCTGAAGTCGGCCAGCTTGCCAGCCTCGATGCTGCCGCGCTCCTTCTCCTGGAACGCCGCGTAAGCCGAGTTCCGCGTCAGGATCGCGAGCGCCTCTTCGCGCGTCAGGCGCTGGTCGAGGCCCCAGTCCGGGCCCGCAAAGCCCTCGAGCGTGCGGCGCGCGACGGCCGCGTAGAACTCGACGCGCGGGTCGCCCGCTTCGACCGGCGCATCCGTGCCGCCCGCGATCATCGCGCCCGCATCGAGGAATTTCCGCCAGGCATAGGCGCCGCCGATGCGCGCGGGCCCAGCCGGGCGGGCGCGAACAGCATGTCGCTGATCGCATGCGAGGTCTGCATCGAGGCGATCACGCCGAGCTTCGCGAAGCGCGGGATGTCGGCGTCCGCGACGACCTGCGCATGTTCGATGCGGAATCGCGGGTCGGCGACGGGGCGCTCTGCAGCCGGCACCGCGGCGAAGGCTTTCTCGTACTGGTCGAGCGCGACGCGGTTGCCGCGATCGCCGATGGCGTGGGTCTCGACCTGGATACCGCGCCTCAACGCCGCGGTCGCGATGCGCAGGATCTCCTCCGGCGGCGTCACGTAAAGGCCGCGGTTGCCGGGCGAGTCGCTGTAGGGCGCATCGAGCGCGGCGCCGCGGCTGCCGAGCGCGCCGTCCATGTAGAGCTTGATCGCGCGCACCGTGAGCCGCGGGTCGCAGGACTCTGGTAGTCGCGGCCCGGCGCGAGGAGCTTCTCGGCGTCCTCGCCCGGGCCGCCGATCGCGACATAGACGCGAAGCTTCATGCGGCCCGACGCGTAAAGGCGGCAAAGCTGCTCGACCTCGCCCAGGTCGTCCCGGCGTACTGCAACTCCGTCCAGCCGAGCCGCACGTAGTGCGCCGCGCCCGCCTCGAGATTTCGCGCGAGCGATTCCTCGTCGGTCTCGGGCGGGAGCGTGCCGCCACACGAGGTCCATCGCGTTGTCGACGAGCATGCCCGTCGCCTCGCCGGCTGGCCGGGTCGCGCAGGATCTGTCCGCCCGGCGGGTCGGGCGTGTCACGCGTGATGCCGAGCACCTCGAGAGCCTTCGTGTTCACGATCACGGCGTGCCCGTCGACGCGCTGGAGGACGACCGGGCGGTCGCTGACGACGGCGTCGAGGTCGCTGGCGCGACGGGAAGACCGCCGGTGTCCACTTCGACTCGATCCAGTTCGCGCCGACGATCCATGGCGACGCGTCCGACGCGGCGCGCTCGGCGAGCCGGCGCTTCATCGCCTCGACACTCTCGACGCCCGTCAGGTCGAAGCCGAGCTCGCGCTCGCCGATGTCGGCGAGGTGTGCGTGGGAATCCGCGAGGCCGGGCAGCAGCGTACGGCCCGCGAGGTCGATGACTGCCGCGCCGGCGGGCGCGCGCGAGCGCGCGGTCGCCAGGTCCCCGACGTAAGCGATCCGCTCGCCGATCGTCAAGCACCGCCTCGGCACGCGGGTGCGCGGGATCGCCGGTGAGGATGTTGCCGCCGTGCAGGAGGAGCGGCCGCGCGTGCGTCCGCGGCGACGGCGGCAGAGCGCGCACAGCGCGGCGGCGGCCGCATACGGCGGCGCGCCAGGTGGCGAACTGCCATGTCAGGACCCCGCTTTCTGGCTTTTGACGACGTTGGTCGCGAGCGCGATCATCGAAGCGACGTCCGAAAGGTTCGCCGGCACGACGAGCGTGCTCGACGGCCTCGTGCGCGAGCGTCCCGAACTGCTTGACGTATTCCTCGGCGATCCGCAGCTGCATCGCCTCGGCGCCGCCGCGGCCCGCCAGCGCCTCGCCGACCTGCTTGAGCCCCTCCGCGGTCGCCGTCGCCACCGCGAGGATCGCCGCGGCTTCGCCCGCGGCCTCGTTGATCTGCTGCTGCTTGTTCGCCTCGGACTCCTTGATGACGCGCTGCTTCTCGCCCTCGGCCTGGTTGATCTTCGCGTCGCGCTCGCCCTCGGAGGTCAGCACGACCGCGCGCTTCTCGCGCTCGGCGCGCATCTGCTTCTCCATCGCCGAGAGCACGTCCTTCGGCGGGTTGATGTTCTTGATCTCGTAGCGCAGGACCTTGACGCCCCAGGGTGCCGAGGCCTTGTCGAGCTCGTTGACGACATTGGCGTTGATCGTGGCGCGCTCCTCGAAGGTGCGGTCGAGCTCGATCTTGCCGATCTCGCTGCGCAGCGTCGTCTGCGCGAGCTGGATGATCGCGAAGCGGTAGTTGGTGATGCCGTAGGAGGCCTTGCTCGCATCGAGCACCTGCATGTAGAGCACGCCGTCGACGCCGACCTGCACGTTGTCGCGCGTGATGCAGACCTGCTCGGGGATGTCCATCGCCTCTTCCTTGAGGTTGTGCTTGTAGGCGACGCGGTCGAAGAAGGGCTTCAGGATGTGGAACCCGGCCTGGATCGTGCGGTTGTAGCGGCCGAGCGTCTCGACGACGAAGGCGCTCTGCTGCGGCACGACGACCGCGGTCTTCGCGATGATGATGACGGCGAGCAGTACGATGACGCCGATGGCGTACCCGGTTTCCATGCGTGCGATTACTCCGCCTTGATGTGCAAGGTAAGACCGTCGACCTGCGGAGATCACGGCCTCGCGGCCCGGCTCGATCGCCGTCGCGCCCGTGTTGCGGGCGTTCCAGCTCGAACCCGCGGTATTCGACCCGGCCGGTCTGGCCGGGCTCGATCCGCGCATCCACGACGATGCGGTCGCCGACGGTCAGCCGCTCGTCGACGTGCCCGACCGATCCGCGCAGCATTTCGTACACGCGGCGCCGGAACGCGAGCATCGCGACGACGGCGAGCACCGAGAACACCAGCCACTGGGACCAGTCCGGCAGTTCGACTCCGACGAGGCCGAGGAGGCCGACGATGGCGGCCGACAGGCCGATGAACACGAGGTAGAACTGGGCGTCGATGACGAACATCTCGACGCCGAGCAAGCCGATCCCCAGCACCATCCACGCCCACCAAGGCATCCCGGCTCCCTCGCGCGCAGGCGCGCAACCCCGCCTGCCATCCAGCTTAACCGATCCCAAAGTCACGTATTGAACCGCGGGTCCCGCGCGGGCGGTAGCCTGCCCGCCTCGACGTGGCCACGCCGGTAACGCGCCCATGAAAGCCTTCCTCGCATCCTTCGCCCTGCTCCCTGCCCTCGGGCTCGCCGCGGACGCCGGCCTGCCGCCGGCACAGCAGGAACTGTTCGACGCGGAACGCGCGTTCGTGCGGCTCGGCGGCCGAGAAGGGCTTCCGCGATTCGTTCTACGCGTACTTCGCGGACGACGGCATCGCCTTCAATCCGCATCCGTTTCGCGTGCGCGTCGCGCTCGCCGGCCAGCCGCTCGACGCCGCCGCCGATGGGCGCGGACTGGGCGCCCGTCTACGGCGACATCGCCTCGGCCGGGGACCTCGGCTGGAACACGGGACCGCTCGTCTACGCCGGACGCGACGGCAAGCCGGACCGGCACGGCATGTTCTTCTCGGTCTGGAAGCGCCAGCGCGACGGCAGCTTCAAGGTCGTCCTCGACATCGGCAGCGACACGCCGTCGGCCGTCGTGCCGATCGACGAGCCGCCGCATTCGTCCTGGCGCGCGGGCCAGGGGCAGGCGGCGCGGAGTCGACGTCGCGGCGGAGAATGCCGCACTGCTCGCCGCGGAAGGAGCGTTTCTCGCGGCCGCGACGGCGGAAAGCCTCGGGCGCGCATACGGCGCCCGGCTCGCGGACGAGGCGCGCGTCCATCGGCCGGGCAACATGCCGGTCGTCGGCCGCGTCGCGCTCAACGAATGGGCGAACGCACAGACCGGCCAATTTCGAGGCGAGGCGCTGTTCGCCGATGTCGCACGATCGGGCGAGCTCGGTTACACCTGGGGCAGCTACGAGCGGGATCGGCGAGGCGCCGCGAGGCCGGCTACTTCGCACGCGTCTGGAAAAAGGTCGAAGGGAACGAATGGCGCATCGTGATGGACACGGTCAGCCCGGTGCCGGCAGGCGTGAAACCGCTGACCGCCGAACTGATGCGCGCGGAGGAACCCTACCTCGAGGGACGCTGGGCCGAGGCGGAGGCCGCGTACCGCCAATACGTCGAGGCCAATCCGTCGAATGCGTTCGCCTGGAATCGGCTCGGCACCAGCCAGGTCCAGCAGAAGAAATACTCCGATGCGGTCAGGAGCCTCGAACGCGCCATCGAGATCGGCGGCGGAGCCCCGGCCGATTTCTACAACCTCGCCTGCGCCTATGCGCTCGCGGGCAACGCCGGAGAAGTCGCTCGACAACGTCGAACGGGCGATCGGCGCGGGCGTGAAGCGCCGCGACCAGTACGAATCCGACCCGGACCTCGCGTCGCTGCGCGAGCTGCCGCGCTTCAAGGCATTGATGGAGACCGCTGTAGCGCGTCGCGTATAGAGTGCCGTCGAATGCGGTGGTCCAGCTCTTGCCGCCGTCGGTCGTGGACTCCCAGTGCTGGCGCACGCGCCCGTCCGTCCAGCGGCGTCCAGGTGATGCGCTGCACGTTGGTGACGGTCGCCGACGCTCTGCAGGACCATCGAGGTGCCTTGCAGGCCGCCCTCGATGTAGAGCGCGCCGCCCTGGTTGTCGATCCAGGTCTGGTGCCAGACCTTGCGCGTGGCGTCGTAGAAGTTGAGGCTCGTCCCGGCATAGCCGGAGCGGCGTCGTGTACTCCTCGCGCATCGCGCAGCCGTCGTAGGCGCGCGTGATCAGGTTACGGCTCACCGTGCCCGGGGCGGCCACCGATTCGACGTCCCAGTCGCCGAGCCAGAAATCGAACTGGCGGTATTCCGGCGTGCTGCACGGCCGATGCGGCTCGACGATGGCGGTGAAGCGAGGGTCCGCGCGCAAGCGACTCGAACTCCGGAAGCGTCATGGCCGCCTGGAACGATGCGCTGCCGGTCGCAAACCAGGATCTCAGCGCTTCGAGCGCGGCGCGTCCTCTCCGTTCGCCGCGCGCGAGCGCGCGAGGCGAATGATCGCGAGCGCATTTCCGGGTTCGCGATCCACGATGGACTGGTATGCCGCGGCGGCCTCTTCCCACTGACGCGCGTCGAACAGTCGCGCCGCCTCCTCGGGCGTCGCTCCCAGCGCCTGCGCTGCAAGCCGCCGCGAGGCAAATCCACGCCGTCACCTTCCACATGAGACGCTCCGGATCGATTGCCTGAGCGCCATACAGTGCGCGCGGCGCGCGGCGGCCTGCCAATGCCTGCGCACAAGCCGTCAGGCCCGCGGCAAGGACCGCGTTCCCGTTCGCAAAGGCGATGCGGCCGATGCGGAAAACAGCCCGCAACGCGTCAGGGAAATTCGCTTCTCCAGTTCGTCGGCCGTGACGAATCGCGGCCGGATGTCCACGGGCACGCCGTCCAGTCGCCGAGAACGGCCTGCACTTCGGGCCGCAGCACGACCAGCCGCTCCATCAGGCGCTTGCCGCCTTCATAGTCGCCTTTCGCCTCGATCGTCAGGAGCTCGCGCGAAAGGCCCTCGACGGCCTTGCGCGCCTTGCGCAGGTCCACGCTGAACTGCCGTCGGCACCGACGCGATACGCGCCGGCGTCCAGCAGGTAGTTCACCTGCAGGGCCATGCCACGCGCGTGGGAGTCATCCATGCCGAAGCGCAGCGTGCGAAACGCCGAGGCGAGGAAGGTCGTGTACATGCGCCGCTCTCCGGCACGGTCGATCACGCCCTTGTCCATCAGCTTCTGCAGCGCCCACAGGCCCGAGATGTCGGCCTTGGCTTCCTCGATCGTGCTGTAGAGCTCGCGCAGCGCCGGGCCGCACGCCGCCGCCGGTGCCTTGGGGCCCGGTGTTGGTCGGCCCGAGGCCGTGCATGACCTCGTGCATCAGGATGTGCGTGAAGAAGGCGTCGAAGTCGACGAAGGCCTGGTCCTCGCCGGCCAGCGCGACCTTCGAGATCGGCAGCAGCGTGTTGTCGAACTTCGCCTGCTGGTAGTTCTTGAGCATCATGCGCTTCGAGCCCATTTCGGCGACGATGCGCTCGTCGTTCGGCAGGTTGTAGGCGGCGGTCTGCACGTCGTGGTTGCCGTCGCCGGCGCCGAACACGACGTTGACCACGCGCATCGGCGCGAGCCCGCCCAGCTTCTTGCGGCGGTAGGCCGGGTCGATCGGCAGCCGGTCCTCGAGCCACTGCAATTCCTGCCCAAAGCGCTCGAGCTTTGCGGTCTCGGCGTCGTCGCGCACCGTGATGAAGGCCTCGAACGCCGCCTTGTAGTTGAACCAGCCGTCCTCGTACACCTCGTACGGCCCGATCGTCGGCTCGACGGCGGAGTCGAGCTTCATCCAGGCGACATCGCTCGCGTAGTAGTCGTTGCTGGCGAAAGCCGCGGCGCGCGCCGCCAGGAAAGCCTTGAGCGAGGGCGCGGTCGTCGCCGACGCGGCATCCCGGAGGTGTCGCGCCATCTCGGCGAGCTCGCCCTGGTACTCGAGGCTGTACGGCACGGCCTGGAAGTTTCCGGCCGCGTCGCGCCGGATGGTCGTGAAGAAGCCGGTCGCCACTGCGCGCTCGGCCTCGCCGAGTCTGGCGAGCCAGGCCTCGACGTCCGCCTTGGTCGCGCCGGACGGGATAGAAATTCGCGGCCTCGGGCTTGGCCGGCGCGCCCGGGACGAACACCGCATTGTCGTCGAGCCTGGACCACGGGCCGCGATTGACGAGGAAATAGTCGAGGCGCGCGCGCCCGAGCGGTGTTTCGTCTTCCATGAGCCGCAGCAGCATCGCCTCGTTGCCGGCCCACATCTGGCGCATGAACAGCGCGTCGGTGATGCGCGCTGCCTTGATCAGGCTCGCGAGCGCGCGACGCTCGGGTTCCGGCAGCGCCGACAGGTCGACGCGGATGTCCACCGGCGCGAAACGCGCCGACATCTGGTTGAGCCGGACGGTTTCCGGCGGGAGGCGCATGGCCTCGGCCGAGGCGAGCGAGGGGAGCAGCAGCAGGCAGGCGAGGACGATGCGCATCGAAGGGCTCCGGCGGTGGTTGACGGCGCGAGGTTACACTATCGGCTTTCCCGGATGACCCGAATGAACCTCGATCTTCCCTCGCGGCAGCGCGGCGTCGCCTCCGCCGCACTCGCCGCGGCTCGTCCTGCACTCTGCCTGCACGAGGCGCCCGGCGCATGAGCGGCCTGGGTATCAAGTACTACGTCGTCGGCAATCCGGCCGACGTCGTAGAAGCCGACCCGCGGGCTGTGGGTCGCCCAGGGCGGCGGCGATGACGTGGACCAGAATTACGTCCGCATGGGCGCGTACGGCGGCGGCGGCGATTTCGTGGTCCTGCGAGCCTCCGGCGCGGACGACTACAACGAGTACATCTTCTGGCTCTGCGCCTGCGACTCCGTGGAGACCCTGGTCTTCGACAAGGGGACGGCCATGCCGATCCCTTCGTGATCGAGAAGATCCGCAACGCCGAGGCGATCTTCATCGGCGGCGGCGACCAGTCGAACTACATCCGCTACTGGAAGGACACGCCGGTCGAGGACGCAATCAACTTCGTCGCGGCCAAGCCCGCCCCCATCGGCGGCACCAGCGCCGGCATGGCGGTGCTCGGCGAGTACGTCTATTCCGCGGAGGGCCAGGAGAGCCTGACGAGCCCGGCCGCGCTCGCAGACCCGCTACGCGCCGGACCTGACGCTGGCCCGCGGCTTCCTCTCGCTGCGTCGACTCGAGAACGTGATCACCGACCAGCACCTCCAGGAGCGCGATCGCATCGGGCGCACGGTCGCCCTGCTCGCCCGCCTGCAGGCGGATGGCTGGTCCGCGAGCCCGCGCGCGATCGCCGCCGACCGCGAGACGGCACTGCACATCGACCCCGCGACCGGCATCGCCGAGGTTTTCGCGACGGCGGATCACCCGACGCCCTATGTGTACTTTCTGGAGCCGGCCGGACCGCCGTTGCAGTGCAAAGCAGGCGAGCCGCTCACGACGAGCCGCGATCGCCGTGTACCGGCTCGCACCTGGCGGGCGCTTCGATCTCGCGGCGTGGCGCGGCGACAACGGCGTCGCATACGAGCTTCGCGCTGGAGGCGGCGTCCTACGTTCGTCGCGCGAGAGCAACTACTGATCGTTACGGCGTTGCCGCTTGGCAAACTGACGGGCTTGTTATAACCTCTTGCGCGACTCCTGTTGTACGCTCGTTCAAGGTGTTGCAGCGATCACACACAAGCGCTTCAGCCTGGGGGTTTCTCAATGACTGACCAGAAGATCCCGCTCGCGGCAGCCATTTGCGCCGTACTGAATCCCGCCTACTCGGCGATCGCCCAGGACGCACCCGAGGCCGAGCAAGCTCGACGCCGGTCATCGTCACCGCGACGCGGCGCGAGGTGAACCTGCAGGAGGTCTCGCAGAGCGTGACGGCGCTCTCGACGGAGGACATCCCAAGCAGGCCTTCCAGTCGCTGGACGACGTCGCGGGCGCATTGCCAAGCGTCACGCTCGTCAACGCCATCCCGGGCCGCAACGACATCATCATGCGCGGCATCTCGACCGGCACGGGCGAGTACTACACGGACAGCCAGGTCTCGGTCTATCTCGACGACCAGCCGATGACGACGAGCTCGCAGCAGGTCGACGTGCGGCTGATCGACATCGAGCGCATCGAGGTGCTGCCCGGGGCCGCAGGGCACGCTGTTCGGGTCGAGCTCGCAGTCGGGCACCATCCGCTACGTCACCAACAAGCCGGACCTCTAGCGGCTATTCGAGCCAGGTCGACGCCGAGATCGGCACGACGAAAGGCGGCGAGGAAAGCTACGAAATCAGCGGTCACGTCAACATTCCGCTCAGCGACAACTTCGCGATCCGGGCAGTCGGCTTCTATTCGGAGGAAGGCGGTTACGTCGACAACGTGCCGGGCCTGAACCTTGCGGGTACTTCCGACAATTCCGACGTCGTCGAGGAAGACTGGAACGATGCGAAGACGACGGGTGGCCGGCTCGCAGCGCTCTGGCAGATCAACCCGCAGTGGGACGCCTCGCTGAGTTTTATCAGCCAGTACAGCGACACCAATGGCGACTGGCTCACGGACCCCGCGGTCGGCGATTACAAGATCGTCAGCTTCTTCGATGAATGGCGCGACGACGACTGGTACCAGACGTCGGCTGAGCATCAAGGGCGATCTCGGCTTTGCCGAGTTGAGCCTGACGGCGTCCTGGATTGAACGGGACATAGAGTACCAATGGGACAACACGCTGTACGAGAACTGGCGCACCGCTCGGTGCGCGGACCTACGACTGTTGCGCGCTTTACGATACGGCCTATCTCGGCGGCCACGATATTCAACCGAGCAGAAGCAGAATCGCTGGACCTACGAAGTCCGGCTTGACGTCGCAGGGCGAGAGCCGGCTGCAGTGGATGGCCGGCGCGTTCTATGAGGACGTGTGGGACTGGTGGGATTACGGCGCGACAGTTCCTGGCCTCGCGTCGACCGCGGCTTGGTATTACGCCGAGTATCTCGCCGCTTACTACGGGGCCGACCAGGTCCCGCTTCCTCCCACAGATATCTATTACAGGAACTTGTTCGAGAGGACCGTTCGACAGAAGGCGGTCTTCGGCGAGCTGACCTACGACCTGACGGACAGCTGGTCCGTCACAGGCGGCGCGCGCTGGTTCGAGTTCGAACGCCAGGAAGTGGAGAGCAACGAAGTTCCCGCGGGGTTGCCGGTTTTCGATTACGACCCGGACGTCGGCTATTTCCTGGCGTCGCCGCTGGTCAGCGAAGGCAAGGACGACGACGTGGTGATGAAGCTCGCGACGCAGTACCGCTTCGACGACACCAAGATGCTCTATGCGCTGTACAGCGAAGGCTTCCGGGCCGGCGGCCAGAACAGCCGCCGCGCGGCGCAACGGGGCGTGGTGCCGGAGTCTTACAACCCGGACGTGCTCGAAAACTACGAGCTCGGCTTCAAGTCCCAGTGGCTGGACAACCGCGTGCTGGTCAATCTGTCGCTGTTCTTCATGGAATGGTCGGATATCCAGCTGCGCGCCGACGCCAGCGCGGACGATCCCTGGTGGGTGGAGGGCACCTTCAACGGCGGCAAGGCCGAGCAGAAGGGCGTTGAGCTCCAGGTCGAGTGGCAGGTCAACGACCGCTTCTCGTTCGAAATCGGGGGCTTCCTTGCCGATCCGGAGTTCTCGGAGTCGTTCACCACCCCGGCCGGCAGTCCCATCGAGGCGGGGTGGCCCATGCCCGACTCCCCGGATCAGAAATTACTGGACCGCATTCGAATATCGCGTGCCCGGCTTCCTGATCCAGGACGGGGATTTCTGGACGCGGTTCTCGTATTCCTACCAGGGAGAGTTCTGGAACAACCTGACGGCGATCCGATGTTTCGAGAACCCCGTCGTCGACGGCGAACCCTGGTGCGACGCGGACGAGGTGGCGGACGCTGCGGATCAGCTCGTTCCGTCGTACGCCACGAGTACCCTGCAGTTCGGCGTGTCGTCGAACAACGGCTGGGATGTCGCGTTGATCGTCCGAAACCTGTTCGACGAAGATGCTGCGGGTTACATGAGCAGCAGCGACTACGGCGAATTCTTCGGCGGCACAATTCGGGCCCCGATTCCCGTTTCCGCTACCGCGTTACGCCACAGCGGCCGCGCAACGTGAGCCTGTCGTTCACCAAGCGATGGTGACCCGCGCAGGCATGGCTTGAGTCCATGCCTGCGTTTCTAGTCTGCGCGCCGGCCGCCGTGAAGCTGGTCACGACCTCCGTCGTCCGCGGCAGCTACCAGGGCGAGAGCCACGGTGGCGTATACCTGATCGACCTCGACAAGCGCGAGGTGCGGCAGACCCTCGACTGGAACAAGGCGAACATCGACTGGCAGGGGCGCGGCTGGGACCGCGGGCTGCGCGGCATCGCCTTCGACGGCGAGACCGTCTACATCGCCGCCAGCGACGAGCTGTTTGCCTATACGCCGGACTTCAAGCCGCTCGGCTCATGGCGGAATCCGTATCTCAAGCACTGCCACGAGATCTCGGTCTGGGAGCGGCGCCTGTTCCTCACCTCTGCGGGCTTCGACAGCATCCTGGGTTTCGACCTCGACCGGCGGGAGTTCAGCTGGGCGATGCACGTCGCGGCAGCAGAATTCCGGTTCAAGGCGTCGACGTTCGATCCGCGCAGGCACGGACGGGCCGCTGATGCTCAACAAGCTGCACGTCAACAACGTTCACTGCACGAAGGGCGGCATGTACCTCTCCGGCCTGCGCACGGGCGGGATGCTGCTGTTCAACGGCCGAGAGATCCAGATGTCGGCCGAGCTGCCGGCGGGCTCGCACAACGCGCGCCCGTTTCGCGACGGCGTGCTGTTCAACGACACCGAGGCGGACGCCCTGCGCTACGCCGGGCGCGGCGAGGGAACCGAGGATCGTGCCCTGCGCGTCCCCCGATACGATCCGGCTGCGACTCCGGAACGCCGACCTCGATGAAAGCCGCATCGCCCGGCAGGGCTTTGCGCGCGGGCTCTGCGTGCTGTCCGAATCGGTCGTCGCCGGCGGTTCTTCGCCGTCGACCATCTCGGTGTACGACCTGCCCGCGAACCGCCGGCTGCTGTCGGTCAACCTGACTATGGACGTCCGCAATGCCATCCACGGCCTCGAGGTCTGGCCTTACGACTGAGTGGTCCCCGCATCCCGGACTGTCTCGGGCAGCTCGTCGAGGATGTCTGCAAGCTCCTGCTTCCAGATTCCGAGATGCTCTGTCATAGCGGCGCCAGTAGCCGAGCGCGCGCGGTGTAGATCGGCTGGCGCACCTGCTCCGAGCTCGCCGTCTTCACGGGGCGATCGGTCTCGTGGAACCGCATGCAGCCTTCCTCGAACGGCAGGCCGCAGTGCGCGAGGATCCGGCGCACCTGCGTCTCGAGATCGGTGACCGTCTCCTCGTAGTGGACGTCCAGCACCTTGCCCGGCAGGACGCGATGCCAGTGCTGCATGGTCTCGTGGTACTTGCGGTAGTAGTCGGCGAGCTCCGACATGTCGTACGTGAAATGCTGGCCCTTGCCGAACAGCTGCTTGTAGGCGCCCAGGCAGCTGTCGAACGGGTGGCGTCGGGCGTTGATCACCTTCGCGTTCGGCAGGATCAGGTGGATCAGGCCGACATGCGAGAAGTTGTTCGGCAGCTTGTCGGTGAAGTGCGGCTTGTCGGTGAACCGGTAGGCCGCGCCTCCTCGAGGTACTGCTGGCCGTACGCGCGGAAGTTCCTCGGTCTTCAGGTCGCGCACGGCGTCCGGATACTGCTTGCGGTCGCGCTGATAGCGGCCGATCAGGCTCACGAGGTCGCGTGAGCGTCGGCAGTTCCTGCGTGCCCTCCACCTGGCTGTGGCTCGCGAGGATCTGCTCGATCAGGGTCGAGCCGGAGCGCGGCAGCCCACGATGAAGATCGGCGCCGGCGACCCGTCGCCGGCGCCGGCATTGCGTTCGAGAAATTCGCTGGTCGAAGACCTCGATGATCTGGTCGTGGCGGTGTTCGAACCCACCGGGTCGTGGAATACCATGCGGTCGTTGCTTCTGGTTGCCGGTGTGGTAGTAGTGCCACGCCCGGTCATAGTCGCCGCGCGTCCTCCACGCCTTGCCGAGCGCGAACCGGAAATGGATGTCCGCGCTTGGCCGCGAGATCGCTCCGTTCGAGCTGCTCCTCCATGGCAGCGACCTCGGCGTCGTCGAACCGGAACACCTTGAGGTTGGCCATGCTCCAGTAGACCTCGCCGAAGTCCGGCTTCGCGGCGATGGCGGCCCGATAGGCGCGCAGCGAGCCCGCCTGGTCGCCCAGCGTCTTGAGCACGTGCGCATAGCCCCATCTGGACGCCGGGCGCTTCGGCTGCAGGGTGACCGCCGGCGCATAGGCCTCGCGCACTGCTCGATGTCGCCCGACTGCGCGTAGTCGCGCTGCCGAGGCCCGGTCCACGCCGGACGCATTGCGCGGTTCGAGTTCGGTCGCGCGCTGATAGCGCGCAGTAGCCGATTCGGGGCGGTCCGAGTCGTGCAGCAAGTGTGCCGAGCAGCATCCAGGCGGCCGCATAATCCGGCGCCAGCGACGTTGCGTTCCGAAGCAGCGCCTCGCATCGACTGAGTTGATCCTTGTCCCGGATATAGATGTGCGCGAGGTGTGCATGGCGTCGACATTGTCCGGGCTATCGCGCAGGGCGCCTGCGCAGCGTCTCGATCGCCTCTTCCTTGCGCCCCGCGCGCATGTGATCGATCGCGACCGCGACTCTGCCCTTGTCTGCGTCCTGGTCGAACTATTCCTCGAATGCGGCATCAGCCTCGTGGCCGCGCCCGAGCGCCGCGAGTGCCTCGCCGAGCTTTCGGTGCGCGAGCGGCAGGCTGCGGCTCCAGGCGAATGGCGGTCTGCGAAAGCTGGCTACCGCCTCCTGCGAAGCGCTGCTGCATCGCGAGGATGCTCGCCGAGATCCTCGTGCAGCGTGCGGAAATTCCGGCTTAAGCGCGATCGCCTGGCGCAGCGACCTGCTCCGCTTCCGCATAGCGCGCCTGTTTCATGAGGGCGTCGCCCGAGGAGGCGCAGGTAGTTCGACGCTGAATCCGGACTGTCCGACGAGGTACTCGCGACAGATGGCCTCTGCGCGGTGCGCGGCGCCGGCGCGCAGCGCCTCGAGCGCCCTTTGGAAGCTGGCCTGGTCGCGCGCTACTTCAGGTACTTGTCGAACCACGCCCGCACCCGCTCGAGGTAGTCGCGCTCGAACTCCTTGGACCAGCCGCCGTGATGGGCGCCCGGATACACGATGAGCTCGGTCGGAACGCCCTTCTTGCGCAGCGACTGATAGAAAAGCTCGGCATTCAGGATCGGCACGTTCCAGTCTTCGCGCCCGCCGAGGAAGATCGTCGGCGTCGTCACGCGCCCCGCCTGGAGGAGCGGCGAGAGCCGGTCATACATCTCCCGGTTCTCCCACGGCGGCCCGAGCTCCCAGTTGTACCACTTCTGGTAAATGTCATGACCGTAGTTGGCGACGATGTAGCTGTGGCCCGCGCCGGAGGCCGCGGCCTTGAAGCGATCCGTGCGCGTGATGACCGTGTTCGTCATGTAGCCGCCGTAGGAATAGCCGGTCACGGCGAGGCGTTCCGGGTCGGCGTAACCTTGCGCGATCGCGTGGTCCACCGCGGCGATCAGGTCGTCGTAGTCCGTGATGCCCCAGGTCTGGTAGATCGCGCGCACGAAATCCTGCCCGCGTCCCGTGGAACCGCGCGGATTGGGCTCGACCACGACGTAGCCATTGGCCGCGAAGTACTGCGGCTTGAAGTCGAACCCCCAGCCGAACTGGCCGACGGGCCCGCCGTGGATGTGCAGGATCGTCGGGTAGCGCCGGCCCGGGACGAAACCCGGCGGCTTGGTGACGAAGGCCTGCACTTCCGTGCCGTCGGGGCTCTTGAAGCTGACCGTCTCCTTGGCGCCGAGCGCGACGCGCGCATGGAACGCCTGGTTCACGGTGGTCAGCGGGCGCTCGCGCCCGCCGGCGAATGCGACGATCTCCGGGCCGAGATTGCCGCTCGACACCTGTGCCGCCACCTGGCCATCCGGGCCGACGTCGAAATCGCCGAGTGCTCCGATCGCCCGCGACGACGGTCTCCAGCCGGCCGTCCTTGGGCCGCACGCGCGCGAGCTGGTTGCCGCCGAGGTTCTCGTACGTGAAATAGATCCACTGCCCGTCGGCCGAATAGCGGAAGTGCGTTCACCCAGCGATCGAGCGGCGCCGTCAGGACCCGCGCCTCGCCGCCGGTCGCCGGCATCACGGCGACCTGAGGCGCGCCGTACACGCCGTCTGCGGCCACCAGGAAGGCGATCGAATCGCCATCCGGGCTGAACGCCGGGTCGCTCTTGGTCCGCTCGTCGTTCGTGAGCCGCAGGAGTGTCGCGCCCTTGTCGGCATTGCCGGCGTCGACGACCCACAGGTCGGTGCGATAGGTGGCGTCCGATTCCTCCTCGCGATTGCTGACGAAGACCACCTGGCGGCCGTCCGCGGACCAGCCGGCCTCGGATTCGGCGTAGGTACCCGAGGTGAGCTGAGTCAATTTACCGGTCGACAGGTCGAGCGCGTGCAGGTGTTCGGCGCGGTCTCCCGTGAGGTAGCCGTCGCCCGCGTCCTCCTTGAACTCCAGCCGCGTGATCACGAACGGCTGCGGGTCGGACTCCTTGCCCGCCTCCGCGGGCGCCGCGAGCGCCTTGTCCGTGAACGTGAGCAGGAGCCGCGACTCATCCGGCGAAAAGCGGATCGTGTCGACGCCCTGCTTGAGCGTCGTGACCTGCTGTGCCTCGCCGAACGTGTCCAGCGGGAGCTTCCACACCTGGCTGGTGCCGGAGCGATCGGAAAGGAAGTAGAGCGACCTGCCGTCCTTCGACCAGTACGGGTCCGAGGCGCTCGATCCGGGCGAGGTCACGCTGCGTGGCGTCCCGCCCGCGAGCGGCACGACGAAGACCTGCTTTTCCAGCGCATAGGCGACCAGCTTGCCGTCCCGGGAAATGGCGAGGCTGCCCGGAGACTTCACCGCCTCCTGGTCTTCGAAGCCGAGCGGCCGCGGCGCCGCGGGCGCGGTTGCGTCCGCCGCGGCGGCGGGGGCTGCCGGCGCGATCCACGCGGCCGCGGCGAACAGCGCGTACAGCGAGTGCCTCATGGCCGCTTGATTCCACGGCCCGGATGCGCGCCGGTCGCCTTGCCGTCCTGCCAGACGGCGACGCCGTTGACCCAGACCTTGTCGATCCCGACGGATAGCGCCCTGGGATCCTCGAACGTCGAACGGTCGGCCACGGTCGTCGGGATCGAACAGCACGAGGTCGGCATAGGCGCCGGGCCGGATCGCGCCGCGATCCGCGATTCCCACGTTGGCCGCCGACAGGCCGGTCATCTTGCGGATGGCTTCCTCGAGCGTGAGGACCTTCTTCTCGCGCACGTATTCCCGCAGCACTTTCGTGAATGCGCCGCGCCCGCGCGGGTGCAGGCTTTCGAGCGCTCCGTCCGAGCAGATGCTGGCGTACGGCCAGGCGATGAGCACGTCGATGTCCTTCTCGACCATGCCCTTGCCCATGATCGATTCGGTGTCGTCCTTGCCCTGCGAGCGCGCGATCAGGTCCATCAGCTCGACGGCGGGATCGGTGCCCTTGGCCTTCGGCGATCTCGGCCAGGGACTTTCCGACCAGCGCAGGCTCGGGGCTGTAGTCCGTGAGGATGATCCCGTCCGCGGGCGTCACGTGATCGAGGACGAACTGCGCGACCTTGCGGTCCTTGAAGTCCCGTTTCGGGAACAGGACCGTCAGGCCCGAGTGCCAGTACTCGTAGGGATAAATGTCCCCCGTGATGTCGATGCCCTCGGCGCGCGCCTTGTCCAGGATCCCGAGGAAGCGCGCGCTCTGTCCCCACCAGTCCTTCATTGCAAGCTTCATGTGCGTGACCTGCACCGGGATCTTCGCCTCGCGGCCGATTCGCACGATCTCGTCGAGCGCGGCCCAGAACTCGCGGTCCTCGCTGCGGACGTGGCTGATGTAACGGCCACCGTGGCGTGCGGCTTCCTTCGCGAGATCGATGACCTCCTCGCTCGCCGAATAGATGCCCGGATCGTATTCCAGGCCGGTGGCGAGGCCGAGCGCGCCAGCCTTCATGCCGTCTTCCACGCCCAGGCGCATCTTCTCGAGTTCTTCCGGCGTCGCGTGGCGCCGGTAGTCGTCCTCGCCCATCGCGTCGATGCGCAGGTTTCCGTGCCCGACGAAGGTCGCGACGTTGATCGCGACCGGCGTCTTTTCCATCCGCTCGAACAGCTCGCGCACCGGGTAGGTCATGGAACCGTCCTGGCCCGCGACGATCGTCGTCACGCCCTGGCTCACGACCGGCGTCGCGTCGCGCATCTCGAACAGGCCCTCCTCGTGGTGGCTGTGCACGTCGATGAAGCCGGGCGCGAGCGCGAAACCCTTCGCGTCGACGACGGCCTCGCCGCGTTCCGGCTCGAGCGTGCCGACTTCGACGATCCGGTCGCCGTCGATGCGGACGGCGCCGGGGCGCGCGGGGCTGCCCGTGCCGTCGACGATCGAGGCATTCACGATCAGCGTGGACGTCGGCGGTGGCCCGCCGCAGGCGTGGAGGCCGACGGCCAGCAACGCGACCAGCGCGGCGCAGCAGGGCTTTCTTGCGTGCATCACTCGAACGACTCCTTGATCTTAAGGAATGGAAGGCCGCGCAGGCCCGGCGACCAGTAGATGAAACGTTCGGCGTCCGCGCCGCCCGGCGCAAAGCGCAGGACGGGACTGCCGCCGTCGGTGACGAACTCGCCCGGCTTGCCGGGCTTCAGGACCTCGCCCCGCGCGCAGCCCTCGAGCACCAGGCGCGCACCGCGCTGGTCGAGCACGCAGCGCGCATCGGCCTCCGCGCTGTAATAGGCGCCCGCGTAACGCGACAGGTCGCCGGGATCCCAGCCGGCCGCGACCGGCGGCGGCTCCGGCTCCTCGTCTTCCGGCTCCGCATCGGCCGGGCCGAGCTTGTCGCCGAGCAGGGTCCGCGCGATCTCGTCCGCATGACCGCCGGCATCGGCTTCGGCACGGTTGCACAGCACGATGACCGAGAGGTGCTCCGCAGGCACGCGCACGATGCTCGAGCGATAGCCGACCCAGGACCCGCCGTGCGTGACCCAGGTAAGACCGCGGGACTCGTGCACGTTGAGGCCCGCGGCATAGCCCGTGGACTTGCCGGAATTCAGCAGGCCGACCTCGTACATCCGCGCGACGAGCTCGCGGCCGCCCACCTTGCCGGTGTAGATAGTTCTCGTCCCAGAGTGCGAGGTCGTGGACGCTGCTGTGCACCTGGCCGTCACCGACCTGCTCCCACCCGGTCTCGTCGATGACGTAGGTCGCGCCTTCCCTCCGATAGCCGCGGGCAAGCGCGGGGATCGGCGCCGGGTAGCGGTCGATGATGCTCGTGTCCTTCATGCCGAGCGGCTCGAAAATCTGCCGGCGCGAGAACTCGGCGAGTGACTGCCCGCTGACGCGCGCGATGACGACGCCGAGCAGGAAGTATCCGGTGTTGCTGTAGTCGAACTCGACCCCGGGCGCCTCGTTGGGGGCGGTCTGGCGTGCGAGCAGCCGCACGGCCTCGTCGATGGTCGTGCCGTCGGCGTCGCCGCGGCCCTTCATGTACAGCATCTCGATGTAGTCGCGCAGGCCGCCGGTGTGGTGAACCAGGTGCGCCAGCGTCACGCCCCTGGGCGCTCGCGGACGAGCTCCGGCAGGTACTTCACGACCGGGTCATCCAGCTTCAGCTTGCCCTGCTGCTCGAGCAGCAGGAGCGCAAATGCCGTGAACTGCTTGGAGACGGAGGCGAGGTTGAAGACGGAGCGCGAGTCGAGCGGCTTGCCGCGCTCGAGGTCCGCCATGCCAAAGGCGCTCGCGTGCGTGAGCGCGCCGCCCTCGAGCACGCCGACCGTGCAACCGGGGTCGACAGGCTTCACGACGCGGTTCATGACGCCCGCGACCGCCTGGTCGGGCTCGACCGCAGCGGCGAGCGCCATGGTCCAGGACAGCGCGAGCGCACTGCCGACGAGGCAGCGGACGGTTGGTTTCGACATGGGAGTCCTGCATTGAGACAAGAATCCGATTTTGATTCAAACTGTTCGGACGACGCAACGGCCAATCATGATCGCAAGCCCCTACCTGCTGTTCCTCGGCGATGCTCCGGACATCGCGACCGCCAAGACCGCCGCCGGCATCCGGCAGTGGCGCGGCGAGCTTTGCGCCGGGCAATTCAGGCTGCCCGGCTGCCAGGTGGACCTCGGGCTGCCCGACCTGACGCCGCGCGAGGCCGTCGCGCGCGGCATCCGCACGCTGATCATCGGCATCGCCAACGACGGCGGGTTCATTGCGCCGCACTGGGTGTCCGCGATCGTCGCGGCGCTGGATGCGGGCCTCGACGTGGCCTCCGGCCTGCACGAACCCCTCGTGAGCGTGGCGGAGATCGCCTCCGCGGCGAAACGGACCGGCCGCAAGCTGATCGAGGTGCGCCAGCCCACCGAGTCGTTCATGCCGGGCACCGGAAAGAAACGCAGCGGCCGTCGCGCATTGACCGTCGGCACGGACTGCGCGGTCGGCAAGAAGTACACGGCGCTCGCGATCGAAAAGGAGATGCGCGCCCGCGGCGTCGACGCCGACTTTCGCGCGACCGGCCAGACCGGCATCTTCATCTCCGGCCGGGGCGTCGCGGTGGATTCCGTGGTCTCGGATTTCGTGTCGGGCGCCGCCGAATGGCTGTCCCCGCCTGCCGCACCGCAACATTGGGACGTGATCGAGGGCCAGGGGTCGCTGTTCCACCCGGCCTATGCGGGGGTCACGCTCGGACTCATTCACGGCAGCCAGCCCGACGCGCTGGTGCTGTGCCACGACATTGCGCGCACCGGAATCGCCGACTACGAGGGCTATCCGATCCCGACGTACGAAGCCTGCTTCCAGGCTTATCTCGCCGCGGCGCGGCTCACGAACCGGGCCGCGCGATTCGCCGGCGTCAGCCTCAACACGTCGTCCCTGGACGATGCGGCGGCCGCGCGTGCCGTCGCCGAAGTCTCGGCGCGCGTTGCCCTCCCCTGCTGCGACCCGATCCGGCACGGCGTGGCGCCCATCGTCGACCGGATACTCGCCCCGGCGTGACAGCGCCGTAACATTCCAGCGACCCGCTCGGTCTCCTCGCGAAGACAGGGAGTGACCCGATGAACATCCTCCTCGACGCACTGATCGACTGGCCGCGCCGCGTTGCGATCCATCTCGCGTGGCTGGCCCCGCTGGTCGCGCGTCTGGTCACCGGATGGGTTTTCCTCTGGACCGGCTGGGGCAAGCTCACGCACCTTCCGCTCGTCACCGACAACTTTGCGTCCTGGGGAATCCCGGCGCCGCAGGTCCTCGCGCCCTTCGTGTCGGGTGTCGAGTTCTTCGGCGGGATCCTGCTGCTCGCCGGACTGTTGACGCGCATCGCGGCCGGCGCCCTCGGCGTCGTGATGATCGTCGCCGTGCTTTCGGTGCAGTGGCCGGAGGTCGATTCGCTGCTGACGCTGCTGGGGCTCGAGGAAATCATGTACCTTGCGCTCTTCCTGTGGCTCGCCATCGCGGGCGCGGGCCGCCTGTCGCTCGATCACCTGCTGGAGCGCCGCGCATGACCGGCCATGTTGCAACCGCCGACGAGTTCAGCGCGTGGTTGCGCGCCTACCAGGCCGCCTGGGAAGGCCGCGACGCGGCGGCGGCGGCGCGGCTGTTCAGCGAGGACGCGCGCTACTACTGGACACCGCTCGTGCCGCCCCAAAAGGGCCCGGCCGAAATCGCGGCCGTGTGGGAGGCCGCAGTCAGCCAGCAGCGCGACATCCGTTTCACGTTCGAGGTCTTCGGTGTCGCTGGCGCGACCGGCATGGCCACGTGGCGGGCGGATTTCACGCGCCTGCCGGACCAGTTCAAGGTCCGCATCGAGGGCGTGCTCTCGGCGGAGTTCGTTGCGGCCGGGAAGTGCCGCGTGTTCCGCGAGTGGTGGCACAGCGCCGAATCGCCGGGCTGAGCCAGCCGGCGAATCAGCTTGCAAATCCCCGCGGCGGCAGCGTCGGCCGCTGCAGCCAGTTGTCGGCGAGGTAATCGGCCGCGCCGTCGATCGCGTGCAGAGTGTAGGCATGGCGCGGCTTGTCGCTGCGGTTCGGCCCGGACAGGTGCGGCAGCGCGCCGTGCAGGAGAATGAGCGTGCCGCGCCGCGCCTCCAGCGCCACCAGGCCCTCGGACGGATACGGCTCCGGATCGAGGACCTCGAGCACGGATGCCGTGCGCTCCGCATTCAGCTTCGAGCGCGCCTTCACCGGCAGCCGGTGGCCGCCCGGCAACGCCCGCATGCAGCCGTTCTCCGTGGTCGCGTCGTCGATCGCGAACCAGAATCCGGTGACGCTCGGAGGATCGGTCCACAGGTAGGTGTGGTCCGTGTGGCAGACGACTTCGCCGCCGATGCGAGGCTGCTTGAAGATGTACATGGATTGCATGAGGAGCGGTTCGGCCATGCCGATGTCTTCCGCGACGGCCGCGAGCTCGGGCCTGCGGCTGAATGCGTCGAAGACCGGGTCGAGATCGTGCATCGCGTGGCCGAGCTTGTTGAGCGAAAGGTGCGCTTCCCCGCGCAGGCGGCCGTTGCGGTCGAAGGCGTCCTTCTCGAAAAAGCAGCGGATCGACTCGCCGCTGGTCAGGAAATACCGCTCGGCCGCGTGGCGCGCACCGCCGTCCGCGGTGAATACCGTCGCCTCGTTTGGAGGTGGCACGTGTTCGCGCGCGAGCAGGAGCGCGCGTTCGCGCAGTTCAAGGCAACGTTGCGCATCCACGAAATCCGGCAGCACCAGGAAGCCGTCCTGGCGGTATGCGGCCCGCTGCTGCTCCGAAAGATAAGCGCCCAAGATGCCCCCACGCCCCTCGCTGGCGCGAGTCTAGCGCGGCGGTTCAGGCCGTGGCGCGGGTCTTGAGACCGGCGTCGGACGCGAGCACGGCGGCCTTGTCGGTCCTTTCCCAGGTGAACTCGGGTTCGTCCCGGCCGAAGTGGCCGTATGCCGCAGTCTTGCGGTAGATCGGCCGCAGCAGGTCGAGCATCTGGATGATCCCCTTTGGACGCAGGTCGAAGTGCTGCATGACAAGCTCCTCGATCTTCCCGTCGGGCACGCTGCCCGTGCCGTAGGTCGTCAGCATCACGCTGGTCGGCCGGGCGACGCCGATCGCGTAGGACACCTGCACCAGGCAACGGCGCGCGAGGCCCGCGGCCACCACGTTCTTCGCCACGTAGCGCGCGGCATAGGCGGCCGAGCGGTCGACCTTCGACGGGTCCTTTCCGGAAAACGCGCCGCCGCCGTGCGGCGCGGCGCCGCCGTAGGTGTCGACGATGATCTTGCGCCCCGTGAGGCCCGTGTCGCCCTTCGGCCCGCCAACCACGAAACGCCCGGTCGGGTTCACCAGGTACTTCACCTTCTTCGAGACCATGTCCTTCGGCAGGACCGGCTTCAGGATCTCCTCGACCACGGCTTCGGTGAGCGCCTTGTGCTCGATCTCGGGGGCGTGCTGGGTCGAAAGCACCACCGTGTCGATCTCGGCCGCGCGGCCGCCGTCATAGCGCACCGTGACCTGCGACTTGGCATCGGGCCGCAGCCACGGGAGCCGGCCGGAATGGCGCAGTTCCGCCTGTTTCTCCACCAGCCGGTGCGCGAGGTGGATCGGCAGCGGCATCAGCTGCGGGGTCTCGTCGCAGGCATAGCCGAACATGAGGCCCTGGTCGCCGGCGCCCTGCTCGAGGTCCAGGCCGCGGCCCTCGTCCACGCCCTGCGCGATGTCGGGCGACTGCTCGTCGTAGGTGACGAGCACGCTGCAGCCGCGATAGTCGATGCCGTACTCCGCGTTGTCGTAGCCGATGTCCTTGATCACGCGGCGTGCGACGCCCTGCCAGTCGACCACGGCCTTCGAGGTGATCTCGCCCGCGAGCACGACGAGCCCGGTGCTGCAGAGCGTCTCGGCGGCGACGCGCGCCGTGCGGTCCTGGGCCAGCACGGCATCGAGCACTGCGTCCGAGATCTGGTCCGCGACCTTGTCGGGATGGCCTTCGCCGACCGACTCGGAGGTGAAGAAATAGCTGTCGCTCATGGATCGGGTCACTCCAGCGTGAAATTCAGTTGCGGATCGCGATGGCGCCGTCTGCCAGGTCGAAGCGCCCGCCGCGCACGGCTTCCAGCCACTCCACCGTCTTCATGACGCCGCCGAACGCGAAGAAGTGGGGCTGCACGAATCGTTGCCCGGGTGAGGCGTCCGCCTGGCGCACGATGGCGGGGAAAACCTCGTCCACGGTCTTCACCAGCGTCTTCAGGCTGCCGAGCGCGAGCGGGTTCGACAGGATCGCGGCGAGCGAGGCGCCGATGCCGCACATGACCGCGAATTTCGCGAGCGACTTGAGCGAAGCCGGGCCGGCAACGCCCACGTGCACCGGCAGTGCGATCCCGCGCGCCGACAGACCGGCATCGAAAGCGGCGAGCGCCGCGGCGTCGAAGCCGAACTGCGTCGCGACGTGCACGGCGACGCCCGTCCGCGCGCCCCAGGCCTGCTTGCGCGCGAGCGCGTCCCACGCCACGTCGGGCGGTATGTTCGGGTTGCCCTCCGGGTGACCCGCGACGCCGACGGAGACGAATCCCGCGCCGTCGAGGGCGCCCGAATCGAAGATGTCGAGCGTGCTCGCATATTCGCCGGCAGGCGGCGTCAGGTCGCCCGCGACCAGCAGCGCGCGCGAGACGCCGCCCGCCTCGAGCCGCGCGAGCGCCGCATCGAGTTCGCGGCGCGAGGCGATGCGGCGCGCGACGAGGTGCGGGCAGCCGCGAAAGCCCGCCCGCTCGGCGGCGCAGGCGACTTCCGCCACGTCCGCGACCGTCGTGTTCGGCGTGTGCGCGACGTACAGCACGGTCCCGGACGGCAACCGTCCGGCGAGCGTCGCCGGGAGCGCGCCGTCCGCCGCGGTGATCTCGAGCGAGGCGCGCGCGGCAAACGCGGCGACGCGTTCCTGCAGTCCCGTGCCGGGCATGGCTACTTCTGCCGCCTCGTGACGACGAAGGTCTCGTCGTTGAACCAGAGGCCGCCGTGCTTCTGCAGCACGTCCTGCGTGGTTTCGAGGTACGCGCCCGTCGTCACCACCTCGTCGAGCCGTTCCTCCTCGATCTGGTTGACGTAGATCGCCGCGTTCCACGCGGCGAACAGCGTCGACGTGCCGATGCGGTCGCCGATCTCGGTGGGGAGCGTGTGCATCTCGTAGCGGAAGATGGACTTGTCGTCGGGCGGCACGGCGAGGTTGAAGTCGCCCGCGTCGCGGCCGAGTTCGGCCTTGAGCGCAGCGAGGAGCTGCCTGCGGTCGACCTGGAACGGGTTCTCGGCCGGCCACAGCCGCTGGATGATCTCGAGCGCCGGGTCGTGGCCGTAGGACTGGATCACCAGCAGCCGGCCATTGGGCGCGAGGCTGCGCGAGAGCGGCGCGAGCACCTTCTCGGCCTTGAACTTCGCCGACATGCGCGCGCGCCAGGGCTGCGAGGCGACGATGAGGTCATAGGATTCGAAGGTCTGGCCCGGCTTCGGGATGACGCGGTCGAGCAGGAACTTGTGGTCCTCGCGATAGACGACGAGCACCGACGGGCGGACGTAAACGGGATTGCCCGTCTTCGGGCTCGGCTTAGTCTGCCAGCCGAAGGCCAGCGTCGTCGCAAGCTCCTCGATCTGGTCCGAATACGCATTCGAGGTCTGGCCCTTGAGGCGCACCTCGTGCCAGTTGAGCGCCGCCGCGGCGTGGATGTCGCGCGGCATCAGGCGCGGGGCCTCGGAATAGTTCAGGTTGGTGATGACGAGCACCGTCGCCGGGTGCTCGAGGAAACGGTCCGGCATCTTCTCGAGGCCGAGGCGCACGTCCTCGAGGCTTATTTCCTTCGCCACCGCGAGCACGGGCACGGTCGGGAACTGCGCGTGCGCATGGCGCAGGATTCGCGCGAGCACGGTGGCATCGCCCATGCCCGCGTCGAAGATGCTGAGCGCCGGCGGCGTCGGCCGCACGTGCCTGAGCTCGAGCGCCGCGCGATGCGCGACCGCGGACTTCTCGTTGCAGGTGTTGACGAATGCCAGGTATTTCTGGCGATTGTCGTAGAAACGGAACGGCGTCGCGACGTCGGCCGGCGCGACGCGCGGCTTCGCGGGCTTGCCCGGGCTCATCGCGCGCCGCCCTGGCGTCCCGCGACGAGGTCGCGCACGATCCCCGCGACGTGCTCGCCCTGGAAGCGGCACATGCCGAGCTCGAGCTCGCTCGGCATGCGCGACTCGTCGCCGTGGCCGGTGATGCTGCTCGCCCCGTAGGGCGTGCCGCCGGTGACCTCCTTCATCGTCGTGATGCCGGGCGCGGTATAGGGCAGCCCGACGATGACCATCCCGTGGTGCAGGAGCGTCGTGTGGAACGACGTGATCGTCATCTCCTGGCCGCCGTGCTGGCTCTGCGAGCAGGTAAAGACGCTGCCGACCTTGCCGAGCAGCGCGTTCTTCGCCCACAGCGGCCCGGTCTGGTCCAGGAAATTGCGCATCTGCGCGCACATGTTCCCGAATCGCGTGGGCGCGCCGAAGATGATGCCCTCGTAGTCGCCGAGCTCGAGCGGATCCGCGAGCGGCGCCTTCTGGTCCAGCTTGTAGTGGGACTGGCGCGCGACGTCTTCGGGGACGAGTTCCGGCACGCGCTTGACCTCCACCGTCATGCCTTTGACTTTCGCGACGCCCTCGGCCTGGGCGTAGGCCATCTTCTCCACGTGGCCCCAGCTGCTGTAATACAGGACGAGCATGTTCGCCATCGGTCTCTCCGGGTCTCAGGCGGCAGCCCGCGACTGTCTCTCGAGGAAGGCCTGCACCGCGTCATTGTAGGCGCGCGGCGCATCCAGGTTCGGAAGGTGCCCGGCGCCCGGCACGACCACCCGCTCCGCAAGCGGCAGCGCGCGCGCGAGCGCCTCGCCCGCGCGTCGGCGGATCAGTGTGTCGAATTCCCCGTTCACGACGAGCGCCGGTTTCATGAGGCGCGCCAGCGCGGCCGCGCCCACGGGCGGCGGCGGCACATCGGCAGCGCCCCGCAGGTCGTGCGCCGGATAACGGTCGAGCACGCGCGCCGCCAGTTCGCGCGCAGCCGCATCCGCCGAATGCAGCCGCATCAGCGGATGGCCGCGCCAGGCGCGACGGAAAGCACCGACGCCCTGCTCCGCGACCATGCGCCGGTACTCCGCGACCGAGAAATCCTCGTCGCCGGCCGCCGCGGGGTCGCCGGTCTCGTCGGGCGGGCCGTCCAGCACCAGCGCGGCGACGCGCTCCGGCTGTCGCAGCGCGAACGCGAGCGCGACCCGCGCGCCCTGGGAGGAGCCGACGATCGTCGCGACGTCGAGCCGCAGGTGATCGAGCAGGCGGCCGAGGTCCTCGACGTCAGCCGCGCGCCCCGGCGTGCCTTCCGAGAGGCCGAAGCCGCGGCGGTCGTAGCGGATCACGCGGAAGGACGCCGCAAGTGCCGCCGCCTGTGGTTCCCAGGCGTCGAGGTCGAGCGTCCAGCCGTGGACGAGGACGACCGCCGCTCCCGCGCCCTCGTCGCGAAAGCGCAGCCGCGCGTCAGCGGACCGGAAGTGATGGTCGCGATCGGTCATCTTTTCGAATACCGAAAAAAAGTTCGCATTCAGGCTACGAGCGCCCGGCGGGTGCGTCAAGCCTCGCCGCTCGCGCGTTCACAGCTGGGCCGACAGCGACAGGCCGGGCACGCGCGCGAGCTCGGCGGAGATCGCGCGGCTCGCCTGGCGGAGCATCGCGAGCCGCTCGCGGACGATCTTGGCCTTGGTGACCTTGCGCGAGTGGCTCGAACTGTTGAGTGAGGCGACCGTGCGCCCGTACTGGTCGTGCACCGGGACGGCGACGGCGACGACGCCGTAGGCCAGTTCGTCCTCCACCGCGGAGTATCCGGCCTTGCGGCATTCTTCGATGAGCGAGCGCACCCGGCGGGGGTCGGTGACCGTCGAATCGGTCAGCGCGACGAACTGCTGCGTGCGGAAGTAAGTCTCGAGGCGCTCCGGCGCGAGGCCCGCGAGCAGCACACGCCCCATGGAGGTCACGTGCGCGGGAAAGCGGCTGCCGACGTGGGCCTCGAGGCGCATCAGCGTCCGCACCGAGGTGCGCGCGACGTACACGATGTCGTTGCCGTCGAGGACCGAGAGCGCCGCCGAGTCGCCCGTCAGCCGCGCGAGCTCCTCCAGGTGGGTCTTGGTCAGGTGCTCGATGTCCATCGACTCGAGGTAGGCCGCGCCCAGCTCGAGGACCTTGGGGCGCAGCAGGAACTGCCTGCCCCGCCGCGTCACGTAGCCGAGCTCCTCGAGCGTGAGCAGGCAGCGGCGCGCGGTCGCGGCCGGCATGCGCGCGATGCCAGCGACCTCGGTCAGCGTCAGCGCGGAGTGGTCGCGCGTGAATGCCCGGATCACCTGCAGGCCCTTGGCGAGACCGCCCATGGCCTCACGGCGCGGCGGCGTGTTCTGGCGGCGTGGCATGCCTGCAGTCTATTTCGATATGCGAACGAGCAAAAGCGCCGCGGGGGCGCACTTGACGCCGGGCGGGCACCGCGTTCAGCATGTTCGACAGTCGAATCTCTTTTCGGTATTCGAAACGGGTGTTCGGGCGGCGGGGGCTGCACGGGATGAAAATCGGTTCTCAGGCCGGGAAGCTCACGGCTATCTCGGCATCGAACGCGGACTCGATCGTGGTCCGCGGCTTCGACCTGTGCGCGGAACTCGTCGGCAACGTCACGTTCACCGACCATGTATGGCTGCTGGTCGCCGGCGCCCTGCCCTCCCCCGGCCAGCGCCGTATCCTCGACGCGACGCTGGTCGCGATCGCCGAGCATGGCCTGGTGCCCTCCGTGGCCGCGGGCCGCATGACACTGGCCGCGGCGCCGGAGGCGCTGCAGGGCGCGGTCGCCGCCGGCATCCTGGGCTGCGGCTCGGTGATCCTCGGCTCGGCGGAGTCTGCGGCGCGCTTTTTTACGGGCGTCCTCGACGGCAATGGTCACCGTGAC
This sequence comes from uncultured Gammaproteobacteria bacterium, assembly GCA_963748465.1. Taxonomy (GTDB): domain Bacteria; phylum Pseudomonadota; class Gammaproteobacteria; order Steroidobacterales; family Steroidobacteraceae; genus SCUD01. Next base: position 352,830 of record CAVVJB010000007.1, read on the forward strand.
GTCTCGGCCGCCGTGCAGTCGGCGCTGATCGAGGCCCGCGATACTAAACTCGCGGTGCCGGGTTACGGGCACCCGCTGCACAAGCGCGCCGACCCGCGGGTCGGGCGCCTGCTCACGATCGCCGCCGAGACCGGCATCGCCGGGCGGCACGTCGAGGTCGCGCGCCTGGTCGAGAAGAAACTACCGGAAGTGACCGGCAAGCCGCTGGTCATGAACGTCTCCGGCGCGATCGCCGCCGTGATGCTCGATGCAGGATTCCCGCTCCTCGCGGTGAAGGGCGTTCCCCTCCTCGCCCGCACCGCGAGCCTCATCGCGCACCTGCTCGAGGAACGGCAACGCCCGATCGGTTTCATCCTCGCGGATTCCGGGTCCGCCAGCATCGGCTACGACGGGCCCGCGCCCGCCGGGTTCGTGCCGGGCGACTGATGTTCAACGCGCCACTCCGCGGGGTCCGGATCGTCGAACAGGGGACGTTCATCACGGGCCCCTGCGCCGGGATGATGCTCGCCGACCTCGGTGCCGACGTGATCAAGGTCGAGAGCCCGGAGGGCGATCCCTACCGCGCGTACCAGCACGGCCTCTATTCGCCGCACTTCCAGGCCTACAACCGCAACAAGCGCGCGATCTCCTGCGACCTCAAGCAGCCCGGCGACCGCGAGCTCTTCGACCGGCTCGTGGCGGAGGCGGACGTCTACATCCAGAACTTCCGCCCGGGCACGGCTGAACGGCTCGGCGCCGGCGTCAAACGCCTGCGCAACCTCAATCCGCGGCTGGTGTACTGTTCGATCAGCGGCTTCGGCGCCGACGGTCCGTACGCCGAGCGCCCGAGCTACGACTCCGTGGCACAGGCGCTGTCCGGATTCCTCTCCGTCGTGGTCGACCCGGAACGGCCCCGCTTCCTGGGACCCGCGCTGGCCGACGCGATCACGGGCATCTACGCCGCGTACGGCATCCTCGGCGCGCTGCTCGAGCGCGCGGGCACCGGCCTGGGCCGCCTGGTCGAGGTCTCGATGTTCGAGGCGATGGCCCACTTCGCGGTCGAGCCGTTCGCGGCCTGGTTCGCGCTCGGCGAAACGCCGAAGTCGAGCGACCGGCCGCGCCTCGCGCAGGCGTACATCCTGCGCACGGCGGACGAACGCCTGCTGGCGATCCATCTTTCCTCGCTCGAGAAATTCTGGGCCGGCCTGACGACTGCGATCGAGGCGCCGGAGCTCGCCGCCGATGCGCGGTTCCGGGAGCGCCTGCTGCGGATCCAGAACTACGAGGCTCTCGGGGCGGAACTGGATGCGCGCTTCCGGCGCCGGCCGCTCGCGGAATGGGTCGCGCGCCTGTCGGGCCACGACGTGCCGTTCGCGCCGATCAACGGCATCGACTCCGTCGTCGACGACCCGCAGGCGCGCCACCTCGGGCTCGTCGTCCCGGTCGACGCGGCCGTCGAGGGCGGACGCGAGGCCGTGCGCCCGGCGCTCCAGTTCGACGGCCGGCGCGCGACGTCGGTGACCGCCGCGCCGCTCCTCAACCAGCACGGCGACGCGATCCGGGCCGCGCTCGCCCAGGGCGGCGGCTGGCCGGCCGCCGCCACGCCGGCAGCGCGCCGGGCCGCGGGCTGATGCCGATGGCCGACCCGCGCACCCGGCTGTTTCCCACGACCCTGGTCGGCAGCATGCCGCAACCGGACTGGCTGATCGATCGCGAAAAGCTCGCCGGACGTTTCCCGCCGCGCGTGCGCGCGCGAGAGCTGTGGCGCATCGCGCCTGAGCACCTGCAGGAAGCGCAGGACGACGCGACGATCATCGCCATCCGCGCGCAGGAGGAAGCCGGGCTCGACGTCGTCACGGACGGCGAGATCCGCCGCGAGAGCTATTCCAACCTGTTCGCCAATGCGCTCGAGGGCGTCGACCTCGACAACCCGGGCACGGCGCTCGACCGCAGCGGGCATCCGGTCCCGGTACCGCGTGTCACCGGGCCGATCCGCCGCCGCCACGCGGTCGGCGTGCGCGACCTGGAGTTCCTGCGCCGGCATACCACGCGGCCGGTGAAGGTCACGGTGCCGGGCCCGTTCACGATGTCTCAACAGGCGCAGATCGACCACTATGGCGGCAGCCGCCGCCTCGCCTCCGCCGACTATGCGGCCGCGCTCAACGCCGAGATCCGCGACCTGTTCTCGGCCGGTGCGGACGTGGTGCAGATCGACGAGCCCTACATGCAGGCGCGGCCCGACGAGGCGCGCCAGTACGGCCTCGAGGCGCTGAACCGGGCACTCGAGGGCGTCGAGGGAACGACGGCGGTGCACATCTGCTTCGGATATGCCGCGATCATCCATTCCCGGTCGACCGCGTACTCGTTCCTGCCGGAACTCGCCGGCTGCCATTGCCGGCAAGTCTCCCTCGAGACCGCCCAGCCGAACCTCGACTGTTCTATCCTCCGGACCCTCGAGGGCAAGAAAATCATGCTCGGCGTGCTCGACCTCGGCAGCCCGGAGATCGAGTCGCCGGAGACCGTGGCGGCGCGCATCAGGCGCGCGCTGCCGTTCGTGCGCGCGGAGGACGTCATCGTCGCGCCCGACTGCGGCCTCAAGTACCTGGGCCGGGATGTCGCATACGGAAAAATGAAGGCGATGGTCGCCGGTGCCGCCATCCTCCGCGAGGAAATGGCGCGCACGTCCGGACCCGTCAGGCTGCAATCGAATCCTTAACGCGGAGACTCACATGTTCACATCCAAGGGAAAGTGCCTTTCGACGGCGGTAAGCGGCATCCTCGCCGCCGCGGTTGCGATGCCGGCCATGGCGCAATCCACGGAAATGGAAGAGATCATCGTCACGGCCCGCAAGCGCGACGAGTCCTTCCAGGACGTGCCGGTCACGGTCAACGTGTTCACCGAGACGCTGGTGAAGGACGCCGGCATCTACCGGCCGGCCGACTTCATCCAGATGGTCCCGAACATGACGCTGGTCGAGACCCAGAACGCGGGCAACGCCTTCGTGGTCATCCGCGGGATCTCGCAGGCGCGAAACAGCGAGCCCTCGGTCGCCGTGCAGGTGGACGGCGTGCTGCAGACGAATCCGGCGGAGTTCAACCAGGAGCTCTACGACATCCAGCAGATCGAGGTCCTGAAGGGCCCCCAGGGCGCCCTCTACGGGCGCAATGCCATCGGCGGCGCGATCATCGTCACGACCCTGGATCCGTCGGACGAGTTCGAGGCGACGGTGAAGGCCGGCTACGGCAACGAGAACTCGATCCGCGGCCAGCTCGGGGTCAGCGGCCCCCTCGGCGGCAGCGCCGGCTACCGCGCCACTGTCAACTACTACGAGACCGACGGCTTCCTGCACAACGTGTTCCTGAACGAGTCGGTGGACCCGGTCGAAAGCCTGTCGGCCCGCGCGCGCTTCGTGTTCGAGCCGAGCGACAACTTCCGCGGCGACTTCCGCGTGGCCGTCGACGACCTGTCCACCCGCGCCCTCTACTTCGTGGTGCCGCGCGTCGACGAGGCCAACCCGTTCGGCGGCTATGTCGACGACGCCAATGACGTGGACGAGCCCATCCAGCTCGACAACCCCGGCATCAACGACCGCGACGTGTTCAACACGTCGCTGAAGCTCGATTTCGGCGTCGGCGGCGGGACCGCTCACCTCGGTCACGCACTACAACACGACGGAGGAGGTCCTGACCGGCGATGCGTTCGACTTCCGGCCGGCCGCAAACTCGCTGTTCAACGCGATCTTCGGCTTCGACCTCAACCAGAGCCAGTTCCTCGACATCGAGGCGTACAGCCAGGAGATGCGCTACACCTCGCCGACCGAGGGCCAGTTCCGGTGGATCGCCGGCGCCTACTTCATCCATACGGACCGGTTCATCTCGACCGGCAACATGGTGGACACCGGCGCGGGCGTGTTTCCCGTCTATCGCGAGCCGCGCTTTGGCGGCAACAACCCGAGCGCGACCTTCCTCGCGGATTCGCAGGACAACGACGCCTGGGCCGTGTTCGCGAACGCCACCCTCGAACTGGGCGAGAGGACCGAGCTCGACCTCGCGATCCGCTACGACGAGGACAAGCGCGAGAACACGACCGAGACGCCGGAGGGCTTCCTGCCGGTCGGCACGCCGCCCGGCTCGAGCGGCCAGGTTCGCGAGGAAACCTGGAGCGAACCGCAGCCGAAGCTGACCGCTGCGCTACGAGGCCACGGACGCGCTCACGCTCTACGGCGGCTGGAGCCGCGGCTTCAGGAGCGGCGGCTTCAACCAGACCGGCGTCGGCGCGGTCGCGGACGCCAGCGGCATTGCCGGCGTCAACGACCTGTTCGAGGCGGAGGTCGCGGAAACCACGGAGGTCGGCTTCAAGTCGACGCTGGCCGACGGGCGGGTCGCGTTCAACGGCGCGGCGTACTACACCGAGTCGGAGAACGGGTATTTCTTCGTGTTCCTCGCCGCGAACTCGACGCAGAACCTCGGCAACCTCGATGCGCGCTACAAGGGCTTCGAGCTCGAGATGAACTGGAGCGCCACCGACAACCTCAACCTGTACGCGAGCTACGGCTACACCGACAGCGACATCACCGACATGGAAGACCCGTCGGTCATAGGCAACGAGGCGCCGCTGGTGTCGCGCAACACGGCCAACGCGGGGTTCCAGTACGACGTCCCGGTGGGCGAGCTGGGCCTGTCCTTCCGTGTCGACTACCGCTACACGGGCCGCACCTGGTGGGGGCCGTACAATATGACGTCGCGCGACCCGATCGACATCGTGGACGCGCGGGTCGCGCTCGGCGACGAACGCTGGACCGCGACGCTGTGGGGCAAGAACCTCACGGACGAGGAATACAACCAGGAATTCTCCCCGGGCGGGTTCCTGTTCAAGGCGCTGCCGCTGCGCTACGGCATCGAGTTCGAGTACAACTTCTGACCGGAGACGGAACCATGGCGACGAACGCGAAACTCCCGAACAGGCTCCATCACAATGCGTACGTCTCGAGGGACCTCGAGGCGACGCGCAAGTTCTACGAGGACGTCATCGGGCTGCCGCTGCTCGCGACCTGGTGCGAGAAGGACGTGCTGTTCGGCGCGGAGCGCACCTATTGCCACTGCTTCTTCGGGCTCGGCGACGGCGGCGCGCTGGCGTTCTTCCAGTTCGCCGACCCGAAGGATGCGGAACAGTTCGGGCCGAAGATGCCGTTCTCGCCGTTTCACCACATCGCGTTGCACGTGGACCGGGAGACCCAGGAAGGCATCGAGAAACGTCTGAAGGACGCGGGCTACAAGGAGCCGCAGTCCTTCGTCCTCGAGCACGGCTACTGCCGGTCCGTCTACGCCACCGACCCGAACGGGATGATCGTCGAGTTCACGCTCGACCATCCGGCGGTCGAGAAGATCAACGCGGACCGGCGCAAGGATGCCCACGCCGAGCTGAAGCGCTGGCTCGGGGGAGACCACCGCTCGAACAACACCTATCGATGAGGGGCAGCACCGAACGCATCCTCACGACCCACGTCGGCAGCCTGCCGCGCTCGGAGGCCGTGACCGACGTCCTCTTTGCCCGCGAGAAGGGCGAGATCGGCGATGCGCGCGCGGCGGCGGCGGTGATCACCGACGCCGTTGCCGCCGTCGTGCGCCGGCAGGTCGAGACCGGGATCGACGTCGTCAGCGACGGCGAGACCAGCAAGATCAGCTACGCGACCTACATCGCCGACCGCTTCGCCGGCTTCGGCGGTGACACGCCGCGCGAGCCGGGCCAGGACCTGGTCGAATTCCCGCGCTTCATGGCGAAGCTCGCCTCGAGCGGTGCGACGGCCAAGTACCGCCGCCCGCGCTGCATCGGCGAGATATCGCTGAAGGACGCGGCTCCCCTCGCGGCGGACCTGCGGAATTTCCGCGCCGCAGTGGAGGCGGCCAAACCGGTGGAAGCGTTCATGAACGCGGCCTCGCCCGGCGTGCTCGCCCTGTTCCAGCCCAACGACCACTACCCGACGCAGGATGCCTACCTCGAGGCGCTCGGCGACGCGATGCAGGCGGAATACGAGGCCATCGTCGGCGCCGGCTTCCTGCTGCAGATCGACGCGCCGGACTTCGGCATGGGCCGGCACACGATGTATCGCCATGCGAGCGCGGGCGAGTACCTGAAGTCGGCGGCGCGGCATGTCGAGGTGCTGAACCACGCGTTGCGCAACATCCCGGCCGACCGCATGCGCATGCACATCTGCTGGGGCAACTACGAGGGGCCGCACCACCACGACATCCCGCTCGAGCAGCTGCTGCCGGTCGTGATCAAGGCGAAGCCGCAGGCCCTGCTGTTCGAGGCCGCGAACCCCCGCCACGCGCACGAGTGGGCGGTGTTCAGGCGGCAGAAGGTGCCGGACGACAAGGTCCTCGTGCCCGGCGTGCTCAGCACGACCACGAACTACGTCGAGCACCCGGAGCTGGTCGCCGAGCGCATCCTGCGCTTCGCGGACATCGTCGGTCGCGAGCGCGTCATCGCCGGCACGGACTGCGGGTTCGGCACGTTCGGCGGGTTCGGGCCCGTCGACCCGGACATCGTCTACCTCAAGCTCGCATCGCTCGCGGAAGGCGCCCGGATCGCAAGCCGGAGCCTCTGGGCGAACTGAACGCCGCGAGACGGCCGGTACGGCCGTCTACGGGATGACCGGAAGCTCGATCGCAGAGGCCTGATCCGCCGTGCGCCAGACGCGGTGCGTCGCCTTCACGTAGCTTTCGGGCGGCGCGAACATGATGTTCGGCACGAATGTCTGCGGATTGCGGTCGTAGAGCGGGAACCAGCTCGACTGGATCTGCACCATGATCCGGTGGCCGGGCAGGAACGTGTGGTTCAGTTGCGGCAGGCGGATGCGGTACTCGAGCACCCTGTCCGGCTCGATCGCGCGCGGCGCCGAGAAATCCTCGCGGTAACGCCCGCGCAGGATGTCCGCCGAGACCATCTGCTGGTAGCCGCCGAGCTTCGGGTTGTTCGCGTTCTCGGGCGGCCAGACGTCGATGACTTTCACGACCCAGTCCGCGTCGCTGCCGGTCGTCGACGCGAACAGGCGCGCCCAGGGCTCGCCGGCGACGCGCAGCGGTTCCGTGAGCGGCCCGGTCTCGTAGACGAGCACGTCGGTGCGTGACGCAGCGTTGCGCTGGTCGTCCATGAGCCACTCGCCCCAGGTGTTGTCCGGGTCGCTGCCGTTCAGCGTCGGCCGCAGCCGATACGGAACGGGCTTGTGCCGGGTCGGATATGTATTCGTCGAAGGCCTGCCTGCGCTCTGCCGGCGCCTCGAAGGCGAGCCGACCCCCTGCCCGCAGGAACAGGTCCCGGCTTCGCGCCGGGCAGCCCTCGGCGCAGGCGCGTGGCCAGTCGTCGTAGCGATGCCAGACGTTCGCGCCGGTCTCGTAGGCGAGGACGCGCGGCGTGCCCGGCTGCGGAGCGTCCTTGAGGTGATGGTCGAGGAAGGGCTGCATGACCGCGCGGCGGAACCATGCCGCGGTGTCGCCCTCGAACTGGACCATGCCGATGCCGCGGCCTTCGCGCCGGCTCTGTCCATGGTTCCATGGCCCGAGCACGAGGTGCACGAAGCGGCCCTCCGGATCCTTGGGTGCGAGCGCCTTGTAGAGCGCGGGCGCCCCGTAGATGTCTTCCTGGTCGAACAGTCCGCCGACGATCAGCATCGGCACCGACAGCGGTTCCCTCGCGAGCACGCGGTCCATGGCCTGCTCCTGCCACCAGGCGTCGTAATCCGGGTGTGCCGCGAGCTGGCGCCAGAATCCCGCCTGCTCGAGTCCGCGCGAGGCCGCGATGCTGCCTGCGGAGCCGCCGCGCAGCCACGCATCGTAGGTGTCGTACGCATCGCTCCACCATTTCTCGCTGCTGCCGCGCGTTGCCTGCTGGTCGTAGATGAACTCGAGCGCGCCCTCGCCGCGGAACGCGCCGTTGTGGAACCAGTCGTCTCCCATCCAGCCGTCCACCATCGGCGCGAACGGCACGGTCGCCTTGAGTGCCGGGTGCGGACGCACGGTCGACATCAGCGCCGTGAACCCTTCGTAGGACCCGCCGATCGTGGCGACGCGGCCGTTGCTCTCGGGGACGTTGCGCACCAGCCATTCGATCGTGTCGTAGGTGTCCGTCGCGTGATCGGTGTCGGTCGCGATTGAGCGGCCCGCGCAGCGGGCGATTCATGACGTAGTCGCCCTCGGACCCGTGCTTGCCGCGCACGTCCTGGTAGGCGACGATATAGCCGGCCTCGATGGCCGTATCCATCATCTGCGGCGCGACCGAAATGAGCCGCGAGCTCTTGGTGCGGGACATGCGCTCGGCGGCGTTGTACGGGGTGCGGGCGAGCAGGATCGGCGCGTCCTTGGCGCCTTTCGGCACCAGCACGATCGTGCGCAGCTTCACGCCGTCGCGCATCGCGACCATCTCGTCCCGGCGGACGTAATCGAAACTGTCGGTCTTCGGCGTGAAGGTCGCCGGGATTTCCGAAAGCGTCGGCGGCGGGACCGGCTCCACGGCTCGCGCCCCGGCAAGGCCGAGCGCCAGCAGGGAAATGAAGGCAGCGGACGTGCGTGACGGCGACATGCGGCTTCTCCTCTGCGCGCACCAAAAACGGGGCCCCATGGCCCCGTTCTTCGATGCTTGCGCTGGCCGTCAGTTTACGCGGCCTTGCTGTCCGGGATCAGCCCCTCCGCGCGCATCGCCTCGAAGACGGCCTTGCGGCTGCCAACGCGTTTCTGGAACGCCTCGAGGTTCGGGAATCCTGACAGGTCGAGCTTCACCGCCCGCGCCCACCGCGTCAGGGTGAAAAGGTAGGCATCGGCCACCGTGAAGCGCTCGCCCCACAGGTACTTGCGGCCCTCGAGTTGCCGCTCGATGAATGCGTAGCGCTTGGTCAGGTAGGCCAGCCGTTCCTCCCGCACCGCCGGCAGGACGTCCGCCTTGAACAGCGGCGAGTATGACTTGTGGATTTCCGACGTCAGGTAGTTGAGCGTCTCCTGCAGGCGCACGCGCTCGAAACTGCCGTTCGCCGGCGCCAGCCCCGCGGCCGGTGCGAGGTCCGCGAGGTACTGCACGATCGCCGGGCCCTCGGTCAGGACCGCGCCATCGTCGAGCACGAGCGCGGGCACGTAGCCCTTGGGATTCACGTCCCAGAAATCCCCGTCGCGCGCGACGGTCTTGGTCGCCACGTCGACCTTCACGAGCTCCAGCGGAATGCCGGCCTCGGCCGCGACGATGTGGGGCGAGAGCGAGCAGGCACCGGGAGCGAAATACAGCTTCATCTGTTGTCTCCTTTAATAAGTCGAGGGAGGCAAGTTACCATTTGTACTTACTTTTCTATAGTAGGTACCTTCCTGTAAGGGTAAAAATCGACTATCCTGCCGGTAACCAGCGGGGACCCATGCGAATGGCACTGAAAGTCCGCAGGAGCAAGGCTCCGCCGCCCCCGCCCGGCTGCCCGATGGCCGCCTGCATGGCGGTGCTCGGGGGCGCCTGGACGCCGAGCCTCATCTGGAAGCTGTCCGGCGATCCGCGCCGATTCGGCGAGCTGCAGCGCGACATTCCCGGAATTTCACCCAAGATGCTGACGGCCCGGCTGCGGGACCTCGAGGAGAAAGGCGTGGTCGTGCGCGCGGTCATGCCGACCTCTCCGCCCTCGGTCGAGTATTCGCTTTCCGAACTGGGACGCGAGCTGGTTCCCGTGATCAATACGATCGTCAGGGTCGGGACACGGATCCGCGAAGGCGCATTCCGTCGAGTCAGCCCGGCATCACGATGACCGCAGCGAATGATTATCCTATGGCGTCCTCGGGGGAATAATTCATGGCGCTCGACCTCGACTTCGTCCGTTCGCAGTTCCCGGCCTTCAGCGAGCCCTCGCTTGCCGGGTTCGCGCATTTCGAGAACGCCGGCGGTTCCTACGCGGCCGGCCAGACCATCGCCTGGCTCGAGCGCTACTACCGCCAGACGAAAGTCCAGCCTTACTACGTGTTTCCCGCCTCGGCCCGCGCCGGCGAACAGATGGATGCCGCGAAGTCGCGTCTCGCCGCCTGGCTCAATGCCGGCACGGACGAGCTGCACTTCGGGCCCTCGACCTCGCAGAACACTTACGTGCTGGCGCAGGCACTGCGCCGCCGCCTCAAGCAAGGCGACGAGGTGATCGTCACCGACCAGGACCACGAGGCAAACGTGGGTGCCTGGGCCCGCCTTGCCGACGACGGCATCACGGTACGCGAATGGAAGGTCAATCCGGCGACCGCCGAGCTCGAGCGCAAGGATCTCGAGGCCCTGCTCGGGCCGCGCACGAAGCTGGTTGCATTCACGCACTGCTCGAACCTCGTCGGCAGCATCAACGCGGTGCGCGAGTTCGCCGATCTCGCCCACAGCGCCGGCGCCTGGGCCTTCGTGGACGGCGTCGCGTTCGCGCCCCATGGCCTCCCGGACGTGAAGCAGCTCGGGGTCGACGCCTATTATTTCTCCCTCTACAAGGTATACGGCCCGCATCTCGGTGCGCTGTACCTGCGGCGGGAAGTCAACGCAGCGCTCCCCAACCAGGGACACTTCTTCAACGACGCCCTGCCCGACAAGCGTTTCACGCCCGCCGGCCCCGACCATGCGCAGATCGCGGCCGTCAACGGCGTAGCCGACTACCTCGACGCCGTTGCGGAGCATCACGGACAGGCAGGCAAGACCGCGCAGGAACGCGCCGCCGGCGTACGCACCCTGTTCCGGACGCACGAGGTCGGACTGCTCCAGCCACTGCTCGATTTCCTTTCCAGTCGCCCCGGAGTGCGGCTCATCGGCCGCACGCGCGCGGCGGATCGCGCGCCGACAGTGGCGTTCACGATGGAAGGCAAGAGCTCGGCCGCGATCGCCAGCGAGCTCTCGGCGGCGGGCTTCGGCGTCGGCGTCGGCCACTTCTACGCGTATCGGCTGGTCGCGGCGCTCGGCATCGACACCGACGACGGCGCCGTGCGCGTCTCGTTCGTACACTACACGTCGAAGGACGAGGTGGATCGGCTGTTGCGAGAGCTCGACCGTTGCTTGAACTAGATTTCGTCCAGACGCTCGCGTTCGCGGGCGTCGCCCTGCTGCTCGGTGAGGGGCTGCGTCGGGCGGTGCCGCTCCTGGCCCGCTACAACCTGCCGGCGCCGGTGCTCGGGGGCCTGCTCGTGGCGGTCGCCGTGCTAGTCGGGCGGAGCCAGGGCGTGACGCTCGTACAGTTCGACACCACGCTCCAGAGCCCGCTGATGATCGCCTTCTTCACCACGATCGGATTCGGCGCGAGCCTGTCGCTGCTCAAGGTCGGCGGGCCGCAGGTGCTTCGCTTCTTCGTGCTGGCCACGGTGTTCGCTGTCCTGCAGAACCTCGTCGGCATCGTCATGGCGATCGGCTTCGGGCTGCACCCGCTGTTCGGCGTCCTGGCAGGCTCGGTGACGTTGACGGGAGGGCCCGCGACCGGCCTCGCGTTTGCGCCGCTCTTCGAGGAGGCGGGCGTCGTCGGCGCATCGTCAGTTGCAATCGCGGTCGCGATCGGCGGCATCGTCATGGGCGGGCTGGTCGGCGGGCCGGCCGGCACGATCCTGATCGAGCGCGGCGGGATCCCGACGCCGCGGCAGACGCGCGGCGGTGCGGTCGATGTCGCGGTTGTCGAGACCGAGACGACCGTCCACGCTTCGTCGGACGACGACGCCTGGCCGATCGTCCGGAACCTCGTCGCAGTCCTCGTCGCAATGGGGATCGGCTTCTGGGTGAGCCAGGGCTTCGCGGCCATCGGGATGACGCTGCCCTCCTACATCGGCGCGATGCTGGTTGCGGCACTCATACGCAACGCGGACGACGTGACCGGCTGGTTCGGCCTCTCCCATGGATTCGTCAACAACTTCGGCATCGTTTCGCTGTCGCTATTCCTGGCGATGGCGCTGATGACGCTCAAGCTCTGGGAGCTTGCGGGCCTCGTGCTCCCGCTCGTCGCCATCCTCGTCGTCCAGGTCGTGATCGCGGCAGTCGCGGCCATGGGGCTGGTTCATCGCCTCATGGGGCGGAACTACGAGTCAGCCGTCATGAGCGGCGGGTTCATCGGGTTCATGCTCGGTACGACCGCCAACGCGATGGCCGTGATGCGCGCGCTGGTGGAACGCTACGGGCCGGCTCCGCGCGCTTTCCTGGTCGCGCCGATCGTCGGCGCGTTCTTCATAGACTTCACCAACGCGCTCATAATCACGCTGTTCCTGAACCTGCTGACCTAGGCTTCACGTCGAGGCCGTCACCCATGGAGACGATCTGCTCGACCGACGGGTCAGTGAGCGGCTCGGGCGGGCGGAACCGGCGCCAGGATGTCGATCAGGAACCGACGTTTCCAGCGCGGCATCGGCGGGTTCCGGCCGGCACGCTATGGCTTGGGCAGCGGCTGGATGCCAAGCTCGCGCCACATGGCCTCCGGATCGAGCGGCACGCCGTCCTTCACGACGAGGCGCAAATTCCTGAGCGCGCCGGGATCAGCGCTCGGATCGCCGTCGACGAGGATGAAGTCGGCGAGCTTGCCGGGCACGATCGATCCGAGCCGCTCGCCCTGCCCGGCCGCGCGCGCCGCTCCGAGCGTCGCCATGCGCAGCACCTCGGGTGCCGGAATTCCCGCCTTCACGTAGAGCTCGAGCTCGCGCATCAGCGCGAAACCGCCGAGCGAATCCGTGCCGGCGACGATCGGCACGCCCGCGCGGTGCAGCTCGGTCAGCATGCGCAGCATCGCGGCGAAGGAATCGCGGTAACGCGGCTCCTGCTCCGGCGTCACGGGCAGCCCGCCCTCGAGCAGGCCGCGGCGCACGGTGGGCGGCAGCCGGTCCGCGATAGGCACGTACGCGGTCGCCATCGATCCGGCACGATCGACGATCAGGTTCTCGAACAGCTGCAGCGTCGGGTCGACGGTGATGCGCCTCGATGCGAGCAGCGCGACGAACTCCCTGGTCTTCGCGTCGGCGAAGTCGAGGTCGGCAGCGCCATCGGCGACGGCGGTGAGTCGCGCGGGCGTGCGCGTGTCCGGCACCTGGTCGAACATGAAGTTGAGGAACAGCATGTTCATGTGCTGGACCTCGTCGTAACCGGCACGCACGGCCTGCTCGGCGGTCATGCCGGCCGGGATGTGCCCGCCGACGCGGAGCCCGCGCTTGCCCGCCTCGTCGACGATATGCGGCACGAGCTCGGGCTTCACCGAGCTGTAGACCTTCACGAGGACGAACCCTGCATCCGCCATGGCGTCCACCGCCGCGCGCGCCTCGGCCTCGGTGTCCGCCAGCACCTGCGTCGGGCCCTGGAAGGGGCCGGGCCCGTCGACGATGCCCGCGTAAACGATGCGCGGGCCGAGCGTCTCGCCGGTATCCCAGGTCTGCATGCGCTCGCGCTTCGCGGGCTCCGCCGCCATGTCGCGCACGCCCGTGACTCCCGCGGCGAGCAGCAACAGGCCGTCGGCCGGGTCCGGGTGGCTGTGCATGTCCCACAGGCCCGGCACCAGCGCGCGGCCCGCGGCATCGATGCGCTGCGTTGCCGGGGGAATGTCGATCGAGCCGTCCGCGCCGACTGCGCGAATCGTTCTGCCCTCGACCAGCACGCTGCTGCCGGGCTTCATCGCACCAGACTCGGCGTCGAAGAGGTTCGCATGTTCGATGAGCAGCGGGCCTTTCGGCACCTGGCGCAGCCGTGTCGCCTGCACGCGCCGCAGCGCGTTCAGCTTAGCCTCCTGCGCGGCCAGGAGTTCCGGGGCGACGGACTCCCACCCTTCTGGCACCAGCGTGACCCAGCTATCGACGCTCGCGAAGAATTCGCCCTGCCCGTCGAGCCAGATCCCGACCGGCTGGTAGCCGAGGCCGTACAGAGCCACGAGCCGCACGGCGGCCGATGCGTTGCCGCTCTTCACCGTGCGCTCGTCGAGGACTTCCGCGCGCGCCGCACCGGACGGCAGCAGCGCGATCGTGCCCGCCGGCGAGGCCAGCGCAGCCCTGGCGAGCATGGGCAATTCCGCCGGGGTTCCCGACTGGCTCAGGTAGAAAGCAGGACCATCGAGTCCGCGCTCGCCCGCTTCGACCTTGTTCTGCCATGTCGCGCGGCCGCCCTCGATGGAGAAGCGTTCGGCGATGGCGTTCTTGAGGTAGTCATTCCCCTCGACCGTGATCTCGGTCGGGATGCCCGCCGCATCCCGCAGGATGCGCGAACGCAGCGCAGGACCGCGCCCGCGGTCGTTGAACGCGAACAGGTAGAGGCCGGCGCCGTCCGCGAGCCTGCATTCGCGGTGGTAACCGGCGAGGTTGCCGCCGATGGACATGGGGAACACGCGTCCCGCCACCGCGTCATCGGGACAGGCCGCGACGGGCGGCGCGGCGGCAGGTTCGGCGGCTAGTGCGGCTGGCGCCGCAAGGGTCAAGCCCGCGAGGCAGGCAGCTGTAATCCGGCGCATGCAGGTTGCTCAGCGCTTCGCCGAGACCCGCCTGAGGGCCTTCGGCTGCGCCGGCGAGTCGTTATCGTGCAGCGTCATCAGCGACTCCATGAGCCCGTCGTCGGCGCTCGAGCAGATGCCGAGCAGCAGCCCTTCATCGTGGCCCTTGGGCGCGACGTAGGCATGGCCCATCGTGCTGTCGAGGTAGATGGACTCGCCGGTCTGCAGCACGACCGGTTCGTAGAACTCGGTGTGGATCTCGACCGGGCCTTGCAGCACGTAGATGTACTCTTCGCCCGGGTGGTGCACCAACTCGCCGAACTCCTCGATGCTCCGCGCCCGCACGCGCGTCACGGTCGGCACCATGCGCTTGCGGCGCAGTTCCGGGCACATGTAGAAATACTCGTAGTTCGGCGTGTTCACGCGGATCGCGTCCGAGAGCCGGCCGATCGAACGGCGCGCGGTGATGGGCGCGTCACTGGCGGCGTCTGCCTCGCTGAACAGGTCCGACATGCGCAGGTTGAGCCGCTGGCTGAGCTGCAGCAACTTGTCGTAGGTGAGCGTCAGCCGGTCGTGTTCGACCTTCGCGAGCGTCGACAGCGGGATCCCGGTGCGCTCGCTCATCTCCTTGAGCGTCCAGCGGTTGCGCATGCGCAGGGCGCGCAGGAGGCTGCCGAGCGTCGGCCGGCGTGGCTTGCTGGAAGTCAGTGTCTTTCTCCCCGGGCTCATGGCAACACCAGATTCTAAGTCGCGGACCCTTTGACGTCATTCTCCAATTAGGACTACCATGACCTCATCAGGATAATAACCCGGGACTTACGCATGCGCGTCATTTCTTCGATCGCGACCGTACTCGCAGCTTCGCTGCTTTCGATGGCCTCGCTGGCCCAGGTGCCCGCGACGCCGCTTGCGACCGAAGCTTCCGACGTACCGGAAGCGGCCGTGGCGCCGCCCGCGCCCGTGGCCCCGCAGCTCACGCGCGCGGACCTCGAAGCCTGGCTCGACGGGTTCCTGCCCTATGCCCTCGCGCGCGGCAACGTCGCCGGCGGCATCGTCGTGGTCGTGAAGGACGGCCAGGTGCTGCTGCAGAAGGGCTTCGGCTACGCGGACGTCGAGAAAAAGCTCCCCGTAGACCCGGAACAGACGTTGTTCCGCCCGGGCTCGGTCTCGAAGCTGTTCACCTGGACTGCGGTCATGCAGCTGGTCGAGCGCGGCAAGATCAACCTGGATGCCGACATCAACCCGTACCTCGACTTCAAGATCCCGCCGGGACCCGACGGCGAGCCGATCACCATGCGCGACCTCATGACGCACACGGCAGGCTTCGAAGAACAGGTCAAGGAGCTGATCTCCGAAGATCCGTCGCGCATCAGGACGATCGAGGCGACGCTCAAGAACTGGGTGCCCGAACGCATCTTCAAGGCCGGCACGATGCCCGCCTACTCGAACTACGGGACGGCGCTGGCGGGCCATATCGTCGAGCGGGTCGCGGGCGTTTCGTTCGACGACTATCTCGACCAGCACATCTTCGGCCCGCTCGGCATGAAGCGGTCCTCGTTCCGCCAGCCGCTGCCGGAGACGCTGATGGCCGGCATGTCACGGGGCTACAAGGAAGCCACCGGCAAGCCGCAGGGCTACGAGCTCATCAACCTCTCGCCCGCGGGCTCGCTCGCGGCAACCGGCGCCGACATGGCGCGCTTCATGGTTGCGCACCTGCAGAACGGCGCGTACGGCGAAGCGCGGATCCTGTCCGAGGAAACCGCGAAGAAGATGCACGGCACGCCGCTCACGATCGTTCCGAACGTCAACCGGATGGTGCTCGGATTCTACGAAACCAACACCAACGGCCGCCGCATCATCTCGCATGGCGGCGACACGCAGTATTTCCACAGCGACCTGCACCTGTTCCTGGACGATGGCGTCGGCTACTTCATCTCGTTCAACAGCTCGGGCAAGGAAGGCGCAGTGGGCGCCATCCGCGAGGCGTTTTTCCGCAACTTTGCGGACCGCTACTTCCCCGGTCCTGCGGTGGAGGGTACCGTGGAGGAAGCGACGGCAAAGCAGCACGCTGCGGCGATCGCAGGCAGCTACATCAGCTCGCGCCGGGCCGAATCCACCTTCCTCAGCATCCTCAACCTGCTGCAGCCCGCCAAGGTCGTCGCCAATGAGGACGGCACGATCTCTTTCCCGATACTCACCGACCTCAGCGGTGAGCCGACCAAATGGCGCGAGGTTTCGCCGTGGGTCTGGCGCGAGGTTGACGGCAAGTCGCGACTCGCAGCCGAAGTGAAGGACGGCGCCGTCACGCGTTTCACGGCCGAGTGGATCTCGCCGTTCATGTACATGGAGCGTTCCTCGGGCGCGAAAGGCGTGGGTTGGCTGATGCCGGCCCTGATCGCGGGCCTTGTCGCGCTCACGCTCACCGTGCTGGTCTGGCCCGTCGCGGCGCTCGTGCGCCGGCACTACAAGCGACCCCTGCCCTTCGCAGGCCGCGAGGCAAAGGCCTACCGCTGGGGGCGCATCGGCGCGCTCCTGTCGCTCGCGGCGATCGGCGGCTGGATCGGCACGATCCTGCTGATGTTCAGCAAGCTCGAGCTCCTGACCGCGGGGCTGGACTGGCTGGTGCTCACCTTGCACGTCCTAGGCACGATCGCCGTGTTCGCGGGCCTCGCGCTCGCGATCTGGCACCTCGCCGTGGTCTGGAAAGCGCCGAAGCGCCGGCTCGGCAAGGTCTGGGCCGTCGTCCTCGTGCTCTCGACGGCGGTCTGCGCCTGGGTGGCGATCGCCTACCACCTGGTCGGCATCAGCACGAACTACTGATGCAACTTTCCTTAGCGCGGGAGCTGATCCCGCTGTCCGCCCCGTTCACGATCACGGGGTACACGTTCACCGACATGACGGTCGTGGTCGCGCGCATCGAGGATCGCGGTGCCACGGGCGAAGGCGAGGCCGCGGGCGTGTACTACCTCGACGACGACGCCGGGCGCATGAGCGCCGCGATCGAAGGGGTGCGCCGCGACGTCGAGGCCGGCATCGACCGCGAGGCGCTGCGCCGCCTGCTGCCGCCCGGCGGTGCCCGGAATGCACTGGACTGCGCGCTGTGGGACCTCGAGGCGAAGCGGCTCGGCCAGCCGGTCTGGCGCATCGCGGGACTCGAGCGGCCGCGCGCGCTGCTCACCACGTTCACCGTTCCCGCGAACGATCCTGGCACGATGGCGGCGAAAGCCGTGGAGTACGCGCAGGCGAAGTCGCTCAAGCTGAAACTCACGGGCGAGCTGCCGCTCGACGCCGAGCGCGTGCGCGCCGTGCGCAAGGCGCGACCCGACGCATGGATGGGCGTCGACGCCAACCAGGGATTCACGACGGCGAGCCTCACGGCGCTGATGCCGGACCTGGTGGCCTGCAAGGTCAAGCTGGTCGAGCAGCCGTTCGCGCGCGGGCGTGAGGCCGACCTGGACGGATTCCGCTGCCCCATTCCGATCGCCGCCGACGAGAGCGTGCAGGCGCTGCCGGACATCGAGCCGCTGGTCGGCCGCTTCGACATCGTCAACATCAAGCTCGACAAGTGCGGGGGCCTCACCGAAGGGCTCGCGATGGTTGCGGAGGCGCGTCGCCACGGCCTCGGCGTCATGGTCGGCAACATGGTCGGCAGCAGCCTGGCCATGGCGCCCGCGTTCATCCTGGGCCAGCTCTGCGACATCAACGACCTCGACGGCACCTTGTTCATTGCGCGCGACCGCGAGGTCGCCATGGCGTTCGAGAACGGCAAGGTCGCCTATCCGGATCGTGGATGGGGCTCCGCGGCCCAAAATTGACAATTCTCTGATCAGGATTAATATCTCCGCCCGGGACACTTTTCGCGACAGGGGCATGATGGCGCACACAAGGAGCGGTCACGTGACCAGGCGGCGCCTCCTCCAGGGCGCGGCCCTCGGCATCGGCCTGCCCATGCTGAACCTCGCCTCGTTCCGCCTGTTCGCCGACGGCCCCGCGACGTATTCCGCGCGCGCCATCGAACTCGTCCAGCGCTCGCTGGTGATCGACATGCTGGCGGTGCTCAAGATCGATTTCGAGCCCGAGGCCTACGCGAACCCGCTCACCGAGGCGGAGATCGCGGCGTTCAGGAGCTGCGGCATCACCGGCTTGCACAATGCCGTCGGCACCGGCGGGCCGGCGGCGGTCGAGGAGACGCTTTCCTTCCTGGCCGCCTGGCAGGGATTCTGCGCGCGCAACGCCGATCACTTCTGCGTCGTGGACACGGCGGCCGACCTCGACCGAGCCAAGGCCGCCGGCAAGTGCGCGGTGATGATGGGCATCCAGAACTCCGAGCACTTCCGCAGCGCCGCCGACGTCAAGTCGTTCCATCAGCTCGGCCAGCGCTGCTCGCAGCTCACCTACAACAGCCAGAACCTGCTGGGTTCCGGCAGCACCGACCGCGTGGACGGCGGCGTCAGCGACTACGGCGCGGAGATCATCGCGGCGATGAACGACGCCGGCATGCTGGTGGATGTCTCGCATTGCGGGGACCGCACGACGCTCGACGCGATCGAGATCTCCAAGCGGCCGATCGCGATCACGCACTCCAACTGCCGCGCGCTCAACGACCACCCGCGGCTCAAGACCGACGAGGCCATCCGCAAGCTCGCCGCGCGCGGCGGCGTCATGGGCATCACCGGCGTGCGCAACTTCGTGCGCGACCGCGAGCCCACCACGATCGAGCACGTAGTCGACCACATCGACCATGTCGTGAAGCTCGCCGGCATCGAGCACGTCGGCATCGGGTCCGATTCCGACCTCAACGGCTACGACGACATGCCGGCGGACCAACGCAAGATGCTGATGGATTCGTACAAGTCGAGCTACGCGTTCCGCGACAAGCTCGACACGGACGGCTTCGACCATCCGAAGAAGGTTTTCGACTTGACCGAGGCACTCATCCGCCGCGGCTACGGTGACTCGAACATCGAGGCCGTGCTGGGTGGCAACTTCCGGCGGCTGCTGGGGACCGTGTGGGTCCCGGCGCCGGCCAAGACAGCAGAGGAAAAAGCAGCATGAACACGCATCGCGGACGCAAGACATTGACGGTGGCGGGCGCAGTGGCACTGGCCCTCGCGGCGGCCGCGGCCGGTGCCCAGACGGCGGAATCGACAAGTCTCGGCGAGGTCATCGTGACCGCGCAGAAGCGCAGCGAGGCCATCGCCGACATCCCCATGTCGGTTTCGGTCGTGGCGGGCGAGACGCTCGAGCGCCAGCGGGTCGAGAACTTCGAGGACCTCGCGGCGCTGGTCCCGGGCTCAGCCTCGTCTCGGCTACCCCCGGCATCACCCGCGTCACGATGCGCGGCATCAACACCGGGGGCGTCGCCTCCACGGTGGGAATCTACCTGGACGATGTACCATTCGGCTCGAGCAGCGGACTTGCGAATGCCGCGATCCTCTCGGGCGACATCGACACCTTCGACATGGCGCGCGTCGAGGTGCTGCGCGGCCCGCAGGGCACGCTGTATGGCGCGAGCGCCCTCGGCGGCGTGATCAAGTACGTCGCCAATGCCCCATCCACGGACGGCTTCGAGGGCCGCCTTCAGGGCTCGGTCGAGGACGTCGCGGGCGCTGGCATGGGTTATGGGCTGACCGGCGTCGTGAACATCCCGATGGGCGACAGCTTGGCCGTGCGTGCCAGCGGCTTCTACCGGACCACGGGCGGCTACATCGACTCGATCGGCACGAACCCGATTCCCGCCCTCCAGGATCCCAGCGTCAACATCGTCGACGGGACGCTGGTCGAGGGCGACATCAACGACAGCGAGGTCGTCGGCGGCCGCGTCTCCGCACTGTTCACGCCGTCGGAGACCTTCTCGCTCGACCTGTCCGTGCACTACCAGAACATCGACTCCGACAACCAGGGTTCCTTCGAGGTCGACCCGGCGACGCTTCAGCCGCAGGATGGCCGGCGCGTCGCATCGCGCTACCACAACGAGCCGACCGACATCGAGTACCGGCTCTACAGCGCGACGCTCGACTGGGACCTCGGGGGCGTCTCGCTGCAGTCCGTGACGAGCTACAGCGAGTTCCTGCATGACTTCCAGGCCGACGTCGCGCAGATCGATGTGCTCGGGACGGGACTCGGGACGGCACAGCTCCTGACCTTCGTGTACAGCACGCCTGGCACGGCCGATACGCTGCTCTCCGGGATCCAGGACCAGACCACGTCCACCGACAAATTCACGCAAGAGTTCAGGCTGGTATCGCCGGAAAGCGACAAGTTCGAGTGGCTGCTCGGCACCTATTACACGGACGAGGACTCCGCCATCGTGCAGCTTTTCCCGGCGGTCCTGCCCGGCACCGAACACGCCGGTCGCGGGCGTTCCCTTGCTCGCGGACTTGAGCATCGATTCCACGTACGAGGAGCTCGCGCTGTTTGGCAATGCCACCTGGCACATCACCGACCGCTTCGACCTCTCCTTCGGCACGCGCTGGAGTGACAACGACCAGGATGCCGCGCAGAACGCGTTGATCATCCTCCCGATCCTGCCGGGCGGCCAGCTCGAGCTGAACTATGACGACCTGAAGTCCTCCGAGAGCCCGGTCACCTGGTCGTTCTCGCCGCGTTACGAGTTCAGCGACACGACTTCGGCATACCTGCGCGTCGCCACCGGCTTCCGGCCGGGCGGCCCCAACGTGCTGCCGCCGAACTCCGGCGCACCTGCGACCTACGACTCTGACGAGTTGACGAATTACGAGGTCGGGCTCCGGACCGGCAACGAGAGCGGTGGGTTCACGCTCGATGTTGCCGCATTCTTCCTCGACTGGGAGGACATCCAGCTGTTTCAGGTCGTCAACGACTTCGGCATCAACGCCAACGGCGGCACGGCGGAGAGCAAAGGCATCGAGTTCACCGCGACGGCGCGCGCTTCCGACGGGCTCAGCTTCAGCCTGACTGGTGCCTACATCGATGCCGAGTTGACCGAAGATACTGACCCGGTACTCGTGGGCGGCTTCGACGGCGACCCTTTGCCGTTCGTGCCCGAGATGACGCTCGGGCTCAGCGGCGACTACGAGTGGAGCGTATTCGGCGACAGCACGGCCTATGTCGGCGCCCTGGTCTCTTACACGGGCGAGCGGACTGCGAGCTTCGCCGACCGCGTCGATCTCACCGACCCCACCTCGCCGCTGGTTGAGCTCGACAGCTACACGACCGTCGACCTGCGCGGTGGAGTGATTCGCGATCAATGGTCGCTCGAACTGTACGTGAAGAACCTCGGCGACGAGGATGGCATCACCGCCTTCGAGTCGCCGGGCACTCTCCCCAACGGCGCCGCAGGCCTCGCGGTGATCCGGCCGCGGACGTACGGCCTCGCACTCGGCTTGCGGTTCTGACGGTCGGCCGGAACGACGCGAACCGTGTCCGCAGTCCGTACTGCAAGCGCGCCGGCCGGCGGCCCGACGACGCTCGTCGTCGCGCTGCCGGCGCCTTACCTGCTGTTCCTCGGCGACGTCACCGAGGCAGGCTTCGCGAAGACCGCATTCGGGCTGCGCGACTGGGCGCGGGAGCTGTGCATCGGCGAATTCGCAAGCCCCGGCGGCACGGTCTCGGCCGGGTTGCCGAAGCTCTCGCCGCGCGAGGCCGCCGCGCGTGGCGCGCGCTCGGTGATCATCGGCGTCGCGAACACCGGCGGTATCCTGAAACCGAACTGGATCCCGAGCCTCGTGGAAGCGCTGGAGGCGGGCCTCGACATCGTCTCCGGCATGCATGGCAAGCTCGCCGCCTCGGGCGAACTGAAGGCAGCAGCCGACCGGCTCGGACGGCGGCTCATAGACATCCGCCAGCCTCCGGCCGGCATCCCGGTCGCGACCGGGCGCAAGCGCACGGGCAAGCGGCTGCTCGCGGTCGGCACGGACTGCGCGCTCGGCAAGAAATACACCGCGCTCGCGATCGCCCGCGCCATGCGCCGGCGCGGCGTCGACGCGGATTTCCGCGCCACCGGCCAGACCGGGATCATGATCGCGGGCAGCGGCATGCCGATGGACGCGGTCGTCTCCGACTTCGTCGCGGGCGCCGCGGAGATCCTGAGCCCGGACGCCGTACCCGATCACTGGGACGTGATCGAGGGACAGGGCTCGCTGTTTCATCCGGCTTACGCGGGTGTCTCACTCGGCCTCCTGCACGGCAGCCAGCCGGACGTCATCGTGCTCTGCCACGAACCGGGCCGCGACCATCTTCTCGGCTACCCCGACTACCCGACGCCGTCGCTGACGGATGCGATCGCACTGCACCTGCAGATGGGCTCGCTGACGAATCCGAAGATCCGTTGCGCGGGCGTCAGTTTCAACACCGCCGCCCTGTCCGCCGGTGACGCGGACAAAGTCATCAACCGCGCATCGGAAGCGATCGGCCTGCCGGTCGCCGACCCGATCCGCGGCGGGGCCGCCTTCGAGAGACTCGTCGAGGCCTGCCTCGCCTGAATTGCCCGGGAGACGACCATGCGCCAATGGATCGCCGCCGCCTTGCTCGCCGTGCTGCCCGCGTTCGCCGCCGCGGCGCCACCGAAGAACTTCGACGCCCATGTCGAGGCCACGATGAAGGCTTCCGACGTGCCGGGCGCGACGATCGCCATCGTCGAGAAGGGCAAAGTCACGCATGCCCGCGGCTACGGCATCAAGGGCCTCGGATCGCCGGACCCGGTCGATGCCGACACGCTGTTCCAGATCGGGTCGACGACCAAGGCGTTCACCGCGACCGCGCTCGCCATCCTGGTCGAGGACGGCAAGCTGCGCTGGGACGACCGCGTGATCGACCATTTGCCCGACTTTCGCATGTACGACGCCTGGGTCACGCGCGAGATCACCGTGCGGGACCTGCTCGTGCATCGCAGCGGACTTGGCCGCGGCCAGGGGGACCTGATGTTCGTGCCATCGACGAACATCAGCCGCGCGGACCTGGTGCGCCGGATCCGCTTCCTGAAGCCCGCGACCAGTTTTCGCTCCGGCTTCGCCTACGACAACGTGCTCTACGCGGTCGCGGGTCAGGTGGTCGAGGCCGTCAGCGGCAAGACCTGGGAGGATTTCGTCGAGGAGCGCATCCTCGCGCCGGCCGGCATGAAGGCAGCCGTCACCAACGACGTCGACCGCCTGTCGCGGGCGAATCGAGCTTATCCGCATGGCCGCGTCGGCGAGCTGCGCGGCGTCGGCGCGCAGCAGCTGTTCGATGAGAAGAAAGTGGCGCTCGGCGCGAACGTGGGCCCCGCCGGCGCCATTGCGTCAGGCGCCAACGATCTCGCGCGCTGGCTGCAGGTGCAGCTCGCGGCCGGCCAGCTGCCCGGCTCGGAGCAGCGCATCTTCTCCGCCGCGAATGCCGCGGAGATGTGGCAGCCGGTGGTGCCGCTGCCCGTGACGCCGCTTCCGCCCGCCGTCGCCGACGCCACGCCGCAGTTTCGCGGCTACGCGCTCGGCTGGATCGTGCAGGATTACCGCGGATACAAGGTGATCCAGCACGCGGGCGGCACGCAGGGCTTCCGCGCGATCGTCGTGCTGATCCCGGAGAAGAACGTCGGCTTCGCGATCGCGAACAATTCCGAGGACAATGAGTTCATCCCCGGCCTGCACTACGGGTTGCTGGACCATTACCTCGGCCTGCCGGAACACGACTGGCCGAAGGCCTTCAAGGAGCTGTTCGACGCGCGCACCGCCACCGGCCTCGAGTCCCAGCGCAAGGCCGTGTCGGAACGCCCGGAGTCATCGCCTTCGCTGCCGCTCGCGGGTTACGCCGGCCAGTATTCCGATCCCTGGTACGGCCCGATCGCGATCGCTGCAGAAGGATGGCGTGCTCTCGATCGACTTCAGACAGACGCCCGGCATGGTCGCGCCGCTCGAGCACTGGGCCTACGACACCTTCGTCGCTCGCTGGCCGGATCCGCTGATCGAGCCGGCTTTCGTCACCTTCGCGCTCGACGCCGCAGGCAAGGCGGCCCGCATCACGATGAAAGCGTATTCACCCGTCGCGGATTTCAGTTTCGACTACCACGACCTGGAGATCACGCCGGTCGCAGCCACGCCCGCATCAGGAAACTGAGCGGAAAAAGAAAAGGCCCGGCGGGTGGCGCCGGGCCCCGTGATCCAAAGTCGGCCTCGAGTTACGGCAGCGGCGGCAGGACGGCCCAGGACTCTTCGGAAGACGACGGCATCGCGGACGCCGTCATCCGGTCCTCGGAAACCCAGAAGCTGAGCGTCTCGCCAGGCCGGTATTCAGTGATCTTCGTATCCTTGCCGTTCATCCGGATCGTCGCGTTCGGACCCGGCCGGAAGCTGAAGGTCGTCAGGTCCTTGCCTTCCTTGCTCAGCAACGTGACGGTCGTGCGGTCCGCGCTGTTCAAGTAAACCTTGGCCTTGAACTTCGCGTAGCGCTTGCCCTGGTATTCACGCGCGTCCACGCAGGCGGCCGGCGCCTCCGGGTATTTCTTCAGGAACTCACTGCTGAATTTCAGATCCGAACACTCGACTTTCGTCAGCTTGTTGGGATCGATCGGCTTCGACGCCGACGATGTGGAACCGCAGCCTGCGAGCAGGGCCGCAACCGCCGAACCGGCAATTGCACAAATGATGGTCTTCACGGGATTCTCCTAAGCTATCTTGTGTGTAATTACCGGCATATGGCGCTCGAAAGCGTCACTGCGGCGGAAGAACCGCCCACGAGTCTTCGGTCGCACCGGGCAACTCGCTGGCGGCCAGGCGATCCTCGGATACCCAGAACGAGATCTGCTCGCCGGCCTTGAGATCGGTGAACTTCGTCTTCTTGCCGTTGATGTTGACCCCTGCATCCGGGCCTGGCTTGAAGCTGAAGGTCGTCAGAGGGTCGCCCTTCACGTTCAACAACTGGACCGTCGTGCGGTCGGCGCTGTTCAGGAAGACCTTCGCATTGAACTTGGCATAACGCTTGCCACCCTTCTCTACCGCTTCGAGGCACGCCGCAGGTGCCTGCGGGTACTTGTCGAGGAACTCCGAGCTGTACTTGACCTCGGTGCATGCGATCTTGGTGTCGGATTCCATCGGGTCAGCCGCAAGGGCTGCGCCGATAGAAAGCGGCAGGGCGAGCGCTGTGCCGATCAGCGCGCCATGAATCTTCTTCAAAGTGAATCCTCCTCGTTGTTGAACGCGCCCGTCCAGAGCGTCACGGGCAGAATTCAAAAATTGTGTGACCCCTAGAGGTGCGTAATTTACACCGCTGGCGGGCTGTCGCGTACAACCCTTTGAACTTCGGGCAGTCCTCGACTTGCCGCCGGAGGGTGGACTCGACACAACATTAAGTTATCGTGTTAACCATATAAAAAATATAAGTTTTCACATGTAGGGGCCGTTTCGCGCGGTGGCGCCTTGCACTGGCCGAATACGACGTACGACCCCTCACTGTCACCAGGGCGACGGGCAACGCGCCGTTCTTGCGGTCGGCGAATGCGCTCCAGGCAGCCGTGAGCTCGGTCCCCTGCAGCACCAGTGAATCGCCGTTTCGAAGTCTGGTCCGGAGGGTGAGCGGATCTCTGCGGGCGAATCGCCAGGCGTCGACAGGGCGCTGCGCATCCTAGTTTTTGGCGTCGTGGTATGGTCGACTCGTGCGCACGCTCGCTCACATCGGCTGGATTTTCGTGGGCGGCGGCATCGGCAGCGTCCTGCGTTACGGGGTCGGCCGCGCGGCCCTGGCGGTCGTCGGGCCCGGCTTTCCGGCGGGCACGCTCGCGGTCAACGTCACCGGCTGTCTCGTGATGGGCGTCCTCGTCGAATGGCTCGCGCTCCGTGACACCGGGCTCAACGCCTCGACCCGGCTGTTCCTGGCGACGGGCCTGCTCGGCGGCTTCACGACTTTTTCCGCGTTCGCACTGGACGCGGCCGCGCTGTGGGAGCGCGGTGCGGCCGGCTTGGCCGCCGGCTACGTCCTCGCGTCGGTTGCGCTCTCGATAGCCGGTCTATTCGCCGGGATGGCCCTGGTGCGCGCCGCGCTCGCGTCGTGACCACGGTCGCGCGGCTGCTGAAGCCGTTCGAGGAGTTCCTGCGCATCGAGACGATGAGCGGCCTCTTGCTGCTGGTCGCCGCCGGCGTGGCGCTTGCGATGGCGAACTCCGGGATGCACGCGGATTTTGCCGTGTTCTGGGATGCGCCGCGCCTTCCCGGACAGGTTTCGCTGCACTTCGTCGTCAATGACGTCCTGATGGCGGTGTTCTTTCTGGTGGTCGGCCTCGAGATCCGCCGCGAGATGCACGATGGCGCGCTCTCGACGCTCTCGCTCGCAGCCTTGCCGCTGGTGGCGGCGGCGGGCGGCATCGTCGCGCCAGCCTTGATCTACCTGCTGCTGGCCGGCGCAAGTGCGCAAGTGGGCTGGGCGATCCCCACCGCGACCGACATCGCCTTCGCGGTCGGCGTGCTGGCGCTCCTCGGGCGCCGGGTGGATCCGTCGCTGCGCGTGTTGCTCCTTGCGGTCGCGATCGCCGACGACATTGCCGCCGTCCTCATCATCGCGCTCTTCTATGCGGAGGGCATTGCGCCGTCCGGCCTCGCGATTGCCGCCGCCGGTACCGGCCTTGCCGTGCTCGGGCACCGCCGCGGTCTGAACGCCTGGCTCGTTACGCTCCTGCCGGGGGTGCTCGTGTGGTACGGCCTGGAGCACGCCGGCATCCACCCGGCGCTCGCCGGCGTCGTGGTCGGCATGCTGGCGCCGATGAAGCCGCATCGTGCGGGCGACGGGCCGCCCGCACTGAGACTCGAGTCCGCGCTGCATCCCTGGGTCGCATTCGGCGCGATGCCGCTCTTCGCCCTCGCCAACGCCGGCGTACGCATGGAGGGCATCGATTTCGCCGCCGGCGAGGCGCATGAACTGGCACTCGGCATTGCGCTCGGACTCGCGGTCGGCAAGCCGTTTGGCATTGCGGCAGCCGTGGCCGTCGCCATCCGTGCACGACTCGTCACCATGCCCGAGGGCGTGTCGCCCGCCGGAATCGCCGTGATCGGCTGTCTCGGCGGCATCGGGTTCACGATGTCCATCTTCATCGCGGCCCTCGCATTCACCGAGCCGGCATCGCTCGAGATCGCGAAGTTCGGCGTGCTCGCGGGCTCGGCGATCGCAGCGGTCGCGGGCATCGTCCTCGGGACCTTGTTGCTGCGTGCGCCCGACGTGTCGCGCTGACCCGTCTCCACGTTTCCGGATGTCAACCGTGGATTTTACATTTTGATCCGGATCGGCACTGCGGGCTGGTCGATTCCGCGGGACCAAGCCGCCGCCTTCCCGGGCGAGGGCACTCACCTCGAACGCTATGCGCGCGTGCTTCCATGTGCGGAGATCAACAGCTCGTTCAAGCGACCACACCGACGCGAGATCTACGCGAAATGGGCCGCACAGACGCCGCGCGCATTCCGCTTCGCCGTCAAGCTTCCGCGGGCAATCACGCACGAAACACGTCTGCGCGGCGCGCGCTCGTCCATCGCGGATTTTCTGGACCAGGTCGGCGGCCTCGGCCGCCGGCTGGGCCCGCTGCTCGTCCAGCTTCCGCCGTCCCTCGACTTCGAGGCGCGGATCGCCGGCCGGTTTTTCACGCTCATGCGGCAGCTGCACACCGGCGACATCGTCTGCGAACCGCGTCATCCGAGCTGGTTTTCCGCGGCCGCGGAATCGCTGCTGGTGCGTCATCGCATTGCACGCGTCGCCGCGGACCCGGCCGTCATGCCTGAAGCGGCATTACCGGCCGGTCACCGGGCTATTGCGTATTTTCGCCTGCACGGCTCGCCACGCATGTACTGGTCACGCTACGACGCGGCACAACTGGATGCCTGGATCGCACGCATGCTCCAGTTCAAGGAGCAGTCCGAAGTGTGGTGCGTGTTTGACAATACCGCGGGCAATTTCGCGCTGGATAACGCGTTGGCGGTCAGCGTCGGCGTGAACGCGGCACGGCGCCCGCGCGGCGCGGCTTTGAAACGTCGTCGATGACGATCCAGACCGGCGCGTGATCACTGGGTTTGGTCGCGCCGCGCACCCAGCGATCCACCCCGGCGTCAGCCAGTCGCGGCGCCAGCGCCGGACTCAAGAGCAGATGATCGATGCGCAACCCGGCATCGCGCGCCCAATGATTGCGGAAGTAGTCCCAGAATGTATAGATCCGTTCGTTGGGGTGCATCGTGCGCAACGCGTCGGTCCACCCCTGGTCCAGCAGGCTTTGATATGCCTCGCGGCTTTGCGGTTGCAGCAACGCATCCTTGCGCCAGGATTTTGGGTTGTAGATGTCGAAATCTGTGGGGACCACGTTGAAGTCGCCTGCGAGTACCACTGGCATTCCGTCGCGCAGCAAGGCGCCTGCGTGGCGTATCAGGCGCTTGAACCACGCCAGCTTGTATTCGAACCTTGGACCGGGTTGCGGATTGCCGTTTGGAAGGTACAACGACGCGATCACGATGCCACCGAGTGTCGCTTCTATGTAACGGCTTTGAGAGTCGCCTCGCGGCCAGGGAAGTCCGCGCCGTCTCTCGACGGGCTCGGCATCCCTGGAGAGGATTGCAACGCCGTTCCAGGAGCGCTCGCCGTGCCAGATTGCCCGGTACCCGGCGGCGCGTATCGCCGCCTCCGGAAAACCGCTGTCGGCGGCTTTGAGTTCCTGCAGGCAAACGATATCGGGCGACTCGCGTCGCAGCCATTCCAGAATGTTTGCGAGACGACCATTGATACCATTGACGTTGAAAGTCGCGATCTTCAGGGTCATTTGATTTCCACGATCTCCGCCCTTCCCTCGCGCAGCATCACGACATCCCCGACGTCCTTGCCGATGAGCGCTCGCGCGATCGGCGACACATAGGAAATCTTTCCCTCGGCCGGAGCCGCTTCGTCCTCGCCGACAATGCGGTAAGCGACCGTGACGCCATCGGATTGTTCCAGCCACACCGTCGCGCCGAAGCGCGCCTTGCCTCCGGGTGCCGCCCGGGCCACCTGCTCGGCCGTGCGCTGCCGCTCGCTCCAGTAGCGCAAATCGCGCTGGATGCGCTGGATGGCCGCGCGGTCTTCGGCGGAGCGCGCCGCGGACAATTCCCCGCGCAACCGGTGCACATGCGCATCGATCTGCGCCAGTCCCTCCGCGGTCACGAGGTTGCGGTGCGGGCTCACATGCAGCTCGGCCAGCGGCTCGCCGCTTGTGTTGTCACCTTCCTTGACGAATGCCCGGCTCATGGCGCCATGCTGCCTGCTCGCCTGCCGGCCTGACAAATCTCCGTCGGACGTCCCACACTGGGACACGCGCGCGACCGGCAGTGCGGCGATGCAAAGCCTGCTAGCTTCAGGATCTAAATTCGACCACACGGAGAATCGCATGCCTACTGCCACCGGCCACACATCCGCCATCCGCGCCACGAAAGTCTGCGGAACGGCCGTCCACGACAAGTCCGGAAAGAAGATCGGCGAAGTCGAGGACGTCATGCTCGACAAGCTCTCCAACAACATCCTGTTCGCGGTCGTCTCGTTCGGCGGCTTCCTCGGCATGGCGGAGAAATACCACCCGATCCCCTGGTCCTCGCTCAATTACGACAAGGCCCGGGGCAACTACGTCGTGGAGTTCACCCGCGAGCAGCTCGAAGCGGCACCCGTTGCCGACCTCGACGAACTGTCGCGCAACGACGGGCAGGAGTTCCGCAACCAGATCCACGACTACTACAAGGCCCCTCGCTACTGGGAAACGCCGCGCCATTGAGGGCGTGACGCGGGCAGGCTGGGCGACTGTGGCATCATCATTTGATGCCGCGCCGCCTCGCCCTCAGCCTGGACGCCGTCATCGTCGCCGTCACCGCGGACCAGCCTCGCATACTGACCGCGGGCACGTCCGCCGACGCGCCGCCGGCCCTGCCCTCCGGCCTGCTCGATGCCGACGATGACGCGACTCTTGAAATCGGCCTCCGTCGCTGGATCCAGGCGCAGACAGGACTGGCCGTCGGTTACGTCGAGCAGCTCTACACGTTCGGGGACCGCGACCGCCAGCGCACGGAAGTCGACGCCCGCCACCTGTCGGTCGCATACCTCGGCCTCGTGAAGGAAGCGCAGCCCGCGCCCGGCGCCGCGTGGATCAACGGCTACGACCTCCTCCCGTGGGAGGATCGGCGTGCCGGAGTCCCGAGCATCGTCAGCGATGTCCTGATTCCGGCGCTCGCGCGCTGGGCCGGCCGCGACACCGGGCGACGGCACCGCGTACAGGCGAATTTCGGCGACCGGCGAGCCTGGGACCCGATCCGCGTACTCGAGCGCTATGAACTCCTCTACGAGACGGGGCTCGTCCCCGAGTTCGCGCGCGACCGCGGCCGCCGCCCGGGCGACGGCCGCACGCACGGAACGGAACTGGCATTGGATCACCGGCGCATCGTCGCAACCGCGCTCGGGCGCCTGCGCGGCAAGCTGAAATATCGCCCGGTCGTGTTCGAGCTGCTGCCGGAGACCTTCACCCTGCTGCAACTGCAGCGCATGGTCGAGGCCCTCGCCGGCATGCGCCTGCACAAGCAGAATTTCAGGCGCCTGGTCGAGAACGGCCAGTTCCTGGAGCCGACGCGCGGCGTGGAAAAGTCCGCAAGAGGCCGTCCCGCAAAGCTTTTCCGCTTCCGAAAAGAGGTCGTGCGAACGCGGCTCTATTGATATAAAATACTCACTCCGAGCATAAATGGAGTGCGTGCCGTGAGGAACCTGGCCGGCGTGCTGCCGGATGTCGAGATCGCCGTCATCGCGCCGCTCCTCGCCGAAATCGAGGCGCTGAAGGCGAAGCGCAATGCCGTCGTGCTCGCGCACAATTACATGACGCCGGACATCTTCCACGGCGTCGCGGACCTGCGCGGCGATTCGCTCGCCCTCGCCCGCATGGCCGAAGAGACCCAGGCCGACGTGATCGTCATGGCCGGCGTCCACTTCATGGCCGAGACCGCCAAGATCCTCAATCCCGCCAAGACGGTCCTGATCCCGGACCTGCGCGCCGGCTGCTCGCTCGCAGAGTCGATCACCGGGGCCGACGTGCGCCTGCTGCGGCAGCGTTACCCGGGCGTTCCGGTCGTGACTTACGTCAACACTTCCGCCGAGGTGAAGGCGGAGTCGGATATCTGCTGCACATCCGGCAACGCGGTCGCGGTCGTCGAGTCGCTGGGAACGGATCGCGTGATCTTCCTGCCCGACCAGTACCTCGGGCGCTGGGTGGCCTCGCAGACCGGCGTCGAGGTCATCCTCTGGGAAGGCAGCTGCATGGTGCACGAGCGCTTCACGGGCGAGCAGCTGCGCCAGTATCGCGCGGACCATCCCGGCATCCGCGTCATCGCGCACCCGGAATGCCCGCCGGACGTGCTGGCCGAAGCCGATTTCGTCGGCTCGACGTCGGGGATGATCTCGTGGGTGGAAAAGAACCGGCCGCCTCGGGTCGTCATGGTCACCGAGTGCTCGATGTCGGACAACGTCGCCGCCGAAATCCGCGACGTCGAGTTCGTGCGGCCCTGCAACCTGTGCCCGCACATGAAGCGCATCACGCTCGCGGGCATTGCGGACTCGCTGCGCCACATGCGCCACGAAGTCAAGGTGGCGCCGGCCATTGCCGATCGGGCGCGCCTCGCCGTCACGCGGATGCTCGCCGTCAAGCCGTGATCGCCGACGACGTCATCGAGACTGCCGCCGTCGTGGTCGGTGGCGGCATCGCCGGCCTTTCGACTGCGCTGGCGCTCGACGGCTGCGTCGTCGCGGCCGGCGCTTCGCTGGGTGACGGCGCCTCGTGGCTTGCTCAGGGCGGCATCGCCGCGGCAATCGGCGCCGACGACGCGCCGGCGCTGCACGCGGCGGACACGCTGCGAGTCTCCGCCGGCCTCGCACGGGGTGACGTCGCGAAGCTCGTGACCGAGGCCGCGCCGGAGCGCATCGCCTGGCTGCGCGAGGTCGGCGTCGAATTCGACCGGGGTCCCGGCGGCGAGCTCGCGCTCGGCCGCGAGGCGGGCCATGGTCGCCACCGCATCGTCCACGCCGGTGGCGATCGCACCGGTGCCGCGGTGATGCATGCGCTTGCCGCGGCGGTCCGGCGGCGGCCGGACATCCGCGTGTTGGAGGGATTCGGCCTGGTCGACATCATCACGACGGGTGCGCGCGCAGCCGGCGTCCTGCTCGAGGCCGCGGACGGCGCCCGGCTTGCCGTGCTCGCGCCGCAGGTCGTGCTCGCAACCGGCGGAATCGGCGCCTGCTTCGAGCGCACGACCAATCCCGGGAGCGCGCGGGGCGCAGGCCTCGCCGCGGCGGCACGGCGCGGCGTGCGGCTTGCCGACCTCGAGTTCATGCAGTTCCATCCGACGGCGCTCGCGGTCGCGGGCGATCCCCAGCCGCTCCTGACCGAGGCGCTGCGCGGCGCAGGCGCTGTGCTCCTCGACGACTGCGGACAGCGCTTCATGCCTGCCATTCACCCCGATGCCGAACTGGCGCCGCGCGACGTCATCGCCCGCAGCGTCGCCGCGCGCGCGCTGGCCGGCCGCGCCGTGTTGCTCGACGCGACCGGCGTCGACAGACTGCCGGAGCGCTTTCCCGGCGCGTGGGCCATCGCCCGCGCCGCGGGCTTCGATCCGGTCCGCGAACCGCTGCCGGTCGCGACTGCCGCGCACTTCCACATGGGCGGCATCGCCACGGACTCCGAAGGCGCGACCTCGATGCCGGGGCTCCGGGCCTGTGGCGAGGTCGCCGCAACGGGGCTGCACGGGGGAAACCGGCTCGCCAGCAATTCTCTGCTGGAAGGACTCGTCTTCGGCGAGCGCATCGCGCGCGCGGTGCGCGCGTCGCCGCTTCCGGCGCCGCGGGGGCCGCTCGAGTCGCCGCGCCGTGAGCGCCTCCCGGCCGCCGATTCCGCCGGCATACAGGCACTCCGGCGACTCGTGTCCGGCAGCCTCGGGCCGCTGCGCGACGGCGCGGACATGGCCGCGGCACAGGCGCGCCTCGACGCCTGGCAACCCGCTTCGCGCGCCGAGGAGGACATCGCGACCGTGGCTGGTCTGCTGCTGGCATCCGCACTCGAGCGCCGCGAGTCGCGCGGCGCGCACTATCGTTCGGACTTTCCGGCCGCGGCCGCGGGCGCTGCCGCACGCGGCTTCCGCGAGCCGGCGCCCTTGCCCGTCGTGACGCTCGACCCGGCGCAGAGCCGCGTCGCATGAGCGTCGAAATCCTCGAAGAGGCGCTGGCCCGCGTCGTCGTCCGCGCGCTCGCCGAGGATCTCGGCGACCTCGGCGACGTGACGACCACGTCCATCGTGCCGCCCGGCACGGTGATGACCGGCGTGATCAGGAGTCGCGAGGCCGGCCGCATCGCGGGCGTCGAGTCGATCCGCCAGGTGCTCTCGCGCCTGCCGGAGCCCGCCACCGCGACGATCGTCACGGGCGATGGCACCGACGTCGCCGCCGGCGACACGGTCGCGCTGCTCACGGGCGGCGCGCGCACGCTGCTGATCGGCGAGCGCCTGATCCTGAACCTCATCGGCCGCCTGTCGGGGATCGCGACCGCGACCGCGGCCGTGGTGCACGCCGTCGAGGGCACGGGCGTCGCCGTCAAGGACACGCGCAAGACGACGCCGGGCCTGCGCCTGCTCGAGAAATACGCCGTCGCCTGCGGCGGGGGTGTCAATCACCGCTATGGCCTGTACGACGCGGTCCTGATCAAGGACAACCACATCGGCGTCGCCGGTTCGATCACGGCGGCGGTCGGGCGCGCGCGCTCGAGCCTCGGCAGGCGTTTTCCGGTGCAGGTCGAGGTCGACACGCTCGAACAGCTCGACGAGGCGCTCGAGTGCGGCGTCTCGTCGGTGCTGCTCGACAACATGACACCGGACCAGTTGCGAACGGCGGTGAAGATGGTCGGGCATCGGTGCCATACCGAGGCCTCGGGCGGCATAACGCTCACGAACGTGCGGGCCGTCGCCGAGACCGGCGTCGACTCGATCTCGCTCGGCTGGCTCACGCATTCCGCGCGGTCGCTCGACATCGGCCTCGATATCGACTGACGGCCGCGGCGGGACGTGCGGCCACCATCCGTGTAGGCTGGCGCGATGGCGACGCCCCGCATCCGCAGCCTCATCTTCGTCCTGATCTTCGGTTTCGCCTGTGCGAGCTACCTCCAGCGCCAGGGCATCGGCATCGCGGCCGAGCGAATGATGCCCGAGCTCGGCCTCACCCAGGTGCAGGTCGGCTGGCTGATGAACGCGTTCCTGATCACCTACGCGGTCTTCCAGGTGCCCGGCGGACTCTTCGGGCAGCGCTTCGGCGCGCGCCTGACGATCGCGATCATCGGCATCCTCAGCGTGCTCGCGAGCGTGCTCACGGCGGCGGCGCCGCTGATCGCCACGTCCGCGCTCATGTTCACGACGCTCGTCATCGCGCGCTCGCTGCTCGGCGTCGCGCACGGCGGACTGTTCCCGGTGGAAGCCGGCACGATCCGCCACTGGTACCCCGTGACGCGCTGGTCCTCGATGCTCGGGCTGCTCGTGACCGGCCTGTGGACCGGCGCGGCGATCGCCTCGCCGCTCGTCGCCTCGCTCATGCAGGCCTACGGCTGGCAGTCGGCCATCCTCCTCACGAGCGTGCCGTCGCTGCTGCTCGTCGTCCTCTGGTGGATCGTCGTGCGCGACCTGCCGGAGCGGCATCCCTGGGTACGGCCCGCGGAACTCGCGGAGATCGCCGCGAATCCCGCGTACGACGCCGCGGCCCCGCTCACGGCGCGCCGCGTGATCCGGGTGCTCGGCGATCCGCAGATCCTGCTCGTCACGCTTTCATACCTCGTGATGAACTACGTGTTCTACCTGGTGACGTTCTGGAGCTTCCTGTACCTGGTGCAGGAACGGAAACTGTCCGTGCTGGAGAGCGGCTGGCTGGGCGCGCTGCCGTTCGTCGTCGCGGGCGTCGCCGCCGCGGCCGGAGGGCGCATCGCGGACGGACTGCGCCGCCGCTACGGCGATCGCACCGGGCCGCGCATCCTGCCGCTCGTCACGCTGCCGCTCGCCGCACTCTTCCTTTACCTGACCGTCTCGATCGAGCATGCATACCCGGCGATCGCCGCGCTCTGCCTCGGTTTCGCCTGCGTCGAACTGAACGAGGGGAATTACTGGGGCGTCGCCATGCGGCTTGCGCCGAACGACGCGATGGCGGCGACCGCGGCCCTGAATACCGGCGGCAACCTCGGCGGCGTGCTCGGCACCGCCCTCGTCGCGGCGCTCTCGGCCGAAGGGCGCTGGGACGTCGTCTTCACCACCGGCGTCGCGACCTCACTCGTCGCGGCGCTGCTCTGGCTTACGATCAACCCGGGACGCGGAGAGCGCACATGACGAACCTTCAGGCAACGATCCAGCCCGAGCGCCCATTTCTCGACTGGCCGGTGGTGACCGACCCGGCCGGGTGGAACGACGCGCGCGTCGCGCTGTTCGGCATTCGTCACAGCGAGCCCTACTCCCACGATCCGTTTCCCAACGACCAGGCAAACGCGCCGGACGCGATCCGCAGGATGTCGCAGAGCTTCTGCTACAACCCCGCGCACTGGGATTTCGACGTCGGCACGGACCTCGCGTCGCACCTGCCCGCGCACGTCGACATGGGCAACGTCGCCTTCGATGGCGGCGATTACGCGTCCTATGCCGCCGCGATCACCGCGCGCGCGCGCCGGCTCTGGCAGCAGGGCACGCAGATCATCGTGCTCGGCGGCGACCACGGCGTCACCATCCCGGTCGTGGACGCGCTCGATGCCGTCGGCGCCCCCGTGCACATCCTGCACATCGACGCCCACCTCGACTGGCGCGAGGAAGTCGGCGGCGTGCGCCGCGGCTATTCGAGCCCGCTGCAGTGGGCGAGCAAGGTGAAGGCCGTCTCCGGCATGACGCAGATCGGGCTTCGCGCCATCGGCAGCGCGCGGCGGCGCGAGGTCGAGGCGGCCCGTGCCTTCGGCTCGCACCTGTTCGGGGCGGAACAGATCCACGACGAGGGCATGGGCCCCGTGCTCGCGACGATCCCGGAGGGACGGGCGGTCTACCTCACGATCGACGCCGACGGGGTCGACCCGACCGAGATGCCCGCCGTGATGGCGCCGACGCCCGGCGGCATCTACTTCCGGCAGCTCGCGCCGCTGCTGCGTTCGGTGGCGCGGCGCAATCGCATCGTGGGCATGGACATCGTCGAGATTGCGCCGTCCTACGACTTCGCGAACGGCCTGACCTGCATCGCGGCCGGACGACTCATATTAAATGTGTTGTCCGCCTCCTGGGGCGAGGGCGGCGCCTTCAGCCGCGCACTCCGCTAGCGGGCCGACGGCCGAATCGGTTCAGGGCGGCAGGATTTCCGGCTTGAAGCCGGCCTGGCGGAGCGCCGCGACGACTTGCTCGCCGTGGCCGGCGTTCCGCGCCTCGAAAGTCAGCTCCAGCGTCGCCGACCGCGCCGGCAGGCTCACGGACAGGCGGCGGTGGTCCACCTGCAGGACGTTGGCGCCGAGATCCGACACCGTCTGGCTGATGCGGGCCAGGTAGCCCGGACGGTCCGGCATGGTCATGCGTCCTCGGGGAACGATCCCTTCAGGCAGCGGTACAGCGCACCGCCGACATTGCCCGCGCCGATGATCGCGATGCGGTTCACCTGCACGCTTCGGAATGATCGGCCGCTGACTCAGCCGCCGAGCCAGGTCGGCAGCAGCGGGCCCTGCAGCCACAGGTACTGCGCGAGCCAGGCGCTCACCAGGCTGATGCAGATCGTCAGCGGCACGCCGACGCGGAAGAAATCGCCGAAGGTGTACTGGCCCGGGTTCAGGATCAGCAGGTTGCCGTGGTGGCCGATCGGCGTGAGGAAGGCGGTCACCGCGCCGAGCGCGGTGCAGACGATGAAAGGCTGCGGCGGCATCCCGAGCGCGAGCGCGAGCGCGAGCGAGATCGGCCCCAGCAGCACGGTGGTGGCCGCGTCCGACAGGATCTGTGTGAGAGCGCAGCGGACCAGAAAGCGCGAGCATCACGGCGAACGGGCCCAGCCGGCCGTCACTCCTGCAGCTGCTGCGCCAGGAACGCCGCGGTGCCGGTTTTCTCCATCGCCGAGGCCGAGCGGGATCACGCCCGCGATCATCACGTAGATGCGCACGTCGATCTCGCGATAGGCCTGGTCGACGTTGACGCAGAGGTCAGGACCAGCGCGACGGCGCCGGCGAGGAATGCCATCTGCGCCGGCACGATGCCGAGCTGCGGCCGAGCGACCACGGCCGCGACGATCAGCAGCGCCGCGTCGCATGCCGCCGGCGCGCCGTCGCGGCGAACGGCACCATCATCAGGAACCCGTGGTGCGCGGCGAGCTCCGCGAACCTGTCCGGCGTGCCGCGCAGCACCAGCAGGTCGCCTTCCTTAAGCCGCACCTGCGACATTCGTCGCGGATCCAGCCTTCCCGGCGCCAGATGCCGACCACGACGACGCGGAAGGTCTTGTGGAAGTCGATGGCTGCCGATGGTGTCGCCGACGAACGGCGAATGCGGCGCGACCACGACCTGCACGAGCGCGTGCTCGTCGACCTCGCCGCTTCGCCTGCGGTTCGCCGTACTTCGTGACCGCGTGCAGCGCGAGGCCAGGCTCGCTCTCGACCGAGGCGATCTCGTCGGGCGTCGCGCGCACGAACAGCACGTCGCTGTGGGTCAGCACCGACCGCGGTTCTTGTTCTGCTGCGGCACGCCGTCGCGCAGCCACTCGACGACTTCGAGCCGGCCGTCGAAGTACTCGTTGAATTCCGCCATCGGCCGGCCGATCCAGCGCGATTCGGCTCGACGACGAGTTCGGTGTAGTAGCGGTCGAGCCGCAGGTAGTCGCCTTCGTCCGCGCGCGCCCTGCGCTGGCAGGAACCAGCGGCTCGAGGGACATGTAGAGAACGCGAGCACACGAGCGCGACGCCGATCGGGGTGATGCCGAAGATCCCGAGCGTCGGCTGTCGTGCCGGCTTCAGCAGGTGGTTCATCAGCAGGAAGGCCGGCGCGCTGAAGATCGTGAGCGTCGTGCCGAGCGAGGCCGCGAGCGACATCGGCATCAGCAGCCGCGAGGGCGACAGGTTCTGCTCCCGCGCGAGCCGCATCATGATCGGCAGCATCATGGCGGTGATCATCAGGTGGTGCGAGAATGCGGCGAGCGCTGCGACCGCCGGCATCACGACCAGGATCGCGCGCCATTCGCGCGAACCGGCGGCCGCGCGATCCCGGCGCCGATGCGCTCGGTGAGCCCGGTCTCGGTCAGCGCGGCGGAAATCGACGAACACCGAGGCGACGATGATGGCGGGCTCGCTCGAGAAGCCCGACAGGGCCTCGGCGGGGTCAGGATCCGGTCGACCGCCAGCGCCAGCAGCGTCAGCATCGCCGCGATGTCGATGCGCAGCGTCTCGCTGATGAAGAGGATCAGCGTGACGGCGACGATCGCCAGGAAAGTGAGCTGTTCGGGCGTCATGTGCGGTCCCGCGATTGTACAGGGGCGGCCGGGATGCGACCCGGATCCGGCTGGATTCGTACCGTCGATTGAATAGAATGTCGGCGTGAGTCCCCAGAGACGCCTCATCCTCGCGGTCGCGGCCATCGCGTCCGCCGCCTGCGCCGCGCAGCCGCAGGCCCCGGCGGAGGCCCGGCGCCTGCCGCCAGGACGGCCGATGCGGCGGGTGGCCGCGCGCCTTTTTCGTCCACCTACGCCCCCGCGCCGAGCCCGCCGACGCTGATCCGCGACGCGACGGTGCTGACCGGCACCGGCGCGCGCATCGACGACGGCGACGTGCTGATCGTCGGCGGCCGGGTCGCAGGCAGTCGGCAACGCGCTCGCCGTGCCGGCGGGCGCGCGCGTCGATCGACGCGGCCGGGCGCTGGGTGACGCCCGGGCCTCATCGACGTGCACTCGCACATCGGCGTGTACGCGAGCCCGGCGGACCGACGCATCGGGACGGCAACGAGACGACCGACCCGGTCACCGCGCAGGTCTGGGCCGAGCACGCGGTGTGGCCGCAGGATCCCGGCTTCGAGGCGGCGCTCGCAGGGCGGCGTCACCTCGATGCAGGTCCTGCCGGGATCGGCGAACCTCATCGGCGGTCGCGGCGTCACCGTCGAAGAACGTGCCCGCGACGACCTACCAGGCGATGAAATTCCCCGGCGCGCCGCACGGCCTGAAGATGGCCTGCGGCGAGAACCCGAAGCGCGTCTACGGCGGCAGGCGACCGGTTCGCCGATGACGCGCATGGGCAACGTCGCGGGTTACCGCCAGGCGTTCGCCGACGCGCAGGACTACATGCGACGGCTGCGACAGGAATACGACGCGAAGCTCGCCTGGAGCACAAGAAGGAGCGCGCGAAGGGCGACGAGGACGCGACGGCGCCGCACGCCGCCGAAGCGCGACCTGCAGCTCGAGACGCTCGCCGGCGTCATGCGCGGCGACATCCTCGTGCACATCCACTGCTACCGCGCCGACGAGATGGCGACGATGCTCGACATCGCCGACGAGTTCGGCTTCCGGATCGCCGCGTTCCACCATGGGGTCGAGGCCTACAAGGTCGCGGACCGCCTCGCCGAGCGAGGCATCTGCGGCGCGCTGTGGGCCGACTGGTGGGGCTTCAAGATGGAGGCCTACGACGGCATCCAGGAGAACCTCGCGCTCGTCGACCGGCCGCAGGGCGGCTGCGCCGATCGTGCACTCCGATTCGGAGGAAGGCATCCAGCGCCTGAACCAGGAAGCGGCGAAGGCGATGACGCGCGGCCAGCGTGCCGGCATGGCGATCACCGCCGGAGCGCGCGATCCGCTGGATGACCGCGAATCCCGCGAAGGCGCTCGGCATCGTCGACCGCACCGGCACGCTCGAGGCCGGCAAGATGGGCGACGTCGTGGTCTGGAACCGCGATGCCGTTCTCGCGTGTATGCGCTCGCCGACCAGGTCTTCGTCGACGGCGCGCTGCTGTACGACCGCGCGCATCCGGCCGCCGAAGCCGCGTTCGGATTTCCTGCTCGGTGAGGGGAAGCCGTGAGCGCGTCGTCGCGGCCGCCCTCCTGCTCGCGCTCGCGGCGCGCGGCGCGCGCGCGCAGGACCTCCTGATCCGCGGCGCGCGCGGTGCACACGGCCGCCACCGCCGGCACGCTCGAGAGCGCCGACGTGCTCGTGCGCGGCGGCCGCATCGCCGCGGTCGGCAGCGACCTCGCAGCGCCCGCGGGCGCGACCGTGGTCGAAGCGAACGGCCGGCCCGTGACGCCGGGGCTGTTCGGCGGCATCTCGCAGGTCGGCCTCGAGGAAGTCTCGCCGGAGCCGACGACCGTCGACGCGGACGCTCGCGCCCGGCGCGCACCCGCCTGGCCGCACATGTGGCGGCCCGAGTTCGACGTCGACGCCCGCCTTCAATCCGCGCTCGATCGTCGTGCCGGTCGATGCGCGTCGAGGGCATGACGTGGACGGTGCTCGCGCCGCTCGCGGCCGGGCAGCCTGCGTCATCGGCCAGGGTTCGGCGGTCACGCTCGACGGCCGCTTCGACGCGGCGCTCGAGCGGCAGCCGCACGCTGTTCGTCAACTGGCGGCAGCGCCGCGCACGACGCCTCGCGGCGGCAGCCGCGCGGCGCAGTACATGCTCTTCGACCAGGCGATCCGCGAAGTGCGCGAGCCCGGCACGTGCGCGGTCCCGCCGCGCTCCTGCTGCCCGAAGGGCGCGCGGCGCTCGAGGCGCTACCTCGCCGGCGGCCGCGTCGTGTTCTACGTCGAGCGCGCCGTCGGACATCCGCCAGGTCGTCGCGTTCGCGAGGCGCACGGCATGAAGCCGGTCATTGCCGGCGGCGCCGAAGCCTGGGTCGTCGCCGCGCGAGCTCGCGGACGCCGAGCGTGCCGGTGATCCTCGACCCGCTCGAGAACCTGCCGGACGACTTCGACCAGCTCGGCGCGCGCTTCGACAACGCCGAAGCTCCTGCACGAGGCGGGCGTGCGCGTCGCGTTCTCGCAGACGGCGACAGCTTCCACACTGCGCAAGAACCGCCAGCTCGCCGGCAACGCGGTCGCGCACGGCCTGCCGTGGGAGGCGGGGCTCGCGGCGCTCACCTCGGTGCCGGCCGACATCTTCGGCCTGGGCGCCAGGCGCGGGCGCATCGAGAAGGGACAGGCCGCCGACCTCGTGCTCTGGAGCGGCGACCCGCTCGAGGTGACGTCGGTCGCGGAGCAGGTCTGGATCGGTGGCAGCCCGGTCCCGATGCGCTCGCGGCAGACGGAGCTGCTCGAGCGATACCTCGAGCGCGTGAGGGCGGGCAACGCGAAGTGACGTGAGCGCGCTCACGATCTTCCACAACCCGAAGTGCAGCAAGAGCCGCGAGACGCTCGCGTTGCTGCGCGGCCGCGGCGTCGAACCCCGCATCGTCGAATACCTCAAGACCCCGCCGACCGCGGCGGAACTCACCGCCATCGTTTCCAGGCTCGGCATCCGGCCGGAGGCGCTCGTGCGCAAGGGCGAGGATGTCTACAAGGCGAAGTACGCGGGCAGGACATTGACCGACGCCCAGTGGATCGAAGCGATGGTCGCGAACCCCGTCCTGATCGAGCGGCCCATCGTCGTAGCGGGACAGAAGGCGGCAATCGGCCGACCACCGGAGCGCGTCCTATCGCTGCTGGAACGCTGAAACGAGCGCAATCCACGACGCCGCCGAACCTCGCGCGCGGCTTCTTCGGCGTCTTCCGCTACAGCCGCCACGCGCTCGAGCTCGTGTGGAGCACCAATCGCGCGCTCAGCATCGCGCTCGGCGTCCTGACGCTCCTCGGCGGCATGCTGCCTGCCGCGGTCGCCTGGGTCGGCGCGCTTATCGTCGACGCGGTGGTCGCGGCCATCGACGCGGGACCCTCCGGCGCGCGACGCGCTAACGGCCCACGCCCTGCTGCTGGTCGGCGCCGAGGGCCTCTGCGTCGCAGCCCTCGCGGGCACGCAGCGCGGCATCTCGTTCTGCCAGTCGCTGTTCCGGGCGCAGCTCGGCCAGCGCGTCAACGCGATGATCCTCGAGAAGGCGCTGACGCTGGAGCTTGCCCACTTCGAGGACTCCGAGTTCTACGACAAGCTGACCCGCGCGCGGCGCGAAGCCTCGAGCCGGCCGCTTTCGCTCGTCATGCGCACCTTCGGCCTCGCCCAGAACGCGATCTCGCTGGTGAGCTACGGCACCCTGCTCGCCCACTTCTCGCCCTGGGCCGTCGCCGTGCTGGTGCTCGCGGGACTGCCCGCATTCGTCGCCGAAGCCCGCTTTTCCGGCGATCGCCTTCCGCCTGTTCCTCTGGCGCTCGCCGGAGACACGCATGCAGCACTACCTGGAGACGCTGCTCGCGCGG
The DNA here is from genome assembly GCA_963748465.1 of uncultured Gammaproteobacteria bacterium. Classification (GTDB taxonomy): domain Bacteria; phylum Pseudomonadota; class Gammaproteobacteria; order Steroidobacterales; family Steroidobacteraceae; genus SCUD01. The sequence goes on from CAVVJB010000007.1 coordinate 395,548, forward strand.
GAGGACCACGCCAAGGAGGTCAAGCTCTTCGGCGTCGGCCCGATGTTCCTGCAACGTTACCGTGACATCTTCGGCAAGCTTTACCGGGAGGACCGTAATCTGACGGTCCGGCGCGACACCTGGGGCTTCCTCCTCGGGCTCATCGCGACGGCGACGCTCTACGGCGCCTACGCCTGGGTCGCGCTCGCGACCATCGCCGCGCGCATCACGCTCGGCCAGATGACGATGTACGTGATGCTGTTCCGCCAGGGGCAGGCCGCCGTTTCCGCGAGCCTCGCCGCCATCGGCGGCATGTACGACGACAACCTGTACCTCGCGACTCTCTACGAGTACCTCGACACGCCCGTCGGCGTGCGAGCGGGAACGGCGCCGCGCGGCCCGGCGCCGGACGACGGCATCCGCTTCGAGGACGTGAGCTTCGCGTATCCGGGCGCCGACTCGCCCGTGCTCACGGGCGTCAACCTGCACATCCGGCCCGGCAGCTCGCTCGCGCTCGTCGGGGAAAACGGGTCCGGCAAGACGACGCTGATCAAGCTGCTCACGCGCCTGTACCGGCCGACCGGTGGCCGCATCACGCTCGACGGACTCGACCTCGCGGACTGGGAAGAGGCGGCCTTGCGCCGGCGCGTCGGCGTCATCTTCCAGGACTTCGTGCGCTACCAGCTGATCGTCGGCGAGAACATCGGCACCGGCGACGTGCGCCACCTCGACGACGAGTCGCGCTGGCGCGACGCCGCGGAGAAAGGCATGGCGGCGCCGGTCATCGAGGAGCTGCCCGAGAAGTACCACACGCCGCTCGGCAAGTGGTTCAACCAGGGCCGGGACCTCTCGGGCGGCGAGTGGCAGAAGATCGCGCTTGCGCGCGCCTTCATGCGCACCGATGCCGACATCCTGGTGCTGGACGAGCCGACGGCGGCGATGGACGCCGCGGCCGAGGCGACCGTGTTCGAGCACTTCCGGTCATTGACGAAGGGACGGATCGCAATCCTGATCTCGCACCGTTTCTCGACCGTGCGCATGGCCGACCAGATCGTCGTCCTGCAGGAGGGCCGCATCGTCGAGCGCGGCAGCCACGACGAGCTGCTGCGCGCGAACGGCCATTACGCCCGGCTGTTCGAGCTCCAGGCGCGCGGCTACCAGTAGGGGACGGTCACCTCCTACGCGCTCCAGACCTCCCCGAACACGCGAACGAGGTTCGCTCCCAGGATCTTCTCGATGCGCGCATCCGGGTGGCCGCGCGACGACAGCATCCCGGCCAGCGTCTCGAACCGGCGCGGCGAATTGAGCTCGTTGGCGAAGAGATAGCCATCCTCGTTCTCGCCGGGCGCCGAGATGCCGGCCGCGCGCCGCTGGCGCACGAACTCGGCGTGGCGCTGCTTGAACTCGGGCGTCAGGGTCTCCGCCGAGATACCGCCGTCGGTGCCGAGCGAGACATGGTCCTCGCCCGCGACCCGCAACATGTGCTCGAGGTGACGGATCACGTCCGCGGCGGTCGGCTGCCGCCCCTCGCAGAGGAACGGCATGAAGTAGAGGCCCGACACGCCGCCCTTTTCCGCGACGGCACGCAATTCCGCGTCGGTGCGGTTGCGCGGGTGATCGTTCTGCGCCGCGCTGCCGGTATGCGTGAACGCGACGGGCCGGGTGGAGGCCTTGATCGCGTCGGCCGCGGTCTGCCGGCCGCAATGGCTGAGGTCCACCAGGATCCCGAGCGCGTTCATCTTCTCGACCGCTTCGAATCCCGCCTTGCTGAGGCCCGCATTCGCGGGTTCGAGGCAGCCGTCGCCGAGCAGGTTGCGGCGGTTGTACGTCGGCTGAACGATGCGAAGGCCGAGGCGATGCAGCTCGTCCAGCCGGGACAAGTCGGTCTCGAACGCAACGCCGTCCTGGAAGCCGTAGATGAGGCCGGTACGGCCCGCCTCCTTGGCCGCCGTGATGTCGGAAACGGTGCGGATCCGGGCGAGCGCATCGGGATGGCTGTCGATTTCCGATTCCATCTGCCCGATGTTGATTACGGCTTGCGTGAAGGCCGTATCCGGTGCCGTGGTACCGACGGGCCGCAACGTCAGGTGCACGCAGGTCAGTCCGGAATCACGGACATCCTGCAGCTGCGCGTCTGAAAGGGGGCCGTCCGTCGCGGAGTTGCCGAGGCCCCCGAGTCCGTCAATGACGATCGCGCGGCGATAGGCCTCGGCGGCGGCGGCAAGGGCCGGTCGGCCCAGTGACCATGCGACGGCTGCCGCAGCGCTGCCAGCGACGAATGAACGGCGGGTCAACCGTGGCATGGACGCTCTCCGGGATTCGGACTCGACCACGACACGGTAATATGTCCCCGCCATGCGCGCAAAAGAGAGAGTCGCCCTCGTCACCGGCGCCAGCTCCGGCATCGGCGCGGCGGTCGCCCGGCGCCTCGCCCGCGACGGCTATTCGGTGCTTGCCGCGGGCCGGGACGCCGCGCGCACCCGGGCAATTGCCGACGAGTCGCCGGCGATTCATGCCTGGACCGGCGACCTGGCCGACTCCGAGGCCTGCAGCCGCCTCGTCGCCGATTGCGTGCAGCGACTGGGCGGACTCGACGTGCTCGTGAACAACGCGGGCATCTACCTGCCGTCGCGGACCGAAGACACTTCCGACGACGCCTGGCAGCGGACGATCGCCGTAAACCTGACCGCTCCGTTCTACCTGTCGCGCGCGGCCCTGCCGCATTTGCGCGAGAGCCGCGGGGCCATCGTCAACATCGCCTCGGACTGGGGCCTGCACGGCGGGCCGAACGCGGCGGCTTATTGCGCCAGCAAGGGCGGACTCGTGCTGCTGACGAAGGCGCTCGCCGTCGACCACGCGGCCGAGGGCATCCGCATCAACGCCGTCTGCCCCGGCGACGTCGTGACACCGATGCTGTTCCGGGATGCCGAGACGCGCGGCATCGATCGCGAAACGGTGCTGCGGGAGTCCGCCGCCACGACGCGCAGCGGGCGCGTGACTACCCCGGAAGAGGTCGCCGCGCTGGTAGCGTGGCTCGCCTCCGACGAAGCATCCCAGGTCAACGGCACCACGCTTCTGGTGGATGGCGGCAGCGCCGCCGGTTGAACGCGCTCAGTAGCGGAACGTATAGCTCAGCTTGATCGTGACGTCCGAGGTGTAGGAGCGGAAGCGCCCGTCGCGGTCGAAGTCCTCCTGCTGCGTATTGAACGCGAGCACGGTCTCCTGCCCGGCCCGCGGTATCCAGCGCAGGATGCTGTTGAGGCCGACCGTGTCCGAGACGTTGTCGTACTGGATGAAGTTCTCCCAGGACCATGCCGTGCTGAACGCGACATCGAGGTTCAGCGTCGCGAGACGGGTGATGAAATCGCCTTGCGGCAGGTCGATGTCGTTGTATTCGCCGCCGAAGATGACCTTGAGGTGCTTGCTGGGACGCCAGGTCGTCCTGGTCTCGAACGCGAATATGCTGCCATCGTAGAAACCGCCCTCGCAGAGCGTCGACTCGGTGGCCAGAGCCCGCTGCTCACCCGTGTAAAGGGTCACGCAGGTGTGGTCGAAATTGTAGGTGCCGGCGGGTATCACGACGCCTTCCGAGATCTCGAACGCGTCCGCGAACTCCTCCTCGACGAACAGGTGTTCCAGCTCGAGTCGATCCGCCGACTGGTTCTCCACCTCGAACAGCTTGACCTCGATCTCGTGGTTGCGGTCGGTGCCATTGATCGGCTCGACAAACTCCGCGCCGATTTCCGTCTGCACCTTCCGGACCCGGCTGTTCTCCGGGCGCCAGGTATAACCGAACCCGCCGGACGTCGCCGCGAAGTCCGTGCGCGCCGCGAAGCCGAGGGCAGGGAAGTAATTCTCCTCGAGGGCCTTGTGTACGATCTCGCCGCTCCAGCCTTCGCTGTTCGGCATCGCGAAGCTCAGTCCGTAACCGGCATCGTCGCCGTCTAGGCCTTCGGTGTCGGTCTGCTGGAACCAGGCGGTCGCCTCGATCGTCCGGTCGCCGCCGATGCGCGTGTTCAGGTAGCGGAAATCGACGCCGACGAGGCTGTTGTCGACGCGCGGATCGGGATTGCCGCTCGTGACGATGGCGCCGACGCTCGACTCCTCGAGCACGTTCACCGCGACGCGACCCACGAAGAGGTCCACGGAATCCGGCCCGACGGTGGCATCCTGGCGCACGCCCAGCACGCCGACGCTGAGCGGTCCGGCGCGACCGGCCAGCTTCATGCCGGCGTCGAGTGTGAGCGCCTCGCCCTCGTCGTCGAGCCCGATGCGGCGCGAGAAGAACGGGATGCCGCTCTGCTCCTCCAGCCCCGCGAACTGGAAAATGTCCGAGTCCTGCAGGAAGAAAGCCCGCTGCTCGGGGAAGAACAGGTCGAAGCGGGTCAGGTTGATCTGCCGGGTGTCCGCGGTCGTGCCGGAGAAATCCGGGTTGAGCGTCACGGCCGCCGTGAGCGAGGGCGTGATCTTCCAGAACACGTCCAGCGACGGCTCCAGGAAGTCGTCGTCTTCATCCGTCTCGTGATTGCGGGTCGCGCCGGCTCGAAGCCCCGGGACGACGTCGAGGCCATGCCCCTGCTGCAGCCCGGCGAGCCCCGTCACGAGCCCGGTCCGCGACAGGTCCTGGCTGCGGTTGTACGACATCCAGCCGAACTGCTCGCTGTCCACGCCGTGCCAACGCGTGAAGTTGACGCCCCAGGCGTCGCGCGCGGGATCGAACGAAAGGGTCTTCAGCGGGATCGCGACCTCGGCGGTCCAGCCTTCGCCGTCGATCCGCGCCGCGGCGTCCCAGATGCCCTCCCAGTCCCAGTTCTGGCGGTCCTTGTCGGTGTAGATCGCCTCGCTGCGCATGCCGTTCGGGTTCACGTCGAACATGTAGCCGGTGCGCGCCTGGTCGTAAGGATCGAGCGTGACCGAGAATCCGTCCTCGCCGAAGGAGACGTCGCGCTTGCTCAGCACCTTGGCGACGATGGTCTCGGGCTTCGAATCGTAGAAGCGCGCCGCGAAGTACAGGTTGTCGTCGTCGAAGGCGACGTAGACGCGCGAACGTTCACCGGGCGTGCCGAACTCGTCGGACACCACGATGTGAAGGTCCTCGACGAAGGCGGCCTGCTCCCAGGCCGGATCGTCGAGCACGCCGTCGAGCACGGGTGGCACGTCGACGCGCGACGCTCCGACCGACTTGCGCGGCGGCCCGGCATCCTGGGCGGCGGAGGCCGCGGCCGCGAGGCACGCGACGGCTGTCACGAAGAAACGCGAGGGCATGACCGGCGACTGGCTGGAGCGGCTACGGAGGCTGATCGTGCATCGGAAGGCGGGAGTCGCCGCTACTTCGCCAACACGTGGTCGTAGCTCAGGACGCGTGACAGCTTCCACTGCCCGTTTTCCAGCTTCCAGTAGTGCGCGAACTGGCCCGTTTCCGTCAGCCGGTCCGGCTCCCCCGGCTTGACCGCATAAAAGGTGTGGGTCCCCGTCTCGATCGCGCCATCGGCCCGGATCGGGTAGACCTTCAGCGATTCCGGCACGAGCTTGCGGGTCGAGATGAAATCGATGCCGTCCGCCTGCCGCTTGCACTTCTCTTCGGTGACCTTCACGAATTCCGCGCCCGAGCGGCTGACGAAGCCGCCCTTGTCGTGGATCATCTCGAAGTCGTCCGCAATGTAGCGCCGCACGGTCGCGACGTCGCAGGTGTCGAAAAAGGCATGGAAAAACTCGGCGTCGGCCCGGCGGATCTCCTCGACCAGGCCGGGCCTCGCCGCCGCCCCCGGCGTGAGGTTCACCGCCGCCTCCGCTTTCGGCGCGACGGGCACGCGCGTCGCCTGCCAGGCGATCGCGCGCCACTCGCCATTGCGCTTCAGGAAGGTGCCGGTATTCAGGAAATACAACGTCTCGGGTCGCTCGCCGCCCACCTTGCCGACCAGCCGGAAGGCGACGACGGCCGTGTCGCCGTACTGGCGGATGCTAATGTCTTCCGCCGAGTACGCGGTCGGCGGCTCGGACGGATCCGCGCCTTCCGCGAGATCCGCGAGGATCTCTGCCTTGTTCGTGCGCACGCCGGTGGAGCGCGTGTAGACGAGTTCATCCGCCCAGAATCTCTCGTGGGCGGCCCGGTCGTTGCGCGACGCGCCATCCAGGAAGAATGCCAGGAGACGCTCGAGTTCCGCGGCGTCCGGCGCGGCGCCGTGGCTCCCCACGGCCATTGCGGAGAGGAACAGCGTCACAATCAGGATCGCGATTCGTCGCGGCATATGGCTTGGCACGGTAGATTACGGCCACTGGCGTTGCAACCGGGGCCGAGCTTGAGCCGCCGAACAATCCTCCTGCTGCTCCTGCTCGCCGTCGCCGCCGGTGCCGGAACGTGGCACTGGCAACGACGCGGGGACGCGGAACCGCCCGCGCGGCAGGCTGCCCTGCCTGCCGAAGTCCCGGCCGGGCCGAGCCATCCTCGCGTCGACGATGCGGCCGGAATCCTCGCGCCATTCGGCCCGCGCCTCGGCCGCATGGCCGACGAATTCGATTCCGACCTCGGCATCGACGTGCACATCGTCACGATCGCGGAGCCCGGTTCCATCGAGACGCAGTCCGAACGCGTGTTCCGTCAGCGCGGCGTCGGCGCGAAGTCTGCGACCGGCGGCTTGCTGTTGCTGCTCAATGCCAACACACGGCAGGCCCGGATCGAAGCCGGCTACACGCTCGAGGGCGGCCTCACGGACCTGCATCTCGGCCGCATCGCGCGCGACCAGCTTGCGCCATACGTTTCCTATGCGAGTGCCGGCATGGCGGCGATGGACGTGATGCACCATTTGCGCGACCAGGCATACCTCGCGGCCGCGCTCGGCAACATCACGCTCGGCGAGGCCTTTCGCACGCGTCCTGCATACGCCGGCTACCAGCGCTTCGTTTCGGGTGGCGCAGGCGCCAGGACCCGCCTCCCCGACCTCCCCATGGACGCGGACCTCAAGCGAGCGATTCCCCTGGAGCGGCGCGGGCTCTACGCGCCGTCGGTCGACGTGAAGCAGTCGGTCAACGCCTTCCTGCGCGCCTCCGCCGACCTCGCCGGTGACCCGACGTTGATGCTCTTCACGGAGGGATCGCGGCGCATGCGCGCGCAATACCCGCTCGCGCGCTTCGAGGAGATGAAGCGACTCGAGCGCATCCTTGCCTCGCTCCCGCTCGAATACCGGGTCGACGGCGACTACGCGGTCGCGACCAGCGCGCGCCCCGCGGCGGGGTTCGTCCCCATATTGCTGCACCGTCAGGGCGGGCTCTGGCGCATCGACCAGGTCGAAACCTGGAAGAACCTGTTCTTCGACTCCGACGGCAACTATTTCCTGCGCAACAACAACACGCCCTATCGCTTCGGACTCGGGCAGTTCGGTCCGGGACGCTGGCATGACATCGGTCAGCTGCCGCTGGGCGGGCGCTCGATCGCGGATTCGCTCGAGCGGCTCGAGGGCGCGACCGACGTGCTGTCGACCATGCAGCGCGCGGAGATCCATTTCCGCAATGCCTTCGTCTTTCCGCCGGCACTCGCCGAATACGAGAAGGCTGTCGCGCTGGCGCCGGAGGATCCCTACATCCTCCAGACGTTCGCGGAGCGCGCGCTTTACCTCGGCTTTCCCGAACTCGCGATCCCGGCGTTGCTGAAAGCCGGGCCCGGGTTCGAGCTCACGCTGGCCGAGGCCTTCAACGACGCCGGCGAGCCCGCGGCGGCCAACGCCTGGGTCACGCGCGCGCTGGAGGAAGATCCCTTCGACCTGCATGCGCTGGACTGGCGCGAGTACCTGGCGACGCACAACGGCACCGCCCCTGAGCAACAAATGGCTGCCGCGAAGGTTGCGCTCGTCCGCGCGGATGCGGGCCACGTCGCGAACCCGGTGTGGCTCACGTTCGATCCGGAGCGCCCGCGGTTCCATCCCGAGACGACGCTCGAGAGCGACGGCGTCAGGGTCCACGACCACAGCCGGTTCGGCGTGACGATGACGAACCGGAGCTGGCGCCCGGTCGTGATCGACAGCGTGAGGCTCTCGAGCCGCGGGACGGCGCCGGCCAGCGGCCTGGGCGACGTCCGGGACTACTGGGACTACCCGTCAGGAGAACGTCGTCTCGCACCGGGCGAATCACTCCGGTTCGACAAGCTCTGGGGATTCACCGTCGACACCGGGCACGAGCACGTGCGCTACACCTTCCGGACCTGCTGGCACGGAGTCGGCGAGTCGGTGCGGCAGTGCCGCACGCAGTGGGTGGACGTGCTGCCCTAGCGCAAAAGCCCGCCGCTGCCGCGCTGACGACGGCAGTGTTGCGGTGCCGGCCTGAACCGGCGCGCTTACGCGCGCTTGATCAGGCGCAGCAGGAAAATCAGGATGATCGCGCCGATCAGCGCGACGATGATTGCGCCGAGCAACCCGCCGCCGGTGGACACGCCCATCGTGCTGAAGAGCCAGCCGCCGATCAGCGCGCCGATGATGCCGACGATGATGTCGCCGATCACGCCGAAGCCGCCGCCCTTCATGATGACGCCCGCCAGCCAGCCCGCGACGAGACCTACGATGATGAACCAGACGAACTCCATGGCCCTCTCCCCTTCAAGCCCCTGGAAGTACGGACTATAGGCTCCTGCGGGCCGGCCCACAAAGCCGGTCAACCCGAGGCCGGCCGGCGGCGGCTCCGACCCTTCTTCGTCGCGGCGATCCCGGCAATGAGGGTCTCCACCAGGTAAGCGAAGGTATCGGTCTTTCCGGCCACGCGGTTGATCGCATGAACCTGCGGGAATCGTTCGATCGGGAAGTTCCGGACATCGGTGCGCGCGGACTTCCGGCTGCGCGCCGGCAGCGTGTCCTCGAGCATGTAGCCGAGCACTGCGACGACGGTCGCCTTGACCGCATTGTAGGTCGACGCCGCATCGAAGCCCGCCGAACGGAATGCCGCGAACGCGGCCTCGAACGGCTCGGCAGCCCGTTCGCTGGTGGCCGGGCCGTGGTGGAAAGCCTCGAAGGCACCGGGATGTTTCCGTCCCAGGGCGCGCATGCCGGTGGCGAACTGGCGCACCCATTCCTCCCAGCCGATGCGGCCGGTCGGCAGCCGGGCCTCGGCGACCAGTGCATTCGCCATCTCCACCAGCACCGCGTCCTTGGTCGGCACGTGGTTGTAGAGCGAGGTGACGTGGACGGCGAGGCGCGCGGCGATGCCGCGCAGCGTGACGGATGCAAGGCCGTCCTCGTCCGCCATCTCGATGGCGACGGCCACGATGTTCTCGCGGCACAGGCGCGGGCTGATCACGGCGGGCTCCTTGACGACTCTCAACCTACACTGTAGGTTACCGAAACCTACAGCGTAGGTCCAGAAGGTCCGCCATGCGCATCGCCGCCGTCGCCGTCGCCCTCGTTGCCAGCCTGCTCGCCGCGCCCGGCCGGGCGGACACCGCCTCGCGCGAACTGACGCGGGACGACCTCGAAGCCTGGCTCGAGGGCTTCTTCCCCTACGCGCTCGCGCGCGAGGACATCGCCGGCGCGGCCGTGGTCGTCGTCCGCGACGGCGTGATACTCGCCCAGCGCGGATACGGATACGCCGATGCCGCAAACCGCACGCGCGTCGATCCCGCGCGCACGCTTTTCCGCACGGGCTCGGTCGGCAAGCTGTTCACCTGGACGGCGGTGATGCAGCAGGTCGAGGCCGGGACGCTGGATCTCGACCGCGACATCAACGATTACCTCGACTTCCGCATCCCGCCGCGGGACGGGCAGCCGATCACGCTGCGCAACCTCCTGACGCACACGCCCGGGTTCGAGGAGCCGATCAAGCGGCTCGTCACGGACCGGCCCGAACGCCTGCCGACGCTCGAGGAGTACGTGAAGGCTTGGACGCCCAAGAGGATCTTCGCCCCCGGCGAGATCCCGGCCTACAGCAATTATGGGGTGAGCCTCGCCGGCTACGTCCTCGAACGCGTGACGGGACAGACGTATGACGACTACATCGACCGGAACCTGTTCCAGCCACTCGGCATGACGCGTTCGACCACGCGGCAACCCGTTCCCGCAGGACTGCGGCAGTCGATGTCGGCGGGATACCAGCTTGGCTCCGGGCCTGCGCAACCCTTCGAGCTGTTCGGCGTGGCGCCGGCCGGCGGCGCTTCGACGACGGTGACGGACATGGCGCGCTTCATGGCTGCCTGGCTGCAACTCGGCCGGCTGGGAGAAGTCCAGATCCTGCGTGCCGATACCGCCCGGCAGGCCCTCGAATCGCGGCTGCCGATCGTGCCGCCACTCAACAGCATGTTGCTCGGCTTCTACGAGAAAAACCGTAACGGCCGCCGCATCGCAGGGCACGGCGGCGACTCGCAGTTCTTCCACAGCTCGCTGGACCTGTTCGTGGACGAGGGCGTCGGCGTGTACGTGGTGGTCAACAGCAGCGGCCGCGACGGCGGTGCAGGCGCGCTCCTGTCCCGCTTCATGGACGAGTTCGCGGACCGCTACTACCCGGCGCCGGCGGTCGAGGATACGGTCCCTGCGCAAATGGCTGCGGAGCATGCACGCCTGCTGGCGGGCACCTACATGAGTTCCCGACGGCAGGAATCGAACTTCTTCAGCGCCCTCGGCTTCCTGTCGCAGGTTGAAGTCACGATCGACGGCGATGGCGGCCTCCTCGTCCCGGCGCTGACGGACATCCACGGCGAGCCCATGAAATGGCGCGAAGTGACGCCGTTCGTCTGGCACCACGTCGAAGGCCGCGAGCGGCTGGCCGCCCGCGTGCGCGATGGACGCGTCGAACTGCTCGGCGTCGACTCCGTCTCGCCGTTCCTGGTCCTGCAGCCCGTACCCTGGTGGAAATCCTCAGCGATCTTCCTCCCCCTCCTGACAGGCGCGCTCGCGGTCATCGTCGGCATGCTCGTCGCCTGGCCGGTCACCGTCCTGCTTCGCCGCCACTACCGGCTGTGGCCCCTGCATGCCGGGCCCGGCGAATGGCCCTATCGCTGGGCGCGCGCGGCCGGCGCCGTGACGATTGGCCTGCTTGCTGCCTGGATGGCGGTTTTCTCACAGGTGTCGGGAAACATCTTCGCGTATGCGCCCGAAGCGGACCCGTGGATCGCGCTGCTCAAGGCAGGCACGCTCCTCGTCTGCGCAGGCGCAACGGTCGCCGCCGTATGGGACTTGCGCAACGCCCTGGTCCGGCGCAGCTGGCCGTCGCGGGTCGCGAGCCTGCTGCTCGTGGGCGCTTTCGGCACCGTGCTCTGGCTCGCCGTGGTGCTGAAACTTGCCGGCTTCGGGACGGACTACTGAGAGGCGCCGTTTTTTTCCGGCCGGGGAAACAGGAGTCGTTCGACCGCGTCCCGAATGCTCTGGTGGTATCCGGGTTTGGCCTTGGCGTAGATGCGTTCCCCGAGCGCACGGCCCGACCCGGTGCGAGACAGTTCCCGGAACAGGGTCTCGACGAGTCGCCAACGCCCCGTGTCCAGCAGGAAGCGCTCGAGGTCGGGATAGGCCGGTTCGTATTGCGCGCGAATGACGAGCTCGAGCCAGCTGAGGGCAATCTCGGCGTTGCCGTCGGCGCCCAGCTTGAACGTCGAGCGCAATTCCGCGAGCTTTGCGTCCTCGAGATCGGCGGGCTGCTGATCCAGGAACCGCACCCATTCCTGCGGGATCCATGCCTTCACCGGGAGTGCTGCGGTCGCGATCCGTCCCGCGCGCCAGTCGGCGGCGACCGCGTCCAAGGCCGCGAAGACATCCTCCGCCACCTGGGGCATGGTCGCGGGGAGGCCGGGGCGATAGAGCCATTCGTCGATCTCGGCCGCCGTCACCGCCGGCGCGCCGGGGCGCCCGAGGTATCCGAGCAGCCAGGCCCGGAACGTCGCCGTGTCGATGCTCCGGAACGCGTGAGTTTCGAAGTATTCGCGCAGGAAAGTATCGAACGCGGGGCGGCCGAAGCGTTCCTCGAGGAAGCCGAGGAACCAGCGGCCTTTCTGGTACGCGACGTCGGAGGTGCCCTCGTTCGGGTCACGACCGGCGAGATCGAGGTGAAGCGCCGAGTCCCCGGGCAACCCCGCGGCTTCCAGGTCCTTGATCGTCTGGACCAGCTCCTGGTAAGCGATGGCATCTTCCATGCTGGCACGGCGCGCTCCGTACAGCGCCTCGACCAGCCGGTGCTCCAGGTAAGTCGTGAATCCCTCGTTGAGCCAGAAATCATCCCAGGTCGAGTTCGTGACGAGGTTGCCGGACCACGAGTGCGCGAGCTCGTGGACGATCACCGACACGAGGCTGCGGTCGCCAGCCACGGTCGACGGCGATATGAAGGAGAGCCGCGGGTTCTCCATGCCGCCATAGGCAAAGGCGCGGGGCATGACCAGCAGGTCGTAACGTTCCCAGCGGTAGGGGCCCGCCATGCGCTCCCCTGCTTCCAGCATGCGCGACAGGTCCCCGAACTCCCGGGCCGCGGCGGCGAGTCGCGACGGCTCGGTCCACACGCCGGTGCGGTCGCCGAGCGCCTGGAACCTGAGGTCGCCGACGGCGAGTGCGATCAGGTACGACGGGATCGGCTGCTTCATCTCGAACCGGAACTCCCCCGGCGACGCGCCGGGGTCGCCGACACGCGCAGCGCTCATGACGGCGACAAGATCGGCCGGGGTGCGAATGCGGGCTTCGTACGTGACGCGGACGGAAGGCGTGTCCTGGAGCGGGATCCAGCTGCGGGTGTGGATCGCCTGGCCCTGGCTGTAGAGATACGGTTTGGCGTCGTAGGTCTGCGACGGCGAGAGCCATTGCAGCGCACTCGCCTCCCTCGACGTGCGATAGGCGATGCGGATGCGCATCTGCGAGGTCGCCGCGCAGCAGTGCGGGAACTCGATCGAAAGCTTGCTGCCGAGGATGGGATCCGGCTCGGCCATCTTGAACGCGAGCACCCTCGCCCGGCCGCTCCTCTCGACCAGGTGGACGGTGCTGATCTCGAGGCCGCGCGTGTCGAGGTTCAGAACGGCAGCGTTCGGGTCGACCTGCTCGACGGCGAGCTCCGCCGTCCCCTCGAGACGTTGCGCCTCGAAATCGGTGCGCAGGTCGATGGCCACGTGCCGGACGACAAACTTGTCGATTTCGGCGTAGGAATGGGGGTCTGCCGCGCCGAGAACGGTTGCGGGCAGCACGGACATCGCTAACATCGCGAACATCATTCTCATGAGCCGAGTCTAGCGGCTTTCGGAGGTGCTGATGACCGGGCAGCCATCGCTCGCCGCAGTCCTCGCGGGCCTCGTCGCCTGCGGCGCCGCGTCGCCGGCGCCAGCGAAAACACCGGTACTCGTGGACTGCCGCCTGCCGGACCTGGAGGAACCCGCGCGTTGCGGTGAACTCCAGGTACCCGAGAACCCGGAACGACCCGACGGCCGGCAGATCACGATTTCATACGCCGTCGTGCCCGCGACCCGCGACAAATCGCTGCGCGACCCCATCGTTCCGCTTTACGGCGGTCCGGGCGAACAGGTCATCGCCGAGGCGGGGTATGTCGCGAAGGTTTTTGCGGCACTCCGGGAACGGCGGGACATCCTGCTGGTCGACCAGCGCGGCGCGGGGCGCTCGAGCGCCCTGCGCTGCCGGTTCTTCGACCCCGCTGCGCCGGCGCAAAGCCTCGTCGACATGGTGCCGCCCCAGGCAGTCGAGACGTGCGCGCGCGAGCTCGGCGCGGACCGCGACCTGACCCAGTACTCGTACCTGAACTTCGCGCACGACCTCGAGGCCGTGCGCCTGGCGCTCGGCTATTCGCAGCTCAACCTGCATGCCGGTTCCTATGGCACGCGCGCCGCCCAGGTCTTCATGCGCATGTACCCCGCCAGCGTGCGCACCGCCCTCCTGAGCGGTTCCGTGCCGATCGGCAGCATCCCGCCGCTGACCATGGCGAGGGCTGCACAGGAAGCGTTCGAAGACACGTTCGAGGCGTGCGCGGCGGACGCCGAATGCAGGGTCGCCTACCCGGACCTGCGCGCAGACTTCGACGCGATGCTCGCCGAGCTCGATGCCGGCTCGGTGCGCACGTCGATACCGGGTGCGACCGCGGCGACGCTCGGACGGGGCCGCGCGGTCGAATGGCTGCGCGCGAAGCTGTATCGGCCTCGGACCGGCGCTGAAGTCCCCTGGCTCGTGCACCGGGCGCGCAAGGGCGAGTGGTCGCCGTTCATCGAGGGGATTCTGGCCCAGGCGAGGGAACTCGACACCGCGTATTCGCTGGGGCTGTGGCTCGCAATCACGTGTTCCGAGGACATCGCGTATTTGCGGGAAGAGGACATCGCACCGGCGACGACGGGCACCTACCTCGGCGACTACCGGGTGCGCCAGCAGCAGCGTGCCTGCCGCGCCTGGCCGAAAGCCAGGCTTCCGGCGAACTATCGCGAGCCGCTCCAAACCGGCATCCCGACGATGTTCGTGTCGGGGGACATGGACGCCGCAACGCCCCTGCACTTCACCGCAAGCATGGCACCCGGCTTCCGGAATCGTGTCGAGGTCGTCATGCGTGGACAGGGCCACACGGAATGGAACGACTGCGTGGGCGTCCTGTTTCGCCGTTTCGTCGAAACCGGCGCGGCGGACGGTATCGAGCCCGACTGCCCGGCCATGCCTCGGCCGCCGTTCCGGATCTAGAAGGCCGGCGGCACGACCGCGACCACGCGATCGTCGCGCAGGTTTACGAGCCCGTTGAGGGTTGCACCGCCGGGCGTCGCGCCGCGATAGAAGAGCGTCTTGAAGCCGTCGATCGATTCGACGGCAGTCGGCTCGCCGAGGATCGCCGTCACCTGTCCCGAACTGAGGCCTTTCGCCACGCGCTCCCAGTTCGCGCGCGCATGCCAGGGCTGTGGACCCGTCGCCGCCGGCCGACTGGTTCGCCTGTCGTCCGTGCCGGGCTTGGCCGCGGTGCTAGCCGGCGGCGCGCCCGAACGCCGGGCCAGTTCTGCTTCGAGCCGCTGGATGCGCCGATCCTGCTCGTCCACCTGCGCGCGCAATTGCTGGATTTCGGATTCGAGGCGGCTGATGCGCGCACCGTCGTCGGCGGACGCAGGTCCGGCCGCGATCACCGCAAATGCGAAAATCGCGCAACGAGACGCAGCAGTCGTCCTCATGCCGGTGTCTGACCGGCGCGCCCTGAAAGCGTTCGATATCATCGCGGGATGAAGCTCCCGCATCGCTCCCTCGTCGCCCTCATCGCACTTTTCCTTGCGCGGCCCGCGCTCGCCATCGAACCGGCGGTTGAACGGATCCTGGCCGAGGCGCCCACTGGAGAATCCTACGGCAGGCACCTGCTTCACCTCACGGAAGAACCGCACATGGCGGGCACCGCGCGTAACCTCGCGCTCGCGGAATACGTACGCGACCGCTTCCGCGAGTACGGCCTCGACGAGGTCGGCTTCCACGAATTCCCGGCGCTGCTCAGCTTCCCGAGATCCGCGGCCCTTTCGATCAAGTCGCCCGTCGAACTCGACTTCAACCTGCGCGAGGATCCCCACCCCGCCGACAAGGACTCGAAGCTCTACGAGGACCCGACCCAGGTCGCCTTTCATGGCTATGCGCCGTCCGGCAAGCTGCGTGCCGAGGTCGTTTATGCGAACGGCGGCAGCCCCGAGGACTTCATGTACCTCGACCGCATGGGCATCGACCTCGAGGGGAGGATCGTCCTCATGCGGTATTCGAACCCGTATTCGTACCGCGGTTACAAGGTCTTCGAGGCCGAGCGGCGCGGAGCCGTGGGCACGATCATCTATTCCGATCCCGCGGAAGACGGCAGCCGGATGGGAACCGTCTATCCGGCCGGCCCGTGGGGACCGGACTCCCACATCCAGTGGGGCGCCATCCTCTATGACTGGCTGGGCCAGGGCGAGCCTTTCACCTTTCACTGGAAGCAGCAGGCTGACGGCAGCTGGACCGAGGGGCCGGTTCGCGACAAGCAATTGCCGAAGATTCCCTCGATGCCTCTCAACGAGCGCAACGCCGCCGAGATCCTGAAGCACCTGGGCGGGGCCAGGGCGCCCGAGGACTGGCAGGGCGGACTGCCGATCACGTACCGGATCGGACCGGGACCGGCGATCGTCGAGATGGACGTGCAGAACGACGAGCGCGTGACGAAGATGCGCAGCGTCATCGGCGTGATCCGCGGCAGCGAGGAGCCCGAGAAGCTCGTGATCCTCGGCAACCACCTCGACGCCTGGATCTACGGCGCGGTGGACCCGTCGAGCGGCACGGCGGCGATCCTCGAGACCGCCCGCGCGCTCGGGCAGGCCGTCCGGAAGGGGCATCGGCCGCGCCGCACGATCGTGTTCGCGGTGTGGGACGGCGAGGAACCGCTGCTCGGCGGCTCGACGCAGTGGGCGCTCGACAATGCCGAGGACCTGCGAAGGAATGCGGTGACCTACATCAACGTCGATACCGGCGTGCAGGGCGGGAACTTCGTCGGGGGCGCGACGCCGGCGCTGGCAGATTTCCTGCGCGACGTCACGAAAGCCGTGCAGGACCCGGTCTCCGGCAAGTCCTTCTACGAAGGCTGGTCCGCGCAGTTCGACGGCCAGGTACCGCGCGTCGAAACGATCGTCGGCGCGACCGACTACACCGCGTACCAGGAGTACCTCGGCGTCTCCTGCATCGACATGTATTTCGACGGCCCATACGGCGTGTATCACTCCATGTACGACAACTATTTCCGCCAGAGCACGGTGGTCGATCCGGGATTCAAGATCGGCGTCGGCCTGTCGCGGCTGTGGGGCGTGCTCGCCTGGCGGCTCGCGAATACCGAGCTCCTGCCGATGCGCTACTCGCAGTACGCGCGGGCCGCGGTCGGCTACATCGAATCGGCCGAGCAGCACGCCGGCGCGGAGAAGCCGCTCCGACTCACGGCGGCACGCGCAGCGGCCGGCCGCTGGGAGGCGGCGGCGATCGCGTTCGAGCGGCGGCTCGCCGGGGCGTCCGTCGAACGGGCCACGGCGCGCGCGGTGAACGACCTGCTGATGCAGGTGGAACGCGCGCTCGTCGAGCCGACCGGGCAGAAAGGCCGGCCGTTCATCCGCCACCTGCTGGTCGCGCCGCAGCCGAGCTATCGAAGCGCCTACCTGCCGAGAATCTGGGATGCGCTGGATCGTGACGACCGCGCCGCAATCCCCGGACACGAGGCGGAAATCGTGGCCGCGTTCGACCGCGCCGCCGGCATCCTGCGCGAGGCGACGAACCTGTTGCAGTAGCGGGGTGTCAGCCTGACGCCGACGGCCGTCGCGCCGCGCGCCGACAGACCGCCGCATGTCCGCGGCCCGAATGTGGGCGTAATGCCCCGTGCCCAGCTGTCCCGTTACCGCGCCAAGCGCGACTTCAAGCGCACCGCAGAGCCGAGCGGTCGCAAGCAGGCCGCGCAGCCTTCCAGCGCCCTGCGTTTCGTCGTTCAGAAGCACGCCGCGAGACGGCTTCACTACGACCTGCGCCTCGAGCTCGACGGCGTCTTCCGATCCTGGGCTGTGACGAAGGGTCCCTCGCTCGATCCGGCCGAACGCAGGCTGGCCGTCGAGGTCGAGGACCATCCGCTCGACTACGGCGACTTCGAAGGCACGATTCCGAAGGGGGAATACGGCGGCGGCACCGTGCAACTCTGGGACCGCGGCTTCTGGGCGCCACTGCCCGGCATTTCCGCGCGTGAAGCGCTGAAAGCCGGGAACCTGAAATTCCTGCTGGCGGGAGAGCGGCTCCAGGGCGAATGGGTCCTGGTGCGAATGAAACGCGACCGGACCGGCAGCAAGCGCAACAACTGGCTGCTGATCAAGCACCGGGACGAGTTCGCGCGGGAGGACGGCGACGCGCTGCTGCGGACGGACCGGTCCATCGCCTCGGGTCGGCGCATGGAGGAGATCGCGGCGGGACGCGGCCGGAAGCCGCTGGCATTCATGATGGCGCGGCGCCCGCGCCAGCCAAAGCCCGCCCCGACCGCGCGCGCGCGGACCAGCATCGCGCGGCGCAGCGCCCGCGTGTCGCCTCCGCCGCGATTCGTCGAGCCCCAGCTCGCGCGGCTCGTGCCGTTCGCGCCGCCGGATCCGGGCTGGGGACACGAGATCAAGTTCGACGGCTACCGGATGCAGATGCGCGTGGTTGACGCCAAGGTCAACCTCCGCACCCGCAAGGGCCTGGACTGGACGCGCCGTTTCCCGGAGATCGCCAGCGCAGGCCAAGGGCTTCCCGACTGCCTCGTGGACGGGGAGATCGTGGCGCTGGACAAGCGGGGCGTGCCGAGCTTCTCGGCCTTGCAGGCCGCGCTGGTCGGTGAAGAAACGGCCCCCCTCGTGTACTTCGTGTTCGACCTGCTGCATGCGGACGGGCAGGACCTTCGACAATCGCCGTTGTCCGCGCGCAAGCAGCGCCTCTCGCAACTGCTGGCCTCGCAACCCGGGTCTCCCGTGTTGCGTTACGTCGAGCACTTCGAATCCGGTGCCGAAGCCATTTTGAAGTCGGCCTGCCGGATGTCGCTGGAGGGTGTCGTGTCGAAGCGCCTGGACTCGCCCTACCGCTCCGGCCGCGGCGACGCCTGGCTGAAGACCAAGTGTCGCGCGGGGCATGAAGTCGTCATCGGCGGCTGGACGTTGCGCGACGGAGGACTGCGGTCATTGCTGGCCGGCGTCTACAGGCGCGGACGCCTCGAATACGTGGGCCGCATCGGCACCGGCTTCGGACAGGAGAACGCGCGCGGCCTGGCCGCGAAGTTGCGCGAGCTCGAGACGCCGGAGAGCCCTTTCCGCGGCGACGACGCGCCGCCCAAGGGCGCCGACGTGCATTGGGTGAAGCCGAAACTGGTCGCCGAGATCGCCTTCGCCGGCTGGACCGGGTCGCGGATGCTGCGGCAGGCTGCGTTCAAGGGCCTGCGGGAAGACAAGGAGGCTCGCGACGTGGGACCCGAGCAGGCGGCCCCGGTCGAAGGCCGGGAGCCGGGCACCGTTTCAGGCGTCAGCATCTCAAACGCCAACAAGCCCTTGTGGCCGGATGCCGGTGATTCGAAACCGGTGACCAAGCTCGACCTCGCGCGCTACTTCGAGGCGGTGGGCGAATGGATGATCACGCACCTCGAAGGGCGTCCTTGTTCGATCGTGCGCGCGCCCGACGGCATCGGCGGCCAGCGGTTCTTCCAGCGCCACGCCATGCCAGGCACGTCGAACCTCCTCAAGCTGGTGAAGGTCCCCGGCGAGGCCAAGCCCTACCTGCAGGTCGACCGCGTCGAAGGCCTGGTCGCGATCGGCCAGATGGGCGGCATCGAGCTGCATCCGTGGAACTGCGAGCCCGGGAAGCCGCGAGTCGCCGGACGGCTCGTGTTCGACCTCGATCCCGCTCCGGACGTGGCTTTCGAGGCCGTCGTGGATGCAGCACGCGAACTCCGAAAGCACCTGGAGGCGCTCGGCCTGGTCTCGTTCTGCAAGACCACGGGCGGAAAAGGCCTCCACGTCGTCACGCCACTGGCCCAGCCGCGGCGCGGCACGCTGGATTGGGCGACGGCGAAACGCTTCGCCAAGCTCCTGTGCACCCATATCGCCGCTGCCAGCCCGGACCGGTACGTCGTCACCATGTCGAAGAAGGCCCGTACCGGACGCATCTTCCTGGATTACCTGCGCAACGGCGAGAAGGCGACCGCCGTCGCGCCGCTTTCGCCCCGCGCACGGGCAGGCGCGACGGTGTCGATGCCGATCGAATGGTCGCAGGTCCGGCGCGGGCTCGACCCCGCACGGTTCACCGTCCGCACCGCACCCGGACTCATCGCGAAGAGCGACGCATGGGCGGGTTACTGCGAATCGCAACGACCGCTGCCACGCGAATTCCTGAGGAAGCAAGAATGAAAAAACGAAAGACCACGAAGAAACGGAAGGATGCAGGCCGGGCGGCCAACGGGAAATCCGGCAGCCGCTCCCGGCGCGCGGTGTGGAAAGGGGCCGTTTCGTTCGGCCTGGTCTACATACCCGTGCACATGCACACGGCGGCGCGCGACAGCACGCTCGACCTCGACCTCATCGACCGGCGCGATTTCTCCGCGGTCGGCTACCAGCGCTACAACAAGCGGACCGGCAAGGTCGTCGACTGGGCGGACGTCATCAAGGGCTACGAATACAAGAAGGGGCAATACGTGGCGCTGACCGACGAGGACTTCCGGCAGGCCAACGTGGAGGCGTCCCAGACGATCGACATCGTCAGCTTCGCCCAGAATGCAGACATCCCGCCGGAGTACTTCGAGACGCCTTATTACCTCGAACCCGCCGAAGGTGGCGAGAAGACCTACGTGCTGTTGCGCGAGGCAATGCGCCACACCTCGAAAGTCGCCATCGGAAGCTTCGTGAGCCGGGGACGCCAGCACTTCTGCGCCATCGTCGTCCGCGATCGCGCACTGATGCTCAATACATTGCGGTTCGCCGAGGAGTTGGTACCGGCGCAGGACCTCGAACTGCCGCCCGTGGATGCGCGGTCAGCCAAGGTGTCCAAACAGGAGGTCGCCATGGCACGCCGGCTGGTCGAGGAGATGAGTGACGCCTGGAAACCGGAGCAATTCAAGGACACGTACCGGCGCGACCTCATGCGCCGCATCCAGGAAAAGATACGCAAGGGGCAGACCCACGAGCTGACGCCGGCCACGGAGCCGGAGGACCAGCGGCCCACGGCGGAGGTCATCGACCTGATGGCCGTGCTCAAGCGCAGCCTCGAGAAGGGTGGGGGCAGCCGCGGCCGGCGCAAAGCGGCCTGAGGAGGCTCCCTCCGCCTTCGGTAACCCCCGCCGCCCGGCACGGCCGAATCCGCGACTTGAAAACCACGCGGGATCGGCGCATTTTAAGCGGGTCGCAGCGGTCGAAAGCCGGGGATACAAGGCGCATGAGCGGGGAGCGCTTCCTTCACTCGGAGCGCGGGGCGGGCGGGTCATCCGGAGGCGAATCCCGGGTGCCCATGATGCTTACCAAGCTCACCGGTTCGACCCGGGCGCCGAGCCCGATGGAGCCGAGCAAGACCCCGCGCCGCATCCTGATCGTCGATGACGACAGCGACGGGCTCTCGTCGCTGGTGATGCTCCTGACCATGGTCGGACACGACATCTGCGCGGCACAGGACGGCCTCGAGGCGGTCGACGCCGCCGCGAATTTCGAGCCGCACATCGTGTTGCTGGACCTGGACCTGCCGAAACTCAATGGTTACGACGTGTGTCGGCGCATTCGCCAGGCGCCCTGGGGCCGGGACATGGTGGTCGTGGCTGTGACCGGCTGGTCCGATGAAGAGCACCGGATGGAGGCGCTGGAGGCCGGGTTCGACATGCACCTCGTCAAACCCGTCAGCGCCGAGACATTCATGACGGTGCTGGCGGCGGTTCCCTAAGGGCTCTGGCTGCACGGCGGCTTCAGCGCCGCAATCAGGTCCTCGCACTCGGCGATGCGCACCGCTTCGTCATCGACCGCGAAGCGCACGTGGACGTGCGTCGCCCGGCCCTCGGCGATGCATTGCATTGCCGCCTCGTCCTTGAATGGCTCGGAGAGGTCGGCAGTCTGCCCGATGTAGATCGGATCATATTTCCCGCGTTTGATCTCGCGCGCGAACACGATGTTCGCGGCCCCGGGACCGAAGTGTGTCCCGAACATGAAAGCGCTGTACCGGTATTTCCTGCCGGACGCGCCCGTCCACACGTACAAGCCCTGCCCCACATAGGTCTGCTCGTGTTTCATTCCCCCGCCGAACATACTCTTTTCGCACTGCGGGTTTTGCGGTTTTTCCTACAGTGCGACGGGCATTCCGATGACATTCGCTTGTCCGACGACGCACCTAGACTCCCTGCAACCCAGCGGAGGACATGTCATGGAAAAGTCATCGAGGGCGGCCACGGGCCGCGGTCGTCGCGTGGCGGCATCGAAAGATGCCATCGCGCTGTTGAAGGCCGACCATCGCCAGGTCGAGAAGTGGTTCAAGGAATTCGAGAAAGCGCGGCTCGCCAGCCGCAAGAAGGCCCTTGCTGCGCAGATCTGCGGGGCGCTCCGGGCGCATACGACGATCGAGGAGGAAATCTTCTACCCGGCGTTCCTCGCCGCGACCGAAGACGAGGACACGCACCACGAGGCCGAGGTCGAGCACGACGGCGCCAAGAAGCTCATCGCGGTCATCGAAGGCTCCGGGCCGGAGGACGAATACTACGATGCACGGCTCACGGTCCTGTCCGAGATGATCAAGCACCACGTCAAGGAAGAGGAGCAGCCGGGCGGGATGTTTGCGAAGGCGCGTAAGTCCGACATGGACCTCGAGAGTCTCGGCGAGCGCATGCAGGCGCGAAAGGCGCAGCTCGAGCGGCGCGACGCCTGACCTTCCATGAAGAAACTGCGGGAGAACGGGCTTTCGCTCGTAATCCTGGCGGTTTTCGCCGCCTGCATGGCGGCGCAGGTCTGGGCCGGACGGCTCGAGCTCAACGAGGAGCGGCGCCAGCACGGAGAGCCATCGCTCTCGCTGCCGGACTACCTGCGCTCAGGGCATTTCTGGGAAGCGACGGCCGAAAACTGGGAAAGCGAGTTCCTGCAGATGGCGGCCTACGTCCTGCTCACCGTCGGCCTGTACCAGAAGGGCTCGTCCGAATCCAAGAAACCCGGAGAGCGCGAAGCGGTCGACCGGGACCCGCGGAACGCCCGGGGCAAGGCGCTGGCGAATGCGCCGTGGCCCGTGCGCCGGCGCGGCTGGATCCTGAAGCTCTACGAGAACTCGCTTTCGATCGCCTTCGTCGCCCTCTTCCTCGCCTCGTTCTGGATGCATGCGATCGGCGGAGCGCGCGCCTACAGCGAGGAAGAAGTCTCCCACGGCGGTGAACCGGTCGGCGTCATCGAGTACCTGGCAACGCCGAAGTTCTGGTTCGAGTCCTTCCAGAACTGGCAAAGCGAGTTCCTGGCGCTGGTGGCGATGGTCGTCCTCAGCATCTGGCTGCGCCAGCGTGGCTCCCCGGAATCCAAGCCGGTGGACGCGCCGCACACGCAGACCGGCACGGAATAGGCTCAACGAGGAGAGGCTCCATGGACAAACGAGACCGCGTTCGCGAACAGGGGTCGCCGGACCTTCCGCCCGACACGCCGACGCCGGGGCATGAAGGCGAAGACCGCGCGGATTCGCGTCGAATCCGCGAGGAGGACGATCGGGACAACGAACGGCCGCCCCCGCGGCGCGACCCGGCACCGGCCGAGCCCTGAGCCACTCCCTATAATCGCAGGGTGAGGACCTCACCCATCCCGCCCGCCCTCTCGACGACGGCGCGCGTCGAGCAGATGTTTCCGAAGCTGGCGGACGCCCAGGTCGAGCGCATCGCCGCGCACGGCAGGCGCCGCGCGACCATCGCGGGCGAGCTGCTGTACGACGTGGGCGCAATGCCCCTGCCCTTCATCGTCGTAATGACGGGCTCGATCGAGGTCCTGCACCCTTCGGATGCCGGCGAGACGCTGATCCAGGCCCTCGGGCCCGGCCAGTTCACGGGCGAGTTCAACCTGCTGGCCGGACGTCGCGCGCTCGCAAGGGCACGCGTGCGCGACGCCGGCGAGGTGATCGAGGTCAGCCGCGAGCAGATGCTGCTGCTGATCCAGACCGACTACGAGCTGAGCGAGATCCTGATGCGCGCGTTCATCCTGCGGCGCGTGGCCCTGATGGAGCGCGGACTCGGGGACGTCGTGCTGGTCGGCTCGGCGTTCTGCGCCGGCACGCTGCGCGTCAAGCAGTTCCTCGCGCGCAATGCGCATCCGTACGCGTACCTCGACCTGGAACAGGACGCCGACGTGCAGTA
Organism: uncultured Gammaproteobacteria bacterium; assembly: GCA_963748465.1. Taxonomy (GTDB): domain Bacteria; phylum Pseudomonadota; class Gammaproteobacteria; order Steroidobacterales; family Steroidobacteraceae; genus SCUD01. The sequence goes on from CAVVJB010000007.1 coordinate 419,287, forward strand.
CCTGCTCGACCGCTTCCAGGTCAGCATCCACGACATCCCGGTACTGATCTGCCGCGGCGTCGCTGGTGCTGCGTAATCCCACCAACCGGCAGATCGCGGATTGCCTGGGGCTCAACGAATCAATCGACTCGACCCACGTCCGCGACGTCCTCGTCGTCGGCGCCGGCCCCTCCGGGCTTGCGGCTGCCGTGTTTGGCGCCTCGGAGGGCCTGGACGTGCTCGTGATCGAAGCCAACGTGCCCGGCGGACAGGCCGGCACGAGCTCGAAGATCGAGAACTTCTTCGGGTTTCCGACCGGGATCACGGGCCAGGCGCTCACCGGGCGCGGCTTCGCCCAGGCCCAGAAATTCGGCGCGCAGGTCATGGTCGCGAGCGGCGTGCAGCGAATCACGCGGAACCGCAAGCCCTATGTGGTCGAGACCGGGGATGGCCACAGTGTGCAGGCGCGCACGATCGTCATCGCGTCCGGCGCCGAATACCGCAAGCCCGCGATCTCGAACCTCGCGCAGTTCGAAGGATCCGGCGTCTACTACGCCGCGACCTTCATGGAATCGCAGCTGTGCCGCGGCGAGGAGGTCGTGGTCATCGGCGGCGGAAATTCGGCGGGCCAGGCTGCCGTGTTCCTGGCGCAGACCGCTGCGCGCGTCCACTTGCTCGTGCGCGGCAACGGGCTCGCCGACACGATGTCGCGCTACCTGATCGCCCGCATCGAGCAGAACCCGGCGATCGAGCTCCATACGCACACGGAGCTGTGTGCGCTCGAGGGCGGCAATCACCTGGAGCGCGCGACCTGGCGCAACCGGAACGACGGCGAAGCGCAGTCGTGCGAGATCCGGCACGTCTTCATCATGGCGGGCGCCGACCCGGCCACGCAGTGGCTCGACGGTTGCGTCGCACTCGACGCGAAAGGATTCGTGAAGACGGGCTCGGCGCTCTCCGACGAGGAACTGCGCAAGGCGGAATGGCCCCTCGCGCGGCGCCCGCTGCTGCTGGAGACGAGCCTGCCGGGCGTGTTCGCCGTGGGCGACGTGCGCGGCGGCAACGTCAAGCGGGTCGCCTCGGCCGTGGGCGAAGGATCCATCTCCATCGCTTTCGTCCACCAGGTCCTGGGCGAGTGAACCCGCGCCAGGCCGGCTAGGGGCTTGCGGCAACCCGCCCGGTCATTTCGATCGGTCGCGGCACCACCGGATCGCCGAAACCGTCCAGCAGCAATACGACGCCTTCAACCGGTTCGGCGACCCCGTCGGCGCGTGTCGGGATCGTGACCGTCTTCGCGGTGTCGCCGGGCTCGAATTCGATGCCAAGCCACAGGCCGAGTTCGGACAGCGGCACCGCGGGCACGGGTGGCGTGACGCCGAACTGTTCCAGGAAGGCGGGCTCCACGTCGTCCGTGTCGAGTTCCGGGAAGCGGCCGCCCGCCGGCAGGATCTGCACCGACCAGAACGCCCAGCTGGCCATCGGCGCGGAAAGCCGGAACGTCCACGACAGCGCCGCCCCCTCCGCCACCGTCACGTGGACCGTGTCGACCGCGAGCGACGGCGCCGGATCGTCCTCCTCGACCCGGACTGTCCCGGCGAAGCTTCCCGTGACCGCGTTTCTCTGCGCGAGCAGCGTCACCTGGGTCGTTTGCGCAAACGGGTCATACGCGTCGTCCGCACGATAAGTGAATGGAATGCTCGCGCGTGTCACGCCCGGCTCGAGCACGAGCGGGAATCCGGAGGTCGGGTCGTCGAGCGCCGAGAAGTTGGTGAGCTGCACCCAGACGCGCGCGCGTTTCGCGACCTCGCCGTCGATGGTCAGGGGCAGGTCGATCGTGGTCTCTCCGCCGCGTCCCTCCGGCACCACGAGCCTGCCGACGCTGATCTTCGGCAGCTGAACGGGCGCGTCAGGCGCGAGCGTATTCTCCTTCGTCGAGACGTCGAGCAGCCAGAAGCGGCCGCGCCGCGTGCGCGGAATGAGCTCGATGCCGGTTATGCCGCCCGCATCGAGGCCGCGCAGCGGCGCGCGGAGCTGCCGCGCCACCACTTTCCCGAGCGGCGAGAGCCCATGGTACGAGCGCAGCGTCATGGGGTTCGAGCCGAGTGCGGTCCAACGGCCTGCCGCGTCGCGCACGCGGACGTCGATGTCGACGGGCGCAGCACCCGGTTCGCCCGCGATGCGGAAATCCAGCGCATCGCCATGGCCGGACGCCGGCTGCACCGGAATGCGGACGCTGCCGCCTGCGCGCGTCCATTCGACCTGGAGCGCGCGCGGCGCGGGCGCCGTCTCGGCGAAAGCCATCGGCGACCAGTGCGGGATCAGTTCGAAGTAGAGCTCGGGCGTACAGCCGGTGCGGATGTCGAACGGGCCGGCAATGTAGTATCCGCGGCATTCGCCCGCGTCGAGCGCCGTCGCGCCCACGCGCGTGCCCCGACCCGCCGCATAGAGCAGGCGCTTGTTGCCGCCGATCGCGTGCACGAACGCGCTGGCGCGCCCGATCGAGGGCGGTTTCACGCGCGTGCCGTCGAGCAAGGGGAGCGAGCGGGTATCGTCGGCAACCGCGAGATCGACGAGCGCCGCCGTATAGGCGAGGCCGACCGCCTGTTGCTCCGCGGGCGTGAGGCGCCGGCTCCGGTTCTCCCCGCACTGCGGGTCGCGGGCGCTGTACCAGTCGTCCCAGGCGGGTGACTTCGAGAGGCCCGGCGTCCATTCGGTGTTGTAGTAGTTGTGGTTGGTGCCCATCGCCATGACGGAGGACCGCAGGGCGGGGTCGCGCGCAAGGTCCCGGCCGCCGTCGACGTACTGCTGGCCCTGCAGGTCCGACACGTCGCCGTCGCAGAACGGCAGGATCACCGTCGTGTGCACGCCGGGCGCGACCTGGCGGCCGAAAGCAGTGGGACCGATCAGGAGCAGGCCCTGGACCTGCCAGGGATCGTCCGGGCTGGAATCGATCGTCGCGCGCTCAACCCCTTCTCCTCCGCGGCTGTGCCCGACGAGGACGACTTCGTCGAGGCTCACGCGGCCCTTGAACCGGCCGCCCCAGGGATCGCCGCCGTATGTCGACCACCCGGCCCACTGCGCCAGATGATGCCGCACGAGTTCGGAGCGCGCGGACGCGCCGCCGTCCTCGAACATGCCGTCCTGTCCGTTGATGCCGTTCGCGGAAATGGAAACGATGAGGTAGCCCTGCGAGGCGAGCACGTCCGCGATGTAACGATAGCCGGTGTGGCTCGGCACCGGCCGCCAGCCTGCAGCGCACGGCCAGTCGCCGGAGACCTCGCCGTCCGGTCCGCCGCGATAACAGGTGCTGTGGCGGCCATGCAGGACCAGCACGAGCGGCATGGGACCCGCGTGCCCGACGGGCGTCGTGACTTCGGCCAGGACCTCGATCGGCGCGGGATAGTCCGGAAGCGAAATACCCGCCAGCTCGTACTTCAGGCGGCGCGTCTCATAGGGACCGCGCATGGCGGGATCGGCGGCGGCCTGCTCGATCGTGGGCTCGGCGGGTGGCACCACCGGCGTCATGCGCATCAGGGCTTCCGACGACTCGTCTACACGGCGGCCTGCGGCCCACACGGACAGGTCCCCGAGGGGCACACCGGCAGGCAGGCGCAATCGCAGCTCATTGCCGCGTTGCATCGGGTAGCCGAGCAAACGCTCACCGGACCGGAATTCGTAACGGGCGCCCCCCATGGGAAGCGGTGCGTCCGCCGTCCAGACGAGTTCACCGCCATCGACCCGCCATCCGGCAGGCAATTGGCTGGCAGTCGTGGAGGTCGCCCACGACAGCACGGCGACGAGCGCGAGCACGATAAATAGTCTCGATGTCATCCGGCGATTCTAACGACTGCCGGCCGCCACGTCCGACGGACGATGCCGGGCGGGTTGCGCCTTTCTCCGACTGAGCCGACCGCAACCGCCGTTTTATCTTGTGGCAAGGCTGGTCAGGAGCACGTCATGAAAGATCGGGACGACAGCATCGAAGAGACGGAGAACATGGAACAGAAGCAGAGCCGTCAACGGGCGCGGAAGGTGGAACGCAGCCGCGACGCCACGAACGACGATCGACGGGACCTGGACCCCAGCCCCAACCAGCGCACGGTGCAGCCCTCGGACCGCACCCGGAAGACGACGCGCGACGAGTGAGGGCTGGAACATGAAAGCGCTGGTCTGGCACGGCAAGGAAGACGTCCGGTACGACACGGTCACGGACCCGGGGATCGAACATCCGCGCGACGCGATCATCAAGGTCACGAGTTGCGCGATCTGCGGATCGGACCTGCACCTGTTCCACAATTTCATTCCCGCCATGCTGCCGGGTGACGTCATGGGCCACGAGATGATGGGCCAGGTCGTCGAGGTGGGCTCGGAAGTGAACGGGCACCTGAGCATCGGCGACCGCGTGGTGGTCCCTTTCACGATCTTCTGCGGCGAGTGTCGCCAGTGCCGCCGCGCCAATTACTCGCTGTGCGAGACGACGAACCGCAAGCGCGAGCTCGCGAACAAGGTCTTCGGCCACGCCACGGCGGGCCTGTTCGGCTACACGCACCTGACGGGCGGTTACCCGGGCGGGCAGGCCGAATACCTGCGCGTGCCGTATGCCGACGCGACCCATATCAAGGTGCCTTCCGGAATCCCCGACGAGAAGCTGCTGTTCCTCGGCGACATCCTGCCCACGGGCTGGCAGGCCGCCGTGCAGTGCGACATCGAGCCGACTGACGTGGTGGCGGTGTGGGGTTGCGGGCCGGTCGGCCAGATGGCGATCCGCAGCGCCGTGCTGCTGGGCGCGCAGCAGGTCGTCGCGATCGACTGCGTGCCCGAGCGCCTCGGCATGGCGGAAGCCGGGGGCGCGATCCCCCTCAACTTCGAGGAGGAGAGCGTCATCGAGCGCCTCAACGACCTGACCGCGGGCCGGGGACCCGAAAAGTGCATCGACGCCACCGGCATGGAGAGCCACCTCACGCTGAAGCACTTCGACACGCTCGTGGACCGCGCAAAACAGATGATCATGGTGCAGAGCGACAGGCCGCACGTGCTGCGGGAAATGATCTACGTCTGCCAGCCGGGCGGCATCCTGTCGATTCCCGGCGTCTACAGCGGCCTGTCGGACATGATCCCGATGGGCATCGCGATGAACAAGGGCCTGACGTTCCGCATGGGGCAGACGCACGTGAAGCGCTGGACCGACGAGCTGCTCAAGTACATCGAATCGGGCCTGCTCGATCCGAGCTTCGTCGTGACCCACGACGTCGCGCTCGAGAGCGGTCCCGAGATGTACACCGTATTCCGCAACAAGCAGGACAGCTGCATCAAGGTCGTCCTGCGGCCCTGAAACCAAGAGGCAATATATGGATATCGCGATGAAGGCAACGGACCGACTGCGTTCGGACGGCGATCCGCGGGTGCTCGAAACCGGATCCGGCTCCCGCACGCGCGCCGACCAGCTCACGCGGGCCCTCGGGTGGCTGTCGATAGGACTCGGCGTGACGCAACTGCTCGGACCGCGGATGTACTCGCGGGCGCTCGGCATCGAGGGCGGCGAGAGGGTCGTGCGCGCAACCGGGCTGCGCGAGATCGGCCAGGGCGTCCTGACACTTTCGACGGAACGCCGGGCCGGCCTGTGGAGCCGCGTGGGCGGCGATGCGCTCGACCTCGGCATGCTGGGCGCCGCGATGCGCAACAGTTCCAGGCGCGGGCACGTCGGATGGGCCATGGCGCTGGTCGCCGCGGTCACAATGCTCGACCTGCTGGCTGCGCAGACGCAGACCGCGCGCAGCAGCCGCCGCGCCGGGGGCGATGACGAAGCCCGGCCCCGCGACTACGGCGACCGGTCGGGCTTCCCGCAGGGGCTGGAACAGGCGCGCGGCGCGGCGTCCCGCTCCCGCGCGGGCGAGAATCCGCAGATCGGACGCGACGATCACGCGGACTCCGTGCGCCGCGAGGCGAATCCGTCACGACCGACTTGACTTGAGCCACCGTGAAAACCTGGACAGAGGCAGTCGGCGCCGGCGCAGCCAGCGGGTCGTGGGCGGCAGTCATATCCGCGGGCGCTCTCGCGGTCTGCGCCGCGCTCGAGGGCAGCCGACCCCTGTCGCCGCTGAACGGCCCGAGCCAGTGGGTCTGGGGCCAACGCGCGGCACGACGGACGCGCGTGACCGTCCGGCACACGGCGCTCGGCTACGTCATTCACCATGCTTCCGCCGTGATGTGGGCCGTGCTGCACGAAAAAATGCACGGCGCGGTTCGCGCGCGCACCTCGATGCAGGCCGAGCTGGCGCGGGCGGGCGCGACGACGGCCATCGCCGCGTTCGTCGACTATGGACTCACGCCCCGGCGTTTCCAGCCGGGTTTCGACAAGCATCTGAGTCCGGTGTCGATCGCCGCGGTGTACGCGGCATTCGCGCTCGGGCTCGCAGCAGCAAGAATGAGGAGACATCATGCGACAGATCGAAAAGACGATTGAAGTGGATTGCCCGGTACGGACCGTCTACAACCAGTGGACGCAGTTCGAGGACTTCCCGAAGTTCATGGCCGGCGTGAAGTCGGTCCGCCAGCTCGATGACACGCACCTGCACTGGCAGGCTGAAGTGTGGGGGAAGGACGAGGCCTGGGACGCGGAGATCACCGAGCAGACGCCCGATACGCGGATTTCCTGGAAAAGCGTCGCCGGCGCCAAGAATGCCGGCACCGTCCGGTTCGAGCCGCTGGGCCCGGAGCGTACGCGCGTGCGTCTCGCCCTCGCCTACGAACCCGAGGGCGTGGTCGAAAACCTGGGCCACATGCTCGGCATCATGGAGAGCCAGGTGCAGAGCAGCGTCGATGACTTCAAGAAGTTCATCGAGAGTCGCGGCCAGGCGACCGGCGCATGGCGCGGCGAGGTGCACGACTCCCAGCGCGCCTAGCGACTGAGTCCCCGCCGGTCGGCGCCGGGCGTCGCCCGGTGCCCCGGCTCCGCCGCCGGTCGCAATGCCCGGCTGCCGAGGCACGGACCGCGGGCCGTCGGACTATCCTGTCGGCATGTCCGACGCGATCCTGCCGCAACGCGTACGTGGCCTCGCCCTCGCGTTCAACTGGCGCAGGCTGGCCTTCACGCTGATTTTCTCTTTCGCCATCGGCGCGCTCATCGGGATCCACTGGATGTCGGGCTGGTGGTCGGCGGTGCTGCGCGTCATGGCGCTCGGATTCACGTCGATGCTGGTGTTCGGGCTGTTCGAGCAATGGCCGCGCCGGCTGCCGCGATGGCTGCCGCGCTGGATAATGCAGGTCGTCGCGGTCGCCGTCTTCGTCCCGGTCACGACCTTCACGATCTATGTCCTCTCCACGGCGGACGGGGCCCCTCCGTTCTGGGAGGAGCCCCTGCGCATGCAGGGCTTCGCCGCGCTAACAGGCCTCGGCATCTTCCTGTCGCCGTGGATCGCGCTCGGCGCCCTGGTCCGGCAGAAGGAGGCGCTCGCGCGGGAACAGGCGCTCGCGCTCGACCTCGCGCGCAGCGAAGCCGAGCGGCAAGCGCTGGATGCGCGCCTGAACCTGTTGCAGGCGCAGGTCGCGCCGCATTTCCTGTTCAACACGCTTGCGAACGTGCAGGCGCTGGTGGAGACCGGTTCGCCGAAGGCGCCCGAGGTACTGCGCAGCCTCGTCGCGTACCTGCGGGCAGCCGTGCCGCGTCTGAACGAGCCCGTGACTTCGCTCGGGCAGGAGCTCGACCTGGTGCGCGCGTACCTCGAGCTGATGCGGATGCGGATGCCCGATCGACTGTCGTACGAACTGAGCGCGGATGCCGACGTACGGCAGCTGCGCTGCCCGCCGATGACGCTGCTCACGCTGGTCGAGAACGCCGTGCGGCACGGCATCGACCCGAGCGAAGAAGGCGGGACGATCGCCGTCGCGGTCCGCAGGGCAGGCGATCGCTGCCAGGTGCGCGTCGCGGACACCGGCGTCGGCCTCGGGGATACGGATCGCGGGCTGGGGACGGGGCTCGCCGCGTTACGCGAGCGGCTGGAGCTCGTGTTCGGCGACGAGGCCCGGCTCCACGTCCGCTCGCGCGAGCCGCGCGGCGTCGTGGCCGAGATCGACTTTCCCGCGCGCGAGATGGACGCCTGATGGATCCGCGGCCCACCGCCCTGGTCGCGGACGACGAGCCTCTCCTGCGCGAGGCGTTCGCTCGCCAGCTCGCGCTCGCCTGGCCGGAACTCGTGCTCGTCGCCGAAGCCCGCAATGGCCGCGAGGCCCTCGAGCTCTTCGAGGCGAAACGGCCGGACATCTGCTTCCTGGACGTGCAGATGCCGGGGGTGTCGGGCGTCGAGGCGGCGCGGCAGATCGGCCGGCGAGCGCACCTCGTCTTCGTCACCGCGTACGACCACTACGCCGTGCAGGCCTTCGCGCAGGGCGTCCTCGACTATCTCGTCAAGCCCGTCGAGCCGCTGCGCCTCGCGGAAACCGTGGCGCGGCTCAAGGAGCGGCTGAGCGCGGCACGGCCGGCGACGAACACCGACGCCCTGCTACGGCAGCTCACCGAACAGCTCGCGAAACTCCAGGGCGCGGCCGGCCCGGAGCCGCTGCGCTGGATCCGTGCCCAGGTCGGCAGGACGCTGCGCCTCATCTCGACCGACGACATCGCCTACCTGCGTGCCGACAGCAAGTACACGCTCATCGCCTGGCGCGGAGACGACGGCACGCCGGCCGAAGCGATCGTGCGCACGCCGCTCAAGGAATTGGCGACGCAACTGGACGCCACGCAGTTCGTCCAGGTGCATCGCTCGGCGATCGTGAACCTGCGCGCCATCGATCACGTGCGCCGCGGCGACCACGAGACGGCCGACATACACCTCAAGGGACGTCCGGAAATCCTGCCGGTCAGCCGGAACTTCCTGCACCTCTTCAAGCAGATGTAGCCGCGCAGGATGCGGCTGCATCCGGGAGTGATTCCATGGATGACCTCAAACTTGTGTCCCGGTGGCTGGCTGCCATCGTCCTCGCGGAACTCGTGCTGGGCCCGTTCACGAACTTCTCGCTGCTCGATCCTGTGTTCCAGGGCCCGGGCGGGTTCCTGGCGAATGCGGCGCCCCATGCGACGGCGCTGGCCGCGGCGGCACTCCTGTCGATCGCGCTCGCGGTGATCTCGGCGGGCGTCGCGTTGCTGCTGTGGCCGGTGCTGAAGCCGCGGAGCGAGCGCATGGCGCTGGCACTCGCGATCCTTTGCGCCGCAGGCGTCGCGTTGTCAGCCGTCGAGAACGTCAGCCTGCTGTCGATGATGTCGCTGAGCCAGGCCTACGTGGCAACAGGTTCCGCCGACGAGGCCCTGTACCAGGCGCTGCGCGGCGTCGTCGGTGCGCAGCGGAACTGGGCGCACCTGGTGCAGCTGCTGGTCGCCGGCGCCACGCTGCTCGCGATGTACGCGGCGTTCTACCGGTTCCGGCTGGTCCCGCGATGGCTTGCGGGATTCGGCGTACTGGCCTGCGTGTCCCAGATGATCGCCGTCGCCAAGCCGGCGTTTGGCGGGTGGGTCGTCTTTGCGATGCTGGCGCCGCTCGGCGTGGCGCAGCTCCTGCTGCTCGGGTGGCTCCTGGTGAAGGGCCTGCGCGCACCCGAGGCTACGGCCGGCTGAACAATGCCCCGTGCGGAATGCCCTTGGCGTCGCCGCCGTGCGGCCAGGTCTTGTCGTCCAGCCGGAAGCCGGCCTCCGTGGCGCCTTCCTCGCGAAAACGCGTATCCATGGCCAGCCGGCCCGTTGCCGGATCGAAGCGCGCGATCAACACGCGGTGTTTCAGTCCCTCGTAGCCCGTCACCACGACGCGGCGGCGATCGGGAGAGATCGCGATCCAGTGCGGGACGTCCTGTGCACCGAGCGTCATGCGGCTGACTTCCCGCGGCGCGGACGGGTCGCTGATGTCGAGGCTGACGACCGCGTTCCAGGCCGGCACCGTGACCAGGTAGAAGTGGCCCGCGATGACCGGGATGGCGCAGAACTCGCCCGCCTTCTCCGGGAACGACGCCACGAGCCGGGCGGAGGGCGAATCGCTCTGCAGTCCTTCCATCAGGTACAGGCCGCAGCGGAACGTGGACACGAGGACCGTCCTGCCGTCGTCGAGCAGCCGCGGCTCGGCGGTCAGCAGGCCTTCGTTGCCGACGGGGCCGTCCGGCAACGGGAAGGTATGCAGCAACTGCAGGTCCTTCAGGCTCCATACCTGGAGGTTCCGCGAAGCCGGCGAATCCCCGTGCATGTCGGTCGTGGTGGTCACGATCCGGTCGAGCGCCGGAATGATCGCCGCGCTGTACACGCGCTGCCCCGGATCGGTCGCCGGCGAATCGGCCGAGCTTGAACGGACCGGCGCTCCCGCCGGCGTCATCTCGACGATGCCGCCCGTGCGCATCGCGCCGGAGTCGTGCCCATGGCGCATCTGGAACGTCGCCAGCACGTTGCCGTTCGGAAGTCGCAGGAAGGAATGCGGGTGCGAGTAGCCCTCGACGTCGCCGAACTGGCCGACGATGCGCGGCTTCACCGGATCGCTCAGGTCGAACACGAAGCTCTGCCCGCTCTCGAAGCCATTGGCGAAAAGCTGTGCATCCGCCGGCATCTCGTGCTCGGTGTGGTGCGGACCGTTGGCCCGGCCCGGGACGGGCAGCGTCGTGACCAGGCGTCCATAGCGATCGTCGGCTTCCGTCACGTCGAGCACGGCGAGGAAATCCGGCTGCACGCCGTCGGCGGCCGCGGTCCACAGGTAGAGGTACTGCCGGGCCGCCTGCTCGGAGCTGGACGCCTGGACGCCGAATGCAGCAAGGACCGCGAGCCCCAACGCCTGGATGGTCTTCATATTCATATCGGGTCGTCGATGGATTTCGCGAGCGGGGTGAAGAGCTTCGGCCCCCGCTCCGTCATGACCCAGCAGTCCTCCATGCGGATGCCGAACTCGCCGGGAATGTAGATCCCGGGCTCGTCGGAAAAGCACATGCCGGCCTGCAGGATCGTCCGGTCGGCGCGCATCAGGTTCGGCGGTTCATGGCCATCCATGCCGATGCCGTGCCCGGTGCGATGGGACGTGCCGGGCAAGCCGTAGTCCTTCGCCCAGCCCTTGCCTTCGTAAAAGCGGCGCACGGCCATGTCGACGTCGCCTACGGGCTGGCCGACCTTCGCGGACTCGAGCGCGATTTCCTGGCCGCGCTTGACGGTTTCCCAGACTTCGCGCTGGCGCGCGCTCGGCGTGCCATGCACCCAGGTGCGCGAGATGTCGGAGGCGTAGCCGTGGTACTTGCAGCCGGTGTCGATGAGGACCGTGGAGCCCTCGCGGACGCTCTGCGGCTTTTCGGTGCCATGCGGATAGGCACTCGCCTCGTTGAGCAGCACCAGGGAGAACGGCTCGGTGCCGCCCTGCTCCGTCATCTTCGCCTCCAGCATCGTGCGGATGTCGCCCGCCGACATGCCGGCCCGGAGGTTGGCGTGGACGTGGCGGATCGCACCGATCGTGAGCGCGGCCGCCGCCTCCATCAGCGCGATCTCGGCCGGCGACTTGATCATGCGGCAGGCGTTGACGAGAGCTTCGCCGGAAACGACCGGCCGATCGAAGCCGGATACCCGGCCCACGTGGTCGACGATGAAGTGCCGCGTCGTGTGCTCGACGGCGAGCGGCTGGCCTGCCGGCAGGTCGGCGCAGGCCCGGGCGATGAGTTCGAACGGACTTTCGTCTTCGTGCCAGGGACGGACGTCGGCCTCGACCGCCAGGCTTTCCTCGACGGACGGCACCTCGAAGAACGGGGTGACGACGACGGTCTGGCCGGAGGCGGGAACCACGGCGGCGGTGGTGCGCTCGGAACGCCACCAGCGAATGCCGGTGAAGTACTCGAGCGAGGAGCCGGCCTCGATGAGGCAGGCGGCGACTTTCTGGCCGCGCATCATGGACTGCAGCTTCGCGAGGCGCGCGGCACGCTCGGCGGCAGTGATCGGCAATGCGCTGGCGGGAGAACCCGGCGCGGCCTCGCTCGCGGCGAGAGCCATGCGGCCGTGCAGCAGTGCGCCGGCGACCGCGCCACCGAGGAAGAAACGGCGGTTGAACGTGTCCATCCCGCTAGCGTATCGCGAGTGGCGAGCCGCCCGCCACGCATTCGCGGCCTCAGTCGATCGTGATGACCACCTTGCCGCGCGCGCGTCCCGCTTCCAGGTACCGCATGGCCTCCCGGATTTCCGCGAGCGGATAGGTCCGGTCGATCACGGGCACGACCTTGCCCTCCTCCATCAGCCGCGCGAGCGTCGCGAGGTCCTCTGCGCTGTGGTGCGAGATGAACATGCCGAGGTCCTCGTCCACGAACCAGGAGATCACCAGCGCCTTGATCGGCGCGATGAAAGCGCCGATCCAGGGATTGGCATCGGGGCCGCCCCCGCCGATCAGGATGAGCTTGCCGCCGGGCGTGAGCACGCCGCGCACCTCGAGCACGCCGCGATTGACGACGTTGTCCATGACGACGTCGTACCGGCGGCCGCCCCGCGTGAAGTCATCCCGCGTGTAGTCGATGACGTGGTCGGCGCCGAGCGAGCGGACCAGTTCCACATTCCGGGTGCTGCACACGCCCGTGACTTCGGCCCCCAGCGCCTTGGCGATCTGCACGGCGAAGGTGCCGACGCCGCCCGAGGCGCCATTGATGAGCAGTTTCTGCCCGGGCCCGAGCGCGGCGCGGTCGCGCAGCGTCTGCAGCGCCGTGAGGCCCGCGACGTTGACGGCTGCCGCCTGCTCGAAGCTGATACCCGCCGGCTTCCGGGCCAGGTTGCCGTCTTCGGCGATGGTCAGGTACTCGGCGAGCGCACCGTTGCCGCCGCCGAAGACTTCGTCGCCGGGCGCGAAGCTGGTGACGCCCGGGCCGACGGCCTCGACCGTGCCGGAGAAGTCGATGCCGATGCGCGGATTCTCCGGCGCGCCAAATCCGAAATCCATGCGGATCAGGAAGGGCGTGCCGCGCACGAAATGCCAGTCGGCGGGATTGATGCTGGCGGCGCGTACCCTGATGAGCACGCGGCCCTGCGTGGGCACCGGCTTCTCGATGTCCTCGACCGCGAGCACGTCCGGGGGGCCATAGCATCGGCGTACCACGGCCTTCATGGTCGGCAGGCCGGCGGCGGGGCCCTCTGCGGGCTCGCAGGCGGATTCGTAACTGAGCGCCCAGGCGAAGCCGGCGATGACCAGCACCAGGAGAACGCCCGTCGAAGCAAGGATTCGGCGACGCAGGCTTGCCATGCGGGAAACCTCTCGAACTTGGAAGCGCATTCTGGGGTGCCGAATGCCGAGCCGCCACGACCTCCATCGGACTCCGCCGCGCCGCATCGGGCCATGGCGTCGTTCGTCGCCCGCGGAGTTCCACTATGCTTGCAGCATGAAATCTTCACCCCTGCATGGGCTCGTACTGGGACTGCTTTGCAGTGGCGCCGCGGTCGCGGCATCCGGGACGCCTTACGCTGCCGCCGACCGCATCTTCGAGGACTTCCACCTCGATGCGCACACTGCCCGGCCTCGTCTACGGTATGGTCGCTGACGGGCAACTCGTCCACGTCGGCACCTTCGGCGTGCAGGACCTCGACTCCAAGCGCCCGGTCACGCGTGACTCGTTGTTTCGCATCGCGTCGATGACCAAGGCGTTTACCGCGCTCACGGTGCTCAAACTGCGCGACGACGGCCTGCTGCGGCTCGACGCACCGGCCGCGGAATATGTCCCCGAGACTGCGCGCGTGGAAGTACCCCACGGACGATTCGCCGCAAATCCGTGTTCGCGACCTGCTGAATCACGTTGCCGGCTTTGTGACCGACGACCCGTGGGGCGATCGACAGACGCCGCTGCCGGAGGAGGATTTCACGCGGATGCTGCGCGCAGGCGTGCCTTTCACCGGCGTGCCGGCGACGCACTACGAATACTCGAATTTCGGCTATGCCCTGCTCGGCCGCATCATCACGAACGTTTCCGGGAAACCCTACGCGGACACGATCACCCGCACGCTGCTGCAGCCCCTTGGCATGCGGTCGTCGGGCTTCGACGTGCAGGCAGCACCGTCGGAACAACGCGCCCTCGGCTACCGCTGGGAAGACGACGCGTGGCGCATCGAACCGACCCTGGGCCCCGGGGCGTTTGGTGCCATGGGCGGCCTGCAGACGAGTGCGACCGACTATGCGAAGTGGGTGGCATACCTGTTGTCGGCCTGGCCGGCCCGCAACGGCGCCGACGCCGGACCCGTGCGGCGCGTCGACCGTGCGCGAACTGGTGCAGGGGTCGAATTTCCCGCGCGTGCGCGAGCGAAAGGCCGCGACGATGACGCACCCGCGTGTCGTCAACCCATCGCCTACGGCATGGGCATGATTGTCGGCATGGACTGGCGATCTTGGCGTCACGATCAATCACGGTGGCGGCTATCCGGGATACGGATCGCACGTGTTGCTGCTGCCAGACCGCGGTGTCGGCCTCTTCGTGTTTACGAATCGGACCTATTCCGGTCCTGCGGCTCGCTTTATGGAAGGCGGCGGTCGAGCTCGACAAGGCGGGACTGCTGGGCAAGGAGCGCGAGTTGCCGATCAGCGCAGACCTTGCCAACGCGTATCGCACGGTGGGTGCGATGTACGCGGCGGGTGACGTTGACCCGTGCGCGCGGGCAGCTGGCGATGAACTTCCTGCTGGATCGCGATGCCGACGCCTGGTCACGCGAACTGAAGAAGCTCAAGGCCGGAGGTCGGCGACTGCGACACGAGCGCGCCTGTAGAGCCGACCGGAGCGCTCTCCGGCGATTTCACGTGGCGCTGCAATCATGGCCGGCTCGAGGGATCATTGCTTCTCGCGCCAACGCAACCGCCAGGCATCCAGGAGCTGCAGTTCTCGCCGATCAAGCCTTGACCAGGGCCTCGAACCCCGGATCGAGGTTGGCACCGCAGATGACGATCGCCACGGTCTTGCCGGCGTAGTCGGCGGCCTGCTGGAGGAACGCGGCGACGGCGACGCCCGCGGCACCCTCGATGGGCTGCCTTTCCTCGCGGTAGTAGCGCCGCGTGGCGTCGAGGATTTCGGCCTCGGTGACGAGGATGCTGCGGTCGATGACGCGCCGGGCGATCTCGAGCGTGATGGCACCGGGCTCGATGCCGCCGGCGGTGCTCGTCGAATAGGTCGGCTTGTCGGTGTAATCATCGAGGAACGCCCCGGCGCGCATGCACTCGTGCAGCGCCTGCGAGTTCTCCGGCCAGCAGCCCACCACCTCGGTGCCAGGCGAAAATTCCTCGAGGTGCATGCCGATGCCGCCGATGAGCCCGCCGCCGCCGACGGCGACGAAGATGGCGTCGAGTTTCGCCACCCCAGAGTCGCCGAGCTGCCGCAGGATCTCCACCGCGACGGTGCCCTGCCCGGCCACGACCTCGGCATCGTTGTAGGGAGAGACGTACGGCCGGCCCGACGCGTCGGCTTCCCGGCGCGCGGTGAGCTCCGCGAGCAAGGCATCGCCCGCCACTGTGTGCACGCGCGCACCGAGCGACTCGATCTTGCCGCGCTTCAGCGGATGCAACTGCTCGGACACATAGATGTCGACCGGTATCCCGAGCTTGCCTCCGATCGTCGAGGTCGCGATCGCGTGGTTTCCGGTCGAGGCGACGACGATGCCGCGCGATGCCTTGCCGGCTGCCAGCGAAAGGATCTTGCTGGCTGCCCCGCGCAGCTTGAACGATCCGGTTTCCTGCAGGTTCTCGAGTTTCAGAAAGACGCTGGCGTTCGAGACGTCGCTGAGCCAGCCGGAACGAGTCAGCGGCGTTTCCCGGACATGTGGCCTGATGCGCAGATCAGCGATGCTTGAATTCATGCGACGCAGTTTCCTCTTTTCACGAGGATACGCGACGCGATGCATGCTTATGTCAACATCTGCACGATCCTCGCCCGCGCCTCCCTAGGCTATCGGGCATGGCCGAAACGATCTCGATCTGGCTGGCGTCGCATTCGGATGACTTCAGGCGAAGACTCGTCTCCTGCCTGGACAGTAATCCGCGGATCGTGCTGCAGGGCGAGTGCAGCGCGGACGACGAGTCGCTCGCGACGCGATTGAACGCGGGGCGGCCGGACGTGCTGCTGGTCGACTGGCCGGCTCGGGCCCGGCCCGGATCCGACGTCTCCGTGTTGAAACGGCTCGCCCTGCTTGCGCCGCAAGTGCTGGTGCTCGTCACGACGCCGACGATGGGCATCGTCGCCGCGATCCTGCGGAACCGCCTGCACGGCTACCTGCGATTCGACAGCTCACCCGACGAATGCGGGCGCGCCATCGTTCGCGTCTTCGAGGGCGACGTCTGGATTCCGCGGTCGAGGCTCGCCGAATCGCTGGGCGACCTGCTGCGGGAACGCGAGGAGCGCCGGGCGCCAGGGGCTGCCTCGCACAGGAAATCCGTGGGGCGCTTCACGACCCGGGAACGGGAAGTCGTGCGGCTGGTACGCCAGGGCATGACCAACAAGGAAATCGGCCACGACCTCGGGATCGTCGAAGACACCGTCAAGAAACACCTGCAGCATGTCTACGACAAGCTCGGTATCCGACGCCGGTCCTTGCTGGTGCTGGGGACCGGGCGGGGACGCCCGTAGCCGGCGCGGGCCGCTAACGAGATCCGTCGCCGGTTCAGTTCGTCACGCGCAGCAGGTTCGCCTTCGTGACGGTCGGGTATCCGCCGTACAGGCTGGTGCTCCGCAAGTCCCAGACCGGGTCCGAGCCGAGGCCACCTCTCTTGCCCTTCCTCACCGGCGGCACGCACAGCGTCCCGGCTGCGTAGTTGCCGGCGACATCGAACGTCATGTTCTTGAGGTTCGGCAACGGGCCCGTGCCGGTGGCAAACGAGAATCGCAGTTCCGGCACGATGTTCGCGCCGTAGATCGTCACGTTGACACAGCTGTTCGCCGCCACGACTGCCGGCGACATGCTGTCGAGTCGCGGCACCGGGGGCGCCGTGCAGGCGCCGCGGTCCGCCACGTAACGGCCATTGGCGCCGTCGCCGATCTCGACTCGACGGCAGGATTCGTTGTCGCCTTCGCTCAGTTCGACCAAGAGGTTCTTGGGATCGAACACGTGCCGCAACCGGTACATGCCCGGCACCAGGTCACCGACGGCCATGGTCTGCCCGGAAAGGTTGGAACCGTAGGTGTCGCCCCAGCCGACGGACATGCCCTGGGTGTTGAAATTCGGGTCCTGGGTCGGGCACCAGTTGAACACCGCGCTTCCCGACGCGCCCTTGAGTTGGGTGTTCACGCCGGTGGTGTCCATGATGCAGAACGTCGTCTTGCTGCCCTTGCGCGGGTTCACCGAGCCCGTGGTGTCCGGCTCGAGGATGTAGTTCGCGTAGTCGCTGTAGTGCACGTGGTTGTGCGTCGGATGGTAGGCGGCGTTGCCGGCGGGGCGGTCGTAGTACCCGCCGCCCGAGCAACGCACGCGCTGGTCGACCGGCTGCTTGGTCGTTCCCGTGGCGGGATCGGTGACCGGATTCGCGGTACCAGCTCGAGCTTGCCGTCGCCCGAGTTCCAGCTCGTCGCGCTGAACTTCATGTTGTTCGACGTCCGCCATCGCGATGTCATGCGGCGGCAGCGCGCGGACATTCGGCAGTAGCTCGATTTGTCCTGCCGGGCAGGCAGCGAGGACCGGCAGGGCGAGCAGCTGGGAAGCCGCCAGCAGCGCCCACAACAGCTTGCGATCAAACTGCGTGCCATATCCATTGGTCCGCGTCATTGACGTCTCCCTGTTCGCTCACACTCGCGTGAAGCTGGCGTTGCCGGAGCTCCGCAACGCCCGGGACTGGTCATCGCGCCCGCGCATGCCGGGCTGCTCCCGCGCGCTGGCGAAGCCCGCCTACTTTAAAGTGCGCACTCCGGGTCGAATTTCGGATCGCACTTCTTGATGCGTGTGCAGCTGAAGTCCGACAGCACCAGCTTGCCCGGAAGGTCCGTAGAGGCGCTGGTCAGCGCGCCCAGCATGTCCACGCAGCGGAAGTGCTGGGTATGGTTGAGCACCTTGTATGCGAGGACGTCGCAAGTGTCTCCGGAATTCCAGGCCGCAGTCAGCGCACCCTGAGGCGTGCCCGCCGGAATCTGGTTGTTGATGAAATGGTAGTTGCCCACGAACCCAGCCGGGCATGACGACCCGAGGTGGGGCGTGTGCAGGTCCGCCGCATACGCGGCCGACGCGGTACCGACCGCGGCGAGCGCCAGCGGTGCCCAGAAAAGCTTCTTCATTGAAATCTCCCCGTGTTGGAATAGGTCCTTCCCGTCGTGCCTAGGAGACCGCATCCCCGCGGCTGGAGTCTCGAAAGCTCCGATACGATCAGGCACCCTTACCCCTGGCGGCTATTCCACGTAAGGGGAAGGCGTCCCGGGTGCGGTACACCCGAGACATAATCAGGTCGCAGCGAATTTCAGGGGATGGGTGTGGCCCGTTCGGGCCGGCGTTACTTACTGCGCGTCGTACGCGAACAGCACGGCGACGATCTTCCAGCCGTCCTTTCCTTCCGCCAGGTGGAGCCCGAGCTTCCCGGGACGCTCCTCGCCTTCGTCCACGAAAACGAAGTCCGCGCTCACCCGCGCGATCCGCCGTCCCATGTCTACGCGCACGTTCTCCAGGCGCTCGGAGATTTTCCGGCCGGTCGCGAAATAGTCCCTCTGCCGCTTGACGAACTCGTCGAGCGTGCGCGTGACGATCGCGCCGTCGTCGTCAGGGAAGGCGACGACGACCGCGGGATGAAACAGGCGGCTCCACGGCTCGAGGGTCGGCCCCGCATAGAGGCCGATGTAGTCGGTCACGAGCCGGTCGACGGCGGCCCGGTCCGTTTCAGGCGATGCGTGCACCGCCGGGATACTGGCCAGCGCAATCGCCAGGCAGAGTGACGCGCGCCAGGAGCGAGTGAGGTTCAAGGCTGGTTCCGCGACGGAAAATCCTTGAAGACTTCGGCGACTGCACCCTGGACGATGGTCGGATCGGCGCCCGCCTTGCCGAGTTCGCGCGTCACGCGACCTTCCCAGACCGCCGCCTCGCGGGTCTGGTCGATGGCATGGATGACGAGCGTACCCTCCGTGACCTGCTTGGCGCCCGGCGTGCTGGTGCTGACGCCGCCGCCGACGTTGCCGCCCCAGCTGCCGACGCCGATGCCGACCCTGAACGGGTTGTTCTTGATCGTCTCGGCCTTTGCCGTCTCGTAGGCCACGAGGAGGTCCGCTGTCGTGCCCGCAGGCGCTTCCGAATAGCCCCTGGCCGTCATCTCGCTCGTGATGGCCGCGCGGATGTTCTGGTCGAGGATCGACAGAGGCTGCTGCGCACCCGCCGGGTCGGTGCGGCCCTTCGCGTCGAAGGCAAAGGTCTTATAAGTGCTGAAATCGGCTTGCGGGTCGCGCATCGACGTGGGCTGGGGCGCCTGGGATGCGCAGCCGGTCGTCAGTGTTGCAACAACACCACCATTGCCGCCAGCCAGCTGTGTAGGACGTTCGCCGAGGCCGGATTCATGGCGATGCCTCCTTGGGGCCAGGTTCGCGACGGACCGATACTTTCGCAGCATAAACCCGTTTGTCCTGTATGTGATCAGGTTCACCAGTCACGCCGTTGATAGACGAATTTCGATATCGAACTGCTATATGAACGCGTGCACAATGCCGTGGTGGCCTGAGCGGCCTTCAAGGGAGGCGGACCTTGAGCAATCGCGACCTGATGGCCGGCTTCGTACGGCTACACGTGCTCAATCATGCGAACTCCGGCCCCATCTTCGGGATCGGCATCATCGAGCGCCTCGCCTTTCACGGCTACGTGCTGAGCCCCGGTACCCTCTATCCGATCCTCCACGGACTTGAGAGGGACGGCTTCCTGCAATCGCGCGAGGAGGTCGAGGGCAACCGAAGGCGCCGCATATACGAGATCACGGACGCCGGGCACCGGGCGCTGATCCTCAGCAGGGTGCGGCTCTGGGAGTTGTTCAAGGAAGTCTTCGAGAATGAATTGAGTCCCGACACCACGGGACATGTGGAGCGAGCACTGCGGATCGCCGTGGCCCGGGCGACCGCCCCTCGCGATGCGTCGCGGCCTGCACGGAAGCGCCAGCCACGCCGTCCTCGTCGCCCGGGTTCCGGACGCAAGTAGCGAATTCATTGAACTACAACCAGCTGCAGTTCTGGATCCTGTTCCTCGCGGTATTCCTGCCGTACTGGTGGCTGCCGCACCGCAAACAGAACGCGCTGCTCCTGGTTGCGAGCTACGTGTTCTATGGATTCTGGGACTACCGTTTCCTGTTCCTGATCCTGCTCACGACGGTCGTCGACTTCATCGGTGGCCTGGGTGTCGCGGGTTCGCGGCTGTCGCGCACGGAGCGCGTTCAGCTCGCCTGCCTGCTCGTGGCCGGCGCCGTCCTGCTGGCCGGAAACGTGAATTACGGGGATCTCCTGGCGGGGTTGCGGGCAGGCGACGCCATGGCAATGTCCGGCGCCCTGCCCCAAAGCCTTTCCGAGTTCTGGGTGCCGGTCACTACGGCCGCCATCATCGGCAGCTACATGTACGTCCTGCCGAGGCTTTACGAATTACCCGAGGCGATCCGGCGCAAGACGTTTCTCGTCATCAGCATGGTGGCCAACCTCGGCGTCCTCGGCTTCTTCAAGTATTTCGATTTCTTCGTCGAGAGCTTCGCGGACCTGCTAGAGGCGTTCGGCTTCCAGGCGAGCCGGCCGGTGCTCGGCATCGTGCTGCCTGCCGGCATCAGCTTCTACACCTTCCAGGCGATGAGTTACACGATCGACATCTATCGCGGCAAGTCCGCGCCGACGCGGAGCTTCCCGGATTTCGCGCTGTTCGTCTGCTTCTTCCCGCACCTCGTTGCCGGCCCGATCATGCGGGCCCACACGCTGCTGCCGCAGGTGATCCAGCCGCGCTCGCGACGTTCGAACGAATTCCGCGAGGGCCTTGCCCTCGTGCTGGTCGGGCTTTTCAAGAAACTGGTGCTGGCGGACAACATGGCGCCCATCGCCAACTCGGTCTTCATGCGACTCGCGGACGGGAACACGGCGGGAATGTCCGGCTCCGAAGTGCTTGTCGGGGTCTACGCGTTCGCATTCCAGATCTATGGTGATTTCTCCGGTTACTCGAGCATCGCCCGCGGCATCTCCAAGTGGCTGGGCTTCGAGCTGATGATCAACTTCCACAACCCCTACCTCGCCGTCACCCCGAGCGACTTCTGGCGACGCTGGCACATCAGCCTCTCGAGCTGGCTGCGCGATTACCTGTACGTCCCCCTCGGCGGCAACCGGCACGGACCCGTGGTCGAATATCGCAGCCTTCTCATCACCATGCTGCTCGGCGGCCTGTGGCATGGCGCGAGCTGGACTTTCGTGGCCTGGGGCGCCTACCACGGCCTGATCCTGTGCGCGTATCGTCTGACTGGCATTCGGGGTGCCGACCGGGGGACGCAGCCAGCCCGGTGGGCGATACAGGTGCTCGTGATGTTCCACCTGACCTGCGTCGGGTGGTTGCTGTTCCGTGCCGAAAGTTTCGCTGCGGTACGAACTGCCGCGGACGTGCTCGTCAACCAGTGGAGCTTTTCGGCGGCGGCGGGCACCGGCCTCCTGCTGATCGCGTTCTACGCGGGGGTGCTGTTCATGGTGGAGTGGCTGACGGACGGCGAAAACCGCCTCCAGCGCATCTTTCGCACGCCCTGGTTCGTGCAGGGAGCGTGGTACCTCTACCTGCTCCTCATGATCTCGATTTTCCACTCCCGCGAGAGCTATGAGTTCATCTACTTCCAGTTCTGAGTCGTCGCCGCGCGGACGCGCACTGTGCATCGCCCTGATGCTCGTCGCCGCGCTGCTGCTCCTGGAGTGGGGCACGCGCGAATCGCGGATGCCTGGTACCAGCGACTTGAAACGTTATCGCGCCTTTCCCGAGAAGGCCCAGGCGCTCATCTCCGCTCCGGGGACGCGAATCGCGTTCGTCGGCAACTCGGTGACCGACCGGATCCGACTGCAGGACCTGCGCGTGGAATGGCAGTCGCTCACGGGCACGACCCTGAGCGCGGAAAAATTCGTGGCCTATTACTCGAACCTGACGACCTGGTACTGGATGTCCGACCAATACTTCTGGGAGCCGGAGCTGCACCCGGACCTGCTGGTCTTGACATATTACGAGGGCAATGGATTGGCCGACTCGGAGCCATTGGATGTCGGCAATCTCGCGTTATTCTTCACCGACAGCGACGATCGCCCGACGCTGTTCGAATACGACCTGACGTCGCTCGAGCAGCGCGCGGATTACTTGCTTTCGTCAAAGTTTGAAGTATTTGCCGCTCGTGACCGGATCCGCGACCGCGCGCTCAACTTCCTGCCGGGCTACAGGCCTTTTGCCACGGAGACCAACACGCTGAACTTCCAGTACGAGCAGCGACAGGTACAGGGCGCCGAAGCGCGCGAGCCTACCTACAGATCGCTCCAGAGGTTGCTGTCCGACGCACGGACAGCCGGCGTCCGGATCTGCTTCGTGGCCTTCCCCTCCAATCCCGGTGTCAGGGGCCCGGTCCGATACCCGATCGAACCGCAAGCGCTTAAGATGATCGCGGACGCAGGTATGCTGCATCTCGACCTGCGCGCAATGGATGAGCTTTCAGCGGACATGTACAACGACAACGTCCACTTGAATCCCCGGGGCCAACCGGTCTATGCGCGAAGACTTGCCCGTGAGCTGAGCCAGGCATGGAAGCCACTATGAACCGGATTTCGGACGCCCCCTTGTTCAAGGCAGTCATCGCGGCCGTCATGTCGTGCATCGCGATCGCCGCGAACGCCGACACGCTCTTTGTCTCCGGCGCGGTTCCGGTCTCGAGCGGGGACGCCGCCGCAATCAACCGGCTGGAATCGCTGGGCCACACGGTCATCGTGGTCAAGGACTCCGCGAGCACCACCGCGAGCGCGAACGGCAAGGACCTCGTGGTCATTTCGGACTCGGTCGCGCCGGGCAAGGTCAACGACAAATTCAGCCAGGTACCGGTGCCGGTGCTGGCATTCGAGCCGTGGGTGTACGACAACCTCGGCATGACGGGCACCGTGGCGCTGAGCGATTACGGTCGCGCGGCGAACAAGACGCAGATGCGGGTCGTCGGCACGCATGCCCTGACCGCCGGTCTTTCCGGAGTGGTCACGATCTCCACCGCGGCCACCAGCCTCTCCTGGGGCAGGCCGGGCGCGGATGCCGTGATCGCCGCCACCGTGGCGGGTGATGCCACGCGCGCCACGATCTTCGCGTACCGGGCGGGCGACCTGCTTGCGAGCGGTGCTACTGCGCCGGCGCGTCGCGTCGCCGTGCACCCGAACACGGGGGCGACCGATACCTGGAACGCCAACGGCCGGAAGCTGTTCGACGCGGCAGCGCAATGGGCACGCGACGGTTCAGTCGCACCCCCCTCGGACGCCGTCCGGATCCTTCCGCTCGGCGATTCCATCACGCGTGGCAGGATCGACCACTGGTCCTACCGGCGCGACCTGGAAGTCGCCCTTACGGACGCCGGCTGCTCGTTCGATTTCGTGGGCACAGAGTCCGGGCCGTCCTCCGGGCCCGGCGTACCGCTTAGCGACCGCGACCACGAGGGTCATTCCGGGCTCCGTACCGACCAGATTCGCAACCGGCTTTCCAACTGGCTGCCCGGCAACCAGCACGACTGGGTCCTGGTCCACGTCGGCACCAATGACGTGCTCCAGGGCACGAGCATCACGGCCGCACGCACCAACATCTCCCAGATCATCGACAAGCTGCGCGGAGCCAATCCGAACGTCGACGTCCTGCTTGCGCAGGTGATCCCCAACCTGCCCGCGAACGAGGCTGCGGTCGTGGCCCTCAACGACCAGATCGCGTCACTGGCGGCGCAAAAGGACACGCCGGCTTCCCGCGTGATCGTCGTCGATCACTACTCGGGCTACAGCACGTTCAACCACAATTACGACCAGATCCACCCGAACAACGCCGGCGAGGCGCTCATGGCAGGGCGCTGGCTTGATGCGCTGCTGCCGCGAATCGCCAACTACTGCGCGCCGTGAGAGCAGTCGTTATTTCCGGATTCGCGCTCGTGGCCGTCGCCTGCAATACCACGCCGGTGCCGAGCTCATCCGCCGTGCCGATTCCGGAGAAAAGGATCTATGCGCCGGAATTCACCAGGGCCGAGACCGGGTTCGCTCTCGCCGTCGTGACCCGCGACAAGGGACTGAAGGCGAAAGACTGCATCGCCCGGCTGTACGTCGACGGCACGCATGTCGCCGACATGCGACCGAGCGAGCAGATCCGCCTGTTCGTGGCGGAAGGCCAGACCATCTTCGGCGTCAACGCCTACAAATGCTTCGGGGGAGGTTCGGACCAGATATCGGTCGACGTCACGCGCGCGAAGCCGGTCTTGCTGCGCATCTCGGTCGGTGGGGGCAAGGGAATGACGATCCTTCCGAGCGCGTTCTAGGGCGGGACCTGCCTGCCGGCGGCCGGAAGATCGAGTAAGCTGGGCCACAGGACTATTTCACCAACTTCCTCCTTCGAGCGCCGTATTTGGTGTGTCGAACAACCATTGCCGGTCATGCCGGCCGAGGGGAGATTCAAGATGGCAACTTCGGAACGCGGCTCGCCCAAGTCCAAGATCGGGCTGATCGTCGCAGGGATCGTCGTACTGGCCGGCGCAGCTTACGTGGCGACGATCTATCCGCCGCCCCCGGATACCCTCGCCGGTTCTGTGACCCCCGCCGACCGCTATCGGGCCGACGTCAAGCCGACAGACCTCACGACCCTTCCCCTGGGCGACCAGTCCGTGGCGCAGTTCATGCAAACGGACATCTATCAGATGATCGTGTCTGACAAGGTCCTGGCCGCCGCCTTTGCCTCGGATGCCTTCCGCCAGGCACTCGCCAGCGACGGATTCCGGCAGGCGCTCGCCAGCGACAGCTTCCGCCAGGCCCTCGCCAGCGACGGCTTCAAGCAGGCGCTCGCCAGCGACAGCTTCAAGCAGGCGCTCGCCAGCGACAGCTTCCGCCAGGCGCTCGCCAGTGACAGCTTCCGCCAGGCGCTCGCCAGCGACGGCTTCAAACAGGCCATGGCCAGCGACGGCTTCAAGCAGGCCCTCGCCAGTGACGGCTTCCGCCAGGCCCTCGCCAGCGACGGCTTCAAACAGGCACTCGCCAGCGACAGCTTCCGCCAGGCGCTCGCCAGCGACGGCTTCAAGCAGGCCCTTGCCAGCGACGGCTTCAAGCAGGCGATGGCCAGCGATGGCTTCAAGCAAGCCATGGCCAGCGACGGCTTCAAGCAGGCCATGGCCAACGATGGCTTCAAGCAAGCCATGGCCAGCGATGGCTTCAAGCAGGCGATGGCCAGCGACAGCTTCCGCCAGGCGCTCGCCAGCGACAGCTTCCGCCAGGCGCTCGCCAGTGACGGCTTCAAGCAGGCCCTTGCCAGCGACGGCTTCAAGCAGGCCTTGGCCAGCGACGGCTTCAAGCAGGCGCTCGCCAGCGACAGCTTCCGCCAGGCGCTCGCCAGCGATGGCTTCCGCCAAGCCCTGGCCAGCGATGGCTTCAAGCAGGCGCTTGCCAGCGATGGCTTCAAGCAGGCGCTCGCCAGCGACAGCTTCCGCCAGGCCTTGGCCAGCGACAGCTTCCGCCAGGCCCTGGCCAGCGACGGCTTCAAGCAGGCGCTCGCCAGCGACGGGTTCAAGCAGGCGCTCGCCAGCGATGGCTTCAAGCAGGCCATGGCCAGCGACAGCTTCCGTCAGGCGCTCGCCAACGACAGCTTCCGCGCCGCGCTCAGCAACGACGCCATGAGGGCCGCCGCGCAGTCGCGATAGCCGGCTATCGGTGGAATGCTGAAGTTCACAGGGCCGGCGGCGCACGCGCCGTCGGCCCGTTCTTCGTCACGATTCATCGCGGGTCTCGGGGTCGCCGCGTTGCTGGCCGTCCAACCGGTCATCGCCGCCCCCTTCGAGATGGATCAGCTCGAGACCGACGATCTCCAGCTGCTCTACCTCGATCCCTTCCAGACTTACCTGACGCCCCTGGTCGCGAGCACCTTCTACAACTCGCTGCAGTTCCAGCGGCGGGTGTTCGAATGGACGCCGTCCGAAAAGACCATGGTGCTGATGACCGACCTTGCCGACTATGGCAATGCAAGCGCCGGGTCCTCGCCCCGCAATGGCGTCACGCTGTACGTCGCGCCGCCGAGCCGAACGCTGGAGACGATGCCGAGCAGCGAGCGCATGTACTCGCTGATGAACCACGAAGCCGTGCACATCGCCAACGCGGACGTCGCCAATTCGCGGGATCTTCGGTGGCGGCGGTTCTTCAGCGGCAAGCCCGCGGCGTCTGACGAACACCCGGAGACGATCCTCTACAACTACCTTACGGTTCCCCGCTACAGCGCACCGCGCTGGTACTTCGAGGGCGCGGCGAATTTCATGGAAACATGGATGTCGGGGGGCATCGGCCGGGCCCAAGGGGCGTTCGACGAGATGGTGTTCCGGGCCATGGTCCGCGACCACGCGCATTTCTACACCAGCCTTGGACTGGTATCCAAGGGCGTTGCCGCGGATTTCCAGACCATGACCAACGCGTACCTCTACGGAACCCGGTTCTTCAGCTATCTCGCCTACGTCCATTCACCGCAGGCGGTCGTGGAATGGCTCAAGCGTGGAGAGGACAGCGAAGCCTATTACGCGGACCAGTTCGCCAAGGTTTTCGGCAAGCCGCTCGAAACCGCGTGGGACGAGTGGATCGCGTGGGAGCATGAATTCCAGGGGGCCAACCTGCGCTCGGTCCGCGAACATCCCCTGACGGGCGGCCGCCGCATCACGCGTCAGGCGCTGGGGTCCGTGTCGCGTTCCTACTACGACGTGAAGACGAATTCGCTGATAGGCGCGTTCCAGTATCCGGGCGTCGTCGCGTATGCCGGCGAGGTCTCCCTGACGGACGGCAGCATCCGGAAGCTCGTCGACATGAAGGGACCGATGAAGTTCCGGGTGGCGTCGACCGCCTTCGATCCGGCGTCCCGGACGCTGTTCTACACGGATGACAACTACGACTCCTGGCGGGACCTGATGGCGGTGGATGTCGAATCGGGCGACGCGCGCATGCTACTCAAGGACGCCCGCATCGGCGACATCTGCTTCGACGAGTCTGACCGCTCGCTGTGGGGGCTGCGAACCCTCAACGGCTATGTGACCCTGGTACGCATCCCGTTTCCCTACACCGCCTGGAACCAGGTTCATACCTGGCCCTACGGTGACGTGCCCTTCGAGCTCGATATATCGGCTGACGGCTCCCTGTTGTCGATGTCGATCGGGGCGATCGATGGCACGCAGTTCCTGAACGTGTTTCGCCGGGCGGACCTCGAGGCCGGCAAGGTGGAGCCCGTTGCGCGATTCGATTTCGGCCAGGCCATCCCCGAGGGGTTCGTATTCACCCGGGACGGCCGGTACCTGTATGGCAGCTCCTACTACACCGGCGTCTCCAACATATTCCGCTTCGAGCTTGCCACGGGCGAGCTCGAGGCCGTCACCAACGCCGAGACCGGTTTCTTCCGGCCGATTCCAATGGCAGACGGGTCGCTGATCGTCCAGGAGTACACGGGCGATGGCTTCGCGCCGACGATCATCGATCCAAAGCCCCTGAAGGACGTCAGCGCCATCACCTTTCTCGGGGCGCAGATCGCGAGCAGGCACCCGATCGTCAAGGACTGGGCCGTCGGCCCGCCCGGGGCCGTGGACATGGACCCCATGGTCACGCGCCGCGGAAAATACCGGCCCATGCGCGAGCTCGGCTTTGGCGACGGCTATCCCATCGTCGAGGGCTATCGCGATTCCGCCGCTCTCGGGTGGCACGTCCGCCTCGCGGACCCGGCCCAGCTCCACCGGCTCGATATTTCCGCCAGCTACTCGTGGGACGACGAGCTTCCATCGGATGAAAAACCGCACGTCAACGTGCGCTACGAGACGCCCGTATGGCGCTGGGAGTACTGGCACAACGGCGCGGACTTCTATGACCTGTTCGGCCCGACCAAACGCAGCCGAAAAGGCGACGCGTTCCTCGGCGAGTACAACAAGGCGCTGATCTACGACGATCCGCGCCGGCTCGACCTTTCGGTCATGGGCGCGTATTTCACGGGTCTGGACACGCTGCCGGTGAACCAGAACGTGCCTTCGGATTTCGACGAAATCCTCTCGGGCCAGGTCGAGCTCGACTACACGCACACGCGCAGCTCGCAGGGCTCCGTGGACCACGAGAAAGGCTACCGCTGGCAGCTCGCCGGCAACGTCGACAGGGCAGACGGGGAAACCGTGTCCAGGCTGCGCGGCGGGCTCGATTTCGGCTTCGCGCTTCCATTGGGGAACTCGTCGGTGTGGCTGTACAACGCCGCCGGCGTCGCGAGCGGCGACCGGGACAACGAGCTGGCGAGCTTCTACGTCGGCGGATTCGGCAACAACTATGTCGATGATGGCGAGGTCAAGCGCTATCGGGACTTCGACAGCTTCCCGGGCTTCGAGATCGACGAGCTCGCCGGCCGCAGTTTCGGCAAGACCGTGCTCGAGCTGAACCTGCCGCCGTTGCGGTTCGAGGAAGTCGGCTCGCCGGGCTTCTTCCTGGGCTGGGCGCGCCCGGCCTTGTTCGTCGGTGCGCTTGCCGCCGACCCTGCGGACGGCTCGGAACGGCGCACGGTCTACAATGCCGGCGCGCAGGTCGACCTGACCTTCACGGTGCTCAGCCGCCTGAACATGACCCTGTCTTTCGGCTATGCCGCCGGATTCGAGGATGGCGACAAGCTCGACGACGAATGGATGCTGTCGCTCAAGATCCTCTAGGCCGAGCGTTTCCGCAGCCTGCCGACGAAGGTCTGGTGGACACGCGTCGCCGAAATCGCGCCGATCTTCTCCCGGTTGGCTTTCAGCCCCAGCAGGTAATACAGGAATGCGCAGCCGGCGCCGACCAGCGCCAGCATGACGACGATCCGGCCCTGGTTCGCCGCGAGGTTGAAGGTCGCGTGGTACGCGCCCGCGAGGATCAGGCCCTCGAACATCTTGGCCTCGTGATAGAGGCGCTCGCGCCGGAACAGGAACACGCGATGCAGCAGGCGATATGCCGGTCCCCGGCCCCCGTGACGGTGGCGAACTTCCTCGGCCGAGAAATGCGCCAGGCCGTAGAAGTAGCCGAGGATGCCGGAGGCCACCGCGTGCATCAGCACCGTCAGCACCGAGCGCAGCAGCAGCGTCGGCGTGTCCCCCGCGGCGAGCAGCCGCGGGAAGTACAGCAGCACGTTTTCGGCGAACGCGAAAGCGAGCCCCACGATGATGGAGAACTCGATCGAGTCGTTGATCGACTGGATGCTGTCGTCGTCGGTGAAGCGGACGATCAGATGCTTGGAGTATTCCTCGGCGAACGCCAGGAAGATCAGGCCAAACGCCATCACGGAAAGCCCGAACCAGTGGAATACCGCGATGAACAACGTCAGGAACAGCCCGACGCCGAGGAAGTTCAGGGGTTCCTCGTACAGCCCGTTGAACAGGCCGAGCGCGGCTTCGCCCGACTGGCGGGTAAACTCGATGATCGACCAGACAGACAGCGCGGCCAGCAGGGCGATGTTGGCGTACCAGGCCACCTCGACCGAAGCCGGTGACGTTTGAATCGCGTTCCCCAACGCCAAGCCGGGACTGACGGCCGCCATGGCCCAAAGCAGGAAGGGCAGCGAGAAGAAGGCCAGCGAGGCGCCGTGCACGAGCTTGATCCAGCGGTTTTCATGCAGCAGGTAGATCACGTGGACCAGCGCGACGACCAGCAGCGTGCTGATCGCCATCACCGAGAAGGTCAGGTAGACCTGCAGGAAGTTCAGTATTTGCAGTGTGAGGGGATCCTGGTCGACGACCTCCAGCAGGAACGGCAGGCTGAAGATCGTCGAGATCGAACTCAACTCCGCCCCGCTGCCGCTCGCGACGCCGGCACCGGCGTCGGCGCCGGAATTGACCACTACCAGGACCAGCACGGCGGCGAGCGCCGCAACCGCGGCGTTGGCCGCGGTCCGGGCGGAAAGCCGCTCCAGCAGGAACAGGAACAGCGAAAACATCACCAGGAAGTGGAACAGGTCCGCCAGCGACGCGCCCAGCACACCGAGATTCTCGCGCAGCTGGTCATGGCTGAACGTCGCCGCGAGCAGCAGCAGCGCGGCGAGCAGCAGCGCGCCGAAGCGAAGTGAATGCCGCTTGACCCGCCTCGAGATCAGCTGGAACAGCGTGATAACGCCGATCAGCACCAGCGCCACGCCGACAAGCAGCACCAGCAGGCTGAGTACCTGCCCCATGAAGTCCTGGCCGGTCCGCTGCACCGCCGCCGCCTCGTGGCCCTGGAGCTGGACGCCAAGGCCTGCCATGAACAGCAGCAGTGGAACCACGGCCAGCGTTCCCAGCAGGAAGGTCACCACAACCAGCTGCCGGGACTCGGGGTTGCGCGAGACAAAGAACCATCCCCACACCAGCGAGGGAATCAGGGCGATCCCGGCAGCCTGCAGGAATGTCACGACGGTCACGGCACGGCATCGTAGCCGGGACACGGCGGCCTTGTCGCGCACGCGGACGCGAGGCTAGAGTGGCCGCGAACCCGCAATCCGGGCCACCAACTTGCCGGCCCCTGGCGTGTAATTGTAATGAGTGAGGACGTCGACGCAGCGAGGGTCCGGGAGTGCCTGGCGGGAAATCCGCAGGCCTTCGCCGCGCTCGTCGAGCAGTATGAAAAGCCCGTCTACAACGTTGCGCTGCGCATGCTGCGCAACCCCGAGGATGCCCGCGACATCGCGCAGACTGTATTCATGAAGGCCTACCAGAACCTCTCGAGCTATGACCCGCAATACAAGTTCTACAGCTGGATCTACCGCATGGCGATCAACGAATCGCTGAACATCCTGCGGGTGCGCGGCCGCGATGCGGGCCCCGTGGACGAGCGGCTCGCCGAGGACGGCGCGGGTCCGTCCGAGCTGCTGGCCGGTGAGCAGCAGCGCGACGTCGTGCTGGCGGCGGTCGACCGGCTGAAGCCGGAGCACCGGGCGGTGATCGTGCTGAGGTATTTCGTCGACCGCAACTACGAGGACATGGGCGAGATCCTCGGCATCGACGCCAAGACCGTCAAGTCGCGCCTGTACACGGCACGGCAACTGCTGAAGGACCAGCTGTCCGCGCGCGGTGCCCTGTGAGCAGCGACACCGACCGCCTCCAGGACCTCATCCAGGCCGACCTGGACGGCGCGCTTCCGCCCGCCGGGCGGGCCGAGCTCGCGCGCCTGCTCCTGAAGGATCCCGCGGCACGGCGCCTGCATGACGAATTCCGGCAGACGGACCAACTGCTTCGTGACATAGGCAGCGCCGAGCCGCCGGCCGGCCTCAGGGAGGCCATTCTCGCGGGCCCTGCCAGCTCCATGCGCGCAGGGAAACCCGGCCGGGAATCCGGCTGGCCTGCCTATCGCATCGCCGCGGTCATACTGGGCGGACTGCTGATCGTCGGGCTCGGCTATCTGGTGCGCGACGGCGATGCGCCCGCGAAGGAGCTGCAAGGATCGCTGGGCGTGGCCCCTCGGAACGCAGTGTCGCTGCGCGCCGACGGTGTCGAGGTCGGCGCATCGCTCGTGCGCAGCGGCACGACGCAGAGGCTCGAACTCCAGACGTCGACAACCGTTCCCTGCGAAATCATCGCCCGGATCGATCCCGGCACGACGTCCTACATCGGCAAGACCGGCGAGGCCCGACTCGTCGCGCAGAACGGTCAGGTTCAGGTCGTGCCTGCGCTCGGGAAACATTCCGTCGTGCTGGAATTCTCCGGCGCGTCGCCGATCCGGCTCGAGCTGCGCGCGGGTGGCCGGCTACTGGGAGAAGGTAGGCTAGAATCGGCTCCATGAGCCGGCATGAGCCCTTCACCCTGACGGTCGCCGTGCAGGCTTCCGATCACGTGCTCGGCAATCCGCACGCGCCCATCACGGTCGTCGAGTACGGCGACCTCGAATGCCCCAACTGCCGGCAGGCCGTGTCGGCCATCAACATGTTGCTGACCCGTTTCGAGAACGAAGTGCGTTTCGTGTACCGACACTTCCCGCTCGAGGACGTCCACCCGCACGCCGGTCTCGCCGCCGAGGCGGCCGAGTGTGCCGGCGGCCAGAGGAAGTTCTGGCAGATGCTCGACCTGATCTTCGACAACCAGGCGCACCTCGACCTGCAGCACCTGCGCGGGCACGCGCAGCGGCTCCAGCTCGACCTCGCGCGGTTCGACGCGGAGATGAATGACCACGTCTACCTGCAGCGCATTCGCGAGCACCAGCAAAGCGGCGGGGACAGTGGCGTGCGCTCGACGCCGGGCTTCTTCGTCGACGGCAAGATCCAGGACGTCTCCTTCGGCCTGCACCTGATCTTCGAAGCGGTCGAGGCGGCACTGCACCGCCGTGGATAAGAGAACGCTGGGCCGGAAGGGCCCGACCGTCTCGGCGCTCGGCCTCGGATGCATGGGCCTCAGCCACGGGTACGGTACCGCCCCCGACAGGCAGCAAGGCATCGACCTGATCCGGGCCGCCTTCGAGCGCGGCGTCACGTTCTTCGACACCGCCGAAGTCTACGGGCCCTACACGAACGAGACCCTGGTCGGCGAGGCCCTCGAGCCATTCCGGAAAGACGTCGTCATCGCCACCAAGTTCGGATTCAACATCGGCGCACCGGCCGGCGGGAAACCGCTCGACAGCCGGCCTGAACACATCAGGGCCGTTGCCGAAGCTTCGCTCAAGCGGCTGCGGACCGATGTCATCGACCTGTTCTACCAGCATCGCGTGGATCCGGACGTGCCCATCGAAGACGTCGCAGGGACGGTCAGGGACCTGATCGGCGCCGGCAAGGTGAAGCACTTCGGGCTTTCCGAAGCAGGCGTGCAGACGATCCGCCGCGCGCATGCCGTCCAGCCGGTCGCCGCGTTACAGAGCGAGTACTCGCTCTGGTGGCGCGAGGTCGAGACGAAGACGATGCCGGTGCTGGAAGAGCTCGGCATCGGCCTGGTCCCATTCAGCCCGCTGGGCCGCGGTTTCCTGACCGGCGCGATCGACGCGACCACCACCTTCGCAAGCGACGACTTCCGGAACCTGGTTCCGCGCTTCTCCGCGGAGTCGCGCAAGGCGAACCAGGACTTCGTCGGCCAGCTCGGCCGCATCGCGGAGCGGAAAGGCGCGACGAAGGCGCAGGTCGCGCTCGCCTGGCTGCTGGCGCAGAAACCGTGGATCGTGCCGATTCCCGGCACGACCAAGATACACCGGCTCGAGGAGAACCTCGCCGCCACGAGCGTCGAGCTGACGCCGGGCGAGCTCTCGGAAATCGATGTCGCCCTCTCGCGGATTGCCGTGCACGGCGCCCGCTATGCGGAACAGCAGCAAAGCATGGTGGATCGTTGACGCCCCCGACCGGGAGGGCGTGATTGGCCCAGGGCGCGACGATGCACGTGTTCGAGGTCCGGCTGTCCGATGCGGACCGGGCGGTCAACGAGGCGTTCACGCTCCGCGTGGCGCGCCATCCTTCGGAGACCGCCGAGTACCTGCTGACCCGCCTGCTGGCCTACTGCCTCGAATACACCGAGGGCATCGCCTTTTCGAAGGGACTGTCCGATCCGGACGAGCCCGCGATCGCCGTGCGCGACCTCACCGGCGCCCTGCAGGCCTGGATCGAGATCGGCGCGCCGGATGCGGACCGGCTGCACCGTGCCGCGAAGGCCGCCCCGAAGGTCGCGGTCTATGCGCACCGGGGCCTGGATGCGCTGCTCGCGCGCCTCGGCGGCGAACGCATACACCGGGCGGCGGAGATCAGGCTGTACGCCGTGGACCCGGAGCTTCTGGCGGCGTTGGTAGCGAGGCTCGACCGGCGCATGAGCCTCGACCTCACCGTCTCGGACCGGATGCTCTACATCTCGCTCGGCGAGGAGAC
This sequence comes from uncultured Gammaproteobacteria bacterium, assembly GCA_963748465.1. GTDB lineage: Bacteria > Pseudomonadota > Gammaproteobacteria > Steroidobacterales > Steroidobacteraceae > SCUD01. The sequence goes on from CAVVJB010000007.1 coordinate 453,203, forward strand.
GCTGACCGGAATCGTGGAGGAGCGGCGCCTGGCCTGATTTGTGCGTGTCAAAGGCCGGAACCACGGGGTCGTCCTACACGGGAGTCAGCGGGGTTCCGATGGTGACTGCGGGGGCCAAAAGCTTCTACTCACTCCTACTTCGGCAACGTCTGGGAGATGGAAATGAACTTGATCATCTGGTTGGTTGTGGGCGGGGTTATCGGTTGGATAGCCAGCCTCATCATGAAGACCGATGCGCAGCAGGGCCTCTTCCTGAACGTCGTCGTCGGGATCGTCGGGGCTTTGATCGGCGGATGGCTGCTGTCGCCACTGGTCGGTGCAGGGACGGTCAATCAGGGTGATTTCAGCCTGCCCAGCCTGCTCGTCTCGCTGGTCGGGGCAGTCGTCCTGCTCTTCGTGGTCAACCTGATCCGCAGGCGCGCGCCGCGCTAAGGCGGCCCGACTGCGGCTCCGGGCAGAGGGGTGAACGACCCCTCTGCCTTTATTTTTGTTCTCCGGTACTGCCCAGGGCCGGGATGACCATCTCCCCGACGATGTCGTCGCGCTCCCGGTTCCAGAGTCCCTGACGATAGTTGCCCGCCGTGAACATCACGGCGAGGTCGAACTGCGGCACGACCAGCAGCAGCTGGCCGCCATTGCCATTGCCGTGGTAGCCACGAAACAGCCCGCCTTCCTCGGGAAACGCGATCCGGACTTCGCGTCCTTTCGCCCGCCCCTCGGCCGATGCGCCTGCGAGGGAGCCCTGCCAGGACGCGCCCTTGCGGGTGACGGTCAATTCGCCTGCGAGGCCGACGGGAAAGGACATCTCGTAGGCCCAGAGGCCCGTGATGGCCTCTTCCCCGATGGCCCGGGCGTGGCTGACGGGATGGACGGCCAGCGGCAGCAGGCAGGCGGTCGCGGCCGCACGAAATAGAGCATGCATGGCGGGGCTCCCACGGCATTGCGGATCGACCGAGCGGTACTCCCCTCAGGATGCACGAGCGGCGCGAAGGGTCGCAGCCTCGGGTTAGGATTGGCGCCCATGCGGTTCACGCCGTCGTTCTATCGCCTCGCGGCGCTTTGTTCGTTCGCCTCGGCGGTCACGACGCTGGGGCTGATCTTCCTGCCGGCAATGTTGGAACCGGCCGACGACTTCGCGGCGCGGATGGAACGGGTGAACGAGCCGGTGTATCGGCTCTATGCCTGGGTCTATTTCGTGCACCCGTTCCTGGTCGTGACCGCCGCGCTGGCCGTGGCCATGCGCCTGCGCCGCGAAGCGGCGTCGCTGGTGATCCCGGGCCTCCTAGCTTTTGCGCTGTGGGGCGCGACGGAGGCCGGCCAGCAGGCGATGACGTTGTTCGCGTTCAACCCGTGGCGGCTCGCGTGGCTGGCGAACGACCCGGTCGTGCGCGCGTCGATGGAATTGCGTACCGCGCTGTACGACGGCGCGTGGAACGCCATGTACTTCCTGTTGATCGTCGGTTTCTTCATCGCCAACTCGCTGTACGCCGTGGCGATGTGGCGACGACCCGGGCTGTCCCGCGTCGTGGGCGGGTTCTACGCCGCCGCCGCGCTCCTGACGCTGCAGATCATCGTGGTGGAAACCGGCGGCGGGCAATTGTTGCCCGACGCCATCGAGTTCTGGGTCTATCCGCTGGTCCAGCCGCTGGCGCGCACGCTCATCGGCGTGTGGCTATGGACGCATCGCGACGAGGGTGCGTCCTAGCGGAACCAGCCTGCCCCCATGCGCAGGCCCAGCGAGATGAGGTCGGCGTCGATGTCGCCGGTGACGTTTTCCGTCCCCACGTCGAGATATCGGTCCCAGGACAGGCGCACTGCGAAGTGCTTGCCGAAGCTGTACTCCGCGCCCACGCCGAACATCGGGTCGCTCTTCTGTGACGACTGGCTGACCCGGTCGTCGGCACCGTCGACCGTGATGTGCGCCGTGCCCGTGGCATTCATCAGCGAGAACCCCACCCGGCCGAACACGGAAAACCGCTCGCCGATCGGGAGGATGGCGAGGGCCGACAGCACGGGCCCGTCGGCCGAGCTGGCGAGCTCGACGTCCGCGTCCGCCTCGTCGGTGCCGTTCGAGACGGTGGCCGAGAACCGATAGGCCGTCGAGCCCAGGTCGACGTAGGCAAATTCGAGGGCGAAATTGTCGTTGAACTGGTATCCGCCGCCGGCGCCGAATCCCGTGTCGGAATCGTCGATCGTCGTGATCACATCGGTGACGTCAAGCCCGGCCGACTCGAACAGGTCTACGAGATTTTCGGTCGCCATGTTCTCGCTGGCGCCGGAGGCGCTGGCCTCGCCGCCGAATGCGAGCAAATACCAGCCCGGCTCAACGGCCCGCGCGGACGAGGCAAACGCGAGGCACAGGCAGAGGAACGAGCTCGACTGCAGCAGGAACTTCATCGGGATATCTCCGCGCGTGGGAAATCGGGGCAAGCGGAGCACCACCTTAGCTGGATGCGGCTGGCAGGCATACGTTCGGCTGCAAACCGGGCCTGGGCAGGGAACACCGGGGCGTCAGCGGTGTCTTACGGCGCCTCGGGGCGCCGGGCCTGCGCGTGGTTGACCCTGGCCGACCCATGATGCCTGCGGCCGCCACGGCCGAAGACGGATACCTCTGTGCCCACGATTCCCCGAAACTGCGTGCTGCCCATCGCCGTGCTGGCGTTACTCTGTGGCTGCGAAAACAGCGACGACGAGGGCGGAAACCCGCCGGAACCCGAGCCGGACCCGCAACGCGGCGAATTGATCGGCGAATCGCCGACGCTGGTCGCCTCCTACACCCCCGAGGAACTGCTGGCCACCGCCAGCTCGGGCGACGTGACCCAGGTGATCCTGGAGCAGGTCCTGTCGCCCGAGTGCTCGATCGACGTCTACCATTTCGAGTATCACACGGTGGATCCGGACGGAAACATCACCCCCGCCTCCGCCGCTCTGATGGTTCCGAACGACTCCGGCGCCCGGTGCGAGGGCGAACGCCCGATCGTCCTGTATGCGCACGGCACCCACACGGAAAAAGACTTCAACCTGGCCAACCTCGAGTCTTCGGACAACACCGAGAGCCTCTTGATGGCCGGGATGTTCGCCGCGGAAGGTTACATCGTCGTTGCCCCGAACTACGTCGGGTACGACACCTCCACGCTCGACTATCACCCGTACCTCAACGGCGACCAGCAATCCAAGGACATGATCGATGCGCTGACCGCGGCCCGCAGCGCCCTGCCCACCGCCGACGCGCCTGACACCACGGATGCGGGCCAGCTTCTGGTCACCGGCTATTCGCAGGGCGGCTACGTCGCCATGGCGACCCACCGTGCGCTGCAGGAAGCGGGGGAAACGGTCACCGCGTCCGCACCGATGTCGGGACCCTACGCGCTGTCCGCCTTCAGCGACGCGATCTTCCAGGGCCGCGTGACGGGCGGCTCGCCGGTGAACCTGACGCTGCTCCTCACCAGCTACCAGAAAGCCTACGGCGACATCTATTCGAACCCCGCGGACGCATACGCGAAAAAATACGCCGCCGACATCGAGACCCTGCTGCCGAGCACGACCTCGCTCGGCGACCTCAAGGAGCAGGGAAAATTGCCCGACTCCGAGATCTTCAGCCGTACGCCGCCGGACCCCGCCTATGCGGACATGACACCCGCGACGACGCCGGCGAACCTCGCGGCCGTGTTCGCAATCGGCTTTGGCCGCGAACACCTGCTGAGGAACGACTTCCGGCTGGCGTACCTGCAGGATGCGGACAGCCACCCCGACGGCGGCTTCCCGGCGCTCACGGACGGATTGCCGCCCGCCGACCCGGAGAACCCGATGCGGCAGGCGCTGAAGGCGAACGACCTGCGCAACTGGACGCCGGAATCGCCGATGCTGCTCTGCGCTGGCAACCGGGATCCCGCGGTGCTCTACCTCAACACCGAACTGATGCGGAACCTCTGGTCATCGGAGACCGCGGTCACCGTCCTCGACATCGATTCCGACGTCGAAAGCGGCGATCCGTACGAGTCGCAGAAGGAACAATTCGCCGCCGCCAAGGCAGCCGTGGAGCTCGCAGGCGGCGACGACGAGGTACTCCAGCTCTATCATGCGGGACTCGTCGCACCGTTCTGCCTGAGCGCCGTCAAGTCGTACTTCGACGGATTCTAGTTCCCCGAATGACGCGGCTAACCGCAGGGGTGTCACCCGTGCGGCCGTAATGACTTGCAGAACCGCCGCCCCGCAGACTAATCTCGTCGCAGTTCGCTGACCCCGCCTGGGAAGCACGTTTCCTATCCCTGTCCTGGACGAGGCGCTGCCCGCTTTGCAACACGACCATGCCAGGCTGACGCGGTTCGAGCGGTTCCTGTCGATGATCACGCGCGTCGCGCCCGGCGAGGGCCGCACCGCATTCCTGTTCTTCCTGCATGGATTCCTGCTGCTCGCGTCGTACCAGGTCGTGAAGGCCCTGCGCGAGGCTTTCATGCTCACCAAGTTTTCGGCCGAAACGCGCGCGTACGCCGTTGCGGCCATGGCGCTCGTGCTGATGCTCGTCGTGCCGCTGTATGGGCGGCTGCGGCACCACCTCGATGGCGCTCACCTGCTCCGGGCCGTCACAGTCTTCTTCGTGGTGACGCTGCCCCTGTTCGCGGTGCTCGCCCATTTCCAGGTCTCGATCGCATTCGAGTTCTTCATCTGGGTCGGCATCTACGGCGTCATGGTCGTTTCGCAGATGTGGGCCTTCGCGGCCGACTCCTTCAACGTCAGGAGCGGCCAGCGGCTGTTCATCGTGATCATGCTCGGCGCAAACCTGGGCGCGCTGGCCGGCTCCAAGATCACGCAGGCGGCGGTGGATGTGCTCTCGCCGATGGGACTGATGATCCTCGCGACCTGCACGCTGGGAGCCACCCTGTTCCTTGCCACACCCGAGCGTGCAGCCATCCCGCCGAGCTCACGGGCGATCGAGCCCGAACAGCACCGTCCCGTGCCCAAGTGGCTCGGCGGCATCACCCTGGTCCTCCAGGACCGCTACCTGCTGCACATGGCGCTCTTCGTGGTGCTGCTCAACTGGATCAACTCGACGGGGGAATTCATCCTCGCCGACTACGTCAAGGCCGATGCCGAAGCGCAGGTCGCGGCAAGCGGCGGCACGCTCGACCTCGGTACATTGATCACCGAGTTCTACGGCAACTTCAATTTCTGGGTGACGCTCGTCAGCCTGGTCATCCAGCTGTTCCTGGTGTCACGGATCTACCACCTTGTCGGCGTGCGCGGCGCACTGCTGGTGCAGCCGGTCATCGTGGCGGTGGGATACGGGTTGCTGGTGTTCGGGCCCATGCTCGGCGGCTTCATCCCATTCTTCTACCTGATACGACGGATCAAGTTTGCCGAGAACGGCGTCGACTACTCGCTGATGAACACGACCCGCCAGGCGCTGTACCTGCCGGTCGATCGCGACTCCAAGTACGACGGTAAGACCGCGATCGACACGTTCTTCTGGCGTTTCGGCGACCTGATCCAGGCGGTCGGCGTATTCGTCGGGCTCCACATCCTGGCATGGCAATCGCACGATTTCGTGGTGGTCACGTTCGTGCTTTCGCTCGCGTGGATCGCGCTCGCGGCGATCATGGGGCGCGACTTCAGCCGCAAGTCGCGGGAAACCATGGTGCAGGTGGCCCCCCAGGCGGTCGAGCCCATACCCGACCTGCTGTATGCGCCCGGCGAGTCGTTCCTGCACCCGGTTTCGCCGACCGCCTTCTACGACGCGGAGCCGGGGGACGTGCTGGTGCTGCACGCGCGCTGTGACAATGGACACCGGCTGCCGCACTGGATGCGCTTCAACGTCCGGCTGCAGGCGTTCGTCGGGAAGGTTCCGGCGAACGTCGATGTCGCGGAGCTTCGCATCACCGTCATCGCTTCCAACCTCGACGGGCTCGAGGCGCGCAGCACGTTCGTGGCGAGACGTGTGACTCGCTGACGCGCGCGCCGCCACTCTGCGTCAGGGCGTCCCTGCCGTCGCCGCCGCTGCAGGAAGCGCCAGCAACGCATCCCGGCGTCCCAGGATTGCAGCGCGGGCGCGGCCGTCCAGGAGGTCGCCCAGCGCCTCCCTCAAGCTCTTGTCATCGAGCAGGCCCAGCCGACGCCGGACCTCCGCGCCGGGCGTCGGAGGCCGCGCCTTGAGGTAGGCCGGCAGTCCCTTGGTCCCGGTGAAAGCCCGGTCGTGCGAGGTGAGATAGACGAACCAGCTTTCCGAATCGAACAGCAACGATTCGGCGCTGCGGCTGTCGTTGCCGAGCAACGTGTCAAATGCATAAACCAGTTGGTACTGCGGTTCGGCGCGGCACCAGCCGCCGCCGCGCAACGACTGCTGCTGGACCTCGGCCTGTGTGACCCACTTGAGCGGACGACCCTGCAGCACGCCGCCCTGGCCCTGGACTTCGCGCTTGACCGTGACCGGCACGAGGCCGAGCCCCAGCAGGCGGTCCAGGCGGTAGGCCGCCATTTCCTTGCCGGCCTCCTTTTCCGAGCGCACCTGGAACACGGCGGGAAAGCGCTTGCCACCGTGGGTCACGGAGACAGCGAGTTCGTTCGGTGCGCGCGGGCCGGTCACGGCCACCTCGCCGTCGCGCAGCGCCGCAAGCACGGTGGCATCGCTGGCCTCGTCGGGCGCAACGAACAGGCCCTCGGGCTGCAAGGACGCGACCTCGGGCTCGCCTGCATAACGGACGGTGGGTCCCGACGGCTGCAACAACAGCGCAGCCGCGCGACCCTTGTACACGGCACGGTTCATGCCGGCGTCGAGCTTGACGACGGCCCCGCCAAAGCGGGTGACTGCGCGGGAATCGCGGGTCGGCGTATGGCCGACCACCAACCGGGTGGCCCCGTACTGTTGCAGCAGCGGCAACAGCACGTCGGCTTCGGCAGCCTCGTTGCACAGCGCGGCTCCCCGATACCAGTTGGGACCCTCCTCCGCGAGAAGGGCGTTGCCGGCCGCCACGCCGAAGCGCTGGACCACATCGGCCAGCGCGGGATCCGGATCGCCGCCGTTCGCAGTCGAACGGGCTGCCAGCCGGTCCCGGGCAAGTTGCGGCCGCTCTTGGTACGCGTCACCCGGCTGCAGCAGCCCGGCCTGCTCGAGCTGACGGGCGAGCCCGAGATAGTCCGTGAGTGCCGTGCGATAGCGCAGGTCGAGTTCCTCCAGGCTCACGCCCCGCAGGACCGGCGAGGGTCCTGCGTGCATGAAGAGCGTGTCGTTGAGCAGGATGGCGACGGGCAATTCCAGCAGCCACCGGCCGTACTTGCCCGCAGGTGAGAAAGCCGCGCGATGCCCGAAATACCCCGGCGGAAATTTCTGGTCGAACGCTGCGCCGGAGCCCGCGCCTTGCGCATTCTCAAACGCCCGGCGCAGGTCCGCACGCTCGGCGGCGGATTCCATGTCGGCATACGCGGCGTACTCACCCACGTCGACATAGCGCAGGTCGCCGAGCAGGTTCATCGCCTCGTGATTGCCCAGCAGCACGTGCACCCGCCCGCCCTTTGCGGACGCCTCGGCCTGCAGGCGCATCAGCAGGTCCATGACCTTGCGCGAATCGGCGCCACGGTCGAGGAGGTCACCCAAGCTCACGAGCTGCGTGTCGCCGGCCGCCCAGTGCTCCTGCGCATCCACGATCCCGCTTTCCCGGAGCAATCCCACCAGTTCGGCGTAGGCGCCGTGCACGTCCGCGAAGGCGACGATGCGATCGATTTCCTTCCATTGCACCGGCCCGGACTGCGCCTGCGCCGCACCGGAACTGTTGAAGGGAAGTCCGGCGAAAACGAGGGCCAGCAGGAATCCGGGCCGCGTGACGCATGCATTCGACACCGGCGCAGTCCTCACGCGCCCGCCGCGGGCTCGGCCTTGATTTTGCCGCCATCGACGAGCTCGAGAAGACTCGTCAAACGTCTGTGTATTTCGCGGATCTCCGACCGCGTCAGGCCCATCTGGAGCAGGTTGCGTTCACGGCGCACACCGCGGTTTGCCGACAGGTTTTCGCCGTTCGCGACGGGAACGAAACTCCGGCCTTCCAGTTGCCATTGAGCGAGCACGGCCAGCCGCTCGTCCAGCATCTGCGGCGTGATGCCGCGCAGCCGCTCGACGGTGTCGGTCGGTAGCCGGTCCACGCGCATGACCCTCCATGCCTCGCCACGATCGCTCTCGTCCGACGCGAAGGCGACGCCATGATCGATCGAGAACACCCGGGCGCCAGTCTCCGCCTTGCCCATCAGGAAGTTACCGAGGTTCGAGTCGCCGTGCCGCACGAGGTAGGTGAGCACGTTTAGCTGCCCGATGTGGCGCGCGTAGACCGGGTCGGCGGCAAAACGCGCCGCGTCATAGACGTCCGGAACCACCGTGATGTCGCTCAGCCAATACTGCACCACGGCCACCACCTGGTCGGCGGTTGAAAACGTGGGCTTGACGCCGGGTGCGTACTTGGCGAAATCCGCCACGGGCACCATGCGCAGCGCAGTGGGCGGCACCACGTATTCGGCGGGGTCCAGGAACAGCTTCTGCAACTCGTATGCCGCGACTTCATAGCGCGGGACGTTGTTGAACGAATCCGCACCAGGTTCCGCCCGGCGCAGCTTCACGCGCAGGGGTGGAGCGCCGCCGAAGGAAACCTCGGCTTTCAGGGTGATATCGCCCTTGGCCTTGGGCCGGCTGATCTCTGCCTGCGTGATCACGAGGGGTTCGGCGACGAGCAGCTTCTCGAGGTCCGCGATCGGCTGCCCGATGTTCGCGTCCTGTGCGACCGCCGCGGAGAACAGCAGCAGCGCCGCTGCAAGCACGCCAAGACACCGGCGCATCGCTCAGTCCCCCTGGGGATTCGGACGCTCAGTTGCAGGTCGCTCGTGCGGGATCATAGCCAATGGGAGCTCGTCATGCGAAGGGAAGCTCGCGCTCATCGACACGAGCCGGCGCGTGACCTGAATCACACTTGGGCACCGGCTGACCGCAGCTCCCGCCGGGACGGCCCGAAAGGCCGGGGCCGAAGCGCGCTGTTCGGCCGGGACGGGACCTCGACGACGCGCATCCAGCGGAAGCTGCTCAAGGCCTGAAGCGGACTTGCGTCGACAGCGTCAACCGCGCGCCCAGCACGAGGCGGGCGTACTCGAGCGCCAGTCGGTGGGCCTTCGTGCTTTCGGCAGCGACCGTGTCGCGCGGGATGACCAGCTCGAAATCCCGGACATACGCATCGTTCGCGGTGAACAACACGCATTGATGGGTTGAGATGCCCGTCAGCACCAGGCGGCGAGTGCCCAGGTGCTCGAGCAATGTCGCAAGCGGTGTCGAGTAGAATCCGGAGTGCCGGGGTTTCAACACCCCGTAGTCGATCGGCCGCGGGCGCAGCTGCGTCGCGATGGGCGCTCCGCGCGAGCCTTCCCGCAGGCTCGCCTGTACCAGCCCGGTGAAGTCGGAACGCCACCGTCCCCGGTTGTCGTTGACGTAGATCACCGGGACCCGGGACCGCGTGGCACGCTCGCGCAGGCGGGCCACGCGCGCCGCGATGGACAGGGCGCGCTTGAAGACCCGCGCACCGTTCTCGAACTCGAAGTCCGAGATCATGTCGAGTATCAGCAGCGCATCCGTCGATGCGTCCGGCGCGGCGCCGTCGAGGGCGGGATTGTTCGCCGTCGAACCCATGCCCCGATTATCTGCATCCGCACCGGGACTGACCCTCGGCCTGCGTCCTACAATGGACGGCCCCGCCGAGGCGTGCATGAGACAGCCTGACGACCTGTCTTACACCAGGAAAAGAAGGGCAGTGACATGCCGACCGCCCGCCCCGCCCTAGACTTGCGCCCGGGTCAGGGGAACACACGTGCCGAAACCACGGGAGACAAAGCCGGCCGACGCCATTTCGTTCCTACAGTCCGATCATCGCCGGCTCGAGAGCAGCTTCCGGAAACTCGAGAAAGCGCGCGACAGGGACTGCAAATCGGAGGTCGCGCACAAGGTCTGTGAAGCGCTCCGGATCCACACCCAGATCGAGGAGGAGATCTTCTACCCCGCCCTTCTCGCCGCGACCAGGGACAAGCGTGCTTGCCACCAGGCGGAAGTCGAGCACAATGGCCTCCGGACCCTCATCGCCGAGATCGAACAGACGAGCCCGCGGGAAATCTACTTCGACGCCCGCGTCCACGTGCTGTTCGAGTTGTTGACCCACCGGATCGAGCAGGAAGAAAAACCAGGCGGGGTCTTCGCGATCGCGCGGAAATCCAGCATGGATCAGGAGGCTGTCGCGAAGCGGCTGCGCGCGCGCAAACGCCAGCTCGAGGGCGACCCGACCTTGATCGACCTCGCAAGGTCGCAACAGCCTGGGCAGACGCGGGCTCGCACGCGAGACCGCGTCATCGAACTCGCGATGCAATCGTTATTATCTTGAGCGGCTCACGTCGCGTTCGCCGGTGCCGCGGAAGCTCCCTGCGGAATCACGGTCGTCTGCATCGTCGGGATTGGGGATGCCGCCTTGTGTCTGGCGTCCGCCCTTGTACCGGTGCTTGACTCGCCGCTGGCGCCCGGCTTCGACTTCCTGCGGCCCATCCTGCTTCGTCGTGCGATCGCCGTCTTCCATCTCCGCTCCTTGTGATCCTGCATCTCTGGCCCGCCAACACAGGACGCGCCGCAAAGGCGGCGCGTCCTGGTCCGATCGGCCATGCAGGGGGTTGAAAGCGGTCAGCCGCCCTTTCGACTGGAGCCCTGGCCCTGCTTTCCGGAGCGGCCGTTCTTCGAGCCGCCCGACTTACGGTTGTTCGAGCCCTGATTGCCGCTGCCCTGGTTCCGGCCCGATTCGCCTCGCTGGCCCTTGTTTTCACGATTTTCCATGTGTGCGCTTCCTTGCTGAAAACTTCGGCAGGACACGCTAGCTCCGGGTGGCAGCGCGACTTAGCGGCAAGCAAGCAGTCATCAGGTCGGCTGCGTCCGACCGACGTGCCGGCGCAGCCGACAGATTACCCGGCCCATCCGGGCGATCTTTCAATGTTCGTCGAGCAGGGGCTTGAATCCGCCCCAGAACATGCGCTGCCCGTCGAAGGGCATCTTGTCGCGGTCCGGCTGCATGCGCCGGTCTTCCATGATCCTGGGCCAGGCCGCGTCGCGGGTCGCCTTGTCGGGCCATTCCACGAATGAAAAGACCACGGTCTCGTCGTCCCTGGCTTTCACCGCGCGCTTGAAGTCCGTGACCTTGCCATCCGGTACGTCGTCGCCCCAGGCCTCGACCACGCGCGTCGCGCCGTACTCCTTGAAGACTTCCGCGGCCTTCGTGGCCATCTCCCGATAGGCCTTCTTGTTGCCGCTGGGAACCGGGACCACGTAGCCGTCGGCATAGCCCGCCGGACCCGGACTCGATTCGTCGACGATCGTGTCGAAGCCGCCGAAGATCACGCGCTTGCCGTCGAACGGCATGTCCGAGAACATCTCCTTCATCCGCGGGTCGTCCTTCATCTTCTCGTTGGCGGCTTCGTAAGTCGCCTTGTCGGGATACTCCATCCAGGAGAAGACGACCGTCTCATCGTCCCTCGCCTGCACCGCTCCCTGGAAGTCGGTCAGCTTGCCCTTCGGCACGTCGTCACCCCAGCCTTCGACGATCCGGGTCACGCCGAACTGCCTGAAGACCGGCACTGCATTCGAGGCCTGCTCGAGGTATTTTTCCCTGTTGGCGGTCGGAACCGGTGTCACGAAACCCTGGACGTAGTTCATGGATGCCCTCCTTGGCTGTCGAGGTTCAGAACAGATTCAAGTCGGCCGCCAGGTACGAAACGCGTTCGATCACGTAAGAAAGTCCGAGCACAAGGGAGCCCGGCCCGACGGCAAGCGCGGCGGCCCCGAGCAACTCAAAGGCCATGACGCTGGTCAATTCGACTGCCAGCAGACTTGCCAGGTCGAGCTGCACCGCAAACACGAGCGCCACGCCCAGGATCCAGAACCATGCGACGAACCGCAGACCGGAGGCGCACCTCTCGAAGTTGTCTTTTTCGAGAGATTCGATATCGGGCGTGGATGTGTTTTCCATCAGACGAGCATTTGTCAGTTTCGGATGACGCGCGACTATAAGCCGTCGCCAGACAAGGACGTAGGACGCACACTTACAGCCTGTCAGAACAGGATCGTCTCCGCAACCTGCACGACTCGGCGCAGTCGGTCGTGCGCGACAGTGTCCGGTGGCACAAGTCGACGCGGCGCGTTCTAATACGCGCTCGGTTGGATATGGTGAAGGAGATACAGATGGTCAAGACACTCACAGCGCTGGCGATCGGCTCAGTGCTTCTCGCCGGTTGTGGCGCCAACAAGGACGACGATGCGACCGTCCAGACGGATACGCCGTCGCCGGCAGCCGAGCCGGCCGCGCCGCTGCCGGAGGACACGACGTCGCCGGCGGATACGACGGGCATGACGCCTTCAGACGGCATGACGCCTTCAGACGAACCGGCCCCGGCGACGTCGGACACGCTTCCGACGACCGAGGAACCGCCTCCGTCGGAGCCGCCGCCGCCGAACGGTTGACGCCCGAGACCGCGCGGATCGCTCTGCGCGGCGACTGATTGCTGGACGATGGGGCGGGAAGCCGCGCTTCCCGCCTCCCGTCCACGCCAGTTTTCTCCTGGAACCTCCTCCAACTCGCCTCCGCGTCGGCGCTCGCCGTACGCTGGTGTGCCGCACTGCCTGACGTCGCGACTTCCTGACGACCGGACTTGCCGCCATGGTCGATCCGTGGGGTAAATTTTCCCTGCCATGAACCTCATTTACAAATGGGCCGCATCCAAGCTGCTCGCGGACTGGACGGAGACAACCTGGTGGGAAGACGCCGTCTTTCCCGAGTTCGCCCGGGATGCCACGGAGAAATGGGATCGCGCATCCGATCGCAACGCCACGGAAATCGGTTCACCCGAAGAGCCGGCATAGGCGCGAACTGACGTCCGGAATTGCGGCGCGCTGACACCCATGAAACGATCCGGCGGGCATAATTCTCGCCGCATGAGCCAGCTTTTCCTCAGAGAGGGCGTGCGGATCGAACGGGTGAGCACGTCGGGCGAACTGGAAGCCAGTCTCAAGCTTTTGCCCAACGGCGTGCGTTTCGGGATTGCCTGCGATCTGGAAGAGCACGGCCACGCCCTGCGCCTGGACGCAACCACTCAGTGTGTGTATCACCTGCATTGGGACAAGGACGACGTCGTCATCCTGACCTGCGGCCCGACGTCGACGCTCCTCGAGGCGACAATCCTGCTGAGCTCGATCAAGACCCTGACCGGGCCGCTGGACCATGAAACCGCGGTGCGACTCTATCGCAGAGCGACCTCCCGCGGCGCGGAGCTCCGCGTCGAGCCCAGGAGGCATCCGCGCGGAACGACCCCAGGTCCGTGGATCGTGAAGGGGTTCAGATCAATGCCACGGGCCCTGCAGCGTCTCTGCCGCTACTTGCGCCGGGTCGCCCTCGCGGCGCCGTAGCGTCCGGAAGGTGATCGAGTAGCGAAGCTCGCGGGTCGGCGAGATCGCGTGCTGCCATTCCCATCGGGCCGGTCCCTGGAAACGGTACGCGGAGCGGCGCGCAAGCTCGATCGCGACCGCGGCGCGAGCTCCTTTCACCGGCGGGTAGGGCCGCAAGCGCATCCTCGCCTGCCCGGCGATCGACACACCCATCACCTGGTCGAACTGCGGCACGTCCCGGTGCCAGCCGAGCTGGGTGCCGACTCCATATTCGGCGATCACGGCGTGCTGGATCGCCTCCGGCCGGATGGCCGCCCATTCCGCGATCCGTTTTCGCAGGAAGTCCAGGAAGTCCGGGATCGGTGGAGCCGGGTCCAGGCTTTGCCGCGAAAAATCGTAGCGACCCCCGTAGCTGACGATCCGCCGCCTCGCCTGCCACTGGCGATAGACGGCTTCCTGGAGCGGCAGCGTCTTCATGCGCTGCAGGAGCTTAGTCTCTTCCTGCGGTGTCAGGAACTCGGACTGATAGACGAACCCCGGCGGGGTTGCGTCGAAGCCGATGAGGTCCGGCTGGTCCAAGGCGCTAATCCTGCCGTTCGAACAGCGGCTCCAGGATCGCCGGATCGATCGGCTTGGTCAGATGATGGTCGAAGCCTGCCGCACGCGCGCGACGCTTGTCGGATTCCTGGCCCCAGCCCGTCACCGCAATGAGCGTCATTTTCTCTCCCCAGGCTTCGTGACGAATTCGATCGGCGACCTCGTAGCCGCTCAGGTCGGGCATGCCGATGTCGAATACCGCGATTTCAGGTCGCACGCGTTTCGCCAGATCCAATGCTTCCGTCCCGCTGTGCGCGACGTCCACCTCGTGGCCCGAAAGGCGCAGCATCATGGCGAGCGTCGTCGCGCTGTCGCGGTTGTCGTCGGCGATCAGGATCCGGCGCGGTTTGCCGCTGCGGTCGGCAACGCCCTGTGATTCCGCAGTCTCCGCCGCCGGCACGTCGACGACCAGAGATCTCGGCAGGCAGACGATGAATTCGCTGCCCTCCCCGCGCCCGCCGCTGCGTACCTGGAGCTTCCCGCCGTGCAGTTCCACGAGTCCCTTCGCCAGGGCCAGGCCAATCCCCAGCCCGCCTTCCGAACGTCCGATGTCCGACTCGATGCGCGTGAACATGTCGAACACCTTGCCCATCACGTCGGGCGCGATTCCGATCCCCGTGTCGCGGACGGATATCGCGAAGTGCTTTCCTTCGATGCGCGTTTCCAGGTCGATGCGGCCCCCGCTCGGCGTGTACTTCGCCGCGTTCGTCAGGAGATTGCTGATGACCTGCGTGATGCGCAGCGGGTCGACCTCCAGTCGCGTCGGCCTGTCGGGATACGCGACGCGCAGCGTGTGCTTCTTCGCATCGATCAGCGGCCGGACTGTCTCCACCGCCTCGTCCAGCAGCACGTGCACGTCCACGTACTCCTTCTTCAGCAGGAAGGAGCCCCGCGTGATGCGCGATACGTCGAGCAGGTCGTCCAGCAGCGCGCTGAGGTGGGCGACCTGGCGGCTGATGATGTCCTGCGCGTGCCTGAGCTGCTCCGGTGGAAGCTTCGGGGAGTGCAGCAGCTGGGCCGCGATGCGGATCGGCGCCAGGGGATTGCGCAGCTCATGCGAGAGCGTGGCCAGGAAGACGTCCTTGCGCACGTCCGCCTCGACCAGGGCCTCCTCGGCGCGCACGATGCTGGTGACGTCGATGAACGTGACCAGCACGCCGGTCACCGTACTGTCGGGTTCCCGGTACGGCAGGATCCTCATGATGTAATGGGCCGACCGGTCAGCGCGGACCACGCGCTGCTCCAAAGGCTCCAGCGTCGACAGTACGTGCTTCACGTCTTCACGCAGCGACGTGTAATCGAGTTGGCTCACGATCTGGGTCAAGGGCCGGCCCTTGTCGCTCGGGATCAGCGAATAGACGCTGGAGATGGCCGGCGTGAAGCTGCGAATGACGAGATGCCGATCGAGGAACACCGTGGCGATCTGGGTGCTGTCGAACAGGTTGCGAAGGTCGCTGTTGGCATGATCCAGCTCGTCGATTTTTTCCGTCAGCCTGAGGTTGACGGTGTGCAATTCCTCGTTCAGCGACTGCAGTTCTTCCTTGGACGTCTCCAGCTCCTCGTTCGCCGACTGCAGTTCCTCGTTGACGGAATGCAGCTCCTCGTTCGTGCTGCGAAGCTCTTCCACGGCCGTCTGGTGCTCCTCCGCGAGCGACTGCAACTCCTCACAGGTCCCCATCAATGCCGTTTGCAGCTGCGCAAGCGTCTCGGGACCGGGCGTCACCGCCCCCAGCAAATCCTTGAATTTCGCGGCCGGCCGTGCGTCGGCGCCGGAAGCGTGATCTTGCCGGTGCGGGGTCAGGTCGACGTTCCGGGCGGGCGGCCGGCGCGGATCCGGCCCACCGGGCGTGCGACCCGCGGGAGCCGGCTGCGCCTCACGCCAGTCGAGTTTCAGGTCGGGGCTGGGGCCTGAACGCCGGCGAAAAATCCGGGCATTCTTATCCACGGTTTCAAACAGGTCGCCGTCCTGCGTGACCGTTTCGGATGCTCCGAGCAACAGGATGCCGCCGGGAACCAGGGAATAATGAAACAGCGGCGCGATCCGCGACTGCAGTTCGCGGTTCAGGTAGATGAGCAGGTTGCGGCACGATACCAGGTTCATGGTCGAGAACGGCGGATCGCGCACGAGGTTGTGCACCGAGAACGTGCAGAGATCCCGTATCTCCTTGGTCACGCCATAGCTGCCCTGCGAGTAGGTGAAGAATCGCTCCAGCCGCGGTTTCGTCAGCCCCTCCAGCAGCGTGCTCGGGTAACGCCCGAGCCGTGCCGTACCGATCGCCGACTCGTCGATGTCGGTCGCGAACACCTGCACCTTCGGGACGGCGTCGAGCGCATCCATGTGTTCGCGCAGCAGGATCGCGAGCGAGTACGCCTCCTCGCCCGTCGCGCAGCCCGGCACCCAGACGCGCACCGCGCCGTCCGCCGCCTTGCCCTCGAACAGCCGCGGGATGACCACGTGGGACAGAACCTCGAAGGTCCCCTGGTCGCGGAAAAAGCTGGTGACACGGATCAGCAGGTCCCGGAACAGCAGCTTGGCCTCGTCGGGGCTGCCCTTCAGCCTGGCGACATAGGCTTCCAGGCGGTCCACGCCGACCACCTGCATGCGCCGGGCGACCCGTCGCAGGAAAGTCTGGCTGCGGTAGCCGCTGAAATCGTGGCCGAGCCTCGAGCGCAGGATCGCGCAGATTTCGAGCTGCGCGGCATCGGTGCCGCCGGCCTCGCTGGCCACATCCGCCGGTTGGGGCGGAGCGGCCTTCAGTCGCAACAGGTGTTCCGCCATTTCCTGCACCGGCACGACGAGGTCGACGGCCCCGATCGCGATGGCGCCGGCGGGCATCTCCTCGTACTGCGGCGCGGTGCCATCGCTGCCCTGCGCCATCGTCAGCCCGCCGCATTGCTTGATGACCTTGGCCCCGAGCGCCCCGTCGCTTCCCGTGCCCGAGAGCACGATGCCGACGGCCCGCTCGCGCAACGCAGCGCCCAGCGAATCGAAGAATGCATCGATCGGGCGGAACACCCGGTCATTGCCCTCGTCCGGCATCGTCACCCGCACGCGGCCATCCACGAACCTGACGATGGCGTGCGGCGGCGATACGTAGACGTGGTCCGGTTCGATGCGCGCGCCGTCGCTGACGTCTACCACGGCCATGGCGGTCCAGCGGCCCAGGATGTCCTTCAACATGCTCTTGTGGCCGGCGGGCAGGTGCAGGACCACCACGAAGGCCATGCCGCAACTGCCGGGCAGCGGCTCGAAGAAATGCTGGAAAGCGTCAATGCCGCCCGCGGACGCGCCAATCCCGACGACGGGGAATGTGCTGGCTGTCACCGGAATCGTCCTCTGATTACCGTCCGCGCGCCATGAGACGATCGCTCGTGCCTGATCTTAGTCCCTGACGCCAACGGGTCGTAAGTAGGCGCAGGCCGCGCCGTCGCGTCGAATGTAGGACGGCCGGGCCGACGGGATCACGTGCCGTCTTATGGCGGGGCTGCGGCCGGCAAGCGTCGTATTACCAGTATCGAAATACTGCGATGCATGCATGACGATCACTGCGCTGCTCGAAGGTCTCCTGGTCTGGGCGTTCTACCCGCTCTGGCTCGTCGCCGGGCTCATCGACTACCTGTTCCACCGCCGCACGCGAATCGAGCGCACGTCCGGCCGGCGCGAAGCGTGGCTTCACCTCGCGCAGTTCGCCGTCCTCGGCATCGCGTTGGGTGCCGTCGCGGGCCTGCACATGAATCGCCTGGCTTTCGCGCTCCTTACGGTCTGCGTCGTGGCACACAGTGCACTCGCGCATGCGGACATCGCCTTCACCGAAGGGCGCCGGGCCATCGCACCGCTGGAGCAGCAGGTACACGGTTACATGGAAGTCCTCCCCGTCACGGCGCTTGCAATCCTCGCCGTCCTGCACTGGGAGACGCTGTCCATCCAGGACTGGAACTGGCGAGCGAAGCCGGCGCCCGGCGCTGGCGCATGGGCCCTGGTCGGGAGCTACCTGGTGCTGGCGGGAGTGCCGATCCTGGAGGAACTGCTGCGCTGCCTACGCGGGTTTCGCCACCATGAGGTAAAAGACGACCATCAGCGCAGTGAAAGCCACGATCCCGAGGGCGACCCAGGCTCGCAGGTAACGTCCGTACGCGGGCGGTAGTTCGGCGTTGGCAGCGGCGGACTCGCGCGCCATGTCGCGCATGCGCATCTGCATCCACACGACGGGCAGCCAGGCAGCGCCCGCGACCAGGAACAGGCCGATCGACCAGGCCACCCACGGTGTGCCGAGCGGCAGTCCCAGGCGATGCAGCAGATACCAGCCCGTCAGCGGTTGCAGAACCACGGTCGGGGTCGTGAACACCCAATCGGCGATGACGACATACCGGGTGACGGCCGCGACGATACGCGGATCGCGCGTGCGGCTGGCGAAGAACATGTAGAACGCGGAGCCGAGGCCGGTGCCGAACAGGAGCGTTGACGAGACGACATGCATCCATTTGACCACCACGTAGTCCATCAGCGGCGCTCCATCACGTAGAGGATGGCCAGGGCGGCGAGCATCGGAAGATTCTTGAGGACGGGCCCGAACGGGTGCAGCCAGAATTCCGGCAGCCGAAACGTGATGATCAGGGTGTACGCGAGGATCACGGCAATTTGCAGCAGCCAGAGTCCCGGTCCCCGCCAGCGCGAAACGCTCGCGATCCCGAGCACGAGGTCGAGAGCGGCGGCGGCGTACAGGGTGACTGGCGCCCAACCGGCCGGGATGCCGGTCCGGGCCAGCAGCTCACAGGCTGTCCGCATACGGGTAGCCGGCGACGGAAACGATTGCCGTCGCTATCCAGACCAGGGCGACGCTCCAGCGCAGGCACGGCAGCAGCCACGCGAGCTGGGCCGAGACACCTGCGCCCGCCGCATCCGCGGACACGAAGCGGGACGCCGGCCGCGGCGCTCGCCCGAGCAGCTTCGTCGTGAGACCCGGATCGGCCGTATTGCCTCGATCCAGCATCCCCAGCGTTTCCCGGTCCACGACTCCTCCCGGGAACAGGCCTGACAGCGCTGCAGCGGCTGCGACCACCGGGCCGGGGACGCGCAGGAAACGCGCGGGGCCGAGGCCGAGCGATTCGCGCAAGGCCGCGAGGTAGTCGGACAAGCGCAGCGGCGCGGGCCCGACGAGCGGGACGACCCGACACTGGACCTCCGGCGACTCCACCAGCGCGACCAGCGCTTCGACCAGGTCTTCCACGTGAATGGGCTGCACTTGCTGATCGCCCGGCCCGGGCAACGGGATCCACGGCAGGCTCGCCAGCATCGTGAACAGGCGCGCGCTCACGCCTCCACGTCCGAACACCAGCGATGGCTGCACGATCACCCAGTCGACAGGCAGGCCGGCGAGGTAGTCGTCGGCGGCCCGCTTGCTGACGTGGTAGGCGCTGCGTGCGCCTGCATCGGCGCCCAGCGCAGAGATCTGGATGATGCGCCGCACCCCGGCGGCCTGCGCCGCGGCGAACATCGCCACGGGTGCGCGGACATGCACGTCCTCGAACGTCCGCCCCGCGCGCTCGCGAATCATGCCCACCGCATTGACCAGGATTTCGCTGCCTTCCAGCAGGCGCTGCCAGGCGGCAGGCTCGAAGTCGCGGGTGAAATCGACCTGACGAACCTGAGCGCAGGCAGGCGGGGCGCAGCGTGCCGTCCGCAGGCCGCAGGTCAACGCATGTCCGCGTGCGGCCAGCGCCGCTGCGAGCTTCCCGCCGATGAACCCGGTCGCACCGGTGAGAAAGACATTCATCGGTCAGACCAGCCGCGTTCCGCGCCCGCCCTCATCGTTGAATCGGCGCAGCACGTCGCGGGCCACGGCATCGGCGGCGCCGGATCTCACGAGTGCCACGCACGCACCCCCGAACCCTGCGCCGGTGAGCCGTGCGCCGTAGGCCTGCGGATGGCCCTGCAACAGCGCGACGAGGCTGTCGAGCCCCGGCGTCGAGACCTCGAAGTCGTCCCGCAGGCTCTCGTGCGACTTCGACATGAGCCGGCCGAATTCCGCGGCCCCGACTCCACCGGCGGCGCGGATGACCCGCTCGTTTTCCGTGAAGACGTGGCGTGCGCGCCGGTCGAGCGGCGGCGGCAACCCGGCCGATCGGGCCGTGTCGACGACGTCCCGCAGCGATATCACCCCGAGGCGCCGCGCCGCGTCCTCGCATTCCTCGCGCCGCCGGTTGTACGCGGAGGATTCCAGCCGTCGCGGCACGCCCGAATCGAGAACCAGCATTTCCGAATCCGGCGGCATGTCGAGCGTCCTGCGGTCGAGCGTGCGCGTGTCCAGGAACAGCATCTGGCGCGGCTCGCAGAGGCTGACCGCCATCTGGTCCAGAATGCCGCAGCGCACGCCGGCGAACTCGACCTCGGCCTGCCGGGCAAGCAGCGCGATCCGCACATCGTCCAGCGACAACCGCAGCAGTGCACGCAACGCGCGCAGCACGGCGACCTCGAGGCTCGCGCTGCTGGAGAGGCCACGGCCGATGGGAACGGTCGACTCGATGCGCATGGCGACCGGGGGAACGTCGATGTCGCAGCGCTCGAGCACGCGGACACAGCCATACGCGTAACGGCCGAAGCCGGCCGGCGCGGCCTCTCCCGCAGCCCAGGTGGCCGTCTCGCCCAGGTCCGCCGAATGGATGCGGAATCGATCCCCTCCGGCCGGCGCCACTTCCACGCGCGTGCGCAGCGAAATCGAGGTCGGCAGGACGAATCCGTCGTTGTAATCCGTATGCTCGCCGAGCAGGTTGACGCGTCCCGGTGCCCACGCCGTCGACTCGGGCGCCCGGCCGAACAGTTCCTGGAAACCCGCCTCCATCGCTTCAGGCGACGACGGCCGCCAGTCGGGCCGCCGCTTCCTCCGGCAGCATGTCGTTCGCGAACATGCCCGCGGCGACCTCGGTGCCCGCGAGGTACTTGAGTTTGTCGCTCGTGCGATACGCCGGAAGGATTTCGGCGTGGAGCTGGCACTCGGGGTAGGCCCGGCCGCGAACGGGAGCCTGGTACCAGGCGAGGACGTAAGGCATCGGGCGATCGAAGAGACGGTCGTACTTCCGCAGCACGGTCTTCAGGGCGAGGGCGAGCTCGTCGCGCACTTCGCGTTCGAGCGCGCAGAAACTCGCGCAGGGTTGCCGCGGCCCGAGCCACACCTCGAACGGATAGCGCGCCCAGGCGGGAACGAAAGCCAGCGCGCGATCGCCGCTCCAGATCACGCGGCGCCCGGATTCCGCCTCCCGTTGCATCAGCTCGACCAGCAGGTTCCGGCCGTGCCGGCGGAAGTGCGCGGTCTCGCGCTTCAGCATCCGCCGGGGAACGGGCGGCACGAACGGGTAGGCATAAATCTGCCCGTGGGGATGCGGCAGCGTCACGCCCATCTCAATACCGCGATTCTCGAACGGCATCACGTAGCGCACCGGCTTCTCGCGCGCGAGCCGGGCCGTCCGGTCGCCCAGGACTTCGAGCAGCAGCGCGATGTGGGCGAGCGGCAGCCCGGCCAACGTCGCTTCGCTGTCCTGCGTGAACACGACGACCTCGCAGCGCCCGCGCGCGGGCAAGCTCGGCACGTGAAGCTCGGGCGCGTCCTGCGCAGCCGGCGACAGCGCGGGGAAGAGGTTGTCGAATACCGCGACGTCGTAGCGGCCCTCCGGCAGCTCGGTGGGCATCGACGGGTCGTCGCTGGGACGCAAGGGGTTGTACCGGGCCGGCGGCAGGAACGTCCGGTCCTGCCGGTGCGGTGCATAGGCGACCCATTCGTCGCGCAACGGATGCCAACGCAGGTGCGGCGTGCTACCGCTGCTGCCGGCCGCAGGCGCGCGGGCGGGACCGACGCCGGTGACGGGCTCGTTACCGTACAGCGTGATCCGGCGGCCGTCCGGCTTGCCGAGGTCGAGGAAGTGCACGCCGCACCCCGGCTTCAGGTCGCCGCGGGCGGCAGCGGCGGCCCGCCGTGCACGGCCCGCGCGATGCGCTCGAGCGGTATCTTGGGCGTGCGATCCTCACGCAGCAGCCCGTTGGCTTCCTGGAAGGTGTCCGCAAACTGCGTGTAGCAGAAGCCGCTGAAGATCGCGGTCGTGCGGGCGGTTTCGATCAACTCGAGGACGAGCTTCTCGTACTCGTCGGATTCCCTGCAGACGAGGTATCCCCACGGCGGCGCCACCTGCCCGGCCGGCGACGGTCGCGATCCATCCAGGAGCGCGACGCCGCCGAATTCGCTGAGGCAGACCGGCTGGCCGCGATGCGGATAGCCGTCGAGCGTCAGGATCCGGCCCCCGGCCCAGCGGCGGTCCACCAGTTCGGTGGGCGTGACTTCCGGCCCGTAGCGCATGCGCATGTGCGCCGCATCTCCCTCGTAATCGTGCACGCCGATGACGTCGGTGGCGGAGCTCTCCCAGCCGTCGTTGCCGATGACCAGACGGGTCGGATCGAGTGTCTTGGTCAGGTGATACAGCGCCGCCACCGCATCCCGCGCCGCACGCACGGTGGTCTGGTCGGGCACGCCCCAGCTTTCGTTGAAGGGCACCCAGATCACGATGCAGGGATGGCTGTAGTCGCGGCGGATGACCTCCGACCATTCCTGGATCAGGCGCGACAGCGCGCGCTGGGTGAACCGGTATGCGCTCGGCATCTCCTCCCAGACGAGCAGGCCCAGCCTGTCGGCCCAGTAAAGGTAGCGCGGGTCCTCGATTTTCTGGTGCTTGCGCACCCCGTTGAATCCCATCGCCTTGACGAGCTCCACGTCCCGCCGCAGCGCGCCATCCGAAGGCGCCGTCATGAGAGAGCCCGGCCAGTAGCCCTGGTCGAGAACGAGGCGCATCGCGAGCGGCTGTCCGTTGAGCAGGATGCGCTCCCGGTTGGTCGTGATCGCTCGAAGGGCCGTGTACGAATGCACGCAGTCCAGGACCTTCCCGCGCTGCATCAGCCGGATTTCCGCGTCGATCAGGGTCGGCCGCGCCGGCGACCAGAGCAGCTCGTTGCGAAAGTCGTCGATGCCCGGATCCGATATCCCGATGCGGCGATGGACTTCGCGTCCGGCCACGAGGTACGTGTCATCGGCGAGCACGTGCTCGCCGGACGCGAGCCGGACGCCGAGCTGCAGGTCCTCCGCGTAGTCGCCCGCGATTTCCGCGTCCAGCGCGATCTCCCAGCGCTCCACGTTGGGCGTCCACTGGATCCATCCGACGTACGAGCTCGCAACCACTTCCATCCACACGGTCTGCCAGATCCCCGTGGTCCTCGGGTACCAGATGCTGTGCGGGTCGAGCTTCCAGTCCTGCTTGCCACGCGGTTTCTGCAAATCGTGCGGATCGTCCTCCGCCCTGACCGTGATCCGCTGCTCGGTGCCCGGACGCAAGGCGTGCGTGATGTCCGCCGAGAAGGGCGTGTGCCCGCCTTCGTGCCGCGCCACCGGCACGTCGTTGACCCAGACTTCTGCGCGGTAGTCCACCGCGCCGAAGTGCAGGAGCAGGCGCTGGCCCCCTCCTTCGCCCGACAGCTCGTCGGACGGAAAATCGAACGTGCGCTCGTACCAGCAGGCCGGGTGGTAGCGCGTGTCTCCGATCCCGCTCCGTTCGCATTCGGGCGCGAACGGGACTTCGATCATCAGCGGCCACTCGGTTACGTCGCCCGGCGACGTGAACACCAGCCCGTCGTCGAACGCGAAACGCCATTGCCCGTTCAACGACTGCCATCGCGGACGGCGGAACTGGGGACGCGGATAGGCGGACTGCAGCGGGGAACTCGTCTCGAGTGAGTGATCTGGAGTAGAGCACAGGCGCGCCTCCGGCTTCGTATCGGTGAAGCTCCTACACATTCCTTCGTCGGCCCTACACATTCTTTCGTCGGCAGTGAAGGCCTTCTGCATGCGATAAGTCTCCGATGCTGAAATCCCTTCTCGTCTTCTCGCACCTCCGCTGGAACTTCGTGTTCCAGCGCCCGCAACACCTGATGCAACGCCTCGCGCAGGACTGGCGGATCCTGTTCTTCGAGGAGCCGGTCCGCTCGGCGGATTGCTGGCTCGAGCGCACGTCGCCGCTGCACGGCATTACGGTGTGCACACCGCACACGCCGATCGCGGCGCCGGGATTCCACGACGACCAGCTGCCATCCCTCAAGCTGCTCGCGGAGTCGCTCGTGCACACCGAGATTGCGGCGCCTTACGGCGTCTGGTTCTACTCGCCGATGGCGCTGCCGCTGATGGAAACGCTGGATCCCGCGGTCGTCGTGTACGACTGCATGGACGAGCTGTCTGCATTCCACAACGCGCCCGCGCCAGATCCGGCAGCGCGAAGGGGCGCTCATGAAGCGCGCGGACATCGTCTTCACCGGAGGCCCCGCGCTGTACGAGGCAAAACGGACGCGGCATCCGCACGTCCATTGCTTCCCGAGCAGCGTCGACCTCAAGCACTTCCGGAAAGCGGGCCTCGAGGTCTATCGAGCACCCCCTGCAGGCCAGGATCCCGCGTCCGCGCATCGGCTTCTATCGGCGTGATCGACGAGCGCATCGACCTCGAACTGCTGCGCGAGAGCGCGGCGAGCCCGGCCGGACTGGCAATTCGTGATGGTCGGGCCCTGCGTCAAGATCGACCCAGGCACGCTGCCGCAACGCGCGAACATCCACTATCTCGGGCAGCAGCCCTACGAGGCGCTGCCTGCCTTCCTGGCCGGCTGGGACCTGTGCATGCAGCCGTTCGCCCTGAACGAGTCGACGCGCTACATCAGCCCGACGAAGACGCTCGAATACATGGCGGCGGGCCGGCCTGTGGTGTGGACGCCGATCGGGGACGTCGTCAAGCCATACGGCGATGTCGTCTTCATCGCCGCGGACAGCGCGGCTTTCGTCGCTGCCTGCGAACAGGCGCTTGCGGAGCCGCTCAAGGCGCGCGCGGCCCGGCAGCAGGCGATGGGCGACATCGTCGCGCGCACGTCCTGGGAAGACACCGCAGCCCGGATGAAGCGCCTGGTCGAGGGCGCCGCCGCCTGGAGAACGGCGGGAACATCCGCGGTGGAGAGCGAAGCGCCGGCACCGCCAAGCATTCGCCCCGCGCCGCCGGCGCGCGCCCGGCGGCCGCGCGAATACCAGGCGATCGTGATCGGCGCAGGCCCGACCGGGCTGTCGGCGGGCTACCACCTCGGCGAAGGCAGCCTCGTGCTGGAGCAGAACGAGCGTGTCGGGGCTGGTGCCGTTCGGTGACCACGCGCGGGTTCACCTTCGATCACGCGGGTCACATCATGTTTTCGAACGACCCCTACGTGCATTCGCTGTACGAGAAACTGCTGGGCGACAACGTCCACTGGCAGGATCGCGAAGCGTGGATCTACAGCAAGCGGACCTACAGCCGCTATCCGTTCCAGGGCGCGTTGTACGGACTGCCGCCGGCCGTGATCAAGGATTGCATCGTCGGCGCGATCGAAGCGCGCTTCGGTGCGCTGAAGGCCCCGGTGCCGGCCGTGGCGGACGGCGCCCGGCCGATGCGAGCCGACTGCTGTGCGGACGGCGTGGTGTCGGCGGGCCGGAGTGTTCGGAGGCCAGTCGCTCGCCGTCTCGCCGGCTGACGGCAGAGGCCGACAATTTCGAGCAGTTCATCTATCGCGTGTGGGGAAAGGGAATCGCGAAGCACTTCGCCGTCCCGTACAACACGAAGCTCTGGGGCGTCCCGCTCGCCGAGATGGAGACGTCATGGCTGGGAGGCCGGGTGCCGCTTCCCGACCTCGAGGAGATGATCGAGGGGGCGCTCAGTCCCGTGCCGAAGCCGACAAGGCCCCAATGCGCGCTTCGGGTATCCGCTGCGCGGCGGCTTCCAGGCCATGATGGATGGCTTCCTGCCGCTGCTGCGCGGCGAATTGCTGACGAATGCGCGCGTGACCTCGATCGACCCGAATCGCCGGCGCGTCGAGCTCGCCGACGGCCGCACGTTCGGCTATGAACACCTCATCAGCACCGCTCCCCTGCCCGTCCTCGCGCAGTTGCTCGGCAATGCGCTGCCGCGTTCGCTGCATGCGGCCGCGGGCCGGCTGCGCCACGTCTCCGTCCGCTGCGTCAACCTCGGGGTCGGCCGCGAGAACGTCACCGACAAGCACTGGATCTATTACCCCGAGAACACGATCTTCCATCGCATCTTCGTGCAGAGCAACGCGAGCCCGCACTGCAGCCCGCCCGGCGGCTTCGGGCTGCGTCTGCGAGATCACTTACTCCGGCTCGAAGCCGCTGCCCTGCGATGGCGACGAGCTCATCGACCGGTGCATCGCCGACTGCATCGACGTCGGTATGCTGCGGCGCGACGACGAGATCCAGGCCAGGCAGCTCAGGTCGACATGCCGTACGCGTATGTCATCTACGATCGCGCCCGCGCCGACAACGTCGCGATCTGCGCGAATGGCTGCAGCAGGCCGGCATCATCCTTGCGGGTCGTTACTGCGAGTGGGAGTACTACAACTCCGACCATGCGTTCCTGGCGGGCAAGCGCGCCGCCGAACAGGTGACCGCCGCGAGCGGAGGGGCGACCGCCGAAATGCTGACGAGCGCGTGACCGCGATGTCGCCCCCGGTGCCTGAACCGGCGTCACTGCAGATCTGGGGCGGCATCGAATGCACGATCAACCGCCTCGGCGACGCCTTCCATCGGCAGCTGGAAAAGAGCGGGCACGACCGTCGGCCCGCCGACATCGCCGCGATCGCGTCGCTCGGCCTGCGGACGCTGCGCTATCCCGTCCTGTGGGAGGATGTCGCGCCGCGCGGCGGCGACCGGTTCGACTGGCGATCGCCGGACGAGCGACTTCCGCTGCTCCAGGAACACGGGATCGAGCCCATTGTCGGGCTGCTCCATCACGGCAGCGGCCCGCCCGGCACGGATCTTCTCGACCCGGGTTTTCCCGAGCGATTCGCGCGCTATGCGGGGGCGTTCGCGGAGCGCTATCCGTGGGTTTCGCAGTACACCCCCATCAACGAGCCGCTGACGACGGCGCGCTTCAGCGGCTTGTACGGGTACTGGTATCCCCACCGCCGCGACGATACGAGTTTCGTCCGCGCGCTGCTGAACCAGTGCCGCGGCGTCGCGCTCGCCATGCAAGCCATCCGGCGCTGGAACCCAGCCGCCCGACTGGTCCAGACCGAAGACCTCGGGCGGATCTTCGCCAGCCGCGGGCTTCAATACCAGGCGAGGTTCGAGAATCGCAGGCGATGGCTGACCTGGGACCTGCTGTGCGGACGGGTGGACGAGACCCATCCGCTGCGCGGATACCTTCGTTGGACGGGAACGTCGGCCGCCGAACTCGACTGGTTCCGGTCGAACGCCACGCCGCCCGACGTGATCGGCATCAACCACTACCTCACCAGCAATCGCTATCTGCACCAGGATGAAAGCCTGTGTCCACGGAGCGCGTGGGGCGGCAACGGCAGGGAACGCTATGCCGACAGTCGAGGCGGTGCGCGCGCTGGCCGCAGGCATGCCCGGTGTGGGCTTCCTGCTACGCGAGGCCTGGCGCCGCTACGGCATCCCCGTGGCGATCACCGAGGTCCACCTCGGCTGCACCCGCGAGGAACAGCTTCGATGGTTTCACGAGGCGTGGAACGCCGCCCGGCGCGCGCGGGCTCACGGCGTCGACGTGCGCGCGGTCACCGCGTGGGCGCTCCTGGGCAGCTTCGACTGGGACTCGTTGCTGACGCGATCGCGCGGACATTACGAGCCAGGTGCTTTCGACGTCAGCGGTCCCGGCGCGCCGCGGCTGACCGCGCTCGGCAAGCTGGTGCAGGCGATCGCGCTGGAAACCGGCCCGGCGCAAGCCCCCGCCGCGCAGTGGCCCGTCATCACCAACCGCGGATGGTGGCGCCGCGAGTCGCGGCTGCTGGGCGCGCGCCAGCAAACGCTGCGGCGGAGCTTTGCGCGGCGATCGAGGCTCAAAACGGGGGTGCTGCTCATCACCGGGGGCCGCGGGAACGCTCGGCCAGGCCTTCGTCCGCGCCTGCGAGCTGCGCGGCCTGCCCTTCGTCGCCTGCACGCGCGCGGAGCTGGACATCGCGGACCGCGCCTCGATTGCCCGGGCCTTGAATCGCGTGCGCCCGTGGGCGCTGGTCAACGCCGCCGGGTTCGTGAACGTCGATGCCGCCGAAACGGACTGCCTGCGCTGCTACCGCGAGAACGGCGAGGGCCCCGGTGTCCTCGCGGCGGAATGCTCCGATCGGAAGCTGCCGATGCTGACATTCTCGACCGACCTCGTGTTCGACGGCGAAAGCAGCCGTCCGTACGTCGAGGGGGATCCGGTGAACCCGCTCAGCGTCTACGGACGCAGCAAGGCGATCGCGGAGACCCGCGTGCTCGCGGCGCATCCGGGAGCCCTGGTGGTGCGCTCGAGCGCATTCTTCGGTCCCTGGGACCGTTACGACTTCGTCACGGTGGCGCTCGAGAGCCTGCGCGGAGGCGGCAGCTTCACGGCCGCGGACGACGTCGTCGTCTCGCCGACCTACGTCCCGGATCTCGCGCATGCTTCGCTCGACCTTCTGCAGGACGGCGAACGCGGCATCTGGCACCTGGCGAATCGCGGCGCGGTCACCTGGGCGGAGCTCGCGCGCCGCTCGGCCGCGCTGGTCTCCGCCGACGCTTCCCGCCTGATCGCCGCGAGTTGCGAGGAGCTGCGCTGGACCGCGGCGCGCCCGCGATTCAGTGCCCTCGGCACCCACCGCGGATTCGCGCTGCCGGAACTGGACGACGCGCTGGCGCGCTATGCGTCCGAGCGCGCGGCTGCCTGATCCGCGGCCATCTCCTACAGGGGTTTGGGAGGACGACGAGCACGATCGTCGCGAGCGACGGCCTAACGTGACCCATGGCCGGCAGAACGCGCGACACCATCCCCTATTGGTCCTCGTCCGCGCCGTTTCCGGCCTTCGGGAAACTGGCCGCCGACGCCGAGGCGGACGTGCTCGTCGTCGGGGGCGGCATCACCGGGCTCACCGCCGCCTATCTCCTCGCCAAGGCCGGCAAGGACGTCGTCCTGCTCGATCGCGATCGTTGCGCCTCGATCGACACCGGGCACACGACCGCGCACCTCACCATGGTGACCGACGTCGGGCTGACCGATCTCGCCAAGCGCTTCGGTACCTCGCACGCGCAAGCGGCCTGGGATGCCGGGGTGGCCGCCATCGCCACCATCGAGGACATCGTCCGCGAGGAAGGCATCGACGCAGGCTTCGCCCGGGTGGACGGATACCTGCATGTCCCGCTCGGCGAGGGCGCGAAGGACCATCGCGAGCGACTCGAGGCGGATGCGAAGCAGGCTGCGGAGCTCGGCTTCGACGCGGAGTTCGTCGAATCGGTGCCGCTGGTGAACCGCCCCGGCGTGCGTTTCCCCGGTCAGGGCCGGTTTCATCCGCGTCGATACCTTGTCGGGTCTCGCGCAGGCGCTGGTCGCCGCCGGCGGCCGCATCCACGAGCAATCGGAAGCCGAGGACTTCTCCGACGACACGCGCAGCGTCAAAGCCAACGGCCACACGGTCAAGTGCGGCACCGCCGTCATTGCCACCCACAATCCCGCGATGGGATTTCGCGGCGTCGCCGGCTCGACGCTGTTCCAGACCAAGCTGGCGCTCTATACGAGCTACGTAGTCGCTGGAAACGTCGAACGCGGCTCGGTGCCGGACTCGCTCTGGTGGGACACGGCCGATCCTTACAGATACCTGCGCGTCGAGCCGGGCCCTGATGAGGACGTCGTCATCTTCGGCGGCGCCGACCACAAGACCGGGCAGGAAGAGGACACGGCGTCGTGCTATCGCCGTCTGGAGGACGACCTGCGTGCCGTCATTCCGGCGGTCACGCTGACGCATCGCTGGTCGGGCCAGGTGATCGAGACGCCCGATGGATTGCCGTACATCGGGCAAAGTGCCGACCGGCAATACTCCGCCACCGGCTATGCCGGCAACGGCATGACGTTCGGCACGCTCGCCGGCCTCATGATTTCGGATGCGATTCTCGGACGGCCGAATCCCTGGGCGGAACTGTTCGACCCCGGGCGCAAGGCGCTCACGCGAGGCCTCTGGGACTACGTCAAGGAAAACGCCGACTACCCCTACTACCTCGTCCGGGACCGGCTGGTCGGAGCGGAGGCAAAGTCCCTGCGTGCCGTCAAACGCGGACAGGGGAAGATCGTCGCGCGGGGCGGCAAGAAGGTGGCGGCGTATCGCGATGCCGCGGGAACCGTGACGCTGCGATCTGCCATTTGCACGCACATGGGCTGCGTGGTCGATTGGAACACGGCGGAACAGACCTGGGATTGCCCCTGCCACGGGTCGCGTTTCAAGCCAACCGGTGAAGTCATCGCGGGACCGGCCGAATCGCCGCTCTCGGAGGCGGAATGAATCAGGTCTCATGGGAATAATCCGCTGTCAGAGTGGACCTATTCCTGTGTCGATACTTATTCGGCCGTCCGTCGCCGGCCATCCGCACGCGGTAGGACGTCACCCACCGCCACTGGAGCCCTCAGCCCAATCTCATTCGAGACCCGCCGATCTAGGCTGGCGTCCCCCATCACAGGAGGTTAGTGAAATGCGTGGAAGAACCATTGCTTCCGTGCTCATTCTGTCGGGCGTGCTGGCGCAACCCACTTACGTTGCGGCCCAGGTCGATTCGCCGACGACGAATGACATGAACGTCGACCGCGACGACAACGACAACTGGGGCTGGCTGGGCCTGCTCGGGCTCATCGGTCTCGCGGGACTGCGCCGCCGTGACCGCGTCAACGACCGCGTCGACGTGAGGACGACTTCTCGCACGACGTAACTGTCCCTGCCCGGTGCCGGTTCGTTCATCGGCCTGGCGCCGGGCGACTTTGAAACCCACGGAGGTCGTCGCGGGACATGCCGGGAATCAGCCACATATCGGTGGGTGTCCGCGACGTAGCCCGCGCCAAGGCCTTCTACGATCCGCTGATGCGGATTCTCGGGCTTCACATCCGGCAAGCCGACGACGAGTCGGTGGACTATGGCAGCCCGGACGCCCTCAGCTTCAGCCTGGAAACGCCGGTGAACGGCCAACCGGCCACTCCGGGGAACGGCGTGCATGTGGCCTTCGAGGCGGAGGACCGGGAAACGGTCGACCGCTTCTACCGCGAGGGCCTTCGCCTGGGCGGTCAAGGGGCCGGCGCCCCGGGACTGCGCCCGGAGTATGGGCCGACCTATTACGGCGCATTCCTGTACGACCCCGACGGCAACAAGATCGAGGCCGTGACCGGGCTCTGACCCGCTGCAGCTCGGGAGGCACGGGCCAAAAAAAAGCGGCTCCCCTGAGGGGAGCCGCCCTGTAGACATCATCGTCAACGATCAGCGCGGCTGGTCGCTCATCGGCTTTTCGCTGGCCTTCATTTCATCCGAAGACAGGCTGCCGTCTCCATTGATGTCCGACTTCGAGAACATGGAGCGCGAACCCGACTGGAACTCTGCGGACGTGATCGTTCCGTCCTTGTCGGCGTCGAGGGCCTGGTGCTTCGAATCCATGCTCGAAGCCGTGACACGACCATCACCGTCCGGGTCCATCTGTGTCCACTTGGAGCGCATGCCGGCGTCGTGTTCCGTCGAGGAAATCACGCCGTCCTTGTTCGTGTCCCACTTCGACTTGTCGTCGTTGGCGGATGCGCTGAAGGCGACCATCAGGCTGCCGGTCGCGAGGGCGAGCGTACAGTTGCGAAGTGAATGAAGTTTCATGGGTTTACCTTCCATAGCATGAGAGACAACGACCATATTCACGCCCTGCAATTCGGCCCGGCGTCATCTCAATTCACCTCGGTGCGTAAGAATCGGATTACCCGTTTGTGGGCCGGCCCGGCTCCTTCGAGGGGCCCGCCGGGCGGGAAAGCGGCATAATCGCCGGATGCCAGCCGAATCCCGCGCAAAACGGTTTTCGATGATCCGCGAGTTTCACTTCGCGGACTGGTTCACCCTCGGCAATGCGGTTTGCGGCACGGGCGCGCTGTTCTCCAGCATGACCTACCTGCAGACCGGCTACGTCGAGCGCCTCTACGTCGCCAGCGCCCTCATCTTCGCGGGCTTGGTGTTCGACGTCCTGGACGGGCGAATCGCCCGCTGGCGTCAGAAGTCCTCCGCCATGGGACGCGAGCTCGACTCGCTGGCGGACGTCATTTCCTTCGGCGTTGCACCCGCGGTGCTGGCGTACGCCTGCGGCATGCAAGGGCTTGTACGACCGCGTGATCCTGGTGTTCTTCGTGGCCTGCGGGGTGTCGAGACTGGCGCGCTACAACGTCACCGCGGACAAGCTCTCCGACGACACCGGCAAGGTGAAGTATTTCGAGGGGACGCCCATTCCCACGTCGTTCGCGCTGGTCGGCCTGCTGGCGATCGCTGCGTCCCAGGATGCCATCGGGCCCAACCTCTGGTTCGGCGCGGTGAGCATCGCGGGCCACGCGCTGCACCCCCTGGCGCTGCTGTTTCTCCTGTCCGGCTCGCTGATGATCAGCCGCATCCGGATTCCAAAGCTCTGACGAACGTCGACAAGCGCTGAAGCGTTGGGGTGGGTTCCGGCCGGCCATGCTGAATTTTTCAGATGTCTCCATTCGTCGTGGCACGCGGGTGCTGTTCGAGAAAGCCACGTTCAACCTGTACCGTGGCGAGAAGATCGGCGTCATCGGCGAGAACGGCAGCGGCAAGTCGACGCTGCTTGCGCTGGTGCGCGGCGAAGTCGCACCCGAAACCGGCAGTTTCGACATGCCGGGCAACCTGGCGGTGGCGCATGTCGCACAGGAACTGAGCGCCAGCGACCAGCATGCCATCGAGTTCGTGCTGGATGGCGATGTCGAACTGCGCGCCATCGAAGGACAAATTGCCGCGGCGGAAGCCGCCGACGACGGCCACCGGCTTGCCGAACTCTATGGCCACTATGACGCCAGCGGCGGTTACCACGCCCGCAGCCGGGCCGCGACGCTCCTGCATGGGCTCGGGTTCACCACACCGGACGAGCAGCGCGCCGTGCGGGAGTTTTCCGGCGGCTGGCGCGTGCGACTGAATGTCGCACGGGCGTTGATGTGTCGCTCCGACCTGCTGCTGCTGGATGAACCGACCAATCACCTGGATCTCGATGCCGTCCTGTGGCTGGAGAAATGGCTGCAGGATTATCGCGGCACCCTGCTGTTGATCGCCCACGACCGCGACTTCCTCGACCAGATATGCAATCGCATCGTGAACATCGAGCAGGGCGCGGTCGACGTCTATCGCGGCAACTACTCCGACTTCGAGGAGGCGCGCGCCGCGAAGCTGGCACAGAACCAGGCGCTGTACCTGCGACAGCAACGCGAGATCGAGCACATCGAATCGTTCATCAATCGGTTCAAGGCGCAGGCCAGCAAGGCGCGTCAGGCCCAGAGCCGCATCAAGGCGCTCGAACGCATGCAGCGCATCGCGCCGGCCCATGTCGATACGGAGTTCACCTTCGCATTCCTGGAACCGTACAAGCTGCCGCGTCCACTGCTGACGATCGACGACCAGTCCACGGGCTATGGCGACGTCGCACTGGTCGAGAAGGTGAGTTTCACGATTTCACCCGGCGCGCGCATTGCGTTGCTCGGCCACAACGGCGCGGGCAAATCGACGGTCATCAAGCTGCTGGCGGGCGAATTGCCGGCGCTGAGCGGCGAGCGCGTGGAGGCCAGGGACCTCCGCCTCGGTTACTTTGCGCAGCACCAGCTGGAACAGCTCAAGGAAAGAGAATCGCCCATACAGCACCTGCGCCACATGGGCGGCCCGGCGGCGGTCAAAGCCACCGAACAGGAGCTGCGTGACTTCCTGGGCACTTTCGGCTTTCGCGGTGATCGGGTGTTTGAAGCCATCGGCCCCTTTTCCGGTGGCGAGAAAGCGCGCCTGGTGCTCGCCCTGCTGTCTTATCTGCGTCCCAACCTGCTGTTGCTGGATGAGCCGACCAATCACCTCGACCTGGAGATGCGCCAGGCGCTGGCGCTGGCGCTGCAGGACTATGCCGGCGCCGTGGTGATGGTGTCGCATGACCGGCACCTGCTGCGCACGGTGATCGACGAGTTCTACCTCGTTGCCGAGGGCCGTGCCAGGCCATTCGATGGCGATCTGGACGACTACGCCAGGTGGGCTGCCGCCAACCCACGCGACGCGGCAGAGAAGCCGGTGAAGGCCGTCAAGGCGGCGCCCGCCGCGCAACGCAATCGCAGCTCGAAGCTGAAGACCGAATTGGCCAGGCTGGACAAGCAGCTCGCCAGCCTGCATCAACAGCAGCAGGACATCGATCAGCAGCTGTCCGCACCGGATATCTACGACGTCCCTAACAAGTCGCGCCTCCGGGACCTGCTCGGACGGCAGGACAAGCTCAGGCAGGACCTGGACGGCGTCGAAACCCGATGGCTGGAAGTGACCGACCTGCTGCAGGGCGCAGCCGGTCGGTCAGACGCTACTGGATGAACTTGTACAGGACGCGTAGGAACCGGTAGCCCTTCAGGTAGTCGTCGGCGACGAAGGCGACGGCGTGCGAGCCGGTACGCTCCACCGTCGGGATCTGTTCGGCCATCAGGGCCAGCGATGGATCCGTGAACGAAACCTCGAAACGCACGGGAAGGCTTGCCGGCACGGGCCTTATCTCGCCACGACGGCGGACGGCACGCGCAGTGCCCTCGCGGATCAGGCGCGCTGACTCTTCGGGCCGCAGCGAGCGCGCTGCCGCGGTGCCAAACGCCTCCTTCACCTGCACGCCCTCGATGTTCGGCACCAGCTCCCGTATTTCCGCGATCGCCGCCTGGTCGCCGCTGGCCAGCACGACCGGCACGCCCATCGCGCCCGCGGCATGGATGTTCATGCCGCCCTCGCCGACCGAACGACCATTGATGCGCAGGTCCGCGATGGTCGTGCCGTTTCCGGTGTGGGCCAGCACGCCCTCGCCGCTGCTCGCTTTTGCGTGGTAACCGATGAAGATCGCAGCGGCGTAGCTGGCATCGAGTCCAGCCATCATGCCCATGGGCTTGATGTTGTTGCTGATCAATTCCGCCGGCGCGCGCAGCTCCTCGATCAGCAGGTTGCGATGGCTGCCATGCGAGTCGTTGACCAATATGTGCGTGGCGCCGGCGTCCCGCGCTCCGTCGATTGCGGCGTTGGCCTCTGCCGTCATCAACTTGCGGAAGCGTTCGTAATCGTTGCCCGTCGCGGAGGTCTGATCGCCATCAACCACCCCGCTGACGCCTTCCATGTCCACGGAGATGAACACCTTGAGCGGATGCGGCGGGGCGGCCGCACCGGCGGATGCAAAAAAGGCCAGGCAAGTCAATGCCACCACGAAAATTACAACGCTCCTCATGTCTTCCCTCCGAAGGCGATCAAGCTGATGGAAAGGGTCGACAGGGCGGGGTCGCCAATGTGAGCAAATTGCCGTCGGGATCGCGAACCTGCGCCAAGGTCGAGTAATCGCCCTTGATGTCATCGCCCAGCATGATGCCCAAGCCCGCGAGACGGCGGCGCTCGGCCGCGACATCTTCAACATAAACGAAGATTACTCCCCTGCCTGCGATTTCGTCGTCGCTCGAAAGCGCCAGCCCGGCGTGGTCGAACAGTTCCCACTGTACCAACGTGTCCATCGGCCGGTTGTCGGGCCCTCGCCCGAGCACCTTCGTGTACCAGCGTTCCGCCGCTGCAAGATCTGTAGTCAGCAATGAGGTGTAGACTTTTTGCAGATGCACTTTCGTTATCTCCATTCCGCGGCAGTTGCCGACACGCAGCGTCAGTCATCGTCCTACTTCCTGCGCCCCTGTAAACATTTCTTGGTCAGCGGCCGAAACTTCCATTCAAGGCGCTGCGCAACGGGTGTACGGTAACGTACATGACCTTGGCACGCGACGCAGCGTTGAACAGCATTGTCCGTTACCAGTTTGCGGCGAACGCGCGCGAGGTCTCGGAAGTCCTCGCCCATCTGCCGGTCAGGATCACCAGTGAACTCGCCGTCGAACTGGACGGGTGCGGTGAAGCCCTTCGTTACGATGGAATTTCGGAACGGGCTTATTACTTCCAGAGCGAAGGCAGCACGCTGGCTATCTGGATCTGGAACGACATCGATGCGTCAGAAGCATGCGATCTTCTTGCGTTCATCGTTAACCGGAGCCAACGCGTCACCGAGGTCATGGCGAACGAGGCGTTTTTCGTGGCGACCGGCCGGCTGGTCAGCGAGCCACGAACCTACCGGCGCGCTCACTAGGGCCAGGATCGGCGGCCCGTGGGCCGTGCTTTCACCTGGACGGCCCGCGCTTCCGCCCGAGTCCGAGCAACCTGTCGAATTCGTCGTTGATGAGCCGGTAGCACTCGCATGCTGCCGCTTCGAGTCCCTTGCGATTCAGCACGGTGATCAGCCCCCGGTTGTAGCGAATCAGCTTGCGGTCCTGCAGTGCGCTGGCAGTGTCGGTGACGGTCGCGCGCCTGAGCCCCAGCATCAGCCCGAGGAAATCGTGAGTCAGCGGAAACTCGTCACCTTTCACGCGGTCGTGGGTCTGGAGCAGCCACCGCGCACACCGCGCCTCCGCGGGATGGTGACAATTGCAGGCGGAGCATTGCGCCACTTGCGTGAGCAGCGCCTGCGTGTACAGAAGCAGGGTTTTCGAGAGCGACGGAACGCGTTCCAGGTGATGACGAAACGCCTCAGCCGACAGGTGCAGCCCTTCCCCGGGAACCTGCATGAAAACTTCGACGGCCGCCTTTCCGCCACCCAGAAACAGCGGCATTCCGACCATGCCTTCATAACCAATGGTTGCGACCTCGACCGAATCGCCGGAGTCGCCCATCGAGATCATGGAAGCCACGCCGAGCAACGGGAAAACGACGTCGACCAGCGGCTTGCCGCGCGGCTGCAGCACCTGCCGCATCGCGAGCGGCTTCAGGTCCAGGTCAGGGATGATTTCTTCCAGGACCCCCCGCGGCAGGGCCGCCAACAGGCGGTTCGATCTCGCTGAGCGCAGGCTGGGCACGGCAACCACGGCGGCTCCTCGGCAGGATCCGCCTCGCACATCCAAGACTACGGACCGATTGGGGGGAACGAATCTACGCCGACAGACTATATCCATAAGGAGCGCTCAGTCGGTACGGTGACGTACAGACGTGCCTTGACAGGCACCTCTGGTAAAGTCGGCGCATGTTCCTTCGGATCCTCGTCGCGGCCCTGTTCGCGACCTCGGCCGCCG
Source organism: uncultured Gammaproteobacteria bacterium (assembly GCA_963748465.1). Taxonomy (GTDB): domain Bacteria; phylum Pseudomonadota; class Gammaproteobacteria; order Steroidobacterales; family Steroidobacteraceae; genus SCUD01. The sequence goes on from CAVVJB010000007.1 coordinate 490,422, forward strand.
CCGAGCCGTTCAGCTTCGTCGCGCTCGGTGACACGACCTACGCGCCACCCGCCGACAACCAGCTCTACGGCGAGTTGATCGATGCGATCAACGTGGCGCAGCCGGCATTCTCGATCCACGTCGGCGACACCAAGGGATATGGCGACTGTGGCGCCACCTTCCAGGAAACCCAGCGGGATTTCTTCAATCGCTTCGCGAGCCCGGTCTTCTACACGCCGGGCAATAACGAGTGGGCGGACTGCTGGAAGGCCAACCGCGGCGCCGCGGATCCCATCGAGATACTCACACTGATGCGAAAGGTGTTCTGGTCGAAGCCCGAGAGCCTCGGACGGGTGCGCCTGGCGCTGACCCGTCAGTCCGACGATATGCCGGAGTTCGCCGAGTTCGCGGAGAATGCGCGCTGGACATTCGGCGGTGCGACCTTCGCGACGTTGAACCTCGCGGGCACCTACAACAACCAGGAGCTGCGCATCGAGAAGTACTGGCGCGAATTCGTGCGCCGTGAGCAGGCCAATCTCGCCTGGGTCAAGGCGACATTCGCGGAGGCACGCCGGGCGAAGCATCGCGCCGTCGTGCTCGCCTTCCACTCCAACCCGTTCGACGAGCAGCTCCGTTACGAAGGCGGTCCCTTCGAGTCAATCGTCCAGGCGATCGACTCCGAGGCCGAATCGTTTGATGGCCAGGTGCTCATCGTCCAGGGCCACTATCACGAGTTCGTGATCGATCGGCCGCTGACCCGGCTCGACCTGGACAAGCCCGGTGTCACGCGGCAGAACCTGACGCGCCTTCAGGTTTATGGCTGGCCCGACATGAAGGCCGTGCGCGTGAGTGTCGACACCTCCAAGCCATGGGTGTTCGGCTTCGAGCCCGTCTATGCGCCGCAGAACTCGGTCTCTCCCAACAAGGACCACGAATAGTCGCGGTGAATACCTGCGCGCCTCGAGTCATACGTCAATGGGCAGGCGAGCCGCAATGCGGCTCGCCGCCGTCGCGCCTTCCCGCTATACGTCAAGAATGGGCCGAAATCCGCCGTAGAACATCCGCTGCCCGTCGAAGGGCATCTTGTCGCGGTCCGGCTGCATGCGCCGGTCTTCCATGATCTTCGGCCAGGCCGCGTCGCGGGTCGCCTTGTCGGGCCATTCCACGAATGAAAAGACCACGGTCTCGTCGTCCCTGGCTTTCACCGCGCGCTTGAAGTCCGTGACCTTGCCATCCGGTACGTCGTCGCCCCAGGCCTCGACCACGCGCGTCGCGCCGTACTCCTTGAAGACTTCCGCGGCCTTCGTGGCCATCTCCCGATAGGCCTTCTTGTTGCCGCTGGGAACCGGGACCACGTAGCCGTCGGCATAGCCCGCCGGACCCGGACTCGATTCGTCGACGATCGTGTCGAAGCCGCCGAAGATCACGCGCTTGCCGTCGAACGGCATGTCCGCGAACATCTCCTTCATCCGCGGGTCGTCCTTCATCTTCTCGTTGGCGGCTTCGTAAGTCGCCTTGTCGGGATACTCCATCCAGGAGAAGACGACCGTCTCATCGTCCCTCGCCTGCACCGCTCCCTGGAAGTCGGTCAGCTTGCCCTTCGGCACGTCGTCACCCCAGCCTTCGACGATCCGGGTCACGCCGAACTGCCTGAAGACCGGCACTGCATTCGAGGCCTGCTCGAGGTATTTTTCCCTGTTGGCGGTCGGAACCGGTGTCACGAAACCCTGGACGTAGTTCATTGATAGCCTCCTTGCTGTTGGCTTCAGCAGATTCCCCTCTTACTTGCCGACCCCCCGTATTCCATGGAGTTCCCGAATCCGACAAAGGTGTTTTCATATCGCCCAGCGGGCGTATATTCAGTCTTCCGAGGACCTCACCCGCGCAGATGCGATTCCGCGGCTTCATGGCGAGACCACCGAAAGCAATATTCGTCGCCAGTTTGTTCGCACTGGTCTGGGGCCCGATGGATTCGGCATGGTCCGCCACCTGGCCCGACCGCGTGGGCACTGCCGAGGTGCGGCCCGGCGAAATGACGCGGGGCACGCTTCCGCTCATCGAATACGCTGACGGATCCGACGTCGAAGCGCCGGTCATCGTCGTCGCCGGCAAGACGCGTGGGCCAGTCGCCTGGCTCATCTCATGCGGGCACGGGGACGAGGTGGGTGGCGCGCTCGCGATGCAGCGGGTGGCAAGGGCTCTCGACCCTTCGTCGATGTCCGGCCTGGTCATCCTCATTCCCGTGGCCAACCCCCCCGCTTTCCAGGCCATGCGGCGCGTCAATCCGTCGCCCGACGACCTCATGGACTTCGGCGAAGCCTTTCCCGGCCAGGCGCGCTTTGCGACCGAGCGCATCGCCGAGAAATACATGGGCCTGTGGAAGGACCACGCCGACTTCGTGGTGGACTTCCACACGGGCGGCGACCGATTCGTCCAGCACCCGTTCGTGATCTTCACGGTTACCGGCACGATCCCGGCGGAGCGCATGGAATCCCTGGCGCGCATGTTCGGCGTGCCGACGCTCTGGCGCGACCGCGACAAGGTTTTCGAGTCGGACATCACGATCAATGTCCCGGCGATGGGCATTCCGGCCTTCCTCCTCGAGGTCGGGGGCGGCGGCGTCATGGAGAGACAGCAGGACGCTCGGCAGGCGGAGTTCGCACTCAGCTTCCTGCGCGGTGTCGACATCATCCCGGGCGAGCCGCTGCGGACCGGTGCGGTCAGCGTCGTCGAAAAGTATCGGATCATCACGCCGTCACGCGGCGGGTTCTTCTTTGCCCTGGTCAAGCCGGGCGATCCGGTCAGTGAGGGCACCCCTCTCGCACGCATCGTGGATGTCTACGGCGACGAGGTCGAAGTCCTGCGGTCACCGGTGAACGGGGCGATCGTGCTGGGAATGCAGGAATTCCCGGTCGTGGCAACCGGCTCCTGGGTAATCGAGCTAGGGATCGTCGTGCCGAACTAGCCGGTTGCCGGGAAACGTCCTGGTGGCCCGAAGTGCGACGAGCTGATCTGGCCTCAAAGCGTCCGCCGCGTGTCAGGATATGCATTCCCTGAGCACCACGCACCGGAGGCGCCATGTACAGATTCCCGCTTCGCTTGCTGGCAATTCTTGCGCTGATCCTGATGACGCCGAGTCGCGTACCCGCACAAGATACGACCTCCGCCACCGGCGGCACGGCAGAAGCGGAGTTGCGCGAGGCCATCCGCCTTTACGACGACGCGCTACGGCGTTCGGATGCGGACGCGGCCGAGCGGTTCTGGGCCGACGAATACGTGTTCATCAATCCGCGCGGCGAACGCGTGTCGCGGGAAGCACGGATCGCAAACTTGCGCGAGAAGCGGACATCCCTGGACTCGCTCGCCCATGCACCGCAGGAAGAGGTGATCCGCACCTACATGGACGGAAACATGGCGGTGTACACGACGAAACTCACGATCGAGGGCCGCTATGGTGGCGAGGCCGAGCGCGGCGAGTTTCGCGCGTTGGTTGCCTGGATCCGCAGGGACGGCCGATGGCAACAGCTCGTCAGCCAGATGACGCCGATACTCAAGCCGCAATCATAGGTGCACAGGAAACCGCAAATAAAAGAGGGTCGGCACTTCGCGTGCCGACCCTCGAATGCCAGAGCTGGCCGGCCGTTTACTTAAGGCTCGAGTTCATCGGCAATACCGTCCAGGTCGGAGTCCGGGAACCAGCCGATGTCGCGGAACAGCTCGAGCGTCAGGTCGTTCGGCGCCGAGACCTCGTGCGTCAGGTCCGGGTTGATCGAAGGCTCCATCAGGAGGTTGCGGCTCGCCACGGAGTCGTAGTGCGAAACTGACGATCCGCCGACCAGCGGATTTGGCGCATACAGGCGCGCCCTGCCCTCCGGGTCCGCACCGGCGCGGACGTTGGGATCGACCACCAGCGCGGCCGTCACGCCGTTACTGATTTCGCCGACGATGTCGAGGCCGTCGCTGCGCGTGAGGCTCACCGCCGGAATCGTCACGAACGCGCCGTTGATCCCGTCATCGGCCATTCCGGGCGGTGCGCCGTCGGCATTCGCCACGTTGTTGTAGATGACGACGGCGCTGGCGCCGGCGTTGGTGGCATTACGCGCTTTGACTGCAAAGCCGCAAGTGCCACGCTCGACCAGCGCGATGTTGCCGAGAATCGCCGAAGCGTTGGTGAACGCGCTGCATCCGTCGGTGGTCGCGGGCCCGAGGGGGTCCGAGGCATCTTGAGCCGGCACCACCGTATCGATGACGTTCGGGCTGCCAACCGGCGGGCCGAATGCCGCGGTACCGAACTGGTAAGTGCGGGCGATCGCCGACGGTGGCAGCACATCGACCTGCGGATTTCCCAGCACCAGCACGGAAGGCACGGCGTCCGTGACCGTGGCGCCGCTCCAGACGAGGTTGCCGAAGTTGATGGACGAGAAAGCCACCTGCGAGTTCGACATCTGAGGCCACGTCAATCCGAATGTGCGATCGAACAGGTATCTGGCATAGATGTCGGTATGCCCCTGGAAGGGAGCGCCATTGGCGCGGTTGTAGAACGTCTGGAAGTTCAGCCCGTGCCCGAACTCATGCAGCAGAACCGCCACCAGATCCGGAAGCGGGCCGTGCTTGTTGTCGAGGCCCAGGTAGAAATTGAAGTTGCTGCTGAACTGGGCGTTGATGTCGTTGGTCGCCGGTTCGAGGTCGACGCCGGCGCGCTTGTTGGCGAGGGCCGCACCGTACCAGGTGTCGGCGAACTCGGCGCCGGGAAACTGCCCGATTCCCGCGAAGTCGCGCGATGCCGAGACGGCCCCCGCGCTTCCCAAGATTCCGGGTGCCAATGGATTGAATGCGGCCTGGATGCGGATCGTGACGTTGCTGTCGAGCGTCTCGCCCCAAATTGTTGCCGCATGCTGGAAAGCTATCAGCCGCTGTGCGCCAAGCGTCTTGCCCTTGTTGCCGCCCACAGGGCTTGCTCGCGTCGGGTCATTGAATCCTTCCCCCGGCCCATCGAGATTGACGACGACGATGTTTGCGTCAGCCGCAGCCTGGCCATGGGCCATGAGGCCGAGCATCACACTGAGTGCGAGGGCGCCGGGCTTCGTGAAGTTAGTCGTGTTCATGTGCACCCTCCTTTATTTCGTTGCGTTGGCGACGAGCCCGAGGAACTCCGCGCCTTCTTCGAAGGTGAAGACGCAACGGGTTTCGATGCTGCCGTCGGCCGTCGGCCGCGCCAGCACCACCCCACCGAACGCCTTGTCGAGCCTCGCGGTAACCCCGCCGGTATTACGCGCCGTGCTGGTCATCGCGGTCGCGACGGGCTGACGCGTCAGGGCCTTCAGCTCCGTTACAAGTTTTTCAGTCTCCGCGGCGCTGGGTTTGCGGTATTTGCCGGTGGCGCTGTCGACCGCGATCGCACGGGTCGCGGTGAATGTCACGCTTTCGTTCGCGGCGCTCGCCGCACCAACACCGAGCGAGAGCGCAAGCGCGCAACCCGCCATTCCCAAGATGGCTTGACGCATGATGTCCTCTGAGGATTGAAAGGAAGGAGTGAGCGCACACTACTCCCGCGCTTCAACGGAATCTGTCGGACGTGTCCGACGGCCGCTCGTTTGCCCGCGCGGGCGAGGCCGCAGGATACGCGAGTTTTTTCCGCGGCGATGGCGATTCGGTTTCGTGCCAGGTTCTGTCATGCGGATAGGGATTGTCTGTACGCTTCTGGCCTGTCACGCATTCGTTGCGTCTTGACGCCGGATGGCCGAGTCCTGACATTCGGCTCGAACTCGGGCGGAAAGGCGACCGGGTTCTTCATTTATGACGTGTGGGATCCCGCGGCAGGCCTCGCGGGCGGACACGTGAGGCTGGATAACCTGACGGGAACCGATATCTTCTGCGGCACGGCAGTAACGTTGCCGGCGCCGACGAAGCCGACCGGGCTGACGATCACGAAGGTGCAGGGCAATCCGGCCACGGCTGGCTCCCGCTGCTTTCTCGATCACGCCAATGTGTCACTTATTGCATTCTCAAGCGCGAATCTTGCGCAATGCACGAGGTGGCAGCAGGGCCAGGAGCGTCCCCCCGCCGAACCGAATTCGGTGCTCGAAGTGAAGCACGGCAACGCCACCCTTCTTGATCTCAATAACGGCGCGTGCGCCAGCGCCTGCGATGCAGGCGCACACGAATCGGCTGAGATGCGGCTCGTGGCCGACGATGGCAATGCGCGCACGCCGCTCCGCGCGTAACCGCTTGAGTGTTTGTGCCGGCGCGCTTTCGGGTGCCAGGTCCGAGCAGCGAGTCGCTGCTGGCCAACCAGCTGACTTCTCCAGGATCTCGGCCGTCTCGACCGCGCGGACGAGCCGGCTGGTGAATACCAGGTGGGGCTTCTTGACGAAGCGGCAGAGTCCCGCCGCGACTCTGCGGAAGCGCTTGCGTCCTTCGGCAGTCAGGGGACGCGTGCGATCGTCCTTCCATCGCACGAGATCGCGCTCGCAGGCAATCGCGTGGCGGACGACAATGAGCTCGACCACTGTGTGTCGCTTCACCGGGTCAGCTCTCGCCGCAGCGCCTTCCATCGCCTTCCACGCACACGCCGCCATGCCTTGGGGAAACCCCGTCGCATCCGGCCGCTGGTGCGTTCATGGCGCTCGGTAAGGCGGCCCATCAGGAATAACGTGTCCCCCGGCAGCGATACGCGCGGAGCCGCGGCGAGAGCGCGCAGCCTCTCGCTTGCGACGTGCGAGTCGTGGAGTGTGCCGAGCACATCCTGCAACCGCTGTAGCGCACGCCGATACTCCTTGACCGACCCGTTGAACAACGGGCGTGCGGACTCCACCAGGTGGCGCAGCCGCTTGACGCGTGTGCGTGTCGCGTGAAACTCCTCGCTCGGGGAGTCGAGAGAGAGCCGTGCGGCTCGCTTGCGGACCTTGCGGAAGGCCTCTTGCACCAGCGGCGCGAGGAGCTGTGTAGCGCTGATCGCATGCGTCGCACTCCTGTCGGGCGCCACCGGAGATCCGGGAGCAGGCTCCGCGACGGCGGTTTCGAGCCGCCAGAGCAGATCTTGCGTATCGTCCGCGTCGAGTCTCTCCAGCATGACGGCGCGCGCTTCGCGCCGCACCCGTTCGAGGTACTGGCGCAAGGGTTCGAGACTCGGTCGGTCGGTCTTCGACAACTCCTCTGCAAACACGTCGAGTTCGGCGAGTTGCACTTCGACGTCACGTGCGCGACCCAGCATTCGTCGCATGTCTCGCAGTGGCTCACGGCATTCAACGACCGCCGCTGGCAGGTGCGCGCGGAACTCCCCAAGGTACGTCTCGAGGCGCTTCAGCGTAACGCGCAGATCATGCAGCGCTTCAGGATCCTCGCCGAGCCGCGTCGCTGGCTCCTGCTCGAGCATTGCAAGCACCCCCCGGCGCACCGTCGTAATCGCAAAGCGCGCTGCATCCATCGACGCATCAGGGACGGTCGGGCCCAGATCAGCAAGCTTGCGGGGCTCGGTGCCGGCACATTCGAGTCCCACCCTGAACTTGGAAGTGCGGCTCGGGGCAAGTGCGCAAGCCGCTTGCAGTTCGCGCACCCATGGCAAGAATACGGCGACGCTGCCGGCGACGAGCTCGATTTCAACACGTCGCAACTCGCGCTGCGTGCCGTTATCGGTCCGAAAGATGGCGCTGTCGAGGGCAATTTCAGCCTGGTTCCCCGCGCCCGTCAACGCGAAGCGCTCGCGCTGCGTCTCGACCGTAAAGAGGGCCCGCAAACCGCGACGCCCGGCCAGCAAGCACACACGCTCGGTGACCGGACCGGGATCGCCGAGCGTTTCAGGCAGGTTCGCATCCGCCAGGAATTGCACGATCTCACGACGAACCAGGAGCGCCTCGTTGGATCGCTCGAGCGACTTGAGCGTGGCCTCGGGCCAGGCTTCACCTTCTCGGACCCGGAGCGCGAACCCAGCACGAAGAATGGACCAGCGGTCCGTGTCGAAGTACGTATCGCGAAGGTGCAGTGCAGGCTGGGGTTCGAGCTGCAACGCCGTTTCAGAGCCTCGCGCCAGGAGCCATGCGCGCACGGCGTCGAGATCCGTGGCATCGAACTGCCATTCAGTCTCTTGACGGTCCCTGGCTGGGGCACCCATGGTCAGCACGTTCGTCGGCGAATCCAACTTGATCTCATCAGGCGTGAATGCACCGCATAGTCTAATTCTGATCCGGCACAACTACGCGGTGAAGTAGTGGATTGCATGGGCCAGCCTCGATACCGGGCGTGCTTTTCCGCCACGCCAATGGTGATGACCGTCGCGCTTTAGGCCCGTGCCGTCGAATACACTGCCGCTACCTGCATCGAGGGGGCGGTCGGCGACATGAAGTTTTGCATCCGAAGGGCCGCCGCGCCGGCGCTTCTCGCCGCCCTGTCGCTCCTGGCAGCCGCCTGCGCGTCGCTACAGGACACGTCGGGCGAGGCAGAGGCGCCCTTCGTGACCGCGGAGGCACCCCTGTCGCAGGAGCAGGCGGAGCCCGAGGCCGCGGACGAGGCGGCGGCCGAAGCGCAGGCAACGGAGGGCGAGGTCCCCCTGGCCGTCGCCGAATCGGAATCCCCCGAGGTGACGGCGCCTCCCGTCGAGCTCGACGCGATCATCGTGACGATGCGGCGCGAGGACCAGATACGGGACCTGGTGTCGCAGGCGCGCGCACTGCTCGAGGACTACGAGCTGGAGTACGTGTTCACGGGCAAGAAGAAGAACGAGACGCTGCGGGGCCGCCCCGTCGCCTTCGCCCTGTGGAGCGAGTCGGAACAGGACTGGATCATCGCGAAGATCGAGATCCCACGCCCGCCGGTCAGCTGGAAGCCCAACGGCAAGCCCCTTAAGTTCACGCTGCTCACACCAGGCATCCAGGCGCAGCACATGAAGGGCACGGGTGCCGAGCGGCTGATGTTCGCCTTCTCCAAGGGCGGCGAGCCGCTCAAGGTGTACGGCCGCAAGTTCCCGGTGTTCGACGCCGCGCTGATTAAGAAGAAGCGCTGGCGGGCGGTCGCGGAAACCGCGAAGCCCATCGTCTACCTGCCCTTCACGGAGGACACCTTCGATCCCGACCTCGTCACCGGAGGCCGCGATTTCCTGCTTTCCACCGCGCAACAGGCCATCGACGAGCTGCGCCTCGCCCGGGCGCCTTCGACCGCATTTCCCGGCGAGCTCCTCGCCGATGTCGTGCCCCCCGCCGTCATCGCGACGCTGGCCGTGATCGAGCAGACGGACGATACGGACTTCGTCGCGAAGGGCGAAGAGGCCTTCAACGAGGTGCTGAACCAGTACGGCCTGAAGCGCGAAGAGGCGTACCGCTACAGTGTCTCGCGCGCATCGGCCATCGGCCCGATGCAGTTCACGGATCGCAGGGGCAACGGCACCTACTCCCTGGTAGTGCGGCGCTGTCCCGCGGCGCGGCTCGACCCGAACTTCGAGCGCGGCGCGACGGACCTGCTGAACGCCATGAAGGCGGCGATCTGCCTGTTCGACATCGAGCTGAAGCAGATGCGCGCGGAGATCCGAGCTGCGTATCGCGACAACCGGGAAATCCTGGGCATCTTTCCGGTTGCCGCCTACAACGGCGGGCCCCGGAACGTCACGAAGCTCCACGGCGTCATGAAGCGGATGAAAGTAAGCCTGACCGAACTGGGCCGTCCCGGGGAACAACCGGCGAAGCCAGTGCCCTGCCCCTGCGTATGGAAGGTCGTGGCATCGGACGTCATTCCGGTGACGATTCCCCGCTACAACAACGAGAACCGCTGGTACATCGAGAAGTACCAGTCGATCCTGAGCGCGTTTGAGGAAGGCAAACCGTCCGACGAAGCCCCGGCCTTTGCGTCGACGGACGCGGCGGATCCTTACCTCTGGCTCGAGGACATCGACGGCGCCCGCGCGCTCGAATGGGTGCGCGCGCAGAACGCCGCCACCCAGCAACAGCTCGCGACGCAGCCGATCTACGAGGAACTGCGGCGCGAAGCACTGGCTGCGCTCGATTCCCCGTCGCGCCTGCCGGACGTGGAACAGATGGGCTCGTGGGTCTACAGCCTCTGGAAGGACGACGCGCACCCGCGCGGCATCTATCGTCGTGCGACGCTGGAAGAGCTGCGGAAGCCCGAGCCCGCCTGGCAGACTGTGCTCGACATCGACGAGTTGGCGAAACGCGAACAGACGCCCTGGGTCTTCCACGGCATGGATTGCCTGCCGCCGGAATACAGGAAGTGCTTGCTGTCGCTATCGCCGGGTGGCGGTGACGCCGACGAGGTGCGCGAGTTCGATGCGGAAACGCTCGCCTTCGTGCCCGGCGGTTTTTCGGTACCCACAGCCAAGACCGAAGTCGCCTGGCGGGATGCGGACAGCCTGTTCATCGGCACGGACTTCGGGCCCGGATCACTCACGGACTCCGGTTATCCGCGCACGGTCCGGCTTTGGACCCGCGGCACACCGCGCGCCCGCGCTCCAGTCCTTTATGAGACGAAGCCGGAGTCGGTGAGCGTGAACGGTTTTCGCCTGCGCTCGGACGCCGGCGACGTGGACCTGATCGCCGACGGCCGCACGTTCTGGGAAACCGACTACTACCAGCTGCTTCCCGACGGCAGCCTGCACCGGCTCGACCTGCCGCCGACCGCACAAATAAACGACGTCCACGCGGGAAGGCTGGTCATATCGCTCAGGGACGACTGGCAGCGCGGCGACCGGACCTACGCGCGCGACAGCATCCTGGTCGCCGACCCCGCGGCATTGCGCAGTACCGGCCCAGGTGCCGGCAGCGGCCTCCTCGAGGTGCTGGCCGAATCCATCGGCAGCGAGGTGGTGCTCGGGGCCGTGGCGGCCAAGAGCGGGATCCTCGTCAACGTGCTCGACAGCGTGCGGGGTCGCCTCTATCGGTACGAGGAGGCGTCCCCGGGATGGACGCGGCGCCAGATTCCCCTGCCGGACAACGGCAGCCTCGAGATCGAGTCGGTGGATGGCACGAGCGGCGACGCCTTCGTCACCTTCGAGGACTTCGTGACGCCGCCCACGCTCTATTACGTGGCGGACCAGAGATCCTGCCCCGGAGCCGGTCAAGCAGCAGTCACCGACCTTCGACGGCAGCCGCTTCGAGGTGACCCAGCACTGGGCGACCTCGACTGACGGCACGCAGGTGCCCTACTTCCAGGTGGCGCCGAAGGGGATGGCGCTCGACGGCAGCCGGCCGACGCACATCTTCTCGTATGGCGGCTTCCGCAACGCGCTCGTGCCGTCCTATTCCGGCAGCTACGAGCAGCACTACGGCGCCTACGGCAAGACGTGGCTCGAACGCGGCGGCGTCTTCGTCCTGGCAAACATCCGCGGCGGCGGTGAGTTCGGGGAGGCCTGGCACCAGGGTGCGGTGAAGGCCAACCACGTCCGCTCCTTCGAGGACTTCGAGGCGGTGGCGGCCGATCTCATCGCCCGCAAGGTGACCTCCAAGGAGCGGCTCGGCATCGAGGGCCGCAGCAACGGCGGCTTGCTGGTGCTGTCGACGATGGTGCGGCGTCCGGACCTCTACGGCGCGGTCATCTCCGGCTCGCCGCTCGCCGACATGCGCCGCTTCCACCAGCTGCTCGCGGGCGCGAGCTGGATGGACGAGTTCGGCGATCCGGACAAGCCGGAGGAATGGGCGTGGATCGCGCCCTACTCGCCCTACCAGAACGCGGCGCGCGGGTTGGGTTACCCGCCGGTCCTCATCTATCTTTCGACGCGTGACGACCGGGTGCACCCAGGCCATGCACGCAAGATGGCGGCGAGGCTGGAGGAGCTGGGATACGACGTGTCCTACTACGAGGAGATCGAGGGCGGGCACGGCGCGAGCGTCACCAACGAGCAGCTCGCGCACCGGCTGGCGCTGTCGTATACGCATCTGTGGATACGGCTGAGCCCGCCGCAGGTTGTGCCGGCGTTGAATGCTGACGGTCCAGATCCTCCTCGATGAAGCGCAATACGGCTTCGAGCAAGGCCTCGCGGGGATAGTCGTTCTTGTCCACCAACGACCGACTGATTACCGAGTGGGAACGATTCAACGGCACGGCGATGGCCCAGTGATCGGCGTTGAGAAGTCCGAGCAGAGTGCTTCCCGGGATGATCTGATCGTAGTAGATGACCTGACTGTCATTTCTCCAATCGATCTCACCGAGTTGCCGGTAGGACTTCTGGACGATGCGTGAGACCCGGTCCGGCGTCGGCAGCGTGACCAGTGAATAATAGCGAAGCGCCGGCGGCAACGGGTTCTGCGTCATCCACGCCGTCCGGACGTCCGGGCGCAGACTCATGACAGCTCCACCATCGCCCTCGTCGCACTCCGCGCCTGGCCAGTGTCGGAGCAGCTCCGCCTTCTCTTGCTCCGCGTCGTTGGCGAGCGCGGAGCCGCCTACTGCGCCCGCCGCGCTCAGGATCGCGGCAATGCGGCCATGGACCTCAGGGTAGCGGACCACGGCTTCGAGGATGTCCGGCAAGCCCTTGGAATAGCCGACGAGCACGAGGCGGGGCGGATCGGACTCCTCCGGCAAGGCCATGATCGCGTCACGGATCTGCCGGGCGTTATTCTCAATGCCCGACAGCGCATCGACCTCGATCAGGAACTGGTCGTACCCGTACTTGCGCAGATGTGCGGCCACGCTCCCGGGCGGATCCAGCCACTTCGCGAAGCAACTGTACCCAATGCCGGCCACGACAGCCGCCGTGAGCCGCCGGCGGGAAGAGTCCAGTCGCACGGCTCGTCCCGTAACGGCCGGTTCATCGATTACAGGAGTGAGGGCTTCCTCGCACGGACGATAGTCCGGCAGATCGGTCCCATGACGTTGCAGAACCCCGCAATAGATCTCCCTGAACCGGCCACGCCCATCGCTCACGCCATCCGGCACTTCGACCGTGTACCTGTCCACCGCCGGGGGAGATGTCGTGGCGCACCCGCCGAGCCCGACAGCGGCGAGCATTGCCAGCAGCACCCGGCCTTCAGTCGCTCGCACCGCTCACGTCCCTTGTCCCCTTGGCAGCGTCTGCCGGCACCATTGGCTCCCATTGAAGGACTTCCACCTCGGCAAACGTCCGTGGCCTCGTGCTGAGGAAAAACACGACGCGCCGCCCGTCCGTGAAGTAATGACCGCCTCTGGGCAAGGTCCTCGGGCGTTCGGGCGTGACCGCGCCGACGCCACCCACCAATGCCAGCCGCTCGAGGCCTCCCGAGTACATGAAATCGTGAATCAGCTGATTGCGAACCTCGTCCACATTGGCATGCACGGTCAAGGCCGGCGGACCTTCCCCATGAAACCTCCCCCCGATCGGCCTTCCGGCCTGAGCCACGAACACCATGTCGCCGCGATAGCTGAGCGGAGCGCGCCACATGCGAAGCCAGTTTTCCGAAGCGCGGTCATTCAGTTGCTTGCGGACGGTCAGGTCCGCCGGCCGGCCGAACACCCGCTGTGAGGGGTCTGCTCCAGACTCGCCTCTGCGATAACCGCGCCGATTGACTGCCGCGGCGATGTCATCGGGATTGCCGATGAGCGCGACATTGAGCGGCTCGCCAACCAGGCGCCCGTCCGGCGTCGCTGCGCAACAAGGCAGGCCCTCGAGCGCGCGACGCAGTGCACCCAGGTCGTCGTAATTCTCGATTTCAGTGTCTGCGTACTTGTGAATTATTTCCTGGGAACTTGCAATATCGCCGGGCACTGGCAGAAACAGGGTGAAGGGAATCATCAACTTGCTGCCCAGCAGGTCGACGGTAAGCAGCTTCACGACGGGCTGGGGATTCGTGAACAGGATTCCGCTGCTCGTGCCATGCGCCGGAATCGGGTTGGGGAATGCGAGCCGGCTGAAGTGCTCGTCGATTCGCGCGTTGGTCTTGCGCGCGAGCTTCACATGCGCCGACCAGGCCACTTCCAGCGGCGAGAAATAGTCCGGGTCCGCGCCGGCACGCAGCAGCCACAGCATATGCTCCGTGTCGTTCCGGACTTCTATCCAGACCGGCTGCACGCCGGCCGCGTTGACGTCCGATCCCAGCATGCGGATGCTGTCCTCAGCGCCGAGCACGGTGGCGCTGACTACTACGCCGCTTCCTGCCTCGGTAACGGCCCTTGTCCGCAACAGTTCATCGCCAGGGTCGGTGGGTACCGTCCACGTGGCGCAACCGGAAAGGGCGATCACCACGCAGGCCAAGCCTGCGAAGTTCACTGCCGGCCGAATGCGCACCATGAGCATGCTCATGGCTCGCCTGTCTCGACCGGCTGCTTCAGGAATCCTTGTTCAAAGGGCTGCCAGGGAAGTATCTCGATCTCGGCCAGAGACGTCAGTGCGCTGTCGAACAGCAGGACACTGCGCATTCCGGTCGTGAAGTAGGGATCGGTCGTAAGGTTCTGGCGTGGCGCGCTCTTCGGCGCCATGCCGACTCCCTTGACCAGTCCGATGGCCCGAAGTCCCTGGGAATAGGCGAGGTCTTCCACCAGGGCCTTGGCGGCCTCGTCAACGTCGGGATCGATCTTGTGCGTGGTGAATGTCGGCGAATGGATTGTCATCCGGCTGCCGATGTCGCGACTGATCTGACCGATCCACACGGGATTGCCGCGGTAAAGCATCGAGCTTCGCCATAGTCGCAGATGATTTCGCTGATGGATATTGTCGCGCGCCTTCTGCAAGGCGATGTCCTGCGAGCGCCCGAACAGGTACAGGTTGCTGATCGGCGCGTACGGGTATCGCTCTCGTGACATCGCGGAACTCATTATCCGCATCACCGATCCCTTCCAGGTCACTTCCGTCGGGCTCCAGCCGCGACGAACCAGCGAAGAGAACGCCTCCTCGACGTCGCCGATGATGACGAGGTTCAGCGGGTCGCCATTGCGCGAGCCGTCCTTGTTGGTCGCGCAACACGGCAACGCTTCCAGGGCTGCCACGAACTCCGCGTCGCTCGAATAGCTGACGACGTCGCCAGTCGTCGCTGCATGATCGCTGTCGAAGACCCTGCTCTTCTGGTAGTCGGTCCGCAATCCGGGAACGATGGCCAGAAAGGAAAAACTGTGGCTGCGCCGATCCGCGAACAGATCGATCTGCAGGAGTTTCGCGCCCTCATGCAGGTTCGTGAGGACGAAGCCCGCCACCGTTGCCCCGGGCGGGACTGGATTCTGGAAGGCCAGTTCGCTGAAACGTCGGTCCAGCGCCTCGAGCTCGCGGCCCGGGTTTCGGGGGGCCATGGCTTCGGCTGCTTCCGACGCAGGAATGAAATCGGGGTCAAGCCCCGCATACATCAACCAGTACGGAACGTCTTCGTCGTTCGCAACCTCGACCCAGACCGGCTGTATCGACTTGTCAGCCAGTCGCGCACCGTACACAGCGGCGCTCTCTTCGGCCGAAAGTGCTGCCGCGGAAACACGCACACCGCCCTGTATCCCGGAACGGGCTCGCGACACATATGAAGCCTGGCTGTCCGAGTCCTGCGCCAGTGAGCCCGGGCCGCCGAACGCCCCGACGGCTGCCACAAGTGTGACAACGACCCGGATAACAGCCGAGGTCATGGATGAATGATCTCCGCCGCAAAGGGCATTAAATCATTGCATCAAAATGGCTCCCGCCGACCCCCGGTCCCGGGGAACGTCGTCAGAGCGGGTCGTACTTGAACTTGGCGCCGCCGAGCGCTGCCTCGTACATCAGCCCACCCTTGATGATCGAAAAGGATGCCATGCCGTTCTCGTAGCCGGTGCGAGTTTGCGTCGTTGCGTCGTGCTTTCCGCCGCTTGCGCCTGAAGACGTACCGGTCGTACCTGCGCCGGCGGATGCTCCCGCCGTGATGGCGACGGCACTGGCTTTGGCCCCGAACTCGAATTCGCCCGACGTGAAATCCTTGAGTGCCCGATCATCCTCGAAGAAGACCAGGAGGCTGTAACCTTGTGCCCCCGCCTGCCAGCCGAAGCTCACTTGATTCATCTTGGCCGTGCCGATCTGCTTACCCTGCTGATAGACACATCCCGATCCGTGGGCCCCGCCGATGCCGAGTCCGGCCTTGCCGATTGTCGGGAAAACCGCATATCCGTAACTATTCTTGAAGTAGTCGGCGCTCTCGCCAGCCTTTTGGAACAGCTTGATCGCTTCCGCGCATTTGGCCGCATCGTCATCGGCGCGAGCCACGGAGCCAAACAACGAAATTACTGCCACGCCCATCAACGTCGCAAATAGCCGCTTCATGTCATTCCCCTCTGTTGACTGATGTGACATCGCACAAGGAAGCAACGCGATTTCGAGTGTACTGCGGCGCCGCCTGGAACGTCATTCGTATTTATCCGGATCAGGCCTGCGCCAACCCCACTGGGGTGCCGAAGAAGTTCCGGCCTATCTGAATCAACAAGTTACTGTGTACCGTGCCGCCCGGTTCCGCGGGCTGGCGGAATCAGGGCGGCACGGGACCGTACTGTTTCGGCCGCCTTACTTCGCGCCCTTGGCTCTCCTGCGCATCAGCACCCAGATCAACGCGCCGATGATGATGAACACCAGGAGCATGAAGAACGGGTTCTTGAAGTAAGGCTCCGGCAATTCACGCGCTGGCGCCGCTTCCTCGGCCGCCGGTGCGGGCGCTGACTGTTCCAACGCTTGCGGCTCCTCAGGAGCCGGTTCCGCGGCCGGGGCTGCAGCCGGAGTTTCGGCTGCGGCCGATTCCGGCTCCGGTGCCGGCGCAGCGGCTCCCGGTGCGGGCGCAGCGGCTGCCGGAGTCGGCGCAGCGGCGAGTTGTGCGTTTACGTCTTTCGCCGTGAGGATCTCCGGCTTGCCCTCGGTGACGATGGTCGCCGTGACCTTGTCACCCGGGTTCAGCTGGGAAATTCGGATCGGAGAGTCGCCCATGTACAGGCGGATGCCGCGCGCATCGACTTCGCTTTGCGTGAATTTATGGACCTGGCCGTTGTCTTCCTTGATCTGGATCGAACGTGCCGTCTGATAGGTCACGGTACCCTGCTTGATGGTCGTGACATAAACGGGCCGCTGCGTCGTGGTGGTCGTGATCGTCGCGGTGCCTTTCATGCCGGCGCGAAGATCACTGACCGCCAACGGCTTGCCGTTGACCATGAACCGGAAATCCGGCGGAACGGTGAGTTCGCGGGTGCCATTCTGGTCGCGCACCACCAGGTTGTTCCCATCGACCGCAATGATCTCGAAGTTGCTTTGTCGGGAACTCACCGCCGTCTGTGCATGCGAGGCGATCGGGCTCAACAGCGCGAACGCAAGCAGCAGTGACAGACCGCCGCTCAGTTTGACTTTGTTCATTTCCTCATCTCCCCTCAATTTTTCCTTGACCGTGGCAGCGACCGGACCGCATCGGCGCGCCCGGCAGCTGGTTAGATGTCCCAGCAGTCCCTAGCGTAATCCAAACCGCACTGACCGCAAATTGGCGATTGCGCCATATCCGAGGCCCCCCTGCCGGAGGATAATGGAAGCATGGCCGCGATCCGCATCGGAATCTCCGGCTGGCGCTACAAGCCGTGGCGCGGCACGTTCTATCCAAAAGACCTGCCGCAGCATGCCGAACTCGAGTACGCGGCCAGCATCCTCGCCGTCATCGAGATCAACGGCTCGTTCTACTCTCTGCAGCGTCCATCCAGCTACGCCCGCTGGTACGCGGACACCCCGAAAGGATTCACGTTCGCCGTCAAGGGCCCGCGATTCATCACGCACATGCTCCGGCTGAAGGACGTCGAGGTTCCGCTCGCCAACTTCTTCGCCTCAGGGCTTTTCAACCTGCGCGAGAAACTGGGTCCCATCCTCTGGCAGTTTCCGCCGAACTTCCGGTACGACCATGACCGCCTCGCGGGTTTCCTCGACCTTCTGCCGCGTGACACGAAGGCGGCGCTGGCTCTCGCGCGCAGGCGCAACGCCATCGTGAAAGGCAGGAGCCGGCTTGCCATCGATGCGAGGCGAAGCCTCCGGCACGCAATCGAGATCCGCCACGAGAGCTTTCTCGATCCCCGATTCGTGGACCTGCTGCGGGAGCACAACACGGCGCTGGTCATCGCCGAGACCGCGCGACGCTGGCCGATGGTCCAGGACATCACCGCCGACTTCGTCTACCTCCGGCTGCACGGCGACAAGAAGCTGTACCAGAGCGGCTACTCCGACAGGTCGCTGGACGAGTGGGCAAGGCGCGTCGCCGCCTGGCACCGAGGCTCCGAGCCGAAGGACGCGCGGAAGATCACATCCCGGAAGCCACCGACGCGGAAACCGCGCGATGTCTACTGCTTCTTCGACAATACCGACGTCAAGCTGCGCGCCCCGTTCGATGCGCAAACGTTAGCGCGCAAACTCGGGATCGATCGCCCCGAGCCTGCGACGACGTCGAAGCGTCACACGTCACCAATGCGCTTGCGCAGGTCGGCTTCGCGCGCCTTTTCTTCGGGCGTGAAGCCCTCGCCGAAATCCGCCGCCTCGTAGTACGGGCGAATCTCGAGGTCCGACTCCTCGCCGGGCATCGGGTTCGGGCACTTCTTCGCCCACTCGACCGCCTCTTCCATCGACTTCACCTCCCAGATCCAGAAGCCCGCGACGAGCTCCTTGGTCTCGGCGAACGGCCCATCGATGACGGACCGCTTTGTGCCGTTGAAGCGAATGCGCTTGCCGTACTTGCTGGGCTTCAGGCCGTCACCACCCTTCATGATGCCGGCCTTGACGAGTTCTTCGTTATACCTGCCCATTTCGGCGAACATCTTCGCCATCTTCTCGGGTTCCTTGAAAAGCGTCTCCGCTTCGCTATTCGGGGTGGCCTTCACGAAAACCATGACTTTCATCGGTCGTACTCCTTTGATTGGAAAGGCTTCACATCACTCGGTTCGCTGAGTTGTCGTACCAGCCTCTCCGCAATCGACATTTCTGGCATGAGCTCTTGCATCGCAGGCAACCGGTCAGCCGTGCCATGGCAAACACTAGCGCGCGAGATCCTCCGTCATTTTGAGCTTGATCTGTGCCAGCTCGGTCAAGCTCCCGTCCCGGCTCGCATACACGGACTTGAGAAATGCCTGGTCCCAGACCGTCAAGGCCTTCGCCCGCTCCTCGCCACCATCCTTGAAAAGGCTGAGGATCGTCGGCACCGCGCCGGTTTCCGCATCAGTTCGCAGCTGCGCGAGACCGACCATGGCGACATAGTCCGCAACCTGCCCCCAGGTGAGCCCTTCGATTCTTCGAAGGTCGACGACGACAATGGCCGTGAAAATGGCGCGAACCGCCGCACGGGTTAGGCGCGACCCCAGCGTGCCCGTGTCGCAGTGCCATTGCACGCTCAGTCGGTATTCGCGCGCGAGGTCCGGCGGCGCATGGCACGCGTTGTGCCAGACGCGCACCGGTCGGTCGGTGCGAATCATGCGCTCTACCGGCGCGACGCCGCGCTCACGAGTGAAGAGGTTGTGTTCTACGTTCCACCATTCCCGAAGGAAGCCCTCTGGATCCGATGTCACCACCACCACGAAGTTGGCTCGACATCCCGGCGCCTCCACCGGAATACCCGCCTCGCCCGCCACCTCTCCGATCCGCCGTCGCAGGAACTCGCTTTCACTCGGCCGGATGCCTGCCGCAAAGACGCAGACGTGCACCGACCATCGCGCCATGGACTCATGCGTGGCCGGCCTCGCGATGGAACTGACAAACTCGCTGACTTGCTCGTTGATGCGCGGATTGCGGCGGCTCGACTCTACGGCGACGGGATCAAGCTTCGTCGGACCGGCGTTGGTGGCCGACGGCGGATCCGCAGAAGCGACTGCACCCATGGACCCAAGGATCGCTACGGCCGCTGCCAGCGACTTGCACATGCCAAAGAATATGACAGAGATTCCGGAAGATTCGAACTCGATATGGTCTGGGTCACATCCGGCTGTGTCCGACCGGCGCCGCCGGCTGTCCGATTGGCGCGGGCCAGTCCATCGGCGGTTCGTTTGCCGGTCCTGCGGCCAAGCAGAATTGCTCGACCACGCTGCTCAACCTCCCGGCAGTACACGACTGACGATCCGCTCCGTCCAAGGGCCCGCTACCTCACGGTGGCGGGCCTTTCATCAAAGCAAAGCCTGCAGCGCCGCGATGACTTCGGCTCCGATCTGCAATGCGTCGGCAGTTCGCTGGCGAAGCCCCTGATCTTCGATCAGGAACACCGCCACCGTTTCGCTGCCCGCAATTCCCTGGATGTAGATGAGAAGTTCCTGTCTGACTACAAAGACGTCCAGGATGATTGCCCCGCGCATGTCGGGCAGTTCGTTCGCATCGTTGGAGATGCAGCGCGTCCACTCTCCTGGTTCTCCAAGCACGTCCCGAACCGTCGTCTCGTCAAACGGACGGCTCCAGGACTCGTCGCGGAGAGCATGCGATCGCATGGGCAAATCCGAACATAGATCCAGAATTCATTGTGTGCGCCCACTCACTTAACGAAAGCTGGAAACGAGCGTCATACGCTGCGTGAAGTGCCGCCGACGGCAAGCGCTGACAATTTCGCGCAGCCCTTGTAGGAGGCACGGCGCAGGGCACCCGGGAACGTCGGATCCGGGGAGTGCGTCGTAAGATCGGAACGCCGCAAGAATTGACGGGAGGGGACGAAGATGAACCACAAGGCGATTCTGTGGCCAATCGTGTTGCTCTGTTCAGCAGCCAGTACATCCGCTCAAACGGCGGAAAGCATCCTACAGGCGACCTTGGGCGAATCCGGGCAACGAACCGATGAGATTTCCACCGAGCAACTCAAAGGCATCCTGGCGGACCAGAGTGCCGTCGTCCTCGACGCACGGCCTTTCCGAGAATACTCGATCAGCCACATCCCGGACGCCGTCAATGTCGCCGCGAAACCTGGCGTTCCCATGTCGTCATACGTTTCCGATATCGCGGAAATCGGTCGGATACTCGATGGGAACAAGAATACGGCTCTTGTTCTCTACTGTAACGGCCCGCACTGCGGCAAGAGCAAGCGGCTCGCTGATGAGCTTGTCGGCGCCGGCTATGCCAACGTTCGGCGCTATCAGCTAGGCATACCGGTCTGGCGAGCTCTGGGTGGCGTCACGGAGATCGAGCCGTCCGGTTTACGCCACGTCGTCATCAATGACCAGACTGCCGTTCTCATCGATACTCGCGAAGCGGCCGATTTCCGCAACGGCACAATTGCCCAGGCTCGAAACGTCCCGCGTAGCGGCGTGTTGGAAGGGAAAGACGTCGGTGAAATGAAGCGGGCCAAGGATGACGGCCGGCTTCCGATGGATGATCACAATACCCGCGTGATCGTCTTCGGGATCGATGCGGCCGACGCCCGATTTGTGGCTGAAGCCCTCACGCGCGAGGCGTTCCACAATGTCGCCTACTTCCGCGGTAGCTTCGATGAGGCGCGGTCTGCCGTGGCGCCATGAATTCCTGATTGGCCGACTATTCCGACTGAGGCGAGCCGGGATTATCTGAGTTCTTTCCAGATGCCGCGGTGTCGTTATAGTCGTCGTCAGCATACTCGTCGTCAGGCTGAGCCGCGGGCGGAGTCAGGGCGGTTGCTTGCGACGAACCCAGCGCAGTCATTACACGGGCCACGCCAAAAAACACGCCGGTCGAGAGTGCGACGACGATAGCGACAACGATCCCTTCCCGGATCGTCCGGCGGCGGTGCCAGAAACTATCGAGTTTCACCCCCCATATATGTACGCCGGCCGTCCGGGGAGGTCTGTAGGCGACGGACAGGCTTTTGGGAAGAACCGCCCTTATTCAGGGGGAAACGTGGCGAGCCCGGTCAGGACGCCGGTCGCGTCGGACCGGACACGACGCGCGACACACCCTTTGACTGGCTGTCCTTGATTTCCAGTTCCACGTCTTCCAGCGCATCGTTACTGGCGCGGCTCGGCGCGGCAACGGGCACGGCTGCCTCCACATCGGCTGCCGGAATCTTCCCGCGCATCGCATGCAGAGCGTCGCGACCCTGGAGCCCGAACAGGCTGCGAATGTTCAGGTCGGTCGTCGGGAACGGAACGCCAATGCCGTACTTGCGCAGCGCATTATCCAGTGCCCAGATGTATGCCGCCTTCACGGCGCCCGGACGTTTGGTCGCCTCGGCGGTCAGCCAGACGACCAATTCGAAATTGAGGCTGCTCTCCGCAAACTCCACCAGCCACACTTGCGGTTTGCGCCGGTCCTTCTCCGTAAGCGTGAACGGGACCTCCTTGGCCGCTTCGAGCGCGGCTTTCTTCACCAGGTCCTTGTCGACGCCGTAGTCGACGCCGAATGGGACGTGCAGCCGGATCACGTTGTCGCCCAGCGTCCAATTCACCACACGGCCCGTCACGAACTCCGAATTGGGCACCAGGATATCGATGTTGTCGTTGGTCATGATGCGAGTTGCGCGAATCCCGATGTCCTTCACTTCGCCGCGCACGCCGGATTCCAGCTGCACAAAGTCGCCCACCCTGAGGCTGCGGTCGAACAACAGGATGAGCCCGGACACGAAGTTGCTGAAGATCGCCTGCAGGCCAAAACCCAGGCCGACGCCGATGGCGCCGGCGAGTACCGCGAACTGTGTCAGCGGAAGTCCCATGAGCCCCGCTGCGACCAGTACCCCGATCACGATCAGGCTGTATTTGGCCAGTCGGGATACGGTGTAGATCGTCGGCCGGAGTGCCGGCTGGCGGCTCATCGCCCAGCGGGTGAACCCCTTCTGCATTACGCGGGAAAGGAGCCACACGAGCAACAGCGTGAGAATCGCGGCGATCACGCCGGCCACATTCAACTCGAAGCTGCCGACCTGAAAGCTGTATTCAACCAGCGACTGAATGCTCTCACGATCCATGTTTACAGCTCGTGATAGGCACGCCTCACTTCGTCAGTGCCATGGACGCGCTCCAGTCGACGGACGACAAAATGCCCCCTGGCCATGCGTTGAAAATGGTCGATGAAGACAGTGTTGATGACCGCGCCGCCGACGGCACCCAGGAGCGGAATGGCTTGCGCAGCCGCCTTTTGGGACACGCTGATGGAGAATCGCGATGCGACCGCGCCGATCAGGCTGACTATGGCCGGCGCACCTCTCTCCAATATTCCTTTCTCGGCGATGTGTCTCAAAGCGTCCGAGACCGCCTTCGCCATTGCGGCGCGCGCGGCGAAGTACCCCGCCTCCGCTGCATCGTCCTTTGCAGACTCTCCTCCGAGCGCGAGCACCTGAATGCACTCCAATCTGGAAGCGGGCGCCCGGATATCCTCGCCTTCGCTGCGGGCAATATCCGCGATCGACCGCAACATGATCGTGGTCGACACCGGCAACTCGATCACGAGGGCAGCGAGGCCAAAGGCCCCGCCTGCGGCGCCGGTCGTACCCACAGCGACCTTGTGCCACAGCGCCGATGCCTTCCGCGTCGAATTGACGTCGATCGTGCGGATCGCTGCGTCAAGCGCTGCATCGATGGACTTTCGAGTGGCGTCGACCACCATGGGCTTCCACTTTGCAGGCAGGAACCGGATCCCCTTTTCAATGGGCGATCCCACGACGTTGCTGATCTTCACGGCCAGACCGGGATTCTCCAGAGAACCCTTCGCGAGGCGTAGTTCTTCAATTTCTGACGCCGATATGCTCATTCTGCTCCTGCGCCGGCCCATTCAGGATAGCCCCGCCCACGGGATTCATTCGTAGGACGTCAGCTTGCCCTGCCGTGTGACCCGCATCCTACAAATAGGGCCGAACGATACTCATATTGGCTTATAGACGAGGAGGAGCCAGAAAAGTAACGATGATCGATGCTCCCGTTTGCAGTGTGGATCGCGCTCGGTGCGCTCGTCGGTTCGCTGGTCGGAATCTACCGCTGCTCTCCCGTCAGCCAAAACTTCCCATCGGGCGGCCATAATCTGCATGTGGGTTTCTGTGCAGGCCTCGGTGCCATCGTTGGTTTCCTGCTATTCGCGGCTCTCGCAATCTTCTACTACGGCCCGCTTGCGTTTTAAGACTGACGGTATGTGGCGCGCCGTACATACCGGTGGTGCGTGCCGGCTCACAATCGCTGCGATCGCCGTCCTCCCGGGGGAGTCCATGGTTCCGCGCTTTCTCACCGCATTCAACGGCGAATCCGAAACTCGTGCGGCTCCTAGCCTTGAATCGCAGGTGGAGCAGCTGACGCACGACCGCTACCAGGCCCTGGCCAATAGCGCAGACACCGCGGTATACACATGCGACACAGCAGGCGTGATCCTCTACTACAACAATCGGGCGGCTGAAATCTGGGGCCGCAAGCCGGTGGTTGGAGACACGCACGAGAATTTTTGCGGGGCTTCGGTGCTGTATCGATCGGACGGCAGCCGCTTGACTCATGAGCACTGCCCGATGGCAGACGTCCTGAGCGGGAAGGTCCCGGGTGCCTTTGATGTCGAAGTCAGTATCGAACGGCTCGACGGATCGCGCGTCAGCGTCGTCATGAATATCGCTCCGCTGATCAATGGCGACAATGAAGTCGTGGGGGCCGTCAACAGTTTCTACGAGAATCCTCTTCACGTACGAGTCCTGCTGCGCGCGTAGGCCGAACGGTCTCGGGTTCGACGCCGTCGCGGTTGTCGGGGTAAGGCGCTGAGCAGGCGCCTTTTTCTGCAGCGCGCTCGGCAGGGGGTAGAATTCATTGCCACTCACAACGCGACCGGGAAAGGACGAATGGATATTCCACTACCCCAGGCAATTGAAACTTATGTGCGGGCTGAGAACGCCGGCGACGTCGACGCGATGATGGATTGTTTTGCACCTTTCGCCACGGTTCGCGATGAAGGGCGTTTCTACGAAGGGTTGCCCGCGATCAAGAATTGGAAGGCCAGGACGCGGCAGAAATACAACCATACGGTCACGCCTCTTGAAATCAACACTTCGAACGGCAATTCGACGCTGACTGCCGAACTTGCCGGCAACTTTGCAGGCAGTCCCGTCATCGCCCGGTTCGATTTCGCGCTGGTGAACGACCGCATCGCCTCGCTGCGGATTCACAATTAGCGCCCCGCGATCCAACGGAGTTCGGCACGTGACCAGCCGGTCGCTCGCTGCCGCCCGAACACGGGCTCGGGCCGCTAAAAAACGGCTCAAGAAGGCCAAGGCTCGGCTCAAGGTCGCGCGCAAGGCCGTAAAGGTGGCCAAGCGAGCGCACAAGCGGGCTCGAAAGAAAGCAAACACGGCGCAACTCGCGGCGCAGCGGGCAAAGCTGCGCATCAAGGCGAAGCGTGCGCGCGCGCGAAGGGCCGCTGCCTTGCGCGCCAAGCGGGTTGCGCTTGATGCGAAATCGAGTATCGCAGCTGCTGCCACGGATGCGACTGGCCGCGCCACGCCGCCGCGCGCGAGAGAAGCTGTGAATCGTGGTTCGAGATCCAAGGCTCCCAGGTCGCGCGCCTCGGCTGAAGCAGCCGCACTCCCGCATTCACCAGAGGCGATGGTTACCTCGGCCTCGCCCTACACAATCCCGGCGACACCTAGTTCGACGACAAGCTGAAGTTCGTGCTGGAACCCACTGAATTTCCGGCCGAATCGAGGCGACCAGGTCGCACGGCTCGTGGTGCTGAAGTGGCACCTCGAAATGCCTGAGCTCTTGCACCCGCGCGTGGGCGACATTGGAAGAGCCCGCAAAACGGGTCGCATCTGAACACGCCCGGCGTATAGTCCGTGACGGGCTCCCGCCGAATCCTTGCCTTGTAACCCCAGGGCGAGTCGGCCGGCTGCCTTACGTTGAACCTGTCAGTACCGCCCGCATGGAATGCGGCGCCAGGTGGTACGCATTGATTTGAACGGGGTAGTGATCATGGCAAACATACTCTCGACCGAGAGCACGCAATACGCTCGAAACGGTGCCCAGAAAGCGATTGCTTTTTACCCTGCGCAACGAATCGGCGACCTGAGCCGAATGGTTGACCATGACATCGAGCTTCTGAAGTTCAATCTTGCCCAGCTTCATGACGGCCAGGATCAGTCCCGGTCAGGCGCGTTGGAACGTCTCGAAAGCGCGTGGGAGACCGTTCGCTCCGAACTGGTCGAAGACAGAGCTTCGAGCCGGCTGAACGGCCAAGTGCTACCCGGCAACGGAGCTGCCTCCACAGTGCCGACTGTGCCGTCGGCCATGAGAGTAGAGAAATGGATTACCGGAGTTCTGGAACCATCCGTTTCGACGCGAATCCGGCAGGCCGTGCACTGGTCACGCGAGCGCGCGCGCCGGATGGAACTCCGTGCTGCGGCGTTGAAGGTCTGGAGTTTCGCCAGCCGTGCGGCGTTGGCAGGCGCGAAGCACGTGGGCAACGGGTGGCGTGGGCTGCGAGCGGCCGTCGGACGCCAGGCGCAATCCTGGGAGAGCCCGTGGCTAAGCCGCAGAATCAGAAGGCAATCGTTGAGCGCTGCCAGATCCCGGCTTCCGCGAAATGTTACCTCCGCTGAGTCTCCGGATATCGGCTCCGAATCAGCCACCGATCCGGAAGGAGTGTGTAGCTCTGCATGGGAAGAGGTCGCGCAGTTGCGCCTGGAAAGCGCGATGGAAACCGCGAAATCCAAGCTCGCGCTGATCGAAGGAGCTCAACGGCCGATTCCTGCGGCCAGTTCGAGTGCACAACCCGATGAGCCGACGACGAATTCGCAGGATATTCCGTTCGTTCTCCACCCGATCCCATGGGTGCTCGGCGCACTTACGCCTGTCATTTCTGCGAGAACCATGTTGACTCACGGTTCTTACCACGCCCAATGTGTCGAATCGGCCAATCGGCTCGCGCAAGCTCACAAAGGGTTGGCAGGCAAGAATTCCCTCGAGATTGTGCGCTGGGCACGTGAGCATGGCCGTGGGACGGAACTGCTTTCGATGGCTTCTGAGGCCTGGAACCATTCTTTTTACTGGCAGTGCCTGACGCCGGCGAGGAAGCGACCGAGTGGGGAGCTCGGCAAGGCGATCGATCGCATCTACGGTGACTTCGCGAACTTCGCCGACAAGTTCGCCGAGGCCGGTGCGATGCACCTGGGCAGCGGGTGGCTTTGGCTGACAGCGAACCGCCGCAAGCAGGTGAGAATCCTGACGACCTCGGGCGTCGATTGCCCGGAAGCCAATGGACACACCTGCTTGCTGGCGGTCGATCTGTGGGAGCACGCGTACTACCTCGATCACCAGAACCGACGTCGCGAATACCTGGATGCCCTCATCGATCGCAGGCTCGACTGGGATTTCGCGGAGCAACGCTTCTGTCTCTTCCTGCAGCGTGAATCGGAGGCGCGGCGCCAGGCTTCGTCTCGCGCTGGCCATCGCAAGCGCCATCGACATCTGAAGCGGCGCAAACCAGCCACTGCACGCCAATAATGGTCACATCGATTTTCAGGCGCGCAACGGACCGCGGGATCACGTCCGGTCGGGCGTGATCTTGAAAGGCACGCCGTTCAGCTGAACCGTCGCCTCCGGCTTCTCCCACACGTGGGACTCGCCGCAAGCGTCGCAAACGAATGCGTGAGGGCCGAATCTAGCCAGCTTGAATTGGTCGGGCTCCATGACGAGCCCGGTCGGCACTTCCTGTCCCGTCGCGGGACAGCGAACGGTAACGATGCCCATGGTCCCCTCCCCAATGAGCGAAGTCCGATTCTTGTTCTAGGCCCAAGTGTAGGACATTTCAGGTCGAGCGCAACATTAACGCTCTGCATCAGTGGACCGGGCCACCCTCCGCACCCCGCCCGGGCTCGCTTTGGCACGGCGCCCGTCCGGCAGCCGGTCCAGTCCCCAGGCAAGCACCCACGCCAGAACGGCGGGAATCAATAACGCCGCCAGCGCAGCCACCATGCCGTCGAGGGTGGCCAATCGCCCGGCATCCCAGAACGCCACATACACCGCCCAACCGACCATCCACAGAACGGCCAGCCACCTGAGCGTAACGGCCAGCCGGGAAACCCGCGTGTCCATTGCGAACCTCCAAGCCGTACTGAACGCCGACCGAATGTTTGGTCGTCCCCGAAAACTTTCAAGACCCCGGATCCACCCCGGGAACTCACACGCCATTACATTAGCGGGGCTTCATGGAACCGGCGGTGGCTATGGAACGTATCGAGATCCGCACCTTCCGCCAGGCACTCGAGCACCAGCACGAGATTGCGTGCTTCTGCCCGGGTTGCCGCCGTTGGGCGAGTTGCGACCTCGCCGGATTGGTCGCCGCCGGTCTCGGCGGCCGGCAGATCTGCCAGTGCCGGCCACGGTGCCGCGAGTGCGGAGCTCGAGGCGACTGGCAAGTCAGACCGCCCATGCCAAAATTTGTTGGTGCGACCTGGATGCAGACGCCGTTTGCCTGATTGCTCATGTAAGCCCGAAACTCGACGTTCGCCGGCGCGCGTCCTACACCGCGAGCACGCTTTCCATATTTTCAATCACTTGCCGGACAAACCCAGAGTGCGAATCATTTGATGCCCATCCAACGATCGAATATTTATGGGGCATGGCCAGCAATGCTCGCTCGATCGCGTCGCTGACGATCTCGTTTGGCCTGGTCGCGATCCCCGTCAAGCTCTATTCCGCGACGGTTTCGAGTGAACGGATCTCCTTCAATCTGCTGCGCCAGAAAGACGGCTCGCGCGTCAAGCAACAATACGTCGCAGTGAATGATGGGTCCCTGGTCCAGCGACAGGAAATGACCAAGGGGTATGAGTTCGCGAAGGATCAGTACGTGATGTTCTCCGCCGAGGAACTGAAAGCCCTCGAGGACGCGACCACACACACGATCGATATCAGTGAATTCGTTCCCCTCGAATCCGTCGATCCGGTTTTCTTCGACAAGACCTACTACCTGGCTCCCGATAAAGGCGGTGCGAAGCCCTATTCGTTACTGGCCACCGCCCTCAGGAAAGCCAGACTATGCGCGCTCGGTCGCTGGATCTCGCACGGCAAGGAACACATCGTGATCGTCCGTCCCATGGATGGTGGATTGGCCATGCATCAGTTGCACTTCAGGGCGGAAGTGCGCACGATCAAGGAGTTGGGTGTTGAAGCGGCGTCGGTGTCGGAGGCGGAGCTCAAGTTGGCGAGCCAGCTGATCGAACAGCTCGCGGCCAAGCGTTTTGACCCGAATGAGTATGTCGATGAGCACAGGGCGCGGGTCCAGGCTGCGATCGAACGGAAAGTCAAAGGCAAGGAAGTCTCCATTGCGGAGGCGCCATCTTTCCGCGGTGATTCCAATGTGGTCGATCTGATGGGCGCGCTCAAGGCGAGCCTGCAGGCTCGGGGTTCCAGGGCCGCCGAAATGAAGCGTAAAGCGCCGAAAAAGGCTGCGGCGCCAGGGGTTCCTCCACGAAAATCGTCTCGGCGATGAGATGGTGGATTACTCACTGGCAGATATAAGAAGGCTTTTCGGCCTGACCCCGACCCTTACTCGCCAGTTGAGCCAAGTCGGGTGCATCACCCACACGGTTGGTCGCAAGAAACACACATACACCTTCCAGGATCTATTGGTGCTCCGCGTTGCCGGTGCACTCCGGGCGGCGAAGATCCCTTCTGCGCAAATCGTGGCTGCCTTGCGGCAGGTCCAGACCGTCCTGCCGCCTGGGCGTGAATTCTCCTCGATCGCGGTGGCCGCCTCGGGCAAGAGCCTGGCGGTGCACGAGGGATCCCATGAATGGGAAGCGTCGGGCCAGTACACGTTGCCCCTTCCGATCAATGGGAGGCCTGGACAGGTCGCTCACTTGAGGCGTGCCGACGAAGCACCGGATGCCTCGCGTGCGAATGAGCATTACCGGCGTGGTCACGCGCTGGAGGACACCGACGTGGCTGGCGCCCGTGCTGCGTACCTCGAGGCACTTCGCATCAAAAACGATCATCTGGAAGCCCGAATCAACCTCGGGCGATTGTTGCACCTGGACGGCCAGCTGAAGGCCGCCGAGACAGTCTACCGACAGGCAACGTCTTCGAGCGCGTTGCTGTCATTCAACGTGGCCATTTTGCTCGAAGATCTCGATCGGAAAGAAGAAGCGATCGCCGCGTATCACGAAGCGCTGGCCCTCGATCCCTTGCTGCACGATGCGCACTTCAATTTGTCCCGGCTGTACGAATTCGCGCGCCAACCGCGGGAGGCGTTGAAGCACCTGCTGGCTTATCAGCGGCATATATCGCGTTACGGCGAATAAGCAGCACACATGTGTGGTCGCTACGCCTTTTTCTCACCGGCGGATGCCGTCAAGAGAATCTTCCGGGTCGACAACGTCCCCGAACTCAAACCGCGCTTCAACATCGCCCCGACGCAAGTCGTGCCGGTGGTGCGCGCTGGCAAGGACGGTGGACACGAGTTTGCTTCGCTCCATTGGGGCCTGGTGCCGTTCTGGGCGAAAGATCGCTCAATCGGAAATCGCATGATCAATGCCCGCGTGGAGAGTATCGCGGGTAAGCCTGCCTATCGGGATGCCTTCAAGAGACGCCGCTGCCTGGTCCTCACGGACGGGTGGTACGAGTGGCAACTGGCGAATGACGGCAAGCAGCCATGGTTCATTCGCCGAACGGACGCGCGGCCGTTCGCCTTCGCCGGCCTGTGGGAATCCTGGACGGACCGTGAAAACGGGACGCAACTCGAATCCTGCACGATCGTTACGGGCAATGCCGTCGCTGCGATCCATGACATTCATCCGAGAATGCCGATCCCGTTGGCCGATGCCGCTTGGGACGCGTGGCTGAGTCCCTCCTTGTCCGACCCCGACAAAGTATTGAATCTGGTGCGGGCGGGATCACCGGGGACCTTCGAGGCCTGGCCGGTCAGCCGTGCTGTAAACACGCCGAAAAACGAAGGGCCGCAATTGCTGGACCGCATCCAGAAGTCGGACACGACTGACATGCTTGACCCTGCTTAACGGCTAGCGGTAACCCATCGCCTCTGGTGACGTACTCGTCGCACAACATCAGCGAGGCGGCCATGGCAAAGTCCAAATCCGGCAAGAAACTAAAGCTTCCCAAGCGCATTGGCGGCGTAAAGATCCCGAAAGCTGCCCGAAAAGGACCTGTCGCCGATTTCCTGAACTCATCGGGTGGCCAGGTGCTCCTGGCGGAAGCTCTTGTATTGGCAGCCGGCGTATTTGGCATTAACCAGCTCAGGTCCTCCTCAGACTCGACCGGCGGGTCTGACGCACGCAGCACTCTCGAAGAGGCCTCTGCCCGGCTTGCTTACGCCTGTTCCGAGGCGCTCAAGGCCTTCCGTGCGGCGCTGGCGGAGGACCGCCCGCCGGCGGAGGACGCGAGCGTCGGGCGGGATGTCGCCCCGGAGGAAGAAACGGAGGTGGTAAAAAAAAAGCCGAGCGCCTCGGAAACGGCCACGTCAACGCACTGACCGCCGTACCGCCTGACCCGGTCTTCCGATCGACACCCTTGTTGAGCCGGTTCAAGTCAGCAGCCCGTGGGTGGCTGGTGAGGTACGGCGAGCGTCGCGTAGACCGGGAATTCGAAGATTTCCACAACCCGCCAGAGCTCCGCCGAGGAACCTGGTTCGGCGGGCGGCCACGTCCCGATCAACCGCAGGTCTTCAGGAGCCTGGTGCAGGTGAATTTCTACCCGCGCCCGAAATCCTGAGATACCGACCCATGCCCGTGCTTGGCCTCAGCCACATCAACATCCGGGCCCCTCGTGCATTGCTCGACGAGCTGAAAGACTTCTACGTCGATGTCGTCGGACTCAGCCTCGGGTTTCGCCCGCCCTTCCAGCGCTTTGGCTATTGGCTGTACGCGGGAGATTCTCATGTTTGCCACCTCACCGAAGCCGATCCCTCCGAAAACCAGGCTCATCACGTCCTGACGACTTTCGATCACATCGCGCTGACGTGTAGTGATCGGGCGACACACGAGGCGA
>CAVVJB010000008.1:0-10103 GCA_963748465.1 uncultured Gammaproteobacteria bacterium
TTCGAAGAGGTCTATCGCGCCATTCGTGCGCTGATGGGCCGCCGGCCTGAAGACGAGACCGATCGGCTTCACTGCGGAGTTCGACGACAATCCTTGACCCAGGTGAGCGAGAGAATCTCGGTATGATGCGCTCGTCAGCATCGCCGTCCCGGCCGACAAGGCGCGGGCGGTCGTCGATGCGATGGAGCACGACATGGGCACCACGCTGGCGACAAAACCAGACCTTGAGAACTTGCGTTTGGCGAGCAAGCAGGACCTCGAGAGCCTGCGGTTGACGAACAAGCAAGACCTCGAGCTCCTGCGGCGGGACATGGAGAGCGGTTTTGCGGTCCTCCGGCGAGACATGGAGAGCGGCTTTGCGCTCCTGGACCACAAGATCGACAGCGTGAAGACCCAGCTGGAGCTGAAGATCGACGCCCAGGAATTCAGGATGACCGTCAAGCTCGGCTCGATGATGGTCGTCGGCTTTGGCCTCCTCGCCGCGCTGCGCGCCTGGACCTGAGCGGGTCGGGTCGGGGTAGTATCGACGCCCATGCGGCGGCGCACATTCCTTCAGGCGACGGCGGCCATGGCCGGAGCGGTCGCCGCGGGACGTACGCTCGCGCTCGATGAATCGCCGGTCGAACGCCAGCCTTCAGCAGAATTTCCGCCCGGTTTCCTCTGGGGCGCCGCCACCGCCGCCTACCAGATCGAGGGCGCGAGCCGCGAAGACGGCAAGGGCGAATCCATCTGGGACCGCTTCGCGCACACGCCGGGCAAGGTCCACGGCGGCGACACCGGCGACGTCGCCTGCGACAGCTACCACCGCTATCCGGAAGACATCGCGCTGCTGCGCCAGCTCAACCTGCGCAGCTACCGGTTCTCGGTCTCCTGGCCGCGGATCCAGGCGGACGGGCGCGGCCCGCCGAACTCGAAGGGGCTCGACTACTACAAGCGCCTGACCGACGCGACGCTGGCGGCGGGGATCCGCCCGCTCGTGACGCTGTACCACTGGGACCTGCCGCAGGCGCTCGAGGATGCCGGCGGCTGGGCCGAGCGCGACACGGCGGCGCGCTTCGCCGAATACGCGGACATCGTGGTCCGCGCGCTGGGCGACCGCGCCAAGCACTGGGTCGTCTTCAACGAGCCGAAGACCTTCTCGAGCGTCGGCTACTGGTACGGCACCCATGCGCCGGGGCGCAAGGATCCGCTCGCCTTCGTGCGCGCGACGCACGTGATCAACCTGGCGCAGGGCGAGGCCGTGCGCGCCATGAAGGCCGTCGACGGCGCCGCGCAGGTGAGCAGCGCCTTCGACGTCGCGCCGATGTACCCGGCGACGTCGTCGCCGGAGGACGCGGCCGCCGCGGAGCGCTGGCACCGGTTCCAGAACCTGTGGTTTCTCCAGCCCGCCCTGAGCGGCACGCTATCCCGACGGCACCTTGCAGGCCGATCGCCAGGCGGAGCTGCTCGGGTTCCGTGACGGCGACGAGAAGCTCCTGCGCGCCGCGTACGACTTCGTCGGGTTCAACTACTACACGCCGGTGCTGGTGAAGCATGCGCCGCAGGGCAACGGCATCCCGGGGCTCGACACCGAGAGCCTGTGGGCGACGATGCACGGCAACCTGCCGAAGACCGACATCGGCTGGACCGTCTATCCGCAGGGGTTCTACGACATCCTGGTGCGCATGGCGCGCGAGACCGGGAAGCTGCCGATCGAGATCACCGAGAACGGCGCGTCGTACAACACGGCGCCCGACGCCGACGGCCGCATCCGCGACGACGCGCGCATCGACGTACCTGCGCGGGCACCTGCGGATGATGGCGCGCGCGATCGGCGACGGCGTGCCGATCCGCGGGTATCACTGCTGGAGCCTGCTCGACAACTTCGAGTGGGCGTACGGCTACTCGCAGCGCTTCGGGATCGTGCACGTGGACTTCGCCGACGGGCAGCGCCGCACGGTCAAGGATTCCGGCCGCTGGTACGCGGGCGTCGCCGCGGCCAATCGCGTCGCCTAGCCGCCCACGCAGCGGATCGTCATCGAGATCTCGCGCGTCGCTCCCGGCTCGAGCGTCCACAGGCCGCCGGCCGCGGCGTCCGGCATGGTTCATGGCATTCACCGCGTGGGTGACCGGCTCGACGCAGAAATAGTCGGCGCTCTTCCGGGATGTAGACCATCACGTAGGCCGTCTCCTCGCAGCCGTCGAGCACCAGCGTGCGCGAGCCCTGCCCGTAGCGCACCGTCGCGCGGCGCTTCCAGCCGTCGAAGCAGTGATCCGTTCCCTCCCGCTCGGAAACCCGCGGTCCTGCGCGGAAATCGAGCGCGGCGGGCACGTCCATGCGGGCCGTCGGGAAGGCGTCGGCCGTTCCGTTCCAGACCTGGGCCGCCTCCAGCTCGAGGCGCGCATCGCCGGACCGCGGCAGGAACGGATGGAAGCCGAGGCCGCAGGGCATCGCGGCCGGCCCGAGGTTCTCGATGGCGAGCGTGAGCCGCAGCGCGTCGCCCGCGACCGCAATCGTCTGCCGGCCCGCGATATCGCCAGGGCCAGTCGGGGGAAGGCTCGTGCAGGTAGGTCAACGCGCAGTCGGCGTCGCGACGCTCGGTCACCTGCCACTCGGCCTGCCAGCCATGGCCGTGTAGCGCATGGGGTGAGCCGGCGACATTCTGCGCCAGCCGCACGGACGATCCGTTGAAGCTGAAGCGGCCGTTCTCGATGCGATTGGAATACGGGATCAACGGGAAATGGCAGCAGCGCACGGGCGGGCGTCCGGCCACCGGCGCCTGCGCCACGGGTTGCAGCACGGACACGCCGTCAAAGGTGCAGGCGAGAAGGCTGCCGCCGAGCGACGGTGCGACCGTGACACGCCAGCGGCCGTCGCCCAGCTCGAGCGTGTCGCCCATGCGTCAGCCGAGCTCGACCGTCACCCGGACCGTCGTGCCCGGTTCCGCCAGCGGGATGACGTTGCCGGAGACGGCCTGTGCCGTCGACGACGAGGTTGCGCACGCCGCGGCCGCGACGTGCGGGATTTCGCACCTCGATCTCGTAGCGGGCGCCGCGGAACACGCGGTGCATGCTGAAGGACGGCCAGTCCGCGGGAATGCAGGGATCGACGGCGAGGCCCGCGAACGTCGGGCGCAGGCCGAGGATGTATTGCGTCACGGCCGTGTGGGACCAGGACGCCGTGCCGGTCAGCCAGGAATTCTTGCCCTCGCCGGGCGTCGCCGCGGCCGGGCCGGCGATCATCTGGGCGTAGACGTAGGGCTCGGTGCGGCGCGTGGCCGGATCGGACTGGTAGGTCGGTGCAATGGCGCGCAGGACCTGCATCGCGCGGTCGGCGCGGCCGCGCATCGCCTCGGCGATGATGAGCCACGGATTGGTGTGGCAGAACACCGAGCCGTTTTCCTTGTAGCCCGGCAGGTAGGTCGAGATCTCGCCGAGCTCCTCGTGGTAGCTGCGGTACGGCGGGTCGAGCAGCCGCACGCCGTACGGGGAGGTGAGCCGCTCCGAGACGCTCCGCAGCGCGCGATCGACGAGGCCCGATTCGGCGCCGATGCCGGCCATCGCGCAGAGTGCCTGCGGCTCGAGGAAGATCCGGCCCTCGCCGTTG
Source organism: uncultured Gammaproteobacteria bacterium (assembly GCA_963748465.1). Taxonomy (GTDB): domain Bacteria; phylum Pseudomonadota; class Gammaproteobacteria; order Steroidobacterales; family Steroidobacteraceae; genus SCUD01. The sequence continues at coordinate 3,587 of CAVVJB010000008.1, forward strand.
CCGGGGCTGCCGACCGCCTGGCCGGCGTGGTCGTAGGCGCGCAGGAACCATTCGCCGTCCCAGCCGTGCGCTTCGACGGCAGCCGCCATCGAATCCGCCGCCGCGCGGTACTTCGCCGCCGTCGCGTCATCCTTCAGCGCTGTCGGCGAGCGCGGCGTAATCGCGTGCCGCCAGCACGAACAGCGCGGCGATCATCACCGATTCCGCGCGGCCGTTGGTGCGCATCGGCGCGGTCTGGAACGACTCGTCCGGATCGGTCGAGTGCGCATTCAGGTTGAGGCAGTCGTTCCAGTCGGCGCGGCCGATCAGCGGCAGCCCGTGTTCCCCGAGCCGCGCCAGCGTGTAGCCGAGCGACGCCACGAGGTGGTCGCGCATGGTGGCGCCGCCGTCCGGCGCGTCCTCGAACGGGACGGTCGCATCGAGCAGGTCGGCGCGGCCGGTTTCGCGCACGTAGGCGGCGACGCTGAGGACGAGCCACAGCGGGTCGTCGTTGAAGCCGTCGCCGATCTCGGCATTGCCGGTGCGCGTCAGCGGCTGGTACTGGTGATAGGCGCTGCCGTCGCTCTTCTGCGTGGCCGCGAGGTGCATGAGCCGCGTGCGCACCTCGTCCGGCACCATGTGCACGACGCCGAGGCAGTCCTGGTTCGAGTCGCGAAAGCCGATGCCGCGGCCGCGGCCGGTCTCGAACAGCGACGCGCTGCGCGCGAGCTGGAACGTGACCATGCACTGGTAGGGATTCCAGGTGTTGACGAGCTCGTCGAGCTGCGCATCGGGCGTGCTGCACCTGCAGCGTGTCGAGCAACGAGTCCCAGCGGCTGCGATGCAGCGGCAAAGGCGCGCTCGACGTGCTTCGCGTCCTGGAGCCGGGCCCCGAGCCTGCGCGCCGCGGCCACGTTGGGCGTGCCGTCGCTCGCCCACTTGTCATCGACCTCGTTCTCCGCAAACCCGGTCGCGAAGACGAGCTCGTTGGATTCGCCGGGCTGCAGCGTGACGGACAGCGAGAACGACGCGATCGGCCACCAGCCGCTGACGCGGAGTTGCCCGAGCGGCGCGCGCGCACCGCGGCCGGATCGGCGCAGTCGCCGTAGGGCCGAGGAAGGCGCTGCGATCGGTGTCGAAGCCGTCGACGGCACGATTCACGAGGTGAAAGGCGTAGTGGGCGCGCCGCTCGCGGTAGCCGGTGACGTGGCAGATCGTCGAGCCGTTGACCAGGCATTCCGCGAGCGAGAGGTTGCGCTGCAGGTTGGTGGAGTCGTCCTCGGCGTTCCACAGGCACCACTCGACGTAGGAGAAGACGCGCACGGTTTTCGCCGCGGCGGATGTCGTTCCTGAGCGTGAGGACCTGGAACTCGGCGTTCTCTTCGTCCGCGATGAACATGAGCAGGTCCGCGGCCAGGCCGTTGCGTGCCGACAGGAAGCGCGTGTAACCGAGGCCATGCCGGCACTCGTAGCGGTCGAGCGGCGTGCGCGTCGGCCGGAATCCCGGGTTCCAGGTGGAATCGCCGTCGACGAGGTAGAGGTACTTGCCGACGCTGTCGAGCGGGATGCTGTCGTAGCGATAGCGCGTCAGCCGCCGCAGCTTGGCGTCGCGGTAGAAGCTGTAGCCGCCGCCGGTGTTCGACACGATGGCGTGCAGGCCATGGCTGCCCAGGTAATTGATCCAGGGCAGCGGCGTCAGCGGCTCCGTGATCACGTACTCGCGCGCGCTCGCATCGAAATGCCCAAAGGCATTCGAGGCAGGCGCTGGTCCGTGTCGGGTCGGGCGGCCATTCAGTCGCTCGCCAGCCGGTCGTACCAGGTCTTCTTCAGGATCGCCCCGCCCACGGCGACGAGCGCGAGGCAGGCGGCGATGCCGTCGAAGCGGCGCAGGACGACGTAGATCGGCAGCGCCACGAGCGCGGTCTGCACCGCGGTGCCGATGACGACGTTGAACATGTCGCGGCGGAAGTTGCGGTTGACCGGGAATGCCGGGTCCTCGGCGAGCACGGCGTCGCGCACCGGGCCCCAGAAGCCCCAGGGCCGGACGCGCCGGTAGAACGCCTTGAGGACGTTCATGTCGTCCGCCGGAGTCAGCCAGGTCGCGATGAAGCAACCGGCCAGCGACAGCAGCAGCAGCAGCGGAAAGCTGTAGAGCGGGAACACGTCCGCGGCGATCTGCGGGAACAGCGGGCCGAGCAGGCGGGGCAGGGCGAGCGCGCCGACCATCCCGACCAGCATGCCGGTGAAGAAGCCGTAGCCGTTGAAGCGCCACCAGTACCACTTGAGCACGTTGGCCGCGGTGTAGCCGCCCCACAGCCCGGACACGATCCAGATCAGCAGCGAGTTGATGCTCGGGACGTAGAGGCCGATCGCGGCGCTCAGGTACACGAACACGATCGACACCGCGTAGCTCAGGTAGATCAGCCGCTTGCGGCTCGCCTGCGGATTGATGTGGCGGCGGTAGACGTCGTTGACGAGATAGGCGGGCGCCGCGTTCAGCGTCGCCGCGAAGGTCGAGACGAAGGCCGCCAGCAATCCCGCGACGATCAGGCCGAGCACGCCGGGCGGCGCGAACTGGCGCATCGCCGCCGGCAGGATGCGGTCGTAGTCGGGCGTGCCGGCGGCGGCGATGCCGAGCTCGTCGAAATAGGCGATGGCGAGGACCGCGAAGCCGGCGACCAGCAGGTAGCGCACCGGCATCAGCACCAGGGACACGAAGCCGCTCATCATCGCCGCCTCGCGCGGCGAGCGCGTGGAGAGGATCTTCTGCATGTCGTAGTTGGGCGCGGGGCCGGCGGCGCTGATCAGGACGCCCTTGAACAGCATCATCATCATGAACGCGCCGAACAGCGTGAAGCCGTCGCTCGCGATCTTGTGGTTGAGCGACGCGAGCCCGCCGCTCCAGCCGAGGTCGAGCGACCAGCCGAAGAACGGCGTGTGCCAGCCCGCGGGCGTGAGCGCCGCGATCGTCGCCGGGTCGACGCGCTGGATGGCGATGACGGCGACGATCACCGAGACCACCGTCATCAGCACGAACTTCAGGACATCCGTCCACACGATGCTGAACATGCCGCCGAGCACGGCGTAGACCATCGTGAGCGTGGTGAAGGCGATGCCGTAGAGGTGGGCGACATGCCGGGGCGCGACCTCGAAGGGCACCCACGGCGCGACCGTGGACCAGGGCAGGAAGATCTCGATGAACTTGCCGATGCCGACGAAACCGTAGGCCAGGAACCCGAGCACGCTCAGCACCGCAAACCCGATCACCACGAACTGCGAGAGCTGTCCGCCCGTGCCGCTAGCCGAAGCGCGTCTCGATCCACTCCGCGCCGGTCAGCGCATTCGAGCGGCGCAGCCAGGTCGAGAGATAGACCATCAGGAAGATCTGGTTGAAGACCGGCCACACCCACGGGATCCAGATGCTCTTCAGCCCGTAGACCACGCACAGCGTGACGAGCCACATCGTGCCGGTGACGTCGTACATGTCGGAGGCGTTGGAGAGGCCGAGCATGTACCAGGGCATGGACTTGTCGGCGAGGTAGTACGATTCGACGCTGCGGGCGGCGCGCCGGCGCGCGGCGATCCCGATGCCGATGGTCGCGAGCACGTACAGGCCCACGATGGCGTAGTCGATGGCCTGCATCGGTGCGGATCCCCCCGAAATCCGCATTTATCATTCCATGTCGTGACAGCGCTGTCAACGATCCGCTATCATCCGCGCTCAGGCTCGGGGGGAGCATGAAAAAGAACCGGGAGCCGAACAACACGATCGAGGACGTCGCGCGGCACGCCGGCGTTTCCATCAAGACCGTCTCGCGCGTGCTCAACAGCGAACCGAACGTGCGGCAGGCGACGCGCGACAAGGTGCTCGCGACCGCGCAGTCGATGGGCTATGCGCCGAACATCTCGGCGCGGCGGCTCGCCTCGCGCCGTTCGTTCATCGTCGCGCTCGTGTACCGCGACGACGACGTCAACTACTACATCCCGGACATCCAGCACGGCGCGCTCGACGTGTGCCGGGAGCGCGGCTACAACCTGCTGCTGCATCCCTGCGAGGGCAGCATCAACGACGCCGCGCACGAGATCGAGCAGCTCGCGCGGCAGTCGCTGCTGGATGGCTTCATCGTCGTCCCGCCGCTCGCGGATTCGAAGAAGCTGCTCGAGCCAGATGGCGCGCCAGAACGTGCCGTTCGTGCGCGTGTCGCAGCTGTACCGGGGCGAGCTGTCGCCGTCGGTCTCCGTCGGCGACCGCGCCGGGGCCTATAAAATGGCCGAATATCTCGCGGGCCTCAAGCACCGGGACATCGCCTTCATCCTCGGCAACGAGAACCAGGGCGCCAGCATCGACCGCCTGCGCGGCTTCAAGGAGGCGGTCCGCGACTTCAAGCTGCGCGACAACCCGGAATGGGTGCGGCAGGGCGACTTCACCTTCGAGTCCGGCGAGCGCTGCATGGAGGAGATCCTGGCGCTGCGCAAGCGCCCGACCGCGGTGTTCGCGAGCAACGACGACATGGCGGCCGGCGCCCTGCTGGTCGCGCACCGCCAGGGCTACGCCGTGCCGGGCGACATCAGCATCGTCGGCTTCGACGACATCTCGCTGGCGCAGCGCGCTGTGGCCGCCGCTCACGACCGTGCGCCAGCCGATCAAGCGGGCGGCGGCGGTCGCGACCGGCATGCTGCTCGACAGCCTGCGCACGGGCGATTTCACGCCGGTGAACCAGGAGATTCCGGGCGAGCTGGTGGTGCGCGAAAGCGCCGCGCCGCCGTCCCGAAGAAATAATGCGCTGCAAGAAAGCTTCGCAAGGCCGCGAGGCCGTCCGGTATGGACAGCGCTGTCATTTCTGGTCTAGTATTTGATAACGCTGTCATCCGGAGTCCGTCTTCGGCCTCAGCGCGCCAGTAGAGCGCAACAGAAACGCAAGCTTCGGGGGAAACATGAGAACTTCGTTTTCGGTGCTGGGCGGCGCGATGCTGTGCCTGCCAACGGTAATGTCCGCACACGCCCAGACGCAGTCGACGCTCGGCGAAGTCGTCGTCACCGCGACGCGGCGCGAGACCACGCTGCAGGACACGCCGCTCGCGATCAGCGCGTTCGACCAGGCGACGCTCGACGAGAATCGCGTCGTCTCGCTGCTCGACGTGCGCGGCCTGGTGCCGAACCTGCAGTTCTTCGAGAACGGCGACCACGCAGTGCCACTGATCTTCATCCGCGGCCTCGGCACGCGAAACCAGACGGAGGCGGGCGACCAGGGCATCGCCTTCTACTCGGACGGCGTGTTCGCGGCCCGCTCGCAGGGCACGACCGTGATGCTCTATGACCTCGACCGCATCGAGGTCCTGCGCGGCCCGCAGGGCACGCTGTTCGGCCGCAACGCGACCGGCGGCGCGATCGCGGTGCACACGGCGAAGCCCGACGCGAGCGGCTTCGACGCCTCGGGCGAGATCGTCTCGGGCAGCGATTCGCTGCTCGGCTTCCGCGGCATGGTGAACATCCCGATCAGCGGACAAGTGGGCGCTGCGCGCCGCCGGCGCGGTCGAGGAGCAGGACGGGCGGACGGACTTCGCCGAGGGCAACGAGTTCGAGACCAACCGCAAGTACGGCACGACGGACCTCAGCTCGTACCGCATCAGCTCGATGTTCCAGCCGACCGAGAACATCAGCTGGTTCCTCGGCTTCGAGAACTTCCGCAACCAGGGCACCGGCGACGTCGGCAGCACAGACTTCGACAATCGCGTGAACGACGCGACGGCCCCGGGCAACCTGGACCTCGACTCCGACAGCCTGCGCACGCGCCTCGACATCGGCTTCGGCGACGGCTACACGCTGAGCTACATCGGCGGCTATGCCGAGTTCGACCAGAGCCAGCTCTACGGCAACGGCGTGCAGGGCGATTCGCGCAACACGGTCTATTCGACGTACGAGGGGACACAGCACGAGCTGCAGCTGACGAGCCCGCAGGACCAGCGGCTGTTCTGGACCACGGGCCTGTTCTATTTCGAGGAAGAGAACAGCATCCGCTTCGACATGCTGCACGGCAGCTGGGGCTTCACCCCGCAGGACGACCCGAACGGCGTGCTGTCGACCTTCGTGCAGCCGAACCGCGGCCTCGAGTCCGAGAGCGTGTACGGCCAGGGCACGTTCGCGTTCACCGACCGCTTCCGGCTGACCGCCGGCGCGCGCTACATCGACGATACGCGCACGGACGAGGGCGGCCGCTCGATCGACTGCACCTTCGGCCTGGTCGGCGACCTGCCGGACGACATCGCCGCGCAGCCCTCGGACCTCAACGGCGCGCAGGGCTGCTACTACCGCCAGTACAACGACATGCGGGGCACCTGGGACAACACCACCTGGATGGCACGCGGCGAGTTCGACCTGTCCGACGGCGTGCTGCTCTACCTGTCGCACGGCACCGGCTGGAAGTCCGGCGTGCTGCAGGACGGCATGGGCTACGCCCAGCTCGACGACGGCACCGGCAACCTCGACTTCTCGCGCAACAACGCGCTGCTCCAGGATCCCGAGGAAGTCGAGAGCACC